>NZ_JBVJFB010000004.1:0-248689 GCF_055588065.1 Streptomyces sp. NPDC046308
TCTGGCGTTGATTTTTGGCACGCTGTTGAGTTCTCAAGGAACGGACGCTTCCTTCGTACTCACCCTCGCGGGCTTTCCTCCGGGCTTTCGTTCTGCGTTCTTGCTGTGTTCTTGCGTTTCCGACTCTATCAGACTCTTTCGGGCCTGACTTCCTCGGCGCTTTCCAGTTCCAGCCGCTTTCGCGCTTTCCCTTTCCGGCGATTCCGACTCTATCAGATCCTTTCGGGCCTGACTCCCGGTCAGCGGGCTTTGCCTCGGGGCTGTTTGGCCCCTTCGGCGAGTGAGACAGTAGCGGATTCCCTGCCCCCGAACCTAATCGGCGGCGGCGTCCTCGGACGCGGATTCCTCATTCGCAAATACGCATGAAAACAAGACGACGGAGTGCGTCGTTCGTTCGAATGTGTAGTGCGGGATGGCTGTCCGGGGACCGACCGAGGTCAGCGCTCACTTCGGACAACTCGAAGAACCTTACGGATCGGGCACACCTGTGTCAACCCCCGGCTGACCGGCGACGCGCGGCCTCCCGAAACCCGCCCCGTCCTCCTCCCCGGCCCTCTACCCTGGGCCCATGACTACGCATGTGCTCACGCCCAGCCTTCGCTGGTGGGCCGCCTGACGGCGGCCGACCTTCCACGCGAGCACGCATGCGCTCACGGCCGCCGCTACGGCGGCCGTTCTTGTTTCTCCCCTCCCGGGAGTGGCTCGGTCGCCCGACGCGGTGGCCCCGAGACCACTCACACCACACACAGGGAGAGCAGGACATGACGAGGATCTTCAGCGGGGTCAAGCCGACAGGTCATCTGACGCTGGGGAACTACCTGGGGGCCGTACGGCAGTGGGTCGCCACCGACCAGGAGCCGGACGAGGCGCTGTTCTGCGTCGTCGACCTCCATGCGCTGACCGTCGAACACGAGCCGGCGCGCGTGCGGAGGCTGAGCCGGCAGGCGGCGACGCTGCTGCTCGCCGCCGGGCTGGATCCGCAGCGGTGCACGCTCTTCGTGCAGAGTCACGTCGACGAGCACACGCGGCTGGCGTACCTCCTGGAGTGCACCGCCACCGACGGGGAACTACGGCGGATGATCCAGTACAAGGAGAAGGCGGCGAAGGCGCAGGCCTCCGGGGAGGGCGTCCGGCTGTCGCTGCTCACCTATCCCGTGCTGATGGCCGCCGACATCCTGGCGTACGAGACCCAGGAGGTGCCGGTCGGGGAGGACCAGCGGCAGCACGTGGAGCTGACGCGCGATCTGGCGGTGCGTTTCAACCAGCGGTACGGGCACACCTTCACCGTGCCCAAGGCGACGCTCCCGGCGGTGGCCGCGCGGGTCATGGACCTGCAGGAGCCGACCTCGAAGATGGGGAAGTCCCACGAGAACGGGGCGGGGATCGTCTATCTGCTGGACGAGCCCGGGGTCGTGCGCAAGAAGGTGATGCGGGCGGTGACCGACAGCGGGGACGGCGGCGTGGTCTACGACCGGGAGGCGCGGCCCGGTGTCGCCAATCTGCTGGACATCCTGGCGGCCTGTACCGGGGGTGATCCGGCCGTGCTGGCGCAGGGGTACAGCGGGTACGGGGCGCTCAAGCGGGATGTCGCCGACGCCGTGGTCGAACTGCTGCGGCCGGTGCGGGAGCGGCACGCGGAGCTGGCCGGCGATCCGGCGGAGGTGGAGAAGGTGCTGCGGCAGGGGGCAGGGCGGGCCCGGGAGCTGGCGCGGCCCGTGGTGGACCGGGCGTACCGGGCCATCGGGTTGCTGGAGCCGTGACGGGTGGGGGTCCCGCGTGCTGCGGGACCCCCACCGGTACGGGTGGCTCAGCTGTTGCCGGAGGCGAGCTCGCGGCTGCGGTCGCGGGCCGCTTCGAGGGCGGCGATGAGGGCGGCGCGGACGCCGTGCCGCTCCAGCTCGACGATGGCGTTGATCGTGGTGCCGGCCGGAGAGGTGACGGCCTCGCGGAGCTTGACCGGGTGCTCGCCGCTGTCGCGGAGCATCACGGCGGCGCCGATGGCGGCCTGGACGATCAGGTCGTGGGCCTGGGCGCGGGGCAGGCCGAGGAGGATGCCGGCGTCGGTCATGGCCTCGACGAGGAAGTAGAAGTACGCGGGGCCGGAGCCGGAGAGGGCGGTGGCCGCGTCCTGCTGGGACTCGGGGACGCGCAGGGTCTTGCCGACGCCGCCGAAGATCTCCTCGGTGTGGGCGAGGTGCTCGGCGGTGGCGTGGCTGCCGGCGGAGATGACGGACATGGCCTCGTCGACGAGGGCGGGGGTGTTCGTCATGACGCGGACGACGGGGGTGCCGGGGCTGAGCCGTTCCTCGAAGAAGGAGGTGGGGATGCCGGCGGCGCCGCTGATGACGAGGCGGTCGGCGGGGACGTGCGGGGCGAGCTCGTCGAGGAGCTTGGCCATGTCCTGGGGCTTGACCGTGAGGATGAGGGTGTCGGCGCGCTTGGCGGCCTCGGCGTTGGAGACGGCCTCGACGCCGTAGCGGGTGCGCAGTTCCTCGGCCCGGTCGGCGCGGCGGGCCGTGACGAGGAGCTTCGAGGCGGGCCATCCGCCGCGGATCATTCCGCTGAGCAGGGCCTCGCCGATCTTGCCGGTACCGAGGACTGCGACTGTCTGGGTCATGCCCGATCCACCTCGCCGAACTGTGTCTTGCGCGTGAGCTGCCTATACGTCTTCATCCTTGCACCCGGGCGGCCGGCGGGGCGGGGCCGTCCGGAGTGCGGTCAGGCCCGTAGGAGTCAAGGCGTCCGGCGGCGGAGGGTGGCCGCGCCGAGGGCGAGTACGAGCAGGGCGCAGGCGGCGACGATCACGGCGTCGCGGACGAAGTCGGCGGTCATGTCGGTGTGGGTGAGGACCTGGGTCATGCCGTCGACGGCGTACGACATGGGCAGGACGTCGGAGAGGCCTTCGAGGACCGGGTGCATGGTGTCGCGGGCGGCGAAGAGGCCGCAGAGGAGCAGCTGGGGGAAGATCACCGCCGGCATGAACTGGACGGCCTGGAACTCGGACGCGGCGAAGGCGGAGACGAAGAGGCCGAGGGCCGTGCCGAGGAGGGCGTCGAGGAGGGCGACGAGCAGGAGCAGCCAGGGGGAGCCGACGACGTCGAGGCCGAGGGTCCAGAGGGCGAGGCCGGTGGCGAGGAGGGACTGGAGGACGGCCACGGCGCCGAAGGCGAGGGCGTAGCCGGCGATGAGGTCGCCCTTGCCGAGCGGCATGGCGAGGAGGCGTTCGAGGGTGCCGGAGGTGCGCTCGCGCAGGGTGGCGATCGAGGTCACCAGGAACATGGTGATGAGGGGGAAGATCCCGAGCAGGGACGCGCCGATGCTGTCGAAGGTGCGGGGGTTGCCGTCGAAGACGAAGCGCAGCAGCGTGAGCATCAGTACGGGGACCAGGAGCATCAGCGCGATGGAGCGCGGGTCGTGGCGGAGCTGGCGCAGGACGCGGGCGGCGGTTGCGGTGGTGCGGGCAGTGTTCACGGCGTCGTCTCCTGGGCGGCGAGTGCGTTGGCTTCGTCGACGAGGCGGAGGAAGCCCTCTTCGACGGTGGCGGAGCGGGTACGGGTGCGCAGGGCGTCGGGGGTGTCCTGGGCGAGGATGCGGCCTGCGCGCATGAGGAGGAGGTCGTGGCAGCGCTCGGCTTCGTCCATGACGTGGGAGGAGACGAGGAGGGTGGCGCCGCGGGTGGCGGCGATGTCGTGGAAGAGGTTCCACAGGTCGCGGCGCAGGACGGGGTCGAGGCCGACGGTGGGTTCGTCGAGGACGAGGAGCTCGGGGGTGCCGAGCAGGGCGACGGCGAGGGAGACGCGGCTGCGCTGGCCGCCGGAGAGGTTGCCGGCGAGTGCGTCGGCGCGGGTGGTGAGGTCGACGTCCGCGATGGCCCGGGTGACGGTGTCGCGGCGGCGGTCCGCGGCGGCGCGGCCAGGGTCGAGGACGGCGGCGAAGTAGTCGAGGTTCTGCCGGACGGTGAGGTCGTCGTAGACGCTGGGGGCCTGGGTGACGTAGCCGATGCGGGAGCGGAGCTCGGGGTGGCCGGCGGGGCGGCCGAGGACGTCGAGGGTGCCGGTGACGTGGGCCTGGGTGCCGACGATGGCGCGCATGAGGGTGGATTTTCCGCAGCCGGAGGGGCCGAGGAGGCCGGTGATGCGGCCGCGGGGGACGTCGAAGGCGATGGAGTCGATGACGGTGCGGGGGGTGCGGCCGGTTCCGCGTCGGACGGTCAGGCCGTGGGCGTGCACAGCTGCCGGGGCTCCCCCGGACGGGTTATTCATCATGTGATGAATAATGCTCCTGGCTGTGCCGGACGTCAATCGCCCGTCGGTTACGGGTTCGGTTGCGGGGCCCGGGCCCGGGCTCGGGCTACTTCTTGCGCTTGGGGCGGCGGGCGGCCGGGTTTCCCGTACGGGAGCTGCGGCGGCGGGCGAAGTCGGCCCGGGCCCGCTCGTACTCGGCACGGCGGAGCTTCTCACCCGGGGCCTCGCCGAGGCAGCGCAGGAAGTACGCGATCAGGGAGCCGATGAAACCGATCGCCTTCAGGCCCTTGAGCGCGGCTTCGTCGGAGGACGGGGCGGGGCGGCGGCTGAAGGAGTCCCAGGTCTTGACGAAGGCGATGGCGCTGGCGATCGCGAAGAGGACGACGACCGAGATGCTGAGGAAGGGGCCGACGTTGCCGATCTCCAGGCCCTCGTAGGACAGGCGCAGCAGCAGGGCGGCGGCGACGGCGGTGAGCAGCGAGCCGATCGCGACGCCGGCGCGGCGCAGGGCGTAGCCGCCGTCGTGGTTCACCCAGGTGGTGCCGAAGAACGGGATCGGCTCCGGCTCGGGGCCGACGGCGTCCGGGGCCTGCGCGGCCGGCTCGGTCGGGGGTCCCCCCAGCGGTTGCCGGGGAAGGGGCTGGTCTCGCTGGTCGTCGCTCACGGCAGCGATTATCTCCCGCCGGGCCGGCCGGGCCGGGTGTGTCTCACGTGTCAGACGGGTCCCCGGACGGACACTCGCTCGGAAGGCCGGCGAACGTCAGCAGCGGGTGGCGACGTAGCCGTCGCTGCCCGTCTTGACGTAGGCGTCGGAGACGAACTGGCCGTTGCCGATGCAGTCCCAGATGTCCGTCGTGCCGTACGGACCGGAGACCGTCGTACCGGGACCCTGGCAGCGGATCGAGACGTACGAGTCGTACGGCAGGACCTTGACGATGGAGTAGCTGGTGCCCGGGCCGCTGCGGACGTTCACGCGGTAGCCGGGAGCGACCGGAAAGGTCTGGAAACCGGACTCCGCGGCGAGGCTCTGGACCTGGCCGGACTCACTCTTTTCGGACATGCGAAAACTCCCCCCTGAGCGTTGCGCTGCGCAACTCGCGCAGGGTAGCAGGACCTTGGAGATCGCCAGGTGCCATCGACTAGGCTCCGGCGGGGGTGGTCAGCGGTGCAGTCGCTGCACAGGGATCGGGCGGGCTTTCCGGAGTACGCCGGGCAGTACCGGCTGGAATCCGTCCTGGGTTCGGGCGGTATGGGCGTCGTCCACCTCGCCACCTCCGCGTCGGGACTGAAACTCGCCGTCAAGATCGTGCATCCCGAGCACGCGGTGGATCCGGAGTTCCGGGCCCGGTTCCGGCAGGAGGTCGCCGCGGCGCGTCGGGTGAGCGGGGCGTTCACCGCGCCCGTCGTGGACGCGGATCCGGACGCCGAGCGGCCCTGGATGGCCACCCTGTTCATCGACGCGCCGACACTCGCCGAGCGGGTGCGGGAGCGGGTGCTCGATCCGACCGAACTGGCCCGGCTCGGCGCCGGACTCGCGGAGGCGCTGCGGGACATCCACCGGGCCGGTGTGGTGCACCGGGACCTGAAGCCCAGCAACGTTCTGATGGCGCCCGACGGAGTGCGGGTCATCGACTTCGGGATCTCCCGGCCGACCGACAGCGACCTGCGGACCGAGACCGGGAAGCTGATCGGGACACCGCCCTTCATGGCACCCGAGCAGTTCCAGCGGCCCAGGGAAGTGGGACCCGCGGCGGACGTGTTCGCGATGGGCGCCGTACTCGTGCACGCGGCCACCGGGCGCGGCCCCTTCGACTCCGACAGTCCCTATCTGGTGGCGTACCAGGTCGTCCACCACGACCCCGATCTGACCGGTCTTCCGACGGCCCTGATCCCCGTCGTCGAGTCCTGCCTCGCGAAGAACCCCGCCGAACGCCCGACCCCCGACGCGCTGATCGGTGAACTGCGGGCCCTGGCCTATCCGACGTCGGAGGACACCCGGGCCTTCATCCCCGGGCCGCGCGGACCGAACCGGCTGGAAGAGGTCACCCACCGGCGGGACCGGATCGTCGCCGAGCAGGCCGTACCCACGCCGCGGCGGCGGTCACGGCTGGTCCTGTCGGTCTGCGGCGCGTTGCTGCTGAGCGGTGGGGCGCTCGGCGGATACCTCTCGTACGGGACGGACGCGGATCCGACCGCGCACTCCACCGTGCACGCGGGGACCGCGGAGCCCGGTCCCGGGGCGAAGGCCGGCCCGCCGTGGGCGGTGCGCCTGGGCGAAGGGAGCGGGGGCAATCCCGTTCCGGCCTGCTCGTGGTCGGCAGGAGCCCTCTACTGCTCGGGGCCGGGGCTGGCGGCCGCCCGGCTCGACCCCGCCAACGGCTCGGTGATGTGGTCCGTGCCGGGAGCGGCACCCGCATCGCGGATGACACCCCATACGGCTCCGCTGCACGCCGCGGGACTGGTGTTCGCGGTGGACGACGGCGGAAGGATCCTGCGGGCCCTGGACGCGGCAGCCGGTACGCAGCGGTGGAAGCGGGCCCTGCCGGAGGGCGGGCGGGTGGTGCCGGTGGGAAGTCTGCTGCTCGTCACGAGCGCGGACGGAAGGGCCACCATGCTCGACGCGGCCACGGGCGGGACACGCTGGGAGCAGCGCCTCGGCGGAGCCGGCGCCGCGTGGCTCGCCGAACCGGACCCGTCGGGGGGCGCCGGCCTGTACCTCTGCGCGCAGGGAGCCGACGGGAAGTCGACCCAGGTCTCCGCCGTCGATGCCGCGAACGGCTCGGTGCGCTGGCAGGTCCGCAGTCCGGCGCTGCTGGAACCGGTCGGCGCGGCGGCCGGCGGGCTCTACCTGCTGGAGGGTGACACGCGGTCCGCGTCCGGCGCTGTGAGCAGGGCGGTCGTGCGGGTGGACCTGACGACGCGGGCCGTACGCCGGATCCCGCTCTCCTCGCCCTTGCTGGAGGCCCAGGCCACGGTCGGCCCCGAGGGCCGGGTGTACGTCTTCGGTACCTCGGGCGCCCTGGCCGCGGTGGGGGCGGAGCGCGAGGAGTGGCGGCTGGAGACGGGCGTGGCCGTGGGCTCGCGGCCGGTGGTCCACGACGGCCGGATCCATCTGACGGCCTCCGACGGGCGGCTGCTGGCCGTCGACGGCGCGAGCCGGCTCCTGGGGCAGACGAAGCCCAGGCTGGGCGGTGAGCAGGGCTACACCTCCACGCTGCCCGCGCCCGTCGTCGGGGGTGGGCGGGTGTTCGCGGGGGCGCCCGACGGGTCGGTGTTCGCGGTGGCGGCGGGGGATCCGGGCGGGTGGTGAGACGGCGGCGCCCCCGCACCGGGGGGTGCGGGGGCGCCGTGGGGGTCGGTGTCAGCCCAGGCGGGTGACGTCGCGGACCGCGCCCTTGTCGGCGCTGGTGGCCATGGCGGCGTAGGCGCGCAGGGCCGCGGAGACCTTGCGCTCGCGGTTCTTCGGCGCGTAGATGCCACCGAGGGCCTGGTGGCGGGCGGCCAGCTCCGCTTCGGGGACGAGGAGCTCGATGGAGCGGTTCGGGATGTCGATGCGGATGCGGTCGCCGTCCTCGACGACGGCGATGTCGCCGCCCGAGGCCGCCTCAGGGGAGGCGTGGCCGATGGACAGGCCCGAGGTGCCGCCGGAGAAGCGGCCGTCGGTCACGAGGGCGCAGACCTTGCCGAGGCCGCGGCCCTTGAGGAACGAGGTCGGGTAGAGCATCTCCTGCATGCCGGGGCCGCCGCGCGGGCCCTCGTAGCGGATGACGACGACGTCGCCGGCCTTGATCTCCTTGCGCAGGATCTTGTCGACGGCCTCGTCCTGGGACTCGCAGACGACCGCCGGACCCTCGAAGGTCCAGATCGACTCGTCGACGCCGGCCGTCTTGACGACGCAGCCGTCGACGGCGATGTTGCCGCGCAGGACGGCGAGGCCGCCGTCCTTGGAGTACGCGTGCTGCACGGAGCGGATGCAGCCGCCCTCGGCGTCGAGGTCGAGGGTGTCCCAGCGCTCGGACTGGGAGAAGGCGGTGGCGGAGCGCTTGCAGCCGGGGGCCGCGTGCCACAGCTCCATGGCCGTGCCGGAGGCGGTGCCGGAGCGGGCGTCCCACTTCGCGAGCCAGTCCTCCAGGCCCTCGGAGTGGACCGTGGTGACGTCCTTGTTGAGGAGGCCGCCGCGGTGCAGCTCGCCGAGGATGGCGGGGATGCCGCCGGCCCGGTGGATGTCCTCCATGTAGTACGTGCCGCCGGGCGCCACGTTCGGGGCGACCTTGGCCAGGCACGGGACGCGGCGGGAGACGGCGTCGATGTCGGTGAGGTCGTAGTCCAGGCCCGCCTCCTGGGCGGCGGCGAGGAGGTGGAGGATCGTGTTCGTGGAGCCGCCCATCGCGATGTCGAGGGCCATGGCGTTCTCGAAGGCCTCGCGGGTGGCGATGTTGCGCGGCAGGACGGACTCGTCGCCGTCCTCGTAGTACCGTTTGGTGATCTCGACGACCGTGCGGCCGGCGTCCTCGTACAGGGCGCGGCGGGCGGTGTGCGTGGCGAGGACCGAGCCGTTGCCGGGGAGGGCGAGGCCGATGGCCTCGGCGAGGCAGTTCATCGAGTTGGCGGTGAACATGCCGCTACAGGAGCCGCAGGTGGGACAGGCGTTCTCCTCGATGCGCAGCACGTCCTCGTCGGAGACGTTCTCGTTGGAGGCGTCGACCATGGCGTCGATCAGGTCGAGCTTGCGGACGGTGCCGTCGACGAGGATGGCCTGGCCGGCCTCCATCGGGCCGCCGGAGACGAAGACGACGGGGATGTTGAGGCGCATGGCGGCCATCAGCATGCCCGGGGTGATCTTGTCGCAGTTGGAGATGCAGATCAGGGCGTCGGCGCAGTGCGCCTCGACCATGTACTCGACCGAGTCCGCGATCAGGTCGCGGGAGGGCAGGGAGTACAGCATGCCGCCGTGGCCCATGGCGATGCCGTCGTCGACCGCGATGGTGTTGAACTCGCGGGGGATGGCACCGGCGGCGCGGATGGCGTCGGAGACGATCCGGCCGACGGGCGCGAGGTGGGTGTGGCCCGGGACGAACTCGGTGAAGGAGTTGGCGACCGCGATGATCGGCTTGCCGATGTCCTCGCTCGCTACGCCCGACGCGCGCATCAGCGCACGAGCGCCTGCCATGTTGCGGCCGTGGGTGACGGTGCGGGACCTCAGCTCGGGCATGCGGTTTCACTCCCCATGAGTGCGGCTGTGGAAGGACAGCCGCGACTGCGGATATGGCTCAGATACGAGGCTACGCCCACCGCCCGCGATCCGGACGCCCTGTCCGCATGACGGGACGACCGGCTCACTCCTCGGTCAGGTACCGCTGCAGCGTGGGGGCCACGAGCGCCACGATGTCCTCGGCGTCCGCGGAGGCCAGGGGCTCGACCCGGACGACGTAGCGCAGGATCGCGATGCCGACCATGTGGGAGGCGGCGAGCTCGGCGCGGAAGGTCGGATCGGGGACGTCGAGGTCGGCGGCGACCCGCTCCAGGACCCGCCGCAGCACCAGCCCGCGCAGCACCTTCGCGGCCGCCTCGTGGGTGAGGGCGGAACGGATCACGGCGAGCAGCGGGGCCCGGGTGACGGGGTTCTCCCAGACGCCCAGGAAGTACCTGGCCAGCCGCTCCCCGATGCCGTCGGGTCCGCTGCCGACGATGGCGGGGACCACGAGGGCCGGCTCCAGGCTCATCTCGATGGCGGCGGCGAAGAGGTCGTCCTTGCTGCCGAAGTAGTGGTGGACCAGTGCCGGGTCCACCCCCGCCACCTTCGCGACGCCGCGTACGGACGTCTTGTCGTACCCGCGCTCCGCGAACACCTCGCGGGCGGCCAGCCGGATCCGCTCCTGGGTGCCGGGCCCCTCGTCGGCCTCGTCCTGCCGGGGCCGGCCGGGACCGCGGCGGCGCGGCTTCTCCGCTCCCGCCGTCATGCCCGCCGCGCCCCGTCCCGGGTGGCGGTGGCGAGGTGCAGCCGCGTGAAGGCCAGCGCCTCGGCGAGGTCGGCCTCGCGCTCGGCGGAGGACATCGCCCGCCGCGTGTTCACCTCGATCACCACGTGCCCGTCGAAGGAGGTCCGGGCGAGCCGCTCCAGCAGCTCGGCGCAGGGCTGCGTACCCCGCCCCGGGACCAGGTGCTCGTCCTTCGCCGAACCGTTTCCGTCGGCGAGGTGGACGTGCGCGAGCCGCTCACCCATCCGGTCGATCATGGCGGTGGCGTCCGTACGGGCGGTGGCGGTGTGCGAGAGGTCGACGGTGAAGTGCCGGTAGTCGTCCTTCGTCACGTCCCACTCGGGTGCGTACGCGAGCATCTCGCGGTCGCGGTAGCGCCAGGGGTACATGTTCTCCACGGCGAACCGGACGTCCGTCTCGTCGGCCATCCGCCAGATGCCGGTGACGAAGTCCCGCGCGTACTGGCGCTGCCACCGGAACGGCGGGTGCACGACGACGGTGGACGCGCCGAGCCGCTCGGCCGCGGCCTGCGCCCGCTGCAGCTTGGTCCACGGGTCGGTGGACCACACGCGCTGGGTGATCAGCAGACACGGCGCGTGCACGGCGAGGATCGGCACCTGGTGGTGGTCCGACAGCCGGCGCAGGGCGTCGACGTCCTGACTGACCGGATCCGTCCAGACCATGACCTCCACGCCGTCGTACCCGAGGCGCGAGGCGATCTCGAAGGCGGTCGCCGTCGACTCCGGATAGACGGAGGCGGTGGAGAGGGCGACTTTCGCGGTCGGGACGCGGACTGGTTCTGCCACGGAGACAGGGTACGGGGCCGACGCCCGCCCGGTACGTGACGGCCGCCACCTTGCGCCGGCCCGGGCCCGCCCGTGGCCGGTCTCCGCCCGCGACGGGCGTAGGCCGCCCGGCCCACATCTGGATCGCGACGCTCCGTCAACCGTCTTAGGTTGCGGCCAGGATGCGGGTGTCCGCCCGCTTTTCACCGAGAGGGCTGCCCGCATGACTCGCCGTTGGCTCACATCCGCCCTGTGCGCGCTCGCGCTGCTCGCGACCGGATCGCTCGGCACGGCCTCGGCCGCCGAGGGGGGCCGGACCCCCTTGCGGGTCACGACCCGCAACCTCCACCTGGGCGCCGACCTCGCCCCCGTCCTCGCCGCCACCACCCCGCAGGACCTCGTCGCCGCGGTGGGGGCGGTGTGGGCGGGCGTCCGGGCGACGGACTTCACGGAGCGGGCCGCGGCGCTGGCCGACGAGATCGCCGAGAGCGAGCCCCACCTCGTGGGCCTCCAGGAAGCGGTGCTGTGGCGCAGCCAGAGCCCGGCCGGACCGGGCGGCGCCACCCACGTCGAGTACGACTTCCTGCGGATCCTCCTCGACGAGCTCACCGCCCGCGGCAAGCACTACGCCGCCGTGGGCGTGAGCGTCGGCGGCGACTTCGAGGCCACCCGCTCCACGCCCGGCGGCCTCCAGGACATCCGCCTCACCGACCGCGACGTGCTCCTGGCCCGCACCGACCTGCCCGCGCGCGCCTTCTCCGTGGCCCACGCACGGGCCGCCCGGTTCCGCGACCACGTCTCCGTCTGCCGGCCCGCGCTGGGCTGCCCGCCCGGTCCGGCCCTCAAGAGCGAGCGCGGCTGGGTCTCGGCCGACGTCACGCTCCGCGGCCGCACCGCCCGGGTGGTCACCACCCGTCTCGAACCCGCCGCACCCGCCGTCCAGGAAGCACAGGCCGCCGAGCTGCTCGCGGGCCCGCTGGACACCGGGCTCCCCACCGTGCTGCTCGGCGACCTCAACTCGGCGGCCGGCGGGGTCGGCGCGACGCCGGCGACCGCCACCCGGAGCTACGAGCGCCTCCTGGCCGCCGGCTTCCAGGACGTCTGGACCGCCAACCGGCACCGCCCCCGCACCCCGGGCTTCACCTGCTGCCGGGCCCCCGAGCTGCGCAGCGCCGCCTCCGGCCTCACCCAGCGCATCGACTACGTCCTCTTCCGCGGCAAGATCAACGCGCTGACGGCCGAGCTGGTGGGCGAGACCCCGGCCGACCGCACCCCCTCGGGCCTGTGGCCGTCCGACCACGCCGGCGTCACGAGCGCGCTCCGGCTGGGCTGACCCCGGCGGGCGGCGGCCCCCGGTATCCCGATCAGGATCCCGTCGGCATGTGGTCCAGCCTGCGGAGGATCACGCCCTCGCGCAGGGCCCAGGGGCAGATCTCCAGCTCGTCGACACCGAAGAGGTCCATCGCGCCCTCCGCGACGAGCGCGCCCGCCAGGAGCTGGTTCGCCCGGCCCTCCGAGACACCGGGGAGGGCCGCGCGCTGGGCCGTGGTCATCGCCGCCAGGCGGGGCACCCACTCCTCCAGGGACTTGCGGCTCAGGTCCCGCTGCACGTACAGGCCCTCCGCCGAGCGGGCGGCGCCCGCGATCCGGGCCAGCTGCTTGAAGGTCTTCGACGTCGCCACCACGTGGTCGGGGACCCCGAAGCGGCTGAACTCGCGGACCGTGCGGGCGATCTCCGCCCGCACGTGCCGCCGCAGCGCCCGGATGTCCAGCGCGTCCGGCGGGTCGCCCGGGAGCCAGCCCGAGGTGAGGCGGCCCGCGCCCAGCGGCAGCGAGACGGCCGCGTCCGGGTCCTCGTCGATGCCGTACGCGATTTCCAGCGAGCCGCCGCCGATGTCCAGGACCAGCAGCTTCCCGGCGGACCAGCCGAACCACCGGCGGGCCGCCAGGAACGTCAGCCGGGCCTCGTCCTCGCCGCTCAGCACCGGCAGGTCGACGCCCGTCTCGGCCTTGATCCGCTTCAGGACCTCGTCGGCGTTCGTGGCCTCGCGCACGGCACTGGTCGCGAAGGGGAGGACGTCCTCGCAGCCCTTGTCCTCGGCGGCCTGCACGGCGTCGGCGATCACCGAGACGAGGCGCTCCACGCCCTCGGGGGTGACGGCGCCGCCCCCGTCGAGGAGCTCCGCCAGCCGCATCTCCACCTTGTGGGAGTGCGCCGGCTGGGGGCGCGCGCCGGGGTGCGCGTCCACCACCAGCAGATGGACCGTATTCGAACCCACATCCAGGACACCGAGTCTCATAGGGGGAAACGCTACTGCGAGGAACGCTCGGGGGTTCTGTAAGGGGCGCTTAGGCTTGGGTTTGTGCCAAATACGAAGAAGGCCAACAAGACCCGGTCGCAGAAGGACACGGGCAAGGACACCACCGCGGGCAAGAACGCCGGCGCCGAGAACGCCGCGGGCAAGAGCGGCGGCAGGAACGGCAAGGGCAAGCCCCCCGTCGTCTCCGACGAGAAGGGCCTCGACTTCCCCCGGGCGTGGGTGGAGTTCCCCGACCCCGCCGACGACGAGCAGGTCTTCCGCTGCGACCTGACGTGGCTGACCTCCCGCTGGACCTGCATCTTCGGCAGCGGCTGCCAGGGGATCCAGGCGGGCCGGGCGGCCGACGGCTGCTGCACGCTCGGCGCGCACTTCTCCGACGAGGACGACGAGAAGCGCGTCGCGCAGCACGTGGCCCGGCTGACGCCCGAGCTGTGGCAGTTCCACGACGTGGGCAGTGAGAGCGGCTGGACCCAGTACGACGACGACGGGGAGAAGCAGACCCGCCGCTGGGACGGCGCGTGCATCTTCCTGAACCGGCCGGGGTTCCCCGCGGGCGCCGGCTGCTCGCTGCACATCCTGGCGCTGAGGAGCGGCCAGGAACCGCTGGAGACCAAGCCCGACGTCTGCTGGCAGCTGCCGATCCGCCGGACGTACGACTGGATCGAACGGCCCGACGACACCCGCGTGCTCCAGGTGTCGATCGGCGAGTACGACCGCCGGGGCTGGGGTCCCGGCGGCCACGACCTGCACTGGTGGTGTACGTCGGCCACCTCCGCGCACGGCGCCGGGGACCCGGTGTACGTGTCGTACCGCGCCGAGCTGACGGAGCTGATGGGCAAGGAGGGGTACGAGGCGCTCGTGAAGCTGTGCGAGGCGCGGCTGGCCTCCCTGCTGCCGATGGCCCCGCACCCGGCGGACCCGGTCTGAGCTGCCCCGGCCGGTCCGGTCCGGTCGGCCGGGCGGTGTGCCGCTAGCCCGGGGAGCCCGACGGGTCCGGGCCCGGGGCCGGGGAAACCGTTCCGCCTGAGCCGTCCGGCGGCGTCGCGGTCGGCGTGGGCGTCGGGGACGGCGGCGGGATCGTCGGCTCCGTGGGCGTCGGGGTCGGCGTGGACGGCTGCGTCGGGTCCGGGGTCGGCGACGGCGGCGAGGGCTGCGTCGGGTCCGGCGTGGGCGTCGGGGTCGCTGCGGGGCGGCCGCGGCCCTGGACGGAGACCACCGCGCCGCTCGGATCGACGCCGACCCGGGCCGTCCAGGCGCCCACGGGCTGGGCCTCGGGGTCCACGGCGATCCGTAGGGTGACCGATTCTCCGGGGGCCAGCGTGCCCGCGGTGCGGCTCGCGCGCAGCCACGGCGCGTCGGACCAGAGCCGCCAGTCCACGGGGGCGCCGCCGGAGGCGGTGAGGGTCAGCAGCGTGAGGGAGCCGCGGGAGGACGCGGCGATGGAGAGGTGGCCGGCGTGTACTCCGGCGTGGTCGGCTCCGGCCGGCGGGCCGGTGCTGATCACCTCGACGGAGACGTCGGAGTCGTCGCTGCTCTGGGCGAAGCCGGGGCCGCCGGTGGTGCTGGCCGCGTTGCCGGTGTTCTCGTACGCCGTCAGGGGGCGCCCGTCGGTGCGCGCCGTCGGGAGTTCGGACTCGCTGGCGGAGATGCGGGTGGAGTCGCCGCCGACGGGCTCGCCCGTGCTGGGGGCGCCGCGGTACGCCGCCCACAGCGCGAGCACCGGGGCGGCGACGACGGTGGCGACGACGGTCGTGGTCACCGCCCGGGCTCGCAGCCGGTCGCGGCGGGCCGCGCGGTCCCTGGGGTCCATCGGGAAGCCGGTGCGGTCGAAGCGCGGGCCCGGCCCGCGGCCGCGGCCCCGGCCGGAGCGGAGCATCGCCGCGTGGACGGCGGTGCGGGGGGCGGGTACGAGCGGGAGGGCGGCGGTGTTGATGCCGCCGGAGCCGGGCCAGGGGGCGGCGACGCCCACGCGTTCGGCGACGCGGCGGCACCGCGGGCAATCGTCGACGTGGCGGACGAGTTCGGCGCGCAGGGTGCTGGACAGCAGCACGTTTCCGTCACCGTCCCCGTCCCCGTCGTCGCCCGTGAGCAGGGAGACGGCGGAGCAGTTCCCGGTCTCCACGACGGCGAGGGCGGCGCGGGTGCGCTCCACCTCGCAGGCGGCGCCGGACAGGAGCTCGCGGGCGGTCGCCGGGGGCGTGCCGAGGACGGCGGCGAGCTCGGGGACGCCGAGACGGTGGCGGACGGCGAGTTCGAGGGCCTCGCGCTGCGCGGGCGTGGTGCCGGCGGCCTCGGGCCAGGCGAGCCGGGCCAGCTCGGTACGGCGGTAGGCGTTCACGTCAACGGGCCGGTGTGCGTCCGGGGCGCGTCCGGCGTCCGGGCCGCGTCCGGCGTCCGCGGCGGCCCCCGGGGCCGTGTCACCCCCCGGCGCACGGTCGCGCTCGGTGTGCTCCGGCGCACGCCGGGCGGAATGCGCTCCCGGCCGGGTGCGCCGTTGCTCTGCCAGCCGGCGCAGACAGCCCCAGCGGGCGAGCGCGTAGAGCCAGGCCCGCCGGTCCCCCTCGTCGGGGCAGCGGCCGGGGTGCCGCTCGGCCACGGCGAGGACGTCGCCCAGCACGTCGGTGGCGGTGTCGTGGTCACACAGGACCGACAGGCAGTACGTGAACAGACCGTCCAGGTAAGGCTCGTGCCGGAAGGGGGGCGGCTGCTCCCCCTCGCTGTGCGTGCGCCCGTGCGCCCGGTGTGCGCCGGTGCGCGCTGAGGGGTGTGCCTGGTTGCTGCTGTTCACCTGGCGACCGTAGGCGGCACGCCGGTGGCGCCCTGGAAGCCTTCCCCACTTTTAGCCCTTACGGGTGAACAGATCGGTGGTCCGCTGACGTGGCCCCTGACGTGGGACGGCTCCGGCGGCCGCGGAGCCCTCCCGCCGCGTTGTCGGTGCGGGCGGCTACCGTGAGCGGCATGGCTGCCCGCACCGCTCGTTCATCCGCCAAGGACCGGCCGTCCTACCGCTGTACCGACTGCGGCTGGACGACCGCGAAATGGCTCGGGCGGTGTCCCGAGTGCCAGGCCTGGGGCACCGTCGAGGAGATGGGCGCACCCGCCGTGCGGACCACCGCCGCCGGCCGGGTCTCCACCGCCGCCCTGCCGATCGGCCAGGTCGACGGCCGGACGGCCACCGCCCGAAGCACCGGCGTGGACGAGCTGGACCGCGTCCTCGGCGGCGGGCTCGTGCCCGGCGCCGTCGTCCTGCTCGCCGGCGAGCCCGGCGTCGGGAAGTCGACGCTGCTCCTGGACGTCGCCGCGAAGGCGGCGAGCGAGGAGCACCGCACCCTGTACGTCACCGGCGAGGAGTCGGCGAGCCAGGTGCGGCTGCGCGCCGACCGCATCGACGCGCTCAGCGATCACCTTTACTTGGCCGCCGAGACGGACCTGTCCGCCGTGCTCGGACACCTCGACGCCGTGAAGCCCTCCCTGCTGATCCTGGACTCCGTACAGACCGTCGCCTCCCCCGAGATCGACGGCGCGCCCGGCGGCATGGCCCAGGTGCGCGAGGTCGCCGGGGCGCTCATCCGGGCCTCCAAGGAACGCGGCATGTCCACCCTCCTCGTCGGCCACGTGACCAAGGACGGGGCCATCGCCGGCCCCCGGCTGCTGGAGCACCTCGTCGACGTCGTCCTGAGCTTCGAGGGCGACCGGCACGCGCGGCTGCGGCTGGTGCGCGGCATCAAGAACCGGTACGGCGCCACCGACGAGGTCGGCTGCTTCGAACTGCACGACGAGGGCATCACCGGGCTCGCCGACCCGAGCGGGCTGTTCCTGACCCGCCGCGCCGAGGCCGTTCCGGGCACCTGTCTGACCGTGACCCTGGAGGGCAAGCGCCCGCTGGTCGCCGAGGTGCAGGCGCTGACCGTGGACTCCCAGATCCCCTCCCCCCGGCGCACCACCTCGGGCCTGGAGACCTCGCGCGTCTCGATGATGCTGGCGGTACTGGAGCAGCGCGGCCGGATCACGGCGCTCGGCAAGCGCGACATCTACAGCGCGACCGTGGGCGGGGTGAAGCTGACCGAGCCGGCCGCCGACCTGGCCATCGCCCTCGCGCTGGCCTCCGCCGCCAGTGACGTGCCGCTGCCGAAGAACCTCGTGGCGATCGGCGAGGTCGGCCTGGCCGGCGAGGTGCGGCGGGTGACCGGCGTGCAGCGGCGCCTCGCCGAGGCGCACCGGCTCGGCTTCACGCACGCGCTGGTCCCGGCGGATCCGGGGAAGGTTCCGGCCGGGATGAAGGTGATCGAGGTGGCCGACATGGGGGACGCGCTGCGGGTGCTGCCGCGCGGGCGCTCCCGTACGCCGGCCAAGGAGCGGGCCACCGACTGACGGGGCAGCGGCTGACGGGCCACCGGCCCTGGTCAGGGGGTCCGTACGGGGCCCCCGCACGCCCTACCTGGCCAAGCCACGGCGGGGCCGCAGCGCGCGCCGGTAGACTTTGGCCTGGTCCGCCCGGCCGTACGCACGTCCTCGTGCCCGCGGCGCGGGGCGGCGCAACCCGCGACCGGAGGAGTGCAGTGGCAGCCAAGGACGGGGCAGCAGCATCCGGAAAGTCGGGCGCGAGCTCCAAGCAGGAGGCCATGATGCGCGCCTCGCTGAGCGCGGTCGCACCTGGTCAGCCGCTGCGTGACGGCTTGGAACGGATCGTCCGCGGCAACACCGGCGGGCTCATCGTCCTCGGCATGGACAAGTCCGTCGAGGCCATGTGCACCGGTGGTTTCGTCCTCGACGTGGAGTTCACCGCGACCCGGCTGCGGGAGCTGTGCAAGCTCGACGGCGCGCTCATCCTCGACAAGGACATCACCAAGATCCTGCGGGCCGGTGTGCAGCTGGTGCCGGACGCGTCGATCCCGACGGAGGAGACCGGTACGCGTCACCGCACGGCCGACCGCGTCTCCAAGCAGTGCGGCTTCCCGGTGGTGTCGGTCTCCCAGTCCATGCGGCTGATCGCCCTGTACGTGGACGGCGAGCGGCGGGTCCTCGAGGAGTCCGGCGCGATCCTCTCGCGGGCGAACCAGGCACTGGCCACGCTGGAGCGGTACAAGCTGCGCCTGGACGAGGTCGCAGGCACGCTGTCGGCGCTGGAGATCGAGGACCTGGTCACGGTCCGCGACGTGACGGCGGTCGCGCAGCGGCTGGAAATGGTCCGCCGGATCGCGACCGAGATCGCCGAGTACGTGGTCGAACTGGGCACGGACGGGCGACTGCTGTCGCTGCAGCTGGACGAGCTGACGGTGGGCATCGAGCAGGAGCGTGAGCTGGTCATCCGGGACTACGTGCCGGAGCCGACGGCCAAGCGTTCCCGCACGGTGGACGAGGCGCTGGCGGAACTGGACGCGCTGACCCATCCGGAGCTGCTGGAACTGGCGATCGTGGCGAAGGCGCTGGGGTACACGGGCTCGCCCGAGACCCTGGACTCGGCGGTGTCGCCCCGCGGGTACCGGCTGCTGGCCAAGGTGCCGAGGCTGCCGGGCGCGATCATCGAACGGCTCGTGGAGCACTTCGGCGGCCTGCAGAAGCTGCTCGCCGCCGGCGTCGACGACCTGCAGACGGTGGACGGCGTCGGCGAGGCGCGTGCGCGCAGCGTCCGCGAGGGCCTGTCCCGCCTGGCGGAGTCCTCGATCCTGGAACGCTACGTCTAGCCGGGCTCGGCACCACACCCCGCGCGGGTGAAAAGACCTGGGGCTCCGCCCCAGACCCCGCTCCTCAAACGCCGGAGGGGCTGGGTTTTCCAGCCCCGCCGGCGTTTGAGGCGCGGGGGTCCGGGGGCGGAGCCCCCGCAGCGGCGCCGCGGACGCTAGTCCTGCTTCAGAACGAACGAGGTCCGGGCGACCGGCATGCCCGGGGACTTGACCTCGACCACATACGTATCGGGAGCCGCGGACCCCGCCGGAGGCGCTGGGTTTTCCAGCCCCGCCGGCGTTTGAGGCGCGGGGGTTCGGGGGCGGAGCCCCCGCAGCGGCGCCGCGGACGCTAGTCCTGCTTCAGGACGAACGAGGTCCGGGCAACCGGCATGCCCGGGGACTTCACCTCGACCACGTACGTGTCGGGAGCCGCGGACCCCGCCGGAGGCGCCTGGCACTGGTCGGCCGCGCTGAACCTGCGGTCCCATTCCAGCGACTGCTTCGTCTCCCCCTGCGCCGGCAGGCGGAAGAAGGCGTTGCCCGCGCCCGCCGGGCAGTCCGCCGAGGACCACACCGCCTTGCTGCTGCTCGCCTGAAGGATGGTCAGGACCGCCTGCCGCGGGCCGAGGTCGACCTTGCAGGTGGTGCCGGAGATGTTGCGGGCGACCAGTTCGAGCTTGGGCTTCTCGTTCGCCTCGTACTCGTTCTTCACGCTCTTGACCTCCCACTGCAGCGCACCCGGCGCGCACGTGGGCAGCGGGGAGTCCGCCGGGACCTGGGCCGGGCCGGGCGCCGCGCCCGCGCCGCCCGCGCCGGACCCGCCGCTCGCGGCCGTGCCGCTGCCCGGCTCGCCGTTCTTGCCCGCGCCGCCCGTTCCGCCGCCTTCGGAGCCGGTGGTTCCACCGCCCGACTCCGGGCGCCCGCCGGGGGCCGCGCTGATCGCGGGGCCCGTCCCGGCCGGCCCGGGGGTGATCGAGGCGACGGGGTCGGGGCGGCCCTGGCCCTTTCCGTTCGTACTCGTCCTCCCCCCACCGGAACTGACGGTCCATACGGCGAGGAGCGCGAGGAGCGCGACGACGGACGCCAGCACAGCCCTCCGTCGCCAGTAGATGGAGGAGGGGAGCGGCCCGACCGGATTGCGCAGAGATCCCACGGACGGAACTTTACGAGAGTTCGCGGCCCGATCAGTGCCCCACATGCCGCGCGGCAGGCTCGATTTGCCGATGATCATCCTGCGGGAGTACGCGGAACCGCCGGGAACCGGCCAGAGGTCCGACGTGCGGATCCGCCCGGCCGTCCGATTCACCGGCCCGGGCCCGACGGGGCGGCCCTGAAACGTGTCAGGATGCCGTATGTCATGACTGCATCCCCCGCTTCCGCCACGGCCACGTCCCCCGACTCCTCCCACGCGCTGCACTCCCCCGTCATCGCGTGGTTCGACGAGCACGCCCGCGATCTGCCCTGGCGCCGCCCCGAGGCCGGCCCCTGGGGGGTCATGGTCAGCGAGTTCATGCTCCAGCAGACCCCGGTGAGCCGGGTCCTCCCGGTCTACGAGCAGTGGCTCGCCCGGTGGCCCCGCCCCGCCGACCTGGCCGCCGAGGCCCCCGGCGAGGCCGTACGGGCCTGGGGACGCCTCGGCTACCCGCGCCGCGCCCTGCGGCTGCACGGCGCGGCCGTCGCCATAACGGAGCGGCACGGGGGCGACGTACCGCGGGAGCACGCGCAGCTCCTCTCGCTGCCCGGGATCGGCGAGTACACGGCGGCCGCCGTGGCCTCCTTCGCGTACGGGCAGCGGCACGCCGTCCTCGACACCAACGTCCGGCGGGTCTTCGCGCGCACCGCCACCGGCGTCGAGTACCCGCCGAACGCCACCACCGCCGCCGAGCGGCGCCTGGCCCGGGCCCTGCTGCCCGAGGACGAGGCGACGGCGGCGCGCTGGGCTGCGGCCTCGATGGAGCTCGGTGCGCTGGTGTGCACCGCGAAGAGCCCCGACTGCGGGCGCTGCCCGGTGGCCGGGCTGTGCGCGTGGCGCCTCGCCGGGAAGCCGGCGCACGAGGGGCCGCCGCGGCGCGGGCAGACGTACGCCGGGACCGACCGCCAGGTGCGCGGCAAGCTCCTCGCGGTGCTCCGGGAGGCGGTGGGCGCCGTTCCGCAGGCCGTGCTCGACACCGTGTGGGACGAGCCGGTGCAGCGGGCCCGGGCGCTGGACGGGCTGGTCTCCGACGGACTGGTGGAACCCCTCGACGGGGGCTTCTACCGGCTCCCGCAGACCTGAGCGCGACCGTCGCCGGGGGTCCGGACGCGGGTCCCGACACGGGTCCGGACGCAGGTCCGGGTGACGTGCGGATGGCCGCCCGGCGAGCGCTCGGCGACGGCTTCGCGACCACCCGTAGTCGACCTTGAACTGAGTCGACCATTCCGCTTCTCGCCGACAAACCGCAGCTCACGGCACTGTTACACAACCTATGGGTGTCCGTGCGTCCACCGAAGGCTGGCCCGCACAGGCCCGTGACAACCCCTCCGTACCTTCGAAATCCGTAAGGCAGCGGATGAGCGGTGGACGGTAGCGGAGGCGGTCTCAGATGGCGCACGGTGAGGTACTCGGATTCGAAGAGTACGTACGCACCCGGCAGGACGCGCTGCTGCGCAGTGCCCGGCGTCTGGTCCCGGACCCCACCGACGCCCAGGACCTCCTGCAGACCGCGCTCGTGCGCACGTACGGCCGCTGGGACGGCATCGCCGACAAGTCCCTGGCCGACGCCTACCTCCGGCGCGTCATGATCAACACCCGGACCGAGTGGTGGCGCGCCCGCAAGCTCGAAGAGGTCCCCACCGAGCAGCTCCCCGACGCCTCCGTCGAGGACGGCTCCGACCAGCGCGCCGACCGCGCCCTGCTGATGGACATCCTCAAGGTGCTCGCGCCCAAGCAGCGCAGCGTGGTCGTGCTGCGACACTGGGAGCAGATGAGCACCGAGGAGACCGCCGCGGCGCTCGGAATGTCTGCGGGTACCGTGAAGAGCACTCTGCACCGCGCGCTGGCCCGCCTCCGGCAGGAGCTGGAGAGCCGGGACCTCGACATGCGGGCGCTGGAGCGCGGTGACCACACCATGCGGTACGAGGGGCGTGAGCGGTGCGCGGCCTGAACGGCCAAGTCCTGACCAGCGGGAGATCGCTGGTACTCGTGTCGGCGGGGGCTGTCGTCCTCGTCGGCACTGCCGTGTTCGCGGTCGGTTGCGCGACCGGCGGCACCGGTCTGCGCGACGGCGGCCCCGCCCGCTCCGACGCGGTCGCGAAGGCCAGCCCGGTCAGTCCGTCCACACCCGTCGACCCCTCCTCGGGGGCGGCCTCCGCGTCCGGCCGGCCCGTCAAGAAGGTCGACCCCGTCGCGCTGCTCAAGGCGGACCCGAAGGTCAGCGCCGAGATCAAGCGGGACCTCAAGCCCTGCGCGGGCAAGGAGTACCCGGTGGACGTGAGCTACGGGAGGGTCACCGGCGGCCCCGTCGTCGACATCGTCGTCAACGTCCTGTCCTGCGCCGACGCCCTGGGCCGCGGCACGTACGTGTACCGGGCGGACGACGGCTCGTACGAGAATGTGTTCTCGGACGAACAGCCACCCGTCTACGCGGAGATCGACCGGGGCGACCTGGTGGTCACCAAGCAGGTCTACGGAAAGAGCGACCCGCTCTCCTACCCGTCGGGCGAGGACGTGATCACCTACCGCTGGAACGGGGAGACGTTCATCGAGCACGACCGAGTGCACTCGGAGTACAGCAACGTGATCGACGGCGGTGCCCAGCCCGCCCCGGCCACGAGTCAGAAGAACTGAGCACAGAAGAGAAGAACCGAGGCGAGGCTCCCGCATGGCCGAGACCCATGTCCTGTTCGTGGAGGACGACGACGTCATCCGTGAGGCCACGACCCTGGCGCTGGAACGCGACGGGTTCGTGGTCACCGCCATGCCCGACGGCCTGTCCGGCCTGGAGTCCTTCCGCGCCGACCGGCCGGACATCGCGCTGCTCGACGTGATGGTCCCCGGAATGGACGGCGTGAGCCTGTGCCGCCGCATCCGCGACGAGTCCACCGTCCCCGTGATCATGCTGTCGGCGCGCGCCGACTCCATCGACGTGGTGCTGGGCCTGGAGGCGGGCGCCGACGACTACGTCACCAAGCCCTTCGACGGCTCCGTGCTCGTCGCCCGGATCCGCGCCGTGCTGCGCCGCTTCGACCACTCCGGCGGATCCCAGAACGGCGGACCGGGCTCCTCCCACGAGGCCTCGGACCCGGAGCGCGGCGTGCTCTCCTTCGGCGACCTGGAGGTGGACACCGAGGGCATGGAGGTCCGCAGGGCGGGCGCCGCCGTGGCGCTGACGCCGACCGAGATGCGGCTGCTGCTGGAGTTCTCCTCGGCGCCCGGCACCGTGCTGTCGCGCGACCGCCTGCTGGAGCGGGTCTGGGACTACGACTGGGGCGGCGACACCCGCGTCGTCGACGTCCACGTACAGCGGCTGCGCACCAAGATCGGCCAGGACCGGATCGAGACGGTCCGGGGCTTCGGATACAAACTCAAGGCATGAGACGGTTCACCCTCCGTACGGGGATCCGCTGGAAGATCACGCTCGCCATCGCCGCCGTGGGCGCCCTCGTCACGATCGCCCTGAGCCTGGTCGTGCACAGCGCTGCCCGGGTGTCGATGCTGGAGAGCGCGCGCGAGGTGCAGCTGGACCGCGTGCAGTTCATCTCCCGCAACGCCGAGGCCGGGCGCAAGCCGCCGATGGGGGCCAAGCTCAACGATCCCGAACTCCCCGCCGAACTGCGGCACAAGGTGCAGTCGGGCCGGCGGGGGACCTACATCCAGGAGCGGCCGCACGGACTGCCCGAGGTGTGGGCCGCCGTGCCGCTGGAGAACGGGCAGGTGCTGTCGCTGCACACACAGTTCCGGGAGAGCGCCAACCTGATCCCCGACCTGGACCGGGCCCTGGTCATCGGCGGGCTCGCCGCCGTGATCGGCGGATCGGCGCTCGGCGTGCTCATCGGCGGGCAGATCTCGCGTCGGCTGCGCAAGGCCGCGGCCGCCGCGCAGCGGGTGGCGCACGGTGATCCCGACGTACGGGTGCGGGACGCGGTCGGCGGCGTCGTCCGCGACGAGACGGACGACCTGGCACGGGCCGTGGACGCCATGGCCGACGCCCTGCAGCAGCGGCTGGAGGCCGAGCGGCGGGTGACGGCGGACATCGCGCACGAGCTGCGCACGCCGGTGACGGGCCTGCTCACGGCGGCGGAGCTGCTGCCCCCGGGGCGGCCGACCGAGCTGGTCCGGGACCGGGCGCAGGCGCTGCGCGCGCTGGTCGAGGACGTGCTGGAGGTGGCCCGGCTGGACAGCGCCTCGGAGCGGGCGGAACTCCAGGACGTGGCGCTGGGCGAGTTCGTGAGCCGGCGGGTGACCGCGCTGATGCCGGAGGCGACCGTACGGATCGTCGCGGACGAGATCGTCAGCACCGACCCGCGCCGGCTGGAGCGGATCCTGGGGAACCTGCTGGCCAATGCGGCGCGGTACGGGCAGCAGCCGATCCAGGTCGACGTCGAGGGCCGGGTCGTACGGGTGCGGGACCACGGGCCGGGCTTCCCGGACGCGCTGCTGCGCGAGGGGCCGAGCCGGTTCCGGACCGGGTCGACGGACCGCGCGGGCGTGGGGCACGGCCTGGGACTGACCATCGCGGAGGGCCAGGCGCGGGTGCTGGGCGCCCGGCTGACCTTCCGCAACGTGGCGGCGCCGGGCGGCTTCGACCGCGAGGGCACGGCCGCCGGCGCGGTGGCGGTGCTGTGGCTGCCGGAGCACGCTCCGACGGCGACGGGCAGCTTCCCGGTGATCAAGCTGCCGCAGGGCTGACGACTGCGGGACCGCCACCGTCGCGGCGGGCCCAGGGCGGACCGGGGGTGGCCGGATCGGTACCGGGCGGTACGGCGCGGGGGCTCGTGTTTTAGCATCCCTGGCATGACCGACGCCGTGAATCCCCCGAGCAACCCGCAGCCCGAGCCCGCCCCCGGGAGCGGCGGATACGGGTTCCCGCCGGGTCCGCCCGCGCAGGGCGGCGGCTACGGCTTCCCGCCCGGCCCGCCCCGGCAGGGCGGCGACCAGGGCGGCTACGGCTACCCGGCCGGCGGCGAGGGGTACGGCTACGGCTACCCGCAGCAGGGGCAGCAGCCCAACCCGTACCAGCAGCAGGACGCCGGAGCGGGATGGGCGCCGACCCAGCCCGCCCAGCCGCTCATATCCTCGTCGCAGCCCGACTGGGAGGCCCTGGCTGACCGCTCCGCCGCCGAGCGGCGCAGGAAGAAGCTGTGGATGCTGGGCGGCGGGGTGACCGTACTGGCGCTGCTGGCCGGCGGCGGAACGTTCTTCCTGCTCGGCGCCGACGGCGACGGGCCGGGCGGGGCCGATGCCCAGCCCTCTACGTCCGCCTCGCCGGAGCCCGTCGACTCGAAGTCCCCCGCGGGCTACACCGCGACCGTCGAGGGCGACGCGACCCTGCTGCGCGACAGCTACGGCAAGACCGGCATCCGGCTCGGCCCCGACTTCCAGGTCGGCCCGCTGGGCAAGCGGTTCCAGATCGTCGGGAAGGGCAACGCGAACTCGTACGCCCAGTCCGCCGAGCCCGTCGTGGACGTGACCAAGAGCTTCACCGTCACGGCCCGCGTCTACAGCTCCGGCGCCAAGGGCTCGCGGATCGCGATCAGCCAGGGCGACGGGGAGTCGTTCTCCTTCGAGCTGGGCGTGAACGAGGTCGGCGGCAAGCAGGCCTGGATCTTCCGCGTGCAGACCGGCGACAAGGGCGCCGCGGCGACCACGAGGACCGTCACCGCCGAGGGGCCCACCGTGCTCAAGACGCCCACGATGCTGATGGCGACCTACGACGCCGAGAAGAAGACCATCGCCCTCTACGTCGATGGCAAGAAGGCCGGCGAGACCACCCAGGTCCCGCCGATCTGGCAGGCGCCCGGCCCGCTCCAGCTGGGCCGCTCCAAGCACCACAACATCTGGACCGGAGCCTGGCAGGGCGCCCTGCACAACATCAAGTTCTACGACACGGCCTTCACGCCGGAGCAGGCCGCCGCGTACAAGGAGGGCAAGCTCGGTCCGGAAACGAAGCCGGCCCACGCCTGGCTGCTCACCTGAGCAGCCGGCCGGGCCGGGTCGTGGGGTCGGTCACGGGGACCGTCGGGTCGGACGTCGGTCAGACGGTGACGCCGACGGTGCGCAGGAAGGCCACCGGGTTGACGGCCGAGCCGTAGTTCGGGGTGGTGCGGATCTCGAAGTGCAGGTGCGGGCCGCTGGAGTTGCCGGTGTTGCCCGACAGCGCGATGCGCTGGGAGGCGGCGACCTTCTGGCCGATCCTGACCTGGATCTTCGAGAGGTGCGCGTACTGCGAGTACGTGTTGTTCGCGTGCTTGATCACGATGGCGTTGCCGTAGGCGGGACCGTCGCCGCCGCCGTTCGGGCCGGCCTTGACGACCACGCCGGCGGCCGCGGACTTGACCGAGGTGCCGACCGGGACGGCGAAGTCCTGGCCGGAGTGCTTGTGCGACCACATGCTGCCGCCCTTGCCGAAGGTCGCGGACAGCGTGTACTTCTCCAGCGGCTTGTCCCACAGACCGGTCTTCGAGGCGGTCTTCGCGACGGGCTTCGCCTCGGCCTTGGCGGCCGCGGCGGCGGCGCCGGCCTGGGCGGAGGCCTGCCGGGCGACCAGCTCGGCGGTACCGGCGAGGGCCGTCTGCGCGGTGTCGGCGAACGCGGCGGTCGTCCCGGCCCCCAGGGCCAGCACCGCGCCGAGAGCGGTGGTGCCGACGGCGATACGGGTACGACGGGTGCTGACGCGCTTCGCGGACATGTGCAGACCTCCGGGGCCGGGGACAAGGGCGGTTCACGCCCGTCACGGGCATGAAGTGACCCGGCACGTTGGAACGTGTGCCGGGTTGGCTCACCTTTGGTAACCCGCGGGCCGGGACTTCCCCAAATGTCCCGATTACTACCGGGGCTCGTAGCCGGGCGGGTGTGATGCACCCGGTTGACGGCTCCACGCTGGGACGAAGGTCCCCCGCCGGGGCCTGTTGGATCTACGAAACCACCTAGTACGTCCGTTTTGTTCTGTGCGGCTTGTCACCGGCCAGGGACCTTCGGCCCACCCGCCCGGGACCTTCGGCGGGCAACCCCCACACACTCCGGGGCGCCGACCCCGCCTCCGCCCCCGCCCTCGCTGGACGGAGCGAGGCGAGGGCGCGGGCGCTCCGGGACCCGGGCGGAGGCCCACCGCGGGCCTTCCAGGGCCGCCCAGGGCCTTCAGGGCCCCCCGGGGGGCCAGAGGGCTGCCTACGGAAAAGGGGCGGCCCCGGGACTTCTCAGTCCCGGGGCCGCCCCTTCGTGCTCGCTCGCGCCTACGCGCCCTTCGACAGGTCCGGGCCGGAGCCCGTGGCCTCGATCGGCGGGAGGTCCGGCAGCGCCGACTTCTCCTCGCCGCGGAAGGTGAACTTGGCTTCCTCGCCCTCACCCTCCTTGCCGACGACCACGATGTGACCGGGACGCAGCTCGCCGAAGAGGATCTTCTCCGACAGGACGTCCTCGATCTCGCGCTGGATCGTCCGGCGCAGCGGCCGGGCACCCAGGATCGGGTCGTAGCCGCGCTTGGCGAGCAGGAGCTTCGCGTCACCG
Source organism: Streptomyces sp. NPDC046308 (assembly GCF_055588065.1). Lineage (NCBI taxonomy): Bacteria > Bacillati > Actinomycetota > Actinomycetes > Kitasatosporales > Streptomycetaceae > Streptomyces > Streptomyces sp. NPDC046308. The sequence goes on from NZ_JBVJFB010000004.1 coordinate 27,699, forward strand.
CTCAGCTCGATGCCCATGTCGCGGTCCTTCAGGCGCTCGTCGACCTTCGCGATCATCAGGTCGACGATCTGGATGATGTCTTCCTCGGTGAGCTGGTGGAAGACGACCGTGTCGTCGACACGGTTGAGGAACTCGGGCCGGAAGTGCTGCTTGAGCTCTTCGTTGACCTTGGCCTTCATCCGCTCGTAGCCGGTCTTCGTGTCACCCTGCGCCGCGAAGCCCAGGTTGAAGCCCTTCGAGATGTCCCGGGTACCCAGGTTGGTCGTCATGATGATGACCGTGTTCTTGAAGTCCACGACCCGGCCCTGGGAGTCGGTCAGACGACCGTCCTCCAGGATCTGGAGAAGGGAATTGAAGATATCCGGGTGGGCCTTCTCGACCTCGTCGAAGAGGACGACGGAGAACGGCTTCCGGCGCACCTTCTCGGTGAGCTGGCCGCCCTCTTCGTAGCCCACGTAGCCGGGGGGCGAACCGAAGAGACGGGAAACCGTGTGCTTCTCGCTGAACTCCGACATGTCGAGGGAGATCAGCGCGTCCTCGTCACCGAAGAGGAATTCGGCGAGCGTCTTCGAGAGCTCGGTCTTACCGACACCGGACGGGCCGGCGAAGATGAACGAGCCACCCGGGCGCTTCGGGTCCTTCAGACCCGCACGGGTACGGCGGATCGCCTGGGAGAGCGCCTTGATGGCGTCCTTCTGGCCGATGACCCGACGGTGGAGCTCGTCTTCCATGCGGAGCAGTCGCGAGGACTCCTCCTCGGTGAGCTTGAAGACGGGAATGCCGGTCGCGGTCGCGAGGACTTCGGCGATGAGCTCGCCGTCGACCTCGGCGACGACGTCCATGTCGCCGGCCTTCCATTCCTTCTCGCGCTTGGTCTTCGCCGCCAGCAGCTGCTTCTCCTTGTCGCGGAGAGACGCCGCCTTCTCGAAGTCCTGGGAGTCGATGGCCGACTCCTTGTCCCGGCGCACGGCCGCGATCTTCTCGTCGAACTCGCGGAGGTCCGGCGGCGCGGTCATCCGGCGGATGCGCATCCGGGAGCCGGCCTCGTCGATCAGGTCGATCGCCTTGTCCGGGAGGAAGCGGTCCGAGATGTACCGGTCCGCCAGCGTCGCCGCCTGGACGAGGGCCTCGTCCGTGATGGAGACGCGGTGGTGGGCCTCGTAGCGGTCGCGCAGGCCCTTGAGGATCTCGATCGTGTGGGGGAGGGAAGGCTCCGCCACCTGGATCGGCTGGAAGCGGCGCTCGAGGGCCGCGTCCTTCTCGAGGTGCTTGCGGTACTCGTCCAGCGTGGTGGCACCGATGGTCTGGAGCTCACCACGGGCCAGCATGGGCTTGAGGATGCTCGCGGCGTCGATCGCGCCCTCGGCGGCGCCCGCACCCACGAGGGTGTGGAGCTCGTCGATGAACAGGATGATGTCGCCGCGGGTGCGGATCTCCTTGAGCACCTTCTTCAGGCGCTCCTCGAAGTCACCGCGGTAGCGGGAACCGGCGACCAGGGCGCCGAGGTCAAGCGTGTAGAGGTGCTTGTCCTTGAGGGTCTCGGGAACCTCGCCCTTGACGATCGCCTGCGCCAGGCCCTCGACGACGGCGGTCTTGCCGACGCCGGGCTCGCCGATGAGGACCGGGTTGTTCTTCGTACGGCGGGACAGCACCTGCATGACCCGCTCGATCTCCTTCTCGCGCCCGATGACCGGGTCGAGCTTGGATTCGCGGGCCGCCTGGGTGAGGTTGCGGCCGAACTGGTCCAGGACGAGCGAGGTCGAGGGCGTGCCCTCGGCCGGGCCGCCGGCCGTGGCCGACTCCTTGCCCCCGCCGGTGTAGCCGGAGAGCAGCTGGATGACCTGCTGCCGGACTCGGTTGAGATCGGCGCCCAGCTTCACGAGGACCTGGGCGGCGACGCCCTCGCCCTCGCGGATCAGGCCGAGCAGGATGTGCTCGGTGCCGATGTAGTTGTGGCCGAGCTGGAGGGCCTCTCGGAGCGAAAGCTCCAGGACCTTCTTCGCCCGCGGGGTGAAGGGGATGTGGCCGGAAGGGGCCTGCTGCCCCTGTCCGATGATCTCCTCAACCTGCTGGCGAACAGCCTCGAGCGAAATCCCGAGGCTCTCCAGGGCCTTAGCGGCGACACCCTCACCCTCGTGGATCAAGCCCAGGAGGATGTGCTCGGTGCCGATGTAGTTGTGGTTGAGCATCCGGGCTTCTTCCTGAGCCAGGACGACAACCCGCCGCGCGCGGTCGGTGAACCTCTCGAACATCGTTTATCGCTCCTCAGAGCGGTCGGGCAGTTCGGGGTCGGTCCCCGCCCTGTCCTTCCGCATGCTAGTCCCGCGGGGCGGGACAGCTCATTCCAACTGCCGACATCCGTCCTCGGCTCACCCCTGCATCAGCGGGAAAACCGGCTTGAAGAGCCGACAACTGCTCCAACTCGATGGTGCGAGACGATGTTCCCGCAGGCCAGGCAGATACCCGTCATGCGTGTACGCCGACGGCGAACGGAAGCCCGTCAAATCAGCGTGTCGCCCCGATCCACTAGGAATGTCTTACCCGTAAGCACTGACACTCCATGCCGCCAGCACCGGTCCCCTCAGCTAAGGGCGAACACAGTTCCGTCCCGAATGTGGGACTCCGCCGCCGCGGATGTTTACGTTCCGCATATGAGTGAGTGCGGTGTGTCACGCCGACCGTAACCCCGGGGCGTTTCACGAGTTGCTCCGGGCATGGCCCTCACCGCTGTGCCGACCGCCCCCTCGCCCCGCGTCGCGTCCGAGGAGGGTGCGTACGCCTCCTGGTACGAGAGGGTGCTCGGCTGGGCCGTCACGGGCGGCCCGCCCGGCCTGCTCTCGACCGGGGTGCGGTTCGACGTGCTGGAGCTGCCGTCCGACGCGGGCGCGGCCCTGCTGCGCAGGCCGGTCGCCACGGGCCCGGTGGCGCTCATGGGGCGCCGGATGCGGTTCCTGGTGGCCGCGGGGAGCGCGGACGAGCTGGAGGGGTTGCTCGACTGGCTGGAGTGGGGCGGGGTCGCCCTGGACCTGACCGCCCTGGGTGCGGGTGGCCGGATCACCGCCCCGGCTCCCCCGGGGCAGCCCCTGGGAGAAAGCCCTCGGGGGGCCGCCGTGTGGCTGCGACCCCCCGAGCAGGGGTGTGAGGCACTGCTGCCGGCCCTGCCCGGTCCCGGGCGGGCCGCCGGACCCGGCCCCGGAAAGGGCACCGGTGGGCCCGATCTCGTACGCCTGGTGGCGGCGGCGGCGACGGAATGCCACCGGGCCCGCCTCGGGCGGCGTACGGCGGGGGTCCGTCAGCCCTTGGCCTTTTCGTAGGCCTCGCGGATCTCGGCCGGGACGCGACCGCGGTCGTTCACGTTGTAGCCGTTCTCCTTGGCCCAGGCGCGGATCTCCGCGGTGTCCGGGTTGCCCGTCGTCGCCGAGGCGCGACCCTTCGCACGTGCCGCGGTGGCACGGCCACCGGTGCGGCGGCCGCCCTTGGTGTACGGGTCGAGCAGACCGCGGAGCTTTTCAGCGTTGGCGGTGGTGAGGTCGATCTCGTAGGTCTTGCCATCCAGAGCGAACGTCACCGTCTCGTCCGCCTCGCCACCGTCGAGGTCGTCGACAAGAAGGACCTGAACCTTCTGTGCCACCGGGATTTCCTTTCATCGAAAAGCAGTACGTGGAAAGGAAACCGCTTTTGCCTGGAAAACACAAACCCCCGGGGAGAGGTTCAGGACCGCAACGAGGCGGGAAACGTGCGCGATTCGGACATAGGCCACAGGTTGCTGATCGACGGAAAAGCGTAGGCCATCGATCAGAGGTGCAGAAGCATCCGACTGTTGCCCAAGGTGTTCGGCTTCACTCGTTCGAGACCGAGGAACTCGGCGACACCCTCGTCATAGGAACGCAGGAGCTCCATGTAGACATCGGTGTCGACCGGGGTCTCGCCGATCTCGACGAAGCCGTGCTTCGCGAAGAACTCGACTTCGAAGGTCAGGCAGAAAACGCGGCTCACCCCGAGCGTGCGGGCGGTCCGCAACAACTGCTCCAGCACCTTGTGGCCGACGCCGGCGCCCTTCAAGCCGCGGTCCACGGCGAGAGTGCGCACTTCGGCGAGGTCTTCCCACATCACGTGGAGAGCGCCGCATCCGACCACCTGACTGTCGGAGTCGCGTTCCGCGACCCAGAACTCCTGGATGTCCTCGTAAAGGACGACCGGGGCTTTGTCCAGCAGGATGCGCTGCTGCACGTACTGGTCGAGGAGGCGGCGCAGCGCGGGAACATCACCGGTGCGGGCACGGCGGATCGTCACTGTTTCTGCGTGTGCAGAGGAAAACTCTCCCATGGCTGCGGACGCTATCGCCCCGGCTCCTGCGGGCGCTCGGCGGAGTCCCCTTCGGCTTCCTGCGGAGCGGGGGGTTCGGCAGGGGGTTCGGCAGCGGGTTCGGCAGCGCGTCCAGTGGCAGGTTCGGCGGGCGGTTCGGTGGCGGCCTCGCCGCCGGACTCTCCGTCGTGCTGGACGACCCGTACGGCGTCCCTGAGTGCTTCCCGCTGTTCCGCGGACATCATGCCGAAGAAGGCGACGAGGGCGGCCGCGGGGTTGTCGCTCGTCGACCAGGCTTCGTTCATCAGGGCGGCCGAGTAGGCGGCGCGGGTGGAGACCGCCGTATATCGATAGGCGCGGCCTTCGGCTTCCCGGCGGACCCAGCCCTTCTGATGAAGATTGTCCATAACGGTCATGACCGTGGTGTACGCGATGGACCGTTCCTGCTGGAGGTCTTCCAGTACTTCACGAACGGTGACCGGGCGGTTCCACTGCCACACCCGCGTCATGACGGCGTCTTCGAGTTCTCCCAAGGGGCGAGGCACAACAGCACGATAGTGCGGCTTGTGCGGAATTGCCCGACTATTCACTCGGCAACGCGCGACAAAATCGGGAGTGCGGCCGACGCGGCCGCACTCCCGTCGCCCCGAGGGCTACTGCTGCTGGCGCGCTGCCTCGGCGCGGGCGATCACCGCGTCGACCGCGGCGTCTTCCTTGGCCTTGTTGGCGCCGCCCTGGCTCTTCACGATCGTCACCACGAGAGCGATGAAGAACGCGGCCATCACGACGGGGGGCACGAGCGCGGAGACGTAGTCCATGCCCCCCAGCGTAGCTACCCGACGGCCCGCCCGGCCGCCGGGGGCGGGGCCGGCTTGCGGCGCGGCGGGAACACCTCGCCGGGGGTGGGAACCGGCCGCTCGGGACGCGGCGGCTCCTTGGGCTGCGGAGCCGGCTTCGGCTGCTCCTCCCGCCCGCCGGCCAGCGCCAGCAGCCGGGTCCGGGGCGCGGGGGCCGTCGAAAGCCGCCGGCGCACGGAGCGCTGCGCGACGGCCCGGGCCCGCTCCAGCAGCGCCGCGGCGAGCGGATTGGCGCGGAGCGCGCGCAGGGCGGCGAGGTCGTCGGGGGCCGGTTCGTAGCCGGCGGCCAGGGCGTCCTGCAGCAGCTCCAGGTAGCCGGAGAGGCTGCCGGGCAGGGCGCCCCGGTAGCGGGCGAGGTCGTCGAGGAGGAACGCTCTGAGCCGGCCCGCCTCCTGGACCGCGTCGTCCACCGACTGCGCGAGGTGCAGGCAGTCCTGGACCTCCGCGGCCGCCAGGGGGGCCGGGGAGGGCTGAAGGGCGTGGGCGAGGAGACGCCTGAGCAGGTGCAGCTCAGCAGCGCTGAACGCCATGCCGCCGCGGGATCCGTAAGGCGTGGGCATAGGCCGAAGATACGCGCTAATCGGACAAAATCCCCTGAGGGTGAGCCATTACGGCGCGGCGGTTTCCTTGACGGCCCGGATGAAATCGGCCCAGGCGGCCTGCGTCGTGGCGAGCACGAGGTGCGCGGGGTCGACGCGGTCGGCGACCTTGACGAGGGCTCCGGGGGCCGTGGCGACGTACACGCAGGCGTCGCCCTCACTGCAGAACGAGGACTTCCGCCACGTGGGCTGAGCGGTCATGGTGTCTCCTCCGGGCAACGGTGGCCGGTTATTGCCGTCGAGGGGACGGTAACTCCGACACCGGCCCCGACCGATGAGTTTCGCCGAATTCGGTGATTCGTGGCGAAGCCGCGCACAAGGCCGCCGCCCCCGGCCGAAAGACCTAGAGCCGCGCCACGAAGTCGGCGGCGGCCCGCTTCACGTCGGACTCCGTCCAGGAGAGCCCCGGCTCGGTGATGTCCAGTTCCGTCACCGCGAGACCCGGCGGCCCGTCGGCGGACCACCGGCGGAAGAGGACCGTGCCCGTCTCCTCCGCGAGCCGCAGGGCCGCCTCCGTCAGGCGGTCCGCGTCGTACGGCAGCCACACCTGGAACTGGTGCGTGTGGGGGTCCTCCGGGTGGATCCGGGCCCACGGGACCCGCGACTCCTCGAACGCCGAGCGCAGCGCCCCGGCCACCATCCGCGCCTGGGCCACGTACGACGGCAGCCGCGGAAGCTCCCGTTCCAGTCCGGCCAGCGCGGACAGGGCCTGCGGGAACTGCCGGAAGATCCGTCCGCCGTACCGGTGGCGCCAGACGCGGGCCTCCTCCACGAAGTCGCGCGGCCCGGCCAGGGCGGCCCCGCTGAGGCCGCCCAGCGACTTGTAGAAGGAGACGTACACCGAGTCCGCGAGCCCGGCGATCTCGGGCAGCGGGCGCCCGAAGTGGACGGTTGACTCCCACAGGCGGGCCCCGTCGAAGTGGACCACCGCCTCCCGCTCGCGGGCCGCCTCGACCAGCGCCTCCAGCTCCTCCCAGGAAGGCAGGAGGAAACCGGCCTCCCGCAGCGGCAGCTCCAGCATCAGCGTGCCGAAGGGCTCCCCGACCGCCCCGACCTCCGCGGGCGTCGGCTGGCGGGCCTCCGTCGTCGGGTGCACCACCCGCAGCCCTGACACGCTCGACAGCGCGTCGTCCTCCCACCGCTCCGGATGGCTCATCGGGTGCAGTGCCACCACCGGGTTCCCGGTGCGCCCCGCCCAGCAGCGCAGCGCGATCTGCTGGGCCATCGTCCCGCTGGGGAAGAACGCCGCGTCCTGCATGCCCAGCAGCTCCGCGACCCGGCGTTCCAGCATCTCGACGATCCCGTCGCCGTACACGTCGGCCGGTCCGTCCATGCCGTACGGGGCTTCGGCGAGCCCGGCGAGCAGCTCCCCCACCGTGGGTTCGAGCAGGCTGCGCGACAGCTTGCGCTCCGCTCCGCGCCAGGCCGCCACCTGCCGCTTCGTACGTTCCGTGTCGTCACTGTCGTCGCTCATGGAGCCCGATCCTCACCCACGTCGTCGCCGTCCGGCCAATTGCCCCAGGAGCTAGCATGGCGGCGTATCGTCCGGTACCCCCCGCGGACTGGAACGGAAGGCCCTCCCCGCGTGAATCCATCACAGCAGCCACGCCCTGCCCGGCTCGCCGTCGGCGTCGTCGGAGCCGGCCGGGTCGGTCCGGCGCTGGCCCGCGCGCTCCAGCAGGCCGGGCACCGGCCCGTCGCCGTCTCCGGAGTGTCCGACGCGTCCGTGCGCCGGGCCGCGCGGATGCTGCCCGACGTGCCGCTCGTGCCGCCCGCGCAGGTGCTGGAGCGGGCCGAGCTGGTGCTCCTCACCGTTCCCGACGACGCGCTGCCCTCCCTGGTGGAGGGCCTGTCCGAGACCGGCGCGATCCGGGCCGGCCAGCTCCTCGTGCACACCTCGGGCCGGTACGGGACCGCCGTGCTCGACCCGGCGCGCCGCGCGGGCGCCCTGCCGCTGGCCCTGCACCCCGCGATGACCTTCACCGGCACCGAGGTCGACGTGCAGCGCCTGGCCGGCTGCTCCTTCGGCGTCACCGCCCCCGAGGAGCTGCGCCTGGCCGCCGAGGCCCTGGTCATCGAGATGGGCGGGGAGCCCGAATGGATCGCGGAGGAGAACCGTCCGCTCTACCACGCGGCCCTCGCCCTCGGCGCGAACCACCTGGTCACGCTGGTCGCCCAGTCGATGGAGCTGCTGGGCAAGGCCGGGGTCGAGCACCCCGACCGGATGCTCGGCCCGCTGCTCGGCGCGGCCCTCGACAACGCCCTGCGCTCCGGCGACGGCGCCCTGACCGGCCCGGTGGCCCGCGGTGACGCCGGTACGGTCGCCGCGCACGTCTCGGAGCTGCGCCGGCACGCGCCGGCCGCGGTCGCCGGGTACCTGGCGATGGCCCGCACCACCGCCGACCGGGCCCTCGCGCACGGTCTGCTCAAGCCCGAACTCGCCGAGGACCTGCTCGGCGTGCTCGCCGACACGGACACCGACGGGGGCCACCAGTGACCCAGCTGCTGCACACCGCCGAGGAGCTGCACGGCCTCGCGCGATCCGGGCGCCGGGCCGTGGTGATGACGATGGGCGCCCTGCACGAGGGCCACGCCACCCTGATCCGCACCGCCCGCGAACAGGCGGGGCCGGGCGGCCAGGTCGTCGTCACCGTCTTCGTCAACCCGCTGCAGTTCGGGGCGAACGAGGACCTCGACCGCTATCCGCGCACCCTCGACGCCGATGTGCTGATCGCCGGTGGAGCGGGCGCCGACGCGGTGTTCGCCCCGTCCGTCGACGAGGTCTACCCGGGCGGCGACCCGCAGGTGCGGATCACTGCCGGGCCGATGGGCGAGCGCCTCGAAGGGGCCACCCGCCCCGGCCACTTCGACGGGATGCTGACCGTCGTCGCCAAACTGCTCCACCTCACCGGCCCCGACCTGGCCCTCTTCGGCCAGAAGGACGCCCAGCAACTGGCGCTGATCCGGCGGATGGTGACCGACCTGAACTTCCCCGTCGAGGTGGTCGGCGTACCGACCGTCCGCGAGGAGGACGGGCTCGCCCTGTCGTCCCGCAACCGCTACCTCTCCCCCGCCGAGCGGCACACCGCGCTGGCCCTGTCCCGCGCCCTGTTCGCCGGGCAGGACCGGCTCGCCGCGCAGGCGGCGCTGCGCGCCCGCGCGGAGGCCTCCCCGGCCAGCGACGAGCGGGCCACCGCCCTGGCCCGGCTGGGCGAGATCCGCGCCTCGGCCGACGCCCACGCCGTCTCGGCCGCGGGCGGGGGGCTGCCGGACGCCGTACGGGCCGCCGCGCTGCACGTCCTGGAGGAGGCGGGCCGCCACGAGCCGCCGCTCGACCTGGACTACCTGGCGCTGGTGGACCCGCAGGACTTCACCGAGGCCGGTCCCGACTTCACCGGGCAGGCCGTGCTGGCCGTCGCCGCGAAGGTGGGCGCGACCCGGCTGATCGACAACATCCCATTGGAATTCGGAGCACACTCGTGAGCACCCCAGGCAGAGGCCCCGCAGGCAGCGACGGCGGAGACACGGCCGCGGGCACCGGCATACGCCTGCACGCGCCCGCCCCCGGCTGGTCCCTCGACGCCGATGTCGTGGTCGTCGGCTCCGGCGTGGCGGGCCTGACCGCCGCCCTGCGCTGCGCCGCCGCGGGCCGCCGGACCGTCGTGGTCACCAAGGCCCGGCTCGACGACGGCTCCACCCGCTGGGCCCAGGGCGGCATCGCCGCGGCCCTCGGCGACGGCGACACCCCCGAGCAGCACCTCGACGACACCCTGGTCGCGGGCGCGGGCCTGTGCGACGAGGCGGCCGTACGGCTGCTCGTCACCGAAGGTCCCGACGCGGTACGGCGGTTGATGGCCACCGGAGCGGTCTTCGACACCTCCGCGGAGACCGGCGAGATAGAACTGACCCGGGAGGGCGGCCACCACCGGCGGCGCATCGCGCACGCGGGCGGCGACGCCACCGGCGCCGAGATCTCCCGGGCCCTCGTCGAAGCGGTCCAGGCCGCGGGCATCGAGACCGTCGAGAACGCCCTCGTACTGGACCTGCTGCACGACGCGCAGGGCCGCACGGCCGGAGTCACCCTGCACGTGATGGGCGAGGGCCAGCACGACGGCGTCGGCGCCGTCCACGCGCCCGCCGTGATCCTCGCGACCGGCGGCATGGGCCAGGTCTTCTCGGCCACCACCAACCCGTCGGTGTCCACCGGTGACGGCGTGGCGCTCGCGCTGCGCGCCGGCGCCGAGGTCTCCGACCTGGAGTTCGTGCAGTTCCACCCGACGGTGCTCTTCCTCGGCCCGGACGCGGAGGGGCAGCAGCCGCTGGTGTCGGAGGCGGTCCGCGGGGAGGGCGCGCACCTCGTCGACGCGGACGGCGTCCGCTTCATGGTCGGCCAGCACGAGCTCGCCGAACTGGCCCCGCGCGACATCGTCGCCAAGGGCATCATGCGCCGCATGCAGGAGCAGGGCGCGCAGCACATGTACCTGGACGCCCGGCACTTCGGCGCCGAGATGTGGGAGCAGCGCTTCCCGACGATCCTCGCCGCCTGCCGCTCGCACGGCATCGACCCGGTGACCGAGCCCATCCCGGTCGCGCCCGCCGCGCACTACGCCTCCGGCGGCGTACGGACCGACCTGCACGGGCGGACCACCGTACGCGGCCTGTACGCCTGCGGTGAGGTCGCCTGCACCGGTGTGCACGGCGCGAACCGACTCGCCTCCAACTCGCTGCTGGAGGGCCTGGTCTTCGCCGAGCGGATCGCCGACGACATCGCCGCTCAGCGCTTCGGCGGCAACGGCCCGGTCGTCCCGGTCCCGGCCACCGGCCCGCTGCAGCCCGCCACGGCCCGGCACGAGGTCCAGCGGATCATGACGGAGGGCGCGGGCGTGCTCCGCTCCGCCGCCTCGCTGGCCGAGGCGGCCGAGGCCCTCGAAGCGCTGTACGCGACCGCCCTGAACGACCTCGAGACGCACGGCAAGACCGCCGAACCGGGGGTGGACACCTGGGAGGCCACGAACCTGCTGTGCGTGGCACGGGTCCTGGTCGCCGCCGCGCAGCGGCGTGAGGAGACCCGCGGCTGCCACTGGCGCGAGGACCACCCGGACCGGGACGATGCCGACTGGCGGCGTCACCTCGTCGTCCGGCTCTCGGCGACCGAGAAGCGGGCCCTGGTCGTCGTACCCACCGACTCCGCGGACTTCCCGTCCGTGCACCCCCTGAGCACCCCGAGCCTGGAGCAGTGACCGTGAGCACCCCCGAACTTCCCCTGATCGACCAGAACGACGGCGGCTGCGGCGACGACTGCGCCTGCGGTGACGGCGAGGAGAGCGGCCTGGACCCGGCGCTCGCCCAGCTGCTGGCCGACGCGGGCCTGGACCCCATCGAGGTCGAGGACATCGCGCACATGGCGCTCTCCGAGGACCTGGACGGCGGCGTGGACGTCACCACCGTCGCCACGGTGCCGGAGGAGGCCGAGGCCATCGCCGACTTCGTCGCCCGCGAGAACGGCGTCGTGGCCGGCCTGCGGATCGCCGAGGCCGCGTTCTCCGTGGTGTGCACCGAGGCCTTCGAGGTGGAGCGGCACGCGGAGGACGGCGACAGGGTCGAGGCCGGGCAGCTGCTGCTCTCGGTGCGCTCGCGCACCCGCGACCTGCTCACGGCGGAGCGCAGCGCGCTGAACATCCTGTGCCGGCTGTCCGGCATCGCGACGGCCACCCGCCGCTGGGCGGACGTGCTGGAGGGCACCGGTGCGAAGGTCCGCGACACCCGCAAGACCACGCCGGGCCTGCGCGCGCTCGAGAAGTACGCGGTGCGCTGCGGCGGCGGCGTCAACCACCGGATGTCGCTGTCGGACGCCGCACTGGTCAAGGACAACCACGTGGTGGCGGCGGGCGGGGTCGCGCAGGCCTTCAAGGCCGTGCGGGAGGCCTTCCCGGAGCTGCCGATCGAGGTCGAGGTCGACACCCTGGAGCAGATCGGCGAGGTCCTGGAGGCCGGCGCCGACCTGATCCTGCTGGACAACTTCACGGTCGAGCAGACCGCCGAGGCCGTGGCCCTGGTGGCCGGGCGCGCGGTGCTGGAGTCCTCGGGCCGCCTCTCCCTCGACACCGCCCGGGCGTACGCGGAGACCGGCGTGGACTACCTGGCCGTCGGGGGGCTGACCCACTCCTCGCCGATCCTGGACATCGGCCTCGATCTGCGCGAGGCGGTGTAACCCGTGCTCCTCACCATCGACGTAGGCAACACCCACACGGTCCTGGGCCTGTTCGACGGTGACGAGATCGTCGAGCACTGGCGCATCTCGACCGACCCGCGGCGCACGGCCGACGAGATGGCCGTGCTCATGCAGGGCCTGATGGGCATGCACCCGATGCTCGGCAGCGAGCTGGGCGACGGCATCCACGGCATCGCGATCTGCTCGACGGTGCCGTCGGTCCTGCACGAGCTGCGCGAGGTCACCCGGCGCTACTACGGCGACGTGCCCGCGGTGCTGGTGGAGCCGGGCATCAAGACGGGCGTGCCGATCCTGATGGACAACCCGAAGGAGGTCGGCGCGGACCGCATCATCAACGCGGTCGCGGCGGTCGAGCTCTACGGGGGCCCGGCGATCGTGGTCGACTTCGGTACGGCGACCACCTTCGACGCGGTGTCCGCGAAGGGCGAGTACGTGGGCGGGGTCATCTCCCCCGGCATCGAGATCTCCATGGAGGCGCTCGGCGTCCGCGGCGCCCAGCTCCGCAAGATCGAGCTGGCCCGCCCGCGGAACGTGATCGGCAAGTCCACGGTCGAGGCGATGCAGTCGGGTGTGGTCTACGGCTTCGCGGGCCAGGTCGACGGGGTCGTGGCCCGCATGGCGAAGGAGCTGGCCGGGCCGAACGGCGACCCGGACGACGTCCGCGTCATCGCGACGGGCGGGCTCGCGCCGATGGTTCTGGGCGAGTCCTCGGTGATCGACGACCACGAACCGTGGCTGACCCTGATCGGACTGCGACTGGTCTACGAACGCAACGCGCCGAACTTCGACTGAGCCGATTCGGAGGCAGCCGGGCCGGTTGGGGCGGGGTCGGGTGTGTGTCGGGGTGATCCCCGCAGGGCGCCGAACGCAACGGGGCTCGGCTCAACGACCCCCCGCCACGTTCGGCGTCCGAGGAGACGCCCCGGCGCGCGCCCGACCCCGCCCCAACCGGCCCCAGCCGACCCCGCCCGGGCGGCGCAGCCACCCGGCGCCCGGCCCCGGCACGACCCGCCGGCCGGGTCCACCAGCCGGTGGCGGTTCAGCAAGCGCGCGGCCTGCTCAGCATCCGGCGTACGGCCGCGCGCCACGGGTGGTCGGCCGGACGGCCGTCCACCACGGCCTTGACCTGCTCGTACGACCGGATCTCGCGCAGGACGGCGACGTCGTCGCGGCCGGGGGGCGGGGGCATCGGCTCCGCGTGCTGGGAGGCCCGCCAGGTGTCTATGAGGTACTGCTCGATCGCGCTCATGGCTCTACCCTCACCCCGTCGGCGGCACCGCGCACGACAGTTGACGTTCCCCGTCAATCGACGGCTCCCCGCGGCCGCGCCACGGGCAAACGATCACTCGTCCGGCCGCCGCGCCGGACCGCCCGCGGCCACTCGTACGGCGGCGCCGCACGGTCCACCCGGCACCACCCTCGGTGAGCGGGACGACAGAATGGCCAGATGAGCGTCACCATCGACATCGCCGGACTCCCCGCAGAGCGGATCACCTTCGCGCCCTCCCCCCTCGCGGAGCTCTGCATGGCGCTGCACGCGCTCTCCCAGCCCGCCCATCACCCGGCGCTCACCTCCTGGACCACGGCCACCACCGCCTCGCTCGATCCGTGCCTCGCGGACCGGCTGCTGGAGGGCGAGTTCATGTGGCGGAGCTCCTTCTCCGACCTCTTCATGGCCTTCGCCGGGATCGCCGGCGGGACCGGGGTGCCCGCCGGGACCCTGGCCGAGGAGCTCGACGTACTCGACCGGCTGGACGACGAGCAGTTCGTGATGGCCGCCCTGGAGCACTGCTGGCTGAGGCTCTACAACGAGGGCGGCGGCCCTTCCCCGCTCACGAACCCGGCGGCCCGGGCCAAGGCGCTGGAGGTGGCCGCCGCCCGCGGCCCCCACCAGCTGGAGTTCTCCGTACGCCTGCTGGACGACACCGCCGGCGTACGGGTGTGGATGCGCCGGCTCCTGGAGGACTGCGACGAGGCCTTCTTCGCGGAGACCTGGAAGCGCGTGGAGCCGGGGCAGAGCGCCGACACCCGGCACAAGGCGGAACTGCTGCGCCGCAAGGGGCTGCCGGCCGCGCTGAGGGAGGTCTCGACGGCCCTCAGCGTCGACGAGGGCCTCACCACCATCACCGTCGACAAGATGGTCCACGGGGCGGCGACCGCGACCGACCCCCGAATAGGCAGCGGCCTCGTCTTCGTGCCGACCAACTTCGGCTGGCCGCACCTGCTCGTGGTGCACGCTCCGCGCTGGCGGCCGGTGGTCCACTATCCGCTCGGCACTCCCGAGCCGGTCTCCGCGCCGGGCTCGGTGGAGCTGCTCCAGCGGCGGATGGAGGCCCTGGCCCATCCCATGCGGATGCTGCTGTGCCGGAGCCTGGCGCGGGCCCCGTACACGACGAGCGAACTGGCGACCGTCTACGGGATCACCGCGCCGGAGGTGTCACGGCACCTGGCCGTCCTGAAGAAGGCCGGCCTGATGCACACGCGAAGGCAAGGCCGCTACGCCCAGCACCAGTTGGACCTCGGTGCGGTCGCCCGCATCGGCTCCGACTTCATCGAGGGCGTCCTGCGCTAGCCGGAACCGGCGGGCGGTTGGCCGGATTTGATCGGCGCAGAGTCACCGATATACGGAATTCATAAACCGAAAACAGCGAAAGCTCTGGCCTTGGTGGCCACTTCCTGTCTAACGTGCGCTCACTGTTTCCCCACCTGACGCACACCGATTCTGCGTTCCGGCTGCACCACGCCCCACCACGCAGCGCCCTGCTGTGCCTTGCTGTGCCTGCTGTGCCCAGATCCGCCCGCCCTGCTCGTCTTTGCCGTGGAAGGACCTTCATGCCCTCACGCCGTATAGCCGCAGCAACCGCCGCCCTGGCCGCAGCGGCCCTCGTCTCACCGCTGCTCCTCGCCGGACCGGCCGGAGCCACCGGGAGCCCGCAGAGCGACGCCGCCCGCGGTGACGCGCTCGCCAGGAAGCTGGTCAAGGACGCGACCGGCAAGGGTGCCTACAACCACCTCAAGGTCCTGCAGTCCCTGGCCGACTACAACAACGGCACCCGCGTGGCGGGTTCCAAGGGCCACGAGCAGTCGGCCAAGTACGTCGAGGCCGTGCTGAAGGCGGCCGGATACACGGTCACGCGCAACGAGTTCGACTTCGTCTACGTCGAGACGATCGAGGAGAAGCTGACGGTGGGCGGCGCGAACCAGCGCGACGTACCGATCCACCTGATGTCGTACACGGCGAACAGCCCGGAGGGCGGCGTGACCGCCCAGGTCGCCGTCGCCCCGGTCGACGCGGACGGCTCGAACGGCTGCCAGCCGGACGACTTCGCCTCCGGCACCTTCACCGGCAAGATCGCCCTGATCAAGCGCGGCGGCTGCACCTTCGCGGTGAAGCAGCAGAACGCGGCCGCGGCCGGCGCGGTCGGCGCGATCATCTACAACAACACCGCGGGCGCCCTCAACGGAACCCTCGGCGACCCGGCCGCGGGCAAGGTCCCGACGGGCGGCATCACCCAGGAGGACGGCGAGAAGCTCGCCGCCGAGGCCGCGGCCGGCCCCGTGGAGGCCACCCTCGACATCCGGCAGCTGCGCGAGAACCGCAAGACGTTCAACGTCATCGCCGAGACCAAGGGCGGCGACGAGAACAACACCGTCTTCCTCGGCGCGCACCTCGACTCGGTCGCGGCCGGCCCCGGCATCAACGACAACGGCTCCGGCTCGGCGGGCATCCTCCAGGTCGCCCAGCGGCTCGCGAGCGAGCAGAAGAAGGTCAAGAACAAGGTCAAGTTCGCCTGGTGGTCGGCGGAGGAGTTCGGCCTGCTCGGCTCGGAGGCGTACGTCGCCGGGCTGACGGACGCCCAGAAGAAGCAGATCAAGCTCTACCTGAACTTCGACATGATCGCCTCGCCGAACTCCGCGTACTTCGTCTACGACGGCGACGACTCGGACGCCACCGGCGCGGGCCCCGGGCCGGCCGGCTCCGCCCAGCTGGAGAAGGGGATCACCGACTTCCTCGACTCCAAGAAGATCCCGCACGAGGGCACGGACTTCTCCGGCCGCTCGGACTACGGCCCGTTCATCGAGGTCGGCATCCCCTCCGGCGGCACCTTCACCGGCGCCGAGGGCATCAAGACCCCGGCGCAGGCCGCGAAGTTCGGCGGGCAGGCGGGCGTCGCCTACGACGTGAACTACCACGGCAAGGGTGACGACATCACCAACATCGACCAGAAGGCGCTCGACATCAACGTCGACGTCATCGCGGACGCGGTCGGCCACTACGCGCATGACCTGGCCCCGCTGTCGAAGCCGGTCACCTCGACGCCGACGAACGGCTCGGGCAGCGGCGGCGGCCTCCACGAGGGCCACGACGAGGTCAACCAGTAAGGAGTCCGGCCTCGCCGGAGTTCGAGGCGCGGGGACCCGGGGCGGAGCCCCGGACCCCGCGCCGGCCGGGACCCGCACCCGGCCCGCGTCAGCCGGCGGCGGCCCCGGGCCAGGCCGCCCGGATCCCGACGGGCTGGCACAGCCACAGGAAGTCGCCGAGGCCGCCGCGGGCGGTCAGCTCGGCCGCCTCACCCGCGGCGGCCAGCCCCCGCACGTACGCCACCGGATCCGCCGAGGCGAGCGCCAGAGCGGGCCGGGAGCCCGAGACACCGAGCCCCGCCAGCGCCTCGCGCTGCGTCAGCAGGACCGCGCCCGGCCCCGCGCAGGAGTCGAGCGCCACGTGCGCGGTGACGTCGCGGGCGCCGTCCGGGACGGGCGGGACCTCCCGGCCCGCACGGAAGCCCGTCAGCGTGCCGTACGGGGGCCGCGCGTCCCGCGTGTGGCCGTAGTCCACCGCCACCGCCAGCCCCCGCTCCAGGCTCGCCACGGCCCCCGCCCAGGCCTCGTCGCGGGCCCGACCGATCTCGGCCCGGCCGGTCTGCGTACCGCCGGGCCACCACCGCTCCAGCCAGGTCCGGTCCGCGCGGTCCAGCGGGCCGCCCGGGCTCTCCGTACCGTCCGGGGCGACCAGGACGTAGCGCCCGTCCTCCGCGATCTCCAGCGGCACGTTGTCGAGCCACTCGTTGGCGAACAGCAGGCCCGTCGTCCCTTCGGGCGGCGCCCCGACCCAGCGGATCCGCGGGTCGAGCCCCTCGGGCCGCTCCGCGCGCTCCACGGCGTACGGACGCACCCGCGCGGCCGTCTCCGGCTCCAGCGCGGCCAGCACCCCGGCCAGCAGCTCGCCCCGCCCGGCCCCCACGTCGACCAGGTCCAGCCCCCGCGGGTGCCCGAGCTCCGCGTCCACCCACCGCAGCAGCCGGGCCACGGCTCCCGCGTACAGCGCGGAGGCGTGCACCGAGGTGCGGAAGTGCCCGGCCGGCCCGGGCCCGCCCGGGCGCACGTAGAAGCCGCCGGGCCCGTAGAGGGCGGCGTCCATCGCGTCGCGCCACCGGACCGGAGTCGGATGTCCACCCTGCGTGCTCACCCCACAAAGGCTAAGCTCAACTCCACCTTCGGGAGTACGCCCCCGAGGCCAGGTTCGAACCTCTGGTTGACTCCAGCACCTATCGCCGTTCCCTACGCTGGGTGACGTGCAGCGCCTCTACGACTTCCTCCGCAGACACCCGACGGGCGTCGACAGCTTCTGGGCTGTCCTCCTCTTCGGGGTCTCGATGCTGAACGTCGTGGGCGAGCCCGACATCAGCCGGCCCCTGAAGTTCGCCGCCGTCCCCGTGGTGCTCGCGCTGAGCACGGCCGTGGCCCTGCGCCGCAAGTGGACGCAGGCGATGTTCTGGCTCACCCTCGGGGCGGGCGTCTTCCAGCTCTCCCTGGGAATCATCGCCGGGGTCTGGGACCTCGCCATGTTCGTGATCCTCTACACCGTCGCCGCGAGCGAGGTCCCGCGCTGGGTCTCCCGCACCGCGCTCGGCTGGGGGCTCGCGGCCGCGCCGCTCTACTTCGTCCGCTTCGGCGTGGACAAGGGCAGCAACGACGTCGACAACCTCCTCTTCGCCATCTTCATGATCATTCCGTTCGTGCTGGCGTGGGTGCTGGGCGACTCGCTGCGCACCCGCCGGGCCTACTACGCCCAGCTGATCGAGCGGAACCAGCGGCTGGAGAAGGAGCGCGAGGCCCAGGCCAAGGTGGCCGTGGCCGGCGAGCGCGCCCGGATCGCCCGCGAGCTGCACGACGTCGTCGCGCACAACGTCTCGGTGATGGTGGTCCAGGCGGACGGCGCGGCGTACGTCATGGACGTGGCGCCCGAGCAGGCCAAGGAGGCCCTGCAGACCATCTCCGGCACCGGCCGCCAGGCCCTCGCGGAGATGCGCCGGCTGCTGGGCGTGCTGCGCACCGGCGAGCCCCAGGAGTCCGAGGACTACGTGCCGCAGCCCGACGTCGAGCAGATCGAGGTCCTGGTCGAGCAGGTACGGGCGGCCGGGCTCGTGGTGGACTTCGAGGTCGAGGGCGCGCCGCGGCGGCTGCCCAGCGGGGTCGAGCTGACGGCGTACCGGATCGTCCAGGAGGCGCTCACCAACACCCGCAAGCACGGCGGCCCCGAGGCGAAGGCCAGCGTCCGGCTGGTCTACTTCGACGACGGGCTCGGCCTGCTGGTCGAGGACGACGGCCGGGGCGCGGCCCACGAACTGTACGAGGACGGCGGTGCGGACGGCGCCGGGCACGGACTGATCGGCATGCGCGAGCGGATCGGTATGGTCGGCGGAACCCTGGACGCGGGCCCGCGTCCCGGCGGCGGCTTCCGCATCAGCGCACTGCTTCCCCTGAAGAAGAGATGACGAGGACGAGGTAACCGATGTCCATCCGAGTGATGCTGGTCGACGACCAGGTGCTGCTGCGCACCGGCTTCCGGATGGTGCTCGCCGCCCAGCCGGACATGGAGGTCGTCGCCGAAGCCGGCGACGGCCTGGAGGCGCTGGAGGTGTTGCGGGCCACGAAGGTGGACGTGGTGCTGATGGACGTCCGCATGCCGAGGCTGGACGGTGTCGAGGCGACGCGGCGGATCTGCGAGCCGGAGGAGCACCCCAAGGTCATCATCCTGACCACCTTCGACCTGGACGAGTACGCCTTCTCGGGCCTGAAGGCCGGGGCGAGCGGCTTCATGCTGAAGGACGTCCCGCCGGCCGAACTGCTCGCGGCCATCCGCTCGGTGCACAGCGGGGACGCGGTGGTCGCCCCGTCCACGACGCGGCGGCTGCTGGACCGCTTCGCGCCGATGCTGCCGACGACCACGCAGGAGCCGCAGAACAAGGAGATCGAGCGGCTGACGGACCGCGAGCGCGAGGTCATGCTGCTGGTGGCCCAGGGGCTGTCGAACGGGGAGATCGCGGCCCGGCTGGTCCTGTCGGAGGCGACCGTGAAGACCCATGTGGGCCGCATCCTGACGAAGCTGGGGCTGCGCGACCGCGTCCAGGTGGTGGTCCTGGCGTACGAGACGGGCCTGGTCCGCGCGGGCGGCGGCGCAGGCTAGATCGTCTCTTTTGGATCTTGCCGGTTAAGCCCGCGTCGGCTGGCGCCATGCATCGCAAGGCGGAGGGGCGCCCGGTGTTCTGCTCGCCGGGCAGGGCCGCGAAGCGGACCTCATTCGCCCGACCGCATCACGAACGAGGGATCGGCGGCCGCGGGGCCCGCGAAGGCCAGCGTCATCGCGAGCGCCGCCGCGGCGGGGGCGGCCAGTCGCGGCTCACGCGCCCGGCCGCGTCATCCAGCGGTCCGGGCGGGCCGAGGCGCGGGAGGTGCGGGCGCGGACGGCCTGGTCGGCCAGCAGGGCGGCGGCTTCGTCCGCCGCCCGCAGCCGGGCCGTGACCGTACCGTTCGCGCCGGTGTCCACGTGCACGTCGGCGAGGCCGCAGGCGCGGGCCCACGGGCCCTGGCCGAGGCGGACGCTCTGCACCTTGGCGTGCGGGACGATCTCCGTACGGCGGCACAGGCGGCCGTGCCGGGCCGCGAACACCTCCGGGGAGACGGCCAGCGCGTAGCCCTTCCACCACACCGGGACCACCCGGCGCGAGCCGGCCGGCGGTGAGCCGGAGAAGGCCAGGGCCGCCAGGTCGACCCCGGGCAGCACCCGGGCGATCACGGCGTACGCGGCGGCCCGCGCGGCCACCGGGACCAGGACCTCGTTCTTCGAGCCCGCCACGGCCAGCTCCACGCGGACCAGGTCGCGCCGCCGCCACAGCAGCGGCTCCACGATCCGTACGGTCTGCACGCGCCCCGGCGGCACGGTCTCGTGGGCCCGGTCCAGCATTCCGTGGTCCAGGCGCAGCCCGTCCGGGGACTGCGCGACCCGCCAGTCGTACTCCGCGAGGAAGCGGCCGGCGGTGCCCGCCCAGACCGCGCCGAGCAGCGGGAGGAGGGCGACGACGGCCGCCCACGGGCTGGAGCTGAACCACCACACGGCCACCGGCCCGACGATCCCGGCCGCGAGCGCGCCCAGGACGCCGAGGCTGAGCAGCAGGGACACGACGAGCTCGCGCGGGCTCACGCGCAGCAGCTCCGTGTCGGGGGCCTCGCCCAGCCGCACGGCCTCCTCGGGGGCGAAGCCCGCCGCGCGGGCGAGGAGTTCGGCGCGCAGGGCGACGGCCTCCTGCTCGCCGAGGAAGGACAGCTGGTCCTTGTCGTCGGTGCCGATGACGTCAAGGCGCAGGCTGGCGACACCGGTCAGCCGGGCCAGCAGCGGGCGGGTGACGTCCACGGCCTGGAGGCGGTCGAGGCGGATGTGCGCGGTGCGGCGGAAGAGCAGTCCGGTTCGGATGCGCAGTTCGGTATCGGTCACGGCGTAGTGGGTGAACCACCAGCTCAGGAAGCCGTACCCGGCGAACACGAGGACGATTGCGGCCAGCGCCACCAGCCGGAGCAGGACGGACAGGTCCGCGACCCACTTCTGGGCCTGGTCGCCCTGCTGGGCGACCACGCCGGCGGTCGCGGCGATCGGCACCCAGGCGCGGCGCAGCGGCGTGAAGGGGTGCAGCCGCCGTCCGCCTCCGCCGGGTTCGACGCCGGGTGCGGCGGCCGCGGCGGCTGCGGCGGGTGCGGTTGCGGGGGTCAGCGGGTCGCCGCCCGCCGGACCGGCGGTCACAGGCCCGCCGACCTTGCCTCGCCGAGGGCGGTGAGGCGGTCGCGCAGTCGCTCCGCCTCGGCCGGCGCCAGGCCCGGGATCTTGGCGTCGGTGGCCGCCGCCGCCGTGTGCAGCTGGAGGGAGGCCAGTCCGAAGCGCCGCTCCAGCGGGCCGGAGGTGACCTCGACCAGCTGCATCCGCCCGTACGGGACCACGGTCTCCTCCCGCCACAGCACCCCGCGGCTGATCAGCAGGTCATCCGCCCGCTCGGCGTACCGCCAGGACCGCCAGTTCCGGCCGAGGAGCGCCCAGCCCCAGCCCAGGACGGCGAGCCACATCACCCCGACGGCCGCCCACCACGGGCCGACCGTCAGCCCCAGTACGACGGCGGTCACGACGGCGGACGCCGTCGCCCAGAGCACCAGCAGCAGCCGCCGCAGAGTGAGCAGCCCGCCCGGCAGCCCCACCCACACGGGCCCACCCGTCTCACCCTCTGTCCCCGTTTCCATCCACCCAGCGTAGGGCTGAGACAATGCCCGCATGACGGAGACCACGGTCGGCATCGGCGGAGCGGCGGAGAGCACCGACATGGTGCTCAACATCGGCCCCCAGCACCCTTCCACGCACGGCGTGCTGCGCCTGCGCCTCGTCCTGGACGGCGAGCGGATCGTCAGCGCCGAGCCCGTGGTCGGCTACATGCACCGCGGCGCCGAAAAACTCTTCGAGGCCCGCGACTACCGGCAGATCGTGATGCTCGCGAACCGCCACGACTGGCTGTCCGCGTTCTCCAACGAGCTCGGTGTGGTCATGGCCGTCGAGCGGATGCTCGGCATGGAGGTCCCCGAGCGGGCCGTGTGGATGCGGACCCTGCTCGCCGAGCTGAACCGGGTGCTGAACCACCTGATGTTCCTCGGCTCGTACCCCCTCGAACTGGGCGGGATCACCCCGATCTTCCACGCGTTCCGCGAGCGCGAGGAGCTCCAGGCCGTCATGGAGGAGATCTCCGGCGGCCGCATGCACTACATGTTCAACCGCGTCGGCGGCCTCAAGGAGGACCTCCCGGCCGGCTGGCTCGACCGGGCCCGCGCCGCCATCGCCGACGTCCGCACCCGCATGGACGTCTACGACAAGCTGGTCCACGGCAACGAGATCTTCCGCGCCCGTACGCGCGGCGTCGGCGTCCTGTCCGCCGAGGCGGTGCACGCGTACGGGGTGTCCGGCCCGATCGCCCGCGCCTCCGGCGTCGACTTCGACCTGCGCCGCGACGAGCCGTACCTGGCCTACGGCGAGCTCCAGGACGTCCTCGAGGTCGTCACCCGCACCGAGGGCGACTGCCTGGCCCGCTTCGAGTGCCTGCTGGACCAGACCCACAACGCGCTCGACCTGGCCGTGGCCTGCCTGGACCGGATGGCGGAGCTGCCGCCGGGGCCGGTCAACCAGCGGCTGCCCAAGGTGCTGAAGGCGCCCGAGGGCCACACCTACGCCTGGACCGAGAACCCGCTCGGCATCAACGGCTACTACCTCGTCTCGAAGGGCGAGAAGACCCCGTACCGGCTGAAGCTGCGCAGCGCCTCGTACAACAACATCCAGGCCCTGGCCGTACTGCTGCCGGGGCAGCTCGTCGCCGACATGGTGGCGATCCTGGGCTCGCTGTTCTTCGTGGTCGGGGACATCGACAAGTAGGGGCCACCCGAGCGGCTCTCCGGCGGCAGACTGGACGGGTCAGCACTCCGACGAGGAGGTCGCCCGTGCCCGTTCCGATCATCATCGACTGCGATCCCGGGCACGACGACGCCCTGGCGATCATGCTGGCGGCGGCGAACCCGGCGGTCGACCTGCTCGCGATCACCACGGTCGCCGGCAACCAGACGCTGGAGAAGACCTCCCTCAACGCCCGCCGGGTGTGCACCGTCGCCGGGATCACGGACGTGCCCATCGCCGCCGGGTGCGACCGGCCGCTGCTCCAGCCGCTGGCCGTGGCGGACGACGTGCACGGCGCGTCCGGGCTGGACGGACCGCGGTTCCCCGAACCCACGGTCGACCTGGTCCCCGAGCACGCGGTGGAACTCATCCACCGGATCCTCGTGGACCACCCCGAGCCGGTCACGCTGGTCCCCACCGCCCCGCTGACCAACATCGCCCTGCTGCTGACCCGCCACCCCGACAGCGCCGCCCGCATCCGCGAGATCGTGCTGATGGGGGGCTCCACGGAGCGGGGCAACCGGACTCCGGCGTCCGAGTTCAACATCCACACCGACCCGGAGGCCGCGGACATCGTCTTCCGCAGCGGGGTCCCGGTGACCATGTGCGGGCTCAACGTCACCCACCAGGCCCTGGCCACGCCCGAGGTCCTGGCCCGCTTCGAGGCCCTCGGCACCGAACTCGGCGACATCTGCGCCGGACTGCTGGCCTACTTCGCGTCGGCGTACAGCCGGCTGTGGAACATGCCCCACCCCCCGCTGCACGATCCCGTCGCCGTGGCCCGCGTGATCGACCCCGCCGTCGTCCGGTGCGTGGAGGCGAACGTCACCGTGGAACTGCACGGCCGGTACACGCGCGGGGCCACCGTCGTGGACCTCCACCGGTACCTGGACCGGCCGGTCAACGCGAAGGTCGCCGTGTCCCTCGACACCGGGCGCTTCTGGGACCAGATGGTCGACGCCGTCGCGACCCTCGGCAGGCCCGGCGCCTAGGCCGGCGGCGCGCGGGTAATTCCCGGGGGCCGCGTGCGGCCGGCGCCTACGCTGACCGGATGATCTCTGACATATTCGACGGCTACCTGCGCCGGCTCGGCGTCACCGATCCCGGAGCCCCCAGCGCGGAAGGGCTGTTCGCGCTCCAGCGCGCCCACCTGGAGCGCATCGCCTACGACAACATCGACGTCCAGCTCGGCCGGCCGCCCGGCATCGACCCCGAGCTGTCGGCCCGCCGCTTCGCCGCCGGGCGCGGCGGCTACTGCTTCCACCTCAACGGCGGCCTCGCGCTCCTCCTGGAGACCCTCGGCTACGAGGTGACCCGGCACGTCGGCGGCGTGTGCGACGACGCCGCCTCCCGCGAGGTCGGCGGCGGCCACCTCACCTTGACCGTCCACGTCGACGGGACCCCGTACTGGGTGGACGCCGGGCTCGGGGACGGCCCGTACGAGCCGCTGCCGCTGCGCGAGGGCACGTACGAGCAGGGCGGTCTGCGGTACCGGATGGAGCGGCTGGAGCCGCTCGCGGGCGAGGGCGCGGGCTGGAGCCTCCTCAGCCCCGACATGCACATGCCCCGGATGAACTTCCGGGACGCCCCGGCCGCGACGGCCGACTTCGAGGCCATGCACACCTGGCTGTCGACCGCCGAGGACTCGGTCTTCGTACGGACTTTCGCGCTGTTCCGCCGTGACGCGGAGGGCGCGGACGTGCTGCGCGGCCGGGTCCTGACCCGGCTGGACTCCGCGAAGGGGACCAGCGAGCGGGAACTGGCCGACGCCGATGAACTCTTCGAGGTCATCGGGAGCGTCTTCGGGCGCGACCTGGACGACCTGACCGCCGCGGACCGGGCGGCGCTGTGGGCCCGGGTCCAGCAGGCCCACCAGGTCTGGCTCGCCGACCGGCCGGGCTGATGTCGGCGGGGCAGGGCAGACTGGGGTCCATGTCCCACTCCCCCCGTCGGGCCTGCCCCTCCTGCGGCCGCGACTGCGCCGTCACCGCCGGCCGGATCGCCCGCCACGACCCCCCGGCCGGGCGCGGACGCGGCGACCTGGTGTCCTGCCCCGGATCGCGGGCCCGGGTGGTGCTCGGCGCCTCCGCGCCGACGCTGGACGGCTTCGTGCTGCCCGAACACCCCGGACAGCTCCCGCTGTTCTGAGGATCCGCCCCGTCCCGACCCACCCGGCCGGGAACCGGGCGCCGGGAGCCGGACGACGGCGGGTGCTACGAGATCGCGGTGCGCAGCCGGACCACGTCGATCGGCTCGGTCTCGTCGTGGGCCGTCAGATCGATGACCTGGCCCACCGCACGGGTCTCCGCGGTCTCCGGCTTGAACTCCGGCCCGGGGGCCTCCTCCGCGGACTCCGCCTTGTGGACGGCGAGGGCCTCGGCGCCGACCACGTCGGCCAGGTCCTCGTTCTGGACCGCCTCGATCACCGCGCGGGCCTGCGCCGCGTTCTTGGTGCCGAAGAAGTCGAAGCCGCCCTCGACGCGGGAAGCCGTACGCCGCTGGGCCGCGTACGGGGCCACCGCCGCGGCCGGACGCCGCGCGGGGACCGAGGACGCGGGGGCCGACGGCGCGAGGGCTGCGGGTGCGGGGGCCGGGGACGCCGCGCCGGGGGCCGCGGGCAGGGCCGCCTGGGTCTGCCTCCTGCGGGCCAGCGCCCCCAGGGCTGCGTGGGCCCGGGCGTAGCCGACCGAGGTGGGCGCACCCGCCGAGGTGCGCTCCTCGGAGACGGCCGGAAGTTCCTTCTGCGCGGCGGCCGGAGCCGCGGAGGCCTCGATGGCCAGCAGCCGGCGGCCCTCCAGGGCGCTGGCACGCTCGGTCTCGGCCGTCGCGTAGCGCCGCAGCAGCGCCGCGTGCTCGCCCCGCAGCCCGGCCAGTTCGACCCGCTTGGCGCGCAGCTTGGCGTCGAGTCGGCCGCGCAGCACGCGGGCCTCTTCGAGATCGGATTCGAGCTCGGCTATGCGCTCGTCCGTCCGCCACTCGTCCTTGACCCGCTCGCGGGCGAGCTCGGCGACGCGGCGGCCCGCCGAACGGTCCCAGGCGCGCATCACGACGGCGCCGCCGACCCCGGAGGCCGCGGTGAGGGCCACGAGCAGCCTCAGCGCCAGCGGTTCCGCGAGCAGCCAGGCCGCTCCGGCGCTGATGACGGACACACCTGCGATGGTCGTCGGCGTGAGCAGCCGGTGCAGGGGTTCGGGATTGCGGTGGCGTCCACGGGGCATGGCCCGAAATTTACAGGGCGCGGAGGTCCAGCGGGATACCCGCCCGGCAATCTCTTGCCGCTCTTCCCGGGCAGGTACTCGACATTCCTCCCGCAACCCCCGTGAGTTCTACTTCTTGAGGAGGCCCTTGGACTCCAGGTAGGCCTTCGCGACGTCCGCCGGCTTGGCGCGCTCCGCGTCCACCTTCCGGTTCAGGTCGACCAGATCGGCCGTCGTGAGGGCCTTGGTCAGCTTGTCGAGGGCGGCCGCCACCTCGGGGGCGCCGGCGTCCTTGGCGTTGACCACCGGGAGCACGTTGTCGGCGTTCTGGAGCTTCTTGTCGTCCTCCAGCAGGACCAGGCCGAAGCTGTCGAGGGTGGCGTCCGTGGTCGTGGTCAGCACGAGCTGGTCGGCGCCGTCCTTGACGGCCTGCTTGGCCTGCGGGGTGCCGACGCCCTTCGGGTCAATACCGGAAACCTGAATTCCGTACGTCTTCGTCAACCCCGGTGCGCAGAAGGGCCGTACGGAGCATTCGTCGCCCGCCGCGATCTTCACCTTCAGCCCGGACTTACCAAGATCGGAAAGCGTCTTCAGGTTGTTCTTCTGGGCGAATTCCTTGGTCACCGCGAATGCGTTCTGGTCGACCGCCGCGCCCGCGGGCAGCGCCTTCAGCCCGAGCGGGGCCGCGAGCCCGTCCAGGGCGGCCACCGTCGCCGCGACGTCGCTCGACGCCACCGGCTTCTCCTCGGGCGCCTTCGGACCGTTGACCTTGGCGTTGAGGAACTCCGCGAGCGTGGCCGCGTACTCCGGGACGACGTCGATCTCACCCTTCTCCAGCGAGGGTTCGTACAGCTCGCGGTTGTTGACCGTCTTGACGGACGTGCCGTAGCCCGCGTCCTTGAGGACCTGCGCGTACAGCTCCGCCAGCACGTTCGACTCGGTGAACCCGGCGGCGCCGATCACCAGGCTGCCCTTGGCGTCCGGAGCCGCGGCGGACGAACCGCCGTCCTTGCTCTTCTCCAGGCTGTCGCCGCCGCACGCGGCCAGCGACACGGTCAGGGCCAGGGCGCCCAGGGACGCGCCGAGGACGCGCGTGGTCTTGGTCATGGAGCAACTCCGTTTCGAGCGATGGACAGGAATCAGCGGTGGCCCGCGGCCCGCGGCAGCAGCCGGTCCGCCGCCACCAGCGCGCCCTCGACCAGCAGTGCGAGCGCCGCCACCAGCAGGGCGCCCGCGACGACCTGCGGGGTGTTGTACGTGTTGAAGCCGGCCGTGATGATCCGGCCGAGGCCGCCCTGGCCGACCATGGCGGCGATCGTGGCCGTGGCGACGACCTGCACCGCCCCCGAGCGCAGCCCGGTCATCACCAGACCGCGTGCGAGCGGGAGTTCGACGCGCAGGAAGAGCTGTCCGCCGGACATGCCCATGCCCCGGGCGGCCTCCACCACCGCGCGGTCCACCTCGCGCATGCCGACGTACGCGTTCGTCAGCAGCGGCGGGAGGGCGAACAGCACCAGGGCGGCGATGGTCGGCACGTAGCCGGCGTTGCGCAGCGGGGAGACCATGAACAGCGCCAGCACCGCGAAGACCGGAACGGCCCGGCCGATGTTCGAGACGTTGACCGCGAGGGCGCCGCCCTTGCCGAGGTGGCCGAGGTACAGGCCGAACGGCAGCGCCAGCGCGCAGGCGATCGCCAGGGCGACCCCGCTCACGTAGACGTGCTCGCCGAGCCGGTGCCAGACCCCGCTCTCCCCCGACCAGTTGGCGCCGTTCGCCAGCCAGTCCCAGGTCTCTCCCAGTACTCCCACGGCCTCAGGCCCCCTTTCCCGCAGCCGCCGGCCGGGCTCCGGCCCTCGTCCACGGCGTGAGCAGCCGCTGTACGCCCAGCAGCAGCAGGTCGGCCACGAGCGCGAGCAGCACGCACAGCACCGAGGCCGTCAGCACCTGGGCCTTGAAGGAGCTGTTCACCGCCGGGGCGATGAGGTTGCCGAGGCCACCCTTGCCGACGATGGAGCCGACCGTGGTCAGCGCGACCGTCGAGACCGTGGCGATCCGTACGCCGGCGAGCAGCGCGGGCAGCGCCAGCGGCAGTTCGACCTGCCACAGCAGCCGGCCCGGGCCGTACCCCATGCCGCGCGCGGCCTCCCGTACCTCTTCGGGCACGGCCTCCAGGCCGGCCAGCACGTTGCGCACCAGGATCGTCAGCGAATACAGCACGAGCCCGGTGACCACGAGCGCCGCCGAGAGCCCGAAGACCGGCAGCAGCAGGGAGAACATGGCCAGCGAGGGGATCGTGTAGAGCAGCGTGGTGAGCGCCAGCACGGGCGCCGCCCAGCGGCGGCTGCGGCGGGCCAGCAGGGCGAGCGGCACGGACACGGCTATGCCGATCAGGACGGACACGCCCGTGATCCAGATGTGTTCGAGGGTGGCGTCGGTGAGCTCCTGGGAGCGGGAGGTGACGTAGTCCCAGCAGATCCAGTCGTTCGCCACCAGGCAGTTCCGCCCGGCCATGCACCCCACCCCCCGTCATCGAACACACGCTTGCCGGTCACATCCACGAGCGACCATAACCCGCACCGCCCTCCATGGCCGGAATCCTTCGCACCGGAGCAACACGCCCTTCACAAATCCGCACCGCCCGTGCGGAAGGATGGACCCGTGATCCGATTCGAGCACGTGACCAAGCGCTACCCCGACGGGACGACAGCCGTCGAGGACCTGTCCTTCGAGGTGGCGGAGGGTGAGCTGGTCACGCTCGTGGGACCGTCCGGCTGCGGCAAGACGACCACGATGAAGATGGTCAACCGGCTGATCGACCCGACCTCCGGCCGGATCCTGCTCGGCGGCGAGGACATCGCGGCCGCCGACCCGGTCGAGCTGCGCCGCCGCATCGGGTACGTCATCCAGCAGGTCGGGCTGTTCCCGCACAAGACGGTGCTGGAGAACACGGCGACCGTCCCGCAGCTGATCGGCACCCCGAAGGCCAAGGCCCGCGCCCGGGCGGCCGAGCTGCTCGAACTGGTGGGGCTGGATCCGGCCGTGTACGGGGGCCGGTACCCGGAGCAGCTGTCCGGCGGGCAGCGCCAGCGCGTCGGCGTGGCCCGCGCGCTCGCCGCCGATCCGCCGGTGCTGCTGATGGACGAGCCCTTCGGCGCGGTGGACCCCGTGGTGCGCGAACGGCTGCAGAACGAGTTCCTGACCCTGCAGAAGACGGTGCGCAAGACGATCCTGCTGGTCACCCACGACCTGGAGGAGGCCATCCGGCTCGGCGACCGCATAGCGGTCTACGGCACGGGCACCATCGAGCAGTTCGCCCGCCCCGCGGCGGTCCTCGGCTCGCCGGCCACCCCGTACGTGGCCTCCTTCGTCGGCTCGGACCGGGGCCTGAAGCGGCTCGCGGTCACCGCGGTCGAGGCGACCGACCTGGCGGCGGCCGAGGGCGAGGCCCCGGCGGCGGCCGTGGAGCTCGGCGCGACACTGCGCGAGGCGCTCGCGGCCCTGCTCCAGGAGGACTCGGGCCGGATCGGCGTCACGGACCCGGACTCCGGCGCGCTGGTCGGCGTACTGACCCCGGAGGGCGTGCACCGCGCCCTGCGCCGGGCCCAGTTGCAGGAGGCTTAGGGGCAACGCGGAAGGGCCCGGCTCTCCCGAGCCGGGCCCTTCCGCCGTGCGCGCGTCGACGGCCTCAGGCCTGGATGCGCCCGCTCATCCACATCAGCATCGGCGGGATCTCCCGTCGCCACGTGTTGAAGTTGTGGCCACCGCTGTCGAGGATGATCGAGGAGACCCGGTCCGGGCCCTGCACCTTCTTGATGAACTTCCGGGTGTCGCCGAGGTTCGGCTCGCCCTTCTCACTGCTCGTCACGAGGAAGGACGTACCGCTCGGCTTCTTGTTCTCGATGCTGTGCAGGACGTCCGCGCGCTTCTTCAGCTTCTCGTCCCCGTGGAACAGGTCGCCGGTCGTCGGGTCGTCCGGGGCGTCGTAGTACGCGGACAGGCCGGCGGCGGCGCCGAACGTCTGCGGGTAGTGCGCGGCGATCTTCAGGGCGCAGTAACCGCCCGTGGAGTTCCCGATGAAGCCCATGTTCTGCGGCTTCTTGCCGACCCGGAAGGTGTTCGTGATGGCCTGCGGAAGGTCCTCGCCGAAGAAGGTCTCGGTCTGCGGGCCACCGGGTATGTCGACGCACTCGGTGTCACGCGGCGGCGCGATGGTCGGGCGCAGCATGACCAGGATCATCGGCTTCATCTTGCCCGACTTGGACAGGCTGAAGGCCTTCATGGGGTAGTCGAGCCCTTTGATCAGGTTCTCGGCGGTGCCCGGGTAGCCCGTCAGGACGATGGAGGCGGGGAAGTTCTGGTCCTTGTGCTGCGGCTGGAAGTACTCCGGCGGGAGCCAGACGTAGCCGGGGCTCGTTATCTTCGACTTCTGCCCGGTTATGGCAACCTTCAGGATCTGACCGCCGACCTGGGGCTTGGCGCCACCGGGGACGTCCAGCTTCTGCTTGTCGACGACCTTGATGTCGTCGCTGCTCATCGAGTGGTCGACGACCTTGCCCATGGACGTCTCCTGGCCGAACAGGTCGGCCCAGGAACCGTAGAAGAGGAACGACTTGTTAGCCGCGAGACCCACAGCCGAGAACAGCGCCAGCTGCGTCGCCAGCAGGAGCCCGATCCGGCCGGCGACGGCACGCCAGGTGCGGCCCGACAGCTTCGGCCACAGCCAGACCGTGGCGGCGAAGAGCAGCACACCGGCCAGGATGGCCAACGCCAGAACCGTAGTACTCGTGAGACCCATGAGCAGTCAGTCGACTTTCTGATGGCAGGACTTTTTTTTTCCGACGAAAGAGTGAACCCGCTCCTCGTCGATGTCGTCCTAAGGGACGCACCACACACCGGAGGCTGTCGCGGCCTTCGGCCACATGATCTCTCGCGGAGCAACGGGAAGCGATGTCTAGCAGGATAGATGGCGATAAGTCGGGACAGGTTCCGAGCAGGGTCCGCCGAATCCTCCGAGGCCCACAGCCGGAGTCGGTGCCCGGCCTGGTAGGTACGGCCGTCATGATCGTCGGCCTTCTGGACATCGCGGCAGGAGTCTTCCCGCGCTTCCGGCACAGCAGGATCCACGCCGTGGCGGAGGTGCTGCCGGTCTTCGGCCCGTTCGCGGCCGCCCTCGCCATCAGCGCGGGCGTCCTGCTCCTGCTGCTCGCGCACGGCCTCAAGCGCCGCAAGCGCCGGGCCTGGCGGGCGGCGGTCGTCCTGCTGCCGGCCGGCGCGGCGGCGCAGTTCCTGTACCGCCACTCGATCCCCGGCGTGGTCATCGCGGCGCTGCTCTTCGCGCTGCTGCTGCGCCACCAGGGTGAGTTCAAGGCGCTGCCCGACCCGCGCAGCCGCTGGAAGGCGCTCGCGAACTTCGTGCTGATGAGCGCCGGCTCCATCGGCCTCGGCCTGCTCATCGTCAACGTCCACCCGAACCGGGTCGTCGGCAACCCGGGCCTGTACGAGCAGATCAAGCACGTCGTCTACGGCCTCTTCGGCTTCGAGGGCCCCGTCGCCTACGCCGGCCAGGTCTCCTGGACCGTCGGCTACTCCCTCGGCGCGCTCGGCATGCTGACCGCGCTCACCACCATGTACCTGGCCTTCCGCCCCGAGCACCCCGCCGCCCGGCTCACCGCCGACGACGAGGGCAAGCTGCGCGAGCTGCTCGCCAAGCACGGCGGCCGCGACTCCCTCGGGCACTTCGCGCTCCGCCGCGACAAGGCCGTCGTCTTCTCCCCCAGCGGCAAGGCCGCCGTCACCTACCGCGTCGTCTCCGGTGTGATGCTCGCCTCCGGCGACCCCATCGGCGACGTCGAGGCCTGGCCCGGCGCCATCGAGCGGTTCATGGACGAGGCCAAGGCCCACTCGTGGACCCCGGCCGTCGTGGGCTGCAGCGAGACCGGCGGCGAGGTCTGGACCCGCGAGACCGGCCTCGACGCCCTGGAGCTGGGTGACGAGGCGATTGTCGATGTCAAAGACTTCTCCCTTTCGGGCCGCGCCATGCGCAATGTCCGCCAGATGGTGAAGCGCATCGAGCGCAACGGCTACACCACCAAGGTC
Source organism: Streptomyces sp. NPDC046308 (assembly GCF_055588065.1). Classification (NCBI taxonomy): domain Bacteria; kingdom Bacillati; phylum Actinomycetota; class Actinomycetes; order Kitasatosporales; family Streptomycetaceae; genus Streptomyces; species Streptomyces sp. NPDC046308. Next base: position 59,741 of record NZ_JBVJFB010000004.1, read on the forward strand.
CGCCGGGTCAGCGAGCTGACCGAGGAGGAGCTGGAGCAGGTCCGCGGCGCCGCCGAGGCCTGGCGCGGCACCGACACCGAGCGCGGTTTCTCCATGGCCCTGGGCCGGGTCGGCGAGGAGGGCGACGGCGACTGCTTCATCGCCACCGCGCACCGCGTGGAGGAGGGCGACAACAGCCCCTTCGGCGACCTCAAGGCCGTCCTGCACTTCGTCCCGTGGGGCAAGGACGGCATGTCGCTGGAGCTGATGCGCCGCGACCGCGCCGCCGACCCCGGCATGAACGAGCTGCTCATCGTGGCCTCCCTGGAGGCGGCCCCGTCCCTGGGCATCGAGAAGGTCTCGCTGAACTTCGCGATGTTCCGCGCGGCCCTCGCCCGCGGCGAGAAGATCGGCGCCGGCCCGGTGCTGCGGATGTGGCGCGGCCTGCTGGTCTTCCTGTCGCGCTGGTTCCAGATCGAGTCGCTGTACAAGTTCAACGAGAAGTTCCGCCCCCGCTGGGAGCCGCGCTTCATGGTCTACCGCAGCACCCGCGACCTACCCCGCATCGGCTTCGCCGTGATGCAGGCCGAGGGCTTCGTGACGCTGGCCCTGCCGCGCCTCTTCGCGAGCCGCCGCCGCCCCAAGCCGGTCCGCACGTGCGCGCACAACCACATGACGACCGTCCCGAAGCAGACGGAGCGCGAGGTCCAGGCCGCCTAGCGGCCCCGTACGCCCACCGGGGCCCCGGCGCTCGCGAGACCGCCGGGGCCCTTCCGTATCCAGGTCAGCCCTACCCTTGGACCTATGAACACGAAGCGCGGAGCCACCGGCAGGGGCCGGGTCTCAGGTCTGCCGGAGTGGGACCGCTGCGCGGTCATGGGCGTCGTCAACGTCACGCCCGACTCCTTCTCCGACGGCGGCCGCTGGTTCGACACCACGGCGGCCGTCAAGCGCGGCCTCGACCTCGTCAAGCAGGGCGCCGACCTCGTCGACGTCGGCGGCGAGTCCACCCGGCCCGGCGCCTCCCGCGTCGACGAGGAGGAGGAGCTGCGCCGGGTCGTCCCCGTGGTGCGCGGCCTCGCCTCCGAGGGCGTCACCGTGTCCGTCGACACCATGCGCGCGGCCGTCGCCGCCCGGGCCGTCGCCGCGGGCGCCGCACTCGTCAACGACGTCAGCGGCGGCCTCGCCGACCCCGGCATGATCCCGGCCGTCGCCGCCGCCGAGGTGCCCTTCGTGGTGATGCACTGGCGCGGATTCAGCGCCGGCATGAACAGCCTCGCCGTCTACGACGACGTGCTCGCCGAGGTCACCGCCGAGCTCCGGGCCCGCATCGACGCCGTCGTGGCCGGCGGGATCGCCCCCGAGCGGCTCGTCGTCGACCCCGGCCTCGGCTTCGCCAAGAACGCCGAGCACGACCTGGCCCTGGTCGCCCACCTGCCCGAGCTGCGAGCGCTGGGCTTCCCGCTGCTGGTCGCCGCGTCGAGGAAGCGTTTCCTCGGCCGGGTCCTCGCCGGCGCGCGGGACGCGGCCCCGCCGCCCGCCCGCGAGCGCGACGCGGCGACGGCCGCCGTCTCGGCCATCGCCGCCCACCAGGGCGCCTGGGCCGTACGGGTCCACGAGGTACGGGCGACCGCGGACGCGGTTCGGGTGGCCCGTGCCGTGGAAGGGGCACTCTGATCCTCAACGACCGACAAGGAGCACTGTGAGCAGAACCGACATCGAAGCGGTCGAAGAGGTCAACACGGCCTTCTACGAGGCAATGGAGCGGGGGGACTTCGACGCTCTGTCGGCGCTCTGGCTGGAGGACGAGATCTCCTGCGTGCACCCCGGCTGGCCCGTGCTCTCCGGCCGCGGCGAGGTGCTCCGCTCGTACGCCCTGATCATGTCCCACACGGACTACATCCAGTTCTTCCTCACCGACACCAAGGTGGCCGTGATCGGCGACACCGCCCTGGTGACGTGCACGGAGAACATCCTCAGCGGGGGACCCGCCGAGGACGGCGGGGAGCTCGGCCCGCTCGTCGGCCAGCTCGTCGTCGCGACGAATGTGTTCCGACGCACATCCGAGGGCTGGCGCCTCTGGTCCCACCACGGTTCTCCGGTCCTCACGGAGTCCGAGGACGAGGATGAGGACGACGCCGCCTGACCCCTTCGGCGGGACCCGGACTGTTTCGCAGGTAAATTCGAAGTCGGACGACGCCGACCGCACTCGGCGTAGGCCCATGGCCCCGGGGAGTCCCGGGACCGGAAGCACTACGAAAGCAGGAGTGATTCGCGTGGATCGTGTCGCGCTGCGCGGCCTCAAGGCTCGCGGGCACCACGGCGTCTTCCCCCGGGAGCGCGAGGAGGGCCAGACCTTCATCGTCGACCTGGTGCTGCACCTCGACACCCGCCCCGCGGCGGCCGGGGACGACCTGGCGAAGACCGTGCACTACGGGGTGGTCGCCGAGGAAGTCGTCGACGTGGTCCAGGGAGAACCCGTGGACCTGATCGAGACCCTTGCCGAGCGGATCGCCCAGCAGTGCCTCAAGCACGAGGCGGTGGCGCAGGTGGAGGTCGTCGTCCACAAGCCGGACGCGCCCATCACCGTCCCGTTCGACGACGTGACCATCACGATCACCCGGAGCCGCGCATGAACAACGGACTGAACGCCCAGAGCGACCCCACCGTCCAGCCGGTACCCGCCTCCGTCGTGGAGACGGTCGACGCGGCGGACGTCACCCTGTCCAACCCGAAATGGGCCGTCATCGCGCTCGGCGCGAACCTCGGCAACCGGCTGGAGACCCTCCAGGGCGCCGTCGACGCCCTCGGCGACACCCCGGGCCTGCGGGTCAAGGCCGTCTCCCCCGTCTACGAGACGGAGCCGTGGGGCGTCGAGCCCGGCTCGCAGCCCTCGTACCTCAACGCGGTCGTCGCGGTGAAGACCACGCTGCCCCCGTCCTCGCTCCTGGAGCGCGGCCACGCCATCGAGGAGGCCTTCGACCGCGTCCGCGAGGAGCGCTGGGGCCCCCGCACGATCGACGTGGACATCGTCGCGTACGCCGACCGGGTCTCCGACGACCCCGTCCTCACCCTGCCGCACCCGCGCGCCCACCAGCGCGCCTTCGTGCTGGCCCCCTGGCACGACATCGACCCGGAGGCCCTGATCCCGGGCCGCGGGCCGGTCGCCGCGCTCCTGGCCGAAACCGGCCTGAGCGGCGTCACGCCGCGCCCGGACCTGGAACTCCACCTCCCGGAGTAGTCGTTACCCTGTGGACTGCCTGACGGATCAGCGCGGAAAGCGGGGAACGGGCAAGTGAAGCAACTGAGGCCGGCGGTCCTGGCGGGCATCTTCGTGGTCGCCGGCGTCCTGTCCTGGGCGGGTGCCCGGCTGTGGAACGCGTACGGCACCCTGCCGGGCGTTCCGCTGGCCGCGCCGATCGTCCTGGGCGTCATCGCGGCCGTGCTGCTGGCCACGGCCCTGTCCATGCGGTCCCGGCTCAAGGCGCAGCGCGAGCGCCGGCCGGGGGCCAAGGGCGTGGAGCCGCTGATGGCGGCCCGTGCGGTGGTCTTCGGCCAGGCCAGCGCGCTCGTGGCGGCGCTGGTGGCCGGCATGTACGGCGGGGTGGGCGTCTTCCTGCTGACCGACTCCCTGGACATCCCCGCCCGCCGCGATCAGGCCTGGTACGCCGGCGCCTCGGTCCTCGCCGGAGTGGCCGTCATCGCCGCCGCCCTCTTCCTGGAGCACGTGCTCAAGCTTCCGGAGGACGACGACACCACGCCGGAGGCCCCGGCCCGCGCCTAGGCCCTGTCTGGGCGACGGCGCGGTGGGGGGCGTCGGCCGGCTCAGCGGGCCATGATCAGCGACATGGCCTCGTTGCGGGTGGCGGGGTCGCGGAGCTGGCCGCGGACCGCCGAGGTGATGGTCTTCGCACCGGGCTTGCGGACGCCGCGCATGGTCATGCACATGTGCTCGCACTCGATGACCACGATGACCCCGCGCGGGTCCAGGATCTCCATCAGGGAGTCCGCGATCTGGGTGGTCAGGCGCTCCTGCACCTGGGGGCGGCGGGCGTACACGTCCACCAGGCGGGCCAGCTTCGACAGGCCGGTGATCTTGCCGTCGGTGGACGGGATGTAGCCGACGTGCGCGACACCGTGGAAGGGCACCAGGTGGTGCTCGCACGAGCTCATGACCTCGATGTCCTTCACGAGGACCATCTCGTCGTGGCCGATGTCGAACGTCGTGGTCAGGACCTCTTCGGGCCGCTGGTACAGGCCGGCGAATATCTCCCGGTACGACCGCGCCACGCGCGCCGGGGTCTCCAGGAGACCCTCCCGGTCCGGGTCCTCGCCGACCGCGATCAGGAGCTCGCGAATCGCCGCCTCGGCACGCTTCTCGTCGAACTCGCCGATCGTGCCCTCGTCGCCGGTCAGGGTCACTGGGTCGGTCATCTCTTCCTCGTTCCTGTGTGCACAGCGCTCGCGGCCACCCAAGCATGACCAGATGAAAGTGCCGCGCCCCCCAGGCTAGAACCTGGGGGGCGCGGCTTCCATTCCGGGTGGATCAGGCCTCAGGGCGGTCCTCGGGGGCCACCTCGATGCCCTTCTCCGTCGAGACCGGCGAAACGGCGGTCGTCGCCGAGGTGCCGTTCGCCGAGTTCGTCAGCTGGAGCTCCTTGGGAGAGAGCACCGGCGGACGGGTGGAGGGGGTGCGGCGGGAGGAACCGGTCCACGCGGGACGGGCCGGACGCTTCACGATCGTCGAGAAGATCTCGGCGATCTGCTCCTTGTTCAGCGTCTCCTTCTCCAGCAGCGCGAGGACCAGGTTGTCGAGGACGTCACGGTTCTCGACGAGGATCTCCCAGGCCTCGTTGTGCGCGGTCTCGATGAGCTTCTTGACCTCTTCGTCGACCAGCGCCGCGACCTCTTCCGAGTAGTCCCGCGGGTGCGACATCTCGCGGCCCAGGAACGGCTCGGTGTTGTCGCCGCCGAACTTGATCGCACCGAGACGCTCGGTCATGCCGTACTGCGTGACCATGGCCCGCGCCGTGGCGGTGGCCTTCTCGATGTCGTTCGCCGCGCCCGTGGTCGGGTCGTGGAAGACCAGCTCCTCGGCCGCGCGCCCACCCAGCATGTACGCCAGCTGGTCGAGCATCTCGTTGCGCGTGGTGGAGTACTTGTCCTCGTCGGGGAGGACCATGGTGTAGCCCAGGGCCCGGCCGCGGGACAGGATCGTGATCTTGTGGACCGGGTCGGAGTTCGGGGAGGCCGCCGCGACCAGGGCGTGTCCGCCCTCGTGGTACGCGGTGATCTTCTTTTCCCGGTCCGACATGATCCGGGTCCGCTTCTGCGGGCCCGCCACGACGCGGTCGATCGCCTCGTCCAGCGAGTGGTTGTCGATCAGCTTCTTGTCCGAGCGGGCCGTGAGCAGCGCGGCCTCGTTCAGGACGTTGGACAGATCGGCACCGGTGAAGCCGGGCGTACGGCGGGCGACGGCGCCCAGGTCGACGTCCGGGGCGACCGGCTTGCCCTTCTGGTGGACCTTGAGGATCTCCAGACGGCCCTGCATGTCCGGACGGTCGACCGCGATCTGCCGGTCGAAGCGGCCGGGGCGCAGCAGTGCCGGGTCGAGGATGTCCGGACGGTTCGTGGCGGCGATCAGGATGACCCCGCCCTTCACGTCGAAGCCGTCCATCTCGACCAGCAGCTGGTTGAGGGTCTGCTCGCGCTCGTCGTGACCGCCGCCGAGACCCGCACCGCGATGCCGGCCGACGGCGTCGATCTCGTCGACGAAGACGATCGCCGGGGCGTTGGCCTTGGCCTGCTCGAACAGGTCGCGGACACGCGAGGCACCGACACCGACGAACATCTCGACGAAGTCGGATCCGGAGATCGAGTAGAAGGGAACACCGGCCTCGCCCGCGACGGCGCGCGCGAGCAGGGTCTTGCCGGTGCCGGGCGGGCCGTACAGCAGCACGCCCTTGGGGATCTTGGCGCCGACGGCCTGGAACTTCGCCGGCTCCTGGAGGAACTCCTTGATCTCGTGGAGTTCCTCGACGGCCTCGTCCGAGCCCGCCACATCGGCGAACGTCGTCTTCGGGGTGTCCTTGGTGATGAGCTTGGCCTTGGACTTCCCGAAGTTCATGACCCGGGAGCCGCCGCCCTGCATCTGGTTCATCAGGAACAGGAAGACAACGACGATGAGGACGAAGGGCAGGAGCGAGAGGAGAACGCTCAGGAACGGGCTGGTCTTGTCCGGAGTGACGGAGTACCCGTCCGGGATCTGACCGGCGTCGTACTTGGTCTGGAGGCTCTGGGCGAGCTGGACGCCCTGATCCCCGATGTAGTTGGCCTGGAACTTGGTGCCGTCATGCTTGCCGAGCTTCTGGCCGTCGCGCAGCTCGATCTTGATCATCTGGCTGTCGCCGGTGGTCAGCTTCGCTGTCTCCACCTGGCCAGTGTTGATCGCCTTGATGACCTCGCTCGTGTCCACCGACTTGTAGCCGCCGCCGGAGCCGACGACATTCATCAACACGACCACGGCGAGGACGGCCAGCACGATCCACATGACCGGCCCACGGAAGTATCGCTTCACGTCCATCCATACGGGGCGCCAGGCGCCCCGTCCCTCCTGCCCGTAGGTAAATGCTGCTGTGAGTAAAGACTGTTCTTCGGAATGTACCCCTGTATTGTCACCCGCGGCCCTGTGGGACGGCTGACAGACCCGCCTTCCCCTGCTCCAACGGCGGGAATCGCCCACAGGTTCCCCGGAGCCTCCGGTGCTTTCCCGCGAGGCCCCGGAGACCGGGAGCGGCCGGGAGCGGGATCAGCCGCCGTAGACGTGCGGGGCGAGCGTGCCGACGAACGGCAGGTTGCGGTACTTCTCCGCGTAGTCGAGGCCGTAGCCCACCACGAACTCGTTGGGGATGTCGAAGCCGACCCACTTCACGTCGATCGCGACCTTCGCGGCCTCGGGCTTGCGCAGCAGCGTGACGACCTCGAGGGAGGCCGGCTGGCGGGAGCCCAGGTTCGACAGCAGCCAGGACAGCGTCAGACCGGAGTCGATGATGTCCTCGACGATCAGGACGTGCTTGTCCTTGATGTCGGTGTCCAGGTCCTTGAGGATCCGGACCACACCCGAGGACTGGGTCCCGGCGCCGTACGAGGACACCGCCATCCAGTCCATGGTGAGCGGGGTGGACAAGGCGCGCGCCAGGTCCGCCATCACCATCACGGCGCCCTTGAGCACACCGACGATGAGCAGGTCCTTGCCCGCGTACTCCGCGTCGATCTTCGCGGCCAGCTCGGCCAGCTTCGCGTCGATCTCTTCCTTGGTGATGAGCACCGACTGGAGGTCGTTGCCCATGTCCTTCTCGTCCACCCGCATCACTTTCGTTGTCGGCCGGGGCTCCGGGGGTGTCCCCGGAGGACTCAGCCGTGTTTCAGCACCAATCAGCCCTGCCGGATGACAAGTCTGCCACCCTGCCGCTGGGCCTCGACCCGGCCGGGCAGGTTGATGGCGCCCTGGCCGCGCCATCCGGTGATGAGCCGGTCGACTTCCTCGATGTGGCGGGCGAAGAGGGAGCCCGCGGGAGAGCCGGCGGCGACCACGGCCCTGCGCAGCACCCGGCGGCGGACGGCCGGGGGCAGGGCGTACAGCTTGGCGCACTCCAGGCGGCCGTCCGCGTCCCGTACGCCGGTCTCGGCCTCGGCGGCCCAGGCGTCGAGGGCGTCGGCGTCGTCGCGGGAGAGCTGGGCGGTGCGGGCCAGTGCCTCGACGACCCCCTTGCCCAGCGCCTTCTCCAGGGCGGGCAGTCCCTCGTGGCGCAGCCGGGAGCGGGTGTAGGCGGGGTCGATGTTGTGCGGGTCGTCCCAGACGGCGAGGGACTGGACCATGCAGGCCTTGCGGGCGGTCTGCCGGTCGACCTGGAGGAAGGGGCGGCGGTAGCGGTGGCTGCGGCCCGGGCCTCCGGACTTTTCGGCCATGCCGGACAGCGAGCGGATCCCGGAGCCGCGGGCGAGGCCCAGCAGGACGGTTTCGGCTTGATCGTCCCGGGTGTGGCCCAGAAGCACGGCGACGGCTCCGAGGCGGTCTGCGGCCTCGTCCAGGGCCCCGTAGCGGGCATCGCGGGCGGCGGCTTCGGGTCCGCCGTCACGGCCGACGCGCACGGCGACGGACTCCACCGGGTCGAGGCGGAGTGCGCTCATGCGGGTGACGACCTCGGCGGCGCGCAGGTCGGAGCCGGCCTGGAGCCCGTGGTCGACGGTGATGCCGCCGGCCCGGATCCCGAGTTTGGGGGCCTCGAAGGCGAGGGCGGAGGCGAGCGCCATGGAGTCGGCGCCGCCGGAGCAGGCGACGAGGACGAGTGGCCGGCTGCCCGCTGCGGTGCGAGGGTCGGCGGGGGTGTCGGTGAGGTCGGTGAGGACGTCGTGGAGTACGCGGCGGACCGCCAGGCGTATCGCCGCGACCGCAGGATGGGGACCCATGTCCGGTGCCCTTCGATGGAGTTCGGATGCCTCGGAGGCGTTGGGGTGTGGTGCGCTGGGGGTGGTGCCCGGTGCCCCCGCGGGGCGGGGGCCGTCGCTCAGAGATGTCACTCAGAGTGCGTCGATGGTGACAGAAGTGAGCCGTTCCCCGAGCATCGCACGCCCTTCCACGGCCCACGGTCCCTCGGATGGGTGATGCTGCTTCCCCCAGTGAGACAGGTTCAGGCCTGTCCGTCACGTGGGGGGCGGCGGCGCCCCGCACGGGGCGGACAGGCCTGAGCTCCTCGAGCCACCCTCATTCGCTTCCGTCGCTCCCCTTGCGGTGGACCCGGGCCACCCACTCGGCGGGCTTGGCGATCTCGGCCTTGGTCGGCAATGTGTTCGGGGAGGTCCAGACCCGGTTGAAGCCGTCCATGCCGACCTGGTCGACGACGGCGCGCACGAAGCGCTCGCCGTCGCGGTACTGGCGCAGCTTGGCGTCGAGGCCGAGGAGCTTGCGCAGGGCGGAGTCGAGGCGGCCGGCTCCGCTGGCCCTGCGCTGCTGGAACTTCTCGCGGATCTCGGCGACCGAGGGCACCACCTGCGGGCCCACGCCGTCCATGACGAAGTCGGCGTGGCCCTCCAGGAGGGACATGACGGCGGTGAGGCGGCCCAGGATCTCCCGCTGCTCGGGGGTCTGCACGAGCTCGACGAGGGAGCGGCCCTCCTCGCCGTGCTCGGCGTCCGGGCGGGCTCCCACGAAGGACTGGGCGGCCTCCCGGATGCGCTCCAGCACGGTCGCCGGGTCCACCTCGGTGGCGCCCAGGAACGTCTGGATTTCGCCTTCGAGGTGGTCCCTCAGCCACGGGACGGCCGTGAACTGTGTACGGTGCGTCTCCTCGTGCAGGCAGACCCACAGCCGGAAGTCGTGCGGGTTCACCTCCAGCTCGCGCTCGACGTGCACGATGTTGGGGGCGACGAGCAGCAGCCGGCCGCCCGAGGCCGAGGCCGGCAGGTCGCGCGAGACCGGGGCGAAGGTCTCGTACTGGCCGAGGACCCTGGAGGCCAGGAAGCTCAGCAGCATGCCCAGCTCGACGCCGGTGACCTTGCCGCCGACCGCGCCGAGCACGGCTCCGCCGGGGGCGCCCGCGCGGCGGTCCTGCATCTTGGCGAGGAGCGGCTGGAGCAGCTCGCGGAACCCGGCGACATTGGCCTTGACCCAGCCGGCGCGGTCGACGACCAGGACGGGGGTGTCGGGGGCGGCGGACCCCTCCGGGATCATCCCGGTGAACTCGCGCACGTGTCGTTCCGAGATCCTGGCGTGCCCGCGCAGCTCCGCGACGACCGCCCGTGCCTCGTCCCGGGTGACCTCCGGCCCGGGACGCACCAAGCGGGTCGCGGTCGCCACCGCGAGGTTCCAGTCGACCATCTCCGCACCACTGATGCTCGTCATGCGTCAACCGTACGTGGGCAGGGCGCCCTGCGGACCCCCTCGGGCCCGGCCCGGACGGACCTACGACGTGGTGGCGACGGCCGCGGCCAGCTTGTCGAGGGCCTTCTCCGCGCCCTCGGGACCGGGTGCGTTCGCAGTCAGGAAGGCGAAGGCGAGCAGTCGGCCGGAGGAGTCGACGACGGTCCCGGAGAGCGAGTTCACGCCGGTCAGGGTGCCCGTCTTGGCCCGGAGCAGGCCCGCGGCCGGGGAGGTGCCCGCGTTGCGGCCGCGCAGGGTCCCGGTGAAGCCGGCGACGGGCAGTCCGGTCAGGACCGGCCGCAGCTCCGGGCGCTGCGGGTCGGCGGCCTTGGTGAGCAGACCGGTCAGCAGGCCGGCGCTGACCTTGTCGGCGCGACCCAGGCCGCTGCCGTCGGCGAAGCGGGAGCCCGCGGTGTCGACGCCGAGGGCGGCGAGCCTGGCGGCGACGGCCTTCTCGGCGCCTTCGAAGCTGGCGGGCTGCCCGGAGGCGAGGGCGGTCTGGCGGGCGAGGGCCTCGGCGATGTCGTTGTCGCTGTTGGTCAGCATCCGCTCGACGAGCCCGGCCACCGGGGTGGAGAGGGTGGTGGCGAGCGGTTGGGCGGCGGCGCCCGTACCGGCGGCGGCCTTCGCCCTGGCGGGTTCGCCGGTGACCTTGATGCCGCGCTCGGTGAGCAGGGTCCGGAAGGCGCGGGCGGCGTCCTTGGACGGGTCGTCGGTCCGGTCCACGGGTCCGGAGGTGGAGTCGTCGGGGCGGCCCTCGTCGGCCGTCAGGGCGGTCACCAGCGCGATGTTGGGGTTGACGCCGATCGGGTGGCGGGCGGGGCCGGTGTAGAGGCTGTCGTCGTAGCCGAGGGTCACGGTGTCGGTCCCGGCGGCCTTGAGGGCCTGCGCGGTGTCGGCGGCGAGCGCGACGAGGCTGCCGCCGGATCCGGCGGGGCTCTTCTTCTTCGCGGTGAGGGAGGGGTCGCCGCCTCCGACCAGGACGATCTGTCCGGGGGCGGCTCCGGGCACGACGGTGGTCCTGATCCGGTGCTCGGGCCCGAGCGCGGACAGCGCGGCGGCAGCGGTGACGATCTTGACGGTGGAGGCGGGGGTCATGGCGTCCCGCGCCCCCGACTCGTAGAGGACCTGCCCGGTGGCGGTGTCGACGACCGAGGCGGTACGGACGGTGCCGAGCGCGGGGTCGGCCAGCAGCGGCCCGAGCGCGGCGGCGAGCTTCCCGGAGGCGGCGGGGACGGCCGCCTGACCCTGCGCGACGCCGGGGCCGATCGCGCCGAGCACCCCGGGGGCGCTGGGGGCGGCCTGGGGCAGGAGACCAGAACCGGGCCCGCGGCCGTGATCTGCGCCACCCGTGAGGCCCCAGGAGGCGGCTCTGTCCCGCTCGGCCTTACGCTGGCCGGAGTCCCAGGGACCGGCGGCGGCCACCGCTGCCACCGACAGGGCGAGGCCGGCGACGGCCGCACCCGCGATGAGCTGCCACGACTTGACCAATGGCACCTCGGACCAGCCCCTTTCGCGATCACACATATGCGTGAGGGACACTTAACCATTGCGTCTTGCCGCGAGCATGGCACCCCACCCGGCAGGGCCGGGGCGGTCGCGCACGCAGGTGAGTCACACGCAGTCTCGAAGCAATGAAGCTGATCATGGAGGAGCAGGACGTGGAGTTCGACGTCACCATCGAGATCCCCAAGGGTTCGCGGAACAAGTACGAGGTGGACCACGAGACCGGCCGGATCCGTCTGGACCGTCGCCTCTTCACCTCGACCAGCTACCCGGCCGACTACGGCTTCGTCGAGAACACCCTCGGCGAGGACGGCGACCCGCTGGACGCGCTGGTCATCCTGGACGAGCCGACCTTCCCCGGCTGCCTGATCAAGTGCCGCGCCATCGGCATGTTCCGCATGACGGACGAGGCGGGCGGCGACGACAAGCTGCTCTGCGTGCCGGCCTCGGACCCGCGTGTCGAGCACCTGCGCGACATCCACCACGTCTCCGAGTTCGACCGCCTGGAGATCCAGCACTTCTTCGAGGTCTACAAGGACCTGGAGCCGGGCAAGTCGGTCGAGGGCGCCAACTGGGTCGGCCGCACCGAGGCCGAGGCCGAGATCGAGGCCTCGTACAAGCGCCTCGAGGCGCAGGGTGGCCACCACTAGGCTCCGCCGGTGAGCAGGGTCGGGGAATCCCCCGGCCCCTTGGCTTCGACAGTGGGCGGCACCCCGCGACGGGGGTGCCGCCCACTGTCGTTTTCATGCCTCCGGCGCGTTTCCCGGGCTCTGCCCGGACCCGCACGGCACGGGCACGGCACCGGCCGGCTTCGCCATGGAGCAAACGGTTCCGCATACTGATACGGCAGGTGATCACGGACTGGAGGACGCGTGGCGGAGGCCGACGGGGCAGAGGACAGGAAGCCCCAGTCCGACGAGGCGCACAGCGCCTTCACGCCGCCGCCCGGGATGGAGCCGGACGCCCTCGACGACGACCAGCCCACCTCGGAGTTCGCCCGTCCGGCCGGCGCCGAGCCGGTGCAGCCCGAGCCCGAGGGTTCGGCCTTCGCCACCCCGGCCACCTACAGCGCCGCGCACTCCCCGCCCGCCTACACCCCGGGCCAGGACTTCCACGTCGTCCAGCTGAAGGAATCCCCCTGGCAGGACCGCATGCGCACGATGCTGCGCATGCCGGTCGACGTGCGTCCGGTACCGGACCTCGTGCAGCGGCCGAGCGAGGCCGGGCCCGCCGTGGGCCGCGTGCTCGACCTGACCCTGCGCATCGGCGAGCTGCTGCTCGCGGGCGGCGAGGGCGCCGAGGACGTGGAGGCCGCCATGTTCGCGGTGACCCGCTCCTACGGGCTGGACCGCTGCGAGCCCACCGTCACCTTCACCCTGCTGTCGATCACCCACCAGCCCTCGCTGGTGGACCACCCGGTCTCGGCGAACCGGACCGTGCGCCGCCGCGGCACCGACTACAACCGGCTCTCGGCCGTCTACCGCCTGGTGGACGACATCAGCGCCCCCGAGATCGACATCTCGCTGGAGGAGGCCTACCGGCGCCTCGCCGAGATCCGCCGCAACCGGCACCCCTACCCCGGCTGGATGCTCACCTGCGCCGCCGGACTGCTCGCCGGCGCCGCCTCCACCCTGGTCGGCGGCGGGGTGCTGGTGTTCATCGCGGCGGCGCTCGGCGCGATCCTCGGCGACCGGCTGGCCTGGCTGTGCGCCGGCCGCGGGCTGCCGGAGTTCTACCAGTTCGTGGTCGCGGCCATGCCTCCGGCCGCGATCGGGGTGGCGCTGAACATGACCGCGATCGACGTCAAGGCCTCCGCGGTCATCACCGGCGGACTCTTCGCGCTGCTGCCCGGGCGGGCCCTGGTCGCGGCGGTGCAGGACGGCCTGACCGGCTTCTACATCACGGCCTCCGCCCGCCTGCTGGAGGTCATGTACCTCTTCATCGGCATCATCATGGGCGTGCTGGTCGTGCTGTACGTCGGCCTGCAGTTCGACGCCTCCCCCCGGCCCGAGGAGGTCCTGGAGATCCAGGAGCGGCCGCTGATCCAGATCGCGGCCTCGATGGTGCTGGTCTTCACCTTCGCGGTCCTGCTCCAGCAGGAACGTTCCACCGTGTGGATCGTGACCCTCAACGGCGGGGTCGCCTGGGTCACCTTCGGCGCCCTGCACTACGCGGGCGGGATTCCGCCCGTGCCGTCCACCGCCGTCGCCGCCGGGCTGGTGGGCCTCTTCGGGCAGCTCTTCTCCCGCTACCGCTTCGCTTCCGCCCTGCCGTACGTGACGGCCGCCATCGGCCCGCTGCTGCCCGGCTCTGCGACGTACTACGGCCTGCTGCTGATCGCCGAGAACCGGCTGAACGAGGGCCTCGGCTCCCTGGTGAACGCGGCGGCCATCGCGCTGGCCATCGCCATCGGGGTCAACCTGGGGTCGGAGACGTCCCGGCTGTTCATGCGGATCCCGGGGGCCGCGAGCGCCGCGAAGCGCCGCGCGGCGAAGCGGACCAGGGGCTTCTAGCCCGGCTGGGCACAGGTACGCCCCCACGGGCTCTCGCGTGCCTGTGGGGGCGTACGTGACGGCTCACCGATTCGGGGCGCTCCGCCCCGAATCGCGGGCCTAGCGCTTCGCGTGGCGGCCGCGGGTCCCGGGGGCCTGGGGGCCCGGGCCTTCGACGGCCGCGGCCTCGGGCTGCGCCTCGCCGCCGTTCGCCTTGTTCTCCTTGCGGGCCTTGAGCACCTCGAAGATCACCGGAATGACCGAGATGAGGACGATGGCCACCAGGATCGGCTCGACGTTCGTCTTGATGAACTCGATCTGGCCGAGCCAGTACCCCGCCATCGTGACGCCCGCGCCCCAGCCGATGCCGCCGATGACGTTGTACGTCAGGAAGGTGCGGTACTTCATCGAGCCGGCGCCGGCGACCATCGGGGCGAAGGTGCGGATGATCGGCACGAAGCGGGCGAGCACGATGGCCTTCGGGCCGTGCCGGTCCATGAACTCGTGCGCCTTGTCGAGGTTCTCCCGCTTGAAGAGCTTGGACTTCGGCCGGTTGAAGATCTTCGGCCCGAAGAACTTGCCGATCATGTAGCCGACCTGGTCGCCGAGGATCGCGGCCCCCACGATCAGGGTGCAGACCAGCCACAGCGGCTGCTTGATGTACTGCCCGTCCGCGACCAGCAGGCCCGCCGTGAACAGCAGGGAGTCGCCGGGCAGGAACGCGAAGAGTCCCGACTCGGCGAAGACGATGACCAGGATGCCGATCAGGCCGAAGTGCGAGATCAGGTAGTCCGGGGACAGCCACTCAGGGCCGAGCGCAATCGTGTACACGGGTTCCGGACTCTCCTGGATCGGGGGGCGTGCCGGGGGCAGCAGGCGGTTGCGGGCAGGGTAAAGGCGGTTTCAATTATCAACGCACACGACCCCCTCCCGGTTCCAGGTACCGGAGGGGGTCGGATGCGCGAGGTTCCGCTTACCCCTTGCGCACCGCGTTCGCCATGATCGCGTCCCGCAGGTGCTCGGCCAGACCGGGCTTCATGGAGTCGTAGTACTCCTTGAACCGCTCGTCCGCCACGTACATCTCACCGAGGCCCGTGTGGATCTCGTACGTGCAGTCGTAGTACCAGGTGCCGATGTGCCGGCGGTGTTCCTCGGCCAGGTCCATCGCCGCCTCCCCGTCCGCGGGCTCGCCGGCGTCCATCAGGGCGGCGTACCGCGCGCCCCAGTCGGCGACCTCGTCCTGGATGCGCCGCCAGTCCTCCTTGGTGTAGGTGGCGACCCGCCGCTGCGACTCCGCGTAGGCCTCGGTGCCGCCCCAGCGTTCCTCCGCCTCCTGCGCGTACTGCTCGGGGTCCTTGTCCCCGAAGACCTCGAACCGCTCCTCGGGCGTGAGGTTGATGCCCATCTTCTTCGCCTCCATGGCGTGCTCAACGGCCTTGGCCATCTGCTGGAGCCGGGCGATCCGGTCGGTCAGCAGGGCGTGCTGCCGGCGCAGATGCTCCCGCGGATCCGATTCCGGGTCGTCCAGCAGGACCGCGACCTCGTCGAGGGGGAAGCCGAGCTCCCGGTAGAACAGGATCCGCTGCAGCCGGTCCAGGTCGGCGTCGTCGTACCGCCGGTGACCCACGTGGCTGCGGCCGCTCGGCGAGAGCAGCCCGATCTCGTCGTAGTGGTGCAGGGTGCGCACCGTGACTCCGGCGAATCCGGCGACCTGGCCCACGGAGTAGCCCATCGTCCCGTCCCCCTCCTCTGGTTGGGTACGCCCTTCACTGTGGTCCCTCACGTGGCGTGAGGTGCAAGTCCGCGCCCCGGGCCTACCGGCTCAGGCCGCGGAACCTCGCCACGGCCAGCGGGAAGAAGACCGCCAGCAGCAGGACCGGCCACCCGACGGCGAGCAGGGCGGCATGGTCGCAGGCCCAGGACGGGGAGGCCGCCGCCGGGTTGCCGAACAGGTCGCGCACGGCCGTCGCCGTCGCCGACATCGGGTTCCATTCCACCACCGTCCCCAGCCAGCCCGGCATGGCCTGCGGCGTGGCGAAGGCGTTGGAGAGGAAACCCACCGGCCACACCAGGATCTGCACCGCCTGCACCATCTCGGGCCGGCCCGCGACCATGCCCAGGAAGATCCCGATCCACAGCATCGCGAAGCGCAGCAGCAGGAGCAGGACGAAGGCCAGCAGCGCGGCCGCCGGGGATCCGTGCCAGCGCCAGCCGAGCAGCAGGCCGACGCCCGCCAGGACCGCGAGCCCCACGGCCGACTGGAGCATGTCCGCCGCGCTGCGGCCGACCAGTACCGCCGCGGAGGACATCGGCATGGCACGGAAGCGGTCGATCACCCCCTTGCCCAGGTCCTGGGTGACCGCCGTCATCGTCGCCTCCAGTCCGAAGGCCATGGTCAGCGCGAACATGCCGGGCACGAGGAACTCGACGTACTCGCCGTCGATCCCGCGTCCGCCGCCGACCAGGAAGCCGAACATCAGCAGCAGCATCACGGGGAAGACCAGTCCGACGACCACCTGCACCGGCTGCCGCGCCCAGTGCGCGAGCTCGCGCCGGGTCATCGTCCAGGAGTCCACGGCCACCCAGCCCGCCGCGGACGTCGTGTGCGGCGTCATGCGGCCACCTCCGTGGTGTTCGTACGGTCCGTCAGGTGCAGGAAGACCTCGTCGAGCGTGGGCCGCCGGACCGAGAGGTCCGCCGCCTCGATGCCCGCCCCCTCCAGCGCGCGCAGGGTCAGGGCCAGGCCCGCCATGCGGTCCTCCACCGGAAAGCCCAGGGTGAGGGAGTCCGGGTCCACGGTCGGGTCCGGCAGCAGCGCCGCCGCCTGCGCGAGCCGCGCCGCGTCGCGCAGGACCACGACGATCCGGTCCGGCCCGACGCGGGACTTCAGCTCGTCGGCCGTGCCCTCGGCCGCGACCCGCCCGGCGTCGATCAGCGCGATGCGGTCGGCCAGCTGGTCGGCCTCCTCCAGGTACTGCGTGGTCAGCAGGACGGTCGTGCCGCCGCCCACGAGTGAGCGGACCGCGCTCCACACCTCGGCGCGGCCGCGCGGGTCGAGCCCGGTGGTCGGCTCGTCGAGGAAGAGCACCTCGGGCTCGGTGATCAGGGACGCCGCGAGGTCGAGCCGGCGCCGCATGCCGCCGCTGTACTGCTTGACCGGCTTGCGGCCGGTGTCCGCGAGGCCGAAGCGGTCCAGCAGCGCGTCGGCCCGCAGGCCGGCCCGGCGCCCGCCCAGGTGGTGGAGGCGGCCGAACATCTCCAGGTTCTGCCGCCCGGACAGTTCCTCGTCGAGCGCCGCGTGCTGGCCGAGCAGCCCGATCCGGGCGCGGACGGCCGCCGGGTCCTTCCGTACGTCGTGGCCGGCCACCCGGACCACGCCCTCGTCGTGCCGGAGCAGGGTGGTCATGACGCGGACCGCCGTGGTCTTCCCGGCCCCGTTGGGGCCGAGCACGGCGTGCACCGTGCCGCGTGTCACCTCCAGGTCCAGCCCGGACAGGGCCGACTTGTCGCCGTACCGCTTGTGGACACCTTCGACGAAGATCGCCAACGCGCTTCCAACTCCTCACGCTCAGCTCATTAGTCAAATTTGAGTAGCAGGCTGCGCCAAGGTACTACCCGAAACCAGGCTAGTCAAACTTGATTACGGCCGATCAGGCGTACGGATTCTCCTGGCCGTCCGCCAGGACCCCCACGAACGGGTCGCCGCCCTCACCCGCGAAGGAGTACGCGCCGCCCGCGATCCGGGCGATCAGCCCACGGGTCCACTCCGCCTCGGCGTCCGCGGAATGGACCCAGCGGTGCATGATCTCGCCGATGTGTCCCAGCGCCTGGGGGCCCTCCTCGGGCGTGTAGTAGTCCGTCACCGACGTCCGCCAGGCCGCCAGCTTCTCCAGCCGCTCCCCCAGCAGGGCCAGGACCTCCGCCCGGGGCAGGTCGACCATGAAACCGATCGCCGCCGAGAGGAGGTCCGTCTTCTGGTCGAAGGCCGCCAGGGCCTCGCGGAGCAGCTTGAAGTACTCCTCGCGGCCCGCGTCCGTCACCTCGTACTCCGTGCGCGGCGGACCGCCCGCCGCGCTCGGCGCCACCTCGTGGGCGTGCAGGACGCCCTGCTTCGCCATCTGCTTGAGCGCGTGGTAGATCGAGCCGGGCTTGGTGTTGGACCACTCGTGCGCGCCCCAGTACTCCAGGTCGTTGCGCACCTGGTACCCGTGCGCCCGCCCGTGCTGGCGGACCGCGCCGAGGACGAGAAGCCTGATCGCTGACATGCGGCCAGGCTAGTGGCCGGACCCTCAGCCCATGGCGCGGGTGCCGTCGAGGGACTCCCGGATGATGTCCGCGTGGCCCGCGTGCCGGGCGAACTCCTCCACCAGGTGCAGGAGCATCCAGCGCATCGAGACCCTGGCGTCCTTGGGGAACCAGGGCGCCGGCGGGAGCGGGAAGGTCTCGTCGAGGCTGGGCACGGCCGCGATGAAGGCCTCCGTCTCCTTCACCACCCCGTCCCAGAAGGCCAGTACGTCCGGCACGGACTCGCCCTCGACCAGCCGGAAGGCCTCGGCCCAGCTCTCCTCGCCGCGCTGCCGCTCGTTCGGCGCCTGCTGCGCCAGGCGCAGCCAGGACAGCTCGCAGTCCGCCGCGTGCTTGAGGAGCCCCGACAGGGAGAGCTCGCTGACGCTGGGGCGGCTCGCCGCCTGCTCCTCCGTCAGCCCCTGCGCCGCCTCGCGCAGCGCGACCCGCTGGGCCTCGACGAAGGCGAGGAGCGTGCCGCGCTCGTCGCCGGGCACCTCGGTGGAAATCTGGGCCATGACCGGACCGCCTCTTCGTGTGGAGTGCCGAGGGCCCTCCCCCCGACACCTCACACGCTACGGAGCCTTGCGGTCAGCTCCTGTCCTAGATGGCCGCTCAGTTCGGGGAAATCTCCCCGTCCGGCCGAATCGCGGGCAGCTCCTCGGCGGGCTTCGGGAGCAGCGCCTTGGTGAGGTCCTGCCTGCCCGTCGGGTCCAGCCCGTACATCGCCTCGTAGATGCTGCGGACCGCCGGTCCCGACGCACCCGATCCGGTGCCGCCCTGGGAGATCGTCATGACGATCGCGTAGTCCTCGGTGTAGGAGGCGAACCACGAGGTGGTCTGCTTGCCCTGGACCTCGGCCGTGCCCGTCTTGGCGTGCATCGGGATCTGCTTCTGCGGCCAGCCACCGAAGCGCCAGGCGGCGCTGCCGTTGGTGGCCACACCGGCGAGGGCCTCGTCGATGTCGTCGCGGGTCTTGCGGTCCATCGGCAGCTTGCCCTGCTCCTTCGGCGCGATCTCCTGGACCGACTTCCCGTCGGCGCTGACGATCGCCTTGCCGACGCTGGGCTGGTGGAGGGTGCCGCCGTTGGCGATGGCCGCGTAGACGGAGGCCATCTGGATCGGGGTGACGAGGGTGTCGCCCTGGCCGATCGAGTAGTTGATGGCGTCGCCCTCGCGCAGCTGGTTGCCCTGCCGGCAGTTCTCGTAGGCGATCTTCTCGGCGAAGCTGCCGTTCTTCTTGCCGTCCCGGCACCAGGCGTCCTTGTTCGCCTCGAAGAAGTCCTGCTTCCACTTGCGGTCGGGGACCCGGCCGGGCACCTCGTTCGGCAGGTCGATGCCGGTGCGCTTGCCCAGCCCGAACTCGTGCGCGGTCTTGAGGAACCAGTCGTTCGGGTCCTTCTTCGGCCTGATGCCGCCGTCCTTCTTCCACTCCTGGTCGGCGAGGGCGTAGTAGACCGTGTCGCAGGAGACCTCCAGGGCCCGGCCGATGGTGATGTCACCGTGGCCCTGCGACTCGAAGTTCGTGAAGGTCTGGCTGCCGACCGAGTAGGAGCTGGGGCAGGGGTAGCGGTTGTCGAACGGGTACCCGGCATTGACCGCCGCGGTCGAGGTGACCACCTTGAAGATGGAGCCCGGCGCCGCCTGGCCCTGGATGGCCCGGTTCAGCAGCGGATAGTTGGACTCCTTGTCGGTGAGGCCGGCGTAGTCCTTGGCGGAGATCCCGCCCACCCAGGCGTTCGGGTCGTAGGTCGGGTTCGAGGCCATCGCGACGACGCGGCCCGTCTTGGTCTCCATCACCACGACGGCGCCCGAGTCGGCCTCGTAGTTCCTGCGGGTGTTCTTGTCGTACGTCTTGCGGGCTTCGACCATCGCGTGGTTCAGCTCGCGCTCGGCCACCGCCTGCACCCGCGAGTCGATCGACGTCACGATGTTCGAGCCGGGCTGCGCCGGGTCGGTCTCGCCCTGCCCGATGACCCGGCCCAGGTTGTCCACCTCGTAGCGGGTGATGCCCGCCTTCCCGCGCAGCTCCTTGTCGTACGTGCGCTCCAGGCCGGAGCGGCCCACCTGGTCGGAGCGCAGATACGGCGAGTCCGACTTCTTGGCCTTGGCGATCTCCTCGTCGGTGACCGGCGAGAGGTAGCCGAGCACCTGGGAGGTGTTGGCCTCGTCCGGGGCTGCGTAGCGGCGCAGGGCGGTCGCCTCGGCCGTGATGCCCGGGAAGTCCTCGGGGTGCTCGCGGATCTGCAGGGCCTGTTCGGTGGTCGCCTCGTTGCTGACCGGGATCGGCTGGTACGGCGACCCGTTCCAGCAGGGCTGCTTCGTCTTGGCGTCGCAGAGCCGGACCTTGTCGACGACCTCCTGGGGGTCCATGCCGAGGACCCCGGCGAGCCGGGTCAGCACGGACTTGCCCTTGTCCTTCATCGTCAGCAGCTCGGTGCGGCTGGCGGAGACCACGAGGTGGGTGGCGTTGTCGGCGAGCGGGACCCCGCGCGCGTCGAGGATCGAGCCGCGGACGGCGGGCTGGACCACCTGCTGGACGTGGTTGTTCTTCGCCTCGTCCGTGTACTCCTGGCCGTTGCGTATCTGGAGGTACCAGAGCCGGCCGCCCAGGGTGAGCAGCAGCGAGAAGACCACGATCTGGATGACGACGAGCCGGTTCTGGACCCGAGGGGTCCGGCCGGTCTCCGGTATGTTGCTCAACGCTGATCTCCCCCGGACGCATGCCGTACGCCCGGCTGAGTCTAGAACGGGAAGCGGCTCCGTCCGTGCTGCACGGAGATCCACTTTTGGGTGGTGAAGGCCTCGATCGTGGCCTCGCCGTTGAGTCTGCCCAGGCCGGAGGCTTTCTCACCGCCGAACGCGGCCAGCGGTTCGTCCCCGATCGTGGAGTCGTTGACGTGCATCATGCCCGTCTCGATGCGCTGCGCGAAGCGGACGCCCCGCTCCACGTCCCGGGTGTGGACGGCGCCGCTCAGTCCGTACGGGGTCGCGTTGGTCAGCCGTACGGCCTCGTCCTCGCCGTCGAAGACCACCAGCAGGGCCACCGGGCCGAAGATCTCCTGGCCCAGCAGCGGGGAGTCCTCGGGGAGTCCGGCGAGCACGGTCGGTTCGACGAGGTTGCCGCGCGTAGATCCTCGTACGAGCGCCTGCGCCCCGGATTCCACGGCCTGGTCCACGAGGGCGGTCAGCGCGTCGGCCTGGAAGGAGTTGATCAGCGGGCCGATGTGGGTGTCGGCCTCGTGCGGGTCGCCCGTCTTCAGGCCGCGCACGCGGGCGATGAACTTCTCCGTGAACTCCTCGGCGATGGAGGCGTCGACGAGGATGCGGTTGGCGGCCATACAGACCTGACCCTGGTAGACGAAGCGGCTGAAGACGGCCGCGTCCACCGCGTAGTCGAGGTCGGCGTCGTCGAGGACGACGAGCGCGCTGTTGCCGCTGAGTTCGAGGACCGTGCGCTTGAAGTGGCGGGCGGCGACCGCCCCGACGTGCCGGCCGACCCGGTCCGACCCCGCGAAGGAGATGACCTTGGGGACGGGGTGGGTCAGGAGTGCGTCGCCTATCTCGGCTATGTCGGTGACCAGGACGTTCAGCAGGCCGGCCGGCAGTCCCGCGTCCTCGAAGATCTTGGCTATGAGGCCGCCGCCCACGACGGGGGCGTTCTGGTTCGGCTTGATGACGACCGCGTTGCCCAGCGCCAGCGCCGGGGCGATCGACTTCAGGGTGACGAGGAAGGGGAAGTTGAAGGGGCTGATCACGGTGACGACGCCGACGGGGAGCCGCTGGACGCGGTTCTCCTTGCCCTCGACCGGCGAGGCGAGGATCCTGCCCTCGGGCCGGACGGCCAGCTGGATCGACTCGCGGATGAACTCCCTCGCGAGGTACACCTCGTACTCGGCCTTGGGACGCGTCCCGCCGAGCTCGTCGATCATCGCCTCGACGATCTCCTTCTCGCGCTCCTCGGTGATCCGCAGGGCACGCTCCAGGACCGCGCGTCTGGTGTACGGGCTCGTGGCCGCCCACTCCGACTGGGCGCGCTCGGCGCCGCGGTAGGCCTGGTCCACCTGCTCGACGGTGGCCACGGTGATGGCCGCGAGCTTCTCCCCGTTGTACGGGTTGACGTCGATGATGTCCCACGAACCGGTGCCGGCCAGCCATTCGCCGTCGATGTACTGGTGAGCCAGGTCGCTGAATATGGACATGCCATCCCTTACTGCGAGCGCGCACCCGTGCGCTGCACCGGAGACCGATCGGTCATCATGCACTGATCAGACGTCATACTACGTGCGAATCAAGACAGTTGGAGCAGGCCACGGAGAAGATCCCTGGTCCCGCCGGGGTCGGGGCAGTCGGCCTGGAGCCGCTCCATCGCCCGCCCGTACTGGCCCACTTCCTCGTCTTTGTCCAGGTAGAGGGCGCTGGTGAGCTGTTCCAGATAGACGATGTCCTGGAGGTCGGACTCGGGGAAGCGCAGCAGGGTGAAGGCTCCGCTCTCGCCCGCGTGGCCGCCGAAGGAGAAGGGCATCACCTGGAGCTGCACGTTGGGCCGCTGGGAGACCTCGATGAGGTGCTCCAACTGACCGCGCATGACGTTGCGGTCGCCGTACGGGCGGCGCAGCGCGGCCTCGTCGAGGACGGCGTGGAAGACCGGGGCGTTCTCGGAGACGAGGACCTTCTGCCGCTCCAGGCGCAGGGCCACGCGGCGGTCGATCTCGGCGGCGGTGGCACCGGGCATGCCGCGGCTGACGACGGCGTGGGCGTAGGCCTCCGTCTGCAGCAGGCCGTGGACGAACTGGACCTCGTAGATCCGGATGAGCGAGGCGGCGCCCTCCAGGCCGATGTACGTCTGGAACCAGCCCGGCAGCACGTCGCCGTAACTGTGCCACCAGCCCGTCGCGTTGGCCTCGCGCACCAGTCCCAGCAGGGACTCGCGCTCCGCGGTGTCCGTGACCCCGTAGAGCGTCAGGAGGTCCTCCACGTCCCTTGCCTTGAAGCTCACCCTTCCCAACTCCAAGCGGCTGATCTTCGATTCGGATGCGCGGATCGAGTAGCCGGCCGCCTCACGGGTGATGCCGCGGGATTCTCGGAGTCGCCTGAGCTGGGAGCCCAGGAGGATGCGGCGCACCACAGAACCGCTTGCTTCTGCGGTCACTAGTACTGCCCTCCCCATCGCATTGGCGTGCGCGTGGTGTGCGCGTGCGTCGCGGGGCCCCCGTACCCCAGGGGCCGCAGTCTGCCACCAAAACGCATCGGCTCGTACTCGTTCTGTAACGGAATCCCGTCTCCGGGAAAAGAAGTCCGTAAGTATGCGTAGGAAGAAATGAGCAAGAACCGTCACGGGAGGGGACAGGTCCGGCGCGTGCACGTGCATCTGCCCTTGCATCCGGCTCGCGCATTCGGAACGATGGTCCCCGCGCACCTGCGTGCTCTTCGCGCCGGCGCCGGACCCACCCCGCAGTTCTCTTTGGACAAAGCCGCCGCTTCGTCCGCGAATCCCGGGAGTGCCTCGCATGGGGACGAATGGATCGACCATGCTCGAGCCGTTACGGCAGGGGCTTCCCCCGGTCGACCCCACGGCTGTCTCCGGGTCCGCCTCCTGCGCTCTGCCCGCACGGTTCGACGCAGTGCGGGGCGCGCGCACTTTCACCCGCTCGACGCTCTGCCAGTGGGGCCTCGACGACCGCTTCGACGATGTGTCCCTCGTCGTCTCCGAGCTCGTCACCAACGCGTTGCGCCATGCCCTGCCGGACGACGCGCGGTGCGCGGACGCCGAGCCGGAGCCGCCGGTACGGCTGCACCTGATGCGGTGGAGCACCCGGCTGGTGTGCGCGGTGCGCGACCCCAGCGAGGACCGGCCCGGCGGGGCCTTCTCGCCGGAGCGCACGGAGGAGAACCTCGACCTGGAGTCCGGGCGCGGGCTGTTCCTGGTGGACTCGTACAGCGACAGCTGGGGCTGGCACCCGCTCGCGGGGCGGCTCACCGGCAAGGTGGTCTGGGCGCTGTTCCTGCTCCACGACTGAGCCGCCCGCGCAAGAGGCGGACACAGGACAACTGGCCGGGATCGATCACTGCGATCGGTCCCGGCCAGTGCACGTGCATGGCTTGATGAATGCGCCGTTCCGTCAGCCGATCAAGTGATCGAACTCGCCGTCCTTGACGCCCAGGAGCAGGGCCTCTATCTCGGCCGGCGTGTAGACGAGCGCCGGTCCGTCCGGAAAGCGCGAGTTGCGCATGGCGACGTCGCCTCCCGGCAGCCTCGCGAACTCCACGCAGGAACCCTGCGAGTTGCTGTGTCTGCTCTTCTGCCACGTCAGCTCAAACAAGGAAGCGAGTTCTGCAGCTGCCATCCCGTTGTACGCGTGGTCCACAGGAAGCCCCCGATAGTGCAGATGTCAACTCCTCCGGATCATAGCTGTGTTCAATGGCGCCTGCACGGGCAGATGCACGTGCACGCGGGGTGCTCCATTGATCACAGACAGGTCCGCCCTTGCGGACGAAGGGCCTCCGCCCCCCCGGCTACCGGGGCAGGGGTTTGCGCCTGCCGCCCATGTGGGCGCGGTCGGCGGCGGCCGTGCCGTCCTCCCAGCCCGCGTGGTCGGTGGCGCCGCGCAGCCGGGTGGTCGTGGTGCGGGGGAACATCTCGTCCGCCCGCGAGGTGACCGCGACGTCCCGCGCCACGAGCGCGGGCAGGTTGTCCGGGGCCTCGCTCGCCGTGTGCTCGGCCGTCTCGGCGAGCCGGTGGCCGAGCCGGCTGGCGTAGGCGAGCAGGAAGGACTGCCTGAAGGTCTTCGTCCGCTTACGCCCGCCCGAGCGCTGCGCGGCCTCGGCACGGGTCATCGCCGCCGTGCCCTGGACGAGCAGCGAGGTGTACAGCAGCTCGACCGCCTCCAGGTCGCTCTCGAAGCCGACCACCGTGGAGAACTCGAACCCGCTGTTCCACACCGCCCGGCAACGGTTCGCGGTGGCCACCGCGTCGAGCAGCACCGCCTTCGCCTCCTCGTACGGCGGCTCCACCCCGATCCGGCAGGCACCGGGCACCTGAGCCGGTCCCCTGCCGCTCGCCGCGAGGAGCGCCTCGTCCACGGTGTGCCGGGCCATCAGCTCCTGGGCCTTGGCGCTGAGCGCCTCCGCCTCCTCCGGGAAGGTGGTCGCCTCGGCCTTGGCGAGCAGCGCCCGGATCCGTCCCAGCATGCGCGGCTCGATGTGCGCGTGCTCCAGGGCGTCGGCAGCCGGGTCCCCGGGAACCGGACCCACCGGTTCGATGGAGGGCAGCCGGATCAGCAGCCGCAGCACCTCCAGGAAGGCGGTGGCCAGCGTGAACCGGTCCGCCCGTTCCCGCTGCGCGAGCCCTTCGGCGTACGTGTCGTCGCCGGTCCACCACACCTCGGCGTCGGTCCACCGCTCCGGAAGCCGCGCGTAGCGGCGCGCCTCGGCGGCGATCAGGTCACCGGTGATCCGCAGGTGCCGCTCGTCGAGGTCCCGCCGGACGAGCCGCAGCACGTCCGCCGGCTGCCACCCCCGCTCCCACCCCTGCCGTACGTACGCCTCCCCGCGCGCCAGCAACTCCCGCCCGACCCCGCCCCACCGCCCCTGATCGGCGACGAGCAGGGAGGCCCCGGTGTCCAGCCCGGCATCGTCCTGGGCATAGAGGGCGGCGGCAAAGGCCCGATCCACGATCTCGGCAAGCTCTCTCACACCTCCCAGCTTGGCATGTCCCCACCCCAGCCCCGCCGGGCGAACCCATCCCCGCCCGGCCAACCCATCCCCGCCCGGCCAACCCACCCCCGCTCGGCCAACCCAGCCCCGCCGGCGTTTGAGGCGCGGGGGCCCGGGGGCAACGCCCCCGGCAACGTCGCCGCACCCGCCCGGCCCGGCGGGACCCCCCTGTCAGACCCCGGTGGGACACTCGCACCCATGAGCGACCCCACCCCCCGCTGGGCCCTCGCCGAGGACGCCGACGGCTGGTGGCACGCGGCCCCCGTACCCCCCGCGGAGGGAGCCCGGCTCCGCGTCCGCGACCCCGCCGACGCGGTCCGTGCCGCCCCGCCCGGCACCCGCTGGGTCTGGCGGTCCACCGCCGCCGTGTACCCCCGCCTGCTCGCGGCCGGCGCCCGCGTCGAGCGCTGCCACGACATCGAGGCCGCCGAGCTGCTGCTCCTCGCCCACGAGGGCCGCTTCGGCGAGCCCCGCTCGGCGGCCGCCGCCTGGGCCCGCCTCACCGACGCCCCCGTACCCCCCGATCCGCGCCCGCGCGCCGCCGAGCCCCGCACCCAGGACTCCCTCTTCGAGCCGCAGCCGACCCCCGTCCCCCTGGACGCCCTCCTCGCCGTCCACGCCGACCAGGCGAAACGGCTCGGCGCCACCGCCCACCCCGACCGGATGCGGCTGCTCACCGCCGCCGAGTCCGCGGCCTTCCTCGTCGCCGCCGAGATGAACCGCGCGGGCCTGCCCTGGCGGGCCGACGTGCACCGCGCCCTGCTGACCGAACTGCTCGGCGAGCGGTACGCGGGCGGCGGGGAGCCCCGGCGCCTCGCCGAGCTGGCCGACCGCGTCTCGGCCGCCTTCGGCAGGCGGGTGCGTCCCGAGCTGCCGGCCGACGTCATCAAGGCCTTCGCCGAGGCCGGGATCAAACTCAAGTCCACCCGCCGGTGGGAGATCCAGGAGCTGGACCACCCCGCCGTGGAGCCGTTGCTCGCGTACAAGAAGCTGTACCGGATCTACACCGCCCACGGCTGGAGCTGGCTCGCGGACTGGGTCCACGACGGTCGCTTCCGCCCGGAGTTCATCCCCGGCGGCACCCTGACCGGCCGCTGGGTCACCAACGGCGGCGGCGCCCTGCAGATCCCCAAGGTGATCCGCCGGGCCGTGGTCGCCGACCCGGGCTGGCGGCTCGTCGTGGCCGACGCCGACCAGATGGAACCGCGCGTGCTCGCCGCGATCTCCCGCGACCCCGCCTTCATGGAGGTGGCGGGGCGGCCGGAGGACCTCTACACCGCCGTCTCCCGGCAGGGCTTCTCCGGCGACCGGGACAAGGCCAAGATCGCCGTCCTCGGCGCCGTCTACGGCCAGACCTCCGGGGACGGCCTGAAGAACCTGGCCGCGCTCCGCCGCCGCTTCCCCCGGGCCGTGGCGTACGTGGACGACGCCGCGAAGGCGGGCGAGGAGGGCCGGCTCGTACGGACCTGGCTCGGCCGCACCTGTCCGCCGCCCGTCTCCGCCCGCGACGACGACAGGGCGGGCGACGGCGACCCGGGCGGGGGCGAGGCCGGGATCCCCCAGGACGGGGACGGCGACGGTTGGACCCCGAGCTACGCCTCCACCAACTCCCGGGCCCGCGGCCGGTTCACCCGTAACTTCGTGGTCCAGGGCAGCGCCGCCGACTGGGCCCTGCTGCTGCTCGCGGCCCTGCGGCAGGCGACCGCCGGGATGCGGGCCGAGCTGGTGTTCTTCCAGCACGACGAGGTGATCGTGCACTGCCCGGCCGAGGAGGCCGGGGCCGTCGTGGAGGCGATCCGCGCCGCCGGCGACCGGGCCGGCCGGATCGCCTTCGGCGACACCCCGGTCCGGTTCCCGTTCACCACGGCGGTCGTGGAGTGCTACGCCGACGCCAAATAGCGGCCGGGCAGGGCCCGGAAGACGTCGGAATCACTCGTCCCTAGCTCCGGGTCCGGTTCCATCCCGGGGCGAGCGCGAGCTCCTTCAGCCGGTCCAGCGTCAGCGCGGGCTCCTCCCGGGTGGCCGTGCCGTTCTGGTCGGCGGTGTTGAAGGCGGAGACCGTCACCCGCAGCCCGTCCGTGCGGATCGTGTCCACCTTCCACTCGGTCACGCCCTTGCCCTTCTCACCGGGCCCCTGCGTGACCCGCACCAGGGTGCCGTCCGCCAGCGGGGGCAGGTTCGGGCCCGTGAAGCCGGAGTGGCCGGAGTCCCGGTCCTCGCTCACGTTGAGCTGGAGCAGGGACTTGCCCTTGCCGTCGTCGAACACGACGTAGCCGTAGCGCCCCTCCCCGCCCCTGGAGACGACCGGGATCCTGACGCCCAGCCCGGCCAGCAGGTCTTCCAGTGCCTCCACGGCCTGCCGGTCCCGCAGCGCGGCCGACGACCCGGTCGCGGCCTCCGATCCCGGCCCCGCCTCCGGTTCGGCCGCCGGCAGGTCCTTCAGCGCCGGGTACCACACCTCCGAGGTGACCAGGGACTTCAACTGGTCGATCGGCAGCGGCGGGTTGCTCCGGGAGACGGCCGCCCCCTTCTCGGCGGGGGCGTTCCACTCGTTCGCCTCGACCATGAAGCCCTGCGGGGTCACGCGCACGGCCCGCCAGAGCTTGGTGTCCTCCCGCCGGTCCGTGTACTCGTACCCCTTGTGGAGCATCACCGTCGAACCGTCCGCCAACTGCTCGGTCCGGCAGAAGTCGTACTGCTCCAGGTTCTTGTCCCCGCACTCGCCGGCCGCACGGGCCTCGCTGCCGTACGGGGCCACCCGGCTGAGGCTGACGCTGACGGCCGCCTTGCCCTTCCCGTCGTCGTACACGCCGGAGGCCGTCGGCACCTGGTCGTCGCTCCCCCGCCCGACCGGCCCGGTCAGCTGCCCACCGGGCAGGAGAGCCCGCAGGTTCGCGATCATCTGCTCGGCCGTGACGCTGCCGGAGCCGGCCCGGGGCCCCTTGTCGTCGCCGGTCGGGGTCGGCGGCGCCGCGACGTACACCGAGGTGGCGCCTGCGTTGCCGTCGAGCAGGCCGGCGGAGTAGGCGCCCGCCGCCGCGATCAGGGCCAGGGCCAGCACCGATCCGCCGGCCACGGCGGCCCGGCGGCGCACCAGCAGCCGTCGGCCGCGCTGCTCGCCGGCCTCCGCGAGGGCGTCCCGATCGGCTGTGAAACCGTCCCCCGCACGCCGGAGGGCTACGCCGAGTTCATCTTCGAAGGGCATGGGGAAGCAGACCTTCCGTTTCAAGGATTGGGGTGAGGGATGAGAAGGAACGGGACCCGGAGACCCGGTCCGGCCGGTCGTGCCCGTCCGGACGCGCCCGCCCGGACGCGCCCGGCCGGACCGGCGCCCTCAGAGGTCCGCGAACGCGGTGAGGCTCCCGCCCAGTTGCTCCCGCAGCCGCGCCAGCGCCCGCGAGGTCCGGGTACGGACCGCCGCCGAGCTGGCGTTCATCGCGTCCGCGGTCTCCTCGACGCTGCGGTCCTCCCAGTACCGCAGCACCAGCACCGCCCGGTCCTTGGGAGCCAGCCGCCCCAGCGCCTCCAGCAGCGTCAGCCGCAGCTCCGGATCGGCGCCACCGCCCGCGGCCGGCGGCGCACCCGAGTCGGGGAACCCCCCGACCGGGCGCTCCCCCGCCGACCGGCGGCGCTGGTGCGTGAGAAAGGCCCGTACCAGCACCGTCTGCGCGTACGCCGCCGGATTGTCGATACGGGAGATCCGCCCCCAGTGCAGGTACATCCGGCCCAGGGTCTCCTGCACCAGGTCCTCCGCGAGATGGGTGTCCCCGCTCGCCAGCAGACATGCCGACCGGTACAGATGGCCCGAGCGGCCCGCCGCGAACTCACGGAACCCGTCTCTGCGACCGTGCCGCATTCGTTCCCCCTCGCGTCCGTCTCACCCCATTGACGCGGCCACCGTGCGGGAATGTTTCATCCCGCGGCCGGAGCCGGTCAGCCCAGGTCGTGGAAGTACACGTGGAACTCCTCACGGACGAACCCCTCCGCCTCGTACAGCCCCTGCGCGACCGTGTTGTCGTACGCGGTCTCCAGCTGTACGCCGGACACCCCGGCCTCGCGGGCCCGGCGCAGCACCTCGCGCAACAGCGCCCGGCCGGCGCCGGTGCGGCGGCCGGCGGGGGCGACGTAGAGGTCGTTGAGCACCCACGCGGTGCTCAGGGAGAGGGACGAGAAGGCGCGGTAGACCTGCGCGAAGCCGACCGTGCCGAGCCCCGGCACCTCGGCGAGCAGGACGAGCGACTCGTCCTTCGCGATCCGCTCGGCGAGGAAGTCCCGGGGGCCGTTCGGGTCTTCCACGTCCACCTCGTAGAAGTCGAGGTAGCCGCGGAACAGCGCGGCCGCCGTGTCGACGTCCGCCTCGCCGGCGGCCCGGACGGCCACCGCCGCCGCACCCGCACCCGCTGCCCCGTCCCGCCCCTGCGGGGGCTGGATGTCCTGCCGTGCTGCTGTCTGACCGTCCATGTACGTCTCACATCTCCCTGGGGGGTGTCTCGCGCCGCCGCGACCATGGTGCACGGACGGCGCGGATCCGCACCAGCGGCCGCGGGAAGGCCAGTTCGGCCGGGGGAGGGGCCGTTCCGGCTGCGGAGAGGCCCGTTCCGGCTGCGGGGAGGCCCGTTCCGGCTGCGGGGAGGCTCGTTCAGTGCCCCGTGACGGGCTGGGCGGGCAGGGTGTAGACGTGCTCGGGGGTCACGATCTCGGTGATCGCCCGGCCGAACAGCGTGCTGGGCTCGCTGCCCTGGTAGGTGGTGTCGGTGTTGAGCAGCACGACCAGCGTGGCCTGCGCCTGCGGCAGGTACACGGTCAGCGACTCGTAGCCGGGCAGTGAGCCGTTGTGCCCGATCCATCCGTGGACGTTGAAGATGCCCAGGCCGTAGCCGGCGCCCGGGAGCGAGTCGATCACCTTCAGCCGCTCGGCCTGGGTGGCGGGGGTCAGCAGGGTCCCGGTCGCCAGGGTCTTCGCCCAGCTGCGCATGTCGGTGAGGTCGGAGATCATCGCGCCGGCCGCCCAGCCCCAGGACGGGTTCCAGTCGGTGGCGTCCTCGGTCTTGCCGGTGGCCGTCTGGTCCGTGTAGCCGTGGGCGTGCGGTTCGGGGAACTCCGCGCCCGTCGGGAAGAGCGTGTGCTTCAGCCCGGCAGGTTTGACGACCTCTTTGTCGATGTAGTCGGCGAGGGGCGTCCCGCTGACCTTCTCCACCACCAGCCCGAGCAGGATCAGGTTGGTGTTGTCGTAGTAGAACTTCGCGCCCGGCTCGAAGAGCACCGGGTGCTTGAAGGAGTACGCGAGCAGTTCCTGTGGGGTGAAGGGCCGCCGGGGATCACTGGTCAGCGCCTTGAAGAAACCTTCGTCCGCGGAGTAGTTGAAAAGCCCGCTCCGCATCTCGGCCAGCTGGCGCAGGGTGATCCGGTCGCCGTTCGGGACCCCCGCGACGTACTTGCCGATCGGGTCGTCCAGTCCGACCTTGCCCTCGTCCACCAGCTTCAGCAGGGCCGTCACGGTGAAGGTCTTCGTCTCGCTGCCGATCCGCATGTTCAGACCGGGGGTCATCGGCGCGCCCGTCGCCTTGTCGGCGACGCCGAAGGCCCGTACGTACTCGCCCTTGCCCGGCGCCGACAGGGCCACGATCACGCCGGGGACCTTGGCCTCGGTCATGACCTTGCGGACCGCGTCGTCCAACTGCCGGGCCACGGCGGGGGTCAGCCGCGGGAACTCGCCGGAGACGGGCGTGGGCGACGGAACCGGGACCGTCACGGCCGGCGCGGGCGCCGCCGCGTCCCGCGCGTACGCGGCCGCCGGTGCGACCCCGGCCGCGACGGGCAGCGCCAGGAGGCCGGCCGCCACCGCCGCCACGGCGGCTGACCTGTGCCGATGCGTAGTCATACCCGGCCTCCTCGCACACCAGGGACAGGAGCCCACTCCGTCCAACGTAGCCCTGCGGCCCCGGCCGGGCGACCCGAAGGGCACGGCGAAGTAGTCTAGAAATCTATTCTGGAAAGGGTCTTGTACCGGCCAGACTCTCCCCATGAGCGATGAGCAGTGGCGCGGCGGTTTCGGACCCCCGCCCGAACCGTTCGAACCGCAGCCGCGGCCGCAGCCGCAGTCGCCCGCGGAGGCACAGCCACGGCCACCGGCGCAGCCGCCGTTCCCGGCACCGTCACCGCCGCAACCGGTCCCGGTACCCGGCGCTCCCGGGGGGCGCGGCGGGCGCGGCGGCCCGTTCAAGGGCCGGCCGGTCGTCCTGACGGCACTGGCCGTGGCCGTCCTGCTCACCGTCGGCGGCGGCGTGTACCTCGCGACCGGCGGCGGTCGCGGCGAGTCGTCCCGCGCCGAGCCCTCGTCCTCGCCCTCGATCGACAAGGGCGACGGCAAGGGCCCCGGCGTCGGGCCCGACACCTACGACCCCAACGCCGGCATCAAGCCCGGTGAGGCCAAGGTCTGGCTGCGCGACAACGAGATCGAGCTCGCCGGCTCGGGGACCTCCCAGTACGGCCCGTGGCGGGTGGGCGACGTGGTGGTCAAGGCGATCGCCACCGAGTTCACCGCCTACGGGGCGGCCGACGGCCAGGACAAGTGGAAGATCCCGCTCCCGACCCCGCTGTGCGCGGTTCCGCCGGCCCCGACCGCGGACGGCAAACTGGTCGTCGGGCTGAAGGAGAGCGCCTCGGACAGCTCGCACTGCACGCACCTCCAGCTGATCGACCTCGCCACGGGCAAGACCGGATGGAAGACGGCCGTGCCCGCGGAGAACGCGTACGACTCCTCGACGGAGTTCGAGATCGCGATCAGCGGCGACACCGTGGCCCTCGCCCGGTCGGCGGTCATGAGCGGCTTCTCGGTCACCGACGGCAGGAAGCTCTTCGGCAACTCGAAGACGGACGGCTGCACCGCGTCCGGCTTCGCCGGGGGATCCCGGCTGATCGGCGTACGCAACTGCTTCGACCCGAAGGACCCCACCGCACGCGGGCAGTCGATGGTCGAGGAGCTGGATCCGGCCACGGGCGCTTCCAAGTGGGCCTACAAGTACGACAAGGGCTGGACCGTCGGCCGGGTGCTGTCCGTGGACCCGGTGGTGGTCGCCGCGCACCACGAGGACCGCAAGACCTGGAACCTCACGGCGTTCGCGGCCGACGGCAAGGTCCGCTCGCAGAGCGCCCCCGGGTTCGGTGTCAGCGGCCGGTGCAACGGCTTCGGCAACGCGGGCCGGTTCCAGGAGTGCTACGCCTCCGTGGCCGACGCCGACACCCTCTACATCGGCGCCGGCAAGCCCGCCACCACCCTCGACACCGAGGACACCAACCAGGTCGTCGCCGTCGACCTGAACACGGGCAAGGAACGGTGGCGCTCCGCGGAGCAGCCCAAGAACCGCACCATGTGGCCGCGGGCGATCGAGGAGGGCCGGGTCCTCGTCTACGTCTCCCCCGGCAGCGGAGCGGCGGCCTCGGTCGTCTCGCTGGCACCGGCGGACGGCACCTCGCAGCCCGTCCTGCAGAGCCCGGCGGTGTCCGCCGGCGCGGCGAGCGTCTTCTACTCCCACGGCGTCCGCATCACCTGGTCGGGCGGACGGCTGTTCCTGCTCAACGGCCGGGTCTACGGCCCGGAGCCCAAGAAGAAGAGCCGCGCGATCCTCTCGTTCGGCAAGTAGCGTCCCGGCCGCCCGCAGTCCCGCAGTCCCGCAGTCCCGCAGTCCCGCACCCCAGGAGGGGCACGTGCAGAACCCGTACCAACAGCCGAACGAGCCGGGCGCCCTGTACCAGCCGCCCCTCCCACAGCCCCCACAACCCCCGCAAACCCCGCAGAAGCGCACCAACCGGCTCATGATGACGCTCACGGCACTGATGGCCGTGGGGGCCATCGCCGCGGTGACCGCCGTCATCATGACCAGAGACGAGCAGGAAGGCCCCCCGGACCCGTCGAAACCGCTCATCGCGGGCTGGAAGACCGTGGTCAACCCCAAGCACGGCACCGCGTTCGACGTCCCGCCGGACTGGGAGGTCCTGTCACCGGACGTCTTCAGCGGCCACGGGGACGACAACGACCCGGACAAGCTCCTCATCGGACACACGGCTCCCGCCTTCTACAAGTCCGAGTGGTGCAGCATCGACGCCGACGGCGACGGCACGGTCTCCGACTTCCCGCTCGGCAGCGTCGGCACCAAGGGCGCCGAAGGCGCCAAGGACACCACCGAGGTCGCCGAGAAGAACGCCCCGACCTGGGTCTACGCCGCCTACACCCAGCCCGACAAGAGCGTCGTGAAGTGGGACAAGCCCGTCGAGTACACGACGAAGTTCGGCCTCAAGGGCACCTACGTCAAGGCCCACTCCGAGGGCGCCAAACAACCCAACCGCTGCGCCGGCGACGGCCACTCGATCGTCTTCGCCTTCAAGAACGCCGAAGGCGCCTTCGCGGCCTGGGACTTCTACGGCCGCACGGGCGTCCCCGGCGCCATCCCCGACTCCCTGATCATGCGCATCCTCAGCACGGTCCGCCTCACCCCCACCACCCCCACGGCCACCCCCACCCCGACCTCAACGGCGGCCAGGTAGCACCTCCGGGGAAAGCTCGCCGACGCCCGGATCATCTCCACGCCGGCCGAGCCGCACGCCGGCGCCCTCGCCCACCGGGCCAGGCAGTCCCACCTGGCCCCTAAGGCCCCGCGCCGACCGACCCCGCAAATAGCAAAAGCCCCAGGTCACGGCGAGTGAGTCCTGGGGCTTCTACAGAGCCGCCTTCGGGATTCGAACCCGAGACCTACGCATTACGAGGCCCCACACGATCATCCCGACTGGTGCCGGGCAGTGCCACAGAATCCCGTTTCCACAGGTCAGAGACCGAGCCGCTGAACCCTCATGTCGCCAAATCCACCGTGTGCCGCCCCGTCCGCTCACGCACGGCTCACGCAAGGCGGGCTCGCCGACTGGCGGCGGACCTCGGTTTTCTCCCCTCTCCAGGAGCGACCACCCCCTACGAGTCATTGCACCCGACCAACTCCCGGGGGCAGCTGTTGCCATGCATCGCTGGTCTCCCCTGAACGAACGGCAGCTCACCCTCCTCACCCAGCTCGCGAACAGCGAGGACCTCGGAACCTCCTGGGACCCCGGCGAGTGGCGCTCCGCCTACGCGCTACGCGACCGCGGGCTGGTGATGATCAAGCGGAGCAGCGGCGAGGTGCAGACCCAGGTCACCGAGGCGGGCAAGTTCTACATCCAGCACGGCCACGGAGGCAGGCGCCGGATCATACCCCGCCCATCCAGGTCCCGACTCAGTTGCGCTCCCCGCATCCGGCTGTTGCCGCACTGAGGGACGACGACTGCCGACTGGTCATGCCGGCTCCGCTTCGTCGTCGCTCCTTGCTGCTGCTCCAGGGCCTGGCCGCCTGGACCGTACGCCGCGGATACGAGGTGAAGGAGCACCGCGTCCCCAACCGCTACCGCAGCCGTGCCTACACCTACGCGGGCAAGCACTACCCCTCGGGATACTCGCGTCGCGAGGGCGAGCTGAACGTGATCGTCGGCGGCTTTACCTATACCGTCACGATCCAGCAGGAGCTCCGCAGTCCACCGATCCAGAGCGTTCGAAGAGCCTCGTGATCGAACTCGGCTACAGCCGGTCCAGCCGGCAGTCCCGCTGGGCCGATCGCAAACGGTGGGTGCTGGAGGACATTCTGGGGGCCGTTCTGCGGGAGATCGAAAGCCGCGCCGTGGAGGACGCTCAGCGCCAGGTGGACGAGGAGCGCGCGGAGGCCGAGCGCGAGGTCCGCTGGAGAGCGGCCATGGAGCAAGCGAAGGAGCAGGCCGCCCACGATCAGTTCGCCGAGGTACTCCGTTCACAGGCTCGCCAATGGCAGGAAGTGACGGCACTGAGCGCGTATGCCAACGCCCTGGAGCGCCGAATCGAAGCGGACCCGGGAAGGGGACGACGCGGAAGTGGCCTCGACGCGACAGTGGCTGGCATGGATGCACCAGTACACCCGGCACCTCGACCCGCTGACCCAGCTCCCCGCAATGCCCGCCGCCCCGAACCGAAGGCAGAGGAACTGAGGCCGTACCTGAACGGCTGGAGTCCACACGGCCCCCAAGCGCACCGAGGATGGGGGGCCTGAGGAGAGATCCAGGCTACTCGCCAGCGATCCGCATAGGGAGGCGGATGCGGAAGGTCGCGCCTCCCAGCTCCCCGTACGCGTCGGCGGCGAGATCCCCATCCTCAACCACCGACCTCCTGCCACACATGTCGGCAACGGCATCACGGACGACTGTCAGACCGAATCCGGCGCTCTCGTTCTCCGGACCAGTTACGCCCGGACGCCACATGTGTGCGACGTCGACGTCGACAATCCCCGGACCTGAATCGGAGAAGTCGAACGCCGCGCGGCCCTCCTCAACCCGAGTCCGGACCTGCACGACTCGGTCCCCCAACAGATCGCCGGCACGCGCGAATGAGCTCATGGCATTGGCGGCCAGATTGAAGACGATCGCTTCCAGGTCCGACACTGCGGCCGCGACATGGATCGGCTCGTCCCAGTACTCCTCGTTGATAGAGATGCCGCGTCGCTCCAGCTGGGGGCGTACCACGCCCAAGGCACGGCTGACCACCTCGTTCAGATCGGCGATGTCGACGCGGAAACCATCTCCCCGGGCCGCTCGTGTAGCGATTCCGACAAGGTCGATCACCCCGCGACCTACTTCGCTGGCATCGCTTCCAGCTGCTGTCTCACGCCCGAACGCGGAAGCAAGGATCCCAGCAGTGGCGAGGGACCGGTACAAGAGGTGCTCCGGTCGCATCGCTGGCAAGGGTGCCTCGTCGCGCTGCGCAGGCAGACTCGGCGCTAGCGTCAACAGCTCCGGCTGCGATGCCGTCTCCCAAGCCTTACGGTCGTCCGCCGAGCTCCTGGGCGTCTCGGGGCGGTCGGTGACAGGGACAGGCGCGGGACGCTGGGCAGGCGAAGGACGCTGGGCGGGCAAAGGAATCCCGAGCTTCTCACCGTCTCGGATCCTCTTTCGTTCCCTTGCCGCCCACTCTGTGGCGCCTCGGGCAAAATCACGTAGTTCAATGAACGCGACGTTCTCCTGGAACCCCATCCGGTCTGTCTTCGGAATGAGAAGGCCATCCGGGTCATCGACCGATACACGCCCGATGCTGTTGTTGGTGGAGGGGCGAAGTTGCGGGTTACGGGCCCTCAAGAGGTTCAGGTCTAGCCAATCGAAGCCCTGATCACCGTAGGGATGCACACGCAGGCCTCGGTGGAAGAGGTGAACGCCACCGACAACCTTGAGCCACGGACGCAGGGCAGTGAACTGATTCTTCGAGCCACGAAGTTCGAACGAGCGCTTGTCCAGCAGGAACATCCACAGCTCGAAGGACGCCGCTGGCGCTTGATACCTCAGAGGGGGCTGGAGTCGCCCTCCGCGGCTATCCGGCGCGATGTCGACGTGCTCCCCTCGGGTGATTACGCGGCCTTTCCAGTCGTAGAGGACGGTACTCGCGTACCCCTCTTCGTCGAGATTGGCTTCGAGCTTGTATTCATACTCGTCGAAGAAACTTCGATTTACTGCGTCCGAGACCCGATCAAACTGGGGCGCAATGAGCGTCGCGGTGAAACCTGTGTCCTCGTCATTGAAGAACCCGGTGACCAAGCGCATGGCACGAGCAAGCCGATCCATCTGCTCTTTCTCGAAGCCCTGCCGCAACTGGTGCACAGTCAATGAGGTGCCGGGCTTCTTCGATGTTGCCTGCGTAACAACCGTGAGCTCGACCTCTTCGACCGAGCCAACCGACTCGTAGTCGGACCAGTCGATGACGAGCCTGTGCTCTACGCCGGGCTCGCTACGCGGGCGGGACAGCAGCTCCACCCGGCGCCCAAGGCGCAGTGCCGCCAGGCGGCCCAACCCCTTCTCACCGATGCGACGACGCTTGGAGTGGCTTTCTGTTGCACCGGACTTCTGCGACCTCCCAATAAGGAGGAAGCCCTCGCGGATGTCCTCGGCCGTCATGCCGTCGCCGTCATCCTCGACCACAAGGGTGCCGCCGGCTTGGGTGGCGTTGTGGAGCTGAACGATGGCCTTCGTCGCATCCGCGTCGTAGGCGTTGCGGACGAGTTCAATCACCCCGAGGTCGGGGTGTGGGATCAGCTCCTCCCCAAGGCGGATCAGGATCTCCGGCGCAAAGCGCAGATGCGTGTTCAAGCGTCCTCCTTCAGGTCAGATCCGCCCGCGTCACAAGATCTCGGGAGGCACGCAGCGTAGCCACCTGTACGCACAGCGCAGGCCGATTGGCTAGATAACCTCGCTACCCAGCGGCACACTTGGCCGGTTCTCACCTACTACCGACACACGGACCACGACCGTTAGGCCTTCACCTGCCACTTCGGGGACCTCCGGGAGCCGAGGGCGACCAGCCCATCGGCCGGCTGGAACGCCGTCGCCAGCCGCCTCCGGGCCAGCCCTGTCGGCCTTCGCGGCAGGACAAGCCAGGTGCACAGCGGCCACTATGCGCCTGTATACTCAGCCAACGAAAGCGCTTCTACGCTAGGAAGTGCTCACCAAATTTTCGGTGACCATAGCGGCGAGGAAACGCCCGGTAACATTTCGAACCCGGAAGCTAAGCTTGCCAGCGCCGATGGTACTGCGAGGGGGACCTCGTGGGAGAGTAGGTCGTCGCCGAATTAAACCCGAAGGGGCCGTTCCGCAAATTTGCGGAACGGCCCCTTTTTTGCCTCGATCCTAGATGTACGGACCCAAGAAGCGCTCACCGTTAAAGTGAATCAGATGTGTGGGGTTATCCGCGCACCAGACATCCGTCTCCCAAGCAATTTCCTTCAGATACTTACGCAGCTCAGCACGCGACGGCAGCGCTGAGATGAAGACGAGGCCAGCCGATGAGCCTCGGAAGAGTTCGCTGAGCTCCCTGTGTCTTTTGGCATCCACCGGCCCATGGGAGGACGCTGCTTCAATCAGGACGAGCCAGTTCCGATCCCGAAGAAATATTACGACGTCCGGCATTTTTCCATGTGAATCGACCTCCACACCGAGCTCAGCGAGTGAACCTTCTTCGAAGATCGCCCACTTGTTGTCGGCATCACCAACATAGAGCACTTCACCATTGGGCGTGTACCGCTCACAGAACTCGTTTATGATCTGCACGATCAGGGTGTTCTGACCACCGGGACTGAGGTCGATCTTCTTGCCCCCGGGAAGCTGGACCGGAATCCTATTCATCTCCCGCTCCCGCGCGTACAACGCCTGAAGACCGGGCCGCTCTGCAAGGTACTCGGCAAGACGCTCATCGAACCCCTCCTGCCCGAACGATGTAATGAGGCCATAGGCAGCGGGCTCTATCTGATAGCACCACTTCGGCGAGTTCACCGGCCGGTCCGGCTGATCTGGATTCTGCACAACGAGGCCGGCATCGACGAACTGGTGCAGCGTGAACCGGCGAATTGTCTCGCGGCTGTTTGCAGCGTAATCCTTCTCGTAGAAGTCGCGCAGCCACTGCATGATCTGCACAGTCCGAAGCATGGACCGTTCAGCTTGCGTCCAGTCCTGATCAGGGCCAAGTTCCAGAAGGGCTAGGAGCACATAGGCCGAGCGCTCATTGGAGCGCTCCGCGTCGAAGCCAAGAAGCTGGAGAATCCTACGGGCCTCCGTAAGTTTATTTTCACGCGCGCCTCCATCGAATGCAATAACGGTCTGCTCGGTCATCTAATTTTCAGTCTCCGCTTTCTCGATATTCCGCTCGACGACTTCGTCGATCTTTTCCTGCCCCAGCCAGACGCCACTATCCCAGCCCCGCCCCATTTCAGAGAGTTGCTCTCGACTTGGATAGCGAAGGTTCCGCAGGTCTGTAGCATTTACCTGAGTGTGGCCGCTAAACCGTCGAACGAACCGATCCAGCAGCGTTGAATTCAGCCACAGACAAAGGCCTCTCGCAACGTCTTCAGGCAAGCCTTCCCCACCCTCGTGGAAGACGTTCACATGATTCTCGAATCCAATTCGGTCGCACTGAACCTGGCTCGGATCGAAAACGGCAGCCACGACGCGACGCTTCTCCTCTTTGGAGGAGAGGCGCTTCACTACGACGTAATAACCGCGAGGGAACGTCATCCTCTCGGTGTCCCCGTTTAGCATGATGGCGTTGTTCTTCTTCGCGCCCGGTACGGGCCAAGAAATGCCACCCTCGCGCATATGCAAGGGGTAGATCAGAGGAACAGATCCAGGGACGGGGTCAGGCCGGAGGTGCTCCTTACTGCGGAAGTCGACCACACGCCCAGTAGAGACCTGAAAGCGAAGGTCAGCTAGGGCGGCCGGCAGGCTGGCATGGGCCTGCGCTAGCTGCGTGTCCTCTTCGTCGGCGCTGATGTGAATAAAGAATTCTCGATCCTCCGGGTGGACCATTTCCGCATAACGAACGCTGCGGCTTCGAATCTCGCTCGAGTAGCTCTTGCTGGCCGAAACCGTTACCGGGCCGCGGCCACTTGCATCGGTGCGCGTCGCCGAGAAGATGATATTCTCTTGCAGCACATCAGTGTCGGCGAAGACCTTGTTGCGAGCTTCGAATACATGCACATGATCGAGGTGCATTCGGTCCAAGAAATACTTCCGGAACGGCCGGAAGTAAGGTCCGTTAGCAAAGCTCCGAGGCGTGATCGCCACCAACTGGCCTCCAGGCGCCAGCAGATGAACACCAAGCGCCATGAAGGCCGAGTAAAGATTCGACGTCTCGGTGCATTTTTCGGTGACCGCCCTGCGCTCCCGCGAGTTTGCAGCGAGTTTCTTGTAGGGCGGATTCATGATCACCAGGTCGAAACGCTCTCGCGTCTCAGCGAACAAGCCTTCGTCCTCCGTCGCCCACGCAATGAAGTCGCCAGGTACAAGGTTCACCTCGACCGAACCGCCGACTGCTTCCGCTGTGCTGACGCAGTCGGCGAGCGTGGCAGCCAGAGTCGCATGCATCTGCGGATCCACCTCGCATGCCGTGACAGAGATGTGCGACCGCGGCTGCTCGCACAAGATCCGCATGACAAGGGATGCCGTGAGGGAGCCGGCACCGGCACCAGGATCCAGAACGCGGATCGTCTCAGACGCTTCCAACCTGGCGAGGGAGGCGATGAAGTCCGCGGCAGGGGCAGGGGTGAAGTACTGACCGAGCTTCGCACGCTGCTTAGCGTCCAACGCCGAGGACGATTCCTGCCTGCGCGCTTCCGTGCGGATCACAAGATCCGTTACCGCTGCTGGTGCTCCTGTTGCCATAGACACAGCCTAGCCAGCAGTGGCTCCGGTCCTGCGTGCCTGTGGATAACACGAGGGGCTGGCGTTCGTGGCGAGCCATGGGGAGCGGGTTACGACCCGAACGGGTTTCGAAGATCATGGCCGACCATGGGCGAGGCGATGGTGCAGGTAGCGGCCTAGACGAAGGCGTGATTCAGCCAGGTCGCATACCAGCGCCGTGATTCCGTTGCGGGGGGCCTTGTCGGGCGCGCAGGTAGTCGTTCCAATGACGCGGCTGGGTGAGGTCGCCGCAGACCTTGGTAGCGACGATGTGGATGTGGTCCGCCGCGTGACGGACCGCGACCCAACGGCACGCGTCGGGGTCGCCGGCGGGGGGCGATGCCGGTGGCGTTCAGGATGCGGCGGCGATCGTCGCCCACTGCTCGTCGGTGAGGACCGGGTCTTCCGGCGCGGTCCGGACCGAGCAGTGCCACACGTGCTTGGCGGGTGCGCGGTCCCCGGCTTGTTTAACGCGCAGGTCGAGGACGGTGGCGAGCTGGGCGAGGGTGGCGGCCTCGTCGCGGCCGGGGTCGGGGGCGAAGCCGTCCCACTGCCAACCTGCCTCTGGTGGACGTCATGGTCCTGGCCGCCGCCCTGTACACGTCCCCGATCTGCCTGATCTTCCCGGTCGGCTACGTCGTACCTCTACGCGCCCGGTCGCGCCAACGAGCACACCGACCCCCACCCGACGGGCCGACGAGACCAAGGGGCAGCTCCTCTACGTCCGTAGTCACATCCGCGACGAAGGTGCCACCCCGCCAGACCTGCCATCTGCACTCGCCGACATCGACCCGCCCGATACCGATACCGATACCGACCAAGAGGATGAGATTTGAAGGGCTCCGCCTACCGCCGCTATTCCTGTCGCAACCCCAAGACCGGGAAGGAGCTCGGCACTTCCTGCCCCAAGCGCAACAGCAGGAATTACTGCACCTACTCCATACGCCAGGAGCTGCCAGCCCACGAGGACGGCAGCCGTCGGTCCTTTGCCCGTGGCGGGTACAGCAGCCTCAAGGCGGCCCAGGCCGACCTCCATCACGTACGCGCCCTTCTGGGTCTCGTGGAGGCCGACGACCCCGAGGGCATCCAGCTGGTCGCCGAGATGCTGGCTGAGGTCAGCGGCGAGCAGCTGCCCCTGCCCGACGTGGAAGAGACCCGATGGCGGCTCAAGGCCGGCCAGGACCTCGTCGGCAGCCTGACCGTCGCCGAATGGCTGGACCGGTGGCTGGGGGGCAAGCGGATCCGGAAGTCGGGCATCAGCCGGTACGAGACCGACATCCGCGTGCACCTGAAGCCATACATCGGGCACCGGCGCCTTGACCGGCTGCGGGTCAGCCACCTGAGCGAGATGTTCACGGCCGTCGCCGATGGCAACGCGGAGATCCTGGAGCAGAACACCCAGCGGCATGCAGGCGTGGAGGAGTTGGCGACGATCCCGTGGAAGGGCGCCGAGAACCGTGCTCGCCGTAAGGCGCTGAAGGCTGCGCTCGACGCGATGCCAGCCTTCCGTCAGGTGATAGGTCCGGCGACGCGCCAGCACGTGAAGGCCACACTCCGCGCGTCCCTGAACGACGCGATCGGGCAGCAGCTCATCACGTTCAACCCGGCGGCCCACGTCGAGATCGGCTCGGTGCGCAAGCCGAAGGCGCTGGTGTGGACGGAGGAACGGGTCGCCAAGGGGGAGCAGACCGGCGAGAAGCCCTCCCCGGTGATGGTCTGGACGCCGGAACAGACCGGCGCCTTCCTCGACTCCGTCGCCGAGGACCGTTTGTACGCCATGTGGCACCTCATCGCCCTCCGCGGCCTGCGGCGCGGGGAGGCGTGCGGGCAGCCCTGGTCGGAGACAAACCTCGACCGCCACTTTCTCACCGTGGCGGGGCAGCTCGTCCACGACGGCTGGGGGTCGAGGCGTCGGAGCCAAAGACGGACAGCGAGTTCCGGGTGGTCGCGCTCGATGACGACACTGTCGGCGTCCTTGAGCGGCACCGTAAGCAGCAGGAAGCCGACCGCGCGGAGTGGGGGTCGGCCTGGGTGAACACCGGGCTCGCCTTCACTCAGGAGGACGGCTCCTGGCTGCACCGAGGCAAGGTGACCGATCTCTTCGAGCGGCTCGTCGCGGCGTCCGGACTCCCTCCGATCCGGCTGCACGACCTCCGCCACGGCGCTGCGACGCTCATGCTGGCGGCCGACATCGACATCAAGATCGTGTCCGACACCCTCGGCCACAGCGACACCCGGATCACGCGCGACATCTACTAGAGCGTGCTCTCCCACGTCGGCAAGAGCGCCGCCGAGGCCACCGCCAAGCTGGTCCCATCCAACCAAGGCGGAGCAGGAGGAGCAGGCCCGCAGGGCCGCCAAGAAGGCCAAACAAGCCGCGAAGGCGAAGGCCAAGGGGGAGAAGAAGGGCAAGGCCGAGAAGGCCGCTAAGAAGGACTGACGCCCCCTCCGCTCACGCATCGCTCACGGTTTCGGGCCCGGCCGCTGCATGCGCCGACCGACTCCGGACATAGCAAAAGCCCCAGGTCACGGCGAGTGAGTCCTGGGGCTTCCACAGAGCCGCCTTCGGGATTCGAACCCGAGACCTACGCATTACGAGTGCGTTGCTCTGGCCAACTGAGCTAAGGCGGCACCGCTGGTCAGACAAGTATTCCCTCGAAGAGGGGCGCTCATCAGCAGCGGCGCCAAGTCTACAGGGTGTGGACGGGTGCCCTGAACCGGGTTCTGCGGGGGTGAGGCGGAGGTCACATACAGGGACGTACACGCCGCATTCGGTGCATCACTCACCCCCGCCGCCCTGGTGCTCGTCCCGGCGGTCCCCGCGGAGCGCGCCGGGCAGGCCGGAGCACCCTAGGCCGGACGGGGCGGCGGCTTCAGCACTTCTTGCCGTCCGCCGGGGCCTTGCCCTCCAGCAGGTAGCGGTTGATCGCGGTGTCGATGCAGTCGCTGCCGCGCCCGTACGCCGTGTGGCCGTCGCCGTCATAGGTGAGGAGGGTTCCCGAATCGAGCTGGCCGGCCAGCGCCTGCGCCCACTTGTACGGGGTCGCCGGGTCCCGCGTGGTGCCCACGACCACGATCGGCGAGGCGCCCTTCGCGGTCAGCTTCTCCGCCTTGCCCGTGGCCGCCACCGGCCAGTA
The DNA here is from genome assembly GCF_055588065.1 of Streptomyces sp. NPDC046308. NCBI lineage: Bacteria > Bacillati > Actinomycetota > Actinomycetes > Kitasatosporales > Streptomycetaceae > Streptomyces > Streptomyces sp. NPDC046308. The sequence continues at coordinate 104,035 of NZ_JBVJFB010000004.1, forward strand.
CGCGCAGTTCAGCGAGGCCCAGGCCAGACCCGCGCCGAAGACCGGGGAGGCCTTCTCGAAGGAGGGCAGCGCTGCATCGACCGCGGCGGGGTCCTTGAAGGCGGGGGGCTGGTCCAGGCAGTTCACGGCGGCGTTCGCGAACATCAGGTTGGCGTACTTGCCGTCGGCGTCGCGCTCGTAGTAGCTGTCGGCCAGGCTCAGCAGGCCCGATCCGTCGCCGTTCATCGCCGATGTGAGCGCCTCGCGCAGCTGCGGCCAGGCGCTCTCGTCGTACAGCGCCGCGATCACCCCTGTCGTGGCGAGGGACTCGCCCAGCGGGCGGTTCGCGTCCCCGCTGGGCACCGGCTGGGCGTCGACCTTGCGGAAGAAATCCTTCAGGCGCGCCGCCACCGCGTCCGGGTCGCCCTTGCCGAGGGGGCAGTCGGGCTGCTTCGCGCAGTCCTTGGCGAAGGAGGTGAAGGCCGTCTCGAACCCGGCCGTCTGATCCCGGTTCAGGTCGATCGCGGACCGGGAGGGGTCCATCGCACCGTCCAGGACCAGCCGGCCGACGCGGTCCGGGAACAGGTCCGCGTACGTCGCCCCGAGGAGGGTGCCGTACGAGGCCCCGACGTAGTTGAGCTTCTTGTCGCCGAGCACGGCGCGCAGCAGGTCCATGTCGCGGGCGGCTTCGACGGTGGAGACGTGCGGCAGCACCCGCTGCGAGCGCTCGTGGCAGCCGGCCGCGAACTTCTTGAAGGCGGCCACCAGCGCCGCCCGCTCGGCCGGATCGTCCGGCGTCTGGTCCACTTGCGTGTACGCGTCCATGGCCGGGCCGGTCAGGCACTCGACGGGGCTGCTGCGGTCCACCCCGCGCGGGTCGAAGGAGACCATGTCGTACCGGGCGCGGACCGGCGCGGGGTAGCCGATGCCCGCGTACGCCTGGAGGTAGCCGATGCCCGAGCCGCCCGGGCCGCCCGGGTTGACCACGAGCGAGCCGATCCGCTTGCCGGGACCGGTGGCCACCCGGCGCGCCACCGCGATGTCGACGTCCTCGCCGGAGCGGGGGTTCGCGTAGTCCAGGGGGGCCTTCATGGTGGAGCACTGGAATCCGGGGACACCGCATTCGCGCCAGGTCAGCTTCTGCTCGTAGTACGGGCGCAGCGCGGCCGCGTCGGGTGACGGCCGGGCCGACCGCTCGCCTGACGCCGCCCCTGAGGACTCGCCGGCGCGCGGGGCCTCCGACCCGCCCACGGCGGCGCGGGGGGCGTCCAGACCGCCCGAGGTGCACCCGGAGAGCAGCAGCCCGGCGGCCGCGATCACGGTCCCTGTCGTACGCAGCAGGCGGCTGGTGTCCATCCCCGGAGCCTACGACTGCCGGAGGAGCCCGGGAGGCTCTTCCGCGGCGGACGGCTGCGGGCCTTCCGTGCCCCCGCCGGGCAGAGCAGGGACCGAGCCCGTCCTGTCCGCAGCGGTCGGTCCGCCCATACGGGTGAGTCCGTCAACCGGATGTGGACCCGGGGCGACAGCCGAGCGGCGGACGGACGCTCTCCCGGCCGCGCCGCGGAGGTGGCCCGGCAGTGGCCGACGGTGACCCGCCGGCGCCCCGACAGTGGGGTCAGCCCGCGCGCAGCGACATCGTCATCGCCTCGACCGCGAGGAGGGGAGCCACGTTGCGGTCGAGGGCCTCCCGGCAGGCGATGATCGCCTCGATCCGACGCAGGGTCCGCTCGGGACCCGAGGCCCGCGCGATCCGGTCGAGGTCGTGCCGTATCTCCTCATTGGCGATGGCCACGGACGAGCCGAGCTGCAGGGCCAGGACGTCCCGGTAGAAGCCGGTGAGGTCGGTCAGCGCGAGGTCGAGGGTGTCGCGCTGGGTCCGGGTGCGGCGGCGTTTCTGCCGGTCCTCCAGCTCCTTCATCACACCGGCCGTGCCGCGCGGCATCCGGCTGCCGGCGCCCGCTCCGGCGCCGAGCGCGGCCCGCAGCTCCTCGGTCTCCTTGGTGTCGACCTCCTCGGCGACCTGCTTGGCGTCCTCGGCGGCGGCGTCCACCAGCTCCTGGGCGGCCTTGAGGCAGGCTCCGACGTCGTCCACCCGGAGCGGAAGCTTCAGGACCGTCGCCCTGCGCGTCCGGGCCTCCTCGTCGGTGGCCAGCCAGCGGGCACGGTCGACGTGCCCCTGCGTGGCCCGGGCGGCGGCCAGCGCGAGCGACGGCTCGACGCCGTCCCGCCGGACGAGCATGTCGGCGACGGCGGCGACCGACGGGGTGCTGAGGTTGAGGTGGCGGCAGCGGGAGCGGATGGTGGGCAGCACGTCCTCCACGGAGGGCGAGCACAGCAGCCAGACCGTACGGGGCGCGGGCTCCTCCACCGCCTTCAGGACCGCGTTGGCGGACTTCTCGTTCAGCCGCTCGGCGTCCTCGACCAGGATGACCTGCCAACGGCCCGTGGCGGGGGACGTGTAGGACTTGCGGACGGTGTCGCGCATGTCGGCGACGAGGATCTGGCTGCCGACCGCGACGACGGTGGAGACGTCCGCGTGCGTGCCGACCATCGTGGTGTGGCAGCCGTCGCAGAACCCGCAGCCGGGCTCACCCCCGAGGGCGCGGTCGGGGCTGGTGCACTGCAGGGCGGCCGCGAAGGCCCGGGCGGCGGTGACCCGCCCGGATCCGGGCGGGCCGGTGAACAGCCAGGCGTGCGTCATCTTGGACGCCGCGGGCGGGGCGGTCCCGTTGGTGATGGCCGTGACCAGGGCGTCGGCGTCGCGGGCGGCAGCGGCCAGCTGCGTCTGGATCCGCTCCTGTCCCACCAGGTCGTCCCATACGGGCATCCCGCCCACCACCTTTCGCTCTCCGTGCACCCATTGTGGCGGGCGCCACTGACAATCCCGGCCCGCCGAGGTCAGCGGCGGCGGCGCGGTCCTCGTTCGCCCTCGTCGCCGTCCTCGTCGTCCCGGTGGCGGCCCAGCAGTTCGTCCGCCAGCGTCGGCAGATCGTCCAGCGGGGTCTCCTCGGCCCAGTCCGGGCGCGGCCGCTGCGACCGGCCGTCCTCGCCGAGCACGGGCAGCTCCCGCGTCCGGTCGTTGGCCGAGTCCCGGAAGATGCCCGACGGCACCCGGTCGGCCGGGTCCTCCTCGGGGCGCCGGGCCGTAGGCCGCGAAGCGGACCGGGCCCGGCCGGTACCGGCGCCGCCCTGTGGAGCTGCCCCCGGGCGGACCGGCGGCAGCACGGCCGTCTCGTCGGCCGGGCGAACGGGCGGCAGCACGGCCGTCTCCTCGGCGGACGTCCGGTCGACCTTCGGCACCGGGACGGTCTGGGTGACGTCGTCGGGCTGGACGACCCGCTTGACCACCGGGGTCTCGACCGTCACCGCGTCGTCCGGGTGCGGCTCCTTCGTCATGGGCACCTTGGGAGCGGGAGCCGGAGCCGGAGCAGGCGCAGGCTCGGGAGCCGGAGCCGGAGCAGCCGCCGAAGCCGCAGTGGCCTCCGCCGCGGCAGCAGCCGCGGCGGCCTTCGCGGCAGCCTCGGCCGACGCGGCCTCCACCAGCCGGCGTGCCTCCTCGGCCTTCAGCAGGGCCTCCTCGGCCCGCCGCTGCTTCTCCAGCCGCCGCTCCTCGGCCTCGGCCCGCAGCCGTGCCTCTTCCTCGGCCTGCCGACGCAGCCGCTCGGCCTCCGCCGCGCGGGCCTTCTCCTCGGCCTCCAGGCGCAGCCGCTCGGCCTCGGCCCTGGCCCGGGCCTCCTCCTCGGCGCGCTGCCGCTCCTCGGCGGCCTTCCGCGCGGCCTCGGCCTCCGCCTTGATCCGCGCTTCTTCGGCCTCGCGGGCCAGCCGGGCCTCTTCCTCGGCCCGCAGCCGCGCTTCCTCGGCCTTGCGGGCCGCCTCCTCCTCGGCCTTGCGCCGCGCCTCCTCCTCGGCGAGGCGCCGGGCCTCCGCCTGGGCGGCCACCTCGGCCTCGGAGAGCGGGAGCATCCGGTCCAGGCGGTGGCGTACGACGGTGGTCACCGAGTCCGGGTCCTGGCCCGCGTCGACCACGAGGTAGCGCCCGGGGTCGGACGCGGCGAGCGTCAGGAACCCGGACCGCACCCGCTGGTGGAACTCCGCCGGCTCCGACTCCAGCCGGTCCGGCGCCTCCGTGAACCGCTCCCGCGCCGCCTCCGGCGACACGTCGAGCAGCACGGTCAGGTTCGGCACGAGCCCGTCCGTCGCCCAGCGCGAGATCCGCGCGATCTCCGTCGGGGAGAGGTCGCGGCCCGCGCCCTGGTAGGCCACCGAGGAGTCGATGTAGCGGTCCGAGATGACGACCGCGCCGCGCTCCAGGGCCGGCCGCACCACGGTGTCCACGTGTTCCGCGCGGTCGGCGGCGTACAGCAGCGCCTCGGCGCGGTTCGAGAGTCCGGCGGAGGACACGTCGAGCAGGATCGAGCGGAGCCGCTTGCCCACGGGGGTCGCGCCGGGCTCGCGGGTCACGACGACCTCGTGGCCCTTGTCCCGTATCCAGGCGGCCAGCGCCTCGACCTGGGTGGACTTGCCGGCGCCGTCGCCGCCCTCCAGGGCGATGAAGAACCCGGCGTCGGACGGCGCCTGCACCGGCTCCCCGCCGCGCAGCGCCTCGCGCAGGTCGCGCCGCAGGGGTACGCCGCTGCGGTCGTCGGCCTTGGTGAGCACCACCACGGCCACCGGCAGCAGCAGGGCGCCGGCCAGCATCAGGGTGAAGGCGGCGCCGCCGTGCGCGAAGACGACCTCGGCGCCGGTCAGCCGGTGCGGGCCGATCACCGCGGCCAGGACCGGGGCGCCGACGGCGCCGAGCCCCACGGCCACCCGTACGACCGCCTGGAGGTGCTCGGTGACCCGGGCCCGGCGGAATTCCTCGGTCTCCTGGTCCAGCAGGGTGTGGCCGGCGTTGGCCGCGATGCCCGCGGCGACGCCGGCGAGCAGCGAGAGGAAGAGCACCGTCGCGGTGTCCGGGACCAGGCCGGTCAGCAGCAGCGCGAGCCCGGTCACCGCTATGGCTAGGGCCAGCAGCCGGCGCCGGGACAGGCTCGGCAGCACCTTGCCGGCCTGGGTGGCGCGGATCCCGACGGCGGTGCCGCCGACCAGCGCGAGGACGAACAACGCGAAGGCGGCCGGACCGCCGCCCAGGTCGAAGGCGTGCAGGACGGCCACGGCCACGGCGCAGGACACCGCCCCGGCGACCGCGGCGCAGCTGAGGACCAGCAGGGGGATGGCGCCCGTACGGCCCTTGTCGGGCCGGTCGCCCGCCTTGGGGGCGCGCAGGCCCTCCAGCGGGGAACGCGGGCGCGGGGTCGCCCCGGTGGGCAGCACCAGCGGGAGCAGCAGCGAGACCGACGCGGCGAACAGCCCGGCGGCAACGTACGAGCCGAGGGCGGCCTGGTTCGCGGCGAACCAGTCCACGCCGAGGCCGAGCGCCTTGCCCAGCAGGGTCGCGGCGAGCAGCGCGGCCGCCGCGACGGGGAGCGCCGCGAAAGCCGTACGCAGGGTCAGCCGTCGCAGCGCGTCCAGGTGGTCCGGGAGCGGCCGTACGGTCGCCCCCTCCGGCGGCGGCGCGGGCAGCAGGGCGGGCGCCGCGCTCTCCTTGGCGAGGGTCCACAGCCGCTCGGCGGCGCCGGAGACGAAGACGGTGGCCAGCAGCGCGGTGAGCGCGTGGGCGGGGATCCAGTCGAGCCACAGCGGGGCGACGACGAAGAGGCCGATGCGGACCCCGTCTGCGCCGACCATCGTCCAGCGGCGGTCCAGCTTGCCGCCCGAGCCGAGGAGTCCGGCGAACGGGCCGAGGAGGACCGCGCCGAAGAGCAGGGTGGCGAGGATCCGGACCCCGAAGACGGCGGCGACGGCGAGGGCCGCGCCGCGGTATCCGCCGCCGAAGGCCCCTTCCGTGGCCGCGGCCTGGAGGGCCAGCAGCACCAGCACCAGCAGGGCGAGGGCGTCTCCGATGCCGCTCACCAGCTGGGCGCTCCACAGCCGGCGCAGCCTGGGGGTGCGCAGCAGTGCGCGCACCGCGCGCTCGCGGGAATCCGCGGCTAGGGCTTCGTCGTAGGTGGGCTTCGCCGGGGCGGTCACGACCGTTGGCTGCTCGGCTCGCGTCATCCGCCCAGCCTATCCGCTGCGCTTGGCGGGTGCGGAAGCCTGTGGACAAGGCCGGGTGTGACTCCGGACCCACCTCCCGGGGCCACGCACCGAGCCCCCGTGCCAGGCACGGGGGCTCGGTGCGGCCGTGACTGCTCGACCGACTACTCGTCCGCGGGAACGGCGGCGGCCTTCTTGGCCACCGTCTTCTTCGCGGTCGTCTTCTTCGCGGTCGTCTTCTTCGCCGCCGTCGTCTTGGCCGCCGTCGTCTTCTTCGCGGCGGTCTTCGTCGCCGTCGCCTTCTTCGCCGGGGCCTTCTTGGCGGGGGCCTTCTTCGCCGTCTTCTTCGCCGGGCCCTTCGCGCGCTTCTCCGCGAGCAGCTCGTAACCCCGCTCCGGCGTGATCGTCTCGACGTCGTCGTCCCGCCGCAGCGTCGCGTTCGTCTCGCCGTCCGTCACGTACGGCCCGAAGCGGCCGTCCTTGACGACCACCGGCTTCTCGCTCACCGGGTCCGTGCCCAGTTCCTTCAGCGGCGGCTTGGCCGCGGCGCGGCCCCGCTGCTTCGGCTGCGCGTAGATCGCGAGCGCCTCGTCGAGCGTGATCGAGAAGAGCTGGTCCTCGGTCTCCAGGGACCGCGAGTCCGTGCCCTTCTTCAGGTACGGGCCGTAGCGGCCGTTCTGGGCCGTGATCTCCACGCCCTCCGCGTCCGCGCCGACCACGCGCGGCAGCGACATCAGCTTGAGCGCCTCGTCCAGGGTCACCGTGTCGAGGGACATCGACTTGAAGAGCGAGGCGGTGCGCGGCTTGACCGCGTTCTTGCCCGTCTTCGGGGTGCCCTCGGGCAGGATCTCCGTCACGTACGGCCCGTAGCGACCGTCCTTCGCGACGATTTGGTTCCCGCTCACCGGGTCCTTGCCCAGCTCGAACTCGCCGCTCGGCTTCGCGAAGAGCTCCTCCGCATACTCGACCGTCAGCTCGTCCGGAGCCATGTCGTCCGGCACGTCGGCCCGCTGGTGGCCCTCCGCGTCCTTCTCGCCGCGCTCCACGTACGGCCCGTAGCGGCCGACCCGCAGCACGATGCCCTCGCCGACCGGGAAGGAGGAGATCTCCCGGGCGTCGATCGCGCCGAGGTCCGTGACCAGCTCCTTCAGACCGCCGAGGTGGTCGCCGTCGGCGGGCACGACCTCGGTCGCGTCCTCCGAGCCGAAGTAGAACCGCTTCAGCCACGGCACGGACTGGGCCTCGCCCCGCGCGATGCGGTCGAGGTCGTCCTCCATCTTCGCGGTGAAGTCGTAGTCGACGAGGCGGCCGAAGTGCGTCTCCAGCAGGTTGACCACGGCGAACGACAGGAAGGACGGCACGAGCGCCGTGCCCTTCTTGAACACGTACCCGCGGTCGAGGATCGTGCCGATGATCGACGCGTACGTCGACGGGCGGCCGATCTCGCGCTCTTCGAGCTCCTTGACCAGCGAGGCCTCGGTGTAGCGGGCCGGCGGCTTGGTCGAGTGCCCGTCCGCCGTGATCTCCTCGGCGGCGAGAGCGTCGCCCTCCGCGACCTGCGGCAGCCGCTTCTCGCGGTCGTCGAGCTCGGCGTTCGGGTCGTCCGCGCCCTCGACGTACGCCTTCATGAAGCCGTGGAAGGTGATCGTCTTGCCGGAGGCGGTGAACTCGGCGTCGCGCCCGTCGGCCGCCCGGCCGCCGATCTTCACGGTGACGCTGTTGCCGACCGCGTCCTTCATCTGGGAGGCGACGGTCCGCTTCCAGATCAGCTCGTACAGGCGGAACTGGTCGCCCGTCAGACCCGTCTCGGCCGGAGTGCGGAAACGATCACCCGAAGGCCGGATCGCCTCGTGCGCCTCCTGCGCGTTCTTCACCTTGCCGGCGTAGACGCGCGGCTTCTCCGGCAGGTAGTCGGCCCCGTAGAGCTGGGTGACCTGCGCCCGCGCCGCCGACACCGCGGTGTCGGACAGCGTGGTGGAGTCGGTACGCATATAGGTGATGAAGCCGTTCTCGTACAGCTTCTGCGCCACCTGCATCGTCGCCTTCGCACCGAAGCCCAGCTTGCGCGAGGCCTCCTGCTGGAGCGTCGTCGTACGGAAGGGGGCGTACGGGGAACGGCGGTACGGCTTGGACTCGACCGAGCGGACGGCGAACGAGGTGTCCGCCAGCGCGGCGGCCAGCGCCCGGGCGCCTCCCTCATCGAGGTGCAGCACCTCGCTCTTGAGCTGCCCGTTCGAGCCGAAGTCGCGGCCCTGCGCCACGCGCTTGCCGTCCACCGTGTTCAGGCGGGCGACCAGCGTCGAGGGGTCGGACGCGTCACCGGCACGCCCGGTGGAGAAGGTTCCGGTCAGGTCCCAGTACTCGGCGGAACGGAAGGCGATGCGCTCGCGCTCCCGCTCGACGACGAGGCGGGTGGCGACGGACTGGACGCGGCCGGCCGACAGGCGCGGCATGACCTTCTTCCACAGGACCGGCGAGACCTCGTAGCCGTAGAGGCGGTCGAGGATGCGGCGGGTCTCCTGGGCGTCGACCATGCGCTGGTTCAGCTCGCGCGGGTTGGCGACGGCGTCGCGGATCGCGTCCTTGGTGATCTCGTGGAAGACCATCCGGTGGACGGGGACCTTGGGCTTGAGGACTTCCTGCAGGTGCCACGCGATGGCTTCGCCCTCGCGGTCCTCATCGGTGGCGAGGAAGAGTTCGTCGGACTCGGCCAGCAGCTCCTTGAGCTTCCTGACCTGGGCCTTCTTATCGGCGTTGACGACGTAGATGGGCGCGAAGTCGTGCTCGACGTCCACGCCGAGACGGCGGACCTCGCCGGTGTACTTGTCGGGAACCTCGGCCGCGCCGTTCGGGAGGTCGCGGATGTGCCCGACGCTCGCCTCGACGACGTATCCCGGGCCGAGGTAGCCCTTGATCGTCTTCGCCTTGGCTGGGGACTCGACGATGACGAGTCGGCGGCCGCCCTTTGCGGTCTCGCTAGTCGGGGACAACTTGGCTCTTCTCTCCGGTCGGCACTCGGTCGCGGTACGGCGACGCTGCGGAGTGTGACGGTACAACCCGCCCCCGTGTCAAACGGCGGAAGCCCGCAACGGCCACTCGAACGGTAACCCGACAAGTGCCGTTTCTGCCGCCCGGATGCCGCGCCGGGGCGTTCCCGATCACCGGGCAGGGTGGCCGCGGGGCCGTCTGGCCCCGCTCGCGCACCCCGTCCCACGTCGGCTTTCGCTGCCGGATCGGGGCCGGACCGGACCCTCGTACGGACCCTCGCACTCCGGTGTCAGAGCCGGGCGGGGCACCCTGCCCCCAGGGCCGGCGAGCCCCCGCGGGCGAGCGGGATCAGCGGATCGCCACGACGGGGCGCACGCCCCCGGCCACCGGCTCGCGGTGCAGGGCGCGCGCCCCCGTCCAGGACGACAGAGCGGCCCCGAACAGCAGGAACACGGCCGCCGCGAAGATCGCCGGACCGTTCTCCATGCCGCTCCCCGTACCCCCGGGCCGCCCTCGGATTCCCCCCGGAACCCGCTGCGCAGGAGACTGCCAGCCTCGGGGGTACAGCGGGCGAACCCCGGGTTACATCCCGGCGCCGCTACTGCGCGGGGCCCCGCCGCGGCTCCAGGAATCCCTGCTCGACCAGCATCCGGATGGACTCGGGCGTCCGGTCCCGCAGCACCACCGGATCCTCCTGCACCAGCTGGGCGATCGCGTCCAGGATCCGGCCCGCGGTCAGTGAGCCGTCACACACTCCGGCGAAGCCCGCGCCGACCGTGTCGACCTTGGTGGCGCGCCGCATCCCGCGGTTCTGCCGGAGCACGACGTGCTCGGGGTCTTCCGCGCCGGGCGCGCCGACCTGCTCCTGCACCACTTCCTCGGCCAGCACGAAGTACGCCTCCAGCAGCGCCGCGTCATCGTGTTCCCGCAGGTAGTCCTGACGGGCGAAGTGGGCGAGCACCGCCTCGCCGAGCGGCTGCTCCACCGTGTGCGGCCACTCCTCGACCACGATCGAGGGCTCGGTGGCGTCCGACCGGCGCAAGGTGATCCAGCCGAAGCCGACGGACTTGGTCTTGCGGGCCTCGAACTCGTCCAGCCAGTCCTCGTAGCGCCGCGCGTACTCCCCGGGATCGGTCCGGTGGTCGCCCGCGTCGCGCAGCCACAGCTCCGCGTACTGCGTCACGTCCTGCACGTCACGCTGCACGATCCAGGCGTCGCAGCCGCGCGGCACCCAGGACCGCAGCCGGTCGCGCCAGTCCTCGCCCTCGACGTGCTGCCAGTTGCCGAGGAACTGCGCGTACCCACCCGGGTTGAGCCGCGCTCCGGCCTCCTGGACCAGGGTCCGGCACAGGTCGTCGCCGCCCATTCCGCCGTCCCGGTACGTCAGCCGGGCTCCCGGGGAGATCACGAACGGCGGGTTCGACACGATCAGGTCGTACGTCGCCTCGCCGACCGGTTCGAAGAGGGACCCGGTGAGCAGCTCGGCCTCCGGGGCGCCCGACAGGGCCAGCGTCAGACGGGTGAAGTCCAAAGCGCGCGGGTTGACGTCGGTGGCGGTGACCCGGGTGGCGTGCCGTGAGGCGTGCAGCGCCTGGATGCCCGATCCGGCGCCGACGTCGAGGGCGGAGCCGACGGGCGTGCGGACGGTGATCCCGGCCAGCGTGGTGGAGGCGCCGCCGACACCGAGGACCACCTCCGTGCCTGGCTGACGCCCCCGGCTGCCGATCCCGCCGGCCCCGCCGACGGCGCAGCCGAGGTCGGACACGATGAACCAGTCCTCGCCGTCCGGGCCGCCGTACGGGCGCACGTCGACGGTCGCGTGCACCTCGTCGCCCTCCAGCCGGAGCCAGCCGTCGGCCAGGGCCGCGTCGACGGGCAGCGCGGCGGCGGCGTGCACGTACGGCTCGGGCTGCTGGAGCAGGAACAGCCGGACCAGGCTCGCGAGCGGGGCGTCGCCGGCGCCACGGGTGGCGCGCAGGGCGGGGACCGTCTCGCTGCGGGCCAGGGCGGCGTAGGCGGGGGCGCCGAGCAGGTCGAGCAGCCCGTCGGCGGTGAAACCGGCGGCCAGCAGGGCACTGCGGAGTTCGGCGGCGTGGTCGGACGTGGGGAGGCTGGTGGTACTCACGCGTCCATTGTGTCCGCTGGGGCCCGTCCTGCCGGTCAGCCGGGCCCCGTACGCACGAAAGGGCGGCCGCGGCCCCTTCCGGGACCCGGCCGCCCTGAGCGCAAGCCCTACTTCGCCGTGGGCGAGGGCGCCGCGACCTGACAGCCCTTCTGGGCGTTGATCGCCTTGTCCAGGCCGCCCGCGTTGAGCTTGGCGAGGGCGTCCTGGCCGCCCTTCGTCGCCTCCTGGAGGCCGCCCGCGACCTCCTTCAGGCCGTCGGCGAACTTCGTCTGCTCCTTGGGGTCGAGGGCGTCCATCTTCGCCTTCAGGTCGGCATACCCCTTGGACGTCGCCTCGAAGCCCTTGGCGGCCGCCTCCTGGGTCGCCGCGCCGTCCTTGACTGGCGGAACTCCCGCCGACTGCAGGGCGGCTCCCATGGTCTTGTACGACTCCGACATGGTCGCGAAAGCCGCGGAATCGGTCTGCTGGACCTCCTCGGGCTTGCTGCTCTCCGTCGCCACGCGCTTGATGTCGGCGTTGGCGGTCTCGATCTTCGCGAGTTCGGGCTGCCACTTGTCGCAGACCTTCTTGGCCCAGGCGCTGGCCTTCTCGTCGGTCTCGTCCCCGCCGCAGCCGGACAGGACGAGCATCAGCACCGCACCGCCCGACATTGCGGCCGCAAGCTTCTTGTTCACCGGATTGGTCCCTTCGAAGGCTCTCGGCCCGGAAGATACACGTCTGCCATCCGGGGACGCACAAAGGCGGACAGACGGCGCGTCAGTCCGCGCTGCCTGTCCGCCCTTCGGGCGTACGGCCGGCCCTGCCCGGCCCTGCCCGTCCTGCTGCCGGGACCTCTGGTCAGGAGACCGTCGCGGGGTCGGCCGGCTGCTGGGCCACCCGCTCGGCGGCTCCGTCCTCGGTCTCGTCGCCGACGGCGATGCCGCGGCGCTTGGAGACGTACACCGCGCCGATGATGACGGCGATCGCGAGGACCCCGACGATCGCCCGCACGGTCGGGTTGGTGTCCGGGCCGTAGCTGAACTGCACGACCGCGGGGGCGATCAGCAGCGCCACCAGGTTCATGACCTTGAGCAGCGGGTTGATCGCGGGACCGGCGGTGTCCTTGAACGGGTCGCCGACCGTGTCGCCGATGACGACCGCGGCGTGGGCCTCGCTGCCCTTGCCGCCGTGGTGGCCGTCCTCGACGAGCTTCTTCGCGTTGTCCCACGCGCCACCGGAGTTGGCGAGGAAGACCGCCATCAGCGTGCCCGTGCCGATGGCGCCGGCGAGGAAGGAACCGAGCGCGCCCACGCCGAGGCAGAAGCCCACGGCGATCGGGGTGAGGACGGCGAGCAGGCCGGGCGTGGCGAGCTCGCGCAGCGCGTCCTTGGTGCAGATGTCGACGACGCGCCCGTACTCGGGCTTCTCGGTGTAGTCCATGATCCCGGGGTGCTCGCGGAACTGGCGGCGCACCTCGTAGACCACGGCGCCCGCGGAGCGGGAGACCGCGTTGATGGCCAGGCCGGAGAACAGGAACACGACCGCCGCGCCCAGGATCAGCCCGACCAGGTTGTTGGGCTGCGCGATGTCCAGGCTGAGGTTCATCTCCCCCGCCTTGGCCCCGACTTCCCTGACCGCGGTGGCGATGGCGTCGTTGTACGAGCCGAAGAGCGCGGCCGCGGCGAGCACGGCGGTGGCGATGGCGATGCCCTTGGTGATGGCCTTGGTGGTGTTGCCCACGGCGTCCAGGTCGGTCAGGACCTGCGCACCGGCGCCCTCGACGTCGCCGGACATCTCGGCGATGCCCTGGGCGTTGTCGGAGACGGGCCCGAAGGTGTCCATGGCGACGATGACGCCGACGGTGGTGAGCAGGCCGGTGCCGGCCAGGGCCACCGCGAACAGCGCGAGCATGATCGACGTACCGCCGAGCAGGAACGCTCCGTAGACGCCGAGACCGATGAGCAGCGCCGTGTAGACGGCGGACTCCAGGCCGACGGAGATGCCGGCGAGGACGACGGTGGCCGCGCCGGTCAGGGAGGACTTGCCGATGTCCCGGACGGGACGCCGGTTGGTCTCCGTGAAGTAGCCGGTCAGCTGCTGGATCAGGGCCGCCAGCACGATGCCGATGGCGACGGCGACGACGGCCAGGATCCGCGGGTCACCGGAGTGGTTGGAGATCGCCGGGTCCTCGACGCCGACGAGCTCCTTGTAGGTGGCCGGCAGGTAGGCGTAGACGGCGATCGCGACCAGCACCAGGGAGATCACGGCGGAGATGAAGAAGCCGCGGTTGATGGCGGTCATGCCGCTGCGGTCGGAGCGTCGCGGGGAGACCGCGAAGATGCCGATCATCGCGGTGATGACGCCGATCGCGGGGACGATCAGCGGGAAGGCGAGGCCCAGGTCGCCGAAGGCGGCCTTGCCGAGGATGAGTGCGGCCACGAGGGTGACGGCGTAGGACTCGAAGAGGTCGGCCGCCATTCCGGCGCAGTCTCCGACGTTGTCGCCCACGTTGTCGGCGATGGTCGCGGCATTGCGCGGGTCGTCCTCCGGAATGCCCTGTTCGACCTTGCCGACCAGGTCGGCGCCGACGTCGGCGGCCTTGGTGAAGATGCCGCCGCCCACGCGCATGAACATGGCGATCAGGGCGGCGCCGAGACCGAAGCCCTCCAGGACCTTGGGGGCGTCGGCGGCGTAGACCAGCACGACGCAGGAGGCGCCGAGCAGGCCGAGGCCGACGGTGAACATGCCGACCACGCCACCCGTGCGGAAGGCGATCTTCATCGCCTTGTGGGAGACCTCGGTCAGGTCCTTGGCGGGCTCTCCCTCGGCGGGGGTCGCCTCCCGCGCGGCGGCGGCGACGCGGACGTTGGCGCGGACCGCGAGACGCATGCCGATGTAGCCGGTGGCCGCCGAGAAGAGGGCGCCGACGAGGAAGAAGGCGGAACGTCCCGCCCGCTGCGTCCAGTCGTCTGCGGGGAGCAGGAAGAGCAGGAAGAAGACCACGACGGCGAAGACGCCGAGGGTGCGCAGCTGCCGGCCGAGGTAGGCGTTGGCGCCTTCCTGGACGGCCGCGGCGATCTTCTTCATGCTGTCGGTTCCCTCGTCGGCGGCGAGGACCTGGCGGACCAGGATCTGCGCGACGACGAGTGCGGCGAGTGCCACGGCCGCAATGACGATCACGATGAGCCGATTGTCATCGGTGAGTACTGCGGATGCCAGATCCGTGGTGCGATCCGGCGCGATAGGGGTGAAGAGCCCCGTCATTCGTCCTCCTTGACGTGATGAGCTCAAGATGTGGACGGATTGTAGGGAGCGCGCCCCGATCAAAACAGTGCGCAGGAAACGCAATTGGCGTGCTCTTGCTCCTCAGCAATAGATCGCGTCACTCCATTACCCTCGAAAGTGGTAATGGGACAAAGGCATTGACGGTCGGTCATTGATCCAGGGAAATGAAAAAGGCCCTGCTCAGCAGGGCCTTGATAAAGATCGGAAGATATGACGGGCCGTCGCCCGGTGGATCTTACGGAAGGTCGGAGGACCCGGAGACGGGCCAGCTCATCCGGATCGTCCCGCCCGATTCGCCACTGGTCACCTCGACGTCGTCGACGAGCCCGCTGATCACGGCGAGACCCATCTCGTCCTCCGTGTCGGCGTCGGGGTCCAGGGCGGCGTCGAGTCCGGACACGACCTCGCCGGAGCCGCCGCCCGGCGCCGGCACCTCGTCGCCGACCTCGATGGAGAACGTCTTGTCCTCCTCGGTCAGGACCACCCGGACGGGCCCGGTGAGCCCATAGCTGCGGTGGAGTCCGACGGCACGCGAGCAGGCCTCGCCCACGGCGAGGCGGACCTCGTCGAGGACGGCTTCCTCCACACCGGCCCGGCGCGCCACGGCGGCCGCGACGAGGCGGGCCGTCCGGACGTGTTCGGGCTGGGCGCTGAAGCGCAGTTCAACGGTGGCCATGCGCGTCCCCCTCGGACTACGGGCGTGCCTTGACAGGGGCCCGGGCCATCCCTGACCCGGTACCCCCGCTCTCCTTGCCGGCTCCCGGCCGCCCGAAGGCCGCCGGGAGCCGCCTGGAGACGTCAGTCGGTGGCGTTGACGGCGTCTTCCACCGTGGTGTGGATCGGGAAGACCTTGGTCAGACCGGTGATGCGGAAGATCTTCAGGATGCGCTCCTGGTTGCACACCAGGCGCAGCGAACCCTCGTGCGCACGGACGCGCTTGAGACCTCCCACGAGCACACCAAGTCCGGTGGAGTCGAGGAAGTCCACTCGCTCCATGTCGACAACCAGGTGGTAGCTGCCGTCGTTCACCAACTCGACCAACTGCTCGCGCAGCTTGGGCGCGGTATACACATCAATCTCGCCACCGACCTCCACGACCGTACGGTCGCCGACAGTGCGAGTCGACAGGGACAGGTCCACGGATCCTCCAGCACCTTGCTATCGAGCGGCGCCCCCTAGGGGCCTCCCCACCCGAAGGTAGGGAGGGATTGGCTGCCGCGATGGCATTCAATCACTTACCGGCAGGCGCGCACGACGCCTTCGGACCATTGTCCCGCACGCCGGTGACACACTCGGTTCCAATGGCCAATACTCACGGCTCCGGGCGGCCCAAGCCACCCGGAGACCCAAGACCCACTCCCGGCACGGTCCTGGACCGCCTGTCACGGGGGCCTTCCCGAGCTGCGCGCATCACCCATACGGAGCACTTGCCCCCTCGGGCGGGCCGTCATGCAGTCTGGCCCGATCGCATCCGAACGGATGTCGTAGCCGCGATCCAGGCGGCGGGCATCGACCATCCGTGGGAGCACCAGGCCGCCGCCGCCGAGCACGCCCTGGACGGCGAGTCGGTGGTCGTTGCCACCGGCACCGCCTCGGGCAAGTCCCTGGCGTACCTCGCGCCCGTGCTCTCCGCCCTCGCGGACGGCGCCGAGGCCCCCGCACAGCATGCGCAGCAGCGCGGAGCGCTTCCCCGGGGTGGTGGCGGGGGACGGGTGGGCGGCAGGGGCGCGACCGCCCTGTACCTGGCTCCCACCAAGGCCCTTGCGGCCGACCAGCGGCGCGCCGTACGGGAACTGGCCGCCCCGCTGGGCAACGCCGTCCGCCCCGCGGTCTACGACGGGGACACGCCCGTCGAGGAACGCGAGTGGGTGCGCCAGTACGCGAACTACGTCCTGACCAACCCCGACATGCTGCACCGCGGGATCCTCCCGGCCCACCCGCGCTGGTCCTCCTTCCTGCGGGCCCTGCGCTACGTCGTGATCGACGAGTGCCACACCTACCGCGGGGTGTTCGGCTCCCACGTGGCACAGGTCCTGCGCCGGCTGCGGCGGCTGTGCGCCCGCTACGGCTCCGAACCGGTCTTCCTGCTGGCCTCCGCCACGGCCAGCGACCCCGCGGCCGCCGCGTCCCGGCTGACCGGCGTACGGGTGATCGAGATCACCGACGACGCCTCTCCGCGCGGCGAGCTGGTCTTCGCCCTGTGGGAGCCGCCGCTCCTCACCGAGCTGCGCGGCGAGAGGGGCGCTCCCGTACGCCGTACGGCCACCGCGGAGACCGCCGACCTGCTGACCGACCTGGTGGTCCAGGGGGTCCGCACGGTCGCCTTCGTCCGCTCCCGGCGCGGCGCGGAGCTCATCTCGGTGATCACCCAGGAGCGGCTCGCCCAGGTGGACCGCTCCCTGGCCCGGCGGGTCGCGGCCTACCGCGGCGGCTACCTGCCCGAGGAACGCCGTGCCCTGGAGCGGGCCCTGCACTCCGGCGAACTGCTGGGGCTGGCCGCCACGACGGCCCTGGAGCTGGGCGTGGACGTCTCCGGGCTGGACGCCGTACTGATCACCGGATACCCCGGCACGAGGGCCTCCCTGTGGCAGCAGGCCGGCCGCGCGGGACGGGCCGGCCAGGGCGCCCTGGCCGTGCTGATCGCCCGCGACGACCCGCTGGACACCTACCTCGTCCACCACCCCGAGGCGCTGTTCCGCCAACCGGTCGAGGCCACCGTCCTGGACCCCGACAACCCGTACGTCCTCGCCCCCCACCTGTGCGCGGCGGCGGCCGAGCTGCCGCTGACGGAAGCCGACCTGGACCTCTTCGGCCCGGCGACCGAAGAACTCCTCCCCCAGCTGGAAGCGGCGAAGCTGCTGCGCCGCCGGGCGACCGCCTGGCACTGGACCCGCCGGGAACGGGCCTCGGACCTGACCGACATCCGCGGCGGCGGCGGCCGCCCGGTGCAGATCGTCGAGGCCGCCACCGGGCGGCTGCTGGGCACGGTCGACGAGTCCGCCGCCCACACCGCCGTCCACGACGGGGCCGTCCACCTCCACCAGGGCCGCACGTATCTCGTGAAACACCTGGACCTGGAGGATTCGGCGGCCCTCGTGGAGGAGGCCGATCCGCCCTTCTCCACCACGGCCCGTGACACCACCTCCATCTCCATCCTGGAGACCGAGACCGAGATCCCGTGGGGCTCGGCCCGGCTCTGCTTCGGCTCGGTCGAGGTCACCAACCAGGTCGTCTCCTATCTGCGCCGCAAACTGATCACCGGCGAGGTCCTGGGCGAGGCGAAACTGGACCTGCCGCCCCGCGTCCTGCGCACCCGGGCCGTGTGGTGGACGGTGACCGAGGACCAGCTCGACGAGGCCCGGATCAATCCGGAGATCCTCGGCGGAGCCCTGCACGCCGCCGAGCACGCCTCCATCGGCATGCTTCCGCTGTTCGCCACCTGCGACCGCTGGGACATCGGCGGCGTCTCCGTGCCGCTGCATCCCGACACCCTCCTTCCCACGGTTTTCGTCTACGACGGCCACCCCGGCGGGGCCGGCTTCGCGGAGCGGGCCTTCCACACCGCCGCCGCCTGGCTGACGGCGACCCGTGACGCGATCGCCGCCTGCGAGTGCGAGGCCGGCTGCCCGTCCTGCATCCAGTCCCCCAAATGCGGCAACGGCAACGACCCCCTCCACAAACGCGGTGCCATCCGCCTCCTCACCCGTCTCCTCGCCGAATCCCCGGCCCAGCCCACCGAGCCCGCCCCCTGACCTGCCCATCGGGCTTCTGCCCTGACCGGGTCCTGAACCGGGACCCAATCCCGGCCCGGGCCCTGGCGCTGGCCCGAGCCCTGCCCCGGGCCCTGAGCCGGGTCCTGGCACCTCCTGAGGTGCGGACCGGGCCCGGACCCTGACCCTGGCCCGAGCCCTGCCCGGACCCTGACCCGTGCCCTGCCCCGGGCCCTGACCCGGGCCCTGACCCGGGTCTGGCACCTCCTGAGGTGCGGACCGGTCCCCTGGGCCCGGCCTCACTCCCGCGACGCCCGAGGCGGGCCCGCACGGGCCGCCACGGCGGGGGTGAAGGGGCCCGCCGTCACCCGGGCCGTCACCTCCGCGACCTCCCCGTGGAGACGGCAGCCGGCGAGCGCCGCCTCCTGGGCCCGGGCCACCCTCAGCGCCGTGGCACAGGCGGTCTCCGGTCCGTGCGCCCAGGTGGCCGCCGCCGCGAGCGCCGCGAGATCCGCCGCCGATGCCGCCCGGTGCCGTGCCACCACGGCCTGGCCGAGCAGCAGCACCCCGCCGAACACCGCCCCCAGCGCCGTGGCCACCAGGGCCGCCCAGACCGTGGCGGAGCCCCGGTCCCGGCTCACGGCGGCGGCCCCACGCTGTCCTCGGCCAGGGCCACCGCCTGCGCCCCGAGCCGTACGGGCAGCCCGCCCGGCCCCGGCGCGGGCGCCGCCACCCGGACCCGCCAGAGGTCGCCCACCCGCTCCACCTCCACCCGCGCCCCCGGCGGCGCGGCCTCCTCGGCCGCCGCCACGGCCACCTCGGCCGGCTCCGAGCGGGACACCGCCCGGGCGCCGGCCCGGGCCGCGTCCACACACCGGATCTGCGCGGCCGCCGCCATCAGGGCCCACACGAGCAGCGCCGCGAACAGCACCAGCGCCGGGATCACGAGGGCGGCCTCGGCCGTCACATATCCGCGGTCCCCGATTTTCCGGCGCGCCGGCGACTTCCCCTCAGAAGGGCACATCGAGCGCCTTCCCGATGGTCGACTGAAGGGCCGTCGCGACGACTTCGCTCGTCACCACCTTGTAGAGCACGGCAGCGAATGCGCAGGCCGCGATCGTGCCCATGGCGTATTCCGAGGTGGACATCCCCGCGTCGTCCCCGCGACCGCTCAGTGCCGTCCGCAGCCGAAACCAGATGATCCTCATGGCAAACCTCCTGTGGATTTCCGTTGTTGATGTGTGTGGTCAATGCGACGTCAGGTGTTCGAGAGAAGTCCCGAGGCCATTCCGATCACCACCGGCGCCACCCCGATCGCGAGAAATGCGGGGAGGAAACACAGCCCCACCGGCGCGGTGACGAGTACCGCCGCCCGCTGCGCCCTGGCTCCCGCCCGGCGGGCCCGGTCCTCCCGGAGGCCCGACGCGAGCCGGGAGACCGGTTCGGCCGCGGGCGCCCCCGTCCGGGCGGCCCGTTCCAGGCATTCCGCGAGCGCCCGGGCACCCGGTATCTCCGCCAACCTCCCCCACCCGGCGCCCGGTTCGCCGCCGAGCCGCAGCTCCGCCCCGGCCCGGGCCAGCCGCTCGCCCACCGGGCCGCCCAGTGACTCCCCGACCACCTCCGCGGCCTCCACCGGTCCCGCCCCGGCCGCCAGACACGCGGCCAGCAGATCGGCGGCGAACGGCAGCTGGCGCTCCGCCTCCCCCGCGTCCACCTCGGCCGGCGGCCGCGCCCTGGCCCGCCACCGCCACACGCCGAGCGCGGCCAGCACGCCGACCACGGCACCCGCAGGCCCGCCGACGAGCACCCATCCGGCCACCAGCGCCCCCGCCGGCCCGGCCCACTGCGCCAAGACACCCCGCACCGCGGAAGCGAACGCCGGCCCACGAGGAAGCTGTTCCACCCCGAGCAGCGCCGCGATCCTGCGCCGCGCCGCCCGCTCCCGGACCCGCGCCACCACCGCCGCCCCCACCACCCAGAGGGCCGCCCCCGCGAAGCACAGCGCGATCCCCAGCCTGTGGACGAGGACGCCGCCCATCACCGCTCCCCCGCCCCTACGATCCGCCGACACCAGAGCAGCCCCAGCGCCTCCAGCAGCGCGCCCGCCAGCAGGCACCCCCAGCCCATCGGGCTGTGCAGCAGCACCCGCAGCGGAGCCGCCCCCAGTCCGGTGCCGATCAGCAGGCCCACCAGCGGCAGCAGGGCGAGCACCAGCACCGTCGACCGCGCCCCCGCCAGCTGGGCCCGCAGCGACTCCTGTCGGTCCCGCTCCGCCCTCAGGGCCCCCTCCAGCCGGTCCAGTCCGGCGGCCAGTCCCGCACCACCGTCCACGGACACCCGCCAGCAGGCAGCCATCCCGGCGAGCCCCTGCGCGCCGGATTCCTTCGCCGCCTGGCGCAGCGCTCCCGGCACGTCCCCGCCGAACGCCGCGGCGGCCAGCACGCCCGCCTCGGCCGCACCCGGCCCGCCCGGAGCCGCGGCGGTGCGCCGCATCGCGGCCGTCAGCGCCTGCCCGGGCTGAGCCCCCGCCCGCAGCTCGCCCACCACCGCCCCGCACAGGGCCACCACCTCGGCGGCCCGCGCCGCCCGGGCCCTCTCCCGCGCCCGCACCCGCAGCCACCTCCGCAGCAGCGGCAGGGCGGCCGCACCCGCCAGCAACGGGATCACCGACCCGCCGAGCACCGAGACCAGCAGACCGGCCCCGAGGCAGGCCCACTCCCGCCACCTCGCCGCCCGCACCCGCACGGCCACGAGCAGCCGCTCCCAGTGCAGCGGCCCGCCCGGAACCGCCGGAGCGGCCCCGGCCAGCACCACCCGGGCCCGCCGGCCCACGCGGTCGCCCCCGCAGATCCCCCAGGCAGCCGCCCCGGCGCAGATCATCCCGGCGAACACCGGCATCGACAGCCCCGCGGCGGCGCTCACCGCACACCCCGCAGCAGCGGACGCAGCCGGTCCCAGCCCCGCTCCCGCACGAAGCCCCGGGCAGACCAGCGCAGCGCCGGCACGGTCACCACCAGTCCGGCAGCGTCCCGCTCCAGCACGTGCACCTCGGCCAGCCGGCGGCGCCCCTCACGATCCCGGACCAGATGGAGCACCAGGGTCAGCGCCGCGGCCAACTGGCTGTGCAGGGCGGCCCGGTCGAGCCCGGCGGCCGTCCCGAGCGCCTCCAGCCGAGCCGGGACATGAGCCGCGGCATTCGCGTGGACCGTGCCGCATCCCCCCTCGTGTCCGGTGTTCAGCGCGGCGAGCAGATCCGCCACCTCGGCGCCCCGCACCTCGCCGACCACCAGGCGGTCGGGCCGCATCCGCAGCGCCTGCCGGACCAGATCCGCCAGCGTGACCAGGCCCGCCCCTTCCTGATTGGCCGGCCGGGTCTCCAGCCGCACCACGTGCGGATGGTCGGGGCGCAGCTCGGCCGAGTCCTCGGCCAGCACGATCCGCTCACCGGGCCCGACCAGCCCCAAAAGGGCGCTGAGCAGGGTGGTCTTGCCGGTTCCCGTGCCTCCTGAGACGAGGAACGACAGCCGGGCCTCGACCATGTCCCGGAGCAGCCGGTGGCCGCCGGGCGGCAGCGTGCCCGCCACGACGAGCTCCTCCAGCGTGAACGCCCGGGGCCGCACCACCCGCAGCGAGAGGCAGGCCGAGCCGACCGCCACCGGCGGCAGCACGGCATGCAGCCGGGTGCCGTCCGGCATGCGGGCGTCCACCCAGGGCCGGGCGTCGTCGAGGCGCCGCCCCGCCACGGCGGCCAGCCGCTGGGCGAGCCTGCGCACGGCCTCGGGGTCGGGGAAGGTCACCCCGGTCAGTTCCAGGCCGCCACCCCGGTCCACCCACACCCGGTCGGGAGCCGCCACCAGCACATCGGTGACCTCCGGGTCGGCCAGCAGCGCCTCCAGCGGGCCGGCGCCGACGAGCTCGGACCGCAACTCGGCTGCCACACCCAGCACTTCGGCATGCCCGAGCAGTCGACCCTGGGCCCGTAGGGCCGCCGCCACCCGCGCCGGGGTCGGTTCCGCCCCGCTCTCGGCGAGTCGGCGGCGCACCGCGTCCAGCAGCACCGCGCTCATGCCGGCACCCCCTGGGCCGGACCGAGCGCCCGCTGCCAGAAGCCGTCGCAGAAGCGGGCCAACGCGCCCCGCCCCTGCGCCCCCGGCGGTTCCCCCTCGGCCACCCGCCCCGGGAGCCCCACCTCGACCGGCACCTCACCGGCCAGCGGCGCCCCCAGCAGCCCCGCCACGGCCTCCGGATCCAGACCGCCCGGGCAGCGGCCCCGCACGACGACGCGCACGTCCCGGGCCACCATCCGCACTCCGGCCGCCACCCGGCCCGCGGCGGCCACCGACCGCAGCTCGCCGGGCACCACCATCAGCACCAGGTCGAGCTGGGCCAGCACCTCGGCCACGGCTTCGTCCACCCGCCGTGGGAGGTCGACCACCACGACCCCGCCCCTGCGGCGGGCGGCGGCCACCACCGACCGCATGGCGGCGGGCGGCACCACCACCCGGTCCCCGCGGTCCCAGCTGAGCACCCGCAGGGCGTGCAGCTCGGGCAGGGACTCTTCCAGGGCTCCGGCGCCGACCCGCCCCCGCGACGCCGCGAAGTCCGGCCAGCGCAGCCCCTCGGCGCTCTCGCCGCCGAGCAGCACGTCCATGCCCCCGCCCAGCGGGTCGCCGTCGATGAGGATGGTCCGCTCCCCGGCGCGGGCGGCCCGGACGGCGAGCGCGCAGGCGAGGGTGGAGGCACCGGCGCCGCCGGCGCCCCCGATCACCCCGACGGCGAGGGCGGGCCGTCCGGCCCCCTCCACGACGTCGGCGATGCGGTCGACGAGCAGGCTCTCGGCGTCGGGAAGGCGCAGCACCTCCTCGGCACCGATCTCCACCGCGCGTTGCCACACGAGGGGATCGTCGAGGTCCCGGCCGACGAGGAACACCCCGGTCCTGCGCGGCGCCCCTCGGACCCGCCCCGCGGCGTCGTCCCCGACGAGCACGAGCGGCGCGGAATCCCAGCCAACACCCCCGGTGCGTCCGTCACTTGCGTCGGCGGCGCCGCCCGCGCCGCCCTGCTCGGGTACCGCGTGGTGCACGTGCGGCTCGGCGCCCGCGGCGGCACACAGCCTCAGCAGGTCGTCGAGGAGCACGGGGTCCTCGGTGATGATCAGCGGCCGCCCGCCGCCGGGCACGGCCGCGACCCCCACTCCGGCCCCCGCCACCGCGGACTTCGGCGTTTCACACGACTTCGATCGAGCCACGATCTCCGCCCCCTTCTCACTGCAAATCCAGCACCGCGGACTTCGCGGCTGGAATCACCGTGCAGCGATCGGGAAAAACAAGTGGATCTTGCTCGATAACTGTGGACAACCCAGCGATTGTGAATAACCCGGTCACCCTCCCAGGTGAGTTCCGGAGCGCGGCGGAACCACTACGCACCGTCACGAGTCTGATGTGGTGAGGGCCTTCGCCGCGTCGGCCCCGCAGAAGAGGAGGGCCGGGAACATGGTCACTTGGGGCCGAAGGCAGGGGCGCGAACCGCGTCCGGACATGCGACGACCCCCGCCGGGGGGGAGAGCGGGGGTCGTCCCCACGGTCCGACTCGGGGGGGGAGGAGCCAGACCGGGTTAGCACGGTCGCGAACGATCCGTGACTTCCATGGTGTACCCGAGAGCCTTCTCAGGCAAACCCACGCGCCACACCTTACGCCGAATGGTGGGCGCATATGCTCGGGGCGTGGAAAATCAGCCCTTGCCGCGCTCCTCGCCTCGCACCGCAGCCTTCTTCGACCTGGACAAGACGGTCATTGCGAAGTCGAGCACCCTGACGTTCAGCAAGTCCTTCTACCAAGGCGGCCTGATCAACCGGCGAGCCGTGTTGCGCACCGCGTACACGCAGTTCATCTTCCTGGCCGGCGGCGCCGACCACGACCAGATGGAACGGATGCGGGAGTACCTGTCCGGCCTCTGCAAGGGGTGGAACGTGCAGCAGGTCCGGGAGATCGTTGCGGAGACCCTCCACGACCTCATCGACCCGATCATCTACGACGAGGCCGCCTCGTTGATCGAGGCCCACCACACCGCGGGCCGCGACGTGGTGATCGTGTCGACCTCCGGCGCGGAAGTGGTCGAGCCCATCGGGGAGATGCTCGGGGCGGACCGGGTCGTCGCCACGCGCATGGTCGTGGGCGAGGACGGCTGCTTCACCGGCGAGATCGAGTACTACGCCTACGGGCCCACCAAGGCGGAAGCCGTGCGCGAGCTCGCGGAGTCCGAGGGGTACGACCTCGCCCGCTGCTACGCCTACAGCGACTCGGCCACCGACATCCCGATGCTGGAGGCCGTGGGACACCCGCACGCGGTCAACCCCGACCGGGCGCTGCGGCGGGAGGCGGTGGCCCGCGCGTGGCCGGTGCTGGTGTTCAACCGGCCCGTGCGGCTCAAGCAGCGGCTGCCCGGACTGTCGATGCCCGCACGCCCGGCCCTCGTCGCGGCGGCCGCCGTGGGCGCGGCAGCCGCCACGGCGGGGCTGGTCTGGTACGCGAGCCGGCGCCGCGCCCATGCGCTCGCCGCCGCCGCGTCTGCCTGAATGTCCCGACCCGGACCGATACGGGCTGTCCGGTTCACCCGAAGTCGTCCCGAATAGTAAAAAGTGGAGCCAGGGGTTTCGCATGGCTCACAAGCGGAGTACAAATAAAGCAACGGCCCGCGAGACCAAAGAACATCCGAGAGGATCATCTTTAAAACGCAGTAAGGCCCACGGACCGAAGCATGAACGCCGAGCACCCACGCGACGTCGACCCGTCGATTACGGGCCAGCCGCACCAGGTAACGGGCAAAGTCCCCGACCTGATGGGCAACAATCGAGGACGCTTGGTAACTGGGCGTAAATGCCAGCGGCGACACCAAAGCAGTACGGTGTCGCCGCAACCCATGTCCGGGCCGCGCGTCAGGCCGCGCCGCGCTGCAGGGCCTCGCAGACCGCCGTCGACTCGCGCACTCCGAGCTCGATCGCCCGCCCGCAGTGGGCGATCCACGCGGACATCCCCTCCGCGGTGCCGGAGACATAGCCCTCGAAGGCGGCCAGGTACGCCTCGCGCCCCTGCTCCGCGTGACCGACCTCCGCGGGACAGATCGCCTTCGGGTCCAGACCGCTGTTGATCAGGACGATGCGCTCGGCCGCCCGCGCGACCAGCCCGTTGTACGAGGCGAACGGACGCAGGGCCAGCAGCTCGCCGTGCACCACCGCCGCCGTGACCAGGGCCGGGGCGGAGCCACCCGCGATGATCAGGCGGGACAGGCCGTCCAGCCGGCCCGCGACCTCCTCGGCGCTCGGCAGCGGGAGGTCCACCAGGGGCTCCACCACCTGCTCGCCCGCCAGACGGGGGCGGCCGACCACGTCACCCTCGGCCGTCGACCCGGACGCCACCAGGTGCAGCCGCGCGAGGACCCGCAGCGGGGACTGGCGCCAGATGCTCAGCAGCTGCCCGGCCTCCGCGGTGAGCCGCAGGGCCGCGCCCACCGTCAGCGCCTCCGGCTCCGATCCGAAGTCGGTGCGGCGCCGCACCTCTTCCAGCGCCCAGTCCGCACCGGAGAGCGCCGCGCTCCCTCGGGCCCCGCGCAGGGCGGCTTCCGAGGTGATCTCACCGCTGCGGCGGCGCATCACCCGGTGCCCGTAGACCCGGTCCACGGCCTTGCGTACGGAATCCACGGACTCGGCGACACCCGGCAGCCCGGCCAGGGCGACCAACGGGTCAGAAGCGCTACTCATAAGTAGGGAGCCTACGCACTGCGCACCCCTGGCACCGACCCCTCCTTGGAGTGGTCTTCTTCACTCACCTTGACAACACAGCGCGACTTACCCACTACGCTTGGTGAACATGAAGATCGCTTTCGTGGGAAAGGGCGGCAGCGGCAAGACGACGCTGTCCTCCCTCTTCATCCGCCACCTCGCCGCCAATGAGGCCCCCGTCGTCGCGGTGGACGCCGACATCAACCAGCACCTGGGCGCCGCGCTCGGTCTCGGCGAGGACGAGGCCGCCGAACTGCCCGCCCTGGGCGCGCACCTGCCCCTGATCAAGGAGTACCTGCGGGGCTCCAACCCGCGCATCGCGTCCGCCGACACGATGATCAAGACCACCCCGCCCGGCCGGGGCTCGCGCCTGCTGCGGGTCACCGAGGACAACCCGGTGTACGAGGCCTGCGCGCGCACGCTCCTGCTGGACGGGGAGCCCGTGCGGCTCATGGCCACCGGGCCGTTCACCGAGGCCGACCTCGGCGTGGCCTGCTACCACTCCAAGGTCGGGGCGGTCGAGCTGTGCCTCAACCACCTGGTCGACGGCCCGGACGAGTACGTGGTCGTCGACATGACCGCCGGATCCGACTCCTTCGCCTCGGGCATGTTCACCCGCTTCGACATGACCTTCCTGGTGGCCGAGCCGACCCGCAAGGGCGTCTCCGTCTACCGCCAGTACAAGGAGTACGCGCGGGACTTCGGGGTCGCGCTGAAGGTCATCGGCAACAAGGTGCAGGGCCCCGAGGACATCGAGTTCCTGCAGGACGAGGTGGGCGAGGACCTGCTGGTCACCGTCGGGCACTCCGACTGGGTACGGGCGATGGAGAAGGGCCGTCCGGCCGCCTTCGAGCTGCTGGAGGCGACCAACCGGTTCGCCCTCCAGGCGCTCCAGGACGCCGCCGACGACTCGTACGCCCACCGCGACTGGGACCGGTACACCGAGCAGATGGTGCGCTTCCACCTCAAGAACGCGGAGAGCTGGGGCAACGCCAAGACCGGGGTCGACCTGGCGGACCAGGTCGACCCCGACTTCACCCTGCGCGAGGGCGTCGCGGCCACCGCCGCGGACGAGTCCTTCGTCAGCCCTCGTCCGCACTCTCATCAGCCGGCTCCGCAGCCGGCTTGACGCCCGCGGGGGCGGCCGGCGCCGCCGGCGGCCCCGCGGTCAGGAACTTCGCCCAGCCCTGCTTCGGCGCCTCTCCGACGTCGAGGGTGCGCAGCCACTCCAGGGCCTTCGGGTCCTGGGCGTCCAGCCAGTCCACCAGCTCGCGGAACGGCACGCACCGGACCTCGGGCTTGGTGCACATGGACTTGATGGAGTCCTCGACGGCACGCATGTAGGTGCCGCCGTTCCAGGACTCGAAGTGGTTGCCGATGATCAGCGGCGCGCGGTTGCCCTGGTAGACGCGGTCGAAGGCTTCCTGCAGGCCGTCACGCATCTGGTCACCCCAGTACGCGTGCTGCGAGGGGTCTCCCTGCGAGGTCGTCCCGGACTGGTTGACCATGTAGTTGTAGTCCATGCTCAGGGTGTCGAAGGCACGGCCGGGCATGGGCACCAGCTGGAGCGGGACGTCCCAGAGTCCGTCCGTCTTCTTGGGCCAGATCTGCTTGCTGATGCCGCTGGAGTCGTAGCGGAAGCCCATGTCCTTCGCCGCCAGCATGAAGTTCTTCTGGCCCTCGAGGCAGGGGGTGCGGGCGCCGATGAGCTCCTTGTCGTAGTCGAAGGGGAGCGCCTCCATGGTCTTCAGGCCCGCGTTGGTCTTCCAGTTCTTGACGAAGGCCTTGGCCTGGTTGATCTCGCTCTTCCACTCGTCCACGGACCAGGTGCCGACGCCGCCGTCGGGCCCGCAGAAGTGCCCGTTGAAGTGGGTGCCGATCTCGTTGCCCTCCAGCCAGGCCGCGCGGAGCTGGGTGGCGGTGTCCTTGATGCCCTGGAGGTCGCCGAAGCCGATGTCGGAGCGGCCGGGCGAGTGCTGCGGTGCCGTATAGAGGGAACGTTTCTCCTCCGGGAGCATGTAGACGCCGCTGAGGAAGTACGTCATGCGGGCGTTGGACTGCTTGCCGACCTCACGGAAGTGCGAGAAGAGCTTCTGGCTGTCCTCGCCGGCCCCATCCCAGGAGAACACCACGAACTGCGGCGGCTTTTCGCCGGGCTTCAGCTTCTGCGGCTTCTGCACGTTCGGCTGGGGGCCGGTGTACGCGGTCGAACCGTCGCCGATGGGCCGGTTGACACTGCCGGGGGCCTCCGCCTCGGCACCCTTGCGTGCGTTCGGCGCCCCGGGAGCCGGTGACTTGGCGGGGCCCGAGGCGCTGCACCCGGCAACTCCCAGGACCAGGGCCGTGGCGACCAGGCCACCGGCGATCTTCTTCGTGGCGGCGATCATCCGCCCCACCTCTCCCTCGCAGTTCCATCGCAGGACTTCCGCGCCGCAACGTCCCACGCGGTCAGCTTTGAGGAAGGTATGACAAGCCGTACAAAATGCTTAATCACTCTTGAGTGCTAATTTATAGGCCATTTGCCCGTATTATTCACCGCACACCTTTACTCTCCATTACCATCCATTTACCGAGTGTTGAGACTCCCGCCGCTTCATCCCTCCCCAGAGGAGACGGGAACCCATGACAGCCACCTCTCCCACCCGCACGACCCGCGAGACCCGCAAGGACCTCCCGGCCGACTTCTCCGCCTCCATCGCCGTCTTCCTGATCGCTCTGCCGCTCTCGCTCGGCATCGCCCTGGCCACCGGCGCCCCGCTCCAAGCCGGGCTGGTGGCCGCCGCGGTCGGCGGGATCGTCGCCGGTTGGCTGGGGGGCGCCCCGCTCCAGGTCAGCGGGCCCGCCGCCGGACTCACCGTGGTCACCGCCGAATTGATCCAGCACTACGGCTGGCGCACCACATGCGCCATCACCGTGCTCGCCGGCGTCTGCCAGCTCGGCCTCGCCGCACTGCGCACCGCCAGGTCGGCGCTCATGGTCAGCCCGGCCATCGTGCACGGCCTGCTCGCCGGGATCGGCGTGACGATCGCCCTCGCCCAACTCCACATCGTGCTCGGCGGCAACCCGCAGAGCTCGGCCGTGGCCAACGTCCTCGGGCTGCCCGCCCAGTTGGCCGATCTGCATCCCGCGGCACTCGGCGTCAGCGCCCTGACCCTGGCCGTCCTGCTGGCCTGGCCGTGGCTGCCCGGACGGGCCGGCCGGATCCTGCGCAAGGCCCCCGCCGCGCTGGCGGCCGTCGCCGCGGCCACCGCCGCCGCCGCACTGTCCGGGCTCGCCCTGCCCAGGGTGGACCTGCCGTCCTGGCGCAGCCACGCCCTGCCCGAGCTGCCCGAGGGGCCGGTCCTCGGCATCCTCGCCGCCGTCCTGACCATCGCGCTGGTCGGCAGTGTGCAGTCCCTGCTCTCCGCGGTCGCGACCGACAAGCTGATCGCCTCCGAGCGGCGGACGGGCAACCGGCCGCCGCGCACCGACCTCGACCGCGAGCTGTGGGGGCAGGGTGCGGCGAACATCGTCTCCGGCGCGCTCGGCGGGCTGCCCGTCTCGGGTGTGGCCGTCCGGAGCGTGGCCAACGTCAAGTCCGGTGCGGTCAGTCGGAGATCGACCATGCTGCACGGCCTCTGGGTGGTTCTGGCGGCCGGCCTTCTCGTCCCGGTCCTCGACCTGATCCCGCTCGCCGCACTCGCGGCCCTGGTGATGGCCGTGGGCGTGCAGATGGTCAGCATCACGCACCTGCGCAGCGTCACCCGGCACCGGGAGGTCGTGGTCTACGGCACGACCATCGCGGCCGTCGTACTGGGCGGGGTCCTGGAGGGCGTGGCCATCGGCATCGCGGTGGCCGTCGCACTGGCCCTGCACCGGCTCGCCCGGACCAGGATCACCATGGACCGGCAGGATGACGGGACCCACCGGGTTCGGGCGCGCGGGCAGTTGACCTTCCTCGCGGTACCCCGGCTGAGCCGGGTACTGAACCAGATCCCGCACGACGGGCATGTGGTGATCGAGCTGGACGGCTCGTTCATGGATCACGCCGCCTACGAGACGCTGCAGGACTGGCAGGAGTCCCATCTGGCGCACGGGGGCACGCTGGAGGTGACCGGCCGGGCCGGATCATCGGCGCGGCTGCCCGGAGCCACCTCAGCCGACGGGCCCGACGGGTTCGGGGGATCCGGGGAAGCCGGGGAAGCCACCGAAGCCGGCGCGACCGGAGCGGGCGTACCGCACAGCGGCAGCCACCACGCGGACCGGTCTCGACGCGGGACCCACCAGTGCTGCCGGCCCTGGACCCCCTGGCAGAACCACTGCGACCACCGCCCCGCCGGGACCCGTACGCCCACGGCCGCGGCCGCGGCGGCGGCCGCCGAGACCTCCGCGGACGAGGCCCCGACGGCGCCTCGGCGGCGCGGCGCCGGCCAACTCGCGAGCGGCATCGGCGCCTTCCAGCGGGACACCGCCCCCCACGTGCGGGACGAGCTGGCCCGACTGGCCCGCGAGGGGCAGCGGCCCTCGCAGCTCTTCCTCACGTGCGCGGACTCCCGCCTGGTGACCAGCATGATCACGGCCAGCGGACCGGGCGACCTGTTCACCGTCCGCAACGTCGGCAACCTGGTCCCGCTGCCCGGCGCGGAGTCCACGGACGACTCGGTCGCCGCGGCCATCGAGTACGCCGTGGACGTGCTGAAGGTCGACAGCATCACGGTGTGCGGGCACTCGGGCTGCGGGGCCATGCAGGCCCTGCTCAGCTCCGCGCCCGGACTTCCGATGACCCCGCTGCGCCGCTGGCTGCGGCACGGGCTGCCCAGCCTGGAGCGGATGGCCAGTCGCCACCACGCCTGGGCCCGAATCTCCGGCCGGCTCCCGGCGGACGCGGTGGAGCAGTTGTGCCTGACCAATGTGGTCCAGCAGCTGGAGCACCTGCGGGCCCACGAATCGGTGGCCCGGCGGCTCGCCGAGGGCACGCTGGAACTGCACGGCATGTACTTCCACGTGGGCGAGGCGCAGGCCTACCTGCTGTCCGAGGGCGAGGACTTCTTCGACTGCCGGGTCTTCGACACCGTGGGCCAGCACGCCTGAACCGATACCCTCCCGTATCCGTGCAATCGTTTGGCCCCTTCCCGCACCCTGCAGCGGGAGGGGGCCATTCGCACGCCGTTCTCGTGCGGGCCGATCGTGATATAGGTCTAAACCAATTCTCGGCTACCCCTTGTCACCTGGGCCGCTGACTGATGAGCTATGCCCGGGGACACAACGGACACCCTGGGAAAGGGAGATGTCGTGAGCAATGAGAGCCTGGCCAATCTGCTCAAGGAGGAGCGGCGGTTCGCACCGCCCGCCGATCTGGCCGCCGCCGCCAATGTGAAAGAGGCTGCGTACGCACAGGCCGACGCGGACCGGCTGGGCTTCTGGGCCGAGCAGGCCCGGCGGCTGACCTGGGCCACCGAGCCGACCGAGACGCTCGACTGGACGAATCCGCCCTTCGCGAAGTGGTTCGCGGACGGCAAGCTGAACGTCGCGTACAACTGCGTGGACCGCCACGTCGAGGCCGGAAACGGCGACCGCGTCGCCATCCACTTCGAGGGCGAGCCCGGGGACAGCCGCGCGATCACCTACGCCGAGCTCAAGGACGAGGTCTCCAGGGCCGCGAACGCCCTGACCGAGCTGGGTGTCGAGGCCGGCGACCGCGTCGCCGTCTACCTGCCGATGATCCCCGAGGCGGTCGTCGCGATGCTCGCGTGCGCCCGCGTCGGCGCCGCGCACTCCGTGGTCTTCGGCGGCTTCTCCGCCGACGCCGTCGCCTCCCGCATCCAGGACGCCGACGCCAAGCTGGTCATCACCGCCGACGGCGGCTACCGCCGCGGCAAGCCGAGCGCCCTGAAGCCCGCCATCGACGAGGCCGTCGCCAAGTGTCCGCAGGTCGAGCACGTGCTGGTCGTGCGACGCACCGGTCAGGACACCGCCTTCACCGAGGGCCACGACGTCTGGTGGCACGAGGTGGTGGGCCGGCAGTCCGCCGAGCACACCCCGCAGCCCTTCGACGCCGAGCACCCGCTCTTCATCCTCTACACCTCGGGCACCACGGGTAAGCCGAAGGGCATCCTGCACACCTCCGGCGGCTACCTCACCCAGACCGCGTACACCCACCACGCGGTCTTCGACCTGAAGCCCGAGAGCGACGTCTACTGGTGCACCGCCGACATCGGCTGGGTGACCGGGCACTCCTACATCGTCTACGGGCCGCTCGCCAACGGCGCCACCCAGGTGATGTACGAGGGCACGCCGGACACCCCGCACCAGGGCCGCTTCTGGGAGGTCGTGCAGAAGTACGGCGTCACCATCCTCTACACGGCGCCGACGGCCATCCGCACGTTCATGAAGTGGGGCGACGACATCCCCGCCAAGTTCGACCTGTCGAGCCTGCGCGTCCTGGGCTCGGTCGGCGAGCCGATCAACCCCGAGGCCTGGATCTGGTACCGCAAGCACATCGGCGGCGACCGCTGCCCGATCGTGGACACCTGGTGGCAGACCGAGACCGGCGCGATGATGATCTCCCCGCTGCCGGGCGTCACGCACACCAAGCCGGGCTCCGCGCAGCGCGCCCTGCCCGGGATCTCCGCCACCGTCGTGGACGACGAGGCGCACGAGGTCCCGAACGGCGGAGGCGGCTACCTGGTCCTCACCGAGCCGTGGCCGTCGATGCTGCGCACCATCTGGGGTGACGACCAGCGGTTCATCGACACCTACTGGTCCCGCTTCGAGGACAGGTACTTCGCGGGCGACGGCGCCAAGAAGGACGAAGACGGTGACATCTGGCTGCTCGGCCGGGTGGACGACGTGATGCTGGTGTCCGGCCACAACATCTCGACCACCGAGGTGGAGTCGGCGCTCGTCTCGCACCCCTCGGTCGCCGAGGCGGCCGTGGTCGGCGCCAACGACGAGACCACCGGCCAGGCCATCGTGGCCTTCGTCATCCTGCGCGGCAGCGCCTCCGAGACCGAGGGCCTGGTCGCCGACCTGCGCAACCACGTGGGCGCCACACTCGGCCCGATCGCCAAGCCGAAGCGGATCCTGCCGGTCCAGGAACTGCCGAAGACCCGATCGGGCAAGATCATGCGCCGTCTGCTGCGCGACGTGGCGGAGAACCGCGCGGTCGGTGACGTCACCACGCTCGCCGACTCCTCGGTCATGGACCTGATCCAGAGCAAGCTCCCGGCTGCTGCCGGCGGCGAGGACTGACCGCGGCGCTCACCGAAACGAGAAACGGGCACCCGTCGCGACGCGCCGGGTGCCCGTTTCGCACATAAAGTGACGATCATCGGATTCGCCCTCGCGTGTGCCCTGTAAAATATTGAAAGCGTAAAGAAACATCACAGGGTGCGCCGGGAAGTCTGGTCGGCAATGAGCTTCGCCATGCCGTCCAACCGACCCCGGAGGTGTCACCTCGTGGCCGCGCCCAGCCCCACCGATCACCAGAAGCGCAAGCTGCTCGGCCGGCTCTCGCTGCCCGAGCGCCGCTTCGTCGCCGATGCCCTGCGCACCGAGACCGTCGGCGGCGTGCTCCTGCTCGCGGCCGCCGTCGCCGCGCTGATCTGGGCGAACACCCCACCGCTGGCGGACAGCTACCAGGCGGTCCGGGACTTCCACATCGGCCCCAGCGCCCTCGGCCTGGACCTGTCGATCCAGCACTGGGCGGCCGACGGACTCCTCGCGATCTTCTTCTTCGTCGCGGGCATCGAGCTCAAGCGCGAGCTCGTCGCGGGCGACCTGCGCGACGCCAAGGCGGCCGCCCTCCCGGTGATCGCGGCCGTCTGCGGCATGGCCATGCCCGCGCTGGTCTACGTACTGGTCAACTCCCTCGGCAACGGCGCGATGGACGGCTGGGCGGTCCCGACCGCCACCGACATCGCCTTCGCGCTCGCCGTCCTCGCCGTCCTCGGCACCTCCCTGCCCTCGGCCCTGCGCGCCTTCCTGCTGACGCTCGCGGTCGTCGACGACCTCTTCGCCATCCTGATCATCGCGGTGTTCTTCACCAGCGAGATCGACTTCCTGGCGCTCGGCGGCGCGCTCGTGGGCCTGGCCCTCTTCTGGTTCCTGCTCCACCGGGGAGTGCGCGGCTGGTACGTCTACGTCCCGCTCGCGCTGGTCGTCTGGGGCCTGATGTACAACAGCGGCGTCCACTCCACCATCGCCGGCGTCGCCATGGGCCTGATGCTCCGCTGCACCCGCAGGGAAGGCGAGGAGCAGTCCCCCGGTGAGCACATCGAGCACCTGGTCCGGCCCGTCTCGGCCGGTCTCGCCGTGCCCCTCTTCGCCCTGTTCTCCGCCGGGGTCTCGCTCTCCGACGAGGCCATCGCTCAGGTGTTCACCCGGCCCGAGACCCTCGGCGTCGTCCTCGGCCTCGTCGTCGGCAAGGCGGTGGGCATCTTCGGCGGCACCTGGCTCGCCGCGCGGTTCACCAAGGCCGAACTCAACGACGACCTCGCCTGGCCCGACGTACTCGCCGTGGCCTCGCTCGCCGGCATCGGCTTCACCGTCTCCCTCCTGATCGGCGAGCTCGCGTTCGCCGGCGACCCGGTCCTCACCGACGAGATCAAGGCGGCCGTACTGCTCGGCTCGCTCATCGCCGCCGTGATCGCGGGCGTCATGCTCAAGCTCCGCAACCGCAAGTACCGGGCGCTCACCGAGGCCGAGGAGCGGGACGAGGACCTCGACGGCATCCCGGACATCTACGAGGAGCACAACCCCGAGTACCACCTGCGGATGGCGAGGATCTACGAGGAGCGCGCCGCGGAACACCGCCGCAAGGCCGAGAGCGCGGCTGCCGCGGCGCTCCAAAGCGCGGCCGGGTCCACCACCGAGGGCGACCGTCCGGCATGATCTGACTGACGACGCAGGACAGCCGCACGGCAGCAGACGACAGAGGGAGAGAGCGATGAGCGCAGTGGACCAAGAGGCGCAGGGAGCCGAGCGCACACTCGGCCAGCTGGTCGCCTCGGCCACCGCCGAGATGTCCGCCCTGGTTCACGACGAGATCGCCCTCGCGAAGGCGGAGCTGCGCGAGGACGTCAAGCGCGTGGGCAGCGGCTCCGCCTCCCTCGCCGGCGCCGGTGTGTTCGCGGTCTTCTCGCTTCCGGTGCTGACCTTCGCCGCCGCGTACGGCATCCACAACCTCGGGCTCGGGCTCGCCTGGTCCTTCCTCATCGTGGGCAGTGCGTTCCTGCTCATCGCGGGTGTGCTCGTGCTGATCGCGGTGCGCAAGTTCAAGAAGGTCAAGCCGCCGGAGAAGTCCATCGCCTCCGTGAAGCAGACCGCCGCACTGGTCGGGACCGTCAAGCCGCACCCGCGGCCGGTGAGTGACCAGGCTGTGGGTGTGGCACGCTCGTCCTCATGACAGCGCCCACGCCGGACCCCAGCGTTCCCCCCACGGCTGCCACGGCGGTACGGCTCGACCTCCCCGGCGGGCGGACGGTGACGCACCGGGACGTCGCCGCCAACGGCGCCCGCTTCCACGTCGCCGAGCTCGGTGACGGACCGCTCGTGCTGCTGCTCCACGGCTTCCCGCAGTTCTGGTGGACCTGGCGGCACCAGCTGACCGCGCTCGCCGACGCCGGGTACCGGGCGGTCGCGATGGACCTGCGCGGGGTGGGCGGCAGCGACCGCACCCCGCGCGGCTACGACCCGGCCAATCTCGCCCTCGACATCACCGGGGTCGTACGGTCCCTCGGCGAGCCGGACGCCGCCCTCGTCGGGCACGACCTGGGCGGGTACCTCGCCTGGACGGCGGCCGTGATGCGGCCCAAGCTGGTGCGCCGGCTCGTCGTCTCCTCCATGCCGCACCCGCGTCGCTGGCGCTCGGCGATGCTGTCGGACTTCGGGCAGACGCGGGCCAGTTCGCACATCTGGGGCTTCCAGCGGCCGTTCGTGCCCGAGCGTCAGCTCGTCGCCGACGGCGGGGCCCTCGTGGGGGAGCTGATCCGGGACTGGTCGGGGCCGCGGCCGCCCGAGGAGGAGGACCTGGCCGTGTACCGGCGGGCCATGTGCGTCCCGTCCACCGCGCACTGCTCGATCGAGCCGTACCGCTGGATGATGCGGTCCATGGCGCGGCCCGACGGGCTGCAGTTCAACCGGCGGATGAAGCGCCCGGTGCGGGTCCCGACGCTGCACCTGCACGGTTCGCTCGACCCCGTGATGCGGACGCGGAGTGCGGCCGGGTCCGGGGAGTACGTCGAAGCCCCTTACCGCTGGCGGCTGTTCGACGGGCTCGGGCACTTCCCGCACGAGGAGGACCCCGTGGCCTTCTCCTCGGAGCTGGTGAACTGGCTCAAGGACCCCGAGCCGGACCGCTGAGCCGGACGGCCGGCCCGTCCTCCGGCCAGACGGCCCACCACGTCGTGAAAGTCGGGCAGTTCGCTCATACGCTCGTCTTACGAGCATTCAATTGCCTGGCGCATAGGCCAATTGGCCGCCGCTGACGGGGTTACCGACCTTGGGCTACGGGCACAGCTCGGAGTATGAGCTGGACGCACGACCACGGTGACACCGCGCACGAACGCCGCTCGGCAGCTACGCCGGGCACCCACG
This sequence comes from Streptomyces sp. NPDC046308, assembly GCF_055588065.1. NCBI lineage: Bacteria > Bacillati > Actinomycetota > Actinomycetes > Kitasatosporales > Streptomycetaceae > Streptomyces > Streptomyces sp. NPDC046308. Next base: position 140,532 of record NZ_JBVJFB010000004.1, read on the forward strand.
AGAGGGCCGGCCGACACGGCCACGACCTCCACCTCGGGATTCCGCGCATCCTGCGCCGCCGGGCCCGCTGGGTCTCGGCGCGCCTGCGCCATCCACGGACGTAGGGCCCCGGCGGGCGCGGTCGCTCAGAGGGCGCAGCCCTGGCTCGGGACCCGCTGGTCGGCGACCTTGCCGGTCTGGATGTCATCGCGGATCTCGTCCACGGTCAGCGCGTAGCCGGTGTTCGGGTCGTCGAGGGACTTCGCGAAGACGACCCCGTACACCTTGCCCTCGGGCGTCAGCAGCGGGCCGCCGGAGTTTCCCTGACGGACCGTCGCGAACAGCGAGTAGACGTCCCGTCGGACAGTACCGCGGTGGTAGATGTCCGGTCCGGTGGCATTGATCCGGCCGCGGACGCGGGCGGCTCGGACGTCGTACGCGCCGTTCTCCGGGAAGCCGGCGACGATCGCGTCGACGCCGCTCGTCGCGTCCTTGTCGGTGAACTCCAGCGCCGGCGCCTTCAGCTTGGGCACGTCCAGTACGGCGATGTCGCGCTCCCAGTCGTAGAGCACGACCTTGCCGTCGTACAGCCTGCCCTCGCCGCCGACCTGGACGGTCGGCTCGCCGACCCCGCCGACGACGTGCGCGTTGGTCATCACCTTGCCGGGCGCGAAGACGAAGCCCGTGCCCTCCAGCACCTTGCTGCAGCTGGGCGCGGTGCCGACGACCTTCACGATCGAACGCTTGGCCTGCTCGGCGACGGGGCTGATGGCGAGCGCCGGGTCGGGCGCCTTGACCTCGGTGATCGGCTCGTTGGAGAACGGGGTGAAGACCTGCGGGAAGCCGTTGCGCGCGAGGGTGGAGCTGAAGTCCATGAACCAGGTGTTCGCCTGGTCGGGGAGCACCCGCGTCACGCCGAGGAGCACCTTGGAGTTGCGGACCTCCTTGCCCAGGGTGGGCAGCGAGGTCCCGGCCAGCAGCAGGCCGATCAGCCAGGCGACCAGCAGCATCGCGACCACGTTGACCAGGGCGCCGCCGGTCGCGTCGAGGGCGCGCGCCGGTGACCAGGTGATCTGGCGGCGGACACGGTTGCCCAGGTGGGTGGTCAGGGCCTGGCCGATCGAGGCGCAGACGATGATCACGACGACGGCGATGACGACGACGGTGGTGGACACCTGGGTGCCGTTGTCCGTCACCCGGTCCCAGATCAGCGGGATCAGGGACACGGCGATGAGGCCGCCGCCGAGGAATCCGATCACCGACAGGATGCCGACGACGAACCCCTGGCGGTAGCCGACGATCGCGAACCACACCGCGGCGAGCAACAACAGGATGTCCAGCACGTTCACGTGGGCCACCGTCTCATGCGCGCCAGTCGAGCGGGACCCGGCGCGTGCGGTCCCAGGGGCGCTCCCAGCCCGCGAAGTGCAGGATCCTGTCGATCACCCCGGCGGTGAAACCCCAGACCAGAGCCGATTCGACGGTGAATCCCGGCCCCTGGTGGCCGGCCGGGTGGACGGCCATGACCCGGTGCTCGGGATCCGTGAGATCGGCCACGGGAACCGTGAAGACGCGTGCCGTCTCGGCCGGGTCCACGGCGCCGACCGGGCTGGGCGTGCGCCACCAGCCGAGGACCGGGGTCACCACGAACTCGCTGACCGGGATGTAGAGCCGGGGCAGCACCCCGAAGAGCTGAACACCGGAAGGATCGAGTCCGGTTTCCTCCTCGGCCTCGCGCAGCGCGGCGCGCAACGGGCCGGTGGTGTGCGGATCGCCGTCCTCCGGATCCAGTGCGCCACCGGGGAAGGACGGCTGCCCCGCATGCGAGCGCAGGGTGCCGGCGCGCTCCATGAGGAGCAGCTCGGGGCCGCGGGGGCCCTCCCCGAAGAGGACGAGCACGGCGGACTGCCGCCCGCGGCCGTCCTCGGGCGGCAGGAACCGGCTCAGCTGCCGCGGCTGCACGGTCCGGGCGGCCTCGACGACCGGGTCGAGCCAGGCGGGCAGGCCCTGCGTGCTGAGCGCGATGCCGTCGCCCTCGCGGGCTCCCGCCGCCGTCTCGTCCCGTGTACCGCTACCGCGCGTCATAGGCATCCCCGTCCGTGATCTCCCACACCGCCAAACGCGGTGCGGGTACTGATTGGTTCCTCGGGTGCGGCGCCACCGCGGGACCGCGGCGGGGGCGCAGCCGCGGGTCCGCGGCTACGCCCCCGCCGTGGGTGCGCCCCCGCCGTGGGTGCGTCCCCCGCCGTGGGTGCGTCCCCCGCCGTGGTGGGCCGGGACCGCTCAGGACGGCGCCGGAGCACCCCCCAGCGGCGGCGCGGGGAGTCCCGGGTAGTCCGGGGGCGGGGACAGCCGCTGGCCCGGCTGACCGCCCTTCTCGTACTTGAGCAGCTTCCGCGCCTTCTCCGGGTCCGTCTCGCCCTCCCCGTACGCCGGGCAGAGCGGGGCGATCGGGCAGGCCCCGCAGGCCGGCCGCTGCGAGTGGCAGATGCGGCGGCCGTGGAAGACGACGCGGTGCGAGAGCATCGTCCACTCGCTCTTCGGGAAGATCGCGCAGATCTCCGCCTCGACCTTCTCCGGGTCCTGCTGCTCGGTCCACTTCCACCGGCGCACGAGGCGGCCGAAGTGGGTGTCGACGGTGATCCCGGGGACGCCGAACGCGTTGCCGAGGACCACGTTCGCCGTCTTGCGGCCCACTCCGGGCAGCGTCACCAGGTCTTCGAGCCGGCCCGGCACCTCCCCGCCGAAGTCGTCCCGCAGGGCCTGCGAGAGGCCGAGCAGGGACTTGGCCTTCATCCGGAAGAACCCGGTCGGCCGGATCAGCTCCTCCAGGTGTTCGGGAGCGGCCGCGGCCATGTCCTCGGGGGTCGGGTAGGCGGCGAAGAGGGCCGGGGTCGTCTGGTTCACCCGGAGGTCGGTGGTCTGCGCGGAGAGCACCGTCGCGACGAGCAGTTCGAAGGGATTGCGGAAGTCGAGCTCCGGATGGGCGTACGGATAGATCTCGGCCAGCTCGCGGTTGATGCGCCGCGCCCTGCGCACCATGGCCAGGCGCGATTCCGGCTTGGGCGCCTTCGGTTTCTTGGCCGAAACTTTGCCCTGAGGGCCGGCTGCCCCCTTCCCGGACGCCACCCTGGAGGCTTGTTCGCCCACGGCTGAATTTTGGGGCGCCGTCACTCCTGCGGACCCCTTGGCCTGTGCTCTCACCGGCTTATTGGACACCCGGCCAGCCTAAGGCCGGCCGCTGACACCCGCCCGGACCTCAGGTAACACCACTCCGATTGGCCTCTCGCCGCACAGCACGCCCGTCCGTCCGGCATCCTTGTGATTGATCGCACTGTTTGAGCCGTCCGGCAAAATGGGGAGCACGGTCCCCGTGAGCTGGTCGACATAGGAGAGAGACTCGTGGACGACGTTCTGCGGCGCGCCCCGCTCTTCGCGGCGCTCGATGACGAGCAGGCCGCGGAGCTCCGCGCCTCCATGGGCGAGGTGACCCTCGCACGCGGTGACGCCCTGTTCCACGAGGGCGACCCCGGCGACCGGCTGTACGTGGTGACCGAGGGCAAGGTGAAGCTGCACCGCACCTCCCCCGACGGCCGCGAGAACATGCTGGCCGTCCTCGGCCCCGGCGAGCTGATCGGTGAGCTGTCGCTCTTCGACCCCGGCCCGCGCACCGCCACCGCCACCGCCCTGACCGAGGTCAAGCTGCTCGGCCTCGGCCACGGCGACCTCCAGCCCTGGCTCAACGCCCGGCCCGAGGTCGCGACCGCGCTGCTGCGCGCCGTCGCCCGGCGCCTGCGCAAGACCAACGACCAGATGTCCGACCTGGTCTTCTCCGACGTTCCCGGACGTGTGGCGCGGGCGCTCCTCGACCTGTCGCGCCGCTTCGGCGTGCAGTCGGAGGAGGGCATCCACGTGGTGCACGACCTCACGCAGGAAGAGCTCGCCCAGCTCGTGGGCGCCTCCCGCGAGACCGTGAACAAGGCCCTGGCCGACTTCGCGGGCCGCGGCTGGCTGCGCCTGGAGGCGCGCGCGGTGATCCTGCTCGACGTGGAGCGCCTCGCGAAGCGCTCGCGCTGACGCCGGTCCCGGCTGTTCGGAGGGGTCCCGCCCGAGAGGGCGGGGCCCCTTCCGCATGTCCGGGACGCGCCCCCCGCGCCTCCGCGCCCCCGCGCCCCAGCGCCCCCGCCCCCGCGCCTCGGGCACCGGCGGGTCCGCACGAGGCACAGTGGAGGCATGGAGCACAGAGGGCTGGACACGGACGGCTGCTTCGAGCGCGAGGGATCCCTCGGGCAGGTCCCGGGCGCGTTCGCGGGCGTCGTCGCGGCCGCCCGCGGCCGGATCCGCGACGCGTACGGGAGGCGGCTGCACAGCGCCTACCTGTACGGGTCCGTGCCGCGCGGGACGGCCCGCCCCGGGCGCTCCGACCTCGACCTCCTGCTGGCCCTGCACCACGAGCCCGCCGGCGAGGACCGCGACGCCGCCGAGGTGCTGGCGCGCGGGCTCGACGAGGACTTCCCGGAGGTCGACGGCGTCGGCATCCTGCTGTACGGCAAGGACACCCTGCTGAGCGAGGCGGAACGATTCGACCTGGGCTGGTTCCTCGCCTGCCTGTGCACGCCGCTCCTCGGCGCGGACCTGGCCGAGCACCTGCCGCGCTACCGTCCGGACAGCCTGCTCGCGCGCGAGACCAACGGCGACCTGGCCGACGTACTGCCCCGGTGGCGCCGGCGGATGCGGGAGGCGTCGACCCCGGACGAGTACCGGAGCCTGTGCCGGCTCTTCTCACGGCACCTGGTGCGCACCGGGTTCACGCTGGTCATGCCCCGGTGGGGTGGCTGGACCAGCGACCTCACCGAGTCCGCGGAGGTCTTCGGCGGCTACTACCCGCAGCGCGCGGACCAGATGCGCGCCGCGGCCGCCGCGGCACTGGATCCGGTGGCCGACCCGGCCGTGCTGCGCGCGTACGTCGAGGACCTCGGGCCCTGGCTCGCGGACGAGTACACGGCCCGGCACGGCACGAAGACCCCGCGGCCAGCCGGAGCGGGCAACACCCCCTAGGGCCTACGGGCGTCCGCCAGGGCCTCGACGGCCAGTTTGGCCTCGGCCAGGCCCGCGCCGGTGATCCGGCGGTAGGCCTTGATCGCCGAGATCTGCCGGTCCTGCGCGAGCAGCGCGCGCACCTCGTCCATGCCGGCGGGCTCCGGCTCCTCGATGCCGAGGTGGTCCAGCACGAGGGCCAGGCGGCGCTCCGCCCGGTCCGCCTGCATCTGGAGGCTCTTCACCCGCAGCGACACCGTCGACGTGATCCATCCGGCCGTGCCCACCAGCATGACGAGCAGGAACACGGTGTTCATTCGGGCCCTCCTGGGATCAGTCCGTGATCTTGAAGGTACTCGAGCTGCGCGCGGACGGACCATTCCGCCGCCGGCCACAGGGAGCGGTCCACGTCCGCGTAGACCTGGGCCACGACCGCCTCGGGGGTCACGAAGCCGTTCTCGACGGCGGTCTCGACCTGGGCGAGCCGGTGCGCGCGATGGGCCAGGTAGTACTCGACGGCCCCCTGCGCATCCTCCAGGACGGGCCCGTGCCCCGGCAGGACGGTGTGCACCCCGTCGTCCACGGTGAGCGAGCGCAGCCGGCGCAGGGAGTCCAGGTAGTCGCCGAGCCGCCCGTCGGGGTGGGCGACGACGGTCGTGCCGCGGCCCAGGATGGTGTCGCCGGTCAGCACGGCCCGGTCGGCGGGCAGGTGGAAGCAGAGGCTGTCGCTGGTGTGGCCCGGGGTCGGGACGACGCGCAGCTCCAGCCCGCCGGTGCGGATCACGTCCCCGGCGGCCAGGCCCTCGTCGCCGAGCCGCAGGGCCGGGTCCAGGGCGCGGACCTTGGTACGCGTGAGCTCGGCGAAGCGGCCCGCGCCCTCGGCGTGGTCGGGGTGTCCGTGGGTGAGCAGGGTCAGGGCGATCCGCTTGCCGGCCTGTTCGGCGGCGGCGATGACCGCCCGCAGGTGTGCCTCGTCCAGCGGGCCGGGGTCGATGACGACGGCGAGGTCGGAGCCGGGCTCTGACACGAGCCAGGTGTTGGTGCCGTCCAGGGTCATCGCGGAGGCGTTGGGGGCGAGGACGTTCACCGCGCGGGCCGTCGCCGGCCCCGAGGTGACGACTCCGCGGGGGTGTCCGGGCAGTGCGACGGCGTCGCTCATGCGGTGCCCCCCGGACGGCCGAGGCGGACCCGCTTGGTGAACTCGTCGTGGCCCGGCCAGCTGAGCACGACCTCGCCGTCCTCCAGCACGGCCTCGGCGAGCACCGGGGTGAGGTCCTGGGCGGCGGCCGCGGTGAGCGCGTCTGCGGCGCTCCCGTACGGCTCCAGGGAGCGCAGGGTGGAGATGGTGGGCGGCATCATCAGCAGCTCGCCCTTGTCGTAGCCGGCGGCCGCGTCGGCCGGGCGAATCCAGACGGTCCGGTCGGCCTCGGTGGAGGCGTTGCGGGTGCGCTGGCCCTCGGGGAGGGCGGCCACGAAGAACCAGGTGTCGTAGCGGCGCGGCTCGAACTCGGGGGTGATCCAGCGCGCCCACGCCCCCAGCAGGTCGGAGCGCAGCCGCAGGCCGCGGCGGTCGAGGAAGTCCGCGAAGGACAGCTCACGGGCGACCAGGGCCTGCCGGTCGGCCTCCCAGTCGTCACCGGTCGTGTCGCCGACGACGGTGTCCGGGGTCTCCCCGGCGAGCAGGACGCCCGCCTCCTCGAAGGTCTCCCGTACGGCGCCGCAGACGATGGCCTGGGCGGTCAGGACGTCCGTTCCGAGCCGGTCCGCCCAGTCCTCCTGCGAGGGCCCGGCCCAGCCCACCTGGTGCTCCTCGTCGCGGGGATCGACCCCGCCGCCCGGATAGGCGTACGCGCCCCCGGCGAAGGCCATGGAGGCCCGTCTGCGCAGCATGTGCACGGCGGGACCGGCCGGGGTGTCGCGCAGGAGCATCACGGTGGCGGCGCGGCGTGGCGGCACCGGGACGAGGGAACCGGCCGCGAGCGCGCGGATGCGGTCGGGCCATTCCGGCGGATACCACTGGCCTCCGGCGGGAGGCTGCTGCTGACCATGCTGACCATTCGGCATGGCCGGATGCTACGGCCATCCGGCCCGATGTTCGAGGGTCACCCGGCGCCGACGCCGCGTCCCGGCCTGCGGGGCCCTGCCGGGGGCGGGGCCCCCGGCAGCGGCGCCGCACCGGCGGAAAGAGCGGAACCCTCCCCGGGGGGTCAGGCTCCGGCGACCAGTTCCACCTGGATCTCGATCTCGACCGGGGCGTCCAGCGGCAGGACCGCCACGCCGACCGCGCTGCGGGCGTGCACGCCCTTGTCGCCGAGGACGGCGCCCAGGAGTTCGCTCGCGCCGTTCAGCACGCCCGGCTGGCCCGTGAAGTCGGGGGCCGAGGCGACGAAGCCGACGACCTTCACGACACGCGCGATCTTGTCGAGGTCGCCGACGACCGACTTGACGGCGGCCAGGGCGTTCAGCGCGCACGTGGCGGCCAGCTCCTTGGCCTGCTCCGGCGAGACCTCCGCGCCGACCTTGCCGGTGACCGGCAGGTTGCCCTTCACCATCGGGAGCTGGCCCGCGGTGTAGACGTACACGCCCGAGCGCACGGCCGGCTGGTACGTGGCCAGCGGCGGGACGACCTCGGGCAGGGTCAGGCCGAGCTCGGCCAGCTTCGCGTCGACGACGCCGCTCATGCCTTCTCCCGCTTCAGGTAGGCCACGAGCTGCTCGGGGTTGTTCGGGCCGGGCACGACCTGGACGAGCTCCCAGCCGTCCTCGCCCCAGGTGTCCAGGATCTGCTTGGTGGCGTGGACCAGCAGCGGGACCGTCGCGTATTCGAACTTCTTGGTCATGGGAGCGAGGGTAGTGCCTGCGGTGCCGCGCCTCTCCCGGGGCCGGGCCCGGGGGAGGCTCATGCGTGTTCCGGGAGGCGAGTGGTTAGGCTCGGACGCTGTGAGCAGGCTCCAGGTGGTCAGCGGCAAGGGCGGCACCGGCAAGACCACGGTCGCCGCGGCACTCGCGCTTGCCCTCGCACGCGAGGGCAAGCGGACTCTTCTGGTGGAGGTCGAGGGCAGGCAGGGGCTCGCGCAGCTCTTCGGTGCCGAGGCGCTCCCGTACGAGGAGCGGAAGATCGCCGTCGCGCCCGGCGGCGGCGAGGTCTTCGCGCTCGCCATCGACGCCGAACGGGCGCTGCTGGACTACCTCCAGATGTTCTACAAGCTCGGCTCGGCCGGCCGCGCGCTCAAGAAGCTCGGCGCCATCGACTTCGCCACGACCATCGCCCCCGGACTGCGCGACGTCCTGCTGACCGGCAAGGCGTGCGAGGCGGTGCGGCGCAAGGACAAGGCCGGCCGGTACGTCTACGACCACGTGATCATGGACGCGCCGCCGACCGGGCGGATCACCCGGTTCCTGAACGTGAACGACGAGGTGGCGGGCCTGGCCCGGTTCGGGCCGATCCACAACCAGGCGCAGGCGGTCATGAAGGTGCTCAAGTCCCCCGAGACGGCCGTCCACCTGGTCACCCTCCTGGAGGAGATGCCCGTCCAGGAGACCGCCGACGGCATCGAGGAACTGCGGCAGGCCGGGCTGCCCGTCGGCCGCGTCGTCGTCAACATGGTGCGGCCGCACCACCTGGACGAGGACACCCTGCGCACCGCGGCCGGCGACCACCGCGCCGAGGTCGCCAGGGCCCTGTCCCGGGCGGGCCTCGGCGGCGCGCGCCGCGGCGGGCTGGCCGAGCGGCTGGTGGACCCGCTGCTCACGCAGGCCGCCGAGCACGCGAGCCGGGTGGAGCTGGAGCGCGCGCAGCGCACCGTACTGAGGGACCTGGACCTGCCGACGTACGAACTCCCCCTGCTCGGCGCGGGGGTGGATCTGGCCGGGTTGTACGAGCTGGCCAAGGAACTGCGGAAGCAGACGGTGGCCGAATGAGCGAGGGGGTGGACACCGTGGGGCTGGACACTCCGCCGCGGCTGGCGGTCGACCGGCTGCTGGACGACCCGGAGACCCGGATCGTCGTGTGCTGCGGGGCGGGCGGGGTCGGCAAGACCACCACGGCCGCGGCACTGGGCGTACGGGCGGCCGGGCGCGGGCGGAAGGCGGTCGTGCTCACCATCGACCCGGCGCGCCGGCTCGCGCAGTCGATGGGGATCGACTCGCTGGACAACACCCCGCGCAGGGTGGCGGGCGTGGGCGCCGACGGCGGCGAACTGCACGCGATGATGCTGGATATGAAGCGGACCTTCGACGAGATCGTCGAGGCGCACGCGGACGGCGAGCGGGCCCGGGCCATCCTCGCCAACCCCTTCTACCAGTCCCTGTCGGCCGGTTTCGCGGGCACGCAGGAGTACATGGCGATGGAGAAGCTGGGCCAGCTGCGGGCCCGGGACGACTGGGACCTGATCATCGTCGACACCCCGCCGAGCCGGTCCGCGCTGGACTTCCTGGACGCTCCGAAGCGCCTCGGGTCCTTCCTGGACGGGAAGTTCATCCGGGTGCTCATGGCCCCGGCGAAGGTGGGCGGCCGGGCGGGGATGAAGTTCCTCAATGTCGGCATGTCGATGATGACCGGCACCCTCAGCAAGCTGATGGGGGCCTCGCTGCTGAAGGACGTGCAGACCTTCGTCGCCGCGATGGACACGATGTTCGGCGGCTTCCGCACGCGTGCCGACGCGACCTTCCGGCTGCTCCAGGCGCCCGGTACGGCCTTCCTCGTGGTCGCGGCGCCCGAACCGGACGCCCTGCGCGAGGCGGCGTACTTCGTGGAGCGGCTGGCCGCGGAGAGCATGCCGCTGGCCGGGCTGGTACTGAACCGGGTGCACGGCAGCGGCGCCGATCAGCTGTCCGCCGAACGGGCGTTGGCCGCCGCAGAGAATCTTGAAGAAGGGGGCATTGTCGATCAGGAGTCCGGGAAAGCTGGACTTCGTGACACGGCCGCGAACCCTCCCGGGACAGGCTCCCCCGGCCCCGAAGGCGATACCGCGGTCGTCGACCGGATCACGGCAGGACTGCTGCGCCTGCATGCCGAGCGGATGCAGGTGATCGCGCGTGAACAGCGCACACGCGATCGCTTCACCTCACTGCACCCCGAGGTGGCGGTGGCCGAAGTGGCCGCCCTGCCCGGCGATGTGCACGACCTCGCCGGGCTTCGGGCCATCGGAGAGCGACTCGCGGCCGGGGTACCGGCCGGAGCGTAGGCGTTCGTACGTCGTGGCGTCGGTGTGGTCTACCCGACTGCCGCGTATGTCTCGTACGGAACGTCGATCTCCGTGTCTGCATCCATGGTGAGGATGCCCGTACTGCGCTCGTACTCCGTACGGGCGGTTTCGAGCAGCCGTCGCCACGAGGTGACGGTGGGACGCCGGCGCAGCAGCGCACGTCGTTCCCGCTCGGTCATTCCGCCCCACACGCCGAACTCGACGCGATTGTCGAGCGCATCGGCCAGGCATTCGGTCCGCACCGGACATCCGGTGCACACCGCCTTGGCCCTGTTCTGTGCCGCTCCTTGAACGAACAGTTCATCCGGATCGGTAGTGCGGCAGGCTGCCTGCGCACTCCAGTCGGTAACCCAGCCCATCCCGGCGCCGTCCTCTCCCGAATCGAGGCTCCCCCACGGCGGTAGCGGCATATTCACCGCTGCCAGTTGAGGACGTTACGGAAGGCGGGCACAGTGCAACACCCCCGACGGGCCCAATCTTGAATGGTCCGAACGGACTATGGGTAAGCGGCAGATCACCCGACGGAGTGATCCGGCGACATGCCCGACCATTCCGGCAATTCGGGTGGAATCGGCGGATGAGCTTCAACCGAGGGGCGAGATTCGGACATGCGTCCACCCCATTCGGGAAGGGTGAAAATCAAGCCGAGGGGTTGATGTCGCACCACACTGCTGTGACAGTTGGGGACAGCTTAGGCCAAGGCATTCGCGCGTGTCCGGTGAATGAGAACGTAGGCTGCCCTCTATGGCAAAGAAGCGCTCGGGCGGCGGGCTCACGGGGAGCCAGCAGGCCGCCAAGTTCCTCGGGGTGTCCGTTCTCTCCGGAGTTGTGCTGGCCGGCATGGCGATTCCGGCTGCAGGCGCCCTGGGGCTGGCGGCCAAGGGCACGGTCGAGGGATTCGATGAGATCCCGGCCAATCTCAAGACTCCGCCGCTGAGCCAGCGGACCACGATCCTGGACGCCGAGGGTGGCTTGATCGCCACCGTCTATTCACGCGACCGTCAGGTGGTCCCGCTCACGTCGATCTCCCCGTACATGCAGAAGGCGATCGTCGCCATCGAGGACTCCCGCTTCTACGAACACGGAGCCGTCGACCTCAAGGGCATCCTGCGCGCGGTCAACCGCAACGCGCAGGAGGGCGGCGCGGCGCAGGGCGCCTCCACGCTCACCCAGCAGTACGTGAAGAACGTGTTCGTCGAAGAGGCCGGCGACGACGAGACCAAGGTGCGCGAGGCCCAGGAGAAGAGCCTCGGCCGCAAGATCCGCGAGCTGAAGTACGCGATCCAGGTCGAGGAGGAGCTCGGGAAGAAGAAGATCCTCGAGAACTACCTCAACATCACGTACTTCGGCCAGCAGGCGTACGGAATCGAATCCGCGGCCCAGCGCTACTTCAGCAAGCCGGCCAAGGACCTGACCCTGGAGGAGTCCGCGCTGCTCGCGGGCGTCGTGCAGTCGCCGAGCCGGTACGACCCGGTGAACGACACCCAGGAGGCGACGAAGCGCCGCAACATCGTCCTGCAGCGGATGGCCGACACCAAGGACGTCTCGCAGGCCGAGGCGGACGCGGCGAAGGCGAAGCCGGTCACCCTGAAGGTGACCAGGCCGAAGAACGGCTGCATCACCGCGGTCAAGGGCGCGGGCTTCTTCTGCGACTACGTGCGCAACACCTTCCTGAACGACGCCGTCTTCGGCAAGACGCGCGAGGAGCGCGCGAAGGTCTGGAACCAGGGCGGACTGACCGTCCGCACGACCCTGGACCCGCAGTCGCAGGACGCGGCCAACGAGTCGATCAAGGACCACGTCTACCAGGACGACTCGATCGCGACGGCCGTGACCATGGTCCAGCCGGGCACCGGCCGGGTGCTGGCGATGGGTCAGTCCAAGCCGTACGGCTTCGGGAAGAACGAGACGCAGATCAACTACTCCGTGGACAAGCGGATGGGCGGCTCCAACTTCGGCTTCCAGGTCGGCTCGACCTTCAAGCCGTTCATCGCCGCCGCCGCGCTGGAGCGGGGCCTGCCGCCGACGAAGGTGTACCCGGCGCCGAACAAGATGGACTACCCGAGCGGGATCACCCGCTGCGACGGGTCCCAGTACGTCAACGTCAAGAACGAATCGGCGGAGAACGAGACCGAGGACGAGGTCGGCCCCTACGCCCTGCGGACGGCGATGGAGAAGTCGATCAACACCTACTTCGTCGAGATGATCTCCGAGATCGGGCTGTGCCCGGTGTCGGAGATGGCGGCGAAGCTCGGTGTGGTCCCGGCGAGCGGGGCGAAGCTGTCCGAGGGCCCCTCCATCGCGCTCGGCTCGGAGGAGATGTCCCCGCTGACGATGGCCAACGCGTACGCGACCTTCGCCAACCGCGGCGTCTACTGCACCCCGGTCGCCATCGAGTCGATCACCGACGCGCACAACAAGGCCCTCTCGGTACCGAAGAGCAAGTGCGATCGGGCGATGTCGGAGTCGACGGCCGACACCATCAACACCCTGCTGGGCGGAGTGGTCGACTCCGGCACCGGTGAGCGGGCCGGTCTGACCGACCGCGACAGCGCGGGCAAGACGGGTACGACGGACAACCGCTACAACGCCTGGTTCGTGGGCTACACCCCGAACATCTCCGGCGCGGTGTGGGTCGGCTCGGGCGGCGCGAAGAAGATCACGATGGAGAACATCGTGATCGGCGGCAAGTCCTACCAGAAGGTCTTCGGCGGCGGTCTGCCCGGCCCGATCTGGAAGGACGCGGTCACGGGTGCGCTGGACGGTCGCGAGGCCCTGCGCTTCGTCACGGTCAGCATCCCGGAAGCGAACGTTCCGTCCGGCGGCCCCCGCGGCAACAAGCCGCCCACCACCACCCCGAGCAGGCCCGGCAACGGCAAGCCGGGCGGCGACGGAAAGCCCGGCGGGCGGCCCGGCGGCCAGACCGCCGGAGCCACCCAGGGCGCCACGGGCGGGGCCACGGGCGGGGGCGATCCGCAGCGCCCGTTCCCCGGGATCACGATCGACCCGGGCGCCGTGATCGGTGGCCGCGACGACCAGTAGCGGGTCGGCGCACCACGCGAGGGAGGGCCCCAGCCGGAACCGGCTGGGGCCCTCCCTCACATCTGTTCCTTCTATCTGTTCCTGAGCTAGGAGAGCTGCTGCTTGACGACGGCGGCGACGCGCCCGCCCTCCGCCAGCCCGGCGACCTTCGGATTCACGATCTTCATGACGGCGCCCATGGCCCGCGGCCCCTCGGCACCCGCGGCCTTGGCCTCCTCGACGGCCTGCGCCACGATCGCGACGAGCTCGTCGTCGGTGAGCTGCTTGGGCAGGTACGTGTCGAGGAACTCGCCCTCCGCGGTCTCGCGCGCTGCCTGCTCGGCACGGCCGCCCTGGGCGAAGGCCTCCGCAGCCTCGCGGCGCTTCTTCGCCTCCTTGGCGATCACCTTGAGGACTTCCTCGTCGGAGAGCACACGTGCCTCCTTGCCGGCGACCTCCTCCTTGGTGATGGCGGAGAGGGTCAGGCGCAGCGTGGACGAGTGCAGCTCGTCACGCGCCTTGATGGCGGTCGTGAGGTCTTCCTGGAGCTTGGCCTTGAGCGTGGTCATGGATGTGAGTCTGCCAGGTACGGGGGCAGTGGCGCTCACCGGTTTTGCGGGTCTGCGACGATGGGTCCATGCGTGCGCGTTACGGAGTACCCCTGAAGGCAGCTGCCGGAATCGCTGCGGTGGGGGCCGCGGGTGTGGCCTATGCCGCCGGTTTCGAGGCGAGGTCCTTCCGCCTGCGCCGGGTCACGGTGCCGGTCCTTCCCCGGGGGATGCGCCCGCTGCGCGTACTCCAGGTGTCCGACATCCACATGGTGGGCGGGCAGCGCAAGAAGCGCGCCTGGCTCCAGTCCCTCGCGGGCCTGCGCCCCGACTTCGTCGTCAACACGGGCGACAACCTCTCCGACACCGAGGGCATCCCCGAGGTGCTCGACGCGCTGGGCCCCCTGATGTCCTTCCCGGGCGTGTACGTCTTCGGGTCGAACGACTACTACGGGCCGCGGCTGCGCAACCCCGGACGCTACCTGCTGGAGAAGGCCCAGGGCCGGCACGGGCTGAACGGCAACAAGCCGGTCGTCGGCGCCGTCCACAACCCGTGGGAGGAGATGCGGGACGCCTTCGACGCGGCGGGCTGGCTGAACCTCACCAACACCCGGGGGCGGCTGAAGCTGGAAGGCCTGGAGCTGGCCGTCACCGGACTCGACGACCCCCACATCAAGCGGGACCGCTACGAGATGGTCGCCGGCGGCCCGGAGAAGGACGCGGACTTCTCGATGGCCGTGGTGCACGCCCCGTACCTGCGCGTCCTGGAGTCCTTCACCGCCGACGGGTACCCGCTGATCCTCGCCGGACACACCCACGGCGGGCAGCTGTGCATCCCCTTCTACGGGGCGCTCGTCACCAACTGCGACCTCGACACCAAGCGGGTGAAGGGCCTGTCCACGCACGAGGCGGCGGGGCAGCAGGCGTACCTGCACGTCTCGGCCGGCTGCGGCACCAACCGCTTCACCCCGGTCCGCTTCGCGTGCCCGCCGGAGGCGACGCTCCTGACGCTGACCCCGCGGGCCTAGCGCCCGCGGCACCGCCCCGCGAAAACCGGATTTCGTCTCCGGCGTGAGGTCCGCTAAAGTAATCGATGTCGCCAGGACAGCAAGTGCTGCAAGGCGGCGATCGGGGTGTAGCGCAGCTTGGCAGCGCGCTTCGTTCGGGACGAAGAGGTCGTGGGTTCAAATCCCGCCACCCCGACTTCGTAGAAGCAGGTCAGAGCCACCTGGGAGAGATCCCCGGTGGCTCTTCTGTTTCCTGAGCGTCTAACCGAGTGACTACGACTTTCACGGAAGCGCCGCCCGCGGTCGACCAGCTCGGCTAGCGTGATGGCATCGCGTTTGCGGGACCCAGTCGGCAGGCTGAGAAGTCGGGCCGGGTGGCGTGACAGACCGAATAGGTCGGCGCTTGAGTGATTGTCTTCTGTGCAGTCGGCACCGACGCTGCCGACTCACTGGGCACTCGACCCCATCCGTGAAGCTCTGACCCGATGACGATGGTCATCGGAGCTTGATCATGTTGATGTTCTGAGCGTTGGCAGAACTCATCTCGACCGCTGTGCGCGGTCGGGCTGAGCCTGCCGTTTGCCGCCCAGCCCGGCCGTGCCCTACACGAAAGGCACGTAGTCGCGTGGACTGGGACAAGCACGTCGTTCTGTGGATCCTTGGCCTCTTTGGAGTCGTGGGGCTCCTGCGTCACCTCGCACTCGACCTCCTGACCGCTCTGCGTCCGGTCATCACAGCCGTACGGGAGCTCCGCGACGAGTGGCGCTCGTAGCCCAGCAGGTGGTGGGGGGAAACGCCCCCACCACCCCGGGGCCTACCACCCGTCGAAGATTTGATCCATTGCCGTCGCCCCGGTCTGGATCACGGGCCGGATCTGCTTCCGGTAGACCGCCTCGGTGACGGCCGTCCCGGAGTGCCCGACGAGACGGGAGATCTCTACGAGCGGGACCCCCTTGTCGGAGAGCAGCGAGACGAAGCTGTGCCGCAGCTCCCTCGGCGTCCACTCACTCGCGTCGACGCCCTCGGCCCCGGTGATCGCCTGCCGGAAGGCGCGCCGGACGTTGGTGGGGTCCAGCTCGGTCCCGGTGGCGGAGGAGAAGACCAGCCCGTTCTCCTTCCACTGATCACCAGCGGCGAGCCGGTCCCACTCCTGCTCCTCGAATTGCTGCCAGAGCGCGTCCACGCATCGCGTCGGCAGGGCGATCGTCCGGCGCGACTTCTTGGTCTTGGTGTCCCCGGTGGAGCGGACCGATCGCCACACCGCGATGTGCGGCGGGACGGGCGGTGACGCGTCCCGGTCCCCTTCAGGAAGACGTGATCCCAGGTGAGGGCCCGCATCTCTTCCGTCCGCGCGCCGGTGAGCAGGGCCACCACGATGTACGCGTAGGCCGACGTCCCCGCGGCGGCCTTCAGCACCGCCTCGGCCTCGGCCAGCCGGAGCGCTTTCGACGGCCGGCCGGGCTGGCCCGTCGGGATGGCGCACAGCTCCACGATGTTCCGCTTCACCTTGTCCCGGACCATGGCCCGCTTCACGGACCGGTTCAGGCACGAGTGCATCGCCTGAAGCGTGCGGGTGCTGAGCGCCCTGGCCTTCTCCGCCAGCCACTTGTCGACGTCCTCGCCGCTCAGCTCCCGACGCGCGTACGCCACGGCGCGGAAGCTTTGGCCGGAGGTGGGGATCATCAGCGCGTCCACCCCGCTGACCTTCACGGAGTACGTCGACTCGATCGGCGATCCGAAGCTCGTCATCGACATGCTCGTCGGCGCCCTCCAGCGGCTTCAGCTCTACCCGGATCAAGGGTTCATGGTCCACATGCCTGTACCGGTTCCCGTGCTCGCCGCCTATCAGCGCCTGTGCAACTACGGCTTTACCAGCAGGCTGGTCGTGACTTCTGCGACATAAGCGGCTGCGGCGCAAATTTGCCCTACATGGTCAAGGCACCCGGCTGCGCTCCGCGCGACGCTCCTGTTTGCGGCCCGCTCCGCGCACGCTGCGCCGACGCCCGCCCCTGCAAGGCGGGATAGGCCCAAGAGCATGAGGCAGTCCCATACGGCCGACGGTGCCATCACTCACCGATAGGCCTCCGGCGGGAGCCTCCGACCCCGGGATGGAGGGGCACCGTTGGCGGGTGCCGGCCCGTGGAGGCTTGAGGCGGGGAACTCCCAGTTGTCTGGAGCATTTGTGTCGGGGTGCCCTGGCTGGGCGTTTGCCTTCTACCGTGCAGGAGCATCCGGTCCGGCCTCTATGCATAGCGTCGTACCACACGCATCATGTGGCGATGGTTCCCGTGGACGATGACTACCTGATCCAGATCGGCCGCCTCGCCTACAGCGTCACGTACTTGGAAGGGCTCGTGCTCTACGGCCTCCCGCACCTTGCCGGGTTGCCCGCCGAGCTTGACCTGAGAGCCATCCTGGAGCAGGTGGCCGACACCTCGGTCCGCACCTGGCTCCAGAGGTCCGGGGAGCTTCCATCGGCGGCCGCCAAGATCCGCCACTCGGTGCTTCATGCGAGGCCCGCCACGATCCAAGGGCAACAGATGCTCCAGCGGTGGCACCCGGAGGCAGATCAAGTCTTCCCCATCGAAGGATCCTGGCTCTCGGCCGCACAAAAGCAGGTCGAAGGCGCGATACGCGAGCTAGCCCAAACACGCCCGGCCGGCGCATGACTGCGGAGGCGAGCGAGTACGACAAGGACATCCCAGCGGTGTCAGCGTTCCTGGCGAAGATGGAACGAGGCGTCGACCGTACGCGAGCGACGCATGCCGGGCAGCCGTACACAACCGTCCGACAGGCCCTGGCTCTCGCCCTGGAGGAGGAAGGGGCTCGCCCCATGGTGCCGCAGGTGGTCGACGAGCTGGCTCGGCAGATCTCGGAAGGGGCCAATCGCTGATACGACCCTCATAGCCCACATCGTGCGTGCCAGACGCGTGCCAGGTAGAGCGGAGAAAAGCGGGCAACGGCGATTGCTAGGGCAAGTCCCAAGGTTCTTGTTGGCACCCGTTTTCGCTGGTCACGGGGCAAGATGGAGCACCGAAGATCGGCGATTCCCAAGCTCACGGCGCCTTTCTGCCTACCCGTAAGCGGAGCAGGTCCCGGGCCGTGGGTTGGGAGTCGATGTGGTGGCTGCCGGTCGGCACCGCTGTCCTGATCCCGAGGGCAGCACGGTCTGGGAGGGCGGCGCACAAGGTCGTTCGGCCAGCGGGGTGCTCCACCTTGTGCGCCCTCCCAGACCGTGCAGGGGCGGTGCCCATCAGGGCAACGGCACCGACCTCCGAGGAGCACACCATGGCTTGCACCGACTCCCAGTGTGACGGCGGCATCATCCCCAACCCGTACTCGGACGACCCCGAGGACCTGACGCTTTGCCCCGGCTGCAACCACGGGTACGACCCCGGCGACTACGTCGGTTGACCCAGCCGCGGGCCCCAGCGCAAGTCGGGGCCCGCATGGTTGGCGGTACGCGCGGCCGGCGCTGACAGGTCATCCCCTGGCCATCGACGAAGCCCGACCGTCGGTTAGGTCCCGGACGAGTCTCCGGTCCGCCCCCAGACAGGCCGGGGATGCAACCATTCCCTTCGGAGCTGGAACCCCCGGAAGCCGACCGCGCGCTTGAGACCATAGAGGTAGGCACTGACAACGACCCCGCCGATCGTTCGCCGTTGAGCGGTGAGTGTCTAACTGCATCACAACCGAGGGGAACGAGCGCGGACGTCCACGGACGATCACGGACCTTCGCCGCAGGTCAGCACCATAGAACGGGCAGTTCGCCCGTCGACCTCCTTCCAGGCGTGGTCGGCCTGTACCCATCGGGCGCGCCTCCGGCCTCGCGGTCGCGGGTTACCTTCCACACTGTGGTGCCCACGGCGAGCAGGAGCGCGACCGACGGGATCGTCGCGCCGATGAGGCTCGACCTGTGTGAAGGCCGTTCTCGGTTACTTGGAGGGCAGCCGGCTCCTCGCGGTCCGAGCTCGGTATGCCCAACGGGCCAGTGCGCCGACGGCGAGGGACGTGAGAATCGCACCCCAGTCGATGACGTGGGGGAGCCCGGGACAGAACGCGAAGAAGGCCAGGGAGGCGACAGCTCCGGCCAGGAAGGCGATGATGCCTGCCCGTCGACGCTTTGCTTCCCAGATCCGGTCTTCGGGGGTGGGCTGAGTGGTCATGTGCGGCTCACTTCGTGATGTGGTGGCACTGGCTGACCCTGCGGACACCGTTGATGTTGAGATGGGCACACGCTTTGCCATAGCGGGGCAGCGTCTGGGGGGCGTTGTCCCGCATGGGGTGGATCTCGCACTCGGTGTGGGTCTTGCCGGGCGAGGTCTTGTACGTCTTGTTGTTGGTGTCGGCGTACGTGAAGTCGATGCGCCAGTTGCAGAAGCCCGCGTTGAGGGCTCCGACGAAGCCGCAGTCCACGCCGGCGTTCTGGTAGGTGATCCTCTTGCCATCACCCCGAATGATGTGGGTGAACATGCAGCCGGTCGGGATCGTCATCGTGACACCCCCAACCTGGTAGTCGAAGGTCGCCACCGCGGTGGAGCCGATGGCGCCCGCGTGTGCCTGCGCCGGGGTTAAGAACGCGAGCGCGGCTGCCGTGGCCATGGTGGTCGTCACGCGGCGTGCGAGGCGGTTGACCATGTCTGATTGCCCTTCCATGGGAGTGTCTTCAACAGAGGACGAAACTCCTCCCGATGGCCTTCGGGCTCTCCTGAACGCGCTCATCCACTACGAAGAGTGATCAAACAGGTTGGTAAGCCGATTACCCCGTACGGGCGTCGCATCCGCCGGAAACCCCCTCTCGCAAGCACCGCAGGGCCTGTGCCCGCAGGAGCGGTGACGGTACGACGATCACATGCACCGTTGGTCACCCCTCAACGATCGCCAGCTCGCCCGCCTGACCCGGATCGGCGAGGGCGTCGAACCTGTCACGTCGGACGCCCCCGAACTCGCCCTCACCGCCCGAGCCCTGAAGGAGCGGGGCACATCGCCATGCCCAGGAGGGCGGGAGATGATTCAAGTACCTCTTCGACTGTCCACACCAGTTCAAGTTGCGCTTCCTGTACGGCTTCGCTTCACCGCTGCAGAAGGCCCTCATTCGACGAAGGGAGGGCCCGGTGTCGCGTGTTGGGAAGCGTGCCGGGAGCCAGGGCGGGGAACGGGTCGGCGGGCGCGTTAGTGCGCGGCGGGGGCGGAGAGCGCCGAGAGTTCGGTGCGTACGAGGGCGAGGAAGGTCGCGGAGGGCAGGGCCTCCACGGCGTGCCGCGCGGCCAGGGCGTCGAGGTGGTCGAGGACCGCGCCGACGGTGGTGAAGGAGCCGACCGGGCGGAGCAGCCAGAGGCGGCCCCCGGGGCGGGGCGGGAGGCCGAGGCCCGCGAGGGCGGCGTCGGCCTCCTGGTCGAGGCCGTGCAGATCCGGCTCGGTGAGCGGGGCGCACTCGACGCCGGTGATGTGGCCGTGCCCGTCGAGCGAGGTGTCCACCGCCCAGTGGGTGGAGCGGTCGGGGATCCAGGTCCGGGCCGCCGGGGGCCACACGTACGGGAGGAACGCCCAGCGCAGGTCCTCGGGCGCGGGCTCCCAGCCGAGCACCTCCAGCTCCCGGATCTCGGGCAGCCGGTCCGGCTCCAGTTCGCTGCGGCCGGTGCGGCGCAGTGCGAGCGGGTGCGGCGTTCCGTCCTCGTCCCACGACATGCGGGCACGCTATCCGACGCGGCGGCGGATGTGCGTCACCTCGGCCGAGGCACCCGCCCTCACGCCCCCAGAGGGTTGGCCGCGATGCGGGTCGCCGCGCCGCCGGCGACGTAGGCGGCGGCCGCGCAGTCGGGCTTGCGCTTCGCCTGGTCCTCGACCAGGGCGGTGAAGGCGGCGCCGAAGCCGGCCCGCGGGTGGGCGGCGAGCAGGGCGGCCGTGAAGTCGGGGTCGAACTCGGACAGGCGCAGGCCCGAGACGTCGGCGCTCGTGCCGACCTGCAGGAGGTGGCTCTCGACGTCCTCGGCCGCCGTCACGTCGTCCCGCATGTGCAGGACGATGACCTCCTCGGCGCGGGCCCGGCGGGCGGCCGGCCAGCCCAGGCCCGCCGTCAGGACGCGCGCGACGTGACCGCCGGCCTCCTCGAAGGGCAGGGTGTGGCTGTCGAAGGGCGGGGTCAGGCCCAGGTCGTGGAGGAGGGCCGCCACGTAGAAGAGCTCCTGGTCGTACGCCAGGCCGTGCTGGTCCGCGTACTGCGCGCCGAAGGCGTAGGAGCGTACGGAGTGGTTCAGCAGCGCCGGGTCCGCGTACTCCGAGGCGATCTGCAGGGCGGTGCGGGCCGAGTTGGTCCCGAGTGTCCACGTCATGGGGCGTCAGCGTAGGCGGCGGCTGAAGTCCACCTCCGAGGGGGCCTCCCCCGGCCAGTTCAGCCGGGCCGGGGCGGGCGGGGTCTCGGCGAGGACGGTGCCGCGCGAGACGACGTACCGGGGCCGGACCTGACGGCGGATCGCCTCCTCGGGCGACGGGGCCGGGAGCAGGACGAAGGAGGCGGGGGCGCCCTCGGTGATGCCGTACTCGGCGTCCGACAGGCCCAGGACACGCGCCGCACGGTCC
Source organism: Streptomyces sp. NPDC046308 (assembly GCF_055588065.1). Lineage (NCBI taxonomy): Bacteria > Bacillati > Actinomycetota > Actinomycetes > Kitasatosporales > Streptomycetaceae > Streptomyces > Streptomyces sp. NPDC046308. The sequence continues at coordinate 161,909 of NZ_JBVJFB010000004.1, forward strand.
GTCACCATCGAGAAGGCCACCGGGATCTCGTCCGCACCGGTGAGCTGGGCGGCGTACAGACCGACGAGGGCGGTCTGGAGGGGGTTGGCGGTGCCGAGGGCGTTCCAGGGGTCCATCACGTCGTCGTGGCCGAAGGCCACGTTGACCCCGGCCGCCAGCATCTCCTTGACCTGGGTGAGGCCGCGGCGCCTGGGGTAGGCGTCGAAGCGGCCCTGGAGGTTGAGGTTGGCGAAGGGGCTGGCGATCAGGTTGATGCCCGAACGGGACAGCAGCCGCTGGAGTTTGAAGCTGTACGCGCCGTTGTAGGAGCCCATGGCGGTCGTGTGCGAGGCGGTGGCGCGTTCGCGCAGGCCCGAGCGCAGGGCCAGCGTGGCCAGCACCTCCACGAACCGGGACTGCTCGTCGTCGATCTCGTCGCAGTGCGCGTCCACCCGCAGCCCGTGCTCCTCGGCCAGCGCGAAGGCCGTCCGCAGGGAGGCGACCCCGTCCTCGCGGGTGTCCTCGAAGTGCGGGATCGCGCCGACGACGTCGGCCCCGCGGGCGATCGCCTCCCGCAGCAGCGCCTCGCCGTCCGGGAAGGAGGCGATGCCCTCCTGCGGGAAGGCCACGATCTGCAGGGTCATGACGTCCCGCACCCGGTCGCGCACCTCGAGCAGCGCGTCCAGGGCGGTGAGGGCCGGGTCGGTGATGTCGCAGTGGGTGCGCACGTGCAGCACTCCGTGGGCGGCCTGCCACCGCAGCACCTCGGTGGCCCGCGCGATCACGTCCTCGCGGGTCAGGGTCCGCTTGCGTTCGCTCCAGCAGGCGATGCCCTCCCACAGGGTGCCGGAGACGTTGGGACGCGGCTCCCCGGCGGTCAGCGCCGTGTCGAGGTGGATGTGCGGTTCGACGAAGGGCGGGCTGAGCAGGGCGCCGTGGGCCTCGACGAGGATGCCGGTGGCCGGCGGTTCCTTCTGGTCGTCGTGCGGGACCACGCGCGCGATCCGACCGTCCTCCGCGACCTCGACGTCGGACAGGCCTGAGGTGTGCAGCAGCCGGGCGCCCCGGACGATCATCCGCATGGCGCCAGCCTACGGACCTGCGCACGCTTGCGCAGGCCTCCGCAGCGCGACCTGCGGGCTCAACCGCGCTTGGCCTGGGCCTTCTGCTGCATGCCGCGCGTCTTCGCGGCGGACGACTGCACGTCCCTGGTCGCCGCCTTGGCCCGGGCCTCGGCGGCCGTGTTCTTCGCAAGCGCGCGCTCGGAGTCCTGGTGGATGTGGTGGCCGGTGTGCGCCTTCTTGGCCATGACCGTTCCTCCTTGGGCTACGGGTTCCACTCTGCGCCCGTTCGGAGCAGTCGGCATCCCGGGGACCACTGCGGCCACAATGGGGCGCATGACCAGCGACAGCGAGATCACCCCCGAGACGCCCGACTGGGAGAAGCGGTTCCGGGCACCGCGCGTCGGACTGCCCGACTGGGCCGAGGACGCCCCGGACCGTTCGCTCTTCGTCTCCAACGCGACCGGAACCTTCGAGCTCTACGCCTGGGACCGCACCACCGGCGTCCAGCGGCAGGCCACCGACCGCCCGAACGGCACCACCGACGGCGCCCTCTCCCCCGACGGGGCGTGGATCTGGTGGTTCTCCGACAAGGACGGCGACGAGTTCGGCACCTGGGTGCGCCAGCCCTTCGGGGGCGGCCCGGACGAACCGGCCACCCCCGGCCTGGAGCCCTCGTACCCCGCCGGTCTGGCCATCGGCCGCGACGGCACCGCCGTCGTCGGGCGCTCCACGGACGAGGAGGGCTCGACGGTCCACGTGGTCCGCCCGGACGGCTCCGCGCCCACCGTGATCTACCGGCACCGGGAGTCGGCGGGCGTCGGCGACCTGTCCCACGACGGGACGCTCGTGGCCGTCGAGCACACCGAGCACGGCGACGCGATGCACTCCTCACTGCGCGTGCTGACCCTCGACGGGTCCACCGTCGCCGAGCTGGACGACACCCGCGGCGGCACCGAGGAGCTCGGCCTGGAGGTCCTCGGCTTCGCCCCTGTCGCGGGCGACACCCGTCTCCTCGTCGGCCACCAGCGGCGCGGCCGCTGGGAACCGATGGTGTGGGACGTGGCGAGCGGCACCGAGGAGGAGCTCGCGATCGACCTGCCGGGCGACGTCAGCGCCGAGTGGTACCCGGACGGATCCGCGCTGCTCGTCGCGCACAGCTTCGAGGCGCGCAGCGAGCTGTGGCGCTACGACCTGGCCGCGCGGGAGCTCGTACGGGTGGACACGCCGCCGGGGACGGTGTCGGGGGCCGGGGCGCGCCCCGACGGGACCGTGGAGTACCTGTGGTCCTCGGCGGCCGAGCCCCCGACCGTACGGTCCACCGCGGGCGGGATCGTCCTGGACCCGCCCGGCTTGAAGGCGCCCGGGTCGGTGCCGGTGGAGGACGTGTGGGTGGAGGGTCCGGGCGGCCGGATCCACGCGCTCGCGCAGCGGCCGGCCGGCCACGGCGAGGGCCCCTTCCCGACGATCTTCGAGATCCACGGCGGGCCCACCTGGCACGACAGCGACGCCTTCGCGGCGACCCCGGCGGCCTGGCTGGACCACGGCTTCGCGGTCGTGCGGGTCAACTACCGCGGCTCCACGGGCTACGGCCGCGCCTGGACGGACGCCCTCAAGCACCGGGTCGGCCTGATCGAACTGGAGGACATCGCGGCGGTCCGGGAATGGGCGGTCGCCTCCGGCCTCGCGGACCCGGCACGCCTCGTGCTGTCGGGCGGCTCCTGGGGCGGGTACCTGACGCTGCTGGGCCTGGGCACGCAGCCCGACGCCTGGGCGGTGGGGCTGGCCGCCGTACCGGTCGCGGACTACGTGACGGCGTACCACGACGAGATGGAGGCGCTGAAGGCACTGGACCGCACCCTCTTCGGCGGTACTCCGGAGGAGGTCCCGGACCGGTTCGAGGTCTCGTCGCCGCTGACCTACGTCGACGCGGTGAAGGCACCCGTCCACATCGCGGCGGGCGTCAACGACCCGCGCTGCCCGATCCGGCAGATCGACAACTACGTGGACCGGCTGGTGGCACGCGGCGCGGAGCACGAGGTGTACCGGTACGACGCGGGGCACGGTTCGCTGGTCGTGGAGGAGCGGATCAAGCAGGTCCGGATGGAGCTGGAGTTCGCGCTGAAGCACCTGCCCCGCTAGTCCCGCTCCGGTGCACTCCCCGTACGGTGGTGGGGTGCACCGGTTTCTCCTGACCCCGCGCTGGTGGGGGATCAACGTCTTCGTCGCGCTCGCCGTCCCCTTCTGTCTGTTCATGGGGTCCTGGCAGCTCGGCCGGTTCGAGGACCGTGTCGACAGCCACCGGGAGGCGACGGCCGGGCAGCCCGCCGAGCAGGTGGCCGAGCCCCTGGACTCGTTGCTTCCGGTGACCACGAAGACCTCCGGACGGCTGGCTTCCACGGCCGGGGAGTACGCCGATCAGATGCTGGTGCCCGAGCGGCGGCTCGACGGCGAGTCCGGCTTCTACGTCCTGACCCTGCTGAGGACCGACTCCGGCAAGACCGTCCCGGTGGTCCGGGGCTGGCTGCCGGGGGCGGCGGACCCGGCGAAGGCCCCGGCCCCGCCGAGCGGCCGGGTCGAGGTCACCGGAGCGCTGCAGGCCCCGGAGAACTCCGGCACGAAGGGCGTCCACTCCCAGGGCGGCCTGCCGGCCGGGCAGCTCGGCGTGATCGGGGCGGCCTCGCTGGTCAACCTCGTGCCGTACGACCTGTACGACGCCTGGCTGACCGTGCAGACCCCGTCGGACGGGATGGTTCCGGTGCCGGCGCAGGCGCCGGCCAACACCGGGCTCGACCTGAAGGCCTTCCAGAACCTCGGCTACACCGGCGAGTGGTTCGTCTTCGTCGCCTTCGTGCTGTTCATGTGGTTCCGGCTCTACCGCCGTGAGGTGGAGAGCCTGCGGGACGCCGAGGCGGGACTGCTCGAACCCGACGCGTCCGCCGCGTAGGCGCGCCCGCCGCGTAGACGCGCCCGCCGCTTAGGACGGACGCACCAATCCCCGCGCGACGTTCATCGGACTACTCGCCGAGCGGGATCGCACCCGTCCGGTAGACCGTTCCGCCGCAGGCCTCGGGAAGCGTCGTCCGCGTGGTCGGGGCCCCCGGCTGCGGGGTGTGGGACACCGAGACGCCCGCCGCCGGGGGCGCACCCGTCTGCGGCTCGGTGACCGCCCCGTGCGCCGGAGCGCCCGAGCTGCCCGCGGAGTCCGTCTGCGGCGGCTTGCCCCCCGTGTCCGGGTTCGTCGGCGTACAGGACTCCTTCGAGGGGACCCAGGCGAAGCGGACCTCGTAGGCCGTGTTCGGCGGGAGCACCAGCACCGGCGCCTCCGCCGACGGATCGGGCAGCAGCCCGCTCGCCGGGTCTCCCGCCTTGTGGCCGACGACCGCGACCGAGGGGCCCTGGCCGGACGGGGTGCCGGCCGCCGGGGCCGCCGAGACGGTGTCCTGGCCGGTGACGGCGCAGCCCTGCGCTGAGACGTTGGTGACCCGGAAACTGCCGTACACGCGGCCGTCGGTCTCCGGGGCGCGGGCCGAGCCCACCACCCCGAGCTGGTCCGCGCCGCATCCGGGCACGCCCGGCGCGGCCACCGGCGGCATCGGACCGGAGCCCGGCACCGAACCGGCCGTCCCGGAGGACGCGCCCGCGGTGCCGGTGGGGCCGGCCGTCACACCGCCCACCGGGGAACCGCCCAGCGTGGCGTCCGGCTGCCCGGTGGCGCCGCCCACGGCGGGAGCGCCCCCGGAGGAGCGGGTGGACCTCGGCTGGTTCCCGTATCCGTTCTGGTGCGGGTCGGAGGCGACCGCGCCCAGCTTGTCGCCGGTGTGCTCGCCGTGCCCGGCCATCGCCGGGTGGTCCGTGGCCCTGCCCTCACCGCCCGCCAGGTGCATGAGGGCCGGGACGGCGGTCCCCGCGAGCAGGGCCACCGCGGCGGCGCCGATCAGAGCCTGGCGTTTGCGGGCGCGGCGCGCGGGAACCGCGTGCCGCAGCCGCTCCAGGGCTCCCGCGGAGGGCTGCAGGCCCTCGACGGCCCCGTGCAGCAGGCTCCGCAGCGCCTCTTCCTCGCTCGCTCCGCCCGGCGGAGTGTGGTCGTCCCTCATGACTGCGCAGCCTCCATCGCCACCCGCAGCGCGGCAATGCCCCGCGATCCGTACGCCTTGACCGACCCGAGCGATATCCCGAGCGTCTCGGCGACCTGGGCCTCCGTCATGTCCGCGAAGTAGCGCAGCACCAGCACCTCGCGCTGGCGGCGCTGGATTCCGCGCATCGCCTTGATCAGATCGTCCCGCTCGAGCTGGTCGTACGCGCCCTCTTCGGCGCTCGCCATGTCCGGCATCGGCTTCGAGAGCAGCTTGAGGCCGAGGATGCGCCGGCGCAGGGCGGAGCGCGAGAGGTTCACCACGGTCTGGCGCAGGTACGCCAGGGTCTTCTCCCGGTCGCGCACCCGGTTCCGCGCCGAGTGCACGCGGATGAACGCCTCCTGGACCACGTCCTCGCAGGAGGCGGTGTCGTCGAGGAGGAGGGCGGCCAGGCCGAGCAGGGAGCGGTAGTGCGCCTGGTAGGTCGCCGTGAGGTGGTCGACGGTGGTCCCCGCGACCACTTCGACCGTCGGCTCGGCCATGACCTCGGACGTCGTCCCGGACATGACCTCGGACGGCTCGTCGCGGCGGCTCCCCGCCGCCTCAGCGCTGTCGCGCGGCGCGGGCACGAGACCGCCCGGGATCGGTGCGGCGGTGAGTACGGGCGCCTCGGACGGCCCCGCCGGCGGGACGGGCACGATCACGGGGAGCCCGCCGCCGGACGCACGCAAACCCCGGCGCGACGGGATGATCCCGAGGGGCGCCGGGAGGAGGGTCGATTCGAGCAGTGCCTCTGCCACGCCTGTAGGACACGCGTCCCCCCGTCAGGGTTGTACGCGCGAGGCAGCCCCACCAGCCATATCCCCATTGCCCGCATGCGTACCCGCTCTTCCCGATGTGCCCCGTCTTATCGAGACGGCAGTCGGGCCATCACCTTGATCAAGGGATCGGCACCGATCCTACAAAGCGAATTACGCAAATTCACCTGCGATCAGTTCCGCGATGAGCGTGGCATTCAGCGCGGCACCCCTGCGGAGATTGTCGGCGCACACGAAGAACTCCAGGACGCGGGGGTCGTCGAGGGAGGCCCGCACCCGCCCCACCCAGGCCGGATCCGTTCCGGCGGCGTCCGCGGGCGTGGGGAACTCCCCCGCCGCGGGATCGTCGACGAGCACCACGCCGGGGGCCGCCTCCAGGATCTCCCGCGCGTGCGGGGCCCCCACCTCGTTCGCGAACCGGGCCCGCACGGTCAGGGAATGCCCGGTCAGCACCGGCACCTGGACACAGGTCACCGACACCGGGAGCTGCTTCAGCTGCAGGATCCGGCGCGTCTCGGCCCGTACCGCCAGCTCGTGCGAAGACCAGCCGTCCTCCCGCAGGTCTCCGGACCAGGGCACGACGTTGAGGGCGAGGGGGCCGGCGAAGGGGCCCGTGTCCTCGCCCACGGCACGGCGGACGTCACCGGTCTGCTCCCCGAGGGCGGTCCCCGCGACCAGCGACAACTGGCGGCGCAGCGCCTCGGAGCCGGGCCGGCCGGCGGCGCTCGCGGCCTGGTACGAGGAGACCACCAGCCCGGTGAGGGAGTACGCGGTGTGCAGTGCGCCCAGGGCCGCGATCATGGCGGCGGTCACGCAGTCCGGCCCGGCGACGATCCCGCGCGGCCGGTTCCGTACGGCGTACCCGTTGACCTCGGGCGCCACCAGCGGGACCTCGGGGTCCGCCCGGAAGGCGGCGGACTGGTCGACGACGACCGCGCCGCGCGCGGTGACGACGGGCGCCCACCGGGCCGAGACCTCGGCCGGGGTGAGGAAGAGCGCGACGTCGCCCGGACCGAGGCCGTCGAAGGCGTCCTCGGTGAGGGCGATCACCTCGGTCTCCTCCGCGCGGACGGCCAGCGTGCGGCCGGCCGAGCGCGCGGAGGCGATCAGGCGGATGTCGCCCCAGACGTCCGCCCGCCGGGACAGGATCTGGAGCAGGACCGAACCGACTGCTCCGGTCGCCCCGACCACGGCGAGTGCCGGGGCGGAGGACCGGGTCGCGGTCATCGTCCGGTGCCTCCGTAGACGACGGCTTCGTCGCTGTCGGAGTCGAGGCCGAAGGCCGTGTGCACGGCGCGGACGGCCTCGTTGACGTCGTCCTGGCGCGTCACGACCGAGATGCGGATCTCGGAGGTGGAGATCAGCTCGATGTTGACGCCCGCGTCGGACAGCGCCTGGAAGAACGAGGCGGTGACGCCCGGGTTCGTCTTCATGCCGGCGCCGACCAGGGAGATCTTGCCGATCTGGTCGTCGTAGCGCAGGGAGTCGAAGCCGATCTGGCCCTTCGCCTTCTCCAGCGCGTCGATGGCCTTGTGGCCCTCGGCCTTCGGGAGCGTGAAGGAGATGTCGGTGAGGCCCGTCGAGGCGGCCGAGACGTTCTGCACGATCATGTCGATGTTGATCTCGGCGTCCGCGATGGCGCGGAAGATCGCCGCGGCCTCACCCGGCTTGTCCGGGACGCCGACGACCGTGATCTTGGCTTCGGAGACGTCGTGAGCGACTCCGGAGATGATGGCGTGCTCCACCTGCTCGTCCCCTTGCGGATTCTCGTTGCTGACCCAGGTGCCCGGCAGTCCCGAGAAGGACGAGCGGACGTGGATCGGGATGTTGTATCGGCGTGCGTACTCGACACAGCGGTGCAGCAGCACCTTGGAGCCGGAGGCGGCGAGCTCCAGCATGTCCTCGGAGGAGATCCAGTCGATCTTCCGGGCCTTCTTCACGACCCGGGGGTCCGCGGTGAAGACGCCGTCGACGTCGGTGTAGATCTCGCAGACCTCGGCGTCCAGGGCCGCCGCGAGCGCGACCGCCGTGGTGTCCGAGCCGCCCCGGCCGAGGGTGGTGATGTCCTTGGAGTCCGCGGACACGCCCTGGAAGCCGGCGACGATGGCGATGTTGCCCTCGTCCAGCGCGGTGCGGATACGGCCCGGCGTGACATCGATGATGCGCGCTTTGTTGTGGACCGAGTCGGTGATCACGCCTGCCTGGCTACCGGTGAACGACTGGGCCTCGTGGCCCAGGTTTTTGATCGCCATGGCCAGCAGGGCCATGGAGATCCGCTCTCCGGCGGTCAGCAGCATGTCGAATTCGCGCCCGGCAGGCATCGGCGAAACCTGCTCGGCGAGATCGATCAGCTCGTCCGTCGTGTCGCCCATCGCGGAAACCACGACGACCACCTGGTGGCCGTTCTTCTTGGCGTCCACGATCCGCTTGGCGACACGCTTGATGCCTTCGGCATCGGCTACGGAGGAGCCTCCGTACTTCTGCACGACAAGGCCCACGTGCGCTCCTCGCTCAGTCCGTCTCATTGCTGGTGCAGTGTAACGAGCGACCGGGATCCGACCGCTTCGTACCACATCATGAGACGAAAAGATCAGCGAACCGGTTCCCCGCGCCGAGGCCTTACTTGCCTTGGACCTGCGGCTTCGCCGGCCGCGACCTCACTTGCGGCCGAAGCCGCCCAGTTCCTCCGCCATGACCTGCCCGGCCTGCTCCGCGAGGTCCTCCTCGGTGAGGTCCTCGTCCGTGTCCAGGCCGTCGAGGGCGGCGAGGGGCTGGTTCAGCCGCACGTGCGCGATCAGCGACTGGAGGGCACGCAGGGTGGCCGATGCCGTCGGGCCCCAGTTGGTGAAGTACGAGAACTGCCACCACCACAGGGCCTCCGTGATGCGGCCGGACTGGTGATGGATGAGCCCGTGCCGCAGGTCGGCGACCACATCGGCCAGGTCGTCGGAGATCCGGTGCGCCACCGGGGTCTTGCGCGGCTCGTACGGGTCGAAGACCTCGGAGTAGACGTCGACCGGCTCCAGCATGATCGCGAAGCGCTCGCGCAGGTCGTCCACGTCCGGCTCCGGACCGAGGTCGGGCTCGTAGCGCTCATCGGGCATCACGTCCTGGTACGCGCCCAGCCGGCCGCCCGCGAGCAGCAGCTGCGAGACCTCCAGCAGGAGGAACGGCACCGCACTGTCCGGGTCCTCGCCCTTGGCCACCTCGGTGACCGCAACGATGAACGACTCGATCTGGTCCGCGATCGAGGCGGCGAAGTCGTCCGGATCCTGGCCGAGGGCGTGCAGCGTTGCGTCAGACATCGAGAAGTCGCCTTCCTTCAAAGGCCCGCCCGAGCGTGACCTCGTCCGCGTACTCCAGATCTCCCCCGACGGGGAGCCCGCTGGCCAGGCGGGTGACCTTCAGGCCCATGGGCTTGATCATGCGGGCGAGGTAGGTGGCGGTCGCCTCGCCCTCCAGGTTCGGGTCGGTGGCGAGGATCAGCTCGGTCACCTCGCCGTCCGCCAGCCGCGCCAGCAGCTCACGGATGCGCAGGTCGTCGGGGCCGACGCCCTCGATCGGGCTGATCGCGCCGCCGAGGACGTGGTACTTGCCCCGGAACTCACGCGTCCGCTCGATCGCGACGACGTCCTTCGGCTCCTCGACGACACAGATGACCGTGAGGTCGCGCCGGGGATCGCGGCAGATGTTGCACCGCTCCTCCTGCGCCACGTTCCCGCACACCGCGCAGAACCGGACCTTGTCCTTGACCTCCAGCAGCGCGTGCGCGAGGCGGCGGACGTCGGTGGGCTCGGCCTGCAGGATGTGGAAGGCGATCCGCTGCGCGCTCTTGGGCCCGACGCCGGGCAGCCTGCCCAGTTCGTCGATCAGGTCCTGAACCACGCCTTCGTACAACGGACTGCCTTCTCTCTGTGTTGGGGACCGCGGGGACTAGAACGGAAGACCGGGAATGCCGCCGCCGCCCAGTCCCTGGGCCAGGGGGCCCAGCTTCTGCTGCTGGAGCGCCTGTGCATTCTCGTTGGCCGCCTGGACCGCCGCCACCACCAGGTCGGCGAGCGTCTCCGTGTCCTCCGGGTCCACGGCCTTCGGGTCGATCACCAGGGCGCGCAGCTCGCCGGAGCCCGTGACGGTCGCCTTCACCAGGCCGCCGCCGGCCTGGCCCTCGACCTCGGCCTGGGCAAGCTCCTCCTGAGCGGCCGCGAGATCCTGCTGCATCTTCTGGGCCTGCTGGAGCAGCTGCTGCATGTTGGGCTGGCCACCACCGGGAATCACAGGACACTCACTCCGTTTCGTCGGAACCATCGGGCCTTCGGGACCTCGCAATGCTTGGTCAATCCGAGCCTACGTGCTCCCCGCGCGCTACGCCCTACGCCGTGAGGACCAACTCTTTCGAGTGAGAGACGGGGCGTACGCGTACCTGATGGAGACCTCCTTGCGGGCGGAAATCCCGGGATTCGGCGCCCATCGCCCGTCATTCGAAGGTAGGAAGAGCATGCGCATCATTGCGCACACGCGCACCACCACACGTCAGCGCAGGCAGAGGGAGTGCCGGGTGAGCCAGCCGGAGATGCAGCCCGAGGGGCCACCCCGGGATCCCCGGGAGGAAGGCGGCGGACCGATGGCGGCGGGCGATCTGACCGGCCGGCCGTTCCCCCTCGGGGACTGGGGCGAACCCGCGGAGCGGCTCGACGAGCTCTACCGGCGGGTCGAGGCCGATGCGCTGCGCACGGCGGAGTGGTACCTGTCGGACCGGGCGTGGAAGCGACGGGGCGCGCGGGTGCTGCGCGTCGCCGCCGCCGTGGGCGCCGTCACGGGGGCCGCGATGCCGCTGCTGGAGCTGACGGGCTCGGCGCCGGGCGCCTCGACCTACGGGTACCTGGCGCTGCTGCTGGGCGCGGCCGCGCTGGCCTGCGACCGGTTCTTCGGGCTGACGTCCGGCTGGATGCGGGACGTGGCCACGGCCCAGGCGGTGCAGCGGCGACTGCAGACCCTCCAGTTCGACTGGGCCTCGGAGAACGTGCGCGAGGTGCTCGGGCCCACCGAGGGCACGGCCAGCGAGGCCGCCGAGCGGTGCCTGACCGTGCTGCGGCGCTTCTCGGAGGACGTGACGGAGCTGGTGCGCTCGGAGACCGCGGAGTGGATGGTGGAGTTCAGCTCGGGCCCCGCGCCCCTGGTGATGCAGTCCCTGGGCGCCACCGGGGTCCGCGCGGACACGAACATCCCGCCGGCCCGCTTCCCGCTCCCTCCGGGCACCCGCCCGAACATGCCCCGTCAACGGCCCCCGGAACAACCGCGCTGACCAGCCCCGCCGGCGTGTGAGGGGCGGGGCCTGGGGCGGGGGCTCGCGGCGGTGCCTGGGGCGGGGGCGGGCTCCGCGCAGCGGCACCGCACCGCACCCGCCCCACCCACCGGCGTCAGCTGAAGATGATCATCGAGCCCTGGCCCAGACTGCGGGTCGCCGCCGCGTGCAACCCGAGCCACACGTGCCGCTCACGCGCGAAGGGACTGTCGTCGTACGGAATCGGCCCCGCCGGTTCCTCCAGCAGCGTCGGCCGCCCGGGCGGAGCCGGCGCGGCCGGCGGGTTCCCCGGGTCTATACCGATGGCGGGAGCCACGAACGCCAGCTCCCGCAGCAGCCCCTGCGCGGACCCCAGCGGACCGCCCCCGGCCAGCAGCTCCTCGTTCGCCAGCGGAGCCGCGAAGTCCACCGGCACGTACGCGCCCGCGTGGTCGTAGTGCCACACCAGGTGCGACTGCTGCGCCGTGGGCTCGAACATCTCCAGCAGCTGCTCGTAGTCCCCGCCCAGCTCGTCCACCGGGGTCACCGGCAGCCCGCAGAGCTGGAGCAGGTACGCCCGCCTCAGGAAATGCAGGGCGTCGTAGTCGAAGCCGGCGACCGGGGCGACGTCCCCGCTCAGGCCCGGCATGTAGGCGAACACGGGCACGGACGGCAGTCCGGCCGCGCTCAGCGCCTTGTCGTACGAGGCGATCTCTTCCGCGAAGGGGTTGTCGGGGCTGTGGCACAGCACGTCGACAAGGGGGACCAGCCACAGGTCACAGGCCACTCGGCCTCCGATCAGTCGTTGTCGCCGATCCGGCCAGCGTAGTGCGCCGAACACCCTCCGCGAAGGGGTGCGCAGAACCTGCGGTCGCGCTGCGGGCGTATCCGGGTACCCCGGAACCCCTCAGATGCGGGACGCCCAGGCCAGTGCGTGCTCGTTGTAGCCGTGCACGATCCGCCGCACCGCGTCGGCGTCCGCCAGGGTGACCGCGTCGACCAGATCGCCGTGCCCGTCCCACAGCGCCTCCCGCAGGAGCGGCTCACGCTGGAGGTGGGGGACGGCGAAGACCCAGCACTGCACCCGGATGCGGTGCAGGAACTCGGAGATGTACGTGTTGGCGACCAGCTCGCTCAGCTCCCGCCAGAAGCGCAGGTCGTAGCCGATCAGCACTTCGAGCGAGCCGCTCTGCGCGGCCCTGCGCGCCTCTTCGCCGCGGCGCCGTACCGACACCAGCATCTCGCCGGATCCCGGCGCGGTCCCGCGCTCGGCGAGCCGGCGGAAGATCCCGTCCACGACCAGCGAGCGGGCCTCGATCATTCCCCTGAAGTCGTCCACGGAGAAGATCCGGACCCGGAAACCCCGGTGCTGGACCAGTTCGAGCAGACCCTGGGCCGAGAGGTCCACGAGCGCCTCGCGCACCGGGGTCGCGGAGACCTCGTACTGCTCGGCTATCTGCTTGACGGTGAACTCGGTCCCCGGAGGCAGGCGTCCCGCGAGCACCTCGTCACGCAGCGCGTCCGCGATCTGCTGGCGAAGTGTGTTGCGGGTGACAGCTCCGCTGCCTGGCATAGGGCTCCGTCTCCTGTCGTAGGACTCCGGACACCATAGGCCAGACAGCGCGGCCGAAACCGAACGGTTAACGGTCGGTAGGCGGATCTACACCAACCCGTCATAGACCGCGAACCGGCCATCATCCGGCGCGCCGGGCCCGGCGGCCCGGTGCGCCCCGATGGGACCTAGCCGGCCGTGGTGTGGCGGTCGGCGACCGTCAGCGCCTCGTCCAGCAGGGCCAGACCCTCCTTCGCCTCCGCTTCCGTGATGGTGCACGGGGGGACCACGTGGGTGCGGTTCATGTTGACGAAGGGCCACAGGCCGGACGCCTTGCAGGCCGCCGCGAACTCGGCCATCGGCGCGTTGTCCGCACCGGCCGCGTTGTACGGGACGAGCGGCTCACGCGTCTCCTTGTCCCGTACGAGTTCCAGCGCCCAGAAGGTGCCCAGGCCGCGGACCTCGCCGACCGAGGGGTGCCGCTCGGCGATCTCGGCGAGCGCCGGGCCGATCACGTTCTCGCCGAGGTGGGCGGCGTGCTCGACGATGCCCTCCTCCTCCATGGCGTTGATCGTCGCGACGGCCGCGGCGCAGGCCAGGGGGTGCCCGGAGTACGTGAGTCCGCCCGGGTAGGGGCGGGTGGCGAAGGTCTCGGCGATGGCGGCCGAGATCGCGACGCCGCCGAGCGGTACGTAGCCGCTGTTCACGCCCTTGGCGAAGGTGATCAGGTCGGGGCGCACGTCCCAGTGCTCGGCGGCGAACCACTTGCCGGTGCGGCCGAAGCCCGCCATGACCTCGTCGAGGACGAAGACGATGCCGTGGCGGTCGCAGAGCTCGCGCACGCCCGCGAGGTAACCGGTCGGCGGAGTCATGATCCCGGCGGTGCCGGGCACGGTCTCCAGAATGATCGCCGCGATGGTCTGCGGCCCCTCGAAGGCGATGGTGTCGGCGAGGTGGGCGAGGGCGCGGGCGCACTCCTCGGCCTCGGTGGTGGCGTGGAAGGCGGAGCGGTAGAGGTACGGGCCCCAGAAGTGCACGACGCCGGCGGCGGCCGTGTCGGAGGGCCAGCGGCGCGGGTCGCCGGTCAGGTTGATCGCGGCGGCGGTGGCCCCGTGGTACGAGCGGTAGGTGGACAGCACCTTCTGCCGGCCCGTGTGCAGACGGGCCATGCGGACGGCGTTCTCGACGGCCTCGGCGCCGCCGTTGGTGAAGAAGATCTTGTCCAGGTCACCGGGGGTCCGCTCGGCGATGAGGCGTGCGGCCTCGGAGCGGACGTCCACGGCGAAGCCGGGCGCGAGCGTGCAGAGCCGGGCGGCCTGCTCCTGGATCGCGGCGACGACCTTGGGGTGCTGGTGGCCGATGTTCGTGTTGACCAGCTGGGAGGAGAAGTCGAGGTAGCGCTTGCCGTCGTAGTCCCAGAAGTACGACCCCTCGGCCCCGGCGACGGCGAGCGGGTCGATCAGGGCCTGGGCGGACCAGGAGTGGAAGACGTGCTTCCGGTCTGCGTCCTTCACTGCGGCAAGGGTGTGCGGGGTGACATGAGGGGTCATGGCGTCACGCTAGAAGTGCGCAGGTGGGGAGGGATATCGGCGGACTGTATGCGGGTGGGGGGCCGGTCTCGGCAGTCTGTCGGCCCGTCCGCTCGCCCGGATGCCCGGCTCACGCCATTGACAGCATCCTGTCGAAATGACAGTCTCTTGTCATCAGGGCTCGCGGGGCGGGCCCGACCAGAGCAGCCGGATTCGATTCGACGCTGGAGGCGACCACCATGAGCGAGACCCCGCGCAAGCCCGTCCACCTCGCCGTCTACGACACGTACGCGGACTGGGAGACCGGACACACCACCGCGCACCTCACCCAGCGCGGTCACGTCGTACGCACGGTCGGCCTCGCCGCCGACCAGCCGGTCACCACCATGGGCGGCGTCCGCATCCTGCCCGACCAGGCCCTGGCCGACCTGCGGCCGCAGGACTCCTCGCTGCTGATCCTCACCGGCGCCGCGCTGTGGGACACGAGCGATGACCTGGCGCCGTTCGCGGCGAAGGCGGAGGAGTTCCTGGCCGCCGGGGTACCCGTGGCGGCGATCTGCGGGGCCACCGCCGGCCTCGCCCGCGCGGGCCTACTGGATGGCCGGGCCCACACGAGCGGAGCCTCCTTCTACCTCGCCGCGCAGCCGGGCTACGGGGGCGCCGAGGGCTACGTCGAGGCCGACGCCGTCACCGACGGTGACCTGATCACGGCGGGGCCGACGGAACCGGTGGCCTTCGCCCGCGAGGTCTTCGCCCGCCTCGACGTCTACAAGCCGGACGTCCTGGACGCGTGGTACCGGCTCTTCCACGACTCGGACGCGAGCGCGTACCCCGTCCTGATGGCGGCAGCGGAGGCCGGCGATGCCTGAGCCGCAGCCGGCCGGCTCCACCCGGGCCCGCCAGGACCTGCTGAGCCGCACCGCGCTCGGGGTGTTCCGGCTGAACGGCCAGTTCCTCTCCGTTTCGGAGGAACTGGCCCGGCCGGCCGGGCTGACGGCCGCCTGGTGGCAGGTGCTGGGGGCGGTGCTGCGGGAGCCGCTGCCCGTCGCGGGCATCGCCCGGACCATGGGGATCACCCGGCAGAGCGTGCAGCGCATCGCGGACCTCCTCGTCGCCAAGGGCCTGGCCGAATACGCCCCGAACCCCGCCCACCGCCGCGCGAAACTGCTGCGCCCGACGCAGGAGGGGTACGCGGCGGTCGCCCGCATCGGCCCGGGCCACGCCTCCCTGGCCACCCGCCTCGCGGCAGAACTGGGCGACACCGCCTTCGCGGAAACCGTCCGGGTTTTGGAGCGCCTGACGAAGGCCCTGGACACCTTGGCAGCAGAAGATCCAGCCCCCGCAGCACCACCCAGCCCCGCCGCACCACCCAGCCCCGCCGGCGTTTGAGGCGCGGGGTCCGGGGCGGAGCCCCGATCTTGGAGCCGCGCGGCCCGACCCGCCGCACCATCCAGCCCCGCCGGCGTTTGAGGCGCGGGGCCCGCGGCGGAGCCCCGATCTTTGAGCCGCACTATCCAGCCTCGCCGGCGCTTGAGGCGCGGGGCCCGGGGCGGAGCCCCGATCTTTGAGCCGCACGGCCCGACCCGCCGCACCATCCAGCCCCGCCGGCGTTTGAGGCGCGGGGCCCGGGGCGGAGCCCCGATCCAGGGGCGCGGCCTGCCGGGGCGCGGGGCCGGGCGGACCGGCCCGGGCCCGGCCGGTGGCAACCACCCGGCACCCCCAACCGTCCTTCCCTGCGGAGCCGTTCGGCCAGTGCTCGGCACGGGAGGGACCCCGGCATGGAACACCTGCATCCGCACGATCCCCACCACATCGGCCCCTACCGCCTGCTCTCCCGCCTGGGCGCCGGCGGCATGGGCCAGGTCTACCTCGCCCGCTCCGACCGCGGCCGCACCGTCGCCGTGAAGCTGGTCCACCACGACCTCGCCACCCGCGAGGAGTTCCGCATCCGGTTCCGCCACGAGGTCGCCGCCGCCAGGCGCGTCGGCGGCGAGTGGACCGCCCCGGTCCTCGACGCCGACACCGAGGCCGCGACGCCCTGGGTCGCCACCGGCTACGTCGCCGGGCCGAGCCTGCGCGACGTCGTGGCCCGCGACTTCGGCCCGCTGCCGGCCCGTTCCGTACGCATCCTGGCCGCGGGCCTCGGGTACGCCCTGCAGGACATCCACCGCGCCGGCATCGTCCACCGCGACCTGAAACCGTCGAACGTCCTGCTCACCCTCGACGGCCCACGCGTGATCGACTTCGGCATCGCCCGCGCTCCGGCGGAGCCCGGCGACGCGGCGGGCGGCGGCCTGACCCGCGTCGGCGAACTCATCGGCTCGCCCGGATTCATGGCGCCCGAGCAGATCCGCGGCGAGCCCGTGACCGCCGCCTGCGACATCTTCTGCCTCGGCATGGTCCTGGCGTACGCGGCCACCGGCCGGCTGCCCTTCGGCGACGCGGAGCAGCCCGGCGGCCTGGCGGGGCTCCTGCTCCGCAGCACCGAGGCGCAGCCCGACCTGGCCGGCGTACCGGCCGAACTGCACGACCTCGTACGGGACTGCCTGCACCGGGACCCCGCCGCGCGGCCGGGGCCCGCCGAGGTGTTGGCACGGGTCGGCGCGGGCGACACCGTGGCCGACGGCAGGGCTCTGGAACCCTGGCTTCCGGGCCCGCTCGTGGCCCGGCTCGGACGGCACGCCGTACAGCTGCTGGACCGCGAGGACGCCGGCCCGGACCGGCCGACGGCCGCCGCCCCGCCGCGGGTGCCGATGACGCCGCCGATGCCGCCCGCCTACTCGGCGTACGCGCCGGTGCCGGCGGAGCCCGCGCCCCGGCCCAGGGCGGCGTCGACCGCCCTGCTCCTGGCGGTGGCCGCGGTCGTCGCCGCCCTGTCCGCCGGCACGGTGTACGCGGTGATGAGCGGGGCCGAGGATCCCCGACCGCCCATCGGCAGTACCCGTAAGCCGACCGCGCCGACGCCCGCAACCCCGTCCACCCCCTCCCCTACTCCCGCTTCCGCTTCGGGTTCCGGTTCCGGATCCGCGGCCGGCGAACTGCCCGAGGCGTACCTCGGCACCTGGCACGCCACCCACGGCAGCCAGACCTGGCGGCTCACCCTGACCCGCGGCGCGGTCGGCGACCCGGTGATGTCCCTCGCCGTCGAGGCGCCGGGCTTCGCCTGCGCGTGGACGGCGCCCCTGCGCCACGCCCCCGATCCCGTGGAGCTCGACGCCTCCACCGTCACCTCCGGCGCCCCGCCGACCTGCACGCCGGGCGCTTGGAGCCGCCTCCGGTTACTGCCCGACGGCACCCTGCGGCGGGAGCTGGCGGGCAGCGACAACCCTCCGCTCGGCTACCGCCGGCAGTGACGGCCGGCGATTGTGTCGAGGTCAATAAGCCTGCAAGCAAAGCTTGTTGCGTGTCACGGGGCTGTCGGACACTGCGGCACATGGAGCCGTTGAAGGTAGTGGCACAACTGTGGGAGCGGATCGAGGCGCGGGACTGGGACGGCGTGGGCGGGCTCATCGCCGAGGACGCGGTCATCGAATGGCCCGTGAGCGGCGAACGCATCGTGGGCCGCGCCAACTTCATCGCCGTGAACAGCGACGACGGCTACGCGGACGAGAGATCCGTGGAACTGATCCGGATCCTGGCCGACGGCGACCTCGTCGTCACCGAGGTGGAGATACCCCAGGACCACGTCGTCTACCGTGCCGTCTCCCTGTGGACCGTGCGGGACGGGGAGATCGTGGAGGCGAGGGAGTACTGGACCAGCCCCGGCCAGGACCCCGCCCCGCGCTGGCGGGCGGGGTACGTCGAACCCCTGGTGGCAGACTGAGCCGCGTGCTCACCGCTCTTCTCGGCGCGACCGGGGTACTCGCGCTCCTCACCCTCGTCCCCGGCCCGGACATGGCGATCGTCACGAAGCGGGCCGTCACCCGCGGGCGCGGCGACGGCCTGCGCACCGTCGCGGGCATCGCCGTCGGACTGCTGATCTGGGGCGCCCTGACCGTGGCGGGGCTCGCGGCGCTGCTCGCCGCCTCGGCCGAGGTGTACCTGGCGGTGAAGCTCGCGGGCGCCGCGTACCTCTGCTGGCTCGGGATCCGCTCCGTGTGGCGGCCGGGGGCGGAACCGGAGGCCGAAACCCCGGAGGTTGACGGGCGGGGGGCGCGTCGCTCCGGCGGGGCCTGGCGGACCGGCCTCGTCGCCAACGTCCTCAACCCCAAGATCGCCGTCTTCTACACCGGCCTGCTGCCCGCCCTCACCCCGCCGGGCCTGCGCCCGGCGGCCGGGATGGCGCTGCTGGTCCTCGTCCACGTGCTGCTGACACTGGCCTGGCTGAGCACGTACGTGTACGTCCTCTCGCGCGCCCGGCGGTTCTTCGCCCGGCCGCGGGTGCGGCGGGCCCTGGACCGGGCGACGGGAGTCGTCCTGATCGGCTTCGGCGTGCGGGTGGCGACGACCTGACGGGGGCAACGGTCTGGGGCTCGGGGTCGGGGGCTGGTGGGGCTGGGGCTGGGGCTGGGGCTGTCCTCAGGCCTCGCCCAGCCGGTCCAGCTCCCCTCCGATGGCGGCCCGCAAGGCGTCGTGGTGGGGCCCCAACGCGTGCTGCTCGGCACGCCGGTACTCCTCCTCGTACAACCACACGGGCAGCCGGACGCGGTCGGCGGGCTCCCAGTCGTAGCGGGGCCAGACGTGGGCGTGGAGGTACGGGTCGGTGTTGCCGAGGATCTCGATGTTCACGCGGCGGAAGGCCGGGTCGAGCCGCGCGCAGGCCCGCTCGACGGCCTCGGCGAGCCGCTCCATGTCCTCGAGGTACACGGCCCTGCGCGCCCGGGGCAGGTCGGAGAGCCGGGTCACGGCCGGGTCGTCGGTCAGGAGCACCGAGTACCCGGGCAGGAACTGCCGGTCGCCGATGACGGCGAAGCCGGAGTCGAGGCGGCGGAGCACGGTGGGGTTCTCGCCGCGGTGAGCGCTGCCGATGCGGTCGTCGCGCCAGTCTTCGCCGGTCACGTACCGACCCTAACCGAGCCGAGCGTCGGCGGCGGCCGGGCTGTGTGCGGTGCTCCGCGCCACTCACCTAACCCATGTCATACCTGAGAGCTACAGGCGGATACGGCTCCATGGCGTGACGCCGACCATGGGCTCGGATTTCTAACTTCGGTAACAGAGAAGAGCGCTGACGGCTCTTCCGGATACCGGGGGAACACACCATGCAGACGGGGACGGCGGGCGCGGCGGGGACGGCGGGGACGGCGGGCGCGGGCGGCACGACGGGGGCGGCGGGCGTGACCGGCGCGGCGCGCGTGACGGGCGGGGCGGGGACGGCTCTCGCCACCGGGACGGCCAGGGCAGGGGGCGGTGGCGGGGGTGGCCGGATGCGCCGCACCCTGCTGGCGGCCCTGGTCGCGGCGGCCGTGGTGTTCCCCATATCCGCGGCCGCCTCCGCCGAGGCCCCCGCTCCCGCGCCCGTCACGTTCGCGGAGGACGTCGCGCCCCCGGTCCGGTACGCCGCCGACCGCGCCAATCTCGCCGAGGCGGCCCGCATGGCCCAGGAAGGCGACCGCACCGGCCGGGCCGCCAGGCTCCGCGCCATGGAGACCGCCGGGGCCGCGCAGTTCCTCGCCTTCGACGGCCGCGGCAAGGGCCGGGCGGTCGAGGTGTTCGGCGAGCTGGAGACCGCCGACCGGGTCGCCGTCCTGGTGCCCGGCTCCGACACCACGCTCGACACGTACGAGAGGTTCCGCGCCGGGGCCGTCGCCCTCCAGGGGCGTCTCCAGGCCGAGCATCCGCATTCCGCCGTGGTCGCCTGGCTCGGGTACGACACGCCCGGCACGGTCAGCACGACCGTCCTGACCGCCGCCCGCGCCGACGTGGCCGCCACCGAACTGGCGCCCTTCCTCGACCGTTTGGGGTCCATGGCGGCGCCCGGCGCGCGGCTCTCCCTGCTCTGCCACTCCTACGGATCCGTGGTCTGCGCCCGGACCACGACCGGGCCCGCGGTCAGTGACATGGCCCTCTTCGGCAGCCCCGGTACGGGGGCCTCGGCCGCCCGGGAGCTGCCGACCGACGCCCGGGTCTGGGCGGGGCGGGGCCGCGGCGACTGGGTGGCGAAGGTCCCGCATGTCCGGCTCGGCGGGCTCGGCTTCGGCACCGACCCCGTCGCCCCCTCCTTCGGAGCGCGGGCCTTCACCGCCGGCGCCGCCGGCCACAGCGACTACCTCAAGCCCGGCACCGAGTCCCTGGAAAGCCTGGCCGCCATCGTCCTCGGCACCACCCCCGCCTCGGAGGCCTCCCATGCGTAAGCTCCGCGCACGCTGGTCCGCCCTCGCGACGGGCATCGACGCGGCCACCCCGGCCGGCCGGGACCGGACCGTGGACGCGCTGCGGGCCTTCGCGATCCTCGGCGTGGTGCTCGGGCACTGGCTGGTCACCGCCCTCACCGCCACCGACGGCCGACTGAGCTCCACCAGCCCGCTGGCGTACATGCCCTGGCTGGCCCCGGTGTCCTGGCTGTTCCAGACCCTCGCCGTCTTCTTCCTCGTCGGCGGGTACGTCGCGGCCCGCGGGCATGCCTCGGCGCGCGAGCTGCAGGTCTCGCACGGCACGTGGGTCCGGCAGCGGCTGGGCCGGCTGTTCCGTCCGGTGGCCGCGGTGCTCGTCCTGTGGGCCGTCGTGGCGGGCGGGATGCTGGTCGGCGGGGCGGAGCTGGACACCGTCCGGGCGCTGGTCAAGCTGGTGCTGTCGCCGATGTGGTTCCTGCTGGTGTTCGCCGCGCTGACCGCCGCGACCCCGCTCGCGGCCCGGCTCAACCCGCTGTGGCCGCTGGCCGTGGTGGCCGGCGTCGACGTGTGGCGCTTCGGCCTCGGCGGGGCCGAGTGGATCGGCTGGGTCAATGTGGCCGCGGGCTGGCTCGTCCCCTTCACCCTGGGCGCCGCCTGGTCCCGCGGGGCCTTCGCGCGGCGGAGGCCGGCGCTGCTCCTGTTCGGGGCGGCGACCCTGGCCACGATCGCGCTGGTCCTGTGGGGCGGGTACCCGGCGTCCATGGTGGGTGTCCCGGGGGCCACGGTCTCGAACCTGAACCCGCCGACACTGGCCGCGGCCGCGTTCGGACTGGCCCAGTGCGGGCTGGCCCTGCTGGTGCGCGAACCGCTGGCCCGGGCCATGCGGCGGCCTGCGGCCTGGGCGAAGGTGGCCCTGGTGAACCTGTCCGCCATGACGGTCTTCCTGTGGCACCAGACCGCCATGATGGCCGTCACCGCGCTCGGGCTGCTGCTCTCGGCCGATCTGCCCGGGCTGCACACCGTGCCCGACTCCGTGGACTGGATAGCGGCGCGGTTGCTGTGGCTGCCGGTGTTCGCCGCCGCGCTGACGGTGTGCCGGGCCGCGTTCCGCACGTACGAGCGGGGCTCCCGCCGTCCGCAACGGGAAGGCACCGCCCGCGTCGTCGTCGGCTCTCACCGGGCGACGGCCCCCAGCGAGGAGATCACCCATGCCTAGTCTGGAGCCCGTGAGCGACCCGAGCGAGTCCCCGGCACCTGACATTCGAGAAGGCCGCGCCGGCCGTCCCGCGCAGCGCGGCCTGGCCCAGGAGCTGTTCACCCTCCGGTGGGATCCCCTCCCGAAGATGTCCCGGCCTCGCTGGCTGGCCTGGCTGCCGCATGTGCTCCTCGGCTACGCGGCCGTTCCCTGCGGTGTCCTGACCGGGATGCAGCTGAACGACCACTACGGGGTCTTCGGCGGGGCCGTGCTGGGGCTGTCGCTGCTGACGTCCGCGTCGGTGCTGCTCAGCATGTTCCGGCCGATCGCCGCCTGGTGGCTCGGCCTGGTCACCACGGGCCTCATCGCCTGGGTCATCCACGACCACGTCGGTCAGGGACAGTCGTGGCACTGGACGGCCGCCGGACCGTTCACGTTCGCGCCCCTCATCCTGATGGTCGCCCTGCGGGTGCCACCGCGAGTGACCGTCTGGGTCATCGGCATCACGCTCACCCTCTCCGCAGTGACCGATGTCGTCCTCAGACCGCCCCAGAGTCAGACGCTCATCGGGGGCGTGGCGATCCTCTTCGCCTTCGTCGGCGTCCTCGGCCACGCGCTCCGCGCGACGCGCCTGGCGCGTGGCAAGCTCGTCGAGCAGGAGACCCTCACCGAGGAGGAGCGGGCCCGGCGCACCCTGCTGGAGGAGCGCAGCCGGATCGCCCGCGAGCTGCACGACGTCGTCGCGCACCACATGTCGGTGATCTCCATCCAGGCGCAGGTCGCCCCGCACCTGGTGGAGAACCCGTCCGAGGAGCTCAAGGAGAACCTGGCCGGCATCCGGGCCAACGCGCTGGAGGCCCTGACGGAGCTGCGGCGGGTCCTGGGCGTCCTGCGTTCCGAACAGCCCGACGATCCCGCGACGCTGCAACATCCGCAGCCCACCCTGGCCGAGTTGGACAGCCTCGTGGACAACGTGCGGGGGGCCGGGCTGGACGTCACCACCGAGACGGCGGGCATCCGGCGGCCGCTGACCCCGGGCGTGGAGCTGACCGCGTACCGGATCGTGCAGGAGGCGCTGAGCAACTGTCTGCGCCACGCTCCCGGTTCGCGGGTGGAGGTCGGCATAGCGTACGGGCCGCGCGAGCTGCACCTGTGCATCGCCAACACCGCACCGACCCGGCCGGTTCTGCCGTCCCAGGGTGCGGGTCACGGGCTGCTGGGGATGCGGGAGCGGGCAGGCATGCTGGGAGGTGAACTGGCCGCGGGCCCGCGCCCGGACGGCGGGTACGAGGTCAGCGCCGTTCTGCCGATGGACCCGCAGCAACCGCCCGCCGGCACCGCCCCCGAGACGAAGAAGGCTTCATGAGCACCCCGATCAAGGTGATGATCGCCGACGACCAGATGATGGTGCGGCAGGGCTTCACCGTGCTCCTCAACGCGCAGCCCGACATCGAGGTCGTGGGACAGGCGGTGGACGGGGCGGACGCCGTGGCGAAGGTCGCCGAGCTGGATCCGGACGTGGTGCTCATGGACATCCGCATGCCCGGGATGGGCGGCATCGAGGCCACGTCCGTCATCACCGGCGTCCCCGAGGCCACCGTGAAGGTGCTCGTGCTGACCACCTTCGATCTCGACGAGTACGTGTACGAGGCGCTGCGGGCCGGGGCCTCCGGGTTCCTGCTCAAGGACGCCTCGGCCGACCAGCTCGCCGAGGCGGTGCGGGTGGTGGCGGCCGGCGAGGCGCTGCTCTCGCCGAACATCACCAAGCGGCTGATCACGGAGTTCTCCCGGCTGGGGGCGCCGCGGGCGCCGTCGCGGGCCCGGATCGACGAACTGACCGAGCGGGAGACCGAGGTCCTGTCGCTCGTGGCCCAGGGCTTGTCGAACGCGGAGATCGCGTCCCATCTGACGGTGGCGGAGCAGACGGTGAAGACGCATGTCGGACGGATCCTGGTGAAGCTGGGCCTGCGCGACCGCACGCAGGCGGCGGTGTTCGCGTACGAGACGGGGCTGGTCCGGCCGACGGGGTACTGAGGCGGACCGGGTGGTTTTCGCGGCCCTCGTAGTACTTGAGGGGGATGCCTGGATATCCCCTTCAGCGGCGACGCGGACGACGGGACCACCGCCCTACGGTGGGGGCATGACCGAGACGACCACCGGGGGGACAGCCCGGCCGCCTGAGTTCCGACTCGCTTCGGGGCTCTTCAAGAGCCTCCGCGACGACCTGATCACCGATGCGTTCGCCTACCGGCCGCTGCCGCCGATACGTACGGACGGGCGGCTCGCCCGGTGGGTTCCGCGGGCGCTGCGCCCCAGGACGGCTTTCCTGCCGCATGCCGTGGTGGTCCTGCTGTCCGTGATCACGGTGTTCGTCACCATCGCCAACAACATGACGGTCCCTTCCGGCCTGTCGCTGCTGATGGGGCTGCTGGCCGCGGCGCCGGTGCTCATGACGCTGGTGCGGCCGATCGGCGCCGTGTGGGTCCTGCTCGGTGTGACCCTGCCGCTGGCCATGGTGGAGAGCACGGGCATGACCTGGCCGTGGTCTCCGGGCACCTTCTTCGCCCACCTCGTGGTAATCACCATCGTGGCGTTGCGGAGCCGGCCCCGGGTGGCCGGCTGGCTGTGGCTGATCACCGTGGCGATGGGGTCCTTCCTGCCCTCGCTGGTAGGCCGGCCCCTCGAACCCGGGCCGATGGCCTTCCTGTCCGCGGTCTCCCTCCTCGCGGTGACCGTCCGCAACACCCGCAAGGAGGCACGGCAGGAGGTCACGGCGCAGCAGGAGGTCACCGCCTTCGAGCGGGACAAGCGGACGCTGCTGGAGGAGCGGACGACGATCGCGCGGGAGCTGCACGACGTGGTGGCCCACCACATGTCGGTGGTGGCGATCCAGGCGGAGGCCGCGCCGTACCGGGTGAAGAACCCGCCGCCGGAGCTGGAGGCGGCGTTCGTCACCATCCGCGAGAACGCCGTGGCGGCCCTGACGGAGCTGCGGCGGGTGCTGGGTGTGGTGCGCTCCGCGGACTACGAGGCTCCGGACGCCCCGCAGCCGACGCTGGCCTCGCTGGACGGGCTGCTGGGCAATGTGCGCGAGGCCGGGCTGAGCGTGGAGAAGACGATCACGGGCGCGGTGCGGGAGCTGCCGCAGGGCGTGGAGCTGTCGGCGTACCGGATCATCCAGGAGGCGCTGAGCAACACCTTGCGCCACGCTCCGGGAGCGGCGGCCGGGGTGGAGGTGTCGTACGTGCTGGGCGGCCTGGGGATACGCATCGTCAACGAGGCGGCGACCGGGGATGTGCGGCCCTCGCCGGGGGCCGGGCACGGGATCACCGGAATGCGGGAGCGGGTGGCCATGCTGGAGGGGGAGATGACGGCCGGGCGGACGGCCGCGGGCGGGTACGAGGTGGCGGTGTTCATACCGGTGCGCAGTCGCCAGGAGCCGCAGCCGGTGGCGGCGGAGGGGACGGCATGACGATCAGGGTGCTGATCGTCGACGACCAGATGATGGTGCGGGAGGGGTTCTCTGTCCTGCTGAACGCCATGGACGGCATCGAGGTCGTGGGCGAGGCGGTCGACGGCCGGGAGGCCATCGCGCAGGTGGCGGCGTTGCGGCCGGACGTGGTGCTGATGGACATCCGGATGCCGCAGATGAACGGCCTGGAGGCGACACGGGAGATCGTCGCCGCGGACACGGATGCGAAGGTGCTGGTCCTGACGACCTTCGACCTCGACGAGTACGTGTACCAGGCGTTGCGGGCCGGGGCCTCCGGGTTCCTCCTCAAAGATGCGTCGGCCCGTCAGCTGGCCGACGGTGTAAGGGTGGTGGCGGCCGGGGAGGCCCTGCTGGCGCCTTCGGTGACCAAACGGTTGATCGCGGAGTTCTCGAAGATCTCCGAGACGCGCAAACTGGCGGATCCGGCGGGAGTGGGTGAGCTGACGGAGCGGGAGACGGAGGTGCTGGTGCTGATCGCACAGGGGTTGTCCAATGCGGAGATAGCGTCCCGGCTGATCGTCGCGGAATCCACGATCAAGACCCATGTGAGCCGGATCCTGGTGAAGCTGGGCCTGCGTGACCGCACCCAGGCGGCGGTGTTCGCCTACGAGACCCGGCTGGTGACACCGGCCTGATCGGGGTGCCAGCCCCTAGGGTTCGGGGATGGGCTTTGATCCGTGGGATGCCGCGTTCGTCGCCGATCCGTATCCGGCGTACCGGGAGTTGCGGGAGCAGGGGCGGGCCGTGTGGTGGGAGGCCACCGGGCAGTGGCTGGTGCCGCACTACGCCGATGTGAGTGCGCTGTTGCGGGACCGGCGGCTGGGCCGGACCTATCTGCACCGGTTCTCGCACGAGGAGTTCGGGCGGGAGGCGCCGCCGCCGGAGCACGAGCCCTTCCACGTGCTCAACGGCAACGGCCTGCTGGACCTGGAGGATCCCGCGCACGCGCGGGTGCGCAGGCTGGTCGCGAAGGCCTTCACCCCGCGGACGGTGGAGCGGCTCGTGCCCGCCGTGCAGCGGATGGCCGAGGGGCTGGTGGGACGGCTGCTCGCGGATGGGGGTGGGGATCTGCTCGCGACCGTCGCCGAGCCCCTGCCGGTGGCCGTGATCGCGGAGCTGCTGGGCGTGCCGGAGACGGACCGGGGGCTCCTGCGGCCGTGGTCGGCGGACATCTGCGGGATGTTCGAGCTCCGGCCGGATGAGGAGACGGCGCGGCGGGCGGTGCGGGCCAGCGTCGAGTTCAGCGCCTACCTGCGGGAGCTGATCACCGAGCGCCGCACGCGCCCCGGTGAGGATCTGATCTCCGGCCTGATCGCGGCCCATGACGAGGAGGGCCGGCTCAGCGAGCAGGAGATGATCTCCACCTGCGTGCTCTTGCTGAACGCCGGACACGAGGCCACGGTCAACACCACCGTGAACGGGTGGTGGGCGCTGTTCCGCAATCCCGCGCAGCTCGCCGCGCTCCGCGAGAGCCGCGATCCCGAAAAGTTGTCCACAGCTGTGGATGAACTCATGCGGTACGACACCCCTCTGCAGATGTTCGAGCGGTGGGTGCTCGACGACATCCGGATCGGGGACACCGAGGTCCCGCGCGGCGCCGAGGTCGCGCTGCTCTTCGGGTCGGCGAACCGGGATCCCGCGCGGTTCGAGGAGCCCGACGTGCTGGACCTCGTACGGGCCGACAATCCGCACCTGAGCTTCGGGGCGGGCATCCACTACTGCCTGGGGGCTCCGCTGGCGCGCAGGGAGCTGGAGGCGTCGTTTGGGGCGCTGCTGGCGGACGGGGTCCCGCCACTGCGGCTCGTCGAGGAGCCGCGGTGGCGGGACGGGTACGTCATCCGGGGGCTGGAGCGGCTGCTCGTGGAGTTCTAGGGGCGTTCACGTCGTCATGTCGCGGCGGCGCAGGGCGGCGAGGCCGGCTGCGGTGAGGGCCGCCGCCAGGGCGGTCAGGGTCAGCAGCGGGGACCAGTCCAGGGCCTCCGCGCCCGGGAGTCTGGGCAGGTGGGCGAAGGGCGAGAGGTCGAGGACGGCCTGCGGGAGGTTCAGCGCCGGGCCGACCCAGCCCAGGGCCAGCGCGGTCCCGGCCACCGCCCAGGCGGCCGTCGCGTACGCGGGCACCGCGCCGTACAGCAGCGCCGCCACCGCCCCGATCAGCCACACCGCCGGGAGCTGGGCGAGCGTGGCGCCGACCGTCGCCCCCACGTCGCGGCCGTGCCCGATGCCGAGGCCCAGTCCCGCCAACAACAGGATCAGCGCCGAGCCGCCGAAGGCCACGGCCAGATGGCCGCCGGCCCAGCGCAGCCGGCCGACGGCGTTCGCGAGCAGCGGCTCCGCTCGCTGCCCGGACTCCTCACCGGACAGGCGCAGCACCGACGAGACCACGTACAGGGCGGCGACCAGGCCGAACATCCCGGCCAGCGTGGCGAGGAAGGCATCGGTGAGCCCGCTCTGCCCGCCCTGCCCGCCCATCCGCTCGATGATCTCGCGCGTCTTGTCGTTGCCGCCGACCAGCTCTGCGGCGCCGTTCGCCATTCCGCCGAAGACGACGCCGGCGAGCAGGAATCCGGCGCTCCAGCCGGCCACGCCGGCGCGCTGGAGCCGCCAGGCCAGCGCTCCCGCCGTGCCCAGGCGCCCCTCGGCCGGCCCCGGCCGGGTCGGCAGGAAGCTCATGCCCAGGTCACGCCGTCCGGCCAGCGCGTAGGCCGCGACCGCCTGCACCGCGACGGCTGCGGCGAACAGCAGGAGCACCCCTCGGCGTTCGGCGGCGAAGGCCCGTACGTACTCGACCCAGCCGAGCGGGGAGGCCCAGGTCAGGGCCGAACTTCCGGTAGCGGTCCCGGAGTCGCCGGCGGCCTTCAGGACGAAGGCCGCGCCGAGCACGGCGGCCGTGATCCCCTTGGCGGCGCGGGCGCTCTCGGTCAGCTGGGCGGCGATGGCCGCCAAGGAGGCGAAGACCATGCCGCTGCCGGCCATGGCCAGGCCGAGGGCGAGCGCCCCCGGCGCGCCCTGCCCCGCGAGGCCGATCGCGACGATCAGCGCGACACACGCGTTGGCCACGAGCGCGGCGAGCAGGGCGGCGGTCAGCGGGGCGCGTCGCCCCACCATGGCTGCGGACAGCAGCTCCTGACGACCCGTCTCCTCCTCCTCGCGGGTGTGCCGAACGACGATGACCAGGCTCATCACGGCCGCGAGGACCGCGCCGTAGACGCCGACCCGCCAGGCGGTCAGGCCGCCGAGGGAGTCGCTGAAGACGGGCCCGTACAGGGCGCGCATCGAGCGGTTGGCGTTCATCGACGCGGCGACCTGGGCGCGTTCGGCGGCGGTGCCGTACACGCCGGCCAGCGAGCGGGGCATGCTCACCACCAGGAGCGAGGTGACGAGGATCCAGACGGGCATCATCACGCGGTCGCGGCGCAGGGCCAGCCGGAGCAGGGCGCCGGTGCCCGCCAGTTGTCGCCTCATCGCCCGCCCACCCGACTCGCCTCGGCCACCTCGGCCACCTCGGCCTCCTCGCCCGCGTAGTGGCGCAGGAAGAGCTCTTCGAGGGTGGGCGGCGTGGAGGTCAGCGACCGCACCCCCGAGGTGAGGAGGGAGCGCAGCACGGCGTCCAGCTTGTCGGTGTCGGCCTGCAGCCGGACCTTGAGTCCCCGCACCTCCACGTCGTGGACACCCGGCAGGTGCGCGATCCCGTTCGGCGGCGCGGCGAGCTCGGCGCTGATCGACGTACGGGTGAGGTGGCGCAGCTCGGCGAGGGTCCCCGTCTCCACGGTGCGGCCCTTGCGGACGATGCTGACCCGGTCGCAGAGGGCCTCGACCTCGCTCAGGATGTGCGAGCTGAGCAGGATGGTGCGCCCGGCCGCGCGGGCGTCGGCGACGCAGCTCTGGAACACCTCCTCCATCAGCGGGTCGAGGCCGGAGGTGGGCTCGTCGAGGACGAGCAGTTCGACGTCGGAGGCGAAGGCGGCGACGAGCGCGACCTTCTGCCGGTTGCCCTTGGAGTACGTGCGCCCCTTCTTGGTGGGGTCGAGCTCGAACCGCTCGATGAGCTCGGCGCGGCGGGTCCGGTCGAGGCCGCCGCGGAGCCGCCCGTAGAGGTCGATGACCTCGCCGCCGGAGAGGTTGCGCCACAGGGTGACGTCTCCCGGGACGTAGGCGGCCCGGCGGTGGAGGGCGACCGCGTCGGCCCAGGGATCGCCGCCGAGGAGTTCGGCGGTGCCGGAGTCGGCGCGCAGCAGGCCCAGCAGGACCCGGATGGTGGTGGACTTGCCGGCTCCGTTGGGGCCGAGGAAGCCGTGGACCTCGCCGGTGGTGACCGAGAGGTCGAGTCCGTCCAGTGCGCGGGTGCGGCCGAACGCCTTGTGGAGTCCGGCGACGCTGATTGCCTTCGTCATGGCTCCGAACGTACGCTCATTTCACAAATTTGTGAACCTTGAGAATCTAAGGAATCGCGTAAAGTCGGGAGGGTGGCGGACGACAGGGTGGATACGGGCGTGGACCAGCTGGACGGCAGGGACGGCAGGGACAGTCGGGACGGCCGGGGCGGCGGCGACGGCCGGGACGGCGAAGCGGTCTCGCGCTTCGTGGAGCGGTTCGCCGCGCAGCTGACCGACGCGGGCATGCAGCGGATGGCCGCGCGGGTCTTCGCGCAGCTGCTGGCGAGCGACGGGGGCGCGATGACCTCGGCCGAGCTGGGCGAGGCTCTGCGGATCAGCCCGGCGGCGGTGTCGGGGGCCGTGTCCTACCTGACCCAGGTCAACATGGTCAGCCGCGAGCGCGAGCCCGGCTCACGGCGCGACCGCTACGTCCTGCACAACGAGCTCTGGTACGAGACCTTCACCCGCCGCGACCAGGTCCTGAGCCTGTGGGAGAAGACCCTGCGCGACGGCGCCGCCAGCCTCGGCGCCGACTCGCCCGCCGGCACGCGGGTCGCGGAGACGGCGGCCTTCTTCGAGTTCCTGCAGGGCGAGATGCTGGCCATGATGGACCGCTGGCGGGACCACAGGAAGAAGCTGGGCCTCGACTAAGTCCGCCTGACCGCGCGGCGGCGTACGGGACGGGCGCGGCCCAGGCCCCCGGAGTGTGGGGCCCACAGGATTCCACCCGTGGCCGGGTCCCCCGCAAGCCGCACCACCAGCCCCGACGCGGCCGGCGCCGCCGATGCGGCGGGCGCGGCCGGGTCCTCCGGCGCCGTACGGGGCCACGGGCGCGGCGGCAGCACCCGGCGGCCCAGCAGGCCCAGGGTGAGCGCGTACCGCCCGTCCGCCAGGAGCAGCACCGGCGGCCGCCACCGGGCGCGGACCACCACGGCCTCGTACGGGGTCCAGCACATCGCCGGGTCCCGCAGCGCGCGCCGAACCCGCCGGGCAGCGTGGAGCTCCCGCACCCCCAGCACCACCGGGCTCAGCAGCACCAGCAGCACCGGCGGCCGGGTGAGCACGGCCGCGACCACCGCCGGCCACCAGAACACCGGCAGCAGACAGAGCAGCAGCCCGTCCCGCCGCCAGTCGCCCAGAGCGTCCCCCAGCGCGTCGCCCAGCGCCTCCGACCCCGACCCCGGCCCGACCACCACCGCCCCCGCTTCCGTCACCGGGGCAGGGTGAGCGCCCAGGCCCCGGGTAGCAGGGTCCACGTACGGCGGCGGACCGGCCCGGTCATCGCCGCGTCGGCGCGGTAGCGGAAGTCCGCGCCCGACACCGTCACCGTCCTGGCCCGGGCCGTCACCGTGGAGCCGGAGCCGGAGCCGGAGCCTGAGCCGGAGACAGAGCCGGAGCCCGAGCCGGCCGGGCCTCCGCCCGTGCGGACCACGACCTCCGCCGGACCTCCGTCACCGCACGTGCGCACCGACACGTCCTCCACGGGCTGGTCCACGTCCGCCAGCAGCACCCCGTCGGCCTCGACCCGCAGCCGGTGGTACCCGCCGCCCCCGCCCGCGCCGCCGCCCCCGCCGCCCGCCGCCACCGGGCGGACCAGCGTCCGGACCAGCGAGCGGTACGCGCTCCACACCGACGGCCCGGCCGGCCGCGGAATCCCGCGCACCGGCGGGATCCGCAGGGCGCCCAGCACCACCCCGTCACTGTCGTCGACGAGCAGGTCGCACGTCCGTACCACCCCGTCGAGCACCGCCCGGGCCGCGGAAACGGCCGAAAGCGGAATCCCGAGGGAACCCGCCAGCCCGAGGGACCCCACGGGTCCCACCGGGACCAGCGCGAGGGCGCCCTCGCCCAGCGCCCGCTCCCGGTACAGCAGCCCCACGGCCCGGACCAGCGCCCGGTCGTCGCCCACGATCACCGGCTGCCGATGACCCCGGCGGGCGAGAGCCCGCGCAAATTCCTCCTGCGAATCCGGGAGGCAGATTTTCGCCGCCGCGCCCGCTGACAACACATCCTTCGCGATCCGCACGGACTCGCCGTCAAGACGGCGGGCGACCGGGTCGACGAGCACGAGCAGGCCGCCTACCGGCGCGCCCGCATGGCTCATGGTGGGCTCTGGAGCCGACACCTCGGTCCTTCCTCGGGTAGCATCTTTGTGCAAGAGGCCCTTGCGCTATTGCGCCAGGGCCTTCGTCTATTCCGGGGTACCGGTCCGACGGCTCAGCCTGCGTACATCGTCGTACGCCCCCCTGACCTTGGACATGCCCCATCCGGAAGAGGTGTACGCCTGTGCCCGCTCTTGTGCTGCTCGGAGCTCAGTGGGGTGACGAGGGCAAGGGAAAGGCCACCGACCTGCTCGGTGGATCCGTTGACTATGTAGTGCGCTACCAGGGTGGCAACAACGCCGGCCACACGGTCGTCGTCGGCGACCAGAAGTACGCACTGCACCTTCTCCCGTCCGGCATCCTCTCCCCCGGATGCACCCCTGTCATCGGTAACGGCGTCGTCGTCGACCCGGCCGTCCTGCTCTCCGAGCTGCGCGGCCTGAACGAGCGCGGCATCGACACCTCCAAGCTGCTCATCAGCGGCAACGCGCACCTGATCACGCCGTACAACGTCACCCTCGACAAGGTCGGCGAGCGCTTCCTCGGCAAGCGCAAGATCGGTACGACCGGCCGCGGCATCGGACCGACCTACGCGGACAAGATCAACCGCATCGGCATCCGCGTCCAGGACCTCTACGACGAGTCGATCCTCATCCAGAAGGTCGAGGCGGCGCTGGAGGGCAAGAACCAGCTCCTGGCGAAGCTCTACAACCGGCGTGCGATCGACGCCGCGCAGATCGTCGAGGAGATGCTCCAGTACGCGGAGCAGATCAAGCCGTACGTCGCCGACACCACCCTGATCCTCAACAACGCGCTGGACGAGGACAAGGTCGTGCTGTTCGAGGGCGGCCAGGGCACCCTGCTCGACGTCGACCACGGCACCTACCCCTTCGTCACCTCGTCGAACCCGACCGCGGGCGGCGCCTGCACCGGCACCGGCGTGGGCCCGACGAAGATCAGCCGTGTCATCGGCATCCTCAAGGCCTACACGACCCGCGTCGGCGCGGGCCCGTTCCCGACCGAGCTGTTCGACCAGGACGGCGAGGACCTGCGCCGCATCGGCGGCGAGCGCGGTGTGACCACCGGCCGTGACCGTCGCTGCGGCTGGTTCGACGCGCCGATCGCACGGTACGCCACCCGGGTGAACGGTCTGACCGACTTCTTCCTCACCAAGCTGGACGTGCTGACCGGCTGGGAGCAGATCCCGGTGTGCGTCGCGTACGAGATCGACGGCAAGCGCGTCGAGGAGCTCCCCTACTCGCAGACCGACTTCCACCACGCGAAGCCGATCTACGAATACCTCCCCGGCTGGTCCGAGGACATCACCAAGGCCAAGACCTTCGAGGACCTGCCGGCGAACGCCCAGGCCTACGTCAAGGCCCTGGAGGAGATGTCGGGCGCCCCGATCTCCGCGATCGGCGTCGGCCCCGGCCGCACCGAGACGATCGAGATCAACTCCTTCCTGTAGGCAGGAGACGCACCATCCGAAGGGCGGGACGCGCACGGCGCATCCCGCCCTTCGGGCTGTCCGGGGCGGGCGCTACACTCCGGCTGCCCAGAGCTCCCGCGCAGGTCACGGGGGTCGGGCCCATCCGAACTGGGGGGTTCATGAGCTTGCTGCCTACCGGCAGAAGAGGACGGAGCAGACGGGGGCGGGGCGGCGCGATCGCCGCCTCGGGCACCCTGCTCCTCGCACTACTGGCCTCGATCGCGGGCCAGACCGGCACCGCCACCGCGGCCACCGCGCCGCCGGTCACCACCACGGCCACCCCGGCCACGGCCCAGCAGAAGCCCGCGGGCCCGCAGACCACGCCCGAGCCGGATGCCAGGGCCGACGACCATGCGGCCGTACGCACGCTGCAGAACAGCGATCTCTCCGGTCCGTGCCCGGCCGCCGTCGCTCCGCACACGATCGTCACCTGCACGGTCGACCCGTCCCAGACGGCGTCGTTCTCGATCGCCTTGCCGCAGCAGAAAGACCTGGTCGTGCTCCAGGTCGTCACGACCAAGTGGTCCGCCACCAAGCTGATCGCGCCCGGCGGCGCCACCGTCGCGTGCGCCTTCGCCCACGGCTCAACCCGGACCTGGCGGTGCCCCACCAGTCAGGCCGGAACATACACACTGCAGGTCACGGACAAGACCGCCGAGGCGAACGGCATCTCCGTGTCGTACGTTCCGCTGCTTTCGTCCTCCGCGTGCAAGGCCATCAGCGCCGCAGACCGCAGGCTCGGCGGACCGACCGTGTTCCCCGGGGCGTTGTCGACCGGCTCGGCGGGCGACTGCTACACCCTGGACCTGGCAGCGGGTGATGTCCTGCGCGCATACAGCTCCAGCTCCGAAGTCCTGCACAGCGTGTACGACGCCTCCGGGCAGGAGATCTGCACGTCCTATCTCCGTGGGGCGTCCGCCATGGACTGCAGGCTCACGGGCACTGCACCGTTTCGTATCTCGGCGCTGCAGTCCTGGGGTGACGCGGTCGCTTACAACTACTCCGTGGCCCGGCTCTCCAAGCCGGAGGGCTGCGCGCTGGTCGTCCCCCAGGCCTTCGGAACCGCCCCAGAGCTGAGCCTGAAGGAGCACTGCCGCATCCTTCGGGTCACGCACGAGGCCGAGCACTCCTTCGCCGCGGTCTCCTCCGGCATCGTCCCGCTTCCCTCGAAGCTCGCCTCCGTGGCCGGCGACGTCATACCCGGCTGCGACGACGGCACCTGCGACCTGGCTCCCGGTGACTACACCTGGTCGGCAGACCCCCAGTCCCGGAACTTCACGACCTTCGGTATCTCATTCGTCTCCGCCAAGGAGACCAGAGGATGCACGACGACCCACGACAACGGCCTCGTGGCCGGTCCGGTCACCGGCGCGTTCGGCGCTCCCGGGCAGCAGTTCTGCCTGACCCTGCCGACCGCCACCGGCAAGGGCATCTACGCATTGAACCGGCCGCCGGACGGCGGCAAGCAGGCGCGGGTGAAGGTGTACGACGCATCCGGGACCCTCCAGTGCGACACCGGGCCCATCTGCAAACTGACCGGCACCGCTCCCTTCCGCGCACACCTGAGCGGGCAACCGGACTCGAGCTACGGACTGGTGTTCCACAGGACCGGCGAGACCGCCGGCTGCACACCGTGGCCTCATTCCACGTACGGCGACGGTGCCGGGGGAGCCGAGGTGTCGGTGTCCCCGGACAATACCTGGGGCTGCCTGAGCGTGCCGGGGGACGCGCACTCAAGCGCCGAGTTGATCAACTCAGCCAACACCGCGAGCTACCTGAACGCGACGGTCATGCTGGTCGACGCAGCGGGCGACGTGAAGTGCGAGACCGGCTACTCCGACACGTCCGCCAGATGCTCTCTCGCCTCCGGAGTGCCCTATACGACGCTGCTCTTCAGCCGGGGCGGATTCAACACGTACAAGCTCGTCCGCCGTGACGTGTCCGCAACTGCGCAGTGCCCGGCCCCGGCCTCGACGAAGACAGGCGGCCCCTCTCTCGCCTTCGACCTGACTTCCTCGCTGGATGCACGCTGCGTGCGCGTGAACGCCGCCACCACGGACAAACTCTGGATCGCCGCACGGGTACCCGGCCAAGGTGACGTCACCCAGCTGACCGTTGTCGACAGCGAGGGCCGCTTTGTGTGCCCAGAGCCTCGCGTCCCATGCCGTGCCGGCGGCTCGACGTCGTACACAGCGGTCATCACATCCGACGATGCCCGCCATGACGCCCCCCTCGCGGTGAAACTGGACACCTGGCGAGTGGGTACGGCCTCAGGCTGGGCCCCGGAATGCACCGCCAACCGGGTTTCGGTCAATGATTTCCCTGAACGGAGCGGGACCCTCTCCGAAACCTCCACGGCCTACTGCGCCGTGATCGACATGAAGCCCGGCCAGTCATTCACGGTCTCCGGCAACACCTCCGACACGGGGGGCCCGAAGCCGGACCTGGACCTGCTGAGCAGCCCGGGATGGACTTCCACTACCAGCGGCTACGGGTGCAGCAACTTTGACGCCAGCCGGTTGTTCTTCGCCTGCCGGGCGAGCGCCGACGCAGCACCCGGCCAAGCGGTCCTGCTGTTGAGCCCCCGCGGGTCCCGCACCCCCGTCGACTTCCACCTGAAGGGAATCTGTGACTCGGGCTGCGCTGCGCCAACGCCGACCGGCATCAGCCCGTCGACCAGCGCGGCGGGCACGCGTACCGAAGCCGTCGTCAGTGGTACCGGGCTCACCTTCGGCACCAAGCTCAAGCTGATCCGCAACGGCTCGCCAGAGCGGGTGCTGCAGCCGATCACGGCGAGCATCGACGGAAAACAACTGCGTGTCACCGTCGATACGAGCGGGCTGGAACCCGGACAGTACGACCTGCTCCTCGACGGCGCCAACTACACCAGCGGGGTGCCCTCCCGGGGCTATCTGCCCAGGGCATACACGGTCACCGCCCCGGCGCCCGTCCAGACGGGCAGCCGGTTCGTGCCGGCCGGGCCGTCGCGGTTCCTGGACACGCGGGACGGCACGGGTGCAGCGAAGCAGCGGGTCGGTCCCGGCGGGGTCGTCACCCTCCAGGTCGCCGGTGTGAAGGGCATTCCGGCGACGGGGGTCACGGCCGTGGTCATGAACGTGACCGCCGTCCACCCCACCGAGGCCGGGCACGTGATGGTCTACCCGAATGGGCAGGCCACGCCCAAGGTGTCGAACCTCAACTTCGCGCCCGGGCAGATCGTCCCCAACCTGGTGACCGTCCCGGTCACCAACGGCAAGGTCGACCTGCGCAACAACGCCGGATCGGTGGACCTCATCGCCGACGTCACCGGCTACTACACCGACAAGGCAGGGGCCGGCTCCGCGCTGAATTCGATCACGCCGTCGCGGTTCCTGGACACGCGGGACGGCACGGGTGCAGCGAAGCAGCGGGTCGGACCGGGCGGGGTCGTCACCCTCCAGGTCGCCGGCGTGAAGGGCATTCCGGCCACCGGCGTGACCGCGGTCGTCATGAACGTGACCGCCGTGTACCCCACCGAGGCCGGGCACGTCACCGTCTACCCCAACGGGCAGGCGGCGCCAGACGTGTCGAACCTCAACTTCACGGCCGGGCAGATCGTCCCCAACCTGGTGACCGTCCCGGTCGTCAACGGCAAGGTCGACCTGCGCAACAACGCCGGATCGGTGGACCTCATCGCCGACGTCACCGGCTTCTACGCGGCCACCGGTTCCACCTTCTCCGCGGCGGGTCCGGTCCGGCTGCTCGACACCCGGGACGGCACCGGCACCACCGCAGGCGCCGTGGGTCCGGGCGGCCTCGTGAACCTCCAGGTGGCCGGGGTCGCGGGGGTGCCCGCACAGGGTGTGACCGCTGTCGTGCTGAACGTCACGGTCACCAATCCCACCGGGGCGAGCCACCTGATCGTCCACCCCCACGGGGTCGTGCGCCCCAACGTGTCGAACCTGAACTACACCGCTGGGCAGACCGTCGCCAACCTCGTGGTCGTCCCGGTCGTGGACGGCCGGGTGACGTTCTTCAACAACTCGGGCTCCGTCGACGTGATCGCCGATCTGAACGGCTATTTCACGTCCTGACGCCCCGGTGACGCGAGCGAGGGTCCTGACCGGTCTGCCGACCGGGCAGGACCCTCCGCCTTTCCGGGAGGGGGATCCTTCCGGATCCGCACGTCCGCGCGTGTCCCGCTCGGCCCCGGGGCCGTCTCGGGGGGCGCGTTCCGGGTGCCCGGAAATATGATGTGCACGGGCTCGTGAACGGAGCGGAAGCAGGGACGAATGGGTGCACCTCGGAGCGTTCCATGAGTCCGCGCCGCCCCCCGCGCGTGGCGAGCGCCGACCTGCTCAGCATGCTCGGGCGGCTCACCGCCCAGGCGCGGCAAGGGGTCGAGCTGCAGCAGGCCCGGGTCGAGCTGGCCGAGGCGCTGCAGCGTGAGATGCTGCCCACCGCCCTGCCCGTGCTGCCGGGGCTGCGCGCCGCGGCTCGGTACGCGCCGGCCCGGCACGGCCTGGACATCGGCGGCGACTGGTACGACGGCTTCCAGCTGCCGGAGGGCGCCCTCGCCTTCTGCATCGGCGACGTCCAGGGACACGACGTGGACGCGGCCGCCTTCATGGGGCAGATCCGGATCTGCCTGCGTGCCGTGTCGGCCGTGATCGCCGATCCGGGCGAGGTGCTCGGCCGGGCCAACGAGGTGCTGCTCTCCATGGACCGCGATCTCTTCGCCACCTGCAGCCTGCTCCGTTTCGATCCGCGGACGCGGGAGCTGGAGAGCGCCCGCGCCGGGCACGTTCCCTCGGTCTGGGCCACCGTCGACGGCCGGTACGGGATCAGCGAGGACGAGGGCGGACTGCCGCTGAACCTGCAGTCCGGATCGGCGTACGGGGTGACCCGGCGCCGGCTGACGACGGCGGGATCGATCGTCCTGCTCACCGACGGCGTCGTCGAGGGCCCGAGGTTCCCGATCGAGGTGGGGCTGGAGCGCGTCGTCCGCGTCGTGCGGGAGGCGGCGGGCACCGATCCCGACGAGCTGGCCGCCGAGGTGATGAAGGTGGCCGACTCCACCGGCCATGCCGATGACGCCGCAGTGCTCGTCCTGACCCACGACGCGGCGCGTCACGCCCCGCCGGGGCGCGGGCCTGTTGTCTGATGCTGTGGTGCGCACCGAGGAATGGCGACGACTGTCCACAGCTGTCCTGCTGATCCTCGCCGTCGCCCTCGCCTACTACGTGGGCGGACGCATCGGCCTGCACCAGTCCGTGGTCGTCAACGGCGCCGAGGTCACACCCTTGTGGCCGCCCACCGGCATCGCCCTCGCCGCCCTGCTCTGGCTGGGCCTGCGGACATGGCCGGGGATCGCCCTCGGCACGTACCTCGCGATCGAGCGGATCGGCGACTTCAATCTCGCCGGCCTCGGCATCGTCGCTGGGAACACCCTCGCACCCGTGTGCGCGTACCTGATGCTGCGCCGGGTGGGCTTCCGCAGCGAGGTCGACCGGCTGCGGGACGCCCTGGCGCTGGTCTTCCTGGGTGGTCTGCTGCCGACGCTGATCAGCGCCACCATCGGGACCTGGTCGCTGGTGCTCGGCGGCGACCTGCCCCCGGCCCGGTTCTGGCCGGTGTGGTCGGCCTGGTGGGCCGGGGACGCGATGGGTGTGCTCGTGGTGACGCCGCTCCTGCTCGTCCTGCGCCGGATCCGCCGGCCGGCCGGGGAGGGCGGCTACCGCGTCCTCGAGGTGTCGGCCCTGGTGCTCACGTCCGTCGTCGTCACCGTCGTGGCCACCCGGAGCCCGCTGTCCCTGCTGTTCCTCGTCTTCCCGGTGATCATCTGGGCGGCCGTACGCTTCCAGCTGGCCGGCAGTGCCCCGTGCGTCCTTCTCGTGTCCGTCCTGGCGATCTCGGCGGCGAGCGACCGCACCGGGCCGTTCGACGGGCAGGGCCTCCTGGCCATCATGATCAACCTCCAGGCCCTCAACGGCGCGGCGGCCCTCACGGCGCTGCTCCTGTCGGCGATGGTCACCGAGCAGAACAACGTCCGCCTGAAGATCGAGCAGGTCTGCGAGGACCTCGCCGAACTGGTGGAACACCTGGCCCGGGGCAGACCGGAACGCTGAGCGCCGCGGGGACGGCGGACGATCCCCGGGGCGCTCAGCGGTGGATCACTTGGACTCGTAGAGACCGAACATGTCGACGATGAGGTCGACGTCCTCCCAGCCCTGGTTCCAGTAGTCGACGATGCCGTTCTTGCCGGAGCTCGCCTGGACCAGGTTCGGGACGGTCTTGCCGGCCGTCCAGTTCAAGGTCGAGGCGCTCGGACGCTCCGGGAAGACCGCGGTCCGGTCCTTGTACTGCTGGATCGTGTTCGGGTCCGGCGCGACCGACAGGAAGCCGGTGCCCCTCGTGTTGGTCACGGTGGTGTTCAGCACGTACCCGTCGACGCCCACGTCGCCGGGCGACTTCCCGTTGTAGGTGTAGATGTAGTTCCGGGCGCGCAGCGGGCCGTAGGGCCAGGCGGGGTCACGGGTGTCGATGATGCGGCTCGGCTGGAGCGGCATGAAGGACGCCTTGCTGTCCTTGCTGTAGAAGCCGACGACGTCGACGATCACGTCGGTGCCCGCCCAGGCGCCGTTGAAGACGCTGATCCTGCCGTCCGTGCCGACGGGCACGATCACCGAGTTGGCGATCGTCTGGCCGGGGGTGAAGTTCAGGTTGGACGCGGTCGGGGTGGCGCCGCCGCCCGGGAAGACCGACAGGTGGCCGGCCTCCTTCGGGTTGGTGACCGTCACGTTCAGCGCCACGGCGGTGATGCCCTGGGGCACGCCGCGCAGGCCGCTGATCTGGGTGGAGAAGGTCTTCCGCCCGCCGAGCTGGCCCTTGACCGTGCCAAGGCCCTCGCGGGTGTCGACGAAACGGGCCGGGGTCATCGGCGCGTAGCCGCTCGCCTCGGTCCGGGTGAAGTAGCCGGTCACGTCCGCGATCAGGTCGATCGGGTCCGCGCCGCGGTTGGCCAGCTCGACGTAGCCGTTCTTGCCGACCGGCACGATCACCAGGTTCGGGACGGTCTGGCCCGCCTCGAAGTTGACGTTCGACGTGGTCGGACGCTCGGTGCCCTCGGGGAACGCCGTGACGTGCCCGCCCGCGGTGGTGTTCGTGACGGTCAGGTTGAGGACGACGGCGGTGACCCCCGTGGGGATCGCTCCGTTGCCGCCGACCTTCACACGGGTCGAGCCGTACGGGGCGACCTTGCCCTTGACCGCGCCGGTCCCGTCACGGGTGTCCAGCAGGCGGGTGGGCGCGTACGGGACGAAGTCCGAGCCCGCGGTCATGACCTGGAACTCGTTGACGACCTCGGCCTGGTTCGCCGGGTCCGTCACGGTGACCTTGACGGTGTACTCGCCGAGCTCGGCGTAGGTGTGGCTGCTCTTGAGGACGGTGGAGCCGTAGGCGTCCATCCCGTCCGTGTTCCCGTCGCCCCAGTCGACGGTGACCTTCAGCGTGGAATCCGCGCTGATGACGGTGGTCTCCAGGTCCACCGCGTGCGCGGTGGTGCTCGCCGCGTTCAGCACGATGGCCAGGTCCGGGTTGCCGGCGGCCTGCGAGGCACCGGCCCCGGCCTTCCCGCCGGGCAGGCCCTTGCGGACCGAGCGCTCGGCGGGGCTCTTGAAGGTCTTGACGTTCGGCGCCGCGGCCTTCCCCAGATCCACGGCGGGAGCGGCCACGCCCTGCGCGCCCGGTGCGACCGGAGCGACGGGACCGGCCGCGTGGGCCATTCCCGGGACGAGACCGACCGTGGCCGCGATGACGGCAACGGATATTACGAGACGGCGACTGCGCACCGTTCCCCCCAATTTTGAACATGCTCAGGAACTGTCTGGGCCACAGTACATAGATCCTCGTCGCATGATCGGCCGATATCACCGCAGGGAGGGGGAGTTGGCGCGATCCGACCCGCACGCCGGCCCGCCGCCGGCCCGCCCGTCAGCCCGCGCTGTCGCTCAGCTGCTCCGCCACCGTGAACCGGCAGTGGAAGACCTGCCAGCGTCCGTCCAGGACCAACAGGAAGGAATCCCCGTCCCGGTACAGCACCCGCCGCCTCGGCCGGTACGGGTGCTGGGGCTGGTGGTCTTCGGCGTGTTTCCGCAGGGCGGCGACGGCCTCCTCACGCGTCCCGTCGACGTGTCCCAGGACCTTGACGGACCACTCCCGGCCCTCGCCGCTGCCCACGTGCTGCTCGACGA
The DNA here is from genome assembly GCF_055588065.1 of Streptomyces sp. NPDC046308. Lineage (NCBI taxonomy): Bacteria > Bacillati > Actinomycetota > Actinomycetes > Kitasatosporales > Streptomycetaceae > Streptomyces > Streptomyces sp. NPDC046308. The sequence continues at coordinate 203,357 of NZ_JBVJFB010000004.1, forward strand.
GCAGCCCCCACCGGGCCACTACGCGCGCTCCCCGAACCACCGCAGGGTGTTGCCGCTCATGTCCGCCCTCCCGCCGGCCGGCCCGAGAGCCCCTCGGTCCACGGGGCCCGGTGCCTGTGCGCGGATCCTCGCACACCGCCCGGACCGCCGGGACGGACGCCCCGCCCCGGCGCCGCGGCCGGCCGCCGGACCGCCGGACCGCCGACCGCCGACCGCCGACCGCCGACCGCCACCCGCTACCAGGCCAGTTGGGCGATCTCCTCCGACACCACCGCGCACGCGTCCGCCGCCGGATCGATGAGCGGGAAGTGCCCGATCCCGTCGAGGAGCGTCAGCCCCACCATCTCGCCCGCCTTCGCCGCGGCCGCCACGTACGCCTCGGCCACCTGCTGCGGGACCACGATGTCGTCGCGTCCCTGCACCACCGTCGTGGCGATCCCCGTCGGCAGCAGCGCCGCCGGGTCGGCGTACGGCAGGCGGTCCGCGAACAACTCCTCGCCCCCCAGCAGTTGCGCGCTCGCGCCGCCGCACACGCCCAGCTCCTGCGCCACCGTGAAGTCCGCGATCGGCGCCAGGGCCACCACGCCGCGCAGCATCGGCGGGGAGGACAGCCGCCACGGGGAGTCGTACGGGAGCACGTGCCGGGCCGCGGCCCACAGCGCGAGGTGCCCGCCCGCCGAGTGGCCGGTGAGGACCAGGCGGCGGACATCGGCCTGCGGGAGCGCGGCGGCGGCCAGCTCGGGGAGGGCGTCCATCGCGGCGGCGACGTCGTCGAAGGTCTCCGGCCAGCGCCCGGCGACCGGCCCGTCGCCGTGCTGGTGCGGGAGGGAACTGCCGCGCCGGTACTCGACGTTCGCGACGGCGAAACCCCGCCGGGCCAGGAAGTCCGCGAAGGGGGTGATGTGCCGCCTGTCGTACGGGGCCCGCCACGCGCCGCCGTGCAGGACGGCCACCAGCGGGACCGGGCCGCCCGGGGGCTCGGCGCGGGGGGCGTAGAAGTCGACGACCTGGTCGGGGTGTTCCCCGTACGCGCCGGTCGCGTCCGGCGCGACGGCCGGATGGGAGAAGGCCGAGGCGGCCTCGGCGGCGTCCCGTTCCACGGCGGCGGGGTCCGTCATCGGCTCAACCTCTCGGTAACGCGTGGGACAGCGGGGACAGATGTTCCGGTGTTCCGGCAGAGCGGGACCGTATCAGTCTGGAACGAGAGGTTCCGTGCAGGGTCCGGGATGTGACCGGGCGGACGGAGCCGTAGCCCCGCCCGCCCGGTGATGTGACGTTTCGCTACCGAGTCACCCGAAAATGTGACCCAGTGTGCGCGCGGCGCGCTCGGCGTCGGCGAAACCGACGTAGAGCGGGGTGAAGCCGAAGCGCAGGACGTCGGGCGCGCGGAAGTCGCCGATGACCCCGCGGGAGATGAGTTCCCGCATGACCTCACGGGCGTTCTCGGTGCGCAGCGAGATCTGGCTGCCGCGGTGCCCGTGCTCGTCCGGGGTGACCGACTCGACCCGGCCCTGCGGGACGTACGCCGCCACGCATTCGAGGAAGAAGTCGGTCAGGGCGAGCGACTTGGCCCGTACGGCCTCGACGGAGACGCCTTCCCAGGCGTCGAGCGCGGACTCCAGCGCCAGCATGGACAGGATGTCCGGGGTGCCGACGCGGCCGCGGGTCGCTCCCTCGGCCGCCTCGAAGGCCGGGGTCATCGCGAAGGGGTCCGCGTGCCCGTTCCAGCCCGGGAGCGGGGAGTCGAAGCCGGCCTGGTGGCGCGCGGCGATGTACAGGTACGCCGGCGAACCCGGACCGCCGTTGAGGTACTTGTACGTGCAGCCGACCGCGAGGTCGACGCCGTGCGCGTCGAGGCCGACGGGGAGGGCCCCGGCGGAGTGGCAGAGGTCCCAGACCGTGACCGCCCCGGCGGCTCGGGCCGCCGCGGTGAGGGCGGGCAGGTCGTGGAGCCGCCCGGTGCGGTAGTCGACGTGGTTGAGGAGGACCACGGCGGTGTCCGCGTCCATCGCCTCGGCCGCGTGCGAGGGGTCCACCGGGGTGACGGTCAGGCCCGTCATCCGGGCCGCCGACTCGGCTATGTAGCCGTCGGTCGGGAAGGTGGCCGCGTCGACCAGCATCCGGGTCCGGCCGGGGGCGGCGAGACGGGCCGCGCCGACCAGGGCCTTGAAGAGGTTGACGCTGGTGGAGTCGCCGACGACGACCTGGCCGGGGGCCGCGCCGACGAGCGGGGCGATCTTGTCGCCGATCCGCTCGGGGGCGGTCCACCAGCCGCTCTCGTCCCAGGACCGGATGAGGAGCTCGCCCCACTGCCGGGAGACGACGTCGGCGGTCGTGTCGGCGACGCCGACGGGGAGCGCGCCGAGGGAGTTGCCGTCCAGGTAGACGACTCCGTCGGGGAGGGTGAAGCGCCCGCGCAGCTTGGCCAGCTCGTCGGCGGTGTCCAGGGACGCCGCGCGGGCCGCAAGATCCGCGGGGCCGGAGGTCTCAGACATGGCTGCGGGCCGTCCAGAGCTCCGGGAAGACGTTCTTCGTGGCGCGCTTCTCCAGCCAGGTCACGCCGGCCGAGCCGCCCGTGCCCGTCTTCGCGCCCATCGCGCGGCGGGTGGCGACCAGGTGGTCGTTGCGCCAGCGCCAGACGAGCTCGGCGACGTCGGTCAGGACCTCGCCGAGGCGGTGCAGGTCCAGGTGCTCGTCCGGGGTGGCGTAGAGGCCCGTCCAGACGGCCTCGACCTCGGCCGAGGGCTCGTAGCGCAGCGAGAGGTCGCGGTCGAGGACGGCGGCCGGGACCGGGAGGCCGCGGCGGGCCAGCAGGCGCAGCACCTCGTCGTAGAGGCTCGGCTCGTGGAGGGCCTTCTCCAACTCCGCGTGGACGCGCGGCGCGCCGCGGTGCGGGACCAGCATGGAGGAGGACTTCTCGCCGAGCAGGAACTCCATCCGGCGGTACATCGCCGACTGGAAACCGGAACCCTCGCCGAGCGCGGAGCGGTAGGCGTTGAACTGGCCCGGGGTGAGCTGGGCGAGCGGGCGCCAGGAGGCGTTGAGGGCTTCGAGTTCGCGGAGGGAACGTTTCAGCGCATCCATCGCGACCGGGATGCGGTCCTCGCGCAGGGCCTTCGCGGCGGTTTCCCACTCGTGGACGATGACCGTGAACCACAGCTCCATGACCTGGGTCGTGACCAGGAAGACCATCTCGCCCGGGTCGTCCGAGCGGAGGTGCTGGAGGTGGGTGAGAACGTCCGCCTGGACGTAGTCCTCGTACGGGGTGGTGCCGTCGAAGTCGAGGTTCGGGGTGTCCGACCCGCCGACTCCGGAGGCATCAAGGGTGTTCGACATTTCTGTCTCCTCGACACGTGCTTCCGGGTAGCGGTCCGCTCCTTCCGTGAGGTGAGTGGAGCCCCGGTCCCCTGCCCGCAGCATAGGACACCGGCGCGCCGACGCTCCAGCGGGGAGTGACGCAGACCACACAAATGCGGTCCGCGTCACTCCCCGCCGTACGGGATCAGGCGCTCAGCGTGTCCGCCGCCGTCGGGGACGAGTCGCGCAGGAAGGTCGAGCAGCGCTCGTACTCCTCCTTCTCGCCGATGGCCTCGGCCGCGCGGGCCAGCGCGTGCAGGGCCCGCAGGAAACCGCGGTTCGGCTCGTGCTCCCACGGCACCGGGCCGTGGCCCTTCCAGCCGGCGCGACGCAGGGCGTCGAGGCCGCGGTGGTAGCCCGTGCGGGCGTAGGCGTACGACTCGACCGTGCTGCCGGCGGCGAAGGCCTCGTCGGCGAGGATCGCCCAGGCGAGGGAGGACGTCGGGTGCGCGGCGGCCACCTCGACGGCGGGGGTGCCGGCGGCGATGGCCTCGCGGCCCGGCTCGTCGGGGAGGTGGGTGGGGGCGGGGCCCCCGAGCAGGTTCTGGTGAATGGACATGCCCCCAGTCTGCCGGGTGCGGTGATCCGCAAAACCCGCCATCCCTCCGCCCCGCCGTCTCCGGCCCCGCCGGCTCCGGGCCCGCCGTCATTCCGCCCCGCCGACTCCGGGCCCGCCGTTCCTCCGCGCCGGCTCCCGGCCCGCCGTCCCTCCGCGCCGCCGGCTCCCGGCCCGCCGTCCCTCCCGCGCCGCCGACTCCGGGCCCGGCGTTCCTCCGCGCCGCCGGCTCCGGGCCCGCCGGCTCCGGGCCGCCGGCTCCGGGCCGCCGGCTCCCAGCCCGCCGTCCCTCCGCGCCGCCGGCTCCCGGCCCACCGTCCTTCCGCGCCGCCGGCTCCGGGCCCGCCGGCTCCGGGCCGCCGACTCCGGGCCCGCCGTCCCTCCGCGCCGCCGGCTCCCGGCCCGACGTTCCTCCGCGCCGCCGGCTCCGAGCCCGCCGTTCCTCCGCCCCGCCGACTCCGGGCCCGCCGGCTCCGGGCCGCCGGCTCCCGGCCCGTCGTTCCTCCGCGCCGCCGGCTCCGAGCCCGCCGTTCCTTCGCGCCGCCGGCTCCCGGCCCGCCGTCCTTCCGCCCCTCGGCTCCGGGGTGCGCCCGAAGCCCCGTCGCGTGGGCCGGGGGCGCCCACCGACCCCCCGCGCGCCGCGGCTCGCGCGGCGGCGGCGCCCGGGGGGTGGGGCCGGGCGGCCATGGCGGAGGGCCCGGCCCCGTCCTCGGGGGACGGGACCGGGCCCTCTTGCGACAGCCGCTGCGCGGCAGCCGGTTACTTCAGCTTGGTACCGGTGGAGCGCAGGTTCGCGCACGCCTCGGCGACACGCGCGGCCATGCCGGCCTCGGCCGCCTTGCCCCAGGTGCGCGGGTCGTACTTCGACTTGGTGCCGACCTCGCCGTCGACCTTCAGGACGCCGGCGTAGTTGGTGAACATGTGGTCCACGACCGGGCGGGTGAAGGCGTACTGGGTGTCGGTGTCGAGGTTCATCTTCACGACGCCGTTCTCCAGCGCGGTGGCGATCTCCTCGGCCGTGGAGCCCGAACCGCCGTGGAAGACGAAGTCGAACGGCGAGGCCTTGCCGTACTTCTCGCCGACACCGGCCTGGAGGTCCTTGAGGAGCTCGGGGCGCAGGACGACGTTGCCCGGCTTGTAGACGCCGTGGACGTTGCCGAAGGACGCGGCCAGCAGGTAGCGACCCTTCTCACCCAGGCCGAGGGCCTCGGCGGTGCGGATGGCGTCGTCGACGGTGGTGTACAGCTCGTCGTTGATCTCGTGGCTGACGCCGTCCTCCTCGCCACCGGTCGGGGTGATCTCCACCTCAAGGATGATCTTCGCGGCGGCGGCCTTGGCGAGCAGCTCCTGGGCGATGGCCAGGTTGTCGGCCAGGGTCTCGGCGGAGCCGTCCCACATGTGCGACTGGAAGAGCGGGTTCAGACCGCGGGCCACCCGCTCGGCGGAGATGTCGAGCAGCGGACGGACATAGCCGTCCAGCTTGTCCTTGGGGCAGTGGTCCGTGTGCAGCGCGACCGTGATGTCGTACTTGGCGGCCACGATGTGGGCGAACTCGGCCAGGGCTACCGCACCGGTGACCATGTCCTTGTTGTGCTGGCCACCCAGGAACTCCGCACCACCGGTGGAGATCTGGATGATGCCGTCGCTCTCGGCCTCCGCGAAGCCGCGCAGTGCAGCGTGCAGGGTCTGGGAGGAGGTCACGTTGATGGCCGGGTAGGCGAACTTGCCTGCCTTCGCCCGGTCGAGCATCTCGTTGTAGACCTCGGGGGTTGCGATGGGCATCTGTCCGCTCCTTGGATGTGCGGGGAGTGTGCTTATTGCGGGCCCTGACCTGGGGGCGACGTCATCGTCGCGCCTATCTTTCCAGACTCGGCGCGGGGGTCCAGCCTGCCGGTCTCACGTGCTGGGCGAACGGCCCGGGATGTTTCACGTGAAACATCCCTGGCCGCCACGAAAGCGCAGGTCAGGACCGGGTCCGAGGTCACCGAGGACCTTCGGCACCAGTTGTCCCGGTGGCCGGTCCGGCGCCCCCGGACCCGGAAAGCAGACCCGGACGGAGGCCCTTAGGACAGGCCCAGGTCCCCGAGGCGGTAGCCGGTGAGGTACGGGAGACCGGCCTCGGCGATGGCGTCGGCCGCGCCGCGGTCGACGATCGTGGCGACGGCGACGACCTCGCCGCCGGCCTCACGGACCGCCTCGACGGCCGTCAGCGGGGAACCGCCGGTGGTCGAGGTGTCCTCGACCACCAGGCAGCGCCTGCCCTTCACGTCGGTGCCCTCGATGCGGCGCTGCATGCCGTGGGCCTTCTGCGCCTTGCGGACGACGAAGGCGTCCAGGCGCTGTCCGCGCGCGGCGGAGGCGTGCAGCATCGAGGTCGCGACCGGGTCCGCGCCCAGGGTCAGACCGCCGACGCAGTCGAAGTCGAGCTCGGCGGTCAGGTCGAGCATGACCTGACCGACCAACGGGGCCGCCTCGCCGTCGAGGGTGATCCGCCGGAGGTCGATGTAGTAGTCGGCCTCCCGGCCGGAGGAGAGGATCACCTTGCCGTGCACGACGGCCTTGTCCTTGATCTGCTGCAGAAGCGCATCCCGTACGTCACTCATGGCCCTGAGCTTAATTGCGCCCTAGCGCAGCCGCCGCCACGTCCACGTCGTGGAGACCTCCAGCGGATCCACGGGGGTGACCAGGCGCGGCAGGGTGTTCAGCCCGTTCGGCGGACCGGACTGCGGCTCCACGCAGACGGCCTCGGACTCCTCGTCGTAGACGACCACCCATTCGGCCCGGCTGGTGAGCCGCAGTTCCAGCGCGCCGGGCCAGGTGAGGGTGACGTCGACGCCGTGCGGCATGCCGAAGCAGTCGTCCCAGGGGCCGGGCTTCGGGTCGATGCGGTGGCCGGTGGGGAGGTGGTCGGCGCCGCGCTCCTCCTGCCAGGCGGGCTCGAAGGAGAGCTCCGCCGCGCCGCCGCCGATCCCCAGGTCGCGCCGGAACCAGGGGTGCCAGCCGGCCTGGGCCGGGAAGGAGTCCCCGTAGGTCTCGACGCCCAGGCTGAGGGTGAGCGCGTCCTCGGTGAGCGCGAAGACCTGGGTGACCCGGCCGGGGTACGGCCACGGCTCACCGAGGTCGTAGGTGAACGCCGCCTCGGTGGCGGTGGCCCCCGCGGGGCGCCAGGGGGCGTCACGGCCGAACCCGTGGAGAGCGTGCGGCGGGTGGTTGAGCGGCATCTGGTGGACGGTGCCGCCGTCGCGGAACCGGCCGTTCTCGATCCGGCCGCACCACGGGACCATCGGGAACGCCCCGTACCGCGGGCCCTGGCGCAGCAGCTCCGTCCCGTCGATGCGCAGGCTGCTGATGCGGCAGCCGTTCTCCTGGTCGACCGTCACCTCGGCGCCACCGGCGCTCAGTTGCGTACTCATGCGGTCGACCCTAATGCGGGCCGCGGCCGCAGGTCAGCGGCGGCGGCGCAGGGCCCGGCCGATGACGACCACCGAGGCCAGCGCGAGGGCGGCGGCCGGGGCGATCCAGCGCAGGCTGTCGCCGGCGGTGGTGGCGGCGGGCGCGGGGACCGGGGCGTACCGGCCGCGCGGCGGCGCGTGGTCCACCTCCTCCGCACTGCGGCCGATCATGGTGCGGCGGGCGTGCGCGGCCTCCGCCGGGGGCCGCGGGCCCCCGTCCAGCTCCTCGAACCCGCCGGCCAGGAACGGGTCCAGCGACGGGGGCGGCACCTCGGTGTCGAAGAGGGAGGCGCTGACCTCGCTGACGTCGTCCTCGACGAACCCGGGACCGGCCGCCGTGGCCTCCTCCGCCTCCTCGGCCTCGGCGACGGGGTCACCGAGGGCGGATCCGGCGCCCAGCTGGCCGGCGGCCCGGTCCAGCAGCCGCTGTACGGCGGTGGCCGCGGCCTCGGGGGCGAAGGCGGCGGCCCGTCCGTCGGCGGTGGCCCCGGCGGTGAAGTCCAGCCGGGTCCCGTCCTCGGCGGGGGAAAGCCGCAGGTCGACGGAGAACTTCACCGTCCCGCTGCCGCGGACCTCCGTGCCCTCACCCTCGAAGGTGAAGTGCCCGGGGTCCCGCTCGATGACGGCCAGGGCACCCCGGTAGGTCACGGTGCTCCCGCCGACGCGGACCTTCAGCCGGCCGGAGACCGGCCCGGCGTCGGTGTCGGCGTCCTGCTGGAGGCCCGGCACGCACCGGGCGACCCGGGCGGGGTCGCGCAGCACGGCGCGGAGATCGTCTGCCGGTACCGGGACGAAGACCTGATGCTCCATGCGGTCGAGCCTACCGACGACAGCGCACCGGGTCACGAATACCGCGGGTGCGGAAGGGTCGACGGCGGAAGCCCGGGCACGCGGGTGCGTTCCGCGTCGCGTGCGGCGTCCTGCAGCGAGCGCGTCGACAGCGAGCGCAGGGCGGGCGTGTCGCGGTCCACGTGCAGCGCGGGGACCCCGTCGCGGGCGGCCAGGACGAAGCCCCAGTCCTGCGGCGGTGCGTCGGCCACGCCGAGGGGGGTGCGGTCGGGTCCGGCGGCGAAGCCCGACAGGCGGCCGCCCGCGCTGTACGGGGAGGTCAGCAGGCCGGCCGCGCGCAGGGTGGAGTCGACGGTCCAGTACGTACGCGGGCGCGTGGCCAGCGGCCCGGCGTGCACGGCGATCCGGCCCCCGGGGCGCAGGGCCCGCGCGGCCAGGCCGTAGAACTCCTGCGAGTACAGCTTCGTGCTGGGGGTGATGCCCGGGTCCGGGAGGTCCGAGACGATGACGTCGAAGCGGCTGGAGGCGGCCGGCCCGCGCAGCCAGCGGAAGGCGTCCTGCGTGACGACGGCCAGGCGGGGGTCCTCGTACGCCCCGGCGTTGAGCGCCGAGAGCATCGGATCGGTGCGGGCGAGCCCGACCACGCCGGGGTCGAGCTCGACCACGGTGACGGAGGTGACGTCCCGGTAGCGGAGCACCTCGCGGGCGGCGAGCCCGTCGCCACCGCCGAGGACCAGGACCCGGGCGTGCGGGCCGGTCATCGCGGGGTGGACCAGGGCCTCGTGGTAGCGGTACTCGTCGTAGCCGCTGACCCGCAGCCGTCCGTCGAGGTACAGGTCGAGGGAGCGCGGGGAGCCGGTCGGGGGGCCGGTGAGGACCAGTTCCTGCACTCCGGTCTGAACGGCGACGCGCACCTCCCCGCCGTAGACGGCGCGCCGTGCCACCCGCTCGAAGTCGTCGGCGAGGACGGTCGCGGAGGCGAGCACGGCCAGCACGGTCACGTTGGCGACGATCAGCAGCCAGCGGCAGCGGCGGCTCAGGTCCCGCCGGAACAGCCACAGGACCAGTCCGCCGCCGACGGCCGCGTTGACGGTGCCGGTGAGCATGGCGCCGGTGAGCTGGCCGAGCACCGGGAGCAGCAGGAACGGGAAGGCGAGGCCGCCGACGAGGGCGCCGACGTAGTCGGCGGCGAACAGGTCGGCGACGGCGCCGCCCGCGTCCTGTCTGCGGATGCGCTGGATGAGGACCATCAGCAGCGGGATCTCCGCGCCGATGAGCACCCCGATGGTGAAGGAGAAGGCGACGAGGGCGGGGCGGGACTCCCCCAGCCAGGCGAAGCTCGCGTAGAGCGCCATGGCCGAGAGCCCGCCCAGGAGGGCGAGCCCGGCCTCGATGGCGCCGAAGCCGAAGGCGGGCCGGTGGCGCAGGCGCTTGGCGAGCAGGGAGCCGACGCCCATGGCGAAGACCATGACGGACAGCACGACCGACGCCTGGGTGACGGAGTCGCCGATGAGGTAGGTGCCCAGGGCGAGCAGCTCCAGTTCGTACACGAGCCCGCAGGCGGCGCAGACGAACACGGTGGCCAGGACGAGGAGTCGGCCGGTCCGGGGCCGTACGGGCAGGGCGGCCGGGACGGTCGCGGCGCCCCGCGGCTCCGGAGCCGGGAGCACCCGGCGCGGGACGGAACGGTCGATCATGAAGCGAACCGTACGTCACCGCCCACCTACATCCGGTCACCCACATGGGTGCAAGTGGCTTGTCGATCCAGCCAGTTGGCGTAACGGCGGCGGGCCGTCCGCGCCCCGGAGGCGCCGGCCGCGCCCCCCGTCCGGACCGGTCCGGCCCGCACCTCCCGCGGCCGCTACAGCAGCGCCGGCGATTCCAGCGTCGCCTCCGCCGGGGCCCCCGCCCGTACGCCCACCCGGGTCCGGGTGGCCACCAACTGGCCCTCCTGCGGGTACGCGTGCCAGGTCCGCCAGCGCACCTGCCCCTCGTAGCGCTGCGCGAGCATGGCCGTGAAGGCGTGCGGACTTCCCGGGAAGGTCCCCGCCAGCCCGTTCGGGTGGTCGGCCACCAGTGCGAGGAGCTCCTGCGCCCGCCCCGCGAAGGACCCGCGGGACAGCGTCTCGACGCGCGCGGCGAACTCGTACTCCCAGTCACCCACCCGCTTGGCCACGCCGAGCGGCAGCGGCGTACTGCTGCCGGGCATACAGGCGACCGTCTCCGAGCAGAGCACCTCGGCCTCTTCCAGAAGAACCTGATGGGAGGCCCCGAGCAGGCGCAACTCCACCTTGGCTCCTGACAGTTCGAGGTTCAGTACGGCCAGGGCGGGCAGCCGGTCCCGACCCAGGGCCCAGGCGAGATCGGCGGCACGCGTGTCGGTGTAGGAGGTCTGGAGGGTCGTGAGCATGAGTCGGCTCCGCAAACGCGCGAGGGAGATGGGCCGGGGCCCGCCAGCGGTAGTCAACGGGTGGGGGGACACCGGCACGGATCCACAGGAAGTCCAGGGAGGTCCGAGGACTGGTCTACTCAACCGAGGGAATCATGAAAGGCACGGCACTCACAGCGTTTTTACCCAACTTGACGGGGTTTACATCCCCCCGGGGGCTCCACAGTTCACGTGTTCAACGGGTTGCGTCCCGCGCGTCGTCATGCATGGGCGAACGAGCCGTCACGGGCGGGAGAAACGACGAGGACGCCCGACGGAAACCGGACCGCCGAGCGCCCTCGTCCACGCGGTGCCCGCTGCCCCGTGTCAGCTGGAACCGCACCCCCCGCCGCCGCACGAGGACGACGAGCCGCAGGACGAGGAGGAGCAGGACGAGGAGGAGCCGCAGCCTCCGCCCGCGCCGCCCCCGTCCACCCACGAGCCGCTCCTCTTGCCGCGGCCGCGGGTGTGCCCGGCCTTGGACGACCGGGCTGAGATCGTCACGACGAAAGCGATGACCACGACTGCGATGACGATTCCGACGAACATGTGTCCGCCCTTCTCTCACGCCCCGGTCTTGCCGGGGAGCGGGATCCCCTCGTCCCGCGTGGAGGGGGGATTCCCACGGGCCGCACGGCCCAAAGCACACTTGAGGAAGTCCAGAGGTTGACCGCAGGATGGCGCCCATGAGCGCACCCGTGAGCAGCGACCGCCCCTTCCTGAACCGCCGGCTGGCGGCCTTCGGCACGACGATCTTCGCGGAGATGTCGGCGCTGGCCGCCCGCACCGGTTCGATCAACCTCGGCCAGGGCTTCCCCGACACCGACGGCCCGGCGGAGATCGCCGAGGCGGCCTCCCGCGCGGTCCTCACGGGCCGGGGCAACCAGTACCCGCCCGGCCCCGGCGTCCCCGAGCTGCGCACCGCGATCGCCGCGCACCAGCAGCGCTTCTACGGCCTGTCCTACGACCCCGACACCGAGGTCCTGGTCACGACGGGCGCCACCGAGGCCATCGCCGCCTCACTCCTCGCCCTGCTGGAGCCGGGTGACGAGGTCATCGCCCTGGAGCCGTACTACGACTCGTACGCGGCCTGCATCGCGATGGCCGGCGCCGTACGCGTCCCGGTCACCCTGCGTCCGCACGCCGGGGCCTTCGCCCTCGACCTGGACGAACTGCGCGCCGCCGTCACCCCGCGCACCCGGCTGCTCCTGCTGAACACCCCGCACAATCCGACGGGCACCGTCCTGACCGCCGCCGAGCTCGCCGCGATCGCCGAGCTGGCGGTCGAGCGCGACCTGCTGGTCGTCACGGACGAGGTGTACGAGCACCTGGTCTTCGAGGGCGCCCACGTCCCCCTGGCGGGCCTCCCCGGCATGCGCGAGCGCACGGTCACCATCTCCTCGGCCGGGAAGACCTTCTCCTTCACGGGCTGGAAGGTCGGCTGGGTCACCGCGCCCCCGGAGCTGGTCACGGCGGTCCGCTCGGCCAAGCAGTTCCTCACCTACGTCTCCTCGGGGCCCTTCCAGTACGCGATCGCCGAGGCCCTCGCCCTCCCCGACACGTACTACGACGCCTTCCGCGCCGACCTGGCCGCCAAGCGCGACATCCTCGCCGACGGCCTCGCGGCGGCCGGCTTCGAGGTCTTCCGCCCGCAGGGGACGTACTTCATCACCACCGACATCACCCCCCTCGGCGAGAAGGACGGCCTCGCCTTCTGCCGCGCCCTGCCCGAGCGCTGCGGCGTCGTCGCCATCCCGAACCAGGTCTTCTACGACGACAAGTCCGCCGGCGCCACCCAGGTCCGCTGGGCCTTCTGCAAGCGCGAGGACGTTCTGCGGGAGGCCGCCTCACGGCTGCGCGGCCTCTGAGGACCGCACCGGGAACCCTGCCGTCCGGCCGGGGCCGCCAGGGGTGCTTGCGGGGCGGCCGAGGCCGGTGTGAAGCTGTCGCTCGCACGAGTGCCCGAGCCCCCACCTCCCGGTGAGCGGACCTCACCGAGAGACGGAAGTCGGGATTGATGGCAACGGGCAGAGCGACCGTGTCCGCGTCGCCCCTCGAGTTGCGCGCGGTCCGCGCCGTACGGTCGGCCGCGCCCCCGGCGGTCATAGCGCTCGGGGTGTTCGCCGCCGTGCGCGGGGCCGGGGTGCTGGTGCTGGCCCTCGGGTCCTGGTGGGCCGGGCGGGATCCGCTGCGGGTCCTCGGCCGGTCCTGGGACGCGGACTGGTACCTGCGGATCGCGGCCCACGGCTACGGCCGCACCCTGATGTGGCCCGACGCCGCCACCGGCACCGGGCCCGTCCAGAGCGACCAGGCCTTCTTCCCGCTCTACCCGGCGCTGATACGGGCCGTCTCCGGCCTCCTGCCCGGCGGGCCCGTCCCCGCCGCGCTCCTCGTCACCTGGACGGCCGCGGCCGTCGCCGCCGTCGGGATCTACCGGGTCGGGGAGCGGGTCGTCGGGCCGCGCGCCGGGCTGCTGCTCGTGGGGCTGTGGGCGGCCCTGCCGCACTCGGTGGTGCTCACCCTCGCCTACACCGAGGCACTGCTGGCCGCCTTCGCCGCCTGGGCCCTGTACGCCCTGCTGCGGGGCCGCTGGCTGTGGGCCGCCGGCCTCGCCGTACTCGCCGGGCTGACCCGGCCCACCGGGCTCGCCGTCGCGGCCGCCGTGTCGGTCCTGGCCCTGCACGCCGTCCTCGTACGAAGATCCCGGGCACCCGAGGTGTGGGTGGCGGGGCTGGTGGCGCCGGCGGGCTGGGCGGCGTACGTCCTGGCCGTCGGGGTGAAGGTGCGCGACCCCTTCGGCGGCTACTTCGCCGTGCAGCGCAGCTGGGGCTCCCGCTTCGACTTCGGCGCCGGGGCGCTGCGCTCGGCGGAGCGGGTGCTGACCGGCGGGCACGTGCCCCTCGCCACCACCGTGACGGTGGTGCTGCTGGCCGCGGCGGGGCTGCTCGCGGTGCTGCTGTTCCTGGACCGCGTCCCGCTCGCGCTCCTGGTGTACACCGCGGTCCTGCTGGTGATGGCCTTCGGCGGGGCCGGTTTCTTCGAGTCCAAGCCGCGCTTCCTGCTGCCGGCCTTCCCGCTGCTCCTGCCGGCGGCCGCCGTCATGGCGCGAGCCCGGCCCCGCACCGCGGTCGTGGTGACCGTGGTGCTGGCCGGGCTCGGTTACGGCTACGGGCTGTACCTGCTCCTGGTGGCCCGGGTGCCGCTCTAGTCAGTTGCCGTTGTCGGCGTCGCCTTCGCCGTCGTTCTCGCCGTCGGTGGAGTCGATGTCCTTCTCCAGACCGAGCTGCTCGACGAGCCACTTGTCGAATTCGATGGAGGCGCGGACCCAGCTGACCGTGGAGGACACGAAGTGCTCCAGGTTGACGCCGGTGCCGATCAGCATCTGCGCCTCACCGATCAGGCGGACCGAGCCGTCGTCGTGCGTGTGGCTGTAGACCTTCGGCCACAGGGTGCGGCGGTTCCAGTCGTCGATCGACTCGAGAAGCTGGGGCTTCTCGTCGATCTTGTGCGGACGGTCGTAGAAGGTCCGCACCGAGAAAACCTGCTGCTCGTCCTCGCCGCGGAACATGAAGTACGTGCGGAACTCCTCCCACGGCGCCGCGAGGTCACCCTCGTCGTCGACGACGTACTTGAGCTCCATCTGCTCCAGCAGCTGCTTGACCAGATCCTGGTCGGGGACGACGGGGCCCGCCGGTCCTGTGGCCTGCGGATCGGGCTGCTGCCCTCCGAAGTTCGGAATCGAGGCCGGGTCGATGCTCACCGTGTTTTTCCCTTCGTGCGGATACATGCATCCTCCCCCATCCCGCCCACCCCGTGTCCAGCCCCGCAGCGCCGATCCGCTGCGGGCGGACACCGAGTCCGCCCGGCCGGGTCAGAGCCCCTTGCCGACCAGCAGGTCCTCGCCCGCCACGTCGACCCGGACGGTGTCGCCGTCGCGGACCTCGCCCGAGAGGATCTCCTTGGCCAGCCGGTCGCCGATCGCCGTCTGGATCAGGCGGCGCAGCGGCCGGGCGCCGTACGCCGGGTCGTTGCCCTTGTCCGCCAGCCAGGCCAGGGCCTCGGGCGTGACGTCCAGGGTGAGGCGCCGGTCGGCCAGGCGCTTGGCCAGGCGGCCGATCTGGAGCTCGGCGATGTGCGCGAGCTCGTCGCCGGACAGGGCGGAGAAGACCACAAGGTCGTCCAGGCGGTTCAGGAACTCCGGCTTGAAGGAGCTCCGGACCACCTCCAGGACCTGCTGCTTCTTCTGTTCCGCGGGGGTGGCCGGATCCATGAGGAACTGACTACCCAGGTTCGATGTCAGGACCAGGATGGTGTTGCGGAAGTCCACGGTCCGGCCCTGGCCGTCCGTGAGGCGGCCGTCGTCCAGGACCTGGAGCAGGATGTCGAAGACCTCGGGGTGGGCCTTCTCCACCTCGTCCAGGAGCACCACGCTGTACGGGCGGCGGCGGACGGCCTCCGTCAGCTGGCCGCCCTCCTCGTAGCCGACGTAGCCGGGCGGGGCGCCGACGAGGCGGGCCACGCTGTGCTTCTCGCCGTACTCCGACATGTCGATGCGGACCATGGCCCGCTCGTCGTCGAAGAGGAAGTCGGCGAGGGCCTTGGCCAGCTCCGTCTTGCCCACGCCCGTGGGGCCCAGGAAGAGGAAGGAGCCGGTGGGGCGGTCGGGGTCGGCGATGCCGGCGCGGGTGCGGCGCACGGCGTCCGAGACGGCCCGTACGGCCTCGCCCTGGCCGATCAGGCGGCGGCCCAGCTCGTCCTCCATGCGCAGGAGCTTCTGGGTCTCGCCCTCCAGCAGGCGGCCCGCCGGGATGCCCGTCCAAGCCCCCACCACGTCCGCGATGTCGTCCGGGCCGACCTCGTCCTTGACCATCGTCCCCTTGGACGCCTCGGCCTCGGCCTCGGTCGCCTCCGCCAGCTCGCGCTCCAGGGTCGGGATCTCCCCGTAGAGCAGCTTGGAGGCGGTGTCGAAGTCGCCGTCGCGCTGGGCGCGCTCGGCCTGGCCGCGCAGGTCGTCCAGGCGTTCCTTGAGCTCGCCGACGCGGTTGAGGGACTGCTTCTCCTTCTCCCAGCGGGCGGTCAGGCCGCGCAGGTCCTCCTCCTTGTCGGCGAGGTCCTTGCGGATCTTCTCCAGGCGCTCCACCGAGGCCGGGTCGGACTCGTTCCTCAGCGCCAGCTCCTCCATCCGCAGGCGGTCGACGGAGCGCTGGAGCTCGTCGATCTCCAGCGGGGAGGAGTCGATCTCCATGCGCAGCCGGGACGCGGCCTCGTCGACGAGGTCGATGGCCTTGTCGGGCAGGAAGCGGGAGGTGATGTACCGGTCGGAGAGGGTGGCGGCGGCCACGAGCGCGCTGTCGTTGATGACGACCTTGTGGTGGGCCTCGTAGCGGCCCTTGAGCCCGCGCAGGATCGCGATGGTGTCCTCGACGGACGGCTCGGCGACCAGCACCTGCTGGAAGCGGCGCTCCAGCGCCGGGTCCTTCTCGATGCGCTCGCGGTACTCGTCGAGGGTGGTCGCGCCGACCATGCGCAGTTCGCCGCGGGCCAGCATGGGCTTGAGCATGTTGCCCGCGTCCATGGCGGAGTCGCCGCCGGCGCCCGCGCCGACGACCGTGTGCAGCTCGTCGATGAAGGTGATGATCTGCCCGTCGCTGGACTTGATCTCGGCGAGCACCGTCTTCAGCCGTTCCTCGAACTCGCCGCGGTACTTGGCACCCGCGACCATCGCGCCGAGGTCCAGGGAGACCAGCCGCTTGTTCTTCAGGGACTCGGGGACGTCGCCCTTGACGATGCGCTGGGCCAGGCCCTCGACGACGGCCGTCTTGCCGACGCCGGGCTCGCCGATGAGCACCGGGTTGTTCTTCGTACGGCGCGAGAGCACCTGCACGACGCGGCGGATCTCGTGGTCGCGGCCGATGACCGGGTCGAGCTTGCCCTCGCGCGCGGCCGCCGTGAAGTCGGTGCCGAACTTCTCCAGGGCCTTGTACTGACCCTCGGGGTCCGGGGTGGTCACCCGCCGTCCTCCTCGTGCGTTCTCGAAGGCGGCCAGCAGCTTCTTCGCGCTCGCGCCCTGGGCGGAAAGGACCTCACCCGCCGCGCCGCCCTTGGCGGCGATGGCGATGAGGAGGTGTTCGGTGGAGAGGTATTCGTCGCCGAGCCGGCCGGCCTGGGCGTCGGCCTCGGCCAGGACGGCCAGCAGGTCGCGGGTGGGCTGCGGGGGCGCGACGGTGGAGCCGGTGACGCTGGGCAGGGCGGCCAGCAGCCGGTCCGCGCCCGCCCTCACCTCGGCCTGGTCGGCGTCCGTGGCGGCCAGCAGGTCGGTGACGTTCTCGTTGTCCTCGCCGGCGAGCAGGGCCAGCAGCAGGTGCGCGGGGGTCAGATCGGCATGACCGTCCTTGACGGCCCTGCTCGTGGCCGCGTTCAGGGCGTCCCGGCTCTTGTTGGTCAGCTCGGCGTCCACTGCGTCTTCTCCTCTCCGAAGGGATCAGAACTCAGGTATGAACTCTGACAGAGTCAACCTATGCAAAGTTGAGTCTATTCCACTCAAGGCAACGAGGGACACCCCCGGCCCGTACCCTTCGGCGCATGTCCCAAGACGTACTCAACCCGACGCCCGAGTACCTCGCCTTCTGGCAGGAGCGGCACGTCTGCACGCTGACCACCCCGCGCCCCGACGGCACTCCGCACGTGGTGCCGGTGGGAGTGACGTACGACCCGGAGGCCGGGCTGGCACGGGTGATCAGCAACAAGCACAGCAAGAAGGTGCGCAACGTCCTCGCGGCGCAGGCGGCGGCACAGGCGCAGGCGCCGGCACAGCCCTCGGCCGGCGGGGCCCGGGTCGCGGTCTGCCAGATGCAAGGGCGTCGCTGGGCCACCCTCGAAGGGCGCGCGGTGGTCCGTACGGACGAGGCGTCGGTCGCCGACGCCGTGGCGCGCTACGCGGTGCGGTACGGCCGCACGCCGTCGCCCAATCCGGACCGCGTGGTCATCGAGATCACCCTGGACCGGGCCATGGGGCGCGCGTGAGCCGTTGACCCTTCATCTTGTCCGGTTCAGGCACTGGACGCGGGCATCACAACGGCGCCATCGTGGTCAGGTCCACGATGGCGCCGTTGTGTGGGGGTAGCGCCTGAGCGATCTGCAACGACGGGGGAATCGCTTCAGGCACTGCGGGGGGTGGCGGTGGTGATATCGGGTTCGAAGAGCTGGTGGTCGCGCTGATCGAGATTGACGAAGACCATTCCGTAGCGCACCTCGCAGCGGACGGGCTGCGGCGCGCCCCGCGGGCGGCGCAGGCACCGGTAGGCACGTACGTCCTCGTCCTCCTCGCGCACGACGACGATCGGTTGGCCGAACAAGGTGACCATCAACGAGTCGCCGGGGTGGGGGATGGCCGTGGCGAGATCGATGAACTGCCAGCCCGAGCGGTAGGCGGATGCCATCTCGCGGCGGAAGCCGCGGTCGTCGGGGGTCACGCGGACACCGTCACAGGAGTCTCGGTCCACCCCGTATCGCCGCCGTTACCGCCCAGCTGGCCGCTGGTCCAGCCGGTGTCCGCGTACTTGCCCGCGGGCGCCGTGGTCCAGCCGGTGTCGAACTCCGTGCTCGTCAGGCTGGTGCCCTGACCGCCCCTAGCGCTCCCCGCGTCACTTTCGACGGCGCTGACTGCCCCAAAAACCGCAACGGCGGAGAAACCTATGGCAAGCACCGAGCGAAGCATTCTCTTGAACATGGTCGGCTTCGTCCTCACTTGATGGAATCCTCTCCCCCGCGTGTCAGACGATGGCTCATTCAGGCACGTCAATGCCACAGGGACGATGCATCATGTTCTTGCATGTTCAGGACCCTGGGGGGTGGAGATTTGACGCGAAACGAGACAATGGCGACACATCCCCACCCCGTGACGTCCATGTGCGCCGAGGGAACGCGGCTCTACGCGGCTGCACTGAGCACCGGCCGGATCGCCCGGGGCGAGATCCAGAACGCCCCCTGCCTGCTTGAATTCGCCCTTCTGCAGCCCGACCCGGATGACGCGAACCAACTCCGCCCGGTTCCCCCGTCGGTCGCTTTGGCTCAACGGCTCCATCCGATTGAACGCGAGATCCAAGACCGGCGGCGCAGCGCTGTAGATCTCACCGACACTTTCGAGCCTTTCCTGGCCATCAGCGCGCAGAGCCCGGCCAACACCCACGCCATCACCGTGCTGGAGGGCTTCGAGCGGATCAACGCCGCCCTCAACCTCGCGACGGCCGAATGCCACACCGAGGTGCTGACCGTACAGCCGGGCGGGGCCCGCCCCTCCGAGGCCCTGACCCAGGCCCTGGAGCGCGACCAGCCGCTGATCGACCGCGGGGTCAGCATACGGACCCTCTACCAGCACACCGCCCGGCACAGCCAGGGCACGCTCGCCTACGTGGACCGCATCTCCACGGGCAAGGTGGAGATCCGCACGCTCGAAGAGCTGATAGAGCGGCTCATCATCTTCGACCGCACCGTCGCCTTCATCCCGGTGAGCGACGACCGCCGGGTCGCACTGGAGCTGCGCCACCCGGGCCTCGTCGACTACCTCATCAAGGTGTTCGAGCAGCTGTGGCACCGTGCGGTGCCCCTGCAGGAGGAGGTGACCTACCGGAGCACCCCCGGCGGGATCACCGGCGTGCAGCGGACCATCGCCCAGCTCCTCATCGAGGGACACGTCGACGAGGCCATCGCCCGACGCCTCGGCATGAACGTCCGCACCTGCCGGGCCCACATCGCCAAGCTCGCCACGACCCTCGGCAGCGGCAGCCGCGCCCAGCTCGGCTACCTCATCGCCCAGTCGGGCATCCTGGGCCGGCCCTCCGCCCCTGACCGGGACTGCGGCGAGGAGCTGGGCCAGGACCCCGACGAGGTCCGGGAAGGCCTCTAGAAAGCCGTCAGGCCCCGCCCTGGAGGGGCGGAGCCTGACGGTACGGAGCGGGGAACCGGGTCAGTCCAGCGGGCGCTTGGGGCTGGGCCGCCAGACGACCAGGGCACTGCCCGGCTGCGGGGGCTGGTACTTGACCAGGTCGCGCCGGTACGAGGCGTGCACCTGGGCCTCGCGGGCCTGCAGCGTGGCCGCCGCGCCGTCCACCGCCGCGGAGAGCTCGGCCACGCGCTGCTGGAGCGCGGCGACCTGGTTCTCCAGTTCGATGATCCGCTTGATGCCGGCCAGGTTGATGCCCTCGTCCTGGGACAGCGCCTGCACCGTGCGGAGCAGTTCGATGTCGCGGGCCGAGTAGCGCCGGCCGCGGCCGGCCGTACGGTCCGGGGAGACCAGGCCGAGACGGTCGTACTGACGCAGGGTCTGCGGGTGCAGGCCCGAGAGCTGGGCGGCCACCGAGATCACGTAGACCGGGGTCTCGTCGGTGAGCTGGTAGCCCCCGCCCAGGCGGGAGGACTGTCGTGGGCGGCCGTCCATGGTCATGCTCCCTTCGCGGACTCGAACAGCGCGGAGCGCGGGTCCTCGGTGACCGTCGCCTCGCGGTACATCTCCAGCGCCTCGCGGGCCTTGTCCGACAGCTCGGTCGGGACCGCGACCTCCACCGTCACCAGCAGGTCGCCGCGGGTGCCGTCCTTGCGGACCGCGCCCTTGCCGCGGGCCCGCATGGTCCGTCCGTTGGGGGTGCCCGGCGGCAGCTTCAGCGTCACCGGGGGACCGTTCAGGGTCGGGACCTTGACGTCGGCGCCCAGCGCCGCCTCCGCGAACGTCACCGGCACGGTCACCGTGAGGTTGTCGTCCTTGCGGCCGAACACCGGGTGGGCATCGACGTGCACGACCACGTAGAGGTCACCGGCGGGGCCGCCGCGCTCGCCCGGCGCGCCCTTGCCGCGCAGCCGGATCCGCTGGCCGTTGGAGACGCCCGCCGGGATCCGGACCTGCATGGTGCGCGAGGAACGGGCCCGGCCGCTGCCCTTGCAGACGTCGCAGGGGGTCTCCGCGATCAGACCGCGGCCCTTGCAGTCCGCACAGGGGTCGGTCAGCGAGAAGCCGCCGCCGCTGCCCCGCGAGACCTGGCCGGTACCGACGCAGGTCGGGCACACGCGGGGCGTGCCGTTCTTGTCGCCGGTTCCCGAACAGGCCTTGCAGGGTGCCTGGGAGGACATCCGGAGCGGGACCGTGGCCCCGTCCACCGCCTCCGTGAAGGAGAGGGTGACCTCCGACTCGATGTCCTGGCCGCGGCGCGGCTGGGTACGGGTGCCCGCACCCGGGCCGGCGCCGCGGTTGAAGAGGCCGCCGAAGACGTCGCCCAGGCCGCCGCCGAAGCCGCCGCCCGCGCCGCCTGGCTGCTGACCGCCGAAGAGGTCGCCGAGGTCGAAGTTGAACGAGCCGCCGCCCCCGCCCGGCCCGGGGCGGAAGCCACCGTTGCCGAACAGGGCGCGGGCCTCGTCGTACTCCTTGCGCTTCTTCGCGTCGCCGAGGATGTCGTTCGCCTCGGAGATCTCCTTGAAGCGCTCCTCGGCCGAGGCGTCGCCCTTGTTGGCGTCCGGGTGGAACTCGCGGGCGAGCTTCCGGTACGCCTTCTTGATCTCGGCCTCGGTGGCGTCCTTCGGGACACCGAGGACCTTGTAGTAGTCCTTCTCGACGAAGTCCTTCGTGCTCATCCCCGGTGTCCCTCCTCCCGTGCCGCTACGTGTACTGCGTCAGCCCTGGTCGGCTGCATCCGCGTCCTCGCCGGACGGCTTGTCGCCCTCGGCGGACTCGGACTTGGGGGCCGCGCCCGGCTGGGGCTCGGCCACCGCGACCCGTGCGGGACGGATCGTACGCTCGCCGATCCGGTACCCCGGCTGCAGGATCGCCACGCAGGTCGTCTCGGTGACGTCCGGCGCGTACGAGTGCATCAGGGCCTCGTGGATCGTCGGGTCGAAGGGCTCGCCCTCCTTGCCGAACTGCTGCAGCCCCATCTTGGCGGCCACCGTCTCGAGCGACTCGGCCACCGACTTGAAGCCGCCGACCAGCTCGCCGTGCTCCCGCGCCCGGCCGATGTCGTCCAGGGTCGGGAGGAGCTCCGTCAGGAGGGACGCGACCGCGATCTCCTTGACGGTGATCCGGTCCCGCTCCACCCGGCGGCGGTAGTTCTGGTACTCCGCCTGGAGCCGCTGGAGGTCCGCGGTGCGCTCGGAGAGCGCCGTACGGGCCTGGTCCAGCTGCGCCAGCAGGGCCACGTCCTGAGTGCTGTCCCCGGCCGGGGCCGCCGCCTCCTCCTTGGCGGAGTCGGCGGCCTGCGGCTCGTCGGGCGTGCCGTCGGCGGGGACTTCGGGCTTCTCGTCAAAGCCCGGGGTCTCCTCCGACATCAGGCAGCGCCACCCTTCGGCTTCTCGTCGTCGACGATCTCGGCGTCGACGACATCGTCGTCGGCCTTGGCCTGGCCCGCGTCACCGGCGGCGCCGGCGGCACCCTGAGCGGCCTGGGCGTCGGCGTAGATGGCCTGGCCGAGCTTCTGGCTGACCGCCGCGAGCTTCTCGGTCGCGGTGCGGATCTCCGCCGTGTCCTCGCCCTTGAGGCTTTCCTTCAGCTCGGAGACGGCGGTCTCGACCTCGGTCTTGACGTCGGCCGGGACCTTGTCCTCGTTGTCCTTGAGGAACTTCTCCGTCTGGTAGACGAGCTGCTCGCCCTGGTTGCGGGACTCGGCGGCCTCCTTGCGGCGCAGGTCCTCGTCCGCGTACTGCTCCGCCTCCTGGCGCATGCGGTCGACCTCGTCCTTGCCGAGCGAAGAGCCGCCGGTGACGGTCATCTTCTGCTCCTTGCCCGTGCCGAGGTCCTTGGCCGTGACGTGCATGATGCCGTTCGCGTCGATGTCGAAGGAGACCTCGATCTGCGGGACGCCACGCGGGGCCGGCGGCAGGCCGGTCAGCTCGAACATGCCGAGCTTCTTGTTGTACGCCGCGATCTCGCGCTCGCCCTGGTAGACCTGGATCTGCACGGACGGCTGGTTGTCCTCGGCCGTCGTGAAGATCTCGGACCGCTTGGTCGGGATCGTGGTGTTGCGCTCGATGAGCTTGGTCATGATGCCGCCCTTGGTCTCGATGCCGAGGGACAGCGGGGTCACGTCGAGGAGCAGGACGTCCTTGACCTCACCCTTGAGGACACCGGCCTGGAGGGTGGCGCCGATGGCGACGACCTCGTCCGGGTTGACGCCCTTGTTGGCGTCCTGACCGCCGGTGAGCTCCTTGACGAGCTCGGCGACGGCCGGCATGCGGGTGGAGCCGCCGACCAGGACCACGTGGTCGATCTCGGACAGCTGGATGCCGGCGTCCTTGATGACGTTGTGGAACGGGGTCTTGCAGCGGTCCAGCAGGTCCGCGGTCAGCTGCTGGAACTGGGCGCGCGTGAGCTTCTCGTCCAGGTGCAGCGGGCCCTCGGCGGAGGCCGTGATGTAGGGCAGGTTGATCGTGGTCTCCGTGGAGGAGGACAGCTCGATCTTCGCCTTCTCGGCGGCCTCGCGCAGGCGCTGGAGCGCCATCTTGTCCTTGGAGAGGTCTACGCCGTGACCGTTGGCGAACTGCTTCACCAGGTAGTCGACGACGCGCTGGTCCCAGTCGTCACCACCGAGGTGGTTGTCACCGTTGGTGGCCTTGACCTCGACGACGCCGTCGCCGATCTCCAGGAGCGACACGTCGAAGGTGCCGCCACCGAGGTCGAAGACGAGAATGGTCTGGTCGTCCTTGTCGAGACCGTAGGCCAGGGCGGCGGCGGTCGGCTCGTTGACGATGCGCAGGACGTTCAGGCCCGCGATCTCACCGGCCTCCTTCGTCGCCTGACGCTCGGAGTCGTTGAAGTAGGCCGGGACGGTGATGACCGCGTCCGTGACCTTCTCACCCAGGTACGCCTCGGCGTCGCGCTTCAGCTTCTGCAGGATGAAGGCGCTCATCTGCTGCGGGTTGAAGTCCTTGCCATCCAGGTTGATCTTCCAGTCAGTGCCCATGTGGCGCTTGACGGAGCGGATGGTCCGGTCCACGTTCGTGACCGCCTGGCGCTTGGCCACCTCGCCGACGAGGACCTCGCCGTTCTTGGCGAAGGCGACGACGGACGGCGTGGTCCTGGCGCCCTCGGCGTTGGTGATGACGGTGGGCTCGCCGCCTTCCAGAACGCTGACGACGGAGTTAGTGGTGCCCAGGTCGATGCCGACCGCACGTGCCATTTCGATTCCTCCAGCTGACTTGAGTGGAACAGACTCAACCATGCCGCATCGCCGCGCCGACGTCAACAGAGCTGAGTCGAGTCGGCTCAACCTTTAGGCTCCGCTTACGCGCAACCAGACCCGGACCGGAGCCCCGGCGGCGGCGGCGGTGGCGCGGCCGAACGGGTCACCGTGGCCGCGCGCCACCACGAGACCGCCCCGGGCATACGGCACCGTGCTGGCATGCCCCTGCTCCTGCCCCTCCCCGCCCTACCGGGGCTCCGGCCGGCCCGGCCGCCGGCCAAGCGGGTGGTGGACCTGCTGGGGGCGCTGATCCTGTGCGCGCTGCTCGGCCTGCCGCTCGCCGGCGTCACCGCGCTGCTGTACGCGACCCACGGACGCCGCCCCTTGGTGCGGGAGGCCGCGGTCGGCCTGGCCGGGAGGCCGTTCCGTACGTGGCGGCTGCGCACCGCCGACACCGGCCGGCTCGGCGCCGCCCTGGACCGCTGCGCCCTCGACGTCCTCCCCCAGCTGATCAACGTGCTCCGCGGCGAGATGTCACTGGTCGGCCCGCGCCCGGAGGCCCGTACGGACCGCCCCGACCGGCTCCTCGTACGGCCCGGAATGACCGGATTGTGGCAGGTGAGTGCGCGCTCGGACCTCCCCTGGGAGGAGATGGCCCTGCTGGACCGGCATTATGTGGAGAACCACTGGCTCGGGATGGACCTCGCGATCCTTGCGCAAACCCCCCGGGCGGCCTGCAGACAAAGGCTCGCCTGAGCGACACAGATCACCGCACGCTCGGCTACATTGCGGCGTCGGGAATGGGTAACCTCAAGCCTTGACTTCATAAGTTACCGCTTAGTAAGTGCCGCCCGAGGAGCCCTCCCATGCAACTCGCCGCGATCATCGTGTCGCTGGTCCTGACCGTGGTCGGCGTCGCGCTGCTCGCCCGAGCCGTGGCGCAGATCTACCGTTTCGTGAAGATCGGCCAGCCCGTGCCGGCCGGCAGCCGCACGGACGACCCGAAGGCCCGATCCCTCACCCTCGTCCGGGAGTTCCTCGGCCACAGCCGGATGAACCGCTGGGGCATCGTCGGCTTCGCGCACTGGTTCGTCGCGATCGGCTTCCTGACGCTGCCGCCCACCCTCGCGCAGGCGTACGGCCAGCTGTTCCAGGCCGACTGGACGCTGCCGATCATCGGCGGCTTCCTGCCGTTCGAGCTCTACATCGAGTTCATCGGCCTGATGACGGTCGTCGGCATCGTCGTCCTGATGGCGATCCGGCTGCTCAGCCTGCCCTCGCGGGCCGGCCGCAAGTCGCGCTTCACCGGCTCGAAGGCCTGGCAGGCGTACTTCGTCGAGTACGTCATCCTCACCATCGGCCTCGCGATCCTGTGCCTGCGCGGCCTCGAGGGCGCGATCCACCACGTGGACTCGTACGAGCCGGCGTACTTCGTCTCGTACCCGCTGGTCCTGGCCTTCAAGGGGCTCTCGGCGAGCGCGCTGCAGAACGCCATCTACTTCACCGCGATGATCAAGATCGGCACCTCGCTGATCTGGATGATCGTCGTCTCGCTCAACACCAACATGGGTGTCGCCTGGCACCGCTTCCTCGGCTTCCCGAACATCTGGTTCAAGCGGAACGCGGACGGCGCGACCGCGCTCGGCGCGCTCCAGCCGATGACCAGCGGCGGCAAGGAGATCGACTTCGAGGACCCGGGCGAGGACGACGTCTTCGGCGTCTCGCAGGTCGAGCAGTTCTCCTGGAAGGGCATCCTCGACTTCTCCACGTGTACGGAGTGCGGTCGCTGCCAGTCGCAGTGCCCGGCCTGGAACACCGGCAAGCCGCTGTCCCCGAAGCTGCTGATCATGTCGCTGCGCGACCACGCGCACGCCAAGGCCCCGTACCTGCTCGCCGGCGGCGGCAAGGACATGGAGGGCAACGAGAAGGCCACGGCCGAGCAGCTGAAGGACGTCCCGGCCGCGGCCATCGCGGAGGCCGAGCGCCCGCTGATCGGCACGGTCGAGGAGAACGGCGTCATCGACCCGGACGTGCTCTGGTCCTGCACGACCTGCGGTGCGTGCGTCGAGCAGTGCCCGGTCGACATCGAGCACATCGACCACATCGTCGACATGCGCCGCTACCAGGTGATGATCGAGAGCGCGTTCCCGTCGGAGGCGGGCACGATGCTCAAGAACCTGGAGAAGAAGGGCAACCCCTGGGGCCTGGCGAAGAAGCAGCGCGTCGAGTGGACCAAGGAGGTGGACTTCGAGGTCCCGATCATCGGCAAGGACGCGGAGGACCTCTCCGAGTTCGACTACCTCTACTGGGTCGGCTGCGCCGGCGCCCTGGAGGACCGGGCCAAGAAGACCACGAAGGCCTTCGCCGAGCTGCTGAACATCGCGGGCGTCAAGTTCGCGATCATGGGCGGCGACGAGAAGTGCACCGGTGACTCGCCGCGCCGCCTGGGCAACGAGCCGCTGTTCCAGCAGCTGGGCCAGGAGAACGTGGCCATGCTGAACATGGCGTTCGGCGAGGACGACGACGATCCGGAGACGAAGAAGCCGAAGTCGGCGAAGCGGATCGTCTCGACCTGCCCGCACTGCTTCAACACCATCGCGAACGAGTACCCGCAGCTGGGCGGCGAGTACGAGGTCATCCACCACACGCAGCTGCTGCAGCACCTGATCGACGAGGGCCGGCTGACGCCGGTCACGCCGGTGGACGGTCTCATCACGTACCACGACCCGTGCTACCTGGGCCGCCACAACAAGGTCTACACGCCGCCGCGCGAGATCATGTCGGCCGTGCCGGGCCTGCGCCAGCAGGAGATGCACCGCCACAAGGAGCGGGGCTTCTGCTGTGGCGCCGGTGGCGCGCGGATGTGGATGGAGGAGCGGATCGGCAAGCGCATCAACAACGAGCGCGTCGACGAGGCCCTGTCCCTGAACCCCGACATCGTCTCGACCGCCTGCCCGTTCTGCCTGGTCATGCTCACCGACTCGGTGAACGGCAAGAAGAACGACGGCCAGGCGAAGGAACACGTCCAGGTCGTCGACGTGGCACAGCTGCTGCTGGAGTCGGTCAAGGCGCCCGGCCCCACGGAGGCCGAGCTGGCGGCCGCGGCGGCGGAGGCGGAAGCCGAGGCGGCCGCGGCGGCGGAGGCCGAGGCTGCTGCCGCGGCGAAGGCCAAGGCTGAGGCGGAGGCCAAGGCCGAGGCTGAGGCTGCGGCTGCGGCTGCGGCTGCGGCTGCGGCTGCTGCGAAGGCCGAGGCGGAGGCCGAGGCTGCCGCGAAGGCCGAGGCGGAGGCTTCTGCTGTGGCCAAGGCCGACGCGGAGCCTGAGGCGGAAGCGAAGGCCGCGCCGGAGGCGGAGCCCGAGGCCAAGGTTGAGGCAGAGGCGGAGGCCAAGGCTGAGGCTGAGCCCGAGGGCGAGGCGGCGGCGGAGCCCGCAGCCGAGACCGAGCCGGCGGCCGAGGCGAAGCCCGAGGACGCCAAGTAGCACCAGCCCGCACCACGCGGAACGGAACGGCCGGTCCCCCAGGCGGGGGGACCGGCCGTTCCGGCGTTCCGGGTCGGTAAGCGCGGCGCTCAGCCCGCGGCGACCAGCACCGGACTCTCGCACTCCGACGGGCCGACCCCCGGCTATGCGCGCATTCCCTCGGCAACCCAACGAAGAGCCGCAGATTGTGGCGCAGCCACGTAAATCAGACACTCGACAAGGTCCTCGGGGTACCCCTAGGGGTTGTCACAGGTCAGCCGCAAAGGGTGCGTGTTCCGGGCGACCGTCCACAGAGGCTCGCCGGACCAGGTACGTTCGATCACGTGGCTGGATTCAGGATCGGACGCGGCCGGGACAACAACCGCACTCCGCAACAACCCCCGCAGCAGCAGTCGTACGGCCGGCAGCAACCACCGCCGCCGTACGGCCAGCAGCCGTACCCTCCCGCCGGAGGCCCACCTGCGCAGCAGCAGTGGCCCCAGCCGGGCGCCGGGGGCCACGGCGAGCCGGAGTACTTCGACCCGTACGGACAGCAGCAGCAACCGCCGTACGCGGCGGGCCAGCAGCCCCCGTACGGCCACGGAGGCCCCAGCGGTGGCGGCGGCGGCTACACGAACGACAACCCGGGGCACACCCAGGTCTTCGCCGTCGGCGAGGACCCGTACAGCCAGGGCGCGACCTACCACGCGGGTGCGGCCGCGGCCGCCCCGTCCGGGCCGCGACTGCCGTGGAAGGAGCTCCTGCGCGGCATCGTGACGCGGCCGGGCCAGACCTTCCTGCAGATGCGCGACTACGCCGTCTGGGGTCCCGCGCTGACCGTGACCTTCCTCTACGGGCTCCTCGCGGTCTTCGGCCTCGACGACGCCCGCGAGGACGTGATCAACGCGACCCTGTCGAAGGCCGTCCCGATCGTCCTGTCCGCCGGCGTCGCCTTCGTCATCTGCGGTCTGATCCTGGGCGCGGTCACCCACACGCTCGCCCGCCAGATGGGCGGCGACGGCACCTGGCAGCCGACGGTCGGCCTGTCCATGCTGATCATGTCCATCACGGACGCGCCGCGCCTGCTGTTCGCGGTGTTCCTCGGCGGCGACAACATGGTCGTGCAGGTCCTGGGCTGGGCCACCTGGGTGGCCGCCGGAGCGCTCTTCACCTCGCTGGTGAGCAAGTCGCACGACCTGCCGTGGCCGAAGGCGCTGGGCGCCTCCGCGATCCAGCTGATCGCGCTCCTGTCGATCATCAAACTGGGCACGATCTAGCCCCGGCACGCAAAAGGGCCCGCCGCGCACTGTCTGCGCGGCGGGCCCTTTCACACACTCGTACGCGTACGCGCACCCGGAGTGGGACGTCTAGGCGTCGAGGACCTGGCCCTCACGCTTCACGACGGGCGGCTCGACCGACCACGGGAAGTTGATCCACTCGTCGGTCTTCTTCCACACGTACTCGCACTTCACGAGCGAGTGGGACTTCTCGTAGATGACGGCGGAGCGCACCTCGGCGACGTGGCCCAGGCAGAAGTCGTGGACGAGCTTGAGCGTCTTACCCGTGTCGGCCACGTCATCGGCGATGAGGACCTTCTTGTTCGTGAAGTCGATCGCCTCGGGGACGGGCGCCAGCATGACCGGCATCTCCAGCGTGGTGCCCACACCGGTGTAGAACTCGACGTTCACGAGGTGGATGTTCTTGCAGTCGAGCGCGTAGGCCAGCCCGCCCGCGACGAACACGCCGCCCCGGGCGATGCTCAGGATGATGTCGGGCTCGTACCCGTCGTCGGCGATGGTCTGCGCGAGCTGCCGCACGGCCCGCCCGAACCCCTCGTAGTCGAGGTTCTCGCGTACTACGTCACTCATGCCTCGTGCCTCACCTGGGTGCGGTGGAAGTTCTGGAAGGAACGCGAGGCGGTCGGGCCGCGCTGCCCCTGGTACCTGGACCCGTAGCGCTCGCTGCCGTACGGGAACTCCGCGGGCGAGCTGAGCCGGAACATGCAGAGCTGCCCGATCTTCATGCCCGGCCAGAGCTTGATCGGCAGCGTGGCGAGGTTCGACAGCTCCAGGGTCACGTGGCCCGAGAACCCGGGGTCGATGAATCCGGCGGTCGAATGCGTCACCAGGCCGAGGCGGCCCAGACTGGACTTCCCCTCCAGTCTGGAGGCGATGTCGTCGGGGAGCGAGATGACCTCGTACGTGGACGCGAGCACGAACTCACCGGGGTGGAGGATGAAGGCCTCGTCGCCCTCCGGCTCGACCATCCGGGTCAGGTCCGCCTGCTCGATCGCCGGATCGATGTGGGCGTACCGGTGATTCTCGAACACCCGGAAGAACCGGTCGAGACGTACATCGATGCTGGAGGGCTGCACCATCGACTCCTCGAACGGGTCGATGCGAACCCGTCCGCTGTCGATCTCGGCCCGGATGTCTTTGTCAGAGAGAAGCACGTCCCGAGGATACGCAGAGCGCGCGGGCCACCCCCAATCGAGAGCGGCGCCCGCGCGCCCGTCCTCTACCGCTACCGCTACCGCTTGACCGCTGCCCCGACGGGCACGGCGTGCCGCAACCGCGCGCACCGCGGACACCGCAGCAACCGCCCGGGCCCGATCCGGCCGGCACCGAGGTGCTGCAGCGGGAAGGAGGCGGTACTGAAAACGTGCCCTTCGGCACAACGGACGACGGTGTGCTCCATCGAGTCCCTTTCCCCAACGAGCCGTACTGCGACGAATCGCCACATTAGGGGATGATCGGCACCCACTCCAGCCGCCGCTCCGCACCCACACCGTACGCCCCAACTCCCGCGCCCACACGCCTCGGTGCACACCACACGCGACATCGACCCCGCGGCAGATTCACCGGGGGTCGATCATGAGGTAGAGTGGGCGACGATGGAGCTCCAGGCAACTGGCCCACCGCGCGGATGTAGTTTAATGGTAGAACATGAGCTTCCCAAGCTTATAGCGCGGGTTCGATTCCCGTCATCCGCTCTTGAACGAAGGCCCAGGTCAGCGACCTGGGCCTTCTTCGTTGTCTAGACCCCTCAGCCCCTGCCGTGCCCTCCGCGTGCCCCAACTGCCGCGATCGCCCTGACCGGAGGCCCTTCGGCGCACCGCATGCACCACATGGACAGGCCGCCGCGCCGAATCGCGAGACGCATCGCAGGTGACCCGCGTCACACGGTGCCGTGAATTCGCGCATTCGCCGCCCCAAAAGTGATGACCAACCCTCGCACCCAGAGGAACGGTTGACCGCGCTCAGGGATGTCCGCCCACCACACCGCGTACGGCAGTACAGGCCGCACCCGGCCCCCGGAGGCAGATCCGGACCATTCTGCAGATGATCACGAATAGCGACCAATCGGTGACCTGTTGTCAGTGGCGGGTGCTTTCATAAGTCGGTTACGCAGGGAGGCGTAACGCGTCTGGTGAGGGGGATACAGCTGTGCCCTGGATCAAGGACTACGTGCGGTCGGACGGCACTCCGGTAAAAGGACACGTCCGGCTTCCGGCCGGCGGACGACGCGAGACCACACTGCTGGGCCTGTTCGTGATCGGCGCGTTCGTCCTCGGCAACGGCACCACGACTGCCGGGACGGGCACCGGGACCGGGACCGGGACGGAGTTACCCCGGCCGCAGTCGACGGTGGTCTACCCGATCAAGTGGCCGGCCTGGGAGAAGCAGACACAGCCCCAGCCGACACCCACCGTCTCCTATCCCATCGTCTTCCCCAGCACGGGGAGCGGGCGGTGACCCGGCGCCCGCCCGTAAGGCGACGCAGGCGCAGTGGCCCGGCACGCCGCCGAGGGAACCCCGGCTCGGAAGGCCTGATCCTCCTCGGGCTCGTCGGACTGGCCGCCGTCAGCCTGATCGCGACGCTCCTGAACTGGCTGGCCGCCCACCCATGGGTCGTGGCCCTGCTCCTTCTGGCCGCAGCCGGCACGGGCGGCCTCTGGCTACGGCGACGACAGGAGGCGGCCCGCTGGGAACAGGTGCGGGCCCAGGGCCTGCGCTACGCCGTCGAGCACCTCGACAGCCTCCACCACAACGACTTCGAATTCGCCGTCCGCGACCTCATGCACCGCGACGGCTGCTCCGACGCACAGAAGGTCGGCGGGCGCGGAGACAACGGCGCCGATGTGAAAGCCACCGATCCCTACGGCCGCCGCTGGGTGATCCAGTGCAAGCACCGCAAGGCCGGCTGGTCCGGATCCGCGGTCGGTACCCCCGACCTCCAGGTGCTCAACGGCACCGGCCGACAGATACACGGCGGCGACGTCCTCGTCATGCTCACCAACGGCCGCTTCTCCGGCCCCGCCCTCGACTTCGCCAAGTCCCAGCGCCTCCACCTGGTCGACCGCCACCTCCTCGCCCAGTGGGCCAGCGGCTCCCGCCCCCTGTGGGAACTCCTCCGCGCCGTCCCGCCACCCCGAAGGCCCACATCACTGTCCTGACCCTTCGGGAATGGCCCAGCTATCCCATGGACCGCAGCCGGTGCGGATGCGTCTGTGGGGTGAGTGCAGCATGTGCTGCATCAACCCCACCGTGGGAACGTCGCTGCGACCCGTGGGTTCAGTCCAGGCCAAGGGCTTCGAGGTGAGCGAGGAAGGCCGCAACCAGCCGAGGGTGTGTGACCTCGGGGACCGGCTCGTCTGGGGCATCTTCCTCGATGCCCCACTCGGTATTGAAGGTAACGGCCTTGTTCTGAGGCACGACCTCGTCCCGGAGCCAGACGACGAAGTTCGCGGCTTCTTGTGCGGTGCAGTTCTTGACTGCCACTCCCTCCGGGGACAGAAGTGCGAAGCCCTCCAGCTCCTCTTCGCCGAAGGTGACCCCGAACTGCAGGCTGGTGTTGCGGACTGGGCCTGTGTGGCCTTCATCGACCTGCAGGAAGGCTTCCGGGTCCCCTGCAAGCAGGTGGGCCCTAAAACTGTCGAAGGTGAGACCCCAGGTTTCTCCGTCAATGGGCGTGAAGACGTACATCGTGCGGAGTTCGGCAAGGTCGGACGGGTTCACGCGGATGCTCCTTGGCGTGGAGAAGCGGATCAGGAGACGTAGCGGGCGTAGCCCTTGACCCCGTACGCGGCCATCATGACGCGCCAATAGGAAACGGAGTCGGCATTGTTGGTGTCCCCTTCGACTCCGCGCATCTCGACGGGCTCTGCGGATCGTGCACGTGGCAGGCTGCCCACGCCCTGCACCTGGGCACCGGCATGGCTACCGACTTCACCACCCCGTCCACAGCGGCCCACTAGCAGCCTTCGCCGAGAAGTTCGCCTTCCTCCGCGACCAGTACCGGGACTGCCTTCATCGCGCAGGCTTCAAGTACACGCTCCACTTCGAGATGGTGGACGAAGGCGGACGGCTTCTGTACTTGATCTTCGGCACCAAGAACGACAAGGGCCTGGAGACGATGAAGGACGCCATGTGGGGAGTCGACCCCAACCACGGCGTCCGCTACCGCGACCCAAGGACCCCAACCAGCAACAGCTGGAACTGGAGTGGGATCCAGACACCGCAGCACTACGCCGGATCCTTCGAGACCACGTCGCTGCCGCACCAGAGGGCCTGACGGTCACAGAGCTCCAGCGATTCACACTCCTCGAGACGGTGTACCGTCCGGCCCAGGTCATCAGGTCGGTCCCCCAGTTGCGCGACTCCAACGCCGTCGCCACTGACACCACTCGCCTCACAGGCAAGACGGTCGTGCTCCCCCCGCAGGCCAAGCCAACTCCTTCGTCGGAGCAGGACGGGCTGTGGTGAGTCGACCACCACACACTTGCGAGAGCAATCCGACGCGAAGCACGACCATCGGGGACGGCGGCTCACAGCGGTCGGGCCGATTCGATCTTCATTTGATGGGCCAGCGTGGCGGGCGTGCCCCAGCCGTGCCCTTGGGGGCGGTCAACAGCGGTCAGCGGCGGGCTTCGAAGGACCACCCAGAGAGGCCCACGAGGGCCTGTTTGCGCAGGTCAGACGCAATGCGGGCCCGTTCCGCGGAGTAGATTCCCAAGCTTGTTGTCTAGACCCTTCAGGCCCTTCCCTGCCCTCGGCGTGCCCCAACTCGCAGGAACTCCCTGCCCGGAGGGCTCTTCGCGCACCACTTGCACCACATGGCCGGCCTTGGTCGCGTGGATTCGCTTTCCAACAGGGGTGGTTGGCCGGAGGGGTTGGCTGTTCCCGCGGGTGCCGGTGGACGAAGGCAGTGACCCTGAGTGGGACCCTCCGACAGAGCGGCCGGGCACGGCGGGACTGCCGTTCACCTGTGGGCCGCCCCGCCCCGCAGGCTCACGTCCCCTTGCCTGCACGTCGCAGCCGGCGGTCGTCCTTGTTCGCGAAACGCTGCACTCGGGGGGAATCAATATCTATCCCCGCGGTCGGAGAGTTTAACGGACCCCGCAGGGAGAGTTTTTCCGCACCGCACACGATGGAGATATTCAACGCACACAAACCGCCGCGGCGTGCTACTGTCGATCTCGGTTGCAGTTTTGGTACCCAAACACTTCAAGCACTCCAGTCGGCCTCCGCGTCGCATCCGAGTGCTTAATATTCCGGGTCGTTTTCCGGCGGGGCATCATCGCGGCGACACGGTGTCCGCACAGTGCGGGTGCTGGTGTACTGCCCCAAAGGAGATATGACATGGCATCTGGCACTGTGAAGTGGTTCAACGCGGCCAAGGGTTTCGGCTTCATCGAGCAGGACGGTGGCGGCGACGACGTCTTCGCCCACTTCTCGAACATCGCCGCCCAGGGCTTCCGCGAGCTGCTGGAAGGCCAGAAGGTCACCTTCGACATCGCGCAGGGCCAGAAGGGCCCGACGGCCGAGAACATCGTTCCCGCCTGACGCTGACGCGCATTTCGTAGCTGGGGCCCGCATCCCTCGGGGTGCGGGCCCCAGCTGCACATATCTCCCGCAGTGATGTCACCTGCGGGACGAAGCATTCAGGGGTAGAGCCCGCTCGGCGCTTCACCCTCTTGTTTTTCCTGGTTTTGCGTCCACATGACGCCGCCCCATCTCAGCGCATGCGCCCATACGGAATACCTATGGGGCCAGAGTCGCTTTCGCATTCCATTCGGCCCGTTCTTGTGATTCCCCGCGCTGCGTTTCTGCTGCGGGAATTCCTTGCCATGTGCCGCATCAAGGAAGGTTCTGAATGAACCGCACACGTACGAACAACCGTTCCTCTCGCACCCGCAGCCGCGCCGGCGGCCCCGCTTTCGGCGCTGCCGCCGGTTCGGAGCGGGGCAGCCGCTTCGGCTCGTCGACCCCGAGCCGTTCCGGAGGTCCGAGCCGCTCGGGCGGCTATGGCCGCCGGGCCGCCGCGGTCCAGGGCGAGTTCGCCCTGCCGAAGACGATCACTCCCGCTCTGCCCGCCGTCGAGTCCTTCGCGGACCTCGCCATGCCGGCCGAGCTGTTGGCCGCCCTCGGCGCGCAAGGCGTGACCGTACCGTTCCCGATCCAGGGCGCCACCCTGCCCAACTCCCTCGCGGGCCGGGACGTGCTCGGCCGCGGGCGCACCGGCTCCGGCAAGACCCTCGCCTTCGGCCTCGCCCTGCTCGCCCGCACCGCCGGACAGCGCGCCGAGCCCCGCCAGCCGCTCGCCCTCGTCCTCGTCCCCACCCGCGAGCTCGCCCAACAGGTCACCGACGCCCTCGCCCCCTACGCCCGCGCCATGAAACTGCGCACGGCCACCGTCGTCGGCGGCATGCCCCTCGGGCGGCAGGCAAACGCGCTGCGCGCCGGCGCGGAGGTCGTCGTCGCCACGCCCGGACGGTTGAAGGACCTCATCGACCGCGGCGACTGCCGGCTGAACCAGGTCGCGATCACCGTCCTCGACGAAGCCGACCAGATGGCCGACATGGGCTTCATGCCGCAGGTCACCGCGCTACTGGACCAGGTGCGCCCCGAAGGCCAGCGGATGCTCTTCTCCGCCACCCTCGACCGCAACGTCGACCGGCTGGTCCGCCGCTACCTGACCGACCCGGTCGTGCACTCCGTCGACCCGTCGGCCGGCGCCGTCACCACCATGGAGCACCACGTACTCCACGTCCACGGCACCGACAAGCACGCGGCCACCACCGAGATCGCGGCGCGCGACGGCCGGGTGATCATGTTCCTCGACACCAAGCACGCCGTCGACCAGCTCACCACCCACCTGCTGAACAGCGGCGTCCGCGCCGCGGCCCTGCACGGCGGCAAGTCCCAGCCGCAGCGGACCCGGACCCTGGCCCAGTTCAAGACCGGGCACATCACCGTCCTGGTGGCGACCAACGTCGCGGCGCGCGGCATCCACGTCGACAACCTCGACCTCGTCGTGAACGTCGACCCGCCCACCGACCCCAAGGACTACCTCCACCGCGGCGGCCGCACCGCCCGCGCCGGCGAGTCCGGCAGCGTCGTCACCCTGGTCACGCCCAACCAGCGGCGCGAGATGACCCGTCTGATGGCGGCCGCGGGCATCGTCCCGCAGACCACCCAGGTCCGCTCCGGCGAAGACGCCCTGAACCGGATCACCGGCGCCCAGACCCCCTCCGGCATCCCGGTCACCATCACCGCACCTGTCGTCGAACGCGCCAAGCGCAGCACGGCCTCCCGTGGCAGGCGCCGGCCCGCTTCGACGCTCCGGCGCGTGAGCGTGCGGCCGTCCGCCTTCGATGCGGCGGCCTGAGAAGCACGTGATCGGGAAACTGACCCATCTCTGCAGGAGGTACGTTTTGACGCTGGTCCAGATGCAGCCCCGCTCGGCGAACGCCAACGCTGCGCACCGGACGGTGGGCGACGCCATGGAGGCGGCCGGTCCGCAGGTCTGTGACGACATGACGGTCGAGGTGGCCCTGGCAGTCATGGCCGGCGCCCGCGCGGGTCATCTGCTCGTCTGCGACGAGGACGGCCTGTGCACCGGGCTGGTCACCCAGGCCCAGCTCACCGCCATCCGCGACAGCGCGGCGTACACCGATCGGGTCCGTCTGCGCGACCTGCTGGGGGACCTCGGGCCGGTCGCGTCGTCCGCAACCACGATGGCCGAAGCCGAACACGCGATGCGCTACCGCCGGCTCGATGCCCTGCCTGTCGTCGATGAGCAGGGCAGTGCTCTGGGCGTCCTCGCCCTTGCCCGCTGAACCGCCTCACCGCGGCACGGCCGTCCCCGTCTTCTTCTTCCTGTGAGGCAACATGCGTTGTGTCATCGCCCGTTTTCCGTTCGACCTGACCAAGAGCGGTGTCCTGGAGTCGATGAAGGGCATCAAGCCCGAGCAGGTCGTCGGCGAGTCCGTGATCATCGGGCGCCGCACCTACCCCGTCAAGCAGGTCGGTCAGGTCATCACGCGCCAGGACCGCCGCGACTTCAGCGCCGGTGAAGTCCTGCGGGCCATGACCCAGCTCGGGTTCACCTGCCGCGGCCTTCCCCGGGCTGCCGTGCCCACGCGCGTCCTCAGCCCGCTCGAGCAGGCTTCCGCGATGCTCGGCATCCCGGTGACCGTCTGACGTACAGCACCGGCGCGAGCCGTCACCCGAACAGCGAGGAGGGCCCGACCGGCACGCGCCGGTCGGGCCCTTCTGCGTACCCAGGGGATTTTGGCTCGACGGTGAAGGTCTAGCTCTCCCCAGCAGGCCCGAAAATCTATGGCGGCCGGAGTAGACATTGGGCTGTGACGTAGCTATGGTTTCTCTCGTAGCCAGAGAGACAGCAAGGCCCGGCAGAGACGAACTGCCGGGCAGCAGTACCCGTAGTTGCAGTACGCAGGACGGTGCGGTGGTGGAGTTCCGAAGCCAGGGTTGTTGCAAGACGGCGACGGGGCTGACGACCGGACCGGGTGGCCCGCAGTCATCAGGGGCCGCCGAGAGAGCAGTACCGCAGTTAACGCAGTGGCAGTACCCGTAAGTGCAGTGCGCAGTACCAGCAGTGAAGTCAGTGAGCAGCACCTCGGTGAAGGCGTCGGCTGCAGGCGCGCGCACCGGGAAGTTCGGCAGTGGGGTTCCAAGCCAGAGCAGACGCAGGACGGGCAACGGGGCTGGCTGCCGAAAAGTGGCGCTGACACAGGCCACGGAGCAGTTCGCAGTAGAGCAGTACCAGCAGTAAGAAGTTGATCACCGAGGGAAGAACGGAGGAGCCGAGCACCATCAGGATCGCCCGGGCGGAAGTCTTGAGTCCGGGTACCGCAGGACATCGATAGTGAGGTGGTCTCCGGTCAAGCAACCGCGATCCCCGCACTCCCGGCAGCGTGTCGGCCGGGTCGGCGGAAACACAGGGTCGGCGCAGTATCAGGGCCGACAGATGGTGTAGTAGTTCCTTCGGGGCCCTGGTGCCGTACGGCACCAGGGCCCCTCCATGCGTTCCATGAGAGAGGTTCAATGACAGCAGACGACTCGTTCGGCCGTCTCGACGACGACGACTACCCCGCCTACACCATGGGCCGGGCCGCGGAAATGCTCGGCACCACCCAGGGCTTCCTCCGTGCCATCGGCGAAGCCCGCCTGATCACCCCGCTCCGCTCCGAGGGCGGTCACCGCCGCTACTCCCGCTACCAACTGCGCATCGCGGCCCGCGCTCGGGAGCTCGTCGACCAGGGCACCCCGATCGAGGCCGCCTGCCGCATCATCATCCTCGAGGACCAGCTCGAGGAAGCACAGCGCATCAACGCCGAATACCGCCGCGCCGCCGAATCAGCCGCACCGCCGCCCTCGGCCTGACCCGAGCGCGCCCGTCGGGGTCGGCGGGCCGGTCTCCCGGCCGACATCCAGCCACCCCGCTATGGCTAGGTCGGTCCCCGCTCCGTCCCCCGGGGCATGGCGCCGTCTCGCGCCCTCCCACCCGCGGGGCAACGCCGAGCGGGTGGCTATGAGCCGCTGCGAGAGCTGCGACGCGACGCAATAGGGCCGCTTGAGCCCGAGCCCGCCGTGCCCCGTGCACCGCCTGCCGCCTCTGCTTCGGCATCGTGGGGCGTTCCGGGCCGGTGTTCTGGGCTTACCGTTGCAACGGCCGCACCGGCGCCTCCCTGTGCATGCGGCCACTCACGGGTACGGGGCGAGGAGTTCGGCATGGGGGACGTCGAGGCACGCGTGGCTGCGGAGGAATTGGAGGGTTACCGGGGGGAGTTGACCGGCTACTGCTACCGGATGTTGGGGTCGTACGCGGAGGCCGAGGACGCGGTGCAGGAGGCGCTGGTCCGGGCCTGGCGGAACGCCGATCGGTTCGAAGGCAGGTCGTCGCTGCGTTCGTGGGTGTACCGCATCGCCACCAACGTGTGCCTCGACAACCTCGCCTCAGGGAAGCGGCGGGCGTTGCCGATGGACCTGTCCGGACCGCAGGAGGGCTCCACGCCGCCGGGTGCTCCCTCGGAGGCCGTGCTGTGGATCGAACCCCTGCCGGGCGACGATCCCGCGACCGCGGTGACGGCCTCCGAATCCGTACGCCTCGCATTCGTCGCTGCGCTCCAGCACCTGCCGGCCAAGCAGCGGGCCACGCTGATCCTGCGGGACGTCCTCGGCTTCTCGGCTCGCGAGGTCGCCGACCTGCAGGGCTCCACCCTCGCATCGGTCAACAGCGCCCTGCAGCGCGCCCGCGCCACGCTGGCCGACCGCCGTGCCGAGGTCGCCGGGGCGCGGACCCCTGCGCCCGACGGCGTCCGCCGAGCCCTGGCCGAGCGGTACGCCACGGCGTTCTCCCAGTACGACGTGGAGGAGCTGAACATGCTGCTCCACGTCGACGCCACCATGTCCCTGCCTCCGTACGCGAAGTGGATGCGTGGAGTGACCGACATCCGGTCGTGGCTGGCGGGTCCGGCCGTCGGCTGCCGCGGATCGCGGCTCGTCCCGAC
This sequence comes from Streptomyces sp. NPDC046308, assembly GCF_055588065.1. Lineage (NCBI taxonomy): Bacteria > Bacillati > Actinomycetota > Actinomycetes > Kitasatosporales > Streptomycetaceae > Streptomyces > Streptomyces sp. NPDC046308. The sequence goes on from NZ_JBVJFB010000004.1 coordinate 242,375, forward strand.
CGTGGCGAACGGCTCCCCCGCCTTCGGCCAGTACCGGCCCCGAACGGACGGAGCCGGCTACGAGCCCTGGGCTCTCCAGGTCGTCGAATTCTCCGGCGACCGCATTTCGAGCATCACGGCATTCCGCGACACCGCACGCCTCTTCCCTCTGTTCAAGCTGCCGGATCGCCTGAGCGCAGAAGCCGACCGCAACGTCCCTGGCTGATCACTTGCCGCAGTCCTCGGCGAGGGTGCGGGCTACGAGAGCGTTGGCGTGGCCGTGGCCGTGGCCGAGCCCGTGCTCGGACGTGAGCCCAGCTGCTGGCGGTCGGCCGGAGCGGCGGCCAGCCGAGCCGTCACCGAGCTGAGCCACAGCAGGCCGAGTCCGGCACCTGCGGTGAACGCCAGCACCGAGGCGGCCGAGGCCATGAAACCGGCGAGGACCACCACGGGCACCACGCGGGACGCGACGGCCCAGCCTCGAAGGCCCCGGGCGGCGAGCGGACGGGCCAGGATGACGAACGCGACGCACAGGGCGAGGTAGCCGACCATTCCGCCGACCATGTGGACGGCGCCGTGTCCGCTCATCACGGTCGATTCGGGCGCCCCCACCGGAAAGCCCGCCCCGGCATCGGCCGGGAAGGCCGCCGCGACCCAGAAGGAGACGCCGAAGGTACCGACCAGGGCCGGCCCCCACGTCCCGCCGGGGCCACCGCGCAGTGCTCGCCGTAGTCCGGCCGCACCGACGATCAGGAGCGCGCCGGTGAGCAGGAAGCTCACCGTCTGGACCGAGCCCCACTCGCCGAGAGCCAGCTGGCTGATCGCGTTCCGGGTGAAGTCGAAGCCGTCCCGCGCAAACCCCTGGGCAAGACCGGCCGCCAGGAACAGCGGACCGGCCACCACACCACCGGCCAGGGCCCACCGCGCCGCAGATCGCGACCCGGGCTCGGTGGAAAGAACGTGGCGGGGCGCGGTGAGCGTGTCCGTCATAGGGGGCCTCCCTCGTTTCGATGTCGTCGCCCATATGACCGACGGCAAGGAGCAGAGTCATCGCTCGGGCCGTTGTGCACTGGCTCACACGTTGGCCGGAACGGCTTGCGGCTCACTCACGCGCTTCCGCCTCGCTTCCCAGACGCCACGACCATCCCGTCCGGGGAACGGCTCTCAGGTCACCGTTCGGTGATGAGGGGTGTGTCCGTCGACGATTCGGCGGGCGGACGCCGGGTCGACTTCGCTGCGGCCGTGGCGGTCTCGATGCCGGTCAACCCGTCGCCGACGACCAGCTCGCCGCCGCCCTCGGCGTCGGCACGGCGACGACCTGATGCTCGGGGTCGACGGCGGTGTCGCGGGCCACCCGCCCCGTATCCCCCTGCCCGCGAAGACCTCGGTGAGCTGCGGAGCCCCGATCTCCTGATCGGTCCGGCTCGGCGTTGACCACGGGGATCTCGGTGTCCGCCGGGGACAGCCGGCGGGCCCCAGGGTCCCGGCGACGTGGGACCCGGCATGACCGGCGCCGAGGACGACGATGCGGTGCTTCGTGTGCAGGAGCGTCGCCCCGTAGGCACCACGGCGGCATCAGGAGAGCTTCGCGGCCAGGACGTCGACGGTCAGGATCTCAGGGGCCTCGGCCAGCAGCTCGGGGGCGCGCTCCATGAGCGCCGCCGCGATCTTGCCCTGGAGGTGCGCCTGGCGGCCCTCCTCGGTGGCGAAGGCATCGAAGATGCCGAAGGTCGTGGTGCCCAGGCGCAGCGCGAACCAGACGGTGGTGCCGGCCTCTTCCCGAGCCAGGGCGAGGGCGCCGGTGAGGAGTTCCTCGACCTCTCGGACGTACTCCGGCTTGGCCTCGATGCGGGCGAGCAGGCCGATGCGGGTGGTGTCGGGGACAAGGGCGTTGGTCACGGAGTGCTCCTCGGTGCGTGGTGGGGGTGCGGGGCGACCCGGTGGGGTGTCGCGCCGCGGTGCGATGTGATCACCGTAGGAGCGGCCGCAGAGCTCCGGTCAGTGGCGGATCCGCCGGATGCTTTACCGTTTCCGACATGAGGATTTCGGTACTGGTCATGGACGACCTCTTCGACTCCGGGCTGGCCACGGTCCTCGACGTCCTGCAGACGGCCAACGAACTGCGGGAGGAGCTGCCCCACCCCCCACCGCGCTGGGAGCTGACCCGCGTCAGCGGGCGGGGTGCCGTCCGTACGGCCTCCGGGCACGTGATCGAAGCCCGGGCCGCCGGCGACGGCCCCCGGCCCGAGCTCCTCATCGTGCCCGGGGCCGGCCCCAAACAGCCCGCGTCCCTGCTGGACTGGGTGGCCGCCCCGGAACGCGAACCCGAACGCGAGGCGCTCCGGCGGGCCCGGGCCGAGGGCATCCCCCTGGCCGCGGCCTGCACGAGTACGTTCCTCCTCGCCGAGGCAGGGGTGCTGGACGGGCTCGCCGCCACCACCAGTTGGTGGCTGGCCCCGGCCTTCCGGCAGGCGTTCCCCCAAGTCGCCCTGGAAGACAGTCACATGCTGGTCCACGCCCCTGGGGTGACCACGGCCGGAGCCGCCATGGCACACCTCGACCTCGCCCTCGCCCTGGTGCGGCAGGCGAGCCCGGCCCTCGCCGACCTCACGGCCCGCTACCTCGTGGTCGACGACCGCCCCACCCAAGCCGGCTACGCGATTCCCAGCCACCTCGCCCGCACTGACCCCACCGTCAGCGCCTTCGAGAGCTGGGTCCGCGCGCACCTCGACCAGCCCCTGCGGATGGCCGAGGCGGCCCCGGCGGTCGGCGTGAGCGAGCGGACCCTCCAGCGCGCCGTGGACAAGGTCCTGGGCGTCTCACCCCTGCGGTTCGCACAGACCATCCGGCTCGAACAGGCCGCCCACCTGCTGCGCACCACGGACCTGCCCACGGAGACCGTCGCCCGCCGCGTCGGCTACGAGAACGCCTCCACGCTCACCACCTTGCTGCGCAAGCGCCTCGGCGCCACCCCCGGCCACCTCCGCAACGGCACCGCGCCCGCCAGCGCCTAGTGCTGGGACGGCGCCCTTGGTGTGCCGCGCACATGCCGCGGGACGGCCCGCCGGAGCGGCGGGGCCGCGGCTTCGCCGGAGGCGTACGGCGACGGCGGCAACGGGCCGTCGAGGTCCGTGGCCGATCCCCCTCCCCCCAACAGGCCCAGGTCGGTGACCTGGGCCTGTTGCGTTTCCCGGGCCTCTTCGGCGGCACCGGAGCGGGTGCAGGAAGCTGAACCGCTCATACAGGAAGCTGAACGCTCTTTTCCCTCTCAGGGGCCTTCCGGCGCGGCAGAGTTGTCCACGTCGAGAAGGAAACGACACCACGAGGGGAAACGAAATGACGAAGTCGGCCACCGCCAAGGAACGTTCGAAGAAGCGCTCGGTCTACGTATTCACCGCACTGGGACTGGTCGCCGGAATCGCCGTCGCGACCCTGACCCATTCGGATGACTCGGACGACCGTTCCGCCGCACCGGCCGGCATCCACCAGGTCACCGCGACCGCCGTCACCGTGGCCGACGAGACGCCCGCCGAGCCGACGCAGCCGCAGGTCACGGCCGCTTCCATCCCCGGCTGGCAGAGCCCGGGCCAGAAGGGCGCGAGCCAGGACGGCCCGAGCCCGCAGATCCCCGGCTGGCAGAGCCCGCCCGCGGCCACCCCCGCGACGCAGAGCGTCTGAGGCCGGCCACCCGATGTCGACCACATTCGCTCCCGTCGATCTCGACGGAGTTCCGGCGGTGGAAGCCTTTCTCGACCGCATGGGATTCGGCCACTTCGACAGGAATTCGGTCTCCGCACCGATAGGCCGCAACGAAATATGGGCCGGCAGCACGGAAAGCGGCCGGGACGTCTTCGTCAAACGGCTCGTCGGAACCGGCGACGACGTCAGCGACCGGATGCGGCGCCTGCTCGCCTTCGAGCGGTTCGCCGTCACCCTCCCGCCCCACGCACTGCGCGGCCCGGTCTTCCTGGGCCACGACACCGCCGAACGGCTGGTCGCCTTCACCTACCTCGACGGCGCCCGCAGCGGCGCCGAGCTGATGGTGGACGAGAGCTTCGACGACGAGCTGGCCGGCCAGGTCGGCCGCGCCATCGGCCTCCTGCACAGCGCGCGGCACCCCGCCCCCGAGGAACTGGACACGACCCCTCCGGCACTGCCTTCCCTGAGCTTCCTCCAGGGCCTGCCCCCGGGCATGTTCGACAACCTGGGCTTCGCCGAACTCCAGGCCTGGCGCCTGATGCAGAGCGACGCACAGCTGGTCGAGGCACTGACGCGGCTGCGTGCCGCCGAGGCCGCCGCGCCCAAGGTGCCCTCCCACTGCGACTTCCGCGTCGACCAGCTCCTGCTCACCGACGAGGGCCTGTACGTGGCGGACTGGGAGGAGTTCCGGCTCGCCGACCCCGCCCGCGACGTGGGCAGCTTCGCCGGCGAGTGGCTCTACCGCTCCATCCTCGACGTGGTCACTACCCGTGGTGACGAAGAGGGCAGCGGGCCCGAGGAGTACGAGCTCACCCACGAGGCGATCCTCAGCCGCGGCGTGGCCAAGATCGAACGCCTGCGGCCCAAGATCCGGCACTTCTGGCGGGAGTACGCCGCCGTACGCCCCGACATGGACCCCGGACTCCCCGAGCGCGCCGCCGCCTTCGCGGGCTGGCACATGCTCGACCGCCTGATCGCCGGCAGCACGCAGCGGATGCGTCTGTCCGGCATCGAGCGGGCGGCCGCCGGAATCGGCCGCAACATCCTTCTCCACCCCCAGAAGTTCGTCACCGCACTCGGATTGGAGGTCACCCCGTGAGCACGGACACGGCCACGAGAACAAGAACAAGGACGAGCACGAGCACGAGCACGGCCACCAGCACGACCCCAGCGCCGCCCGCCGCGCTGCTCCACGCCCTGGACGGCGTCCGCATCGCCGACGACCGCCTCTCCGCGACCGTCGCCGGCCGCGAACTGACCGCGGACAGCCCCGGCGAGCTCAAGACCCTGCTGGGCACCGCCCTGTACGAGACCCTGCACTCCGGCCAGGACGAGTCGGCCTCCAAGCTGCCGCGGATCCTGCGCGACACCGGCTTCGAACGGCGCCTCGGCGAGGCCGTCCCGCACCGCAGCGTCACCGCCGAGGCCGTGGTGCTGCCCCAGCCGCCCGGCACCCCCGCCGACGCAGCCGACGTGCTCGTCCTGCGGGACGGCGTCCGGACCTGGGTCCCCCGGCGGACCGTGAACGTCGCCGACCCGGCCCCCGGCACCCGCGTGGGACTCGGCGTACCGGCCGCGCGGCCCGCGCTCTCCCCCGGCTTCTTCGTCGTCACCAGCCCGGTCAACCGGGGCGCGCCCGCCGAACTGCTGCGGGTCTACCTCAACCTGACCGACTCCCAGGCCGCTCCGCAGGCGTGGCAGGCCGTCCTGACCCGGCTCAACGAGCTGGAGATCGCGTACCAGGCCAAGGTCCTCTCCTGCCTGCCGCTCTACCCGCGGCGCGACGCCCTCGTCGTCTACCTCCAGCCCGACGCCTGGCACGCCGTTCCGGTCCTCGCCGAACTGGCGCCGTCCCTGCCCGGACTGGGCTCGGAAACCTCGCACTTCGTCCACCGCGTCGCCCCCGGCGTCGGCGTGGCCTTCGAGCCCGCGGACCACCGGCCGGCCATGCGCGGCCTCAGCTTCGGTCAGCACCGCGCCGGCGCCGCCGCCGAAGCCCTGCTCGACCGGGCCCGGCACGGCACCCCGCTGGCCGAGGCGCTCACCGCCCGCTTCACCCAGGCCGGCATCGACCCGTACCGCCCGGCGCGCAACCTCACCTCGCCGGAGCTCCCCGCACCCGCCGCACCGGGCGCGGCCGGCACCGCCTCGACGGCTGCCGCGGCCTGAGGGGGCTGCAGGGCGTGAGTGCCCGCGCACCCGCTCCCTGCTTCCACCTCAGTACGTACCGCACGTGCACCACGTACGGCACACCTCTCAGGTGCCCACCGGGCACCCATCCACAAGGAGAAGAACCATGGACAACGCTTCGATGATGGACCTGGTCGCCGGCTACAACACCTACGCCGAGGCCTCTGAGCTGGGCATCCAGGCCGTCGCCGACGCCCCGGCCACCACCCCGGTCTGCGCCGCGACCATCGCCGCGTCCGCCGTGTCCTCCGGCTGGTGCGCCTCGGCCGCCGCCTCCGCCGCCGGTGGCGCCACCTACAAGCTCGGCTGCTGATCCCCGCGGGATTCCCGCAGCCGCCGTCCCCCCGTACGCAACCAGCCGACGAAGGGAGGTGAACCACATGTCCCACGACCAGAACACCCTCGAGGAGCTGGTGACGGGCTACGAGTCCTACGCCGACGCCGACG
>NZ_JBVJFB010000004.1:248787-644374 GCF_055588065.1 Streptomyces sp. NPDC046308
TGAGATCGAGGTCGACGCGGTGACCGGCGCCCCGGCCACCACCCCGTTCTGCGGCGCCGTCGCGAGCTTCGCGCTCAGCTACGTCACCACCAACGGACCCGGCTAAGCCGGAGCATCGCCCCAACTCATCCTCCACACCAACCCTTTGAAGGGAGACGAACACCATGAGCAACGACCAGAGCACGCTCGAAGACCTGGTGACCGGCTACGAGTCCTACGCCGACGCCGACGAGATCGAGGTCGACGCGGTGACCGGCGCCCCGGCCACCACCCCGTTCTGCGGCGCCGTCGCGAGCTTCGCGCTCAGCTACGTCACCACCAACGGGCCGGGCTAAACCGCCCGCGGCGGGTGCCCGACAGCGGGCACCCGCCGCCCCCCGGGGCCTCACCGCCCCCGACCCGGGCCTCACCGCCCCGCCCCCGGGCCCCGCGCCCGTACCTGACTTTCCGGGCATCGTGCCCGCCCCACATCCGGGCCCCGTGCCCACAGCCCCCTCACCTCCACAACGGGAAGCCCAGGCGAATGACCGACAACAGCGCACACGCCCAGACCCTCCTCGACATGGCCGACCTCCTCAAGCCCAACGCCGTCCGCGTGGCCGCCACCCTCGGCATCGCCGACCTGGTGGCCGAAGGAGGCGGCACCGCCGCGACGCTGGCCGAACGGGCCGGCGCGCACCCGGAGGTGTTCGCGAAACTCCTGCGCTACCTGGTGGAGCTGGGGCTGTTCACGGTCGACGCCGACGGCGTCCACGCCCTCACCGACCTGTCCCGCCCCCTGCTGCGCGGCAACGAGCCCAGCCTGGCCCAGTACCTCAGCATGGAGGGCCTGTTCGGCCGGGTCTCCCTCGGACTGGTGGGCCTGCTGCACACCGTGCGCACCGGCGAGGCCTCCCACGCCGCCGTGTTCGGCCGCGACTACTGGGACGAGATCAACACCGACCCGGTCTACGTCAGAGCCCTGGAGGCCGAGGGGCCGACCGAGGCCGGCTGGGACGCCGACGCCGTGATCAGCGCGTACGACTGGTCCGCGGTCCGCAGCGTCGCCGACGTCGGCGGCAACAACGGCACCCTACTCATCGAGCTGCTGCGCGCGCACCCGCACCTGCGGGGCACCGTCATCGACCTGCCCAACGTCGCGGGGATCGCCGCCCGCCGCATCGAGGAGGCGGGCCTGGCCGACCGCGGCACCGCCGTCGCCGCCAGCTTCTTCGAGGAACTGCCCAAGGGCCACGACGTCTACCTGCTGTCGGGGATCCTCGCCGACTGGAGCGACGAGAAGTCCGTGGCCATCCTGCGCCGCGTCGCCGAGGCCGCCGGCCCCGACGGGCGGGTGCTCCTCGCCGAGATCAACCTGCCCGAGACGGGCACGGGCCTGGCCGCCGCCGACACCGCGCTGCGCGTCGCCGCCACCGTCCCGGTCCCCGCCCGCACCGTCGAGGCCGTCAAGGACCTGGCCGACCGGGCCGGTCTCACCCCGACCTGGCAGGGTCCGGTCACCCCGGTCCGGTCCGTCGTCGAGTTCGCCCCGGCCCTCGCCGGGGACCGCGTCCCGGAGGTGGCCGGTGCTTGAGTTCGACGCCCTCACCAAGGCGTTCGGCGACAAGAAGGTCCTGCGCGGACTGTCCTTCCAGGTCCGCCCCGGTGAGCTGTACGGCTTCTGCGGCGCCAACGGCGCCGGCAAGACCACCGCCATGCGCATCGCGCTCGGCATGCTGGCCGCCGACACCGGCGAGGTCCGCTTCGAGGGCCGCCCGGTCGACAGCGCCGGCCGCCGCCTCATCGGCTACATGCCCGAGGAGCGGGGCCTCTACGGCAAGATGCGCCCCCGCGACCAGCTGGTCTACTTCGCCCGACTCAGCGGCATGGGGGCCCGCGAGGCCAAGTCCCACGCCGACGAGTGGATCGAACGCCTCGGGGTCAAGATGGGCCCCAAGGACGTGCTGGACAAGCTGTCGCTGGGCAACCAGCAGAAGGTCCAGCTGATCGCCGCGCTGATCCACCGCCCCGGTGTGCTGATCCTGGACGAGCCGTTCTCCGGCCTCGACCCGGTCGCCTCCGACGCGATGGCCCAGGCGCTCACGGAGTTCACCCGCGACGGCGTCCCCGTCGTCTTCTCCAGCCACCAGCTCGACCTGGTGGAGCGGCTGTGCGACCGGGTGGGCATCGTCCGCGACGGCGCCCTGGTCGCCGAGGGGACGGTGGAGGAACTGCGCGGCAGCACCACCCGTCGCCTGGAGATCGCCCTCGAGGGCGCTCCGGCCGGGTGGGCGTCGGCCGTCGCGGGCGCCCGCGTCGTCGAGACGCGGCACGACCGCTACACGCTGGAGGTCGACGAGCAGGTCCCCGTACGGGAGATCCTCTCGGCCGCCCAGGCCCACGGCGACATCGTCCACTTCGCCTGGCGCGAGTCGTCCCTGACCGAAATCTTCCGCGAGGCGGTGGCAGCATGAACCGGAACACCCCGCACGGGCCGCTCACCCTCGTCGGGCTCGTCGCCTGGCGCGAGATCGTCACGCAGTTCCAGCGCAAGGAACTGTGGGCTTCCCTGGTCATGATGATCCTGGTGTTCTGCGGCGCCCTCGGGCTGCAGAAGGTGTTCAGCGGCGCGGCCGACCGTCCGGTCCTCGCCGTCGTCGGCGAGCACCGGGTCCTGACCGACGCGCTGCGCGCGCAGACCGCCGGGGCATCCGGCGACGGTGGCGCGGGCGGCGTGGAGGTCGTCTCCTACGACGACGACGCGGCCGCGGAGGCCGCCGTACGGAAGGAGAAGGCCGACGCCGCACTGGTCGGCGACGGCCGCGTCCTGGTCCGCGAGAAGCTCCCCGAGCCGCTGGCCGGCCCGCTGTACGAGGCCCACCGCACGGCGCAGACCACCGAGCGGCTGCGGGAGGGCGGACTGTCCGACCCGGCCATCGCGCGGGCCCTGGCCGTACAGCCGCTGACCGTGTCCGCGCTCGACCCGGACGCGGACCGCACGACCGAGCGGACCATGACCGCCGCGATCGGCGTGATGGCCCTCTTCTTCCTGACCTTCATGTTCGGCCAGGGCATCGCCCAGGGCGTCCTGGAGGAGAAGTCCAGCCGCATCGTGGAGGTGCTGCTGGCCAAGGTGCACGCCTGGCAGCTGCTGGCGGGCAAGGTGCTCGGCATCGGGCTCGTGGCGTTCGTGCAGATCAGTGCCATGGCGGCGGGCGGCGTCACCGTCGCCATCGCCGCCGACCTGGTGGACGCGCCGTCCGACGCGATCGCGACCAGCGTGTCCGTGGTGCTCTGGTTCATCCCCGGCTTCCTGGGCTTCGCCGCCCTGTGGGCCGTCGCGGGGGCCCTGGCCTCCCGGGCCGAGGACCTCCAGCACGCGGCCGGCCCGGTCAGCATGCTCCAGACCCTGAGCCTGATGGCCGCGCTGGCGCCCTTCACCGGGATCAGCGACACCCTCACCCGGGTGTTCTCCCTGGTGCCGGGGCTGTCCTCGGCCGTGATGCCGGTCCGGATGGCGAGCGAGAACGTGCCGTGGTGGGAGATCGCCCTGGCCGCCGTCCTGTTGCTCGGTTCGATCGCCGCGCTGCTGCGCGTCGGCGGCCGGATCTACATCGGCGGCCTGCTCCAGCACGGCGGCATCGTCAAGGCGCGGGCCGCCCTGCGCAACGCCCGACTGGGGGGAATGTCATGACCGTCACCACCGAGACCAGGGCGGCCGGGGCGCAGGCCCGGGCCACCGCCGACCGCGCCCGGGCCACCGCCGACCGCGCCGAACGCGCCGCCGACTCCTGGGACGGCGAACTGCGCATCCTGCGCGAGCTGTTCCGGCGCGGCAACCGGCTCCAGATGGCCGTGATCGCCCTGCTCGCGGCGGTCTCCGCCGCCGCCACCCTCGCACTGCCGCTGGTCGTCGCCGAACTGGTCCAGCAGGTCCAGCAGGGCCAGGGCCTCACCGGGGCCGCCCTGCTGATGATCGGCACGGGCCTGGGCTCCGCCCTGGCGGGCGCGCTCGCCGCGTTCCTGCTGTCCCGCCTCGGCGAGCAGCTCGTCCGCCGGCTGCGCATCACCACGATGCGGCGCGGCCTGGCCATGCGGCTGTCCGACGCCAAGGCCGTGGGCAGCGGCGACCTCGCCACCCGGCTGACCGCCGACGCCATGCAGCTCAAGGGCGCCATCAACATCGGGCCGATCCAGCTCCCGATGGCCGCGATCACCCTGCTCGGCACCATCGTCATCATGGGCGTCCTGGACTGGGTGCTGTTGCTGATCACCCTGGCCGGGTTCGTGTGCGCGCTGGCCATCGTCGCCGTCGTGATCCGCGGTCTGCGGCGCACGTACAAGAACATGCAGGACGACATCGGCACCCTGACCCACCAGTTCATCACCGCGCTCGACGCCCTCGTCATCATCAAGGCCTACCGGGCGGAGGAGCGGGTCGGCCGGACCCTGGACGGCCACGCACGACGGCTGGAGAAGCTCGGCGTCGACGCGGCGCGCATGGAGTCGCTGGTCGTCCCCGTGATCAACCTGGGCCAGCAGATCGCCCTGCTGACCGTACTGCTCGGCGGTGGCGCCCGGCTCGTCTCCGGCGACCTCGCCCTCCCCGACTTCGTCGCCTTCCTCCTCTACCTGCTCCAGCTGACCGCGCCCCTGATCATGGCGGCCTCCGGTGCCGCGCAGATCCAGGCCGGGCTCACCTCCCGGCAGCGGTTCAACGACGTCTTCGCCCTGCCGGTGGAGGACCTGACGCCCGGCACGGCGGAGCCGACGGCGACGGCGGCCGGCCGGCACGTCCCCGGCCCGGCCCCGGCCGTCCGCTTCGAGGACGTGACCTTCGGCTACGGCGACGAACCCGTCCTGCGCGGCGTGGACTTCGAGGTGCCCGCCCAGGGCCTGACGGCCGTCGTCGGCCTCTCCGGCGCCGGCAAGTCCACCGCGCTGGCCCTCATCGAACGGTTCATGGAGCCGCAGTCGGGCCGTGTGCACCTGTTCGGCGAGGAGGCCGCGAGCCTGCCGCTGAACGAGCTGCGCGGCCGGATCGCCTTCGTCGACCAGGCGTTCACCCTGCTCGGGGACACCGTACGGGCCAACCTGAGCCTGGGCCTGGCCGCGGCCGTGACCGACGAGGAGCTGTACGCGGCGCTGGCCGCGGTCGGCCTCGACGCCCCCGTCCGGGCCCTGCCCGACGGCCTGGACACCGTCCTCGGCGGCGCCCACGACCTCTCCGGCGGTCAGCGCCAGCGGGTCGCCCTGGCCCGGGCGGTACTGGCCGACAGCAGCCTGGTCCTCCTCGACGAGCCGTCCTCGCAGCTCGACAGCGTCAACGAGCAGCGGTTGCGGCAGATCGTCGACACCCTCGCCGAGGACCGCGCCGTCCTGGTGGTCGCCCACCGCCTGTCCACCGTCCGGCACGCCGCCAAGGTCGTCGTCATGGACCGCGGCCGGGTCATCGCCGAGGGCACGCACGACGAACTGCTCGACTCCAGCCCCGCCTACATCGAACTGGTCAGCGCCCAGTTGCTCAGCGGTGCCGCCGCCCCGGCGGCCCGGTCCACGAAGGAAGTCACGGCATGACCAAGTACTCGATCATGATGCCGTTCATGCCGACCCGGCACGAGCAGGCGCTCCCGCTGGCCGCGCTGGTCGCCTCCGGCGCCGCGGACCGGCTGTGGCAGGGCCAGGCCCTGATGTCCGAGCCGTACCAGACCTTCACGTACGCGGCGGCCTCCGGATTCCGGATCCCGGTGGGCACGGCGGTCACGCTGATGCCCTTCCGGCACCCGATCGAGGCCGCGCTGCAGGCCAAGTCCCTCGCGGTGACCACTGGCCACCCGGTGGTGGCCGGCATCGGACCGGGCGCGGCGATCCTCCAGAAGAACGTGCTGGGCGCGCCCTACCGCAGCCAGCTCGGCGCGGTCCGCGAGTACTTCACCATCATGGGCGGCCTGCTGGCCGACCGCGAGGTCGAGCTGCGCGGCGAGTACTTCGACTGCCGCATCGGGCTGCCGTCCCTGCCGGGGCCGCGGGTCGAGCTCGGCGCCGGGGTGCTGCGGCCGAAGATGGCCCGGCTGGCCGGCGAGGTCGCGGACGTGGCCATCACCTGGCTGACCCCGCCGAAGTACCTGCGGGACGTCATCGTCCCCGAGCTGCAGGCCGGGGCGCAGGCCGCGGGCCGGCCGATGCCGCGCCTGGTGGCGATGGTGCCGGTGGCGCTGACCGCGCCCGACCGGGACCCGGCGAAGCTGGTCCTCGCGGGCAACACCGGGCACCTGTCGATGCCGCACTACCAGGACATGCTGCGCCGCTCGGGCATCGACATCGACCAGCCCGACCCCCTGTCCGTCGCGAAGGCCGTGATCGAGGGCGGCGCGTTCGTCCACGGCGACATCAGCGAGGTGCGGGACCGGCTCGTGGAGTACGCGGCGGTGGGCGTCGACGAGATCGCGCTGAACCTGACCGGTGTGTGCCAGGTCGAGGGGCTGCCCTCCGCGCTGGCCGACCTGCGGGCGATGCTGCCGGAGCTGACCCGGTGAGCGCCGGTACGCAGGCCGTCGCGACCCCGCTCGCGGCGGCCCCGGCGGCCGTTGCGGCGCCCCCGGCGGCAGTCCCCGCGGCGGTCCCCGCCCCCGGTGCCGTGTCCGCCGTACCGGCGCCCGCGCTGGGGATCTCGCGGCTGCTGCTCGTGGTGACCGGGGCCGTCGCCGCCGCCGAACTGCCGTACTGGCTCGGCTGGCTGCGCAGCACCTACCCGGCCCTGGAGCTGCGGATCGCGGTGACCGCGAGCGCCGAACGGTTCGTCAGCCGGGTCACCCTCGCCGGGCACAGCGGCGCCGAGGTACTGCCCGACCGGTGGGCCGAGGACGAGGTGCACGCGCGGCACGTGCTGTGGACCGAGTGGGCCGAGGCCGTCGTCGTCGCCCCCGCGACCCTGCACTTCGTGGCGCGCCTGGCCCTCGGGCTGGCCGACAGCCCCGCGCTGCTGGCCGCGCAGTGCACCACCGCGCCGGTGGTGCTGCTGCCCGCCCTGCCGCCGGGCGGGCTGCACAGCGCCGCCTACCGGGCCCACCACGCGGCGCTGGCCGCCCGGCCCAACGTGGCCGTGCTCGCGCCGCGTCCCGGGCTCTCCATGACCACGGGCCGCGAGGACGCCTGGGCGCCGGCGCCGCTGCCGGACGCGCTCGCCATGGTCGAGCAGCGTCGCGGGGAACTGGCCGCCGCGGCCCGGTCCGCGCCGCTCCCGCCGCCGTCGAGCACGCTGTGACCGCCACCGCCGTCGAGGGCGCCGTCGAAAGCCTCGCCGAAGACGTGGCCGAGAACGGGGCCGTCGGTCCGGTCCGCTTCGGGACCGGGCTGCTGCGCACGACCGTCCACGGCGGCCTGTGGATCCGGGAGCCCGGACCGCTCGCACCCGCCGGCTTCCACCCGCTGCCGGCCGCCCTCCCCGAGACCCCCCGGACCCCGGGCGTACGCCTGGTCTACGGGGAGGAGCTGCCCGGCGGCGCGCGCGCCTACCGGGGCCTGTCCGGGGACGAGTCCGTGGCGGGCCACCTGCTGCGGCACGGCCCGCACCCCGGGCTGCGCCCGGCCCTGCACGGCCTCGGCCGCGCCCTCGCCGCACTGCACACCGCCCCGGTCCCGGCCCCGGCCGGTCCGCCGGCCCCGCCCACCGCCTCGCGCGGCTGGGACCGGCTCGACGCGTGGCTCGCCGGCCGCGCGCCGGAGGTCTGGGCCGCGCAGGCCGCGTCCGTACTGCGCGAGCGGCTCGGCGCCGAACGCTGGCACCGGCTGCGCGACTGGACCGCCGAACTCGCCGCCGACCAGGCCCTCGTCGTCTCCCACGGCGCGCCCGGCCTCGGCTCGCTCGTCGCGCACCCCGTATCCGACCCCGCCGAATCCGACCCCGCCGAAGGCCCCGTGCAGCCGGCCCCCGTGGAGCTGCTGACCGGCGAGGACCTGTGCCTCGCCCCCTGGTACTCCGACATCGGCTGGGCCGTCGGCGAACTCACCGAGCTCGCCTGGCAGCTCGGCGGCGACAGCGCGGCCTGGCAGCGCCTCGTCGACGCCGTCGAGGAGGGGTACGGGCGCCCCCTCGGCCCGCTGCGGCCGCGGCTGGCGGCCCTGCGCATCGCCCTGCACCTGCACGACTACACCGCCTACGTCGGCTGGCAGCCGGAGACCGTCGAACGCTTCGCCGGCTTCCTCGGCTACCTCACCGGTTTCGGCGGTCCCACCGCACCAGGAGACCACTGATGCACCGGTTCACCCTGCCCAACGGGCTCCGGGTGCTGCTCGCCCCCTCCCACCGCCACCCCCGGGTGGCGGTGGCGGTGCACTACGGGGTCGGCTTCCGGTCCGAACCCCCCGGCCGCGAGGGCTTCGCGCACCTCTTCGAGCACCTCATGTTCCAGGGCAGCGAGCAGCTGACCGGCGGCGAGTTCTACGACCGGATCCACCGGATCGGCGGCTCCGCGAACGGCACCACGCACCAGGACTACACGGACTACTACCAGGCCGTGCCCGCCTCCGCCCTCGACGGGGCGCTGTTCGCCGAAGCCGACCGGATGCGGGCTCCGCTGTTCACCGAGGAGGCCCTCGCGGAGCAGCTGGAGGGCGTCGCCCTGGAGATCCACGGGACGACGGTGGAGCGCCCGTACGGCGGCTTCCCCTGGCCGCTGCTGCCCGCCGTGCTCTACCGCTCGTACGCCAACGCGCACGACGGGTACGGGGACGCCGCGCGGCTGCGCACGGCGACCGTGGAAGACTGCCGGGCCTTCTTCGCCGAGCACTACGCGCCCGGCAACGCCGTGCTGACGCTCGCCGGCGGCTTCGACGCGGCCGAGGCCCGCGCACTCGTCGAGCGGCACTTCGGGGACATCCCGGCGCGGCCCGTGCCCGCCCGCCCCGACCTGCGCGAGAAGGCCCCGGAGGCCGACCGGTGGGCGTACGGTACCGAACCGGGCGTGCCCGCGACCGCCGTGGCGCTCGGCTACCGGCTGCCCGACCCCGCCGAGGACCTGGCCGGGTACCTCGCGCACACCGTGCTGGCCCGGCTGCTGCGCGCCACCGGCGCGCAGGGCGGCGGCGGTCCCGTCGAGACGAGCTGCGGCTTCTTCGGGCCGCTCGACGCCCTGGCCCCCGAGACCCTCGTGGTCACCGGGCTGCTGCCGCCGGACACCGCGCCCGAGCGGTTCGTGGAACGGGTGGACGCGGGGCTGGCCCACTGGGCGGATCCGGGCACGCCGGGCCACGGCGAGGCGGTCCGCACCGCCGTCCGCGACCTGGCACTGGACCACGTGCGCCGGCACGACGACCTCCAGACCCGGGCCCGCGCGCTGGGCCGGCTGGAGCTGCTGTTCGGCCGCCCCGGACTCCTCGCCGAGCTGCCGGACCTGCTCGCCGGGGTCGCCGCCGCCGAAGTGGCCGCGGCCGCACGGGCGTTGCGCGGGACCGCGCGCGCCGTGCTGGTGCTGACGCCGGGCCCGGAGCGCACGCGCCCGGCGCCGTACGAGGCCCCGGCCGCGCCGGCCCGGTCCGCCCGCGCCACCGGCGAGCCGGTCGTGCCCGCGTGGGCCGAGACCCTCACCCCGGCCGGCACCCGCGTGGTCTGCTACCGGGACGAGCGGACCCCGCTGGCCGAGCTGCGGATCAAGGCGCCGCTCGGTCCGGGCGGCTGGCGTGCCCCGGGCCGGGTCCGGCGGCTCGCGTACGAGGCCCAGCTGCGGGCGGGCGCGGCCTGGCGGGCCACGGGCCACTTCGGCACGGTCCAGGTGACCACGGACGACCAGTGGCTGGAAGTGAGCGGTCACGCGCCGGCCGAACGGGCCGGGGACTGGCTGCGGACGGTCGTCGGTACGGTCCTGGCAGCCGGCCCGGCCGGATCGGGCGGATCGAGTGGATCGGGCGGGTCCGCGCACGCGCCGGCCTTGCCCGCCCCGCCCGCGACGGCGCTCCAGCGGACCGCCGACGCCGCGCTGCGCCTGCGGCTGCTCCCGGCTGCCGGCGGCGCTGCCGCGCCGCCCGGGCCCGCGGGCGCCGTGGTCGTCGTGACCGGTCCCGGTGACCCGGACGCCATGGCCGCCCTCGTGACCCGTACCCTCGCCGGGTGGAGCGCCGCCGACGCCGCCACGCCCGGGAGGGCGGCGCCGGGGCCCGGAACCGCCTACGGGGAGGACACCGTGCTGACCCTGCACCGGCCGGGTGCCGCCGAGGCGCACGTGACCCTCTGCGCGCCCGCGTCGATGAGCACCGCGACCGAGGCCGCGGACTACCTGGCCACGGCCGCGCTGGGCGGCTGGTTCGGCTCCCGGCTGGCCGTCGACCGCACCCCCGGCCTGACCGTGATCACCGGCCGGGACACGGCCGCGGCGGGCCACCGCGCCTACCTGCGGGCCTGGTACGAGGGACCGCACCGGCCGCAGACGGTACGGGAACTGCGGGAGCGGGTGCGCCGGATGGCGCGAGAGCCGTTCACCGCGGCCGAGGCGGACGCCACACGGGTCTTCTGCGCGGGCCAGGTGCTGAGCGTGTTCGACACACAGGAGACCCTTGCGGACATGCTCTGTCAGACCGCCGCCTACGGGCACGACGCGACCTGGCTCATGCGCCTGCCCCGGGCGCTGCGCGAGGTACCGCTCGCCGACGTCTCCCGCGCCGCCGTACGGATGTTCGCGGAGCGGCCGCTGACGGCCCTCGCCGTGCAGACCGACGCGGTGGCCGCGGACGCGGTACGGACGGACGGCGTCGGCACGGACGAGGCGGCGCGGGACCTGCCGGGCGGGCGGGCGGCATGACCGACGGCCCGCACGAGCCCGCACCGCGGGACACCGGTGAGCTGACGTTCCTGCGCGTCCTGGTGATGCCGTCCCCGGCGGCGGCGTCCGGGCCGGCCCACGAGCGGCCCGGGGCGCCGGAGACCACGGCGGTGCGGGTGTCGTCCCTGCTGCCGCCGGGATGGCGCGGAACGGTCCAGTTCTTCGCCGTGGGCTTCTCGTTGGCGGTCGTCCTGCCGGAGGCGACGCCCGCCGACGCGGTCACCGAGGAGCTGCGCAGGCTGTGGCAGGACCCGGGGCTGGTCGGGTGGGAGTGGCTGCTCGATCCCGAGGACACCCCGGGCCGCTGACGCGGCCCCGGGTGCCCCCGGCCTCACGGGATCCGGCCCTCGTCAGATCCAGCCGCGGTCGCGGGCCAGCAGCGCCGCCTGGAAGCGGTTGGCCGCGTCCAGGCGGCCCATGAGCGCGGCCACGTACTTGCGGTAGGTGCGGACGGAGACGCCGACCTCGCGTGCGCCGATCTCGTCCTTGTCGACCATCTGCATGGTGGCCAGGATCTGCCGTTCCAGCTCGGACAGTCCGCCCTCGGGGCCCCCGCCCCCGGCGGGGCTGCCCACGACCTCGTCCAGCTCGCGGCTCTCGGCCCAGATCCGGTCGAAGAGCGAGATCATGCCGCCGACGAGGCCCGGCTCGCGGACGGCCACCGCGCCCAGCGTCGAGTCGTTCGGGTCGATGGGTGCCAGCGCGGTCTGCCGGTCGAAGATCAGCAGCCGTTCGGCGGTCCGTTCCACGACCCGGATCCTCACCCCCTTGGTGGTGAGTTCCTGTAGGTAGGCGGCGGTGGCCGGATCGGCGACGGCGCCGCTCTCCACGATGGTGCGCATGGCGACCCCGCGCCGCAGCAGCTGCTCGGTGAGCGGCCGGGCGGCGGCGATGTTGTCCTTCGTCATCGGCCCGCCCGGCTGGGTGGAGAGCAGTTCGGTCCGGCAGAAGAACGACAACTCGTCGAGTTTCTCCCTGACTTTGCCCAGACCTTCGAGCCGTTCGATGAGCGGCGCGTCGGTCCCGGAGCCGGCGTACAAGCCGTCGTTCTCGAATTCCTGCTCGCGCAGCAGGGATTCGAGCAGGTCCCGGGTCTCCGAGACGTGTCGCATTTCCTCGTGGAGGGCCTTGAGCCGCCGCTCGACGAGCCGGGCCACGACCGTGCTCGGGGCGACCGGCCGGTAGGCCTCCGTCCCGTCGGCGGTGGCCATGCCCATGGCCACGAGCGTGTTCAGCACGGATTCCACGGCCTCGGCGTCGTCACGGCCGAGGTGGACCGCCAGGGTGTGGGGCGTGGCCCGCGTGCAGCGCAACAGGCCTCTGTACGCCTGCTCTTGCTTTTCCTCTACTCCGAGCCGACCCAAATGGTGATGCATGTGATTCCCCCGCATCGCTTTCACCTGGGCTTCTGGTCAAGCCCAAGCAAAATCGGATGATAGTGCGGTGATCGTTCGAGGGCCATGCTTTCCACTTTCGGACAGCATTTTCACGCCATGAGCCCGCCGACCCGAGCGTCATGGACGGCGGGCGGGCAAGGCGCCCTGCTATGCGGCCCGTTCGGGGGTGAGAGTCAGGGTCTCGGCGCGCTTGGCGGCCAGGCGCTGTCGGCGCCCGGGGCCGCCCGAGACGCGGTGCAGGCCGTAGCCGCCGGGCTTGTGCGCCTCTTCGGCCAGGTGCTTGACGATGCCCTTGCAGATCGCCTCCTTGACCTTCGCACCGAGGCGGCCGTCGACGTGGAACCACACCGCGACGTCGGACCGGTTGCCGAGCTGGAAGATGCCGGTGCCCCGCCCGAGGCTCATGCACTGGGCGCCGAAGGACTGGTTGAGGGTCTCGGGCCGCTCGCCGGCGATCCGGCTGAGGACCGTGTCGGCGGCGCGCGCGCCCATCGGCATCGCGGCCTGGCAGCTCATCCGCAGCGGCAGGTCCGACGGCGCGGCCGAGTCTCCGGCCGCGATGACGCGTACGTCGTCCACGCTGGTCAGCGTCTCGTCCGTGAGCAGCCGCCCCTGGGCGTCGGTGCTCAGCCCGCTGCGCGCGGCCAGGTCCGGCACCGCGAAGCCGGCGGTCCAGACGGTCACCTCGCTCGACAGCGTCCGGCCGTCGGCGAGCCGTACGGCGTCGCGCGTCACGGCCGTCACCTTCGTGCCCGGGCCGTCGAGCACGGTCACCCCGAGCCCGGCCAGCCGCGCGGCCACCGAGCGCCGGCCCCGGGCGTGCAGGTACGGCCCGAGGACCCCGCCGCAGACGAGGGTCACCGCCCGTCCCCGCTCGGCCAGTTCGGCGGCCGTCTCGATGCCGGTCGGACCGCCGCCGACCACCGTCACGGCGGCCGCCAGGGGAGCGCGGTCGAGCACCGGCCGCAGCCGCTGCGCCTCCTCCAGCGTGCCGAGCGGGTAGGCGAACTCCGCGGCTCCGGGCACGCCCGGGTCGGCGCTGCCGCTGCCCACGGCGTAGACCAGGTAGTCGTAGCCGACGGCCCCACCCGAGGCCAGCGCCACGCTGCGCCCGGCCGCGTCGATCCGCGCGACGGTGTCGACCACCAGCCGCACCCCGTCGGCCAGGACCTCGCGGTAGTCGACGACCGCGCTGTCGGTGCCGCCGACGAGCTGGTGCAGGCGGACCCGGTGGACGAAGGTCGCACGCGGGTTGACCAGCGTCACGCGCACGTCGCCGCGCCGCGTCAGCCGGTTGGCCGCCATCACACCCGCGTACCCGCCGCCGATCACGACGACGTCGAAGTTCTCAGCCATGGTGTCCTCCGCTCGTTGGGGTTACGCCATGTGGACAAGGGCCGCCCGCCCGCTGTGACAGCATGTGAGCCAGATCACTCCAGCGAAGCGGCTCCGCTCGCCCCGGGCCCCAACGGGTCGGACCCGGGCCCCGGTTCACGGGGACGACGGGCGCTCGGCCGGCGTGAAGAGCCGATCCAGGTGGTGATGGAGCAGCGCGAGGGCCGACTCCGGGCCGCGCCGGCCCACGAGCAGGCCGGGCCCCGGCCGAGGGTGGCCGCGCTGCGCCGCCCGGGTGCCCGTACGCCGTGTCGCCCCGGGGCCGCCGGGCGGCGGTACGAGGATGGGGCCGACGGACGGGCTCCCGGGGGCGCACCAGCGGATGGGGTGGACAGGCGTGTCGACATCGAGTCACGAGACGTTCGGCGCACCCTGCTGGGTCAGCCTGATGGCCCGCGACCCCGGCGCCTCGCAGGCGTTCTACGGCGCGGTCCTCGGCTGGCAGTTCGGCGCGGCCCGGCTCGGGGAGGGCTTCACCGTCGGCTTCAGCGACGGCGTACCGGTGGCCGGGATCGGCGCCCTGCCCCCGGCGGTCGCCGGCCCCGTCGCCTGGACCCCGTACTTCGCCGTGGACGACGCCGACGTCACGGCGGCGCGCATCCGCGAACGCAGCGGAACCGTCGCCGTCGGCCCCCTGGCCTTCGGCACCGGCCGGGCGGCGCTCGCGTCCGACCGCGACGGGGCGGTGTTCGGGATCTGGCAGGGGGACGCCATCCCGGACTGGGGCATGGGCGGGGAAGCCGCCCCCGCCTGGCTGGAACTGCGCACCCGGGACGCCTTCGACGCCGCCATCTTCTACGGCGAGGTCCTGGAGTGGGCCTGCGGGCAAACCGGCTGCTGCGAGGTCGCCTACGTCGAGGAGAACAACCGCATCCAGCTGCGCCACGCGGGCCGGACGGTGGCCCGCCTGCACGGCGGGAGCCTCGCGGCGGCCCCCGATCCGGCGCTGCGGCCGCGCTGGCACGTCCATTTCCGCGTGCCCGACGTGGAGACCGCGGTGAAGGCGGCCACCGCCCTGGGCGGCGGCACCGTCCCCGCGCCCCCCGCGGGCAGCCCCGCCACCGACTCAGGTCTCCTCTCGCACGAGGTCACCCTGCGCGACCCCGACGGCGCCCTGTTCGCCATCGCGGGCCCGGCCGGCCCGATCAGCCGGAGGGCGTGAACTGCTCCGTGACGCCGTCTCCCCGCGGGGTACCGAGCCAGCGGGCCGGCAGGGGCTCGCGGGCCACCACGTACCCGACGGCGATGGCGAGCGTGAGGACGACGAACAGCACGATCAGCCAGGACATCAGGGCGAAGACCGAGCCCAGGCTGCCGAACTGGCGCATGCTGCGCTCCACGGCGTGCGGCATGTAGAGCTTCGACGCCATCGACAGCAGTTGCACCCCCGTCCCGGCCAGCACCGCGCCGGGCAGCAGCGGCAGCCACGGGATCCGGCCGCCGAGCAGCAGGTGCTGGGTCCACCACCAGAGCAGCGTGCCGCTGACCACGGCGAGCACGAAGCCGGCGACGGGCCCGGCGCCGAAGGCGCTCTGGACCGGCCCCTGGAAGAGCAGTGCGCTCAGCCAGACGAGGAGCCAGGCCAGCCACCGCCAGGCCGCGAGCCTGGCCTTGGCCTTGGGCAGGTGCCAGGAGCGCTCGCAGGTCAGCTGCAGGGCGCGGCTGCAGGCGGTGGCCGAGATCAACGTCACCACGACGCCCACCGCGCCGGTGCTCGCGATCGCGGTGGAATCGGTGGCCGAGTACACCTGGCGCACCTGGTCCAGGGCGGCGTCCTGGAGCCCGAGCGTGGCCCGGATGGAGGTGATCAGCTCCTTCTGGAGCCAGTCGGGTGCGAGGGCGCCGATGACGAAGAGGGCCGGCAAGGCGCCGAGGAAGGCCTGCGCGGCCAGCCTGAACGCGCAGTCCAGGACCTTGACACTGGCGAGCTGTTCGAGGAGCCGGGTCAGCAGCGGCGTGTGCTTGCGCATCCACGGGGGCAGCCGCAGCCGGCGCGCGGTGGGCTGCGGACCGGACACGGTGCACTCCTCAAGGGGACGGTTGCCGACGTCGGTGACCACCCTTCCACGAGAAACAGAGAAACAGCACATATCCTGCATTTCACCGCCCGGTCCCGTCACTCCCGTGATTGCATCCCTCCCATGACCCGCAACCCGTGACCCGACCCGTGACCGTGACCGTGAGGGGGCTTGGCCGCATGTTCCAACGGCCGACGCGCGCGAAGCGCCGGGACGTGACCCAGCTGATCTGCGCGCTCGGCGGGCTGGGGCTCGGGCTGCTGGCCCCCCTGGCCGACGTGGGACCGCAGGTGGAAGCCGGACGCGTGACGACCATGCTGTTCTCGGTCGGGTTCGGCGTCATCAGCCTGGTGAGCATCATCTACTCGATGCTGTTCCTGGTCGTGCAGTTCTCCGCGAGCACGTTCACCCCGCGCCTCGCGTTCTTCCGCGACGAACCGATCGTCTGGCGCGCCTTCGCCTTCGCCGTCGGGGTCTTCGTCTTCTGCGTCGCCGCGGGCCTCGGCATCGGCACCCGCAAGCAGGTCGCGGCCCTCCTCCCCTGCACCGCCATGATCCTCACGCTGATCGCCCTCGCCCAGATGAGGACGCTACAGACGAAGGCGTTCGACTCGATCCAGCTCGCCCATTCGCTCACCGCGATCGCCACCCGCGCCCACCGGTCGTACGACACGCTGCACCTGCGGCCGTACGTTCCCGGCCGTACGGCCCCGGCGCCGCCGCCCCCGGGGAGCGGCGCCACCTCCACCGTGCGCTGGTCCGGGCCGGCGACCGTGGTCCAGCAGATCGACGTACACGCCCTGGTGGCGCTGGCCCAGCGGCACGACTGCGCGATCGACTTCCGGGTGACCCCCGGCCGGACGGTCTCACGGGGCATGGTCCTCGCCGAGGTGACGGGCGCCGAACTGACCGAGGAGGCCCTGCGCGGGGCCGTGTTCACCGGCGTGGAACGCACCTTCGACCAGGATCCCGAATTTCCGTTCAGGCTCCTGGCCGACATCGCGCTGCGCGCGCTCTCCCCCGCCGTCAACGATCCCGCGACGGCGGTGGAGACCGTGGACCGGCTGGGGGACCTGCTCACCCGGCTCGCCGACCGGGAGCTGGACTTCGGCCGGTTCACCGACGGGGCGGGGCGGGTGCGGGTGACGGTCCCCGTCCCCGACTGGGAGCAGTACGTCCGGACGGCCTTCGACGACCTCCTCTTCGCCGCCGCGGGATCCCCGATGGCCCTGCTCCGCGTACGAGATTTCCTCGGCCGGCTGGCGGAGGAGAGCCCCGAGAGCCGGCGGGCCGTCGTACGGGAGCGGCTCGAATGGGCCGAACGCACCGGCAGCGCCGCGTATCCGCTCATCTGGACGCCCGCGGCGCTGCCTTGACCCGGCCACCCGGTCATCCGCGTGCGGAGATGCGCGGCACAGCGGCGGGTGCTGCAATGACCGGGGGGCTCCGCCCGCCTGCGCGAGGAGTGGTCCATGGACGGCACCACCACCGCAACACCCTGGGTGCGCCGGCGCGCCCTGTGGGGCTGCCTGCTCCGCTCGGCGGCCTCCGTCGTCCTGATTACGGCGCTGTACTACCTGGCGCCCCTGGACGGCGAGATCGTCCTGCGCACCCTCGTGTCGCTCGTGCTGGGCCTGGGGCTCTTCGGCTGGCTGGTGGTCAGGCAGGTGAACGCCGTCGCCCGCGCGCCGTTCCCCCGGCTGCGCGCGATGGAGGCGCTGGCCACCGCCGTACCGCTGTTCCTGGTGATCTTCTCCGTGGCGTACTTCCTGCTCGCCAAGGAGGTGCGGGGGACGTTCTCGGAGTCGCTGAACCGGACGGACGCCCTGTACTTCACCGTCACCGTGTTCGCGACCGTGGGCTTCGGCGACATCGTCCCCGTCTCGGAGACCGGCCGGGTGCTGACCACCCTGCAGATGGCCGCCGACCTGCTCCTGGTGGGCGTGATCGCGAAGGTGCTCTTCGGCGCGGTCGAGATCGGGATCCGCCGGCGCGGGGAGGGCGCCGCCGCCCGGGACGACGAAGCCTGAACGGGACGCCTGAACGGACGCCTGAACGGACGCCTGAACGCACGCGGCGGGACCCCGGCCGGGGAGCCGGCCGGGGTCCCGCGTGCTCAGCCCGTCAGCACCGGAGGCCGGTGGAGGCCTCCGTCGTGGTCTCGTCCAGCTTCTGGATCTGCGGCTGGAGCTGGGTGAGGGCGTCCTTGCCGGTGGTGTCGCCCGGCAGGTCCTCGTAGCCCTTCTTGAGGTTCTCGGCGGCCGACTTCACCGCCTCCCGCTCCGCGTCCTTCAGCTTGCTCAGGTTCTCCTTGACCCCGTCCCAGTCGTCCTGGACGGCGTCGTAGGCCTCCTTGACCTGGTCCTTGGTCGCGGTGGCGGGGTTCAGGGCCTTCAGCTTGGCGTTGTCGGCCTTCAGCGCGGTCAGGTCGGTGCAGAGGTCCTTCGCCGCCTGGGTGGCCTCCTCCTCGGGCGAACTGTCGTCGGAGCAGGCCGAGAGACCGAAAGCCATGCTGACGCAGAGCAGACCGATCACGGGGAAACGCTTCATGGGGGCCTTCCTCAGTCAGACAAACCGGATGTACGGGATCTTCCGGTACACCTGCCAAAATATGCAGATCCCATGACATTCCGCATCCGCATGACTCCGGACGGCAGCGGCCCCCGCTACGGCTTGATGTTCTGGTTGAGGTGGAACAGGTTCCCCGGGTCGTACGTCCGCTTGACCTCGGCCAGCCGGTCGTAGTTCCCCCTGTAGTTGGCCCGGATGCGCCCCTGGTCGTCATCGGCCATGAAGTTGATGTAGCCGCCCTCCTCGGAGTGCGGGGCCGTCGCCTCGTAGTAGTCCCGGACCCAGGCGGTGTTGGCCTCGTTGTCGGCGGGGTCCGGCCACATGCCGGCGATGACCGTGGCGAACGAGGCGTCGCGGTAGGCGTAGGCCGTCGCGTCCGGGGCGACGCGGTGGCAGGCGCCGTTCACCGGGTAGATGTGGACCGTCGAGTTCACCGCGGGCAGCCGCGGGGCGTGCTCCAGGTGCGCCGCGATCGCCTCGTCGGTGAGCTCGGTGACGAAGTTGGCCTTCCAGTAGTGCTGGAGGCCCGGCGGCACCAGGGCGTCGAAGGCGCTGTTGAGCGCGGGGTACGGCATGGGACCCACGTGCTCGGCGACCACCGGCGCGAAGTCGTGGAAGGCCTCCAGGGCCCGCGGCCCCTCCTCGAGCGGCCCGGCCCAACAGGCCACGATCAGCGCGAACGGCTGACCGTGCCGGTCCTCCGGGATGAAGGGCAGCGGCGGCGCGATCTGGAAGGCCGGGAACCCGCCCAGCTCCTCCGGGGCGTCGGCGATGTGGTCCGCGAAGGAGCGCAGCACGGTGGCGGCGTCCTCCAGCTCGAACAGCATCGGCCCGCCGTAGATGTCCTTGACCGGGCCGAGCCGGTACTCGAAGGAGGTCACCGCGCCGAAGTTGCCGCTGCCGCCGCGCAGCGCCCAGAAGAGGTCCGCGTTCTCCTCCTCGCTCGCCACGAGGAGCCGGCCGTCCGCGGTCACCACATCGGCCGAGATCAGGTTGTCGCAGCTCAGACCCATTCCGCGGCACAGGTAGCCGATGCCGCCGCCCAGGGTGAGCCCGCCGATCCCGGTGGTCGAGATGATCCCGCCGGTGGTGGCCAGCCCGAAGGCGTGCGTCGCCGCGTTGAAGTCTCCCCAGGTCGCGCCGCCCTCGGCGCGCGCCGTCCGGCGCGCCGCGTCCACGCGGACCCCGCGCATCCCCGACAGGTCGGCGACGACGCCGTCGTCGCAGGTGCCGAAGCCGGGCACGCTGTGCCCGCCGCCGCGCACCGCCAGATCGAGCCCGTTCTCACGGGCGAACTCGACGGTGGCCATGACGTCGCCCGCGTTGGCGCAGCGCACGACGGCGGCCGGCCTCCGGTCGATCATGGCGTTGTTGACCTTGCGGGCCTCCTCGTAGGCCGCGTCTTCGGGCGTGACGACCGCCCCGCGGACCCGTTCGCGCAACTGGTCGATCGAGAGCTTGCCCATGGCCGTCGCTCCTCGTGCCTGGTGCTCTGAAGCTGGTCCCGTAGCCGGCCCGCGTGCCGGTCCGCGCTACGGCTGGAGGTGGCTGAAGCCCACCTCGAAGCGTTCGACGGAGACGATCCGCTGGCCCTCCCGCCGCGCCGTCTCCTCGCGGATGCGGGCGGCCTGCTCCTCGCTGTCGTCCATGGCCCGCTCGTCCTCCCACAAGGTCAGCGACTTGGCCTCCCCCGTGGCCCGGTCGACGAGGTAGTAGACGCCCCGGAAGCCGGGAGCGTCCTTGACCTGGCTGACGACCGCCTCCGAACTCGCGGTCACGTCTCCCCCCGCGGGGACCGGTGATCCCTGGTAGGTGCTCAGCCTCGCGAACATCTCCAGTCCTTCCTGGCCGGGCCGCCGGTCGGCGAACAGACGGCTCCACGACCAGGGTGCTCCGGCAGACCGCGCCCCGCATGCCGGGACGGCGCGACAATGGGGGAGGTACGCGTCTGCCGTTGCCGTTGCCGAGAGGCGGGTCATCGACGTGCCCTACATAGCTGTGACCGCCCTGAGTCATGTCGGGCTGGTGCGCGAACACAACGAGGACAGCCTCGTCGTCGGTCCGTGGACCCTGTGCGGGACCGTGACCCAGAACCCCCAGACCCTGCTCTTCCCCTTCGGCAGACCCCTCGTCGTCGCCGTCGCCGACGGGCTCGGCGGCCAGCCGGCCGGCGAGGTGGCCAGCGAGCTGGTCGTACGCCACCTCGCCTCGCTCGGCGCCGAACTGGACGGCGAGGACGCCCTCGCCGACGCCCTGCGCCGCTGCAACCAGGCCGTGCACTCGGCCACCGACGGCCGGCCGGACCTGGTCTCCATGGGCACCACGATCGCCGGGGCCCTCGTCCTGCCCGAATCGCTGGTGGTGTTCAACATCGGCGACAGCAAGGTGTACCGCGCGGCCCCGGACGGCCTCCACCAGGTCAGCGTCGACGACAGCCCGTCGCCGGCCCCCGGGCACCGCACCACCTCGGCGGTGACCCAGACCCTCGGCGGCAGCCGCGGCTACCACACGATCGCGCCCCACATCGCGGCCTTCGAGCTGACCGAGGGCGACCGCTACCTGGTGTGCACCGACGGGCTGACCGACCCGGTGCCCGACGAGGAGATCGGGGACCTGCTGCGCGTGCACGACGACGGCAGGGCCGCCTTCGAGCTGTGGCGGGCCGCCATCGACGCCGGCGGCCCCGACAACATCACGCTCGCGCTGGTGCGGATCAGCGCCTAGGTGTGTCGTCCGGGCGGGCCCGACCGGTCCGTGAACCCACGCAGCGGCACACGTGTTTATACGATTTTCACGCGTGGATTTCTCTCCCCGCGGGTGCAGAATTTCGCCACACCTGCTACAGGAAAAAAATTTAAGCCCCGCGAGCCAACGCCCGTGCTACTGTGAAGTCAGTTGCAGTTGTGGTTCCCAAAAACTTACAAGTGCTCTCACCGGATTTTCGGTGGGCGCACTTTTTATTTCCGGTGCATGCAGTGAGATTTGCACATTCCGGTCGGGGCAATCATCGCGGCGACGCCGGGCTCGCACAGTGCGGACCCGGGCACTGCCCCAAGGGAGAATTCATATGGCATCTGGCACCGTGAAGTGGTTCAACGCGGAAAAGGGCTTCGGCTTCATCGAGCAGGAGGGCGGCGGCGCTGACGTCTTCGCTCACTACTCGAACATCGCCTCTTCCGGCTTCCGTGAGCTTCAGGAAGGCCAGAAGGTTACCTTCGACGTCACGCAGGGCCAGAAGGGCCCGCAGGCCGAGAACATCGTTCCCGCCTGACGCTGACGCGTACACGCAGCTGAGGCCCGCACCTTGGGGTGCGGGCCTCGGCGCGTTGCTTTTTCCCCGCTCACGCCCTGTCGGCCTCCGACGAGCCGCGTGAGCGGCGGGTGACGGCGCTCGGCGCCGACCCGCCTCAACGTCCGGCCGGGCGGCAGTGTCTCCCACGACGCACCGCCCCGCCCCCCGTCGCACACCGTCCGCCGCACCCCGGCTCTCCGACGCGCAGCGCGGCACCCTCTGCCCGACGGACCGGCCCGCCTTTACGGCACGGCACGGCCCGTCCCGGTTTTACTCCGGCTCGTTCTCGCGAATCCCCCTGCCCGGGAATTCCTCGATACGCGCCGCATCGAGGAAGGTTCTGCATGAACCGCACCACTCGCACGAACGACCGCACCTCCCGCACCTCCCGCCAGGGCGGCTCCGCGGGCTTCGGCGGCTCCGGCCGCGGCAGCCGTTTCGGCTCCTCCGCCGCCAGCCGCTCCGGCGGCTCGGGTTACGGCGGCTCGGGCGGCTCCGGCCGTTCCGGCGGCTACGGCGGCCGCCGCCGCCCCGCCGCCCTCCAGGGCGAATTCGCCCTCCCCGAGACGATCACCCCGGCGCTCCCCGCCGTCGAGTCCTTCGCGGACCTCGACATGCCCGAGCAGCTGTTGGCCGCCCTCGGCGCGCAGGGCGTGACCGTGCCGTTCCCGATCCAGGGCGCCACCCTGCCGAACTCCCTCGCGGGCCGTGACGTGCTCGGCCGCGGGCGCACCGGCTCCGGCAAGACCCTGGCCTTCGGCCTCGCCCTGCTGGCCCGCACCGCCGGCCAGCGCGCGGAGCCCCGCCAGCCGCTCGCCCTCGTCCTCGTCCCCACCCGCGAGCTCGCCCAACAGGTCACCGACGCCCTCGCGCCGTACGCCCGCGCCATGAAGCTGCGCACGGCCACCGTCGTCGGCGGCATGCCCCTCGGGCGGCAGGCAAACGCGCTGCGCGGCGGCGCCGAAGTCGTCGTCGCCACGCCCGGACGGTTGAAGGACCTCATCGACCGCGGCGACTGCCGACTGAACCAGGTCGCGATCACCGTCCTCGACGAAGCCGACCAGATGGCCGACATGGGCTTCATGCCACAGGTCACCGCGCTACTGGACCAGGTGCGCCCCGAAGGCCAGCGCATGCTCTTCTCCGCCACCCTCGACCGCAACGTCGACCGGCTGGTCCGCCGCTACCTGACCGACCCGGTCGTGCACTCCGTCGACCCCTCGGCCGGCGCCGTCACCACGATGGAGCACCACGTACTCCACGTCCACGGCACCGACAAGCACCGCACCACGACGGAGATCGCGGCGCGCGAGGGCCGGGTGATGATGTTCCTGGACACCAAGCACGCCGTGGACCGCCTCACCCAGGACCTCCTCAACAGCGGCGTCCGCGCGGCGGCCCTGCACGGCGGGAAGTCCCAGCCGCAGCGCACCCGGACCCTGGCCCAGTTCAAGACCGGGCACATCACCGTCCTGGTCGCGACCAACGTCGCCGCGCGCGGCATCCATGTCGACAACCTCGACCTCGTCGTGAACGTCGACCCGCCCACCGACCCCAAGGACTACCTGCACCGCGGCGGCCGCACCGCCCGCGCCGGCGAATCCGGCAGCGTCGTCACCCTGGTCACCCCCAACCAGCGGCGCGAGATGACCCGTCTGATGGCGGCCGCGGGCATCGTCCCGCAGACCACCCAGGTCCGCTCCGGCGAAGAGGCCCTGAACCGGATCACCGGCGCCCAGACCCCTTCCGGCATCCCGGTCACCATCACCGCACCGCAGCCGGAGCGGTCCGGGCGCAGCGCGCGTTCCTCCCGCGGCCGGCGCAGCCGCCCCGCCCAGGAGCGCCGCCGCTCCCTGGGCATGGCCGCCTGACCCGCGCCCCGCGACGCCCCTGTTCCCGCCGGCCCGTCCCGCCCTCTTCGTCACGTCTGTGAGGCATCATGCGCTTCGTCATCGCCCGGTACCCCTTCGACCTCGAAAAGAGCGAGGTGGAGGAGAAGATGAAGGGCGTCAAGGCCGAGCCCGTCACGGGAGCGTCGGTGATCATCAGCCGCCGCACCTACCCCGTCAAGCAGGTCGGTGAGGTCATCACCCGGCAGGACCGGCGCGACTTCACGGCGGCCGAGGTCACCCGGGCGCTGACCCGGCTCGGCTTCACCTGCCGCGATCTTCCGGCACCGGTGCCGGTGCCCGCGCTGACCCCGCTCCAGGAGGCCGCGGCACTGTTCGGAAGCCCGGCCGATGCCTGACCGCGCTTGCTAGAGTCGGTGTCCATGTCGATCCCTGACGACCTGCTCCTCGATCTCGCCGCCATGGTCGAGTCGGAGCAGACCAATCAGATGTCCCTGACCGTCGTGGTCCACGGTGCCGTCATCACGGGCCGGCTCGCCCCCGAGAGGGTCTGGCGTCAGCGGGTGGCCGAGGTCCTGCGGGACTCCGACCAACTGGGCCCGTTCGCCGAGATCTTCAGTTCCGCCGGCCGCCGTGACAGACAGGCCGCGGCGGCACCCTCGCACCTGCACTTCCACGTGGCGCGCATCCTCCAGGGCACCCTGGGCATCCCCGAGACGGGCGGGATGTACCGGATCGCGGTGAAGGACGTCAGCGCGTGGACCGTCGGGGATTTCAGCTACTCCGACAAGTAGGCCCTCGCCGCGGAACGCGGAAGGAAGGCTCCCGCATTTCTTCTGCGGGGGCCTTCTCGTAGCCGGCGCCGCCCGTTCGGCCGTCGCGTCCGTCGTCACCGCCTGAGATCGCCGCCCTGTACGGCGAGGCCGGTGGGCGACCCCCGCCATGTCCACATCCTGGACAACTACGCTCGTTTCATGAACGCAGAAGCCGACGCCCTCGCCACCGTGAAAGACGCTGACCGGAAGCACGTTTTCCACTCCTGGTCGGCGCAGGAGCTCATCGACCCGCTCGCCGTCGCCGGCGCCGAGGGGTCGTACTTCTGGGACTACCGGGGCAACCGCTACCTCGACTTCTCCAGCGCCCTCGTCTACACCAACATCGGCTACCAGCACCCCAAGGTCACCGCGGCCATCCAGGAGCAGGCGGCCAGGCTGTGCACGGTCGCGCCCGGCTTCGCCGTCGACGTGCGCTCCGAGGCGGCCCGGCTGATCGCCGAGCGCACCCCGGGCGACCTCGACAAGATCTTCTTCACCAACGCCGGGGCCGAGGCCGTGGAGAACGCCGTCCGCATGGCCCGGCTGCACACCGGCCGGCCCAAGGTGCTGTCCGCGTACCGCTCGTACCACGGCGCCACCTCCACCGCGATCAACCTGACCGGTGACGCCCGCCGCTTCGGCAACGACTCCGCGACCGCCGGCGTCGTGCACTTCTGGGGGCCCTTCGCCTACCGCTCGCCCTTCTACGCGGCCACGGAGGCCGAGGAGTGCGAGCGGGCCCTGCGGCACCTGGAGGACACCATCGTCTTCGAGGGCCCGCAGTCCATCGCCGCGATCATCCTGGAGACCGTCGGCGGCGCCCCGGGCGTCCTCGTGCACCCGGACGGCTACCTGGCCGGCGTGCGCGAACTCTGCGACCGCTTCGGCATCGTCTTCGTCCTCGACGAGATCATGGTCGGCTTCGGGCGCACCGGTAAGTGGTTCGCCTCCGAGCACTGGGACGTGCGCCCCGACCTGATCTGCTTCGCCAAGGGCGTGACCAGCGGCTACGTTCCGCTCGGCGGTGTCGCGATCTCGACCGCCATCGCCGAGACCTTCGCCCGCCGGCCCTACCCGGGCGGGCTGACCTACTCCGGGCACGTGCTGGCCTGCGCCGCCGCCGTCGCGACGATCAACGTCATGGAGGAGGAGGGCACCGTCGAGCAGTCCGCCCGCACCGGCGCCGAGCTGCTCGGCCCCGGCCTGCGCGCGCTGGCCGAACGGCACCCGTCGGTCGGCGAGGTCCGCGGCCTCGGCACCTTCTGGGCCTTGGAGCTCGTACGCAGCCGGGAGACCCGCGAGCCGCTGGTCCCGTACAACGCCGCCGGGGCGGACAACGCGCCGATGGCCGAGTTCGCCGCCGCCTGCAAGAAGGGCGGGCTCTGGCCGCTCGTCGCCGGCAACCGGATCCACGTCGCGCCGGCCTGCAACATCGCGCCGCAGGACGTGGCCAAGGGTCTGGAGATCCTCGACCAGGCCCTCTCGGTGGCCGACGCGCACACGGTCTGACCTGCCCAACCATACGGTCGCCCAATCCGTGGGTGCCTGTCTTGGACGTTCCGCGCCATTACGAACACCACGTGAACGTGCTGAAATCCGAACAGAGCACCTACGGACCGGGATGCACGTCAGTCCCGGGGCGGTCTCCGTGACCGAACGGCGGGGAGCGGGCCTTCCGCTGGACGCCGGGCGTACGGGATCCACTCAGCCGGACTCCGTGTACCCGAAGGAAGACAGCCATGAGCAAGCACGTCCTGGCACAGAACCAGTACGGCAAGGCCGAGAACCGCATCGTCAAGGTCACCCGCAAGGGCGGCGACAGGTCCTGGCACGAGATCCGCGACCTCAACGTCTCCGTCGCGCTCCGCGGCGAGTTCCGCGACGTCCACCTCACCGGCGACAACGCCAACTGCCTACCGACCGACACCACCAAGAACACGGTGTACGCCTTCGGCAAGGAGCACGGCATCGACTCCCCCGAGGCCTTCGGCATCCTGCTCGCCAAGCACTTCGTCTCCTCGCAGCAGCCGATCCGCGAGGCGCAGATCCGCATCGAGGAGTACGTGTGGGACCGCATCCCGGTCCCGACGCGCAAGGAGCAGCACTCCTTCGTCCGCAAGGGCCAGGAGGTGCGCACCGCGCAGATCACCTACAGCGAGACGACGGGCCTGCAGGTCATCTCGGGCCTGAAGGACCTGACGGTGATGAACTCGACCAACTCCGAGTTCCACGGCTACATCAAGGACAAGTACACGACCCTTCAGGAGGCGTACGACCGCATCCTGGCGACCAAGGTCACCGCGCGCTGGGCACACTCGGCGCTCGCCGCCGACGACGCCTCGTACGACTGGGACCAGTCGTACAAGAAGGTCCGCAAGAACATGCTGGAGGCCTTCGCGGAGACGTACTCGTACTCGCTGCAGCAGACCCTGAACCAGATGGCCGAGCGGGTGCTCGACAACTGCCCCAAGGTCAACGAGGTGCGCCTCAACCTCCCCAACAAGCACCACTTCCTCGTCGACCTGGAGCCCTTCGGCCTCAAGAACGACAACGAGGTCTACTTCGCGGCGGACCGGATGTACGGCCTGATCGAGGGCACCGTGCACCGCGACGGCGTACAGCCGGTGATCGCCACGTCCGACTGGATCGTCGCGTAGCGCTCGACGAGAAGGCCAGATCGTCGGCCCGGACCGCGTCGCGGGGTCCGGGCCGAAGCGCTGCGTCAGCCCTGATCCGCTTCCTCCGGGCCGCCCACGAGGAGGTTCCAGCGCCCCGCCCGCCCGGTGAGGGTGGTCACCGACTCCGGCCGGACGTCCAGCCGCCAGAAGACCGGCGCCGGCAGCTCCAGGGCGTACACCACGGCCGCCCGTACGACGGCCTGCTCGACCGCCGGCCGGTGGGTGCCGGCGGGCAGTGCGGCCAGCTCCGCCCCGACGCGCGCGATCAGCGCGGCCGTGGACTCCCCGCCGGGGGGCGCGTATCGGGGGTCCGTCATCCACGCCTGCAGGGCCGCCGGGTCCCCGGCCGCCACCTCGTCCAGGGTGCGCCCCGCCCATTCCCCCGCGTCCAGGCCGCGCAGCCCCTCGTACCCGGGGCAGGGCCGGGCGTGACCGAAGCGGCCCTGGCGGGCGGCCGTGTCCAGTGGGAGCGCGGAAAGACGGACACGTACCAACGGGGTCTTCATAAGGGGAGCGTAAGCGCGGTACGGTCCGGACGACACAACTGCATGACGACGGTCCGACGGAAGCACCGGTGAGAATCCGGCACGGTCGCGCCACTGTGAAACCTCCCGGAGGGGGAGGCGAGTCAGACCCGTCACCGTCGTCGAGAGCACCACTGACCGGGACGCGTGTTCCCTCTGGAGGTTCTGCCATGGCCCACCCCGCCGTGCCCACGACGAACGCCCCCGCCATCGCCCCCATCTCGCTCTCCGCACTGGCCCCCTGGGCCGTGTTCGTCGGAATCCTGATGCTGGTCCTGCTCTACTTCGTCGGCGCCGAGCAGGGCGCCACCGCGGTCTTCCAGGGCGAGACGATCCACGAGTGGTTCCACGACGGACGCCACCTCCTCGGGTTCCCCTGCCACTGACTCCCCTGCACCTGACCTCCGTCTCCGCAAGGGAACCGACCCATGAACGTTTCCCCCCGCACGCTGCTCGTCAGGGGCATGCTCGCCGGTCTGCTGGCCGGCGCCGCCGCTTTCCTCGTCGCGTACCTCCTCGGTGAGTCCAAGGTGGACGCGGCGATCGCCATCGAGGAGGCCTCCTCGGCCGGACACCACCACGGCGAGGAGGCACCGGTCAGCCGGGCCCTCCAGGCCACGGCCGGACTCGGCACCGGCGTCCTGCTGTACGCGGTCGCGCTCGGCGGCATCGCCGCGCTCGTCTACTGCTACGCGCTGGGCCGCATCGGCCGCTTCGGCCCGCGGGCCACGGCCGCGCTGGTCACCGCGGCCCTGTTCGTCACCGTCACCCTGGTGCCGTTCCTCAAGTACCCCGCCAATCCCCCCGCCGTCGGCGACCCGGAGACCGCCGGGCGGCGGACCGCCCTCTACCTCCTGATGATCGTCCTGAGCGCGCTGCTGGCGGCGGGCGCGCTGATCCTCGGTCGGCGGCTCGCGCCCGGACTCGGCAACGGGAACGCGTCGGTCGCCGCCGGTGCGGCCTTCGTCGTCGCCGTCGGCGTCTCGTACGCCCTCCTGCCCGGCGTCAACGAGGTCCCCGCGGGCTTCCCGGCCGCGTTGATCTGGGACTTCCGCGTCACGTCCCTGGCCGTCCAGACCGCACTGTGGACGACTTTCGGCCTGGCCTTCGGCTATCTAGCCGAACGGGCCCTTGCGCCCACCTCCGCCCCCAAGGAGGCTGTGCAGCCGACGAGTTGACGACGAGGGGGGCCGGTAGCACATGCCGACGGCGATCAGGGAATGGCGGGGCTGGACGGGCGCCGCCCCGTTCTGGCTGAACTCGTTCCTGCTGCTCCTGGCCCCCTGCTGCGCCGTCACGCTGTTCGGCCAGATCGGCGTCATCGCCGCCCTGGCCGCCCTCGGCGGCCTGGTCCGTCACCTCTGGTACGGCGACTACGGCCACCCTGCCGTGCACCTCGCCGCCGTCGTGATGGGCGCGGGCACGGCCGCCGTCGTCATGTGAGACACCGGCGCCACCTTCCCGTCACCCTTTCGGGCGCATCGCCCGCGGGCTCGGGAAGGGGCCCGGGCACACGGTGCGAGCTGGGGAAACGCGGGAATCCCGGGACGACACGCCAGTGACGGAACGTCAGTCCCCCGTGTTTCACAGGGTGCCGGTGGGCACAGGAGGTGTCCACTGCTCACATGACCCGGCCGCACGCGCCGGACAGGAGGGATTCCCATGCCCCGCGCCCAGTGGGTCGTCGCCTCGCTGACGGTGGCTCTGTTGTCCACCGGGATCGTGGTGTTGCAACGGAGCGAAGGCGCCAAGCCCGCCGCCGTGACCACCGACGACGCACTGCCCTCGCGGGCGCTGGGGCTGTCCGGACACCGCCGGCTCGTTCGGGAGCTGGAGCAGTCCGGGCAGTCCGAGCAGCACACCCCCGGCCGCGGGCAGCGGTCGCCGAGGACCGCCGCCGGGCCGCTGCGGACGGTCACGGGACCCCTGCGGTCCGCCCGGCCGCTGCGGCTGCGCATCCCCAGCCTGGGCGTGGACGTGCCGCTCAGCGGCGACCGCGACGAGGTCGTCTGGGACACCGACGGTCCCGCACCCGGGGCAGCCGGAACGGCCGTGGTCACCGCCGAGGGGCTGCGCCTCGGCGAGCTGCGGCGGGGCCGGACCATCGAGATCCCGCGCGCGGACAGCCGTACGGCCGTGTTCACCGTCGTACGGGTCTCCCCCGGCGGGGCCACCGCCCGGGAGGATCCGGCCGGCCGGCCCCAACTGCGGCTGCTCGGCGGCGAGACCGCCGTGCTGGCCCGGCTGACCGGGCAGCGCCGCACCCACTGACCCGACCCGGCGGTCCAGGCGGTCCGGCGTGACCGCATCCGCCAACCCGCCCCCACGGCCCCGCGGTCCGGCGCGGCCGCACCCGCTACCCGCCCCCACGGTCGTCCGTCAGCCGTGGGGGGCGTATTCGTCCCCCGGTCGGAGGCTTCTCGGGGCCGGTCGGGGAGTCGCCCGGCGTGGCGGGGCACACCCCTCGCATGAGCGGGAGGCGACGCGCACGTACGGCACTGACCCGGGCCCTGACCGCGGCCTGTGTCGTGCTGCTGTGCGTGTTCGGCGCCGGCCCGGCCGGCGCCGCGGCCGCCGAGTCCCGTCCCGCCTCCATGGCGCCTTCCGAGCCCGGCGAACCGGGCGAGGGCCAGTCCGATCCGGCCGCCGACCCCGAGGCACGGGCGGCCGTACGGACCATCGCGCGCGGGCTGCCCGGCGTACGGCGGGTCACCCTTGCGGTGTTTCACGTGAAACACCCGGACGCGCCGCCGTGCGGGCCGGCCGCGGAGACGGCCGACCCGGCCCTGTCCCTGCGGACGGTGCGGAGTGTGGTCCTGCGCTGCTGAGCGGGCCGAGGAGGTGTCCGCCCCCTCCCGGCAGGACATCCCCGGGACATCCCCGGTCGCAACGCAGCCCCCACACCCCTGAGCACCGTGAGGTTCCGCCATGCCCATCGACCCGTACGCCGCACTGAACGCCATGCTCCGCGCCGAGGTCACGCGATTCACCCCACCGGTCCGCACGACCGAGCCGACCGAACCACCGAAGGCCCAGGCCCAGGCACAAGCCCAGGCTGTCGGCCTCGCCGTCGAGTCCGAGAGTGAACCGCAGACGGCCACCGCCGACTCCGCCGCATAGGGGCGACCGGGGTGCCCGCAGGACCGTGCGGTCCTGCGGGCACCCCGGTTCAGGCGTGGCTCCGCGCCTCGGGTCCAGGCGTCAGTTCTCGCGCTGGTAGTACCGGTAGAAGGCCGCCAGGCCGATGCCGATGCCGACGAAGAGGCCGGTCATGGTGGCACGGAGCACGGAGCAGTCGGTGAGGCTGTGCAGATAGCCCGCGGCGATGCCGAGGAAGACGCCGTACGAGGCGGCGTGGACCTCGCGCCTGAGGCGGGGGCCGATCCGGGCCAGGGCGAACATGATCCCGGCGAACAGCACGCCGCAGAGGATCCCGAAGAACACGTTGCCCGCGTCGACCGGACCCATCTGGCGCTGGATGAAGGCGGCCCATACGCCGTACACGAGTCCGGCGAGCAGAGGTCGCACGTAGGCGCCCTTGCTCAGGTGGGCCATGTCCGCCGACTGCCAGGGCTGCCGTCTGGGGGCGGTGGGTGCCGCATGTGCCATGACGGGCTCCTCTCTCCCATCCTCCAGGGCACACCCGCCACCCCGGACCGGCAAGTGGATCAACGGGCAGCGTGCGCGAGGGCCCGCTGCGGTCGTCCGGTGGTGCGGTGTCGCTCCCGCGCGGCGAGCCAGGCGGCGAGGGCCTTGCGCCAGGCCGGTTCGGCCCCGGTCATGGCGTGGGCGATGGCGCAGTCGGCGGCATCGGCCACCGGGACGCCAGCGCCACACGTGCAGGCACGGGTGCCGCGCCGCCGGACGGCCGACCCCCCAACCGCAGCAACACCGCTCGCGCCACGGCCCGCGCCCGCTTTCCCTGGTGACGTGCGCACCATCCTGTCGGCGGTACTGATCGCGCTCGTGGCCCTCCTGGTACCCGCGAGCGCCGTCGCGTACTGGGCGGACCACGAGCTCGGCGACGCAGGCCGCTACACCGCCGCCATGTCCCCGCTCGCCGCGAACCCCGCCGTCCAGGAAGTCGTCGTCACCCAGGTCACCCGCGCCCTCGCCGGGCAGATCGACGCGGGCCCCTTCCAGATGGGCGTGGACGCCCTGCTGGGCGAGGCCCTGCACTCCTTCGCCGGCACCCCCGCCTACCAGACGGCCTGGGACGCGGCCAACCGCGCCGCCCACGCCGCCTTCCTCGACGCGCTCACCACCGGCCACGGCGACGCCGTCACCATCGACCTCGCGCCCGTCATAGCCGAGGTCAAGGGCGAACTCGTCGAGGGTGGCGTGCCCTTCGCCGACCGCATCCCGGTGACGCACCTGTCCGTGAAGGTCATGGAGTACGACAACCTCGGCGCCCTCCGGGAGAGTTTCCACATGCTGCAGATCGCCGGCGTCTGGCTGCCCGTGCTGACCGTGGTCCTGGCCGCAGCCGCCATCGCGGTCGCCGTCCACCGCAGGCGCGCCGTGATGGCCACCGGACTCGGGCTCGCGGTCGGGGCGGGACTGCTGTGGCTCACGGTTGAGGTGTGCCGCCGGCTCACCCTGGACGACCTGCCCGCCGACATCGACCGGCCCGCCGCCGGAGCCGTGTACGACGCCCTCACCGCGTTCCTGCGCACCACCGCCTGGGTGGTGCTGGTGATCGGGCTCACCGCCGCACTGGCCGCATGGGTGACGGGCCGACTGCGCCGCACCCCATAAGCTCGGAAGGTACCAACACGCGCAGAACGACGCAGAAGAGCCCAGAAGAACCGATTCGCGAGCGGCGGCACGGAAGCGGGATGAGCACCGAACGCACCGAACACATATCGTCGCGGCGAGCCCGGCACCATCCGCTCGCTCCCCCCGACTGGCTGCTCAACGGGCTGAAGCCGAGTTCCGCCCCGATCCCCTGGGCCGCCGTGGCGCGCGCCGCGGTCGCCCTGGCCACCCCGCTCGCCGTCGGCTTCGCCCTGGACGAGCCCGAATACGGGGCGCTCGCCTCCATGGGCGCCCTCGCCGGAGTCATCGGCGACACCGCCGACGCCTACCGGATGCGGGTCCTGAACATCGCCGTCCCGCAGCTCTTCGGCGCCGTCGGCGTGGCCCTGGGCACCCTGGTCTACGGGCACGGCTGGCTGGCCGTCGGCGCCCTCACCCTGATCGC
Source organism: Streptomyces sp. NPDC046308 (assembly GCF_055588065.1). Lineage (NCBI taxonomy): Bacteria > Bacillati > Actinomycetota > Actinomycetes > Kitasatosporales > Streptomycetaceae > Streptomyces > Streptomyces sp. NPDC046308. Next base: position 281,324 of record NZ_JBVJFB010000004.1, read on the forward strand.
CCTGGTCTCCGGGATGATCTCCTCCATCGGCACGGTCGCCTCCGTGTCCGGGCTGCTGCTCCTCCTCAACGCCGTCATCGGCGCCGGACTCCCGCTCCCCCAGCCCTGGTGGACGGCCCCCCTGCTGCTGGGCGCGGGCGGACTGTTCGTGCTCGCGCTGACCCTGCTGGGCTGGCCGCTGCGCGGCCGGCAGCCGGAGCGCACCGCCGTGGCCGACACCTACCGGGCCCTGGCCACCGCCCTGGAGGCCGCGGGCGGGCCCGGCGCCCTCTACGACGAACGCCGCCAACAGGTCACCCACGCCATCAACCACGCCTACGACCTCGTACTCGGCCGCCGGGCCCGGGTACACGGCCGCAACCCCTCCCTCGTGCGGATGCTCGCCCAGCTCAACGTGGTGATCCCGCTGGTGGAGGCCGCACCCGCCGCACACCTGCGCGGCAGGCCGCTGCCACCCGAGATCCCGGCGGCCGTCCGGGACCTCGCCGACGCCATCGAGGAAGGCCGCACCGGAACCCCGGTCCTGGAACTGCCCGCCGCGCACACCCCGGCCGAACGGGCCGTCGACGCGGCCCTGCGCCATGCCGCGAAGATCGTGTACCTCGCCGAACCGGACCTGCGCAACGTGGACGACCGCCTCGGCCGGCCCGCCGCACTGCGCGTGCGGGCCCGGCGGGCCGTGCGCGACATGATGTTCTCCGAGGCCTCCTGGCGGTACGGCCTGCGGCTCGCGCTGTGCATCGGGCTCGCGCAGTCGCTCGTCTCGGTGATCGAGGTCGAGCGCTCCTACTGGGTCGCGCTGACCGTCACCTTCGTCCTCAAGCCCGACTTCGGCTCGGTGTTCTCGCGGGCCGTGCTGCGCGCGGTCGGCACCGCGGGCGGCCTCGTCATCGCGGCCGCCGTGCTCGCCGAGGTGCCGCGCGGCTGGTGGGACGTACCGGTGCTCATGGTGCTCGGCGCACTGATCCCCGCCTTCTCCGTCAAGGGGTACGCCTTCCAGACCGCCGCGATCACCCCGGTGATCCTGCTGCTCTCCGACCTCCTCAACCACCAGGGCTTCGACCTGATCCGCCCCCGGCTGCTGGACAGCCTGCTCGGCTGCGCCATCACCCTCGTCGCGGGATACCTGCTGTGGCCCGAGAGCTGGCACACCCGGATCGGGGACCGGCTCGCCGACACGGTGGACGACGCCGCCCGCTACCTGGAACGGGCCTTCGCCCCCCTCCCGGACGCGTCCGCGCACGCGGCGGCGCGCACCGCCCGCCTCCAGGCCCGGCGGCGCATCTACCGCGACCTGTCGGGTGTGCGCAGCGAGTTCCAGCGGGCGCTGACCGAACCGCCGCCGACGGGGGCACGGGCGGCAGCCTGGTGGCCGCTGGTCGTCGCCGTCGAGCGGATCGTGGACGCGACCACCGCCGCCCGCGTCCGGGTCAACCACGGCGCGGCGCCGCCCGGCCCGGACGAGGTGGAGGAGATCGCCTCCCGGCTGCGCGAACTGGCCGGGCGGGTCCGCAGCAGCACCGTCCCGGAACGCGTCGAGGCGGAGCCCCCGGGCGGGACGTCGAGCGTCCTGGCCCCCGTCCACCAGGAAGTCGCGGCGGCCCGCGCCATCGCCCGGCCGGAGCCCTGACCCCCGGTCCCCCGGATGGGCCTGAGTCCGGGCCGGGAACCGCCCGGCGGGGGAGCATCGGAACATGCACCGCGCCCCGGCCCTGGTCGTCCTCGCCGTCCTCCTGGCGGGGTGCGCCGACGTGGAGGGGCTGAAGAACGAGGGCGGCCTCGGCACGGTGCACGCACCGCTGAGCCTGTGGAAGGACATCCGCCCCGACCCGCCGGCGCCGGACCAGAAACCGGGCACGGCCGCCGTGGTACCCGGTCTCCCCAAGGTGGCCGGCCTGAGCATGCGCGGGGTGAACGCGCTGGGCGTCGTACGCGCCGACATCACCTCCGCCACCGAACAGGACGGCGGGACCGGCCGGCTCGTCGACCCCCGGGCCGTCCAGCGGCTCGCGCTCTGCACACAGGCTGTGGACGGCGGGCCCGACTGCCCGGTGCGCCCCGCGGTCCTGCACGACCTGACGGGCAACGGCCGGGAGGAGCTGATCACCGCACTGGACCTCGACGGCCGGCTCAGCGAACTGCGCGTCTACACCGTCCAGGACGACGGGAGGATCGCCCGGATCCTGTCCCTGCGGGCGGTGCTGGAGGGCGTGGAGGTGGCCGCCGAACACCTCGCGGTCCGCGAACCGACCTCGAACCCCACGTACGTCGCCGTCTCCGACTACGTCTGGGACCCGAAGGCCGGGATCATGAACCTCTCCCAGCTCACGCTCGACGACTGCCCGTCCCTCACGGGTGTCCCGCTCAGCCCGGACCGGCAGCGATGCACGCGCTGAGCAGCCTCCGCTGGAAGATCGCCCTGACCACCACGATGGTGTGCTGCATGGTCGCCGCCGTGCTGGGGATCCTCGTGCACAACGTGGTCGCCGAGCAGATCGTCGGCGCGGTCCGCAAGGACGCGGACACGGCTCTGGAGCACGCCCTCAGCCACTACGAGTACGGCACCACGCACGGCGACGTGAACGTGGTCCTCGACCCGCCGCAGCTGCCCGCGCTGCTGCGGGAACTCGTCGACCGCGGCGACACCGGCAGCATGGTCGGCTCGTACGACGGCAAGCCCGTCATGTGGGCCGCCGCCCCCGCCGACGAACAGGCACTCGCCGTCTGGATCCCGTTCCAGAGCACCCGCAGCCGACTGCGGGACATCGACACCGCGATCCTCGCCTCCGCCGCGCTCGCCGCCGGTGTGGTGGCGCTGGCCGGCCTCTTCCTCGCCGACCGGATCAGCCGGCGGCTCGCGACCACCGCCGCCGTGGCCCGCAGGATCAGCGCCGGGGACCTCGACGCCCGGGTGGGCTTCCCCTCCCGCGCGGACGATCGACGGCGGGGCCGCCGCTCCCGGGACCGGGACGAGGTACGGGACGTGGCGCAGGCGCTGGACTCGATGGCCGGCTCGCTCCAGGACCGTCTGGAGGCGGAGAAGCGCTTCACGGCGGACGTCGCGCACGAGCTGCGGACCCCGCTCACCGGCTCGCTGGCCGCGGCGGCGCTGCTGCCCGAGGGCCGCCCCAAAGAGATGATCAACGACCGGTTGAAGGCCCTGCACCTGCTGACCGAGGACCTGCTGGAGATCTCCCGGCTGGACTCGGGCGTGGAACGGGCCGATCTGGCCCGCGTGGAACTCGGCCGGGCCGTGGAACGGGCCGTCGCGGGCGCCGGACCCACCGCCTCCGTCCGGGTCGTCCGGGACGCCGTGGTCCTCACCGACCGGCGGCGGCTGGACCGGATCCTGGCCAACCTGCTGGCCAACGCCCACCGGCACGGCCGGCCGCCGGTCGAGGTGACGGTGGAGGGCCCGGTGGTGACGGTTCGCGACCACGGGCCGGGCTACCCGCCCGAGCTGATCGAGCAGGGCCCCCAGCGGTTCCGGACCGGAGACCCGGGCCGCGGACGCAGCCACGGGCTGGGGCTCACGATCGTGGCCGGACAGGCGGCGGTCCTGGAGATCACGCTGAGCTTCGCCAACGCGCCCGACGGGGGCGCGGTGACGACACTCGCGCTCCCGGTCGGGCGGCTGACGGACGGCAATTGACCGGGCTCGGCGGATGTTTCACGTGAAACATCGCTCACGTGGGACATCCGCCCAACAGCCGGATCAGACACCGATGTTCTTGCCGTCCTTGCGCCAGACCGAGACGACGGCCGGGCGGACGATCTTGCCGGGACCGTCGGGCCACACCGACTGCGGCTTCTCGACGGACGCGCCGTCGATCTCGCCCGGGTGCTGGACGGACACCAGGACGCGCTTGTCCTGGATGAGCGGGCCGCAGGTCTCGGCGCCGCGCGGGACGGTCAGGAACTGCTTCAGCTCACCGCGGCGGTCACCGGCCGTGGCGACGCCGAACAGGCCGTCGTGGGAGCCGAGCTGGTTGCCGTCCGTGGAGATCCACAGATTGCCGTGCGGGTCGAAGGCCACGTTGTCCGGGCACGAGATCGGGCTGACCTTGTCCTTCGGGAAGCCCGCGAAGTACGTCGCCGGGTCGTTGGGGTCACCCGCGACCAGGAAGAGCCGCCAGGCGAAGCCGTCACCGGCCGGGTCGTCGAAGTTCTCGGCGAGCTCCAGGATCTGGCCGTGCTTGTTGTTGGTGCGCGGGTTCGCCTCGTCGGCGGGAGCCTTGCCGGCCGCGCCGCGGTCCTTGTTGTTGGTCAGCGCGATGTAGACGCGGCCCGTGCGCGGGGAGGGCTCGACGTCCTCCGGGCGGTCCATCTTGGTGGCGCCCACCTTGTCGGCGGCCTGGCGCGTGAAGACGTACACCTCCTCGGCGGTCATGCCCTCGACGTGCGAGACGTTGCCGGTGGCGAGCTTGATCCAGACGCCGGAGCCGTCGAACTCGCCGTCGGACGGGAGCTTGCCGGTGCCGTCGACCTGGGCGGCCGGGGAGTCGCCGGTGAGCTTGGCGACGTAGAGGGTGCCCTCGTCGAGCAGCGTCAGGTTGTGCTCCTTCGCCGCGCGCGAGTCGCCCTTCTTCATCCGCTTCGAGGAGACGAACTTGTAGAAGTAGTCGAAGCGCTCGTCGTCGCCCATGTAGACGACCGGGCGGCCGTCCTCGGTCAGGCGCGGCTGCGCGGCCTCGTGCTTGAAGCGGCCCAGCGCGGTGCGCTTGCGCGGGACGGAGTTCGGGTCGTACGGGTCCAGCTCGACGACCCAGCCGAAGCGGTGCGACTCGTTGGGCTCCTGCGCCACGTCGAAGCGCTTGTCGAAGAGCTCCCACTTGCGCTCGGTGGCGCCGGCGCTCACGCCGTAGCGCTTGAGGCGGGCGGCGGCGGTCGGGTCGGTGACCTGGCCGGCGTTGCCGAAGTACTGGTTGAAGTTCTCCTCGCCGTGGAGGGTGGTGCCCCACGGGGTGGTGCCGCCGGCGCAGTTGTTGAGGGTGCCCAGGACCTTGGTGCCGGTGGCGTCGACGGAGGTCTTCAGCAGGGCGCTGCCCGCGGCCGGACCCGTCAGCTTGAACTCGCTGGTGGCGGTCAGGCGGCGGTTGAGCTGGTGGCGGGTGACCGCGGTCAGCTTGCCGCTGCGGTGGTCCTCCTGGACGACGACCACGGACAGGCCGTGCGCGGCCCAGGCGATCTCGACCTGCTCGCGGGTCGGGTTGGCCGGGTCGTAACCCTTGAACATCAGGTTCTCGTCCGTGTACTCGTGGTTGGCCACGAGCAGCTGCCGGCGCTCGTAGTCCCCGCCGAGCGGGAGGAGGCTCAGGAAGTCGTTGTTGTAGCCGAACTGACCGGCCTGCGCGGCGGCCGTCTGCTGGTCGGGGTTGAAGCCCGGAGCGCCCTTGAGGATCGGCTCGCCCCAGCGGATGACCACGTTCTGCTCGTGGCCCTCGGGGATGGTGACCTTGTCGTCGGTGTTGGGCGCGACGGCCTTGAAGCGCAGGCCGCGGGCGGCCTCGCCGCCCTTGCCGGCGCCGGCGGCCGCGGCCTCACCGGCCGGGGTGGCGTTGGCGGTCTGCCCCGGGCCGCTGAGGGCCACGGCGGAGCCGGCGGCGGTGGCGACCGTCACGACGGCGGCGGAACGCAGCATCGAGCGGCGGGAGTAGGCACGGGCTATGACGTCGCCCGCGTACTCGTTGTCGCTTGTGTTCGGCACCTCGTGGAAGCAGGCGTCGCCACAGCGGTAGCGACAGGTGAGAGCGGACCGACCGCTCCCATGCGGGTTGCCGATGAGCGGCAGAAGCTTGCGCACGAGTTCCTCCGAGTAGCTGCGTGGGCGCCGACAACGTGTCGGAACGATCCAGCCGTGACGCTAGGCCCGGGTTGCGCCGAAGCGGCGGCGCGGGGATGAACGATCGGTGAACCCGGCACGTCGGAGCGGGAGTTCGACACCGGTGTGGGCGTGTGTGGAAGCCGGACGCCACGAAAGGCGCCCCTGCCGAAGATCCAGCCGGGCGGCCGATAACCTTACGTGTCCACTCTGGGCAGGGATCAACCGCGCAGCACGGACAAATGACGCACGCACTCATGCGAAAGGCCTGGCCCATGGGTATTCGGAGCTTGTTGCGCAAGGTGTTCGGACGGACTGAAGAACCCGTTCCGGAGACTACGGACGCCCCCTCGGCCGCTGTCCCCAACCAGGCGGAACGTACGCCCCTGGATGTGGCAGCCGATCTGGTGGCGGCGTCCTTCGACAACCCCACCGTTCCTCCTCAGTCCGCTCCGCGGGACCGCGAGCCCGGGACCGTCCTCACGGCCCCCGCCCCGGCCGCGGACCCCACGGTCCCGGAAGCCCGCCGAGCGCCTGCGGCGAAGCCCGGCCCGGAATCCACCCCGCCCGCAGCGGAGCAGCCCGACCCGGCTGCCGCCGACGCCGTCGCGGAGCCGGAGGCCGCACCGGCCGCCGAGCCGGAGCCGCAGACCGCCGGAGCCACCGAGCCGGAGCAGGACACCGCCGCAGCTGCGGAACGGCCCGAGCCGGCGGCAGCCGAGGCCACCGCGCCGGAGGCGGGCACCGCCGCCGCCGCGGAGCCCGAGGCGGAGGCCGCACCGGCGGCCGAGCCCGAGCCCGAGCCGGAGCCGCAGATCGCCGAAGCCGCACCGGAGGCCGAGCCGGCGGCAGCCGAAGCCGAGGCAGCCGCGCCCGAGGCGCAGGACGAGCCGGCGGCAGAGGCCGACGCGGCCACGCCGGAGGCGGAGCCCCTGGCCGAGGTCGTCGCGGAGCCCGAAGCCGCGCCGCAGGCGCAGGACGAGCCCGCGGCAGCCGAGGCCACCGCCTCGGAGGTGGAGCAGCCCGCGGCTGACACCGAGCCCGAAGCGGAGCCGGCCGGCGCCGAAGCCACCGCACCGGAGGCGGAGACGGCCACGGACGCGGAGCCGGAGGCCGAGCCCGTGGCCGCCGCCGCGGACCAGGCCGAGGCCGAACCGGCAGCCGAAGCCGACGCGCAGGACGAGCCGCAGGCGCAGGACGAGCCGGCGGCAGCCGAAGCCGCCGAGCCCGAGCCGGTGGCCGCCGATGCCGACGTAGCCGCGCCGGAGGGGGACGAGGTCGAGGGGGCCACCGAGGCCACCCAGACGGCTGCGCACGCGCCCGCCGCCGTACGTCGCAGGGCGCCCGAGATCGCCGGCGCCTACAAGGCCGCCGGCCAGGTGCTCCGCGGCAAGGGCAAGGCCGGCGCGCGGGCCAAGGTGTACCTCGTCCTGGACCGGTCCGGGTCGATGCGCGGCTTCTACAAGGACGGCAGCGCGCAGTACCTCGCCGACCACGCCCTCGCCCTCGCCGCGCACCTCGACGACGAGGCGACCGTGCACACCGTGTTCTTCTCCACGGAGGTGGACGGCACCGCCGACCTGTCCCTCGACTCCCACGACGCGGGCTGGGTCGAGGCCCGCCACGCCGAGCTCGGCCGGATGGGCCGCACCAGCTACCACGTGGCCGTCGAGGCCGTCGTCGAGCGCTACCGGAAGGACGGCGGCGAGGGCCCGGCCCTGGTCGTCTTCCAGACCGACGGCGCCCCCGACAACCGCCAGCCCGCCCGTCAGGCGATCACGGACGCCGCCGCCACCGCGCCCGGCATCCTCTGGCAGTTCGTCGCCTTCGGCGAGCACGACAACAAGGCGTTCGACTTCCTGCGCAAGCTGGACGCCGAGAACGCCGGCTTCTTCCACGCCGGCCCGGCCCCCGCGGAGCTGACCTCCGCCGCCCTGCTGAAGGGCATCCTGGAGCGGTTCTAGCCGGAACACGACGAAGGGCCCGGGATCCAGTGGATCCCGGGCCCTTCGTCACATCACGTCACGTCCCAGCGGAAGCGATCAACGCGCGGCGTCCGGGTGGACGGCCTCCGCGATCGGCTTGGCGTCCGCCGCCTTCGTCTCGACCGGCTTGCGCAGCGCGATGTTCAGCTCGCGCAGACGGGCCTCCTCCAGCACGGTCGGCGCGCCCATCATCAGGTCCTGCGCGTTGCCGTTCAGCGGGAAGGCGATCGTCTCGCGGATGTTCGGCTCGTCGGCCAGCAGCATCACGATGCGGTCGACGCCCGGGGCGATGCCACCGTGCGGCGGGGCGCCGAGGCGGAACGCGCGCAGCATGCCGGCGAACTCGCGCTCGACGGTCTCCGCCTCGTAGCCGGCGATCTCGAAGGCCTTCAGCATGACCTCGGGCTCGTGGTTGCGGATGGCGCCGGAGGACAGCTCGATGCCGTTGCAGACGATGTCGTACTGCCACGCCAGGATGTCGAGCGGGTCCTTCTCCTCCAGGTCCTTCATGCCGCCCTGGGGCATGGAGAAGGGGTTGTGCGAGAAGTCGATCTTGCCGGTCTCCTCGTCCTTCTCGTACATCGGGAAGTCGACGATCCAACAGAAGCGGAAGACGTTCTCCTCGAACTGGCCCGCACGCTTGGCCGCCTCGACGCGAACGCCGGACATGATCTTGGAGACCTCGTCGAACTCGCCCGCGCCGAAGAACACCGCGTGCCCGGGGGCCAGGCCCAGGCGCTCGGTGAGGACCTTGACGTTCTCCTCGGTGAGGAACTTGGCGATCGGGCCGGTCAGGGCGCCGTCCTCGCCGACGCGGACCCAGGCGAGGCCCTTGGCTCCCAGCGAGATCGCGTACTCGCCGAGGCCGTCGAAGAACTTGCGCGGCTGCGCGGCGGTGTCCGGGACGGCCAGCGCGCGCACGTGCTTGCCGGCGAACGCCTTGAACTCCGAGCCCTCGAACACGTCGGTGATGTCGACGAGCTCCAGCTTGGCGCGCAGGTCGGGCTTGTCGTTGCCGTACTTCAGCATCGACTCGCGGAACGGGATCCGCGGGAACGGCGAGGTGACCTCGCGGCCGCCTCCGAACTCGGTGAAGAGCTCGGTCATCAGGCGCTCGATCGGCTGGAAGACGTCCTCCTGCTCGACGAACGACATCTCCACGTCGAGCTGGTAGAACTCGCCCGGCGAGCGGTCGGCGCGGGCGTCCTCGTCGCGGAAGCAGGGCGCGATCTGGAAGTAGCGGTCGAAGCCGGAGATCATCAGCAGCTGCTTGAACTGCTGCGGGGCCTGCGGCAGGGCGTAGAACTTGCCCGGGTTCAGGCGGGACGGCACGACGAAGTCACGGGCGCCCTCGGGAGAGGTCGCGGTGAGGATCGGCGTCGCCATCTCGTTGAAGCCGAGGGCCACCATCTTGGAGCGGATGGAGGCGATGACCGCCGAGCGCAGCATGATGTTGCGGTGCATGCGCTCGCGGCGCAGGTCGAGGAAGCGGTACTCCAGGCGCCGCTCCTCGTTCACACCGTCGTCGGTGTTGATCGTGAAGGGCAGGGGGGCGGCCGCGCCGAGCACCTCGACCTCGGCGACCTCGATCTCGATCTCGCCGGTCGGCAGCTCGGGGTTGACGTTGTCCGCGCCGCGGGAGACGACCTTGCCGTCGATGCGGACGACGGTCTCCTTGGAGACGCTGCTGAGCGCCTCGTTCGCGGCGGTGCCGGGCCGGGCGACGAGCTGCGTGATGCCGTAGTGGTCCCGCAGATCGATGAAGAGGATGCCGCCCAGGTCTCGACGGTTGTGCAGCCAGCCGCTCAGCCGGACGTCGGCGGCGACGTCAGAAGCGCGGAGCTCGCCGCAGGTGTGGGACCTGTACCGATGCATCAGTCATCCAGTTCTACGCGATACCAGGGTGGATTCAACCGTCCCAAGGTTACCGCCCGGGAGGGTGACGGGTCGGGCACTCCCTCCAGCCTGCGCAAATGCGTCCGGCTGTCCCTCCTGACAGGCACGTGCCGGATATGACCTGTAAAGATGGCCGGGTGCGCACCGAGGACGTCCTGGCCGCCATCGCGACGGGCCTGTGGCGGTGGGACAACGCCTCCGGGACGGTCACCCTCGACGGTGAGGCCGCCCGGCTCCTCGGGCTGCCCGCCGAGCCCGTGGTGCTGCCGGAGGTCTCCGTACGGTCCCGTTTCCACCCGGTGGACTGGAACGAGATCAACGGGATCGTGAACCTGGCGGTCGCCGAGGGCACCCTCGCCGAGGCCCGGCTGCGGATCATGGACGTGGACGGGCGGGTCCTGCGGACCGTACGCAGCCGCTCCAAACCGCTGGAGAGCCGCTCCGCCGACGGGCGCGTCGACTACGAGCTCATCGGCACCATCCAGGAGATCGCCGAGCCGCAGCCCGGCACCACGGCGGCCCACACCCCCATCACGGGCGACTGGCGGCGCTCCCGCGAGGCCTTCCTGCTGGACGCGGGGCGCGCGCTGGCGGAGGCCCGCTCCACGGCCGAGGTGCTGCGGGTCGCGGCCTCGCTGTCCATGCCGGGGTTCAGCCCGGACGGGCTGGCCGTCTTCGGCGTGGCCGGGGACCGGTTGTCGGTCATCGGGCACCACGGGCACGATCCGGGGGACGAGGAACCCTTCACGGACATGCTGCTGGAGACGGACTACCCGGCAGCGGAGGTCGTCCGTACGGGCCGGGCGATCTACCTGGCCACGCCGGAGGACTACAAACGGCGGTTCCCGGCCACCTGGCCGCTCGTCCGGCGCTTCGACCGGGTGTCCTGGGCCTTCCTGCCGCTGACCGTGGCCGGGCGGACCATGGGCGCATGGATGGCCGCGTTCAAGCACCCGGCGTCGTTCTCGCCCGACGAACGGTCCGTCCTGACGACCGTGGCCCGGATGCTGGCCCAGGCGCTCCAACGCGCCGGAGTGGCCGAGTCCGAGCGGGAGCTCACCACCGGCCTGCAGCGGTCGATGATGCCGCAGCTCGGCCCCGAGATCCCCGGGATGCAGATCGCCGCGCGGTACGTCCCGACCGGCGGCGGGCTCCAGGTGGGCGGCGACTGGTACGACATGATCCCGCTGCCCTCGGGCCGGTTCGCACTGGTCATCGGCGACGTGCAGGGCCACGACGTACGCGCGGCCGGGCTGATGGGCCAGCTGCGGATCGCCGTACGGGCGTACGCGTCCGAGGGCCACCGGCCGGACGCGGTGCTCTCCCGCGCCTCCCGCTTCCTGGCCGGGCTGTGCGCCTCGCAGGAGTCCGATCCGTACGAGGCCGCGGGCGCGGGCACCGGCGTGGGCCCGGGGCAGGCCGCCGAGATGGACGCGGACTTCCAGAGCCCGCGGTTCGCGACCTGCCTGTACGCGGAGTGCGACCCGAAGACCGGGATGCTGGAGGTGGCCCGCGCCGGCCACCCCGACCCCGCGATCCGGATGACCGACGGAACCGTCCTGATGCGCCCCACCGCGGGCGGACTCCCCCTCGGGATCGTCCCCGACACCGACTACCCCACCACCCGCTTCACCCTGGAACCCGGCGAGACGATGATGCTGTGCACCGACGGGCTCATCGAGACCGGCGGGCACGACCTGGACACGGGCTGGGCGCGGCTGCGCGCGGTCCTGGAGTCCGACACCCGCGGGCCGGCCGGCGCGCACGAGCCGCAGGGCCCGGGCGCCGGACGCTTCGAGCCGCCGCACCTCGAACGGCTGGCCGACCTGCTGGTCCAGGCCGTGCACGGGCCGTCCTCGCACCACACCACGGGCCCGCTGGCCGACCGCCGCGAGGACGACATAGCCGTGGTGCTGCTGTGCCGCGACGGCGAGGGCGACGGCTTCGCCTTCGGCACCCCGCCGGCGCACCCGGCCCGCCCGGCGCGCCGCACGGTGCTGACGGTGGCCCAGGACGAACCGGAACGCATCGCGGGCGCCCGCCGTCAGGTCCGCGAGCTGCTGCACGACTGGGCCGACGCCGACCAGGTGGACTCGGCGGTGCTGATGGTCTCCGAGATCGTCACGAACGTACTGCTGCACACGGACGGCGACGCGCTGCTGGTGGCGGAGGCGGCGGGCGAACTGGGCGCCCGCCGGCTGCGCGTGGAGGTCGCGGACGGGAGCGACGAGCTCCCGCACAAGCGGCACCCGGGGGAGATGTCCTCCAGCGGCCGCGGGGTGCTGCTGATGGAGATGCTCGCCGACACGTGGGGCGTGGACCCGCAGGGCGAGGGCAAGTCGATCTGGTTCGAGCTGCACGAGCAGTCGAAGACGGGCGCCGACCAGGCGCCGTGAGCCCGGCGGACGCCGCGCAGGGCGGGACGCAGGGCGGGACGGGCTCCCGGCCGGGAGCCCGTCGGAGCCGGTCAGTCCTCCGCGTCTCCGGCGCCGCGGTGGCCGAGCCCGGTGCGCGCGGTGGTGGGGATGCGGCCCAGCCGGCCGGCCTGGAAGTCGTCGAAGGCCTGCTGGAGTTCGTGCTGGCTGTTCATGACGAACGGACCGTAGTGCGCCATCGGCTCCCGGATCGGACGGCCGCCGAGGATCACGACCTCCAGGTCCGGGGCGTTGGAGTCCTGGGACTCGTCCGCCCGCACCGTGAGCGAGCCGCCCTCGCCGAAGACGGCCGTCTGCCCGGTGCGGACGGGCCGGCGGTCCTCGCCGACGGACCCGCGTCCGGCCATGACGTACGCCAGGGCGTTGAAGTCCTCGCGCCACGGGAGGGTGATCTGCGCGCCCGGCGAGACGGTCGCGTGGATCATCGTGATCGGGGTGTGGGTGATGCCCGGGCCCTGGTGGCCGTCGAGCTCACCGGCGATCACGCGCAGCAGGGAGCCGCCGTCCGGGGTGGTCAGCAGCTGGACCTGGCCGCCGCCGATGTCCTGGTAGCGCGGGGGCATCATCTTGTCGGAGGCCGGGAGGTTCACCCACAGCTGGAGGCCGTGGAAGAGCCCGCCGGACACGACGAGGGACTCCGGCGGGGCCTCGATGTGCAGGAGGCCCGATCCGGCGGTCATCCACTGGGTGTCGCCGCCGTTGATGACTCCGCCGCCGCCGTTGCTGTCCTGGTGGACGAAGGTTCCGTCGATCAGGTACGTGACGGTCTCGAAGCCGCGGTGCGGGTGCCAGGGGGTGCCCTTGGGCTCTCCCGGCGCGTACTCCACCTCGCCCATCTGGTCCATCATGATGAACGGGTCGAGGTACTGGTAGTTGATCCCGGCGAAGGCGCGGCGCACCGGGAATCCCTCGCCCTCGAACCCACCGGGGGCGGAGACGACGGCCAGCACCTTGCGCGGGACGGCGGCCTGCGGCTCGGCCACTCGCGGAAGGGTCAACGGGTTCTCAACAGTCACTGCGGGCATGGTCAGGACCTCCTTCTGATCCGAGTTTAGTTGAAACTCGAACTTTCTGCCACACCTCGCAGAACGGAAGCGGCCCCGGAGGAATTCCCCCCGGGGCCGCCATGTGCTCAGGCGCAGGTCAGCAGTGGTCGAGCCCGTACCAGTCCGGGTGCGCGTCGAAGGCCGAGGACGTGTTCACGTACTGGGCGGGAACGAACCCGAACGCGCCCCGTACGTCCCCGCGGGCGCCGTACCAGGTGGTGTTGCCGCCACCGTGCCGGTCACCCGTGGTCCAGCAGTCGAACCGGCTCGGGTTGGTCTTCAGCGTGTCCGCGTACGGCGCGCCGAAGCCCGCCCACCGGTACATGTCGATGTTCGGGGTGTTGCCGCAGTACAGCGTCCCCCCGCTCACCCCGCACCCGGCGGCCTGCGCGGGCGACGCCGCCAGGACCCCCGTACCCAGCGCCATCACCCCCGTGGCCGCCACGGCCGCGAGCTTCGTGCGCAACGACGTTCCTGACATCGAAGTCTCCTGTTCCTGGGAGCGGGCGTCCCCCGCAGCACCGATACTCGGGAGCCGCGGCCGCGGCCGCGATGGTTTCGGGCAGGGCCGAAGGGTGCGTCAGCCGCCGCTGCGCAGCAGGTCCACGCCCAGGCCCGTCACCGAGTGCAGCACCGCCTTGCCGTCGCGCTCGGTGGTGATCAGCCCGGCCGCGCGCAGGGTGCGGGTGTGCTCGGAGACCGAGGGCAGGCTGATGTCGAGCTCCCGGGCCAGTTCGCTCGTCGTGCGCCGGCGCACCAGCTGCTGGAGCACGGCCGCCCGGGTACGGCCCAGCAGGGCGTCCAGCGCGCCCTCCGCGGGCCCGGCACCGACCAGGGGCAGCGAGGTCAGCGCCGGGTACATCAGCACGGGCGGCCCCTGCGGCCCGCCCGGTCCCTCCGCGACCAGCGGGCGCCCGGTCCAGAACGGCGAGGGCATCAGCAGCAGCCCGCGCCCGCCGAGCCGGACCTCGTAGTGCGGCGGCCGGTCGACCTCCAGGACCGTGCCCGACCACGCGGCCCGCGGGTGCGTACTCGCCAGGCAGGCCCTGATGCCGTGGGTGGCCAGCAGCCGCGTGCGCCAGGCGACGTCCGCCTGGTAGGACTGCCGGATCCGGGCCCACTGCGGGGCCACCACGGCCTCGTGGCCCGCCCTGAGCGCCCCGCCCAGCTGGTCCCACGCGTCCCGGTCCCGGCCCCACAGCGCCCGCAGCCAGGAGTCCGGCCCCGGCGCCCGGGCCGCGGCGCGGGCGAGCTGCGCGCCGGTCAGCGCCGGCGCGGCCTCCCGTACGGCGGCCAGCCCCTCCTCCAGCGTGCGCGTGTACGGCTCGACGAACTGCGGGTTGTCACCGTCCGGGCGCAGCAGGTCCAGCAGCGGGCGCACCCGGCCCGGCAGCTCCCGGCCGACCCTGCCCCGCCACCGGCCGAAAACCGCCGGTTCGTCGGTGCGCTGCCAGGCGACCAGCGCCATGGCCAGCTCCACCATCGGCAGCGGCTCGCTCACGAAGGTGACGTTGAGCAGGTCCTCGGCCGTGAAGTGCACCCGCAGCATCGCCCCGCCCCCCGTCACGCGTCAGCCGGTACGGCCGACCCTCCGCACAGCCCTGGCCGTCCGCACGGCAAGGGCGCCTGGCCGCCCGCGCGGCGAGGGCGTCTAGCCGTACATGCGGCGCATGGCGAAGTCGACCATCTGCTCGACCGCCTTGGCGTCGAAGACCATCCGGTGGTCGCCCTCCATGTCGAGGACGAAGCCGTACCCGGTGGGCAGCAGGTCGATCACCTCGGCGCCGGTGATCACGAAGTACTTGGACTCCTTGCCGGCGTACCGGCGGAGCTCCTTGAGCGTGGTGAACATGGGGATGACCGGCTGCTGCGTGTTGTGCAGCGCCAGGAATCCGGGGGTCTCGCCGCGCGGGCAGTAGACCTTCGAGGTGGCGAAGATCTGCTGGAAGTCCTCCGCGGACAGCGAGCCCGTGGTGAAGGCCCGCACCGCGTCGGCGAGCGACGGCGGCGATGGCTCGGGGTAGAGCGGCTGCTCGCCGTACCCGCCGGCCATCTGCTGCGGGGCGGCGTACTGCTGCCCTGCGCTCACGTTCTGGTCGTAGCCGTACATGAGGGGAAGACTACCGACCTGCCCGGCACGCCCGGACACGCATTTCCCGCCAGGCTTGACGCTGGTCACAGTCGCCAGGGGTTGCGTCTTATTACCGGCGGGTAGCATCATTACGTTACCGATTGGTATGTACGAGGAACCTCTCTCCCCGAGCCTTAACGGAGCCGTCGCCATGGGGCACTACAAGTCGAATCTCCGCGACATCGAGTTCAACCTCTTCGAGGTGCTCGGCCGCGACAAGCAGTACGGCACCGGTCCGTTCGAGGAGATGGACACCGAGACCGCCAAGAGCATCCTGGCCGAGCTGGCCCGCCTCGCCGAGAACGAGCTGGCGGAGTCCTTCGCGGACGCCGACCGCAACCCGCCGGTCTTCGACCCGGCCACCAACACCGCGCCCGTCCCGGCCTCCTTCAAGAAGAGCTACGAAGCCTTCATGGACTCGGAGTACTGGCGCCTGGGCCTGCCCGAGGAGATCGGCGGCACCACCTCGCCCCGCTCCCTCATCTGGGCCTACGCGGAGCTGCTGCTCGGCTCGAACCCGGCCGTGTGGATGTACTCCTCCGGCCCGGCGTTCGCCGGCGTCCTCTTCGAAGAGGGCAACGAGGCGCAGAAGAAGATCGCGCAGATAGCCGTCGAGAAGCGCTGGGGCTCCACCATGGTCCTCACCGAGCCGGACGCCGGCTCGGACGTCGGCGCCGGCCGTACCAAGGCCATCCAGCAGGCCGACGGCTCCTGGCACATCGAGGGCGTGAAGCGCTTCATCACGTCCGGTGAGCACGACATGGAGGAGAACATCCTCCACTACGTCCTCGCGCGCCCCGAGGGCCACGGCCCGGGCACCAAGGGCCTGTCCCTCTTCCTCGTCCCGAAGTTCCACTTCGACTGGGAGACCGGCGAGCTGGGCGAGCGCAACGGCGTCTACGCGACGAACGTCGAGCACAAGATGGGCCTCAAGGCCTCCAACACGTGCGAGATGACCTTCGGCGACCAGCACCCCGCCAAGGGCTGGCTGATCGGCGACAAGCACGACGGCATCCGCCAGATGTTCATGATCATCGAGTTCGCCCGCATGATGGTCGGCACGAAGGCCATCGCGACGCTCTCCACCGGCTACCTCAACGCGCTGGAGTACGCCAAGGAGCGCGTGCAGGGCCCGGACCTCGCGAACTTCATGGACAAGACCGCGCCCAAGGTCACCATCACGCACCACCCCGACGTGCGCCGCTCGCTCATGACGCAGAAGGCCTACGCCGAGGGCATGCGCGCCCTCGTCCTGCACACCGCGACCGTCCAGGACGAGATCCAGGTCAAGCAGGCCGCGGGCGAGGACGCCTCCGCCCTCATAGGCCTGAACGACCTGCTCCTGCCGATCGTCAAGGGCTACGGCTCCGAGAAGTCGTACGAGCAGCTCGCGCAGTCCCTGCAGACCTTCGGCGGCTCCGGGTACCTCCAGGAGTACCCGATCGAGCAGTACATCCGCGACGCCAAGATCGACACCCTCTACGAGGGCACCACGGCCATCCAGGGCCAGGACTTCTTCTTCCGGAAGATCGTCCGCGACCAGGGCGCCTCGCTGAACCTCCTCTCCGAGACGATCAAGAAGTTCCTCGCCGAGGCCGTCGGCGGCGAGGAGCTGGCCGGCGCCCGCGACGCGCTCGCCAAGGCCGCGGTCGACCTGGAGGCCATCGTCGGCCAGATGATCGTCGACCTCACCGCCACCGGCGAGGACGTCAAGAACATCTACAAGGTCGGCCAGAACACCACCCGCCTGCTGATGGCCTCCGGCGACGTGGTCGTCGGATACCTGCTGCTCCGGGGCGCCGCCGTGGCCGCCGAGAAGCTCGCGACCGCCTCCGCGAAGGACGTCCCCTTCTACACCGGCAAGATCGCCGCCGCGAAGTTCTTCGCGGCCGAGATCCTCCCGGGCGTCTCCGTCCAGCGCGCGCTGGCCGAGGCCGTCGACAACTCCCTCATGGAGCTCGACGAAGCCGCCTTCTAGGCAGCTCGCGGGCCGCACCGGCCCGCCGCACCAGTACGCCGTGTACGCACAGCGGCCGGGTCCCCCGCACGGGGGCCCGGCCGCTGGCGCATGCGCCACCTGGTCCGCCCCGGGGCCCCTGTCCTGCGGCTTTCCCCTATGTCAGTCGTTCATGGGACGCTCGTACGCATGAGTCCACAGGATCAGCACGGCAGCAGGGGGTACTCCGTCCCCACCGGACGCCCGTACGCCCTCAAGGAGCTGCAGGCGAGCCTGGGCAGTCTCGGCGACCACCTGCGCGAGCTGTACGACGGCGCCCACCCCGCCGAGTACGACACCATCGCCGACGCGCTGTACGTGGCCTTCCAGACCGCCGCCGGACTGGCCCCCGCCAAGAGCTACACCGGCTGCTCCGAGCACCCCAACGGCGCGCTCGACCCCGAAGCGCCCGACGGCTGGGGCCGCTGCCTCATCTGCAACGACCGGCGCCGCCTCGGCCGGCGCCGACGGGGCGGCCCCCCCGCCCCAGCCGGGGAACAGCGCCGCCTCGGGTACCCCGTACCGGAGGGCCCCTACACCCTCCAGGCCCTGCGCGCCTGCGTGCGCACCGTCGAGGACCAGCGGTTCCACCTGGGCCTGTCCTCCCCCGCCGAGGACTTCGTCCGCATCGCCGACGACCTCCACCGCGCCTTCATCGTCGCCCGCGAACTGTCCCGGCCGCGCAACGCCTCGGGCTGCTCCGAACACCCCGGCGCACCCATCGACCCCGACGCACCCCCCGGTGAGGCCTGTATCTTCTGCGCCGGACGCAAGAGACGCGCGCAGCGCTCCCCGCAGACCCCGGAGATGCTCCCGCGCATCCGACGGGGCGAGCGCAGACAACTGCAGCGCCGATTCGAGCGACCGCCGGGCTGAGAACCGACAAGGACAGCGGAGGCACGCGGCCTGTAGGGCCGGCCCTACGGGCCGTTCGCGCTGTCCGGGCGTGACGCACACGAACCCCGGCCCTCGTTAAGGTGAACCACTTGGCTTCCTCCCCTCCCTAGCCGGAGGGGATTCCCACACTCACGCGTGGGGATTCCTGTTTCGCCACGGACCGCCCCGACCGAGAGGAGGACTCCCGTTGAGGTCTCACATCCGCTCCACAGGCAGTGACCGCCAGCCCGGCGGCCAGAAGATTGAGCGCGGCGTTCCCGTCCCGGTCATGAGCGGTCCCGCAGCCCTCACAGGTCCACTCGCGGACGCCCAGAGGCATCGCGCCGGCGATCACCCCGCATGCCGAGCACCGTTTGGAGCTGGGAAACCACCGATCGACGACGATCAGCTCGCGGCCGTACCAGGCCGTCTTGTACTCGAGCATCGACCGCAGCTCACGCCAGGCGGCGTCGCTGATGGAACGTGCCAGTCGATGGTTTTGCAGCATGTTGGCAACCATCAGATCCTCGATCACGAGCGTTTGGTCTTCGCGCACGAGACGAGTCGTCAGCTGGTGCAGGAAGTCCCGGCGCCGGTCGGCGATCCGGGCGTGGATCCGCGCCACACGGGTACGAGCCTTGATCCGGTTGTTGCTGCCCTTCTCCTTCCGCGACAGAGCTCGCTGCACGCGGGCCAGACGCTCCCGGTCCTTCCCCTCATGCCGGGGGTTGGGAACCTTCTCACCCGTGGACAGCGTGAGCAGGGCCGTCAGTCCCGCGTCGATGCCGACCGCTCTCAGGGTGGCCGGCATCGGATCCGGGGTGTGCTCGCACAGCAGCGAGACGTACCAGCGACCGGCGTTGTCGCACGAAACCGTGACCGTGGACGGCGTCGTCCCTTCCGGCAGTGGGCGGGACCACACGATGTCCAAGGGCTCGTCCATCTTCGCCAGATGCACCCGGCCCTCCGCGTAGCGGAAGCCGCTGCGGGTGTACTCGGCGGAGGCACGCGACTTCCGCTTCGACTTGAATCTCGGGTACTGCGACCGCTTCTGCCAGAACCCCACGAACGCCGCCTGCAGGTGACGCAGAGCCTGCTGCAGCGGTACCGAGGACACCGCTGCCAAGAAGGCCAGTTCATCGGTCTTCTTCCACGCGGTGAGCATGGCCGACGTCTGCCCGTAGCCCATCCGCTCGCCGCTCGCCTTCCAGGCCTCGGCCCGGGCGGCGAGTGCCAGGTTGTAGACCTTCCGCACGCACACGAACGTCCGCGACAGTTCCACAGCCTGCGCGTGCGTCGGATAGAAACGGTACTTGAGCGACCGCTTCACAGAACGTGTCCCCACACCCCGGACGCTAGGGTCGGTCACGATCCGAACACAAGCACAGGTCATAGCCTCACGCTGCGGCAATCCGCCGCAGCGGGGCTCCGAGCCGGAAACGCGTATCCTCACCCGGCTGAAGCCGGAGGCTTCCACACAAGGGAAATACGATGAGCTCTCCCGCCCGCTTCGACCGCGGCCACACCGACGATCTGATGACCTTCCTGACGGCCAGTCCGTCGCCGTACCACGCCGTGGCCAACGCGGCCGAGCGGCTGGAGAAGGCAGGCTTCAGGCAGTTGTCGGAAACGGACGCCTGGGATGCGGGCACCGGGGGCAAGTTCGTGCTCCGCGGCGGTGCGCTCATCGCCTGGTACGTCCCCGAAGGCGCGGCCGCGCACACCCCGTTCAGGATCGTCGGCGCGCACACCGACTCCCCGAACCTGCGGGTCAAGCCGCAGCCGGACACGGGCTCCCAGGGCTGGCGGCAGATCGCCGTCGAGATCTACGGCGGCACCCTGCTCAACACCTGGCTCGACCGCGACCTCGGCCTCGCCGGCCGGCTGACCCTGCGCGACGGCAGCGACCGCCTGGTCAACGTGGACCGCGCACTGCTGCGCGTGCCCCAACTCGCCGTGCACCTGGACCGGTCGGTGAACAGCGACGGCCTCAAGCTCGACAAGCAGCGGCACATGCAGCCGATCTGGGGCCTCGGCGACGTGCACGAGGGCGACCTGATCGGCTTCCTCGAAGAGGAAGAGGGCCTGGAGCAGGGCTCGGTGGCCGGCTGGGACCTGATGGTCCACTCCATCGAACCGCCCGCGTACCTCGGCCGCGACCGCGAGCTCGTGGCCGGCCCGCGCATGGACAACCTGCTGTCCGTGCACGCGGGCGTCGCGGCGCTGGCCGCGGTGTCGGGCTCCGAGAAGCTCGACCACATCCCGGTGCTCGCCGCCTTCGACCACGAGGAGAACGGCTCGCAGTCGGACACCGGCGCGGACGGCCCGCTGCTGGGCAACGTGCTGGAACGTTCAGTCTTCGCACGCGGGGGCTCGTACGAGGACCGCGCGCGGGCCTTCGCCGGCACCATCTGCCTGTCCTCGGACACCGGCCACGCCGTGCACCCCAACTACGGGGAACGGCACGACCCGACGCACCACCCGCGCGCCAACGGCGGCCCCATCCTGAAGGTCAACGTCAACCAGCGGTACGCCACGGACGGCAGCGGCCGCGCGGTGTTCGCGAGCGCGTGCGAGCGGGCCGGCGTGCCGTGGCAGACCTTCGTCTCCAACAACTCCATGCCGTGCGGCACGACCATCGGCCCGATCACGGCCGCCCGCCACGGCATCCAGACCGTGGACATCGGCGTCGCGATCCTGTCGATGCACAGCGCGCGCGAACTGTGCGGCGCGGACGACCCGTACCTCCTCGCCAACGCCCTGGTCGCCTTCCTGGAGGGCTGACCCCCCAGGAAGGCGGTACGTCACTGCGCGGCGGCCTCGTCCATCCCGGCGAGGACGAGGGGCAGCCGGGAGGCGCCGCCGGCGGTGACCCGGACGGGCACGCCCCAGTCCTGCTGGTGGACGTGGCAGGCCGGGTACTCGTTGGCCGGGTCGTCGTCGCAGGACGCCGCCATCGCGGACACGTGCAGCACGCCCTCGGTGACCTCCGGGCTCAGCACCAGCTCCCGGAACAGGTCCGTCCCGGCGCCCTCGCCCCCGGCGAGGAGCTCCGGCGGGGTCGAGGAGACGAGCAGCCGGGTCGACGGCCCGTAGCGGGTGTCGAGCTTCTGCCCGGCCGGCGCCTGGAACACCACGTCGAGCCGGAGCGTGCCGGGCGCCACCTCGGTGGCGGCCCGCTGCGTGCGGTGCGCCACGGACTCGACCCGTACGGCCTCCTCCGGGAGCCGCAGCCGGGTCAGCCGGTGCCGGGCCGACTCGACGACCACGATGTCGTCGCCGACCAGCACGGCGTCGCTGGGCTCGCGCAGATCGGTGGCGAGCGTGGTCACCTGCCCGGTGGCGGGGTCGTAGCGGCGCAGCGCGTGGTTGTACGTGTCGGACACCGCGACCGAGCCGTCGGGCAGCGCGGTCACCCCGAGCGGGTGCTGGAGCAGGGCCTGGCCCGCGTCCCCGTCCCGGTGCCCGAAGTCGAACAGGCCCGTGCCGACGGCCGAGGTGACGGCGTAACCCGTGTCGGTGGCATGGACGTACCGCAGGGCGCTGGTCTCGGAGTCGGCGATCCACAGCCGGTCCCCGGCGGCCGCGAGCCCCGAGGGCTGGGCGAACCAGGCCTCGGCGGCGGGCCCGTCGAGCAGCCCCTCGTTGGTGGTCCCGGCGGCGACGGCGACGGTGCCGCTCTCCGGATCCCAGGTCCACAGCTGGTGCACGCCGGCCATCGCGATCCACACCTTGCCCTGCCACCAGGCCACGTCCCACGGCGAGGACAGGTCCACCTCCAGGGCGGGGCCGGAGGTGGGCGAGCCCTGCCACCACTGGCGTCCGGTCCCGGCGACGGTCTCGACGTGCCCGGTGGCCGGGTCGTAGGTCCGCAGCGCGTGGTTGACGGTGTCGGCGACCACGACCCGGCCGTCGGGCAGCAGCGCGAGGCCCTGCGGCTCGCTGAAGGCGTCACCGCCGAAGCCGCGCTCGCCGCTGCCGACGCGGCGTACGACGCTCTCGCCGTCCGCGTCCAGCTCGACGAGCTGGTGCCGCGTGGTGTCCGAGACCAGCAGGTTGCCGCTCGGCAGCAGCACCGCCTTCCCGGGGAACCGCAGGTCGCTCGCGACGGGCTCCGGCGCCACGTACGGCCCGTCCCCGCGCCGCAGCGTCCCCTTGGCCTCGTGCTCGGCCTCCAGCTCCTCGACCAGCTTCGCGATGGCGTGCGCGTGCCCCTCACCGGCGTGCTGGGCGACGATGTACCCCTCGGGGTCGATCACGACGAGCGTGGGCCAGGCGCGCACGGCGTACTGCTTCCAGGTCGCGAGCTCGGGATCGTCCAGCACGGGGTGGTGCACCTCGTACCGCTCGACGGCGTCGACGACGGCGGCGTGCTCGGCCTCGTGCACGAACTTCGGCGAGTGCACACCGATGATCACGACGGTGTCGCGGTGCTTCTCCTCCAGCTCGCGCAGCTCGTCGAGGACGTGCAGGCAGTTGATGCAGCAGAAGGTCCAGAAATCCACAACAACGCACTTACCTCGCAGGTCAGCGAGAGTGAGCTCTTTGCCGCCGGTGTTGAGCCAGCCGCCCTTGCCGATCAGCTCGGGGGCACGGACACGGGCACGCTTGCGGGGTGCGGGCGCAGGGGTGGGCGCCGGAGCAGCATCGTTCATCCTTCAAGCTTGCCATCCGGGTGTGAACACCGGGTCACAGGTCCAGGTGCACCCGCGGGGGTGACGACGCCCGCACGGGACACGTGGGAGCCTGAACGCAGGCAGCGAAGGAGGCGTCCGGCGTGACCCCAGCGCACGACTACAGCGAGGGCATCGACCCCGAGCGCGCACTGAAGTACGCCAACCGGCACCACGGCGGGGACCGCACCGAGATCGTCGAAGGGGTCATCAGCAACGTGACGCCGAGTTGGGACCACGAGAACGTGGCCGAAGAGATCCACCCCTTCGGGACGCCGGTGCGGTTGCCCGAGCCGTTCGGGATCGACCTCGACACCAGCGGGCTCTAGCTACGCGTAGGCGAAGAGGGTGCTCAGGCGGGGGAGGCGGGGTGCCAGTGCGGACGTGTCGTCGAAGTCGAAGTCCCAGGCCGGGTCCAGGGGCGGGTAGCTGATCGTGAAGGAGTCGGCCGGGAGTTCGCGGCCGGTGGCGGACTCGTAGGCGGTCCAGGCGATCGAGAGGGCCTCCTCGTCCCACAGTTCGTGGCCCTCGGCCGCGGCCTCGCGGACCGCCGGGTGGGCCGCCAGGGAGTCCGGGTCGGACAGGGCCGCTTCGAAGACCTCCCGGCCCTGGGTGAGGAGCCAGCCGCGGAAGTAGTCGAAGCCGTCGTCCGAGCAGCCGCCGTTGATCACGTAGGCCGCGGCCCAGAGCGGGCTGCGGTAGGACTCCGCCAGCAGGTCCCACAGCACCTGCTGGGCCGCGGCTATCTCCGCCGCCGGACGGGCCGCCAGCAGCTGTGCCGCCCGCCCCGCCACCTCGTCCGCCGCCGTGCCCGCGCGGGCCGTCTCGATCAACTGCCAGAACGTCTGCTTGTCCATGGCGAAAGCCTGGCACCCGGCACTGACATCAGCCGAGGAAGGAATGGAGAGATCTCGTGAGCGATGTGATGAAGGTGTTCCGGGCGTCCGCCGGGAGGAGGTCCAGCGAGAGGTAGGGGTTGAGGTCCTCCAGCTCGACGAGGAGGAGTTCGCCCGAGGGGGCCCGGCAGGCGTCGACGCGCTGGATGCCGTGGTCGAGGGTGTTCCAGTCGATGAAGGCGCGGGCGAAGGCCAGGTCCGCCTCGGTCGGGACGTAGCGCTCCAGCTCCCAGCGGCGGGCCGGGTCCGGGGCGTGGAGCGCGTACTGGAAGGCGTCGTCGACGAAGTAGAAGGACACCTCGTACGCGAAGTCGATGCGGGGCTGGATCAGCACCGCCCCGGCCGGGCCGTCCGGTGTCGCGGTGAAGGTGAGGCCGATGGAGTCGGCGCCCTGCTTCGGTTTGACCGCGTAGGTGGGGACCTGGGGCAGCTCCGAGAGCCTCGCGGGGTCGTCGATCGTCGGGATGACCGGGTAGCCGGCGGCCGTCAGGTCGAGGAGGTACTGCTTGCCCGCCATGTCCGCGCGGCCGGTAAGCGGGTTGTAGACCGGCGTGCCGGCGGCGAGGGCGGCGGCGCGGAAGGAGTCGTAGGCCTCCTGGTAGTGCAGGACCGGGCCGCTGTTGCGGACGACCACCGCGTCGAAGCCGAGCGGGAGGAGCGCCTGCGCGTCCGCGGGGTGGCACAGGGCCAGCTCGAAGTCGGCCCGCAGCCGGGAGGTGAGGAATATGTCCTCGTCGCAGTAGCGGCGCCCGCGCGCGGGGTAGGCCAGGTCGGTCACGTAGAGGAGTGGCATGGCGGAAACCTATCGCGGGCACTGATCGGCGCATGAAATACCTCGTACGGGACAAAGTGCCGGCCATCGGGGATGACGCCGGCTGAGTACGGGCCCAGGGGGAGGTGAGCACGCGCGCTCATGCCGGGGCCGTGGGGTGGGGCGAGGATCGTGCACGTCCCCACAGAGCGTGCACGTCCCCACGGAAGGAACCCCCGGTGAACCCCAGCACGTACGCGGCCCTGTACGGCCCGTGGCAGCCGGCGAAGCCCGCGCCCGAGGAGCGGCCCGCCGTCGCCGTGCTCGCGGCCCTGCTGTGGACGGTCACCACCCTCTCGCTCGTCTGGCTGGCCGGCCTCTTCTCCATCGTGCTCGTCTGGAGCGCGGCGGCCGGGCAGCCGGTGGTGGGCCTGCTGCTGCGTTTCCTCCTGGTCCCGGTGGTGGCGGCCGCGGCTCTCACCGCTCTGGCCTTCGCCCCCGGCATCCGCCGGCTCGCGGTGTCGAGCCGGATGCTCCTCCTGGGCGCCCTGGCCTGCCCGGCCCCGACCGTGCTCGCGGTCATGGCCTGGTTCCGCACCGCCTGAGCCGGGCGGACGGACCCACGCCCTACCGCCCGGCCGGCGGGCCGCCGGGCAGGGGCAGCACCATCACGTCGTAGGCCGGGTGCCCGTCGCCGTACCGGGCCCGGCCGACCTTCCGGTAGCCCCAGGCGGCGTAGGCCGTCCGTGCGGGTGCGGCCTCGGGGTCCGGGCGGGCGGTCAGCGTGCTCCGCTCGGCCTCCTGATCCGCGATCAGGAGCCGGTGCAGGGCGGCGGCGATGCCCTGCCGTCGCCAGGCTCCGCGCACGGCGAGTTCGGCCACGTTGAAGGTCCGCCGCCCGTTCTCCTCGACGAAGGATTCGCCGAGCGGCTCCTCCACGGCCTCCCACCACCGGGTGTCCGCGGGCAGCCGGTAGCCGTACGAGAAGCCGACGAGCTCGTCGCCGTCCCGCGCCAGGACCAGCCGGAATCCGTCCCGCTGCGCCTGCCGCCCGGCGCGCGCGCGGAAGGCGACGGCGTCCCGGGGCCCCTCGCGGTACGGGGGCTCCGCGTAGACCTCCCGGTAGACGCGGGCGAGCGCGTCCAGCCGCCGTACCGCCTCCTCGGCGTGCTCGATCCGCTCGTACGTGACGCCCGTGGTCACGCCTGGCCGTCGCGGCCCAGGCGGCGGTCCTTCAGGGCCGGGAACTGGGCGCGGGTCTCGGGGACCTTGGCCGGGTCCAGGTCCACCGTGAGGACGGCCTCGCCGGGGCCGGCCTCCGCCAGGACCTCGCCCCACGGGTCCACCACCAGGCTGTGCCCGGCCTGTTCGACGCCCGCGTGGGTGCCGGCCAGCCCACACGCCAGGACGTACGACTGGTCCTCCACGGCGCGGGCCCGGTTGAGCAGGGTCCAGTGGGAGCGGCGGCGCGCGGGCCAGCCCGCCGCGACGACCATCGTGGTGGCCCCGGCGTCGACCAGGCCGCGGAACAGCTCCGGGAAGCGCAGGTCGTAGCAGGTGGCGATGCCGAGGGTCTGTTCCGGCAGCTCCACCGTGGTCAGGGAGTCGCCCGGCGACATGAGCACCGCCTCACCCTGGTCGAAGCCGAAGCGGTGGATCTTCCGGTAGGTGGCGGCCAGCTCGCCCGCCGGGGAGAGGACGAGGGCGGTGTTGTAGAGGGAGCCGTCGCCGGCGCGCTCCACGACCGAACCCGCGTGCAGCCAGACCCCGGCGTCGCGGGCGGCCTTGGACATGGCCTCGTAGGTCGGGCCGTCCAATGGTTCGGCCTCGGTCTCGAACTGCTCGTAGGCGAAGGCGCCGACGGGCCACAGTTCGGGCAGCACGACGAGGTCGGAGGCTTCCTGCTCCCGTACGAGCTCGGCCACGCGGGCACGTCGGGAAGTCACCGACTCGCCCTCGTTCACTGCGATTTGGATCAGCGAGGCGCGCACACTACCACCGTCCTGGCGTTCAAGCCGTCAACTCGGGCCTACGATCGTCACACGAAAGCACTGCCGGGGTGCTCACCGGCAGCGTAGTTTTGGAAACTGAGTCCACCGCTTCCGAAAACGCGCCACTGAACAGCACCGCGAGGGGTCCCGTTGACCGTCCATCCCAGCCTTCAGCCCTATGCCGACGCGTGGACGCACTCCATCGAGGCGATATCCGAGCTGGTCCTCCCGCTGACGGAGGGCGAGTGGAACCGGGCGACGCCGTGCCCCGGCTGGTCGGTCCGTGACGTCGTCTCGCACATCATCGGCATCGAATGCGAGCAGCTCGGGGACCCGCGGCCGATCCACACGGTGGCGCGGGACCTGCGGCACGTGGTGGACGAGTTCAGCCGGTACATGGAGGTGCAGGTCGACGTGCGGCGTCACCACACCGCGCCGGAGATGACCTCGGAGCTGGAGTACACCGTCATCCGGCGCGCGCGGCAGCTGCGCAACGAGAAGCGGGATCCGGACACGATGGTGCGCGGTCCGCTGGGCGACCAGGTGACGCTGGAGCACGCGCTGCGGCTGCGCGCGTTCGACGTGTGGATCCACGAGCAGGACCTGCGGGCGGCACTGGGTGTGCCGGGGAACTGGGACGCGCCGGGTGCGTACGTGGCGCGGGACGTCCTGCTGGCCGGGCTGCCGAAGGTGGTGGCGAAGCGGGCGGGCGCGCCGGCGCACTCGGCGGTGGTCATCGACGTGCACGGCCCGCTGGAGTTCATGCGGACGGTACGGGTGGACGCGGACGGCCGCGGCACGGTCGACAAGGCGCCGTCGCTGGGTCCGGCCGTGACGCTGACGCTGGACTGGGAGACGTTCGTACGGCTGGCGGCGGGGCGGGTGCGGGCCCATTCCGTCGCGGACCGGGTGAAGGTCGAGGGCGACGCCGAGCTGGCGGAGGCCATCCTGACGCAGTTCGCCGTCACTCCGTAGGAGCGCCCCGTACGGCCGCCGGCCGGCCGCCGTACGGGCCTGCTCGCGCGGCGGACGGCCCTACGGGCCCTCGCGTCCTGCGGCGTCCGGCAGGGGACGCGCGCGGGGCGCCCGCTCCTGTTCCGCTTCCCGGGCCAGTGCGCGGCGGCGCAGCCGGAGGATCTGGGAGACGCCCAGCGCTTCGAGGACGAACACCGTCGAGAAGGCGATGCGGTAGTTGTCGCCGGTGGCGTCGAGCAGTACGCCCACGGTGAGCAGGGTGGTCATCGACGCGATGAAGCCGCCCATGTTCGTGATCCCCGAGGCGGTGCCCTGGCGCTGCGCCGGGTTGGCCGGGCGGGCGAAGTCGAAACCGATCATCGATGCCGGGCCGCAGCTGCCGAGGACCAGGCACAGGGCGATCAGCAGCCACATGGGTGCCCTGTCGCCGGGGTAGGCGAGGACGGCCGCCCAGAGGAGGGCCGTGAGGCCGACGGTGCCCAGCGCGAGCGGGATCCGCGCGGACTGGCGCCGGCCGACGACCTGGCCGTAGACCAGGCCGAGCGCCATGTTGGAGGCGACGACCAGCGTCAGCAGTCCGCCCGCGGTGGTCCGCGACAGCCCCTGCGCCTCGACGAGGAAGGGCATGCCCCACAGCAGCAGGAACACCATCGCCGGGAACTGCGTCGTGAAGTGCACCCACAGGCCGAGGCGGGTGCCGGGTTCGGCCCAGGACTCGCGGATCTGGCGCCGTACGAAACCACCGGATCCGCCGGAGCCCCCGCCGCCGCCGGAGCCCCCGGAGCCGTGCTGCGTCGGCGCCGGACCGTGCCCCTCCGGGTGGTCCCGCAGGAAGAGCACCAGCGGCACCAGCACGGCCACCCCGGCCACCGCGCTCCCCGCGAAGGCCGCGGTCCAGCCGACGCCGTGCAGGACGGGGGCGAGGACGAGCGTGGAGACGAGGTTGCCGGCCATGCCGACCAGCCCGGCGAGCTGCGCCATCAGCGGCGCGCGCCGGGCCGGGAACCACCGGGTGCCGAGCCGCAGTACCGAGATGAAGGTCATCGCGTCGCCGCAGCCGAGCAGGGCCCGTGCGGCGAGCGCCATGCCGTAGGAGGGGGAGAGGGCGAAGCCGAGCTGGCCGACGGTGAAGAGCACCGCGCCCAGCGTCAGCACCTTCTTGGTGCCGAGCCGGTCGACCATCAGGCCGACGGGTATCTGCATGCCCGCGTAGACGAGCAGTTGGAGCAGGGAGAAGGTGGCCAGCGCCGAGGCGTTGACGTGGAAGCGGTCGGCGGCGTCGAGGCCAGCCACGCCCAGGCTGGTACGGAAGATCACCGCCACGAAGTAGACGGCGACGCCGATGGACCAGACGGCGACGGCCCGTCCGCCGCCGGGAGGGTCCTGGACCGGCTGCGGCGCGCTCGCGGGCGCGCTCCCCGGTCCACTCCCCGGCGCGGTCTCCTGC
Organism: Streptomyces sp. NPDC046308; assembly: GCF_055588065.1. Classification (NCBI taxonomy): domain Bacteria; kingdom Bacillati; phylum Actinomycetota; class Actinomycetes; order Kitasatosporales; family Streptomycetaceae; genus Streptomyces; species Streptomyces sp. NPDC046308. The sequence continues at coordinate 310,243 of NZ_JBVJFB010000004.1, forward strand.
ACCGTGACCCGGGCGGTCACCGGCCCGGCCCCCGGACCAGTTCCCCGACGCGCCCGATGTGCCCGCGGACCACCGCGGCGGCCGTGTCCGCGTCCTCGGCCCGCAGCGCGTCCAGGATCTCGGCGTGCTCGGCCAGGGTGCGCTCCACCCGGTCGGGGTGGGCGTGCAGCAGGGCCACGCCCATCCGCAGCTGCCGGTCGCGGAGCTGGTCGTAGAGCCGGCACAGGATCTGGTTCCCGGCGCTGCGCACGATCTCGGCGTGGAAGCCGCGGTCGGCGGCCGTCATCGCGGCGAGGTCGCCCCCGGCGGCGTGCCGGCGCTGTTCCGCCAGCAGGGCCGCGAGCCGGTCCAGCAGGCCGGGCGGCGCGGGCACGGCCCTGCGCACGGTGAACTCCTCGACCAGCAGCCGGGTTTCGAGCACGTCCGTGATCTCCTGCGCGGAGACCGGCAGGACCAGCGCGCCCTTCTTCGGGTACAGCTTCAGCAGTCCCTCGGTCTCCAGGCGCAGCAGCGCCTCGCGGACCGGGGTGCGGGACACCCCGACGGCCTCGGCGAGTTCGCCCTCGGTGAGGAGGGTGCCGCCTTCGTAGCGGCGGTCGAGAACTCCCTGCTTGACGTGCCGGTAGACGCGTTCGGCGGCGGTGGCGGGCGCGGCTGTGGCCAGGCGTGTGGCTGTGGGTGCGGGGGCGGGTGTGGCTGCGGGTGTGGGTGTGGCGCTCTGGGCGGGCGGCGCGGCGGACGGCATGCGCACAGGATAGATACATGAGGGGTGCACCGGACTTGCCGTCCGGGATGTGGACCCGCGCCCCGCGCCGGTGCATCGAAGGATGTAGCCGGGCTTCGTCCACCCGCAGGACGTACCGGGCCGCGCGCGCCGGGACGCTGAAGTCATGGCCCACACGACCCTCGTCGCCCCCGCGGTGACCGCGACCCGGCTCCCCCTCCTCGACGTCCTGCGCGGCGCCGCCATCCTCGGCACCCTCATGACCAACGTCTGGATCTTCGCCTCCCCCGGCTCGGAGTGGAGCGTGCTCCAGGGCGGTCCGGGGGCGTCCGACCCGATCGCGGACCCCTCCGCGGCGAACCTCGCCGAGACCGTGTTCCGCTTCCTCGCCGACGGGAAGTTCCTGTCCCTGCTGACGATCCTGTTCGGGGTGGGCCTGGCCATCCAGTTCGACTCCGCCGCGCGCCGGGGCGAGCCGTGGCCCGGGCGCTACCCGCGCCGGGCCGCGTTCCTCTTCCTGGAGGGCACGGTCCACTTCGTGCTCGTCTTCGCCTGGGACGTGCTGATGGGGTACGCCGTCACCGCCCTGCTGGTGGCCTGGCTGCTCGCCCGGTCCGAGAGGGTGCGGCGGGTGGCGATGTGGACCGCGGGCGGGCTGCACCTGGCCCTAGTCGGCCTGGTGACGCTGCTGGAGCTCGCAGGTCCCGCCTCCGGGCCCAAGGCCCCCGACCCCGAGGCGGTCCGGCTCTACGCCCACGGCAGCTGGTCCGAACAGATCGCCTTCCGGCTCGAGCACGCCCTCGCGCTGCGCATCGAGCCCGTCTTCTCCTTCGGACTGCTGGTCTTCCTCTTCCTCCTCGGCGTCCGGCTGCACCGCGCCGGCGCCTTCGCTCCGACCGCCGGCGGACACCGCATCCGCGTCCGGATGGCCGCCTGGGGCCTCGGCGTCGGACTGCCGCTGGGCGCCGCCGCCACCCTCGGCGGCTCCGACTTCTTCTTCCTGGGCCGCTACGGCACCGCCCCGCTGATCGCCGTCGGGTACATCGGCCTGATCGGCTGCGCCCTCGACCGCTTCCGGGTGCGCGGCGCGGACGCCCTCGGCTCCGTCGGCCGCACCGCCCTGTCCTGCTACGTCGGCCAGAACCTGCTGTGCGTGCTGCTCTGCTACGGCCTCGGCCTGGGACTGGCCGAGCGCCTGGGCGGCAGCGGGCCCTGGTGGGTGATGGGCCTGTGGGCGGCGGTGAGCCTCACGCTGCTCACCGCGTCCCGGCTGTGGCTGCGCCGCTTCGAACGGGGACCGCTGGAGGCCGTACAGCACCGGCTCCTCAGGCGCCGCCGGTCCGCGGGGGGACGCCCGGCCGGGCGGTGACCTCCACGTCCAGCACGAACTCGTCGTACGGGGCCTCCTGCGGGTAGGGCGGCCGGACCTGCGCGAAGCGGATCCGGGCCCGGCCGCCGCCCGGGGCCAGGCCCCGTACGACGTACGTCCGCTCGATCGCGGCCCCGGGGAGGCCGGCACCGGAGGCCGACGGCCCCTCCGCCACCGCCACCACGTCCGCGTCGCCCGTGACCTGCCAGGTCCACACGTACCCGCGCGCGCCGCGTCCGGTGAGCCGCAGCTCGTACGGCTCACCGGGGTTCAGCACGACGCTCCGTACCTCCACGCCCGCCAGGTCCTCTCCGCTGCCGGATCTCAGCCGACGGGGCCGATGACCGCCCCCTCGTGCCAGCCCGCGCCGTCCCGCCAGTAGTGCTGGAGGCGGCGGTCGGTGCGCAGGACCACGACTTCCAGGTTGAACCCGAAGCTGCCCTGGAGCATCCCGGTGACCGAGGCGACGTCGTGCCCGAAGACCGCGCTGCGGGTCCAGGCCGAGCCCGCGGCGTTGCCGCGCCACCAGTGCTCCACGCGCCCGCCGGCGACGGCCGCGCACAGCTCGTAGTTCCCGGCGGTGTCCTCGTCGGCGGCCCCGTACTGCCCCTCGATCAGGCACGGCGCGGAGACGGCCGGCGTGCCGCTGCCGAAGACCTCCCCGGCGCGCCAGGCGAATCCGTTCGGGTCGTCGCGCCACCACAGCTGCATGCGGCCGTCCGTGCGGGCGGCGACGAGGTCGAGGTGGCGGCCGCGGGTCTGGACGAGGGCGGGCCCGAAGTGGGCGATGTCTGAGGCGAAGCGGCCGCCGTCGTTCCAGGTCCAGGGGGCGCCGTTGATGCGCCACCAGTGGTTCAGGCGGCCGTCGGCGGTCCGTACGACCACCTCGAAGTTGCCCGGCTTGCCGTAGTCGCTCTGGATGAAGGCCGGGGTCGAGCCGACGGCCGCGTCGCCCGGCCCGAAGGCGCCGCCGTCGCGCCATACGCGCACGGACTGCTCGAAGTACCAGTGGCGCAGCCGGCCGCCGGTGGTCACGTGCAGGGACTCCATGTTGCGGTTGTAGGTGGTGCCGGTGAAGGCGGGCTGGCCGGAGGCGTCGTTCGCGAAGGCGTCCGCGCGGGCCCACGCGAAGGGGGCGTCGCCCTCGCGCCACCAGTGCCGGAGCCGGCCGCCGGTGGTGGTGGCGAGGAGCTCGAAGTTGCGGTGGGCGCGGCCGTTGCCGCTCTCGTAGACGTTGCCGGTGTGCAGGCGGCGCTTGGTCCACGGGTCGATGTTGGTGCCGCGCAGGCCGCACTTGGCCCAGTGGTCGATGGCGACCTCGCCGTAGGCGATCCGGCCGTAGCCGCCGACGTGGTGGCCGGTCCCCCAGGAGTTCTTGAACAGCCAGCAGCCGGCCGCGTCGTCGTAGCCGACGACCAGCACGCAGTGGCCGCCGGCGAGCCGGTCGCTGGTGCGGTGGTAGACGCCGGAGCCGAGGGCGAAGAAGTCGTCGTACACGTCGAAGCAGGCGGTCAGCGGGCCGACCGTGTCCAGCCAGACCTTCTGCTGCTCGACGTCGCCCAGCCGCACGTAGTCGGGGATCCGGACGGTGCGCCCGGACCGGTCCCAACTGGGCGTGTACTCGGCGCGCCAGGCGTCGCGGCGGGCGGCGGGCAGATGGGCGGGCGGGGTGCTGTACGGCCGGCAGTCCGGGTCGGCGAGCCCCCCGTTGTCCTTGATCCAGTCGAGCGCGGTCTCCGGATCGGAACCCTGCCCGCAGGCGAAGCGCAGACCGTCGTGCACGTCCCCCTCCGAACGCTCCGCCCATACGCAGTGCTCGATGCGGGCCATGGACTCCACCAGGCCGGCGGCGCCGAAGGCCCAGCAGGAACCGCACGGGTTCTGGTCCTTCACCTTGGTGATCCACGGCCACCCCCAGCGGCTGCGCCAGTCCACGGCGGCGGGCCGGGCCGCCCCGGCCGTCGGCGGACCCGCCAGGAACCCGTGCGCGGCGCGGCGCCGGGTCAGGTGCGGATTGCCGCTCGCGTGCCCGAGGAGCGCCCGCAGATCGACGGCCCCCACGTCCGCGGCGGGCGTCAGGTTCGCCCCGGGCTCCAGACCGAGCGAGGGCCGCGGCACCGGCTCCTCGTCGGCCAGGTGCTCCATGACGGACCAGCGCGCCCCCCGCGCCGCGAGCCGGGCCCGCAGCTCCCCCGCCGTCCGGACAGACTCCTCCGGCATACCGGCCCCCCAGTGTGCAACCGCTCGGATCGAGACCCGCGAGCGTCCCTCCCCCACCGGGGGGCGTCAAGGGGGTCCGGACGGTCGCGCGGTGGCACGGGGGGCGTGCCGCGCGGACGCTTCCCGACATCGTGCGCCGGGCGGGGCGGGGTGGGGGGCTCAGCCGTGCAGGGCCTCGCGGATGCGGCGGACGGAGGGGTTCACCATCGCCGGGTGGTCGCCGACGACCACCGTCGGGACGGTCTCGTTGCCGTCGGCGACGCTGCGGACGAAGGCCGCCGCCTCGGGATCCCGCCAGATGTTGACCTTCCGGTACGGGATCCGGGCCAGGCGCAGCTGCGTGCGGAGCTTGATGCAGTACGTGCACCCCGGCCGCCAGTACATCGTGATCATCCCTGGAGCCTATGCGGGAAACCCCCGATCCGGGTGAGGGCCCTACGGGCCGGGCCGCCCGCGGAGGGGCCCGTATAAGGTCCCCGTATGGGCACCTGGATCGCGCCGAGCGTCATCGAGAGAGAGCTGTACGAGGCCAAGACCGCCGGCGACTGGGCCGCGTACTTCGACGTACTCGCCCGCGCCCAGCTCTACCTGGTCCAGCACCGCGTCCAGTCCGACGCGCACCCCGACTCCGTGTTCTTCCACGCCACCGCGGACCGCATGCTCGTCGTCCACACCGCCGGCATGCTGCCCGCCCCCACCCCCGAGACGGTCTTCGAGTCCCGGAGCCTGGGCTGGTTCTCCAAGGTCTGGGGCCCCGGGGATCCGGCCTTCCTCGCCGTGAACCCGGGCTCACCCACCGAGGCCTACCTCACCACCACCCCTGCCGACCTGGCCCGCTGGCGGGCGCACGCGGACGCCGCGCCGCAGTACGGCCTGCCCGACGGGAAGGTCCACGCCCTCTTCACCGGCGGCCCGCTGCACGGGCCCATCGCCCACGGCCTCGCCATAGGCGGCCATCTCGCCGTGACGAACGGCGAGTTCTGGAACGCCCTCGCCTACCACGGCAGCGGCTACCAGCACGAGCGCCGCCGCGTCGGCAAGAGCTGGAGCATCACCGACCGCGCCGACTGGCTCTCCACCCTGGAGCAGCTCCTGAGCGTGGACATGGTCAGTCCCGTCTGGGAGTACGCGCTCCGCGTCCGCCGCGTCCTCGCCTCCGACTTCGCCGGGCCCGTCGACGTCGAGCACTGGCGGCACGCCGCCGAGGCGAGCCTGCGCCGCAGCGCCGAGCGCTCCGCCGAGCCGCAGCTCACCCCCGACGGGGTCACCGTCGCCCAGCCGCGCCCGGTCGCCGAGGTGGAGGGCGAGATCGCCGGGGTCAAGCGCCTCATCGGCCGGATCGCCCGCTACGAGCAGCGCTTCCGCGCCGACGGGCTGCTCCCCGAGGACGGTTGGGTCCGTTCGGTGGAGGCCTGGGACCTCGGCCGGGCCTCCCAGATGGCCCGCTGGGGCATCGGCTGCCGCTACGGCACCCTCCACGAGGCCGAGAAGGCCGTACTGCGCGCCGGGGAGGCCGCCCGCCAGACGTACCGCTCGTGGGAGGAGTTCTCCGCCGGGTACGTCCTCGGCCGGTGCCTGCACTTCGACGAGGAGGAGTTCGGCACCTGGTACACGAGCGCCCTCGCCGCCCACGTCGAGCTGACCACCGATCCGGCCAGTCCGTGGCTCAACATTCCGTGGAACTGACCGACTTCGGGTCATCACCGGACGCGGCCGGAAACCGGCGGCGGCCGCGCACGCGCCCCGACTAGCCTCGCCGCCATGACTGTTGAGCTGAACGAGACGGTGCGGGGGCTGCTCGACTCCCCGCACCCCGCCGTGCTTTCGACCATCAATCCCGACGGCAGTCCGCAGAGTTCGGTGATCTGGGTGACCCGCGACGGGGGCGACCTGCTGATCTCCACCGAGCGGGGTCGCCGCAAGGAGCGCAACATCGTCCGGGACGGGCGGGTCGGTCTCACCGTCTTCGACCTGGCCAACCCCTTCCTTTACGCCGAGATCCGCGGCACGGCGACCGTCACCGAGGACGTCGGCCGCGCGGTGGCCGTCCGCATCGCCGAGGAGTACCTCGGCCCGGGCGCCGGCAAGGAGTACCGGGACGCCCCGCCGGAGGCCGTCCGCGTGGTCGTCCGCATCACCCCGACCAAGGTCCTCGGCAACGCGGCCCGCGCCGCGGGCTAGGGCCTGCGGGCGGCCGGCCGGACGGTCAGATGCGCCGCAGGTTCCGGTCGAGCAGGGCCCGCACGCGGTCCACGTCGGCCGGATCCTGCGCGCCGCGCTTGGGCAGTACGAAGACCCCGCGGGTGTTCTTGGTCTTGACCGCGAAGAACTCGTCCGTCTCGAAGTACCAGGGGAAGAGCCGCCACTCGATGTCGCCGGACAGTTCGGGGCCCCCATCCACCCCTGCGCCCGTGGTGGTCAGCCGATCCTCGTGGACGACCGTCCGGCAGGCGCCGTACTCCTCCATGTCCGCGTACTGCTCCCGCGCGATGCGGGCCAGTACCCGGGGGAGGGTCACCAGCGCGGTGAGCACGGCACAGGCCATCACGAAGGCGGTCACGGCGGGGGAGAACCCCTTGAGCGTCGGCAGCACCCACGAGAGCCCCAGGGTGAAGGCCGCGAGGCCGATCTGGCCCCGGATTCCCGGCCAGGTCCCGAAGGTGAAGCGCCGTACGGCCTTCGTGTAGTCGTCCTGCGTCGGCTCGTAGACGAACACGACCTGCTCGGTCGACTCCTGTACGCGATCCCCACCCATGTTCATGGCAGCGGAGCATAGCCGCAGGTCAACCGCCTGCGACAGGCCTGTTCACGGAAGGTCGGGGCGGACCTGCGACCAGGCGTCGACCGCCTGCGCCACCGGGTCGGCGTCCGGCAGGTGGGGGCGTACGGCGGTCAGCCAGGGCAGCAGGCTCTTGATGCGGCGCAGGTGCCGGATGCGGTGGTGCGGGAGGTCGCGCCAGCCGCGGCCCTGCGCCGCGGCCTGCGCCGGGGTGAGGTCGATCAGGGCCAGCAGCTCCCGGCACAGCGCCACCGGGTCGCCGCCGCGGGCCGGGCCGAACTGCTGGATCAAGTAGCCCTGTACGCGGGCCAGTTCGGGAGCTCCAACCAGCGCGGGCGTGCCCTCGGCCCGCGCGCACCGGTGAGCGGCGGCCAGCGCGACCCGGCCCCAGCGCAGCCGGACCTCGTCCGGGAGGCGTTCGTCCCGCATGCGCACTCCGGCGAGGACGCGCAGGGTCCGCGGCTGGGGTTCGTCCCGCAGCGGCGGACCGGTGGCCAGCCAGGCCTCCAGGTCCTCCAGCGAGTGCCCGTCGGGCGGCACCGAGGTCAGCACCTGCCCCCGGGTGAGCAGGGCGACCATGGCGCCCGTGAGGTGGACCTTCGCGGTGTGTCCGGCGTCGAAGGAGCCGACGGGCCGCCCGTACCGCTCGATGTGGCGCAGGCCCAGCCTCGACTCCCCGACGGCGTAGACCTGCCCGGCCCGGGCCACCCCGCCGACGCACCGGACCACGCACACGCCGCCCGTGACGTCGGCCTCCTCGACGGAGTACACCTGCAATTCGGCGATGGACACCCGACCCCCTTCCCCGGGCGGGAGATTACCTCCGCCGCGGGGGCGGGCACACGGCCCGGGTCAGCTCGAGGGGCCCTCCAGGACGAGCCGGATCTCGGTGACCTCGTAGCCGGCGCGGTCGAAGGCGGCGGCCATCGGGACGTTGACGGTGTCCGTGGTCGCGGTGATGCGCTGCGCGCCCTGGCCCGCGTGGAAGCGGGTGATCTCGCCCAGGATCTCGTCGATCAGGCCCTGGCCGCGCTGCTCCGGCACGACGCCCAGGTAGCCGACGTTGCGGTGGTACGGGGTCGCCGACGGGATGGCCATGCCCGCGAGGGTGCCGTCGGGGAGGTGGGCGAGCCGCCACCAGGAGCGCTCGCCGGGGCAGTCGAGGTAGAACTCGATGTCCTCACGGGCGAGCTGCTCCGCCTCCATCGTCTGGAGTTCCGTCTGCGTGTGCAGGTCGAGGCTGCCGGTGGACAGCCGGACGAAAGCGTCGAGGAACTCCTCGTCGGTGCCCTCGCGGAAGACGAGCCGCCCGGTGGACTCAGGCGTCCCGGCGGCCGGGGTCCACTCGTAGCGCAGGCGCTCGATCTCGCGCGTGAGGCCGGTCTGGTACGCGGCCTCCCGGCGCCAGGCGATCGCCGCGGCGAGCTCCGGGTCGGCCTGCCAGCCGCGGGGCAGGGAGACGTTGTAGCCGGGCAGCAGGCCGAAGGCGGCGTGGCCGGCCTCCAGCAGCCCGGCGGCGACCGCGGCCGGGTCGGTCACGGAGGCGCTGACCTGGAGGCAGTCGAGCGCGATGGGCCGCTCGCTGTCGGAGCGGCCCCACCACAGGGCGCGGGCCAGGATCTCGCCGTCCTCGTCCTCCGCGATCCAGATCCACTCGGGCCGGATCTGGTCTTCGGCGAGTTCCTCGCGGATCCTCTCGGCGGTCAGGGAGGGGACGGGACCGTCCGCCGGGTAGGCGACGGCACGGTCGAGGTCTGCGGGGTCTGCGGCGGCAGCACGGAAGATCATCCGGCGATGATCACACAGCCCTCCCACCCTGACCAGGGCTTTCCCGAGCCACTGCCGGCGGCCGCCGTCCCGTCATCGGTCATGGCGATGGCCGGCCTCCGGTGGGAGGCCGGCCATCGGTGGAGCTTGGGGCGGGTGTTACGACCAGGTGATCAGGCGGCGGGGGTGTTCCAGGACCGCCGCGATGTCGGCCAGGAAGCGGGAGCCGAGTTCGCCGTCGATGAGACGGTGGTCGAACGACAGGGCCAGGGTGGTGACCTGGCGCGGCTTCACCTTGCCCTTGTGGACCCACGGCTGGAGCTTGATCGCGCCGACCGCGAGGATCGCGGACTCGCCCGGGTTCAGGATGGGCGTACCGGTGTCGACGCCGAAGACGCCGACGTTGGTGATGGTGAGGGTGCCGTTCTGCATGTCGGCCGGGGAGGTCTTGCCGTCGCGGGCCGTGGCGACCAGCTCGGACAGGGCCGTCGACAGCTCGCCGAGCGTCTTGGCGTGGGCGTCCTTGATGTTCGGGACGATCAGCCCGCGGGGGGTGGCCGCCGCGATGCCCAGGTTCACGTAGTGCTTGAGCACGATCTCCTGGGCCGCCTCGTCCCAGGACGCGTTGACCTCCGGGTTGCGGCGGACGGCCACCAGGACGGCCTTCGCGATGAGGAGCAGCGGGTTGATGCGCAGCCCCGCGAGGTCCGGGTCGTCCTTGAGCTCCTGCACCAGCTTCATCGTGCGCGTCACGTCGAGCGTGATGAACTCGGTGACGTGCGGCGCGGTGAAGGCCGAGCCGACCATGGCCTGGGCGGTGACCTTGCGGACGCCCTTGACCGGGATGCGGGTCTCGCGCGCCGACGCCGGCACCTCGGCCGCCTGGACGGCCGGGGCCGCCACGGGGGCCGCTGCCGGGGCGGCGGCGGGCACGGCCTGCGGGGTGAGCGCCGCGGCGGCCGCCGCGTGGACGTCCTCCCGGGTCACGACCCCGCCGTCACCGGTGGGGACCACCGAGGCCAGGTCGATCCCGAGGTCCTTGGCGAGCTTGCGCACCGGCGGCTTGGCCAGCGGCCGCTCGCCGCTCGGCTGTGCCGGGACCGCGGGGAGCACCGGAGCCGCGGGCGCCGCGGGTGCCACGGGAGCGGCCGCCGGAGCGGTGCCGTTCTGCGCGGGTGCCGCCGCGGGCGCCTTGCGCGGGCGGCGCTTGGTGGAGGCGGTGGAGACGCCGTAGCCGACCAGGACGGGCTGGCGGGCCGCGGCGGCCGGCTCCTCCGCCTCGACGGCGGCAGGAGTCACTGCGGCGGCCGGGGCCGCCTCCTGCGCCGGCGCCTCGGCACCGGCGCCTGCCTCCGTCTGCACCGAGATGATGACCTGGCCGACGTCGACCGTGGTGCCCTCCTCGAAGAGGAGCGCGTGCACGACGCCGTCGAACGGGATCGGCAGTTCCACGGCGGCCTTGGCCGTCTCGACCTCGCAGACGACCTGACCGTCGGTGACGGTGTCACCCGGCTGGACGTACCACTTGAGGATCTCGGCCTCGGTGAGGCCCTCGCCCACGTCGGGCATCTTGAATTCGCGGATGGTCATGAACGTGGCTCCTCAGTACGCCAGCGAGCGGTCGACGGCGTCGAGCACCCGGTCCAGGCCCGGAAGGTACTCGTCCTCCAGGCGGGCCGGCGGGTACGGGGCGTGGAATCCGCCCACGCGCAGCACCGGCGCCTCCAGGTGGTAGAAGCACCGCTCCGTGATGCGAGCGGCGATCTCGGAGCCCATGCCCAGGAACACCGGGGCCTCGTGCACGACGACCAGCCGGCGGGTCTTCTCGACCGAGGTCTGCAGACCGTCGAAGTCCACCGGGGACATCGAGCGCAGGTCCACGACCTCCACCGACTTGCCCTCCTCGGCGGCCGCGGCCGCCGCCTCCAGGCAGACCTTCACCATCGGGCCGTAGGCGGCCAGGGTGATGTCCGAGCCCTCGCGGGCCACGCGCGCCTTGTGCAGCTCCCCGGGGATGGCGTCGACGTCGACCTCGCCCTTGTCCCAGTAGCGGCGCTTCGGCTCGAAGAAGATCACCGGGTCGTCGCTCAGGATCGCCTGCTGGAGCATCCAGTAGGCGTCGCTCGCGTTCGACGGGGAGACCACCTTGAGGCCCGGGACGTGCGCGAAGAGCGCCTCCGGGGACTCGCTGTGGTGCTCGACCGCGCCGATGCCGCCCGCGTACGGAATGCGGATGACGACCGGCATCTTGATCTTGCCGAGGGCCCGCGCGTGCATCTTCGCGAGCTGCGTGACGATCTGGTCGTAGGCGGGGAAGACGAAACCGTCGAACTGGATCTCCACGACCGGCCGGTAGCCGCGCAGGGCCAGGCCGATGGCGGTGCCGACGATGCCCGACTCGGCGAGCGGGGTGTCGATGACCCGCTCCTCGCCGAAGTCCTTCTGCAGGCCGTCGGTGATCCGGAAGACACCGCCCAGCTTGCCGACGTCCTCACCCATGATCAGAACCTTCGGGTCCTGCTCCAGGGCCTTGCGCAGCGACTCGTTGAGCGCCTTCGCGATCGACATCTTCTCGACAGCCATCAGTGACCCTCCTCGGCCGACTCGAAGGACGCGAGGTAGGCGGCGAACTGCGCGCGCTCCTCGTCGACGAGCGCGTGCCCGTCCGCGTAGACGTTCTCGAAGATCGCCATGGTGTCCGGGTCGGGCATGGAGCGCACGGCCTCGCGTACGCGCTTGCCCATGGCCTCGCTCTCGGCCTCCAGCTCGGTGAAGAACGCCTCGTCGGCGCCGCCCGTGGCCAGCAGGTGCGCCTTCAGGCGCAGGATCGGGTCCTTGGACTCCCAGGCCGCCGTCTCCTCGTCCCGCCGGTACTTCGTCGGGTCGTCGGAGGTGGTGTGCGCGCCCATCCGGTACGTGAACGCCTCGACCAGGGTCGGGCCCTCGCCGCGCCGGGCCCGGTCCAGGGCCCAGCGGGTCACGGCCAGGCAGGCCAGTACGTCGTTGCCGTCGACGCGGATGCCCGGGAAGCCGAAGCCCTGCGCGCGCTGGTAGAGCGGCACGCGCATCTGGCGCTCGGTCGGCTCGGAGATCGCCCACTGGTTGTTCTGGCAGAAGAACACCACGGGGGAGTTGTAGACGGCGGAGAAGTTGAAGGCCTCCATCACGTCGCCCTGGCTGGACGCGCCGTCGCCGAAGTAGGCGATGACGGCCGCGTCCGCGCCGTCCTTGGCCACGCCCATCGCGTAACCGGTCGCGTGGAGCGTCTGCGAGCCGATGACGATCGTGTAGAGGTGGAAGTTGTTGGTGTTCGGGTCCCAGCCGCCGTGGTTCACGCCGCGGAACATGCCGAGCAGGTTGGTCGGGTCGACCCCGCGGCACCAGGCCACGCCGTGCTCGCGGTACGTCGGGAAGACGTAGTCCTCGTCGTTCAGCGCTCGGCCGGAGCCGATCTGCGCGGCCTCCTGGCCGAGGAGCGAGGCCCACAGGCCCAGCTCGCCCTGACGCTGCAGGGCGGTCGCCTCACCGTCGAACCGACGGGTCATGACCATGTCGCGGTACAGCCCGCGCAGGTCCTCGGTGGTGATGTCGGCGACGAAGGGGGCGAACTCGGCGTTCTCCGCGTTGTCGACGCGGTCCCCTTCGGGCGTCAGCAGCTGTACGAGCTGAGGTACGACATCCTGCGTCTGCGCGGTGGCAGCGGCGGGCTTGGCGGCGCTTGCCGCGCCTGCCGCCCGCTTGGTGCCGCTGCTGCGTCGCGGCTTGCGCGCGGCAGTGCTCTCCACGGTCACGTGTGCTCCTCCGTCGGTCCGGCACCCGGGTTCTCCGGGGTCCAGTGCGGCTCACCTGCATCCGTGACGAGCGCACGGGGTGTGTGCGCGTCGCGTTCGGGATTCAGGCGTGACAGGTGCCCCGGCGAGTGCCCTGCGCAATGCACGTTACCCAGTGCGCCGCATAACTGCGAAACCCCGTTTGACCTGCGTTTTTGCTTGGATTTCCAAGTAAATCCGCGGCAACGGGAACAACCACTGGTCACAGCCTTGCAGGGGCCGGGAACAACGGCACGTTATCCCGGGTAACTCCGGCAGGGAAGGGGTGAGTGTGTGAAACTGACGTCGTGCGCGAAGACGGAAAAATCAAGGTATTCCTCCTGGACGACCACGAAGTGGTACGTCGGGGCGTCCACGAGCTCTTGTCGGTCGAACAGGACATCGAGATCGTCGGCGAGGCGGGCACGGCAGCGGACGCCCTGGTCCGCATTCCCGCCACGCGCCCGGACGTGGCCGTCCTCGACGTCCGGCTGCCCGACGGCAGCGGTGTGGAGGTGTGCCGCGAGGTGCGCTCCCAGAACGAGGACGTCAAGTGCCTGATGCTGACCTCCTTCGCCGACGACGAGGCCCTCTTCGACGCGATCATGGCCGGCGCCTCCGGCTACGTACTGAAGGCGATCCGCGGAAACGAGCTGCTCAGCGCGGTGCGCGACGTGGCCGCAGGCAAGTCCCTGCTGGACCCGGTCGCCACCGCCCGCGTGCTGGAGCGGCTGCGCGACGGCAAGAACGGCAAGCGCGACGACCGGCTCTCCCACCTCACCGAGCAGGAGCGGAAGATCCTCGACCTGATCGGCGAGGGCCTGACCAACCGCGTCATCGGCGAGCGGCTGCACCTGGCCGAGAAGACGATCAAGAACTACGTCTCCAGCCTGCTCTCGAAGCTCGGCATGGAGCGCCGCTCCCAGGCCGCCGCCTACGTGGCCCGCCTGCAGGCCGAGAAGCGCTAGCCCGACTCTTTCGGAACCCGGCTGACCCGCGCCCGCGCAGTTCACCGGAACGGCGCAGCCCCTCGAGCCGGCCACCGTAGAACTGGAACTATTCGGTCCGGGTCCGCATTTCGTTGACGGAGCGGTCTTCGACCCCGTCTACACGCGGATCGAACCCCAGTTCACCACCGTGCACGCGCTCACCGGGAATCCCGAACGCAGTACCGGCACGCGCTCTGATCCGCTGAATTCCCCGTCCCTCACTCCTCGAACAGGCCGGCGGGGCCACCCGTCTCGGTGGGCTTCGACGTCGGTGGCGTCGTGGGCTTGGTCGACTGGCTCGTCGAGGGCTTCGTCGTCGCCGTGTTGGACGGCGAGGTCGAACCGGTCGGCGAGTGCGAGGCGGTCGGCGAGTTCGACGGACTGAAGCTCTGCGTCCGACTGCGGCTCGGCAACGGCTGGTTGTCGTTGTTCGACGGCGCGCTGTCCGTGGGCTGGTGCGAAGGCTGGGCGTCCGGGGACTTGGACGCGCTCGGCGGGGCGCTGGAGCTCGGCTTGGTGCCCGGCGTCTGCTTCTCGTCGCCCTTGCTGCCCACGCTGTTGACGGCGAAGGCCACGCCGCCCGCGATGGCGACGATCGCGAGCACCGCGAACAGCCACATCTTCCAGCGGCTGCCGTTGCCGCCGCGGTCGTCATAGCCGTCGTAGCCGCCGCCGTTGCCACCGGAACCGCGGCCGCCGGGGAACGCCGAGCCGTCGTCGGGGTTGAGCGGCGGCACCATCGGCTGCTGGAACTGCGAGGTCGAGGAGTGCGCGGGGTACTGCCGCTGCCCGCCCGTCCCGGCCGCGGGCATGACCGTGGTGGCGCTCCCGCCGCCCCGGCCGTGCGGCAGGGCCATGGTGACCGGACCGGTGTTCCAGGTGCCGGTGTTGGCCCCCTGGTCGTGCAGCATCTGCAGGGCGTACTGGACCAGCCCGCGCATCTCCTCGGCGCTCTGGAACCGGTCGTCCGGGTCCTTGGCGAGGGAGCGCATGACGAGCCCGTCGAGCTCCTGCGGAATGTGGTGGCCCTCCGGCAGCTGCGAGGGCGGCACGGGCGCGTCCTGGACGTGCTGGTAGACCACCGACAGCGGGGTCTCGCCGGTGAAGGGGGGTCGCAGCGCGAGCAGTTCGTAGAGCAGACAGCCGGTCGCGTACAGGTCGGAGCGGTGGTCCACGGCCTTGCCGAGGGCCTGCTCGGGCGACAGGTACTGCGGGGTGCCCATGACCATGCCGGTCTGGGTCATCGTCGACTGGACGCCGTGCAGGGCGCGGGCGATGCCGAAGTCCATCACCTTCACCGCGCCTGTGTCGGTGATGATGACGTTCGCCGGCTTGATGTCGCGGTGCACGATGCCGTGCTGGTGCGAGTACGCGAGGGCCTCGAGCACGCCCGAGGTGATGATGAGCGCCTGCTCGGGACCCGGGGCCTCGGCGCTGACCAGCAGGTCGCGGATGGTGCGGCCCTCGACCAGTTCCATCACGATGTAGGGGACGGTGTTCGGGCCGACCCGGTCCTCGCCCGAGTCGTACACGGCGACGACGGCGTGGTGGTTCAGCCCGGCGACGGACTGCGCCTCGCGGGTGAAGCGGGCCTTGGACACCGGGTCCTCGGCCAGGTCGGCGCGCAGCAGCTTCACGGCGACGGTGCGGCCCAGCCGTACGTCCTCGGCCGCGAAGACCTCGGCCATGCCGCCCCGGCCCAGCCGGTGCGTCAGCCGGTAACGGCCGTCTCCCACCAGGCCGCCTGCGCCCCAGTGCTCAGGACCATCGGTCATCCCGGCGCCGTTTCCCTCGGGTTCGGGTGCCATCAGTCCTCGCCGTCGTCTCTCTCGGCCGCCGCTGAGCGGTAGTCCTCTTCTTTGGTGTTCCGACGAACGCTACAGCCTCGGAACCGGTCACCGTTCGGACAAGACCACCCTGTGCCCATGTGGTCACGGAACGGGCACCTGGCTTGACGTGTGCTTGCCCTCGGGCAGACTGGGCGCCATATGCGCCCGGCCAGAGGCGTGGGGACACATCCCGAGGGGAAGCAACAGTCATGAGCCAGGACGGCACTCAGGGCCAGTACGCGGGCGGCTCTCTGGCCGGTGGCCGTTACCAGCTAAGGGACTTGCTGGGCGCGGGCGGCATGGCCTCCGTGTACCTGGCGTACGACTCGGCGCTCGACCGGCAGGTCGCCATCAAGACCCTGCACAGCGACCTCGGCCGCGAGCAGTCGTTCCGCGAGCGGTTCCGCCGCGAAGCCCAGGCTGTAGCGAAACTGTCGCACACGAACATCGTCTCGGTATTCGACACCGGTGAAGGCGAAGTGACGTTCGGCGGCTCCGGCGCGGGCGACGGCGCCGTGATGCCCTACATCGTCATGGAATACGTGGAGGGCCAGCCCCTCGGCTCGGTGCTGGAGGCGGACATCCGCCAGTACGGCGCCATGCCGGCGGACAAGGCCCTGAAGGTGACGGCCGACGTGCTGGCCGCCCTCGAGACCAGCCACGAGATGGGGCTCGTCCACCGCGACATCAAGCCCGGCAACGTCATGGTGAACAAGCGCGGCGTGGTCAAGGTGATGGACTTCGGCATCGCCCGCGCCATGCAGTCGGGGGTCACCTCGATGACGCAGACCGGCATGGTCGTCGGCACCCCCCAGTACCTCTCGCCCGAGCAGGCGCTGGGGCGCGGCGTCGACGCCCGCTCCGACCTGTACTCGGTCGGCATCATGCTGTTCCAGCTGCTGACCGGGCGGATCCCCTTCGACGCGGACTCGCCGCTGGCCATCGCGTACGCCCACGTGCAGGAGGAGCCGGTCGCCCCGTCCTCCGTCAACCGCTCGCTCACCCCGGCGATGGACGCGCTGGTGGCGCGCGCCCTCAAGAAGAACCCGAACGAGCGCTTCCCCACGGCCGCGGCCATGGGCGACGAGGTGGCGCGGGTGCTGGCCTCCGGACAGACCGGGGCGCCGGTCATCGTCCAGGGCCATGGGCCGCTGAGCAGCGGTGCGGGCGTGGCCTCGGCCGTGTTCCCGCCGGTGGACTCCGGGTTCCAGGCGCCGCCGCAGTCGTTGCAGCAGCCGTACCAGGCCCACAACCCGACGCCCGCCCCGTACGCGCCGACGCCGGCCCCGCAGGGGCACGCGCAGGGTGGCTACGCCTACCCGCACACGCCCCCGCCGCAGCAGTACGCGCCGCAGTCGGTGCAGCAGCCGTACACGATCTCGCCGGCGAGCACGCAGAGCGTGTCCCGGGCGGGCGGCGACGGCAAGCGCAACATGCCGGTGATCGTGGGTGCGGTCGCGGTGGCGCTGCTGGCCGTCGGCGGTCTGATCGCGGCGATCGTGAACGGCGACGACGACAAGAAGGGCGGCACCACGGCGGACCCGGGGGCCTCCACGGCCGCGTCCGCCTCGGCCAAGGCCGGGTACAAGGGACCCGACATCACGCGCACGATCGACCCGAAGAAGTGCACGGAGCCGGTGAAGCACTACAGCGAGGCCGGCAAGTACTCGGCGCCGGACCTCAAGTACAAGAACCTGCTCTCCGTGAAGGAGTGCATCCAGGCCTCGGGCGGCAAGTACAAGATCGAATACAAGGACGAGGCCGTCTACGGCAAGGACACGGTGCTGATCCAGTCGCCGGCCGCCGGCGACAAGATCGACAAGGAAGGCACGGAGTACACGCTGACCGTGTCGACCGGCAATCCGGAGTAGTCCGGAGCAGCCCGCACCCGAGGCACCTCACGACACACCGGCATCCCGGGCACCCCAATGGGGCGCCCGGGATGCCGGTTTTGCTCCATTATGTAAATCTGGGCGCACATCTCTGACGCTGAGCGAGCGTCTCGGCCGCTCGGGACGGGAGGGGCTCCCCGTGATCCAAGGCTTCCGTCCGCCGCGCTGGCTGGCCTGTACCGCACTGGTCGCCGCCGCCCTCGCGCCCGCCGCCTCCGCGTACGCAGGCCCCTTCGCCCTGACCCCCGGCGCCACCTCGCGCACCTCACCCGCCGCGCGCACCCCATCCGCCTCCCCGGCCTCGGCCACCCCGTCGGACGAGGCCCCCCGCGAGCTCGCCGGCAGCTTCGCCGGGGTCGGGCGGGAGCGGCCCGGCCGGCCGGTGGGCGAGCCCGCCAACCCGGAGCTGGTCGTGGCCGCGCGGCCGCTGCCCGTCCGACCGCACGCTCGGCCCACACCCCCGGCCCCGCCGCCGCCCCCACCGCCCCCACCCGCCGTGGCGCCGAGCCCGCGCGGCCCGCACGGGGAGGTCCGCGCCCTCGGCACGGAACCGAACGACCGGGCCGCCGACCTGGCCGCGCACATACTCCCGCTCGGCACCGGATTCGCCCTGATGGGCCTGGGGCTGGGCTACCTCGGCGTGCGCCTGCGGCGGGGCGTCTAGGGCGCCCGCGGCCGGCGGCGCGAGGGGGCCCGCCGCCCGGTCCGCCATCCGGTCCGCTGTCGGGTCCGCCTTGCGGCGTACGCCCGAGGATGGTTGCCGAGCGTGAACATACTCGGTATACATACTCGGTATGTCGATCCGCCACGGGCTCCTCGCCCTCCTGGAACGGGGTCCTCGGTACGGCTCTCAGCTGCGCACCGAGTTCGAATCCCGCACCGGCTCCACCTGGCCGCTCAACGTCGGGCAGGTGTACACGACCCTCGCCCGCCTCGAACGCGACGGTCTCGTCGCCCCCGACGGCGAGGACGCCGCCGGGCACACCCTGTACGCCATCACCGACTCCGGGCGCACCGAGCTGCGCCAGTGGTACGAGCGGCCCGTCGACCGGGCCAACCCGCCCCGCGACGAGCTCTCCATCAAGCTCGCGATGGCCGTGGGCGCGCCCGGCGTGGACATCCGCGCCGTCATCCAGTCCCAGCGCCACGCCACGATCAAGGCGATGCAGGACTACACCCGGCTCAAGGCCACGGCGCTCGCCGCGGTCGAGAGCGGGCAGTCCCGCGAACGCGACGACGTGGCCTGGCTGCTCGTACTGGAGCAGCTGATCTTCCAGACCGAGGCCGAGGCCCGCTGGCTCGACCACTGCGAGGCCCGGCTCGTACGGCTCTCCCTGCCGGCCGACCGGAGAGCCGGCGAAGCCGAACCACCCCAGGCCACCGCCGCCGAGAGCCCGGCCCCGACCACCACCGATCGGCCCCGTACCGCCCGTATGCGGCGAGGCTGAACCACCGTCCCAGGGGGGACCCCTCATGCCTGACCAGCACCAGCAACCCGTACTGCAGTTGGACCGACTCGTACGCACCCACGGCAGCGGCGCCACCGAGGTGCACGCCCTGCGCGGCATCGACCTCTCGGTCTTCCCCGGCGAACTCGTCGCCGTCATGGGCCCCTCCGGCTCCGGCAAGTCCACGCTGCTGACCCTCGCGGGCGGCCTCGACACGCCGAGCAGCGGCCGGGTCGTGGTGGAGGGCACCGACATCACCGCGGCGAGCCGCAAGCAGCTGGCCGCCCTGCGCCGCCGCAGCATCGGGTACGTCTTCCAGGACTACAACCTGATACCGGCCCTCACCGCCGCCGAGAACGTGGCCCTGCCCCGCGAACTCGACGGGACCTCCGCCCGCAAGGCGCGGGTGTCCGCGCTCGCCGCGCTGGAGGAGATGGGCCTCGGCGCGCTCGCCGACCGCTTCCCCGACGAGATGTCCGGCGGCCAGCAGCAGCGCGTCGCCATCGCCCGCGCCCTCGTGGGCGACCGCCGCCTCGTCCTCGCCGACGAGCCCACCGGCGCCCTCGACTCCGAGACCGGCGAGTCCGTCCTGTCCCTGCTGCGCTCCCGCTGCGACGCGGGCGCGGCCGGGGTCCTCGTCACGCACGAGCCGCGGTTCGCCGCCTGGGCCGACCGCGTGGTCTTCCTGCGCGACGGCAGCGTCGTCGACGAGACCCTGCGCAGCCGGCCCGACTCCCTCCTCTCCGGGCAGGCGGCCGGCCAGTGACCTCCTCGCTCCAAGGCTGGTACCACTCCTGGGTCGCTGCCCTGCGCATCGCCCGCCGCGACGCCTGGCGGGCCAAGGGCCGCAGCTGCCTGGTCCTCGCGATGATCGCCCTGCCGATCATCGGCGTGAGCGCCGCCGACCTCACTCTGCGCAGCGCCGAGCTGTCCCCTGAGCAGACCCTCTCGCGCAAGATCGGGGCCGCCGACGCGCGCGTGAGCCACTCGCACCTGGGCGTGGCCGTCTACCAGCTGCCGGACGGCACCAGCTCCGTACCCGCCGGCGGTTTCGAGAAGTTCGACGGCGGGTCGCTGCCGCCGGAGAGCCCGCAGGAGCTGGACCCGTCAGCGCTCCCGGCCGGTGCCCAGGTCGTCAAGGACTCCGTGGGCTTCGGCAAGGTCCGCACCAAGCACGGTCTGCTCGACACCGATCTGCACGAACTCGACACGCAGAGCCCGCTGGTGGACGGCATGTTCACGCTCGACCGCGGCCGGCTGCCCGAGCGCGCCGGCGAGGTCGCCGCCACCACCGCCTTCCTGAAGAACTCCGGCTTCTTCGTCGGCTCCACGATCACCCCGCGCGGCGCGACCAGCTCGTACAAGATCGTCGGGGCGTACGAACGTCCCAGCGAGCTCGGCAAGCCCGAGATCCTGGCCCCGCCGGGAACCCTGATCGCCCCGCTCGACCGGGCGCTGGAGGCCTCCGGAGGCTTCGGGCTCCGCCCCAACGTCACCTTCCTGGTCAAGGTCGGCGGCGAAGGTTTCACGTGGAACATGGTCAAGGCGGCCAACACCAAGTCCCTGGTGGTCGTCTCCCGCGCCGTCATCCTGAACCCGCCCGCCGATGCCGACGTGCCGCTCTACCAGCAGGAACCCAAGGAGCAGTACCAGCTGGACGCGGGCCGCGCCTCCGACATGGCCGTCGTGGCCACCGTCGTGGGCCTCGCCATGCTGGAGATCTGCCTGCTCGCCGGACCGGCCTTCGCGGTCGGCGCCCGGCGCTCGCGCCGCCAGCTCGGCCTGGTCGGCGCCAACGGCGGCGACCGGCGCCACATCCGCTCCATCGTGCTCTCCGGCGGCCTGGTCATCGGAGCCGTGTCCGCGGTCATCGGCACCGTCGTCGGCGTCGTGCTCACCATCGCGCTGCGCCCCGTGCTGGAGGACCAGCTCGGCGTCCGCTTCGGCGGTCTCGACTTCCGCCCGCTGGAACTGGCGGGCATCGCCCTGCTCGCCGTGGTGACCGGTCTGCTGTCCGCGATCGTCCCCGCCGTCACCGCGTCCCGGCAGACCGTGCTGGCCTCGCTGACCGGCCGCCGCGGGGTGCGCCGCGCCAACCGCGTGCTGCCGGTCCTCGGCCTGCTCGCCGTCGCCGCGGGCGCCATGATCGCCCTGTACGGCACCGCGTCGAGGATGGGCGCCACCGTCGTCGCGGCCGGCAGCGCCCTCGCCGAGCTCGGCATCGTCGCCCTCACCCCGGTCCTGGTCGGCCTGTTCGGCCGGCTCGGGCGCTGGCTGCCGCTGTCGCCGCGGCTCGCGCTGCGCGACGCCGTGCGCAACCGGGGACGTACGGCGCCCGCCGTGGCCGCAGTCCTGGCCGCCGTCGCCGGCACCGTCGCGGTGGCCACGTACGAACACAGCCGGGACCTGCAGATGCGGCACGAGTACGTCGCCGACCTGCCGGACGGCGCCGGGGTGCTGGAGGCCAGGGAGCACAGCGCGTACAAGGAGGTGCCGGCCCTGCGCGTGGCCCTCTCCAAGGAGCTTCCGGTGGCGGTCCGGGCGGACTTCGACCGGCTGGTCGTCGGCATGCCGAGCTGCGAGTCGTTCTCCCGGGAACCCGGCTGCGGCCGCGTCGAGATCATCACGCCCAAGGAGCAGCGCTGCCCGCTGTACGACACCCCTGGTGGCGAAAGCGCCTTCAAAGACGAGCAGGCCCGGACACTGCGCCAGGACTGGCGCTGCGCGGAGATCAAGCACAGCAACCAGAACGCGGTGGTCGTCGCCGACGAGAAGCTGCTGAGCGTGCTGGCGGTCACCGACCCCGGCTCCGTGGCCGCCCTCAAGGAGGGCCGCGCCGTCTCCTTCGACAAGCGCCAGGTCAAGGACGGCAGGATCACCCTGCGGGTGGTCACCGCCATGGAGAGCGCCGGCACCACCCCCGCGTTCGGCGAGGATCCGCCCGGCGAGGACAAGGTCCTGCCCGTCCATCTGGCGCCCGAGACCGCCGAGGGCTGGGGCACCCGACTGGTCGTGCCGCCGGCTGCGGCCAAGGCCGCCGGACTGGCCACCGCGCCGTCCGGTTCGTACTTCACCCTCGACGGGACGGCGAGCAGCGAGCAGCGGCAGAAGATCGCCGGTGAGATCGACCGCATGGGCGTCGAGGCCGACCTGCGCATCGAGGCGGGCTACCAGGGCAACGACAGCCTGGGACTGCTCGCCCTGACCGTCTTCGCCGGCCTGGTCACCATCGGCGCGGCCGGCATCGCCACCGGGCTCGCCCAGGCCGACGCCGAGGCCGATCTGAAGACCCTGGCGGCCGTGGGCGCGGCGCCGCGCGTGCGGCGGACGCTCAGCGGCTTCCAGTGCGGGGTGGTCGCCCTGATGGGCGTCGTCCTCGGCTCGGCGGCCGGGATCCTGCCCGCGGTCGGACTGCGCATGGTGCAGCGACGCGAACTGGACGCGCTCCACCGGTACCAGCTCGGCAAGGGCTACGTGTCGGCGCAGGAGGCCCTGCCCTACGTGCCGATCTCCGTGCCGTGGGAGACCCTCGCCCAGCTGATCGTCGTGGTCCCGCTCGGCGCGGCCCTGCTGGCGGCACTGGTCACCCGCTCCAGCGGCGCCCTGGCCCGCCGGACCGCGCAGTAATCCCGGGCCCCCGTACAGGGTGGATCACGACTGTACGGGGGCACACCGTGTGAGAACGAAGGTGTGCGAGAGAATGACGGCATGGAGATGCCGAGGAGTGAACGGTCGCAGGACAGTCCCCCGCACGTTCTGATCGTGGGACAGGACGGGACGGCGGTCGGCGACGCCGATGACGAGTCGCGCGAGGTCCCGGTGACGGAGATGGTCGAACAGCCCGCCAAGGTCATGCGCATCGGCAGCATGATCAAGCAACTCCTGGAAGAGGTACGTGCCGCGCCTCTCGACGAGGCGAGCCGGGTCCGGCTCAAGGACATCCATGCCGCCTCGGTGAAGGAGCTGGAGGACGGTCTGGCCCCGGAGCTCGTGGAGGAACTGGAGCGCCTGTCCCTCCCGTTCACCGAGGAGGCCATTCCCTCCGAGGCCGAACTGCGCATCGCGCAGGCCCAGTTGGTGGGCTGGCTGGAAGGTCTCTTCCACGGCATCCAGACGGCCCTGTTCGCGCAGCAGATGGCGGCGCGGGCCCAGCTGGAGCAGATGCGGCGCGCCCTCCCGCCGGGCGGCCCCCACGACGACGACGAGGACGGCGGCCACGGCGCGATCCGCTCGGGCCCGTACCTCTAGCCTCCGGCGGTCCGCAGACAAAGGCGGGTCCGGTCCACGCCCCCCGGCGCGGGCCGGACCCGCCTCCGCTTTCGCTTTCGCTTTCGTCGGCCGCCCTGTTCGGCCCCGCCGGCACGAACACGGCCCCGCCCGGATAAGCCCGGGGGAAGTGCGGCTCTCCGCAGGGGACATGCTCCGCGCATACTCATGGGCATGAGCTACGACGCGATCGTGCTGGCCGGCGGCGCCGCGCGGCGCCTCGGCGGGGCGGACAAGCCCGCGCTGAGCGTGGGCGGCCGCGCCCTCCTCGACCGCGTCCTCGACGCCTGCCCCGACGCCCGGACCACGGTCGTGGTCGGCGGCCGCCGCCCCACCGCGCGCCCGGTCCGCTGGACCCGGGAGGATCCGCCCGGGGGCGGGCCCGTGGCCGCGCTGGACGCCGGGCTGCGCGGGACCACCGCCGAACTGGTCCTCGTACTCTCCGCGGACCTGCCGTTCCTGGACCGGGCGACCGTACGGGCCCTGCTCGACGCGCCCGGCCCGGACGGGGCGATGCTGCGCGATCCCGACGGCCGGGACCAGCCGCTGGTCGCCGCCTACCGCGCCGAGCCCCTGCGCCGCGAGATCGCCCTGCTGGCCACGGAACACGGCACCCTCACCGGACTCCCGCTCCGCGCGCTCACCGCCGAACTGCACCTCGCCCGCGTCACGGCGCAGCCACTCGCCTCGTTCGACTGCGACACCTGGGACGATCTCGCCGCCGCCCGAGCCCGCATCAGGGAGCATGGGAGCGTGCTGGACCAATGGATGACCGCCGCCAAGAACGAGCTGGGCATCGACCTCGAGGTCGACGTCAAGACCCTGCTCGACCTCGCCCGGGACGCCGCCCACGGCGTCGCCCGCCCCGCCGCCCCGCTGACCACCTTCCTGGTCGGTTACGCGGCCGCCCAAGCCGCCGCCACCGGCGCCGACCCCGCCCAGGCCGTCGCCGAGGCCTCCCGCAAGGCCGCCGACCTGGCGCTGCGCTGGGCCGCCGAGGCCGAGGCCGACGCGGGAACCGACGCGGGGGGCGACGCCACCGCCGAACAGAACGGCTCCGGATGACCCCCGCGAACTCCGCCGAACGGGCCCTCGACGAGGCCCTGGCCCTGGTCAGCCGCGCCCCCGAAGGCGGCGGGGCGGGCGACCACCGGGCCGCCCCCTGGCCGCGCGCCCGCGAGGCCGCCGTCCGTGCCGGGGCCGGAGTGCGGGCCCATACGCACCGGGTTCCCCTCGCCGACGCCCTCGGCGAGGTCCTGGCCGCGCCCCTGGACGCGCTGACCGACCTGCCGTCCTTCGACACCTCCGCCATGGACGGCTGGGCCGTCGCCGGTCCCGGTCCCTGGAGCGTCCGGTCCGGCGCCGGCGTCCTGGCCGGTTCCGAGCGGCCCGCGCCCCTCGCGGACGGCGAGGCCGTACGGATCGCCACGGGCGCGCGGATCCCCGCCGACACCACCGCCGTCATCCGTACCGAGCACTGCCGTGAGGCGGGCACCCAGCTCTTCGCCGACCGGCCCGTCCTCACCGGCCAGGACATCCGCCCGCGCGGCCAGGAGTGCCGCTCCGGGGACCTGCTGCTGCCCGCCGGCTCCCTGGTCACCCCGGCCGTCCTCGGGCTCGCCGCGGCGGCCGGGTACGACGAGCTGGCCACCCGGCCCCGGCCCCGCGTGGAGATCCTGGTCCTCGGCGACGAACTGCTCACCGAGGGCCGCCCGCACGACGGACTGATCCGCGACGCCCTCAGCCCCATGCTCGGCCCCTGGCTCGCCCGGCTGGGCGCCGAGGTCATCGGCACGCGAAGGCTCGGCGACGATCCGGAAGGGGCCGCGGCCCTGCTGGAGGCCGTCACCGGGTCCACCGCCGATGTGCTGCTGACCACCGGCGGCACCGCCTCCGGGCCCGTCGACCACGTCCACCCCGTCCTGCGCGAGGCGGGCGCCGAGCTGCTGGTCGACGGGGTGGCGGTACGCCCGGGGCACCCGATGCTGCTGGCCCGCATCGGCGACCGGGCGGACGGGCGGCACCTGGTCGGGCTGCCCGGCAACCCCCTGGCCGCCGTCTCCGGGCTGCTGACCCTCGCCGAGCCCCTGCTGCGCGCCCTCGCGGGCCGCCGCAAGCGCCCCCGCTACACGGCGCCGGTCCAGGGCGACGTACCCGGCCACCCGTACGACACGCGGCTGGTCCCGGTGCTGCTGAGCGACGAGCACGCGGTGCCGCTGCGCTACCACGGACCGGCCATGCTGCGCGGTGTGGCGGCCGCCGACGCGCTGGCCGTCGTACCGCCCAAGGGCGCGCGCTCCGGGCAGGACCTGGAAATCCTCGATCTGCCGTGGACTTCCGGGGGATGTTTCACGTGAAACTTCACGGTCAGGACGCCATGGCCCGCGAAGCCGACGAAAGGCTCGTCTCGCGGCGCATCAAACTGCCCAAGCGGATCGTCGAACAGCCGCTCCGGCAGGTCACCAAACGCCTGCTGATGGCCCTCTTCGTGCTCTTCCTGACGGTCTTCATCGTGTGGCTGGACCGCGACGGCTACCACGACAACGCCAACGAGCAGGTCGACTTCCTCGACTGCTTCTACTACGCGACCGTGACGCTGTCGACGACCGGCTACGGCGACATCGTCCCGTACAGCGACAGCGCGCGGCTGGTCAACATCCTGCTGATCACACCGCTGCGGGTGCTGTTCCTGATCATCCTGGTCGGCACCACCCTGGAAGTCCTGACGGAACGGACGCGGGAAGAGTGGCGGCTGAAGCGCTGGAGGAAGAACTTGCGTGAGCACACGGTCGTCGTCGGCTTCGGCACCAAGGGCCGCTCGGCCCTCCAGACGCTGCTGGCCACGGGCCTCAGCAAGGAGCAGGTCGTCATCGTCGACCCGAGCGCCAAGGTGATCGACATGGCCAACGCGGAAGGGCTCACCGGTGTGGTCGGCGACGCCACCCGCTCCGAGGTGCTGCTGCGCGCCGAGTTGCCGAAGGCCCGTCAGATCGTCATCGCCACCCAGCGGGACGACACGGCGGTCCTGGTCACGCTGACGGCCCGGCAGCTCAACCGCGGGGCGAAGATCGTCGCGGCGGTGCGCGAGGAGGAGAACGCCCCGCTGCTGCGCCAGTCCGGCGCCGACGCCGTCATCACGAGCGCGAGCGCGGCCGGCCGGCTGTTGGGCCTCTCGGTGCTCAGCCCGAGCGCGGGCACCGTGATGGAGGACCTGATCCACCAGGGCAGCGGCCTCGACCTGATCGAACGGCCCGTCCGCAAGTCGGAGGTGGGCAAGTCGGTGCGGGACACCGACGACCTGGTGGTGAACGTGCTGCGCGGACACCGGCTGCTCGCCTACGACGATCCGCACGCGAGCCCGATCCAGCTGACGGACCGTCTCATCACCATCGTCCGTGCGGCCCCGTCCGGCACGCCTCCGTTGACCCTGGGCTCTGCCGAGTAGGGGCGAGTTCGCGTAGCCTCCGGGCCATGCATGCGATCACCATCGAGCAGCCCGGCGGCCCCGAGGCCCTCGTCTGGACCGACGTCCCCGATCCGGTGGCGGGCGACGGCGAGGTCCTCGTCGAGGTCGCGGCGAGCGCCGTGAACCGCGCCGATGTCCTCCAGCGCCAGGGGTTCTACGACCCACCGCCCGGCACCTCGCCCTATCCGGGGCTGGAGTGCTCCGGTCGGATCGCCTCGATCGGGCCGGGGGTGTCCGGCTGGTCGGTGGGTGACGAGGTGTGCGCCCTGCTGGCGGGCGGCGGGTACGCGCAGCGGGTGGCCGTTCCGGCGGGTCAGCTGCTGCCGGTCCCGGCGGGCGTGGACCTGGTGACGGCCGCCGCACTGCCCGAGGTCGTCACGACCGTGTGGTCCAACGTGTTCATGGTGGCCGGGCTGCGGCCCGGCGAGACCCTGCTCGTGCACGGCGGGTCCAGCGGGATCGGGACGATGGCGATCCAGCTGGCCAAGGCGGTGGGCGCCACGGTCGCCGTGACGGCGGGCGGGCCGGAGAAGCTGGCGCGCTGCAAGGAGCTGGGCGCGGATGTCCTGATCGACTACCGCGAACAGGACTTCGTGGCGGAGCTGAAGGCGGCGACGGGCGGCGCCGGCGCGGACGTGATCCTCGACATCATGGGCGCGAGGTACCTCTCCCGGAACGTGGACGCCCTGGCCGTGAACGGCCGCCTCGCGGTGATCGGGCTGCAGGGCGGCGTGAAGGCCGAGCTGAACCTCGGCGCGCTGCTCGCCAAGCGCGCGGCGATCACCGCCACCACCCTGCGGGCCCGCCCGCTGGAGGAGAAGGCGGCCATCGTCGCGGCCGTACGGGAGCACGTGTGGCCGCTGGTGGCCGCGGGCCGGATCCGCCCGGTGGTCCACGCGTCGTTCCCCATCGCGGACGCCGCCGAGGCCCACCGGGTCATGGAGTCGAGCAGCCACGTGGGCAAACTGCTGCTCACGGTCTGAGCGCGGCGGGCACCAGCCCCTCCGGCGCGTCTCCGCGGAGCGCCCGTCCGGGCGATCCGCACCCACGCGGCCTGAACCCCGCCGCCCCTCCCGACTCCGTGGCACGGCCCCGGTTCCGGGAAGGGGCGGGGTGGGGGAGGCTGCGCGCAGCGGCGACCGCGTCCCACCCCGCGGAGCTACAGGCTGCGCAGCAGGACCGCCGGGGATTCCACGCAGTCGGCGACGTAGCGGAGGAAGCCGCCCGCCGTGCCGCCGTCGCAGACCCGGTGGTCGAAGGTCAACGACAGCTGGACGACCTTGCGGACCGCCAACTGCCCCTCGTGGACCCATGGCTTGTCGATGATCCGGCCCACGCCCAGCATCGCCGCCTCCGGGTGGTTGATGATCGGCGTGGAGCCGTCGACCCCGAACACCCCGTAGTTGTTCAGGGTGAAGGTCCCGCCCGTCAGGTCGGCCGGCGCCAGCTTCCCGGTCCGCGCCAGCTCCGTCAGGCGGGCGAACTCCGCCGAGAGGGACTCCGGGTTGCGGTCCTGCGCGTCCCGGACCACCGGGACCATCAGGCCCCGCTCGGTCTGCGCGGCGAAGCTCAGGTGCACGGCCGGGAGCCGGACGATCTCCTTCGCCTCCAGGTCCACCGTGGAGTTGAGCTCCGGGTAGCGGGCCAGCGCCGCCGTGCAGATCCGGGCCAGCAGCGCCAGCACCGAGATCTTGGGGCCGCCCACCGCGTTCATCGCGGCGCGGGCCGCCATCAGCTCGGTGGCGTCCGCGTCGACCCAGCAGGTGGCGTCCGGGATCTCCCGACGGCTGCGCGACAGCTTCTCGGCGACCGCGCCCCGCACGCCCTTGAGCGGGATCCGCTCGCCCTGCGCGGCCGGAGCCGGTGCGGCCTGCGCCGGTGCGGCCACCGGCTGCGCGGCACGAAGCGCCGCCTCGACGTCCGCCCGCAGGATCAGCCCCTCCGGGCCCGACCCGTGCAGGGCCCGCAGGTCGACGCCGTTGTCCTTGGCCAGCTTCCGCACCAGCGGCGAGATGACCGGCACCGGCCCGGCGGGAGCCGCCGGAGCAGCCGGAACCACCGGCGCCGCGACCGCGGGAGCCGGGGCGACCACGGGCGCCGACACCGCGGCGGTGACGGGTCGCACCCGTCGCCGACGCGCCGGGCGCGAGTGGTCGGAGCCGTAACCGATCAGGGGCCGGGGCGCGTTGCCGGAGCCGTCGGCCTCGGCGGCCGGGGCCGCCGGGGCCTCGGGGAGCGACGCCGCACCCACCGCCACGGTGATCAGCGGAGCCCCGACCGGCAGCTCCTGCCCCTCCTCGCCGAAGCGGGCGGTGACCACTCCGCCGTACGGGCAGGGCACCTCCACCATCGCCTTGGCCGTCTCGACCTCCACGACGGGCTGGTCGATGGCGACGACATCGCCCACCGCCACCAGCCAGCGCACGATCTCCGCCTCGGTGAGGCCCTCACCGAGGTCCGGCAGCTTGAATTCCATGACCTGCGGCATCAGTTCTCCCACTGCAGGCGTGCCACGGTGTCCAGGATCCGGTCCACGCCCGGCAGGTGGTGCTTCTCCAGCATCGGCGGCGGGTACGGGATGTCGAAGCCCGTGACCCGCAGCACCGGCGCCTCCAGGTGGTGGAAGCAGCGCTCCGTGACGCGAGCGGCGATCTCCGCGCCGGGTCCGCCGAAGCCGTTCGCCTCGTGGACGACCACCGCGCGCCCGGTGCGGCGTACGGACTGTACGACCGTCTCCTCGTCGAAGGGGACGAGCGAGCGCAGGTCCACGACCTCCAGGTCCCAGCCCTCCGCGCGCGCCGCCTCGGCCGCCTCCAGGCAGACCGGCAGCGAAGGCCCGTAGGTGATCAGCGTCGCGCTCGTGCCCGCCCGCCGGACCAGGGCCTTGCCGATGCCGGGCACGGCCGCCGGCGCCTCGGGCGACCAGTCGGTCTTCGACCAGTAGAGCCGCTTCGGCTCCAGGAAGACCACCGGGTCGTCGCTGGCGATCGACGCGCGCAGCAGTCCGTACGCGTCCTCGACGGTCGCCGGGGTCACCACGTGCAGGCCGGGCGTCGCGACGTAGTACGCCTCGGAGGAGTCGCAGTGGTGCTCCACGCCGCCGATCCCGCCGCCGTACGGCACACGGATGGTGATCGGGAGCGGCATCGCGCCGCGCGTGCGGTTGCGCATCTTCGCGACGTGCGAGATGAGCTGCTCGAACGCCGGGTAGGCGAAGGCGTCGAACTGCATCTCGACCACCGGCCGCAGCCCGTACATGGCCATGCCGACCGCCGCGCCCAGGATCCCGGCCTCCGCGAGCGGGGTGTCCGTGCACCGGTCCTCGCCGAACTCCTTCGCGAGCCCGTCCGTGATCCGGAAGACCCCGCCGAGCGTGCCCACGTCCTCGCCCATGACGTGGACCGTCGGGTCCTCGGCCATGGCGTCGCGCATGGCCCGGGTCAGGGCCTGCGCCATCGTCGAGGGCTTGGCCCCCGGCTTCGCGGACTTCGCCGCCGCCACCGTTGTCACGCCTGGTCCTCGGCTTCCAGCTCTGCGCGCAGCATGGCCGCCTGCTCGCGCAGCCGGTCCGTCTGCTCCGCGTACACGTGCGCGAACAGGTCCATCGGGTCCACCACCGGGTCCGCGTTCATCCCCTCGCGGAGCGCCGCGGCCATCACCTCGGCCTCGTCGCGCGCCGCCTGGATGCCCGCCTCGTCGATGATCCCGCGCGCGGTCAGTTCGCGCTCCAGGAGATCGATCGGGTCGTGCGCCTTCCAGGCCTCGACCTCGGCGTCACCGCGGTAGCGGGTCGCGTCGTCGGCGTTCGTGTGGGCCTCCATCCGGTACGTGACCGCCTCGATCAGCGTCGGACCGCCGCCGGCCCGGGCCCGCCGGACCGCCTCGGACAGCACCTCGTGCACCGCCGCGATGTCGTTGCCGTCGACCAGCCGGCCGGGCATCCCGTACCCCACGGCCTTGTGGGCCAGCGTCGGGGCGGCGGTCTGCTTGGCGAGCGGGACGGAGATCGCGAAGCCGTTGTTCTGCACCAGGAAGACCACCGGGGCCTGCCAGACGGCGGCGAAGTTCAGCGCCTCGTGGAAGTCGCCCTCGCTGGTGCCGCCGTCGCCGACCATGGCGAGGGCGACGACGTCGTCGCCGCGCAGCCGGGCCGCGTGCGCCAGACCCACCGCGTGCGGCAGCTGGGTGGCGAGCGGGGTGGAGAGCGGGGCTATGCGGTGCTCACGCGGGTCGTAGCCGGTGTGCCAGTCGCCGCGCAGCAGGGTCAGCGCCTGTACGGGGTCCAGTCCGCGCGCCACGGCCGCCAGGGTGTCGCGGTAGCTCGGGAAGAGCCAGTCCTGGTCCTCGAGGACCATCGCGGCCGCGATCTCGCAGGCCTCCTGGCCGACGGTGGAGGGGTAGACGGCGAGCCGGCCCTGCTTGGTCAGTGCCGTGGCCTGGGCGTTGTAGCGGCGGCCGCGCACCAGCTCGGCGTAGCAGCGCCGCATCAGCGCGGGGTCCAGCCGGTCGGCCGCCTCGGTGCCCAGGACCCGGTGGGGCTCGGGGTCCGGGAGCAGCGGAGCGGCGTCCGTACGGGGCCTCCAGGCGGGCGGCGGGGTGGGACGGTGGGACGCACCGGCACCGGGCAGCTCTTGGACCGTCATGGCGGCGTACACCTCCTCGTGGGAAGCGGGCTGGGGGCACCCCCAGCCGTAGCTGGGGGAGGCGACGGCTCGGGTGTGAGGCGCCTCACCTACCGATTGTTCGGTTGTCCGCGCAATTTGGCTACAGGCGACTCCAGGCTGTGGACAAACTGGCGCCGGGGCCCTGGGATGGATGCAGGACGTCCAGGAGAGGGAGGCATCGGGCAATGCCGGATGAACAAATGGTCGGAGCCGGTTCCGCACCGGTTCCACCGGGGGGCGCCCCGGGCACACCCGGTGCCCCGGCGGTCCCGCCGGTCACACCCCGCCCCCTGGACCCGATCGACCGGTCGATCATGCGGCTGCTCCAGGCGGACGGCCGTGCGTCGATACGGTCGGTGGCGGAGCAGGTGCACGTCTCGCGCGCGAACGCCTACGCCCGCATCAACCGGCTCATCGACGACGGGGTGATCCGCGGTTTCACGGCCCGCGTCAACCACGAACGCGCGGGCCAGGGCGCATCGGCGTACATCACCCTGAAGATCGTCCAGAACTCCTGGCGGACGGTGCGCGAGCAGCTGCGCGAGCTTCCGGGGGCCGCCCACATCGCGCTGGTCAGCGGGGACTTCGACGTCCTGTTGCTGGTGCACACGCCCGACAACCGGACGCTGCGCGAGCTGGTCCTGACCCGTCTCCAGGCCATCCCGGAGGTCCTTTCCACGCGCACCCTGCTGGTCTTCGAGGAAACGGATCTCCTGGACACGGGACCGGGCGGACCGGGCGGCCAGGGCGGGCCGGGTGCGGGCGGCCCCCCGGCGCTCACCGAGGAGTAGTCCGTACGCGCGACAGCGCCCCGGGAACGGCCGTGGAGGGCCGTTCCCGGGGCGCTGTGCCCGGCACCCGTGGGTGCCGCGGGTGCTACGGCTTGATCACCGGGTTCTCGTAGTAGCCGGAGATGTCGACGACGAGGTCGGTCTTCTCCCAGCCCTGGTTCCAGAAGTCCACGATGCCGTTCTGGCCCCCGCTCGCCTGGACCAGGTTCGGGACGGTCCTGCCCTTCGTCCAGTTCAGCGTCGAGGCGCCGGGTCGCGCCGGCGTGACGGCGGTGCCCTTCTCGTACTGCTCCACCGTGTTCGGGTCCGGGGCGACCGAGAGGAAGCCCCCGCCCGCCGTGTTGGTGACGGTGGTGTTCAGGACGTACGCGCTGACGCCGCCGTCCTCCGGAAAGAACGGCACGGCCAGGTAGCCGCGGCCGGCGATCGGCCCGAAGGCCCCGCTGATCGCGCCCTCCGGGTCGCGCGTGTCGAGCCAGCGCATCGGCGAGAGCGGCATGAAGGCACCCTTGCCGGCCGGGCTGTAGTAGCCGACGACGTCCACCACGACGTCGGCGCCGGCCCAGGCGTTGTTGCGGATGTTGATGGACCCGTCGGCGCCGACCGGCACGATCACCGAGTTGGCGACGGTCTGACCGGCGGTGAAGTTCACGTTGGACGCGAGCGGGATCCTGCCGCCGCCCGGGTAGACGATCAGGTGGCCGGCCTCCTTCGGGCCGGTCACCGTGACGTTGAGCGCCACGGCCTTGACGCCCTGGGGCACCCCGCGCAGGCCGGCGATCTGCGTGCCGAAGCTCGTCTGACCGGGGACCTGGCCCTTGTTCGTGCCGAGGCCGTCACGGGTGTCGACGAACCGGGTCGGCTCCATCGGCGTGTAGCCGTTGGCCGCCTTCGGCATGAAGTAGCCGGTGATGTCGGCGATCAGGTCGACCGACTCCCAGCCGCCGTTGTAAAGGTCCACGGAGCCGTCGTTGCCGACGGGGACGACGACCAGGTTCGGCACGGTCTGGCCGGGCTCGAAGTTGATGTTCGAGGCGTTCGGCCGCTGGTTGCCCGTGTCGAAGGCCGTGATGTGGCCGGCGCTGGTGGTGTTGGTGACGGTGACGTTGAGGACCACGGCCTGCACGCCGGCCGGGATCGTGCCGTAGCCGCCGATCTTCACCCGGGCGGAGCCGTACGGGGCGACCTTGGCCTTCGGCGCGCGGAACCCCTCGCGGGTGTCCAGCAGACGCGTGGGCTCGTACGGCGTGAACTCGGAACCCGAGGTGACGACCGCGACCTCGTTCTCGACGTACACCTTGTTGGCGACGTCGTTCACGCCGACCTTGATCGTGTACTCGCCGACCTCGGCGTAGGTGTGCTCCGGCATCAGCAGGGCAGAACCGGAGGCGGTGAGGTACTGCACCGGGCCCCCGTCGCCCCAGGAGATGCTGACCTCGAGCGCGGCGTCGGCGCTCGTGACGTTCGCCTCCAGCTGGAGGGAGTGCGCGCCGGTGTTGGTGGCGCTCAGGGCCACCTGCAGGTCCGGATTGCCGGCGGCGGCGACGCCCGCCGTCCGGGCGGCGCCGGGGGCACCCTTCCGGACGGACTTGTCGGCGCCGCTGGTGAAGGTCCTGAAGTGGGACGCTCCGACCTTCTTCGGGTCGGAGGGCTTGGCGACCTGCCGGACGGCCGGCGCGGACGGATCCGCGGCCTGGGCCGTGCCCGGCAGGACACCGACGACGGCCGCGACGATCGCGGCGGCTGAGACTACGAGACGGCGACTGCGCACCGGTCCCCCCATTTTCGCTCGGTGCGATGTGTCCTGAAAGCACGTTTTGAACGCGCTCAAGACTGAATCCCGCTCAGGCTACAGAAACGCCCGGCGGCGCGGCGAAGGGGGGCACCCGCAGGTCAGCGGGCGGTGCGCAGTCCGTCCAGGGCCATGCTGACCACCGCGTCCGCGAGCTGGTCCTGGCTGGTTCCCGGGTGCGGGCGGTACCACTCGACGAGGGAGTTCACCATGCCGAACAGCAGTCGGGTGGCCAGCCGGATGTCGACGTCCGCCCGCAGGTCGCCGTCGGCCGCGGCGGCCTTGAGCAGGTCGGCCACCTGGTGGTCGAACTCGCGGCGGCGTTCCAGCGCCCAGCGCTCGGTCCGGGTGTTGCCGCGCACGCGCAGCAGCAGCGTCACGTACGGCAGCTCGCCGACCAGCACCTCGACCGTGCGGCGGGTGACGTACTCGACGCGGTCGACCGCCCGGCCGCGGACCGCCCCCGGCTCCTCCAGGACCGCGAAGAGGCCGTCGAGGGCGCGGCTGACGGCCCGCCGCAGCAGCTCCTCCTTGCCCGTGACGTGGTGGTAGATGGAGGACTTCGAGATGCCCGCGGCCTTGGAGAGGTGCTCCATCGAGGTGCCGTCGTAGCCGCGCTCGTTGAAGACCTGGACGGCGACGGACAGCAGCGTCTCGGGGGTGTACGTGTCCCGCTTGACCGTCGTCATTCGGCCTCCTCCTCGTCACCCGCGGCGTAGCCCAGCTTGAACAGCGCCAGCGAGGGCGCGTACCGGCCGCCGGGACAGCGCTCGTCGAGGTTGTGCAGGAGGTCGTAGGCGAAGTCCCGGCCGAGCCGCTCGTGCCACTCGGCCGGGCCCACCGGGTAGTTGACCCCGAGCCGCATCGCCGTGTCGATGTCCTCGGCCGAGGCCACCCCGCGGGCCACGGCGTCCGCCGTGAGGTCGATCAGCATCGCCACGGTCCGGGCGACGATCATGCCGGGAACGTCACCGATGACGGATACCTGCTTGCCCAGCTTCTGGAAGAGGCCGACCGCCTCGGCGAGGGTCCGCTCGCTGGTGTCCTCGCCGGCGGAGAGCGCGATGCGGGTGGCGCCGCGGTAGTCGAGCGCGAGGTCGAAGTACACGACGTCCGCGAACTCGACCGAGGTCTTCCCGTCCGCGAGGACCAGCTGGCCCTCGCCGGGCAGCTGGATGTACGGGCCCCCGTGCTCGGTGGCCGTGACCGCGATCCCGGCCTCCTCCAGCAGGTCGGTCAGCTCCGCCGCAGGCCCGAGGTCGCCGACCACGGTGACCTTGGCCGGGGCCTCCTCGGGTCCGGCGGTGTGCGGCTGCGCGGCGACGGCGTCCGGGCCGTACGGGAACCAGCCGTGGCCCGACTTGCGGCCGAGGCGACCCGACTGGACCAGCCGGCGCTGCGCGAGGGAGGGGGTGAACTTGGGGCTGTGGAAGAAGGACTCCCACACGGAGCGGGTCACGGCCTCGTTGACGTCCTGGCCGATCAGGTCGGTCAGCTGGAAGGGGCCCATCTTGAAGCCGCCGCTCTCGCGGAGCACGGCGTCGATGGTGGCCGGGTCGGCGCCCTGCTCCTCGTACACCGCGAAGGCCTCGGCGTAGAAGGGGCGGGCGATCCGGTTGACGATGAAGCCGGGGGTGTCGGCGCAGCGGACCGGTGTCTTCCCCCAGCCGAGGACGGTGCCGTACGCGCGCTCGGCGGCGGCCGGGTCGGTCGCGGAACCGCTGACCACCTCGACGAGCGGGAGCAGCGGGGCCGGGTTGAAGAAGTGGAGGCCGAGGAAGCGGCCGGGGTGCGCGAGCCCGGCGGCGAGCTCGGTGACGGAGAGCGAGGAGGTGTTCGTGGCGAGCAGCGCGTCCGGCGCGACCACCTCTTCGAGAGCGGCGAAGAGCGCCTGCTTGACGGTGACGTTCTCGACCACCGCCTCGATGACGAGGGCGGCCCCGGCGAGGTCCGGGAGGGCGGGCGCCGACGCGATCCGGCCGATCGCGTCCTGGGCCTCGGCCCGGTCCAGGCGGCCCTTGGCGGCCATCCGCTCGACGCGGTCCTGCACGAAGCCCACGCCGTCGGCGGCGAGTGCGGCGTCGATGTCGTAGATCAGCACGCGGTGACCTGCGAGAAGGGCGACCTGGGCGATGCCCTGGCCCATGGTGCCCGCGCCGACGACCGCCACAGTGCGGGACCGCTCGATTGCTGTCATGTCCTGATCCTCCCGCACCGACTTATCCACAGGTCTGCCGGGCCCTCTTGTCCCGACCGATCGTTCGGTTACTCTAACTCCAGTCTGCTCTTCTTCGCCCGGCTCAACGAGGAGTTGGTCCCTGATGGCCGCCGAGCTCACCGTCCCCCAGTTGTCCGCCAAGCACCGGCCCACCCTGGACCAGGCCCTGTCGGCGATCCGCAGCCGCGCCTACTGGTCCCCGCATCCCGAGCACCCCAAGGCGTACGGCGAGACCGCGCCGGCCGACGGGCTCGCCGCCTTCGAGGCCCTGCGGGGCACGCGGCTGGACCTGGGCCAGCCCGGCACCGACGGCTGGACGGGCTCCGAGGTGTCCCCGTACGGCCCGGAGCTCGGCGTCGAGTACCCGCACGCCGACCCGGACGTGCTGCTGCCCGCGATGAAGGCCGGCATGGGTGCCTGGCGCGACGCGGGACCCGAGGCGCGCGCCCTGGTCTGTATCGAGATCCTGGCCCGCATCTCCGCCCGCACCCACGAGTTCGCGCACGCGGTCATGCACACCAGCGGCCAGGCGTTCATGATGGCGTTCCAGGCCGGCGGCCCCCACGCGCAGGACCGCGGCCTCGAGGCCGTGGCCTATGCCTACGAGGAGCAGACCCGGGTCCCGGGGCAGGCCGACTGGTCCAAGCCCCAGGGCAAGAAGGACCCGCTGAACCTCGGCAAGAGCTTCACCGCGGTCCCGCGCGGCATCGCCCTCATGATCGGCTGCAACACCTTCCCGACGTGGAACGGCTACCCCGGTCTGTTCGCCTCCCTCGCCACCGGCAACGCCGTGCTGGTCAAGCCGCACCCGCGGGCCGTGCTGCCGCTCGCACTGACCGTCAAGGTGGCGCGCGAGGTCCTCGCGGAGGCGGGCTTCGACCCGAACCTGGTGGCGCTCGCGGTCGAGCGCCCGGGCGAGGGCATCGCCAAGGACCTGGCCGTCCGTCCCGAGATCAAGCTGATCGACTACACCGGGTCCACGGAGTTCGGCGACTGGCTGGAGGCCAACGCCCGCCAGGCGCAGGTCTACACGGAGAAGGCCGGCGTCAACACCGTCGTCCTGGACTCCACCGACGACTACAAGGGGATGCTGGCGAACCTCGCGTTCTCCCTGTCCCTGTACAGCGGCCAGATGTGCACCACCCCGCAGAACCTGCTGATCCCGCGCGACGGCATCGCCACGGACGCCGGCCACAAGACCTACGACGAGGTCGTCGCCGACCTCGCCGCCTCGGTCGGCGGCCTGCTGGGCGACGATGCCCGGGCCAACGCGCTGCTCGGCGCGCTGGTCAACCCGGACGTCAAGGCCCGCCTGGAAGCGGCGGCCGGACTGGGCGAGGTCGCGCTGGCCTCCCGGGAGGTCGTGAACCCCGAGTTCCCGGACGCCGTGGTCCGCACCCCCGTCCTGGTCAAGCTGGACGCGGCCAAGCCGGACCCGGAGGCGCCCTACCTCTCGGAGTGCTTCGGCCCGGTCGCCTTCGCCGTGGCCGTGGACACCACCGCCGACGCCCTCGACCTGCTGCGCCGCACGGTGCGGGAGAAGGGCGCCATGACGGTCGGCGCGTACACGACCTCGGCCGACACCGAGCGGGCGATCGAGGAGGTCTGCCTGGAGGAGTCCGCGCAGCTCTCGCTGAACCTGACCGGCGGGGTGTACGTCAACCAGACCGCCGCGTTCTCGGACTTCCACGGCTCCGGTGGCAACCCGGCGGCCAACGCCGCGCTGTGCGACGGCGCCTTCGTCGCGAACCGCTTCCGCGTGGTGGAGGTCCGCCGCCAGGCATAGGACGCCTCCGCCTGATCAGGCGGATCAGGCCCCGGACGCCTCCTGCCCCAAGACGCGGGAGGAGGCGTCCGCCTGGGCCACCCCGCGCAGGGCGGCGAAGACCGCGTCACCGGGCGGGAGCAGGCCCTCCCGGACGTCGTACTTGATCGTCGGCACCGGTACCCCGGTCCGCCGGCTCAGCTCTCCGATGCGCCCGCGCATTCACCCTTTGTGTTCGCTGGCGGGCGGGCCGCCCCAGTGGAAGAGCGCCATGGCGACGCTGGTGGCGAGATTGTAGCTGGAGACCTGCGGGCGCATGGGCAGGGAGACGAGGTGGTCCGCCCGCTCGCGCAGCTCGGGTGAGATCCCGTGGCGCTCCGAGCCGAAGGCGAGGAGGGCGTCGTCCGGGAGGGTGAGGGTACGGATGTCCACGCCCTCGGGGTCGAGCGCGTAGAGCGGCCCGGGCGGCAGCTCGTCCAGCGCGAGGCGCTCGACGGTGGTGGCGTAGTGCAGACCGGCCCCGGCCCGGACCACGTTCGGGTGCCAGGGGTCCAGGTCGCCGCGGGTCACCACGCCGGTGGCGCCGAAGCCGGCGGCGAGGCGGACGACGGCGCCGACGTTGCCGAGGTTGCGGGGGTTGTCGAGGACGACGACGGGCGCGGACCTGGGCACCCGCCCGAGCCCGGCGAGGGCGGCCGCGCGGTCGGGGCGTACGGCGAGGGCCGCGACGCCGGTGGGGTGCACTCGGGGGAGCAGCTCCTTGAGTCCGGCCCGGCGCACCAGCCGGGCCACGTCGGCCTGCACGTCGGGAGCGAGCTCGGCGGCGAGCGCGCGGACGCCGGTGGGGTCGTCGGCGAGGGCGATGCGTACGTCGGCGCCGAAGCGGAGGGCGTGCTTCAGTGCGTGGAATCCGTCGAGCAGCACGAGGTCCGGCCGCTCGGCGGCCTCCCGCCACTCCCGCACCGTCTCGTCCGCGCCCGTCTGCTCACTCATGCCCCGACCCTACGGTCCCCCGGACCGGCTCCGGTTCGCGCGGCGCGGGGACCGGCTCGGCGGCGACGGCACGGCTCGGGCGCAGGCCCGCGGCACGGGCGCCGAGCCAGATCAGGAAGCCCGTCGGCAAGAACACCGCGTCGGCGGCGATCATCGCCAAAGAGAAGAACGGCAGCCCCAACAGCACCGCGATCCCCGCGTGCTCCAGCATCATCACGGCCAGCAGCACGTTCTTGACCCGCCGGTTGAACAGCGTGAACGGAAACGCCACCTGCACCGCCACCGTCCCGTACGACAGCAGCATCACCAGCGTCCCGCTCCCCGCGACCAGCGCCGACAGCCCCGGCCACGGGGTGAAGTAGTCCAGCCCCAGGGGGTAGTACAGCGCCGTACCGTCCTGCCACCGCGAGCCCTGGATCTTGTACCAGCCCGCCGTCGCGTAGATCAGGCAGACCTCCGCCATGATCACCAGCAGCCCCGCGTTGTGCAGCAGGTTGGCGAGGACGTCCAGGACCGCCC
The DNA here is from genome assembly GCF_055588065.1 of Streptomyces sp. NPDC046308. Classification (NCBI taxonomy): domain Bacteria; kingdom Bacillati; phylum Actinomycetota; class Actinomycetes; order Kitasatosporales; family Streptomycetaceae; genus Streptomyces; species Streptomyces sp. NPDC046308. The sequence continues at coordinate 349,543 of NZ_JBVJFB010000004.1, forward strand.
GTCCCTCGCCCTCCGGATCGTGGCGGTCCACCAGCCACCACAGCCCGCAGGCCACCCACACCGCCGCGAAGGCCGCCAGCCAGCCGTAGCCGAACCCGCCGGTCACGGCCCCGTACGCGAACACGAGCCCCAGCGCGCCCCACAGCACCGGCCCGGCGGCGCCCGCGCAGGCCGACCCGCGCAGCCGGGCCCGCCGCGCGTCCAGCGACCACACCTGGGCGCACCGGGTGAGCACCAGGTAGATCGCCATCAGGTGGATGACGTTGTCCCCGCCGTCGCCCATGAACACGCTGCGGTTCTGCAGCGACAGCACCCCGACCATGAACACCACGGAGGTCGCCCGCGTGCGCCAGCCCAGCAGCAGCCCCACGCTCGCCAGTACCGAGACGGCGTAGACGCTCTCGAACCACAGCGCCGAGTCGGACCACATCAGCACCGTGAAGGCACCGTTGGAGTCGGTCAGTCGCTCCGCGAGGCGCCAGCTCCACGGCCCGTCCGGCCCGTACAGCTCCGCGCGGTTCGGGAACTCGCACAGCAGGAAGAACAGCCAGGTCCCGGCGAAGCCGATGCGCACGACGGCGCTCTGGTAGGGGCCGAGCGCCTCTCCGGTGACCTTCGCGGCCGCCTGCCCGAGCGCCGCGCGGGCCCGCCTCACACCGTCCACCACGGCAGCTCCCGGTAGTAGGTCTGGGTGTCGGTGGTCTCGGTGCTCCACTCCGGCGCGGGCACCGAGGTCGTCGCCGAGCGCAGCTGGATCCGCAGGAGGTGGCCGCCCGGGTGCTGCGGGGAGAGCCGGTTCACGGCGATCCGCCGCAGGTACTCCTCGGACAGCTCGCCCCGATCGCCGGTGGGCTTGTTGTCCTCGTCGTGGGAGCCGGTGAAGAAGTCCCAGGCCCGGCGCAGCTCGTTCTGCCGGGTGTGGCTCGGCAGCAGGCTGTGCCGGATGGCGGCGTTGTCCTCGGCGCTCAGGTCGCGCCAGCCGGTGGTGATCAGCTCGCCGCCGGCGGTGCGCACCTCCGCGCGCGCCTCCACGGCGATGTTCTGCTGGAGCGGGTTGGGGGCGAACAGCTTCCAGTTCTGTTCGAACTCGGGATAGATCCAGCTGTCGATCGCCCGTGCGTGCTGCTTGCTGACCGTGTTGGAGGGGGCCACGTGCAGGAAGACGAGCGCAAGGTGGGCGCAGACCGCCACGGCGACGGCCCCCAGGGCCAGGGCCGTGACGACCCGGTACGGGGTGGACAGACCGGCTATTCCGGGCGCCCGGGGCGGTGGCGGAGCGGCCCCTTCGGCGAGCTCGTGCCCGTTCGCATCCATCCCGCCCCGATCGTCCGGCGTCCACAGGGTTGACCACAGAGGTTGACACCCTACGGGCCGTCGTCTCACCATTGAAGCGGATGAACCGAACGATCGGTCGGTCGGGCGGACGGCAGGCACTGACAGGGGGCCGTGATGGTGGCAGTGACCCCGGAGACGGGACCGGACACGGCCCTCGGGGCAGACAGGACGGACGGGACGGGCATGACTGCTGACCTGGGCACACAGCTCGCGGCGGCGTTCGACGCCGCCGTGGCGGCGGACGAGCGCGTGGAGCCGCGCGACTGGATGCCCGACGAGTACCGCGCCTCCCTGGTCCGCCAGATGGCACAGCACGCCCACTCCGAGATCATCGGCATGCAGCCCGAGGCGAACTGGATCACCCGCGCGCCCTCGCTGCGCCGCAAGGCGATCCTGATGGCCAAGGTGCAGGACGAGGCCGGCCACGGGCTGTACCTCTACAGCGCGGCCGAGACGCTCGGCACCAGCCGCGACGAGCTGCTCGACAAGCTCCACTCGGGGAAGCAGAAGTACTCCTCGATCTTCAACTACCCCACCCTGACCTGGGCCGACGTCGGCGCGATCGGCTGGCTCGTGGACGGCGCGGCGATCACCAACCAGGTGCCGATCTGCCGCTGCTCCTACGGGCCCTACGCCCGCGCCATGGTCCGGATCTGCAAGGAGGAGTCCTTCCACCAGCGCCAGGGGTACGAGCTGCTCCTCGCCCTCTCGCGGGGCACCGAGGCCCAGCACGCCATGGCGCAGGACGCGGTGAACCGCTGGTGGTGGCCCTCCCTGATGATGTTCGGCCCGCCGGACGACGAGTCGGCGCACTCGGCGCAGTCGATGGCCTGGCGGATCAAGCGCCACTCGAACGACGAGCTGCGCCAGCGGTTCGTGGACATCGCCGTCCCGCAGGCCGAGTCCCTCGGCCTGACCCTGCCCGACCCGGACCTCAGGTGGAACGAGGAGCGCGGGCACCACGACTTCGGCGCCATCGACTGGGCGGAGTTCTGGGACGTGCTGAAGGGCAACGGCCCCTGCAACGAGCAGCGGATCGGCCAGCGGCGCACGGCCCACGAGGAAGGCGCCTGGGTGCGCGACGCCGCCGCGGCGTACGTGGACAAGCAGGCGGCAAGGCAAGCGGCGGAGCACGCCGAACAGAACGAGGAGGCACGGGTATGACGCAGAACTGGCCCCTGTGGGAGGTCTTCGTGCGTTCGCGCCGCGGCCTCTCGCACACGCACGCGGGAAGCCTGCACGCCCCCGACGCGGAGATGGCCCTGCGCAACGCCCGTGACCTGTACACGCGGCGCGGCGAGGGCATCTCGATCTGGGTGGTGCCCTCCACCGAGATCACCGCCTCCTCGCCGGACGAGCGGGACCCGTTCTTCGCCCCGTCCGCCGACAAGCCGTACCGGCACCCCACCTTCTACGACATCCCGGAGGGGGTGAGCCACCTGTGAGCGGCACCGACACCGGCACCACCGACACCGGCACCGGCACCGGCACCGGCACCGGCACGACCGTCGCGGCGGCTCTCGCGCTCGGCGACGACGCGCTGGTCCTCTCCCACCGCCTCGCCGAGTGGGCGGGGCACGCCCCCGTCCTGGAGGAGGAGGTCGCCCTCGCGAACATCGCCCTCGACCTGCTCGGCCAGGCCCGCATCCTGCTGTCCATGGCCGGCGACGAGGACGAGCTGGCCTACCTGCGCGAGGAGCGGTCCTTCCGCAACCTCCAGCTGGTCGAGCAGCCGAACGGCGACTTCGCCCACACCATCGCCCGCCAGCTCTACTTCTCCTTCCACCAGCACGAGCTGTACGGGGAGCTGGCCCGCGGCGACGGCCCGTTCGCCCCGCTCGCGGCCAAGGCCGTCAAGGAGACCGCGTACCACCGCGACCACGCCGAGCAGTGGACCCTGCGGCTCGGCGACGGCACCGAGGAGAGCCGGCTGCGCATGCGGACCGCCCTCGACGCCCTGTGGAAGTACACCGGGGAGATGTTCCAGCCGGTGGAGGGGCTCGACGGCGTGGACTGGGCCGCTCTGGAAGAGCGCTGGCTGGCCGCGCTGACCGGTGTGCTGGAGCGGGCCGGTCTCGCCCTGCCCGAGGGGCCGCGCACCGGCGCCTGGGCCGCCGGCGCCGGCCGCCAGGGCCTGCACACCGAGCCGTTCGGCCGGATGCTCGCCGAGATGCAGCACCTGCACCGCAGCCACCCGGGGGCGTCATGGTGACCGCCGACGCCGGGGTGACCCGCCTGGAGGCGGAGCTGGCCGAGCTGGCCGGTTCCGTCCCGGACCCCGAGCTGCCCGTGCTCACCCTCGGCGAGCTCGGCGTCGTGCGCGGTGTGCGGATGCACGAGGACGGCCACGCCGAGGTCACCCTCACGCCCACCTACACCGGCTGCCCGGCCATCGAGGCCATGTCGGCCGACATCGAGCGGGTCCTGACCGGCCACGGCATACCCGAGGTGCGGGTGACCACCGTGCTGGCCCCCGCCTGGTCGACCGACGACATCAGCGCCGAGGGCCGCCGCAAGCTCGCCGAGTTCGGCATCGCCCCGCCCCGCCCGCACGCGGCGGGCGGGCCGGTCCCCCTCACCCTGTCGGTCCGCTGCCCGAACTGCGGATCGACCGACACCGAACTGCTCAGCCGGTTCTCCTCCACCGCGTGCAAGGCGCTGCGCCGCTGCGTCGCCTGCCGCGAACCGTTCGACCACTTCAAGGAGCTGTAGATGGCCGCCCCCCGCCACGGCGCGTTCCACCCGCTGACGGTGGCGGCAGTCGACCGGCTCACCGACGACTCGGTGGCGCTGACCCTCCGGGTTCCCGCGGAGCTGCGCGAGGAGTACCGGCACGCCCCCGGCCAGCACCTGACCCTGCGCCGCACCGCCCCCGAGGGCGGCACCGAGGTCCGCCGCACCTACTCGATCTGCTCTCCCGCACCGGCGCCGGACGGCCCGGGCCCGGCGGAGCTGCGGGTCGGCGTGCGGCTGGTGGAGGGCGGCGAGTTCTCCACCTTCGCCCACAAGGAGATCGCCGCCGGGGACGTCCTCGACGTCATGGTCCCGGCCGGCCGGTTCGTGCTGGAGCCCGCCGCCGCCCCGGCCTCGGGGCACTACGCCGCGATCGTCGGCGGCAGCGGCATCACACCCGTGCTGTCCATCGCCGCGACCCTGCTGGCCGCCCGGCCCGACGCCCGCTTCTGCCTCGTGCGCAGCGACCGTACGGCGGCCTCGACGATGTTCCTGGAGGAGGTCGCCGACCTCAAGGACCGGTATCCGGCGCGGTTCCAGCTGGTGACGGTCCTCTCCCGGGAGGAGCAGGAGTCCGGGCTGCCCTCCGGGCGGCTGGACGAGGAGCGGCTGGCGGCCCTGCTGCCCGCGCTGCTCCCGGTGGCGAAGGTGACGGGCTGGTTCCTGTGCGGCCCCTACGGTCTGGTGCAGGGCGCCGAGCGCGCCCTGAGCGGCCTCGGCGTCGTACGGACCCGGGTGCACGAGGAGATCTTCCACGTCGAGGAGGTCACGGCGCCGGCCCGCACCGCGGCCTCGGTGGCCGCCTCGCACGGGCGGGTCACCGCGCGGCTCGACGGACGTTCCGGCACCTGGCCGGTCCAGGACGGCGAATCCCTGCTGGACGCGGTGCTGCGCAACCGCGCGGACGCCCCGTACGCCTGCAAGGGCGGGGTCTGCGGCACCTGCCGGGCCTTCCTGGTGTCGGGCGAGGTCCGGATGGACCGGAACTTCGCCCTGGAATCCGAGGAGACGGAGGCCGGATTCGTCCTGGCCTGCCAGTCGCACCCGCTGACGGAGGAAGTGGAGATCGACTTCGACCGCTAGGGCGGCCTGGCCGGGAGTTCCGCTCCGGGCCTTCCTCTGTCCAATTTCCAGAACCTGTTCTATCTTGACGCACCGTCAGACCTGAACGCGCGCGGGAGGACAGGCAGTGGACTTCACCTTCACCGAGGAGCAGCAGGCCGCCGTCGAGGCGGCCCGGGCCGTGTTCGCGGACGTCGCACCCGACGGCGTGCCCAGCCCCGCGCTCACCCCGGGCGCCGTCGCCGACGACTTCGACCGCCCGCTGTGGGCCAGGCTCGCCGGGGCCGACCTGCTGGGCCTGGTCCTGGCCGAGGAGCACGGCGGCGCCGGCCTGGACGCCATCGCCCTGTGCCTGGTGCTGCGCGAGGCGGGCCGGGCGCTGGCCCGGGTTCCGCTGCTGGAGCACTGCGCCGCGGCCATGGCGGTCCAGGCCCACGGCAGCCCCGAACTGGCCTCCGCCCTGCTGCCCGGCGCGGCGCGCGGCACGCTCGTGCTCACCGCCGCCGCGCACGGCCGCTCCGGCCACGACCCGGCCGAACTCGCCGTCACCGCCCGCCGCGAGGAGGGGGCGTGGGTCCTGGACGGCACGCAGACCGCCGTCCCCTGGGCGCAGAACGCCGACTGGATCGCCGTGCCGGCCCACACCGGGGAGGGCGACGCCGTCCTCGCGTTCGTCCCGCGCACCGCCGAGGGCCTCGCCCTCGCCGAGCAGGTCTCCACCAGCGGGGAGCGGCTGGCCGAACTCGCCCTGGACGGCGTACGGGTGGAGGCCGCCCACCTCATCGACACCCCGGGGGCCTGGGAGCGGCTCCGCCAGCTCCTCGCCACCGGCACCTGCGCACTGGCCCTCGGGCTCGGCGAGAGCGTCCTCACGATGACCGCCCAGTACACCGGCAAGCGCGAGCAGTTCGGCTTCCCGGTGGCCACCTTCCAGGCGGTCGCCGTCCAGGCCGCCGACCGCTACATCGACCTGCGCGCCATGGAGGTCACCCTGTGGCAGGCCGCCTGGCGGCTCGACGCCGCGACCGCCGGGGCCGGCGGTCCGCTCCCGAGCTCCGGTGACGTCGCGGTCGCCAAGATCTGGGCCTCGGAGGGCGTGCGCCGGGTCGTGCAGACCGCCCAACACCTGCACGGCGGCTTCGGCGCCGACACCGACTACCCGCTGCACCGCTACCACGCCTGGGCCAAGCAGCTGGAACTCCAGCTCGGCCCGGCCGCCGCGCACGAGGAGGCCCTGGGCGACCTGCTGGCCGCCCACCCCCTCGGCTGAGCGGGACTACAGCACGAAGGCCGGATTCCCGTTGTCCGTCACCATCGGGCGCCCGGCACCGTCCCAGGCCTTCATCCCGCCGTCGACGTTCACGGCGTCGATCTCCTGGCGCACCAGGTACTGGGTGACCTGCGCGGAACGGCCGCCGACCCGGCACATCACGTACACGCGGCGGCCGTCCTCGACGGCCTCCGTAAGCTCACCGAAGCGGGCGACGAAGTCGCTCATCGGGATGTGCAGGGCGCCCTCGACGTGGCCGGCCGCCCATTCGTCGTCCTCGCGGACGTCAAGGACAAAGCCTTCGGAGGGCACCGCGGCGGCGTCCACCGAGGGAAGCGGTCCGAAGTTCATACGTCGCCTTCTCTCATCACAGATGGTCCCTCCAACTTATCCGACGGGCACGTTCGACCCCGCCGGCGCGGCCCGTGGCACGGACCGTGGCACGGCCCGCTCACTGCGCGGCGAGCGCCGCCGCCAGCTCCGCCTCACGCTCGGACACCTGCGCCAGCAGCTGCTCCGCGATCTCCTCGAGCAGCCGGTCCGGGTCCTCGGGAGCCATCCGCAGCATCGACCCGATCGCGCTGTCCTCCAGCTCCCGGGCCACCAGCGCCAGCAGCTCCTTGCGCTGTGCCAGCCACTCCAGCCGGGCGTACAGCTCCTCGCTCTCGCTCGGCGCGGCCGCCTCCGGGGCCGGTCCGGCCGCCCACTCCTCGGCCAGCTCGCGCAGCAGCTCCGCGTCGCCCCGCCCGTAGGCGGCGTTGACCCGGGCGATGAACGCGTCGCGCCGCTCCCGCTCCGCCTCCTCCTGGGCGAGGTCGGGGTGCGCCTGGCGGACCAGCTCGCGGTACAGGCGGCGGACCTCCTCCGTGGGCCGCACCCGCTCCGGCGGCCGCACGGGCCGGTCGGTGAGCATCGCGCCGGCGTCGTCGGAGATCCCGTCCGAGCCCAGCCAGTCGTGGAACAGCTCATCCACGCCCGGCATCGGCATGACCAGTGAGCGTGCCTCCCGGGCCCGGCGCAGGTCCTCGGGGTCCCCCGTGCGGGCCGCCCTGGCCTCGGCGATCAGCGCGTCCAGCTCGTCGAGCCGCGAGTACATCGGGCCGAGCTTCTGGTGGTGCAGGCGGGAGAAGTTCTCCACCTCCACGCGGAAGGTCTCGACCGCGATCTCGAACTCGATCAGCGCCTGCTCGGCGGCCCGTACGGCCCGCTCCAGGCGCGCCTCCGGGCGCTCCTCACCGGTGACGGAGGAGTCGCCGGAATCACCGGGGACTGTCTGTTCGGGCTGCTCGGTCTGCTCGCTCACCCGGCCAGCCTACGGCCCCTCCGCGCGGGCGGTGTTTCACGTGAAACACCGCCCGCGGCGACCGGGCCCGCCGACGCCGTCAGACCCCGGCCTCCGCGGCGATCCGGCCCGCCCGCACCGCCGCCACCAGGTCGGCGTGGTCGGCCTCGCTCCTGTCGGCGTAGGCCACCGCGAAGGCCGCCATCGCCTCGTCCAGTTCCTCGTTCTTGCCGCAGTAGCCGGCCAGCAGCCGCGGGTCGGCGCTGTGCGCGTGCGCCCGGGCCAGCAGGGCGCCGGTCATCCGCCCGTAGTCGTCGATCTGGTCGGCGGCCAGCGCGGCCGGGTCCACGCTGCCCTTGCGGTTGCGGAACTGCCGGACCTGGAACGGCCGGCCCTCCACCGTGGTCCAGCCCAGCATGATGTCGGAGACCACCTGCATCTGCTTCTGCCCGGCGACCACCCGGCGGCCCTCGTGCTCCTCGGGCGGCGAGACGAAGCCCAGCGCGGGCAGGTGCGGCAGCAGCACCGAGGGCCGGGCCTCCTTCACCTGGAGCACCAGCGCCTCGCCCCGGTGGTCCAGCAGCAGCACCACGTACGAGCGGGTGCCGACGCTCCCGGTCCCCACCACGCGGAAGGCCACGTCCTGGATCGTGTACCGGGACAGCAGTGGCAGCCGGTCGCCCGGCAGGGTCCCGAGGTAGGGGCCGAGCGAGGCCGCCACGGCGGCCGCCTCCGCGTCGCCGACCCGGCGCAGCACGGGCAGCGCGTCGACGAAGCGGAGCCCGCCGTCCGGCCCCGTCCGCGTCGACTTGGCGGCGAACCGGGCGGAGGTGTTGTTGCGGGCCTTCTCCGAAACCCGCTCCAGCGTGCCCAGCAGGTCCCGGGCGTCGGCGTGCGAGACGAGTTCCTCGTCCGCGATGGCGTTCCACGCGTCGAGGGCGGGCAGCCTGGCCAGCAGCCGCATGGTCCGCCGGTAGGCGCCCACCGCGTCCAGCGCGGCCGCCCGGCAGGTGTCCTCGTCCGCGCCCGCCACCCGGCCGGCCAGCACCAGCGAGGTCGCCAACCGCTTGACGTCCCATTCCCACGGGCCGAACACGGTCTCGTCGAAGTCGTTCAGGTCGATGACGAGCCGCCCGTGAGCGTCCCCGTAGAGGCCGAAGTTCGCCGCGTGGGCGTCGCCGCAGATCTGCGCGCCGATCCCGGTCACGGGGCCGCCCGACAGGTCGTGGGCCATCAGCCCGGCCGACCCGCGCAGGAAGGCGAAGGGGTTCGCGGCCATGCGGCCCACCCGTATGGGAGTCAGCTCGGCGACCCGCCCCGCGTTGGACTCCTCCACCGCCCGCACCGCGTCCGGCCGCCCGGCCGGCGCCACGAAGGCGGCGTGCGCCGCCCGCGGCACGCGCGCGCGCAGCGCCTTGCCCTCCGCCTTGGGAGAGCCCGCCGCCGTTCGCGGCGCGAAGCCCGCCACGTCCGGAATCCGCTGCCCCGCTACCGCCGCCATCGGCGCCGCCCCCACCCGTTCATCGATCGTCTTTCGAACGGGCTGACCGTATCTACAGCCCGGCGTCCCTGGCCAGCAGCGCGGCCTGGACCCGGTTCTCGCAGCCCAGCTTCGCCAGGATGCGGCTCACGTACGTCTTCACGGTCGCCTCGCTCATGTGCAACCGCCGGCCCGCTTCCGCGTTGGACAGCCCCTCGCCCAGCAACGCCAGCACCCCGCGCTCCCGCTCGCTCAGCTCCGCCACCCGGCGCCGGGCCTCCTCGCCGCGCGCGGCGGCCTTCCCCGACGCCAGCTGGTCCACGACGTGCCGGGTGGCCCCCGGCGAGAGGTACGCGTCCCCGGCCGCGGCGGCCCGGACGGCCCCGATCAGCTCGCCGGGCGCCGAGTCCTTCAGCAGGAACCCGGCGCCGCCCTGGCCCAGCGCCCGCAGCACGTTCTCCTTCTCGCCGAAGGTCGTCAGGATCAGTGCGCGCACCTCCGGCGCGACCCGCCGCAGTTCGGCCAGCGCCGTCAGCCCGTCCATCACCGGCATCTGGATGTCGAGCAGCATCACGGCGGGCGCGTGCGAGCGGGCCAGTTCCACCGCCTCCCGGCCGTTCGCGGCCTCCGCGACGACCTGGATGTCCGGCGCCGAGGTCAGGATCATCCTGATCCCGGCCCGGATCAGCGGCTCGTCGTCGGCGATCACCACGCGGATCACTTCGGCTGTCACCCGTGCTCCTACTGCTTGACCTCGTAGACCTGCTTGTCGACGAGCTTGCCGTCCTGGAAGCAGAACCGGAAAACCAGGTCCGTGTCCCAGCTCCCCGACGACTCCTCGGCCAGCAGGGCCAGGCACTCCGACCCCGGCGGCCTGGCCGGCCCCTTGCGGACCGCTCCCGCCGTCATGAAGCTCTCGCCGCTCGGCAGCCGGTCGCGGACGGACTGCTCCGACTCGCCCACGTGCACGGCGTCGTACTCGTCGCGGCCGATCATGGCGTCGCCCGCCGAGTCCACCAGCAGCACGACTCCGGCACCGAGCACGATCACCAGCAGCACCACCGCCGCGAAGGCGATCCCGCAGCCCACGGCGACGCCGCCGGTCCGGCTGCGCACCCGTACGGCCAGCTCCTTGTCCAGGGCCGCCCAGTCCATCGGCTGCTCCCCGGCCGGCGCGTGCGTCCGCGCGTGGGCCCGCTGCCCGAAGTCGTCGGCCACGTCCTCCACCCCCGCCGGCTCGGCGCCGTACGGGAGCACCCCGGCCACCCGGAACCCGCCGTCGTCGGTGGCGCCCGCGTGCACCATCCCGCCGACCAGCCGCGCCCGCTCGCGCAGCCCCGTCAGGCCCTGCCCGCCCGAGACGACCTCGGGGTCCACCGGACCGGCCGCCGGACCGTTGGCGATCTCCACCACCAGCGAGTCGTCCTCGTACCGCAGCTCGACGGCGATCGGCGCCCCCGGAGCGTGCTTGTACGCGTTCGTCAGGGCCTCCTGGACGATCCGGTACGCGGCGTGGTCGCACGCCGCGACCAGCGGCCTCGGCTGCCCCGAGGTGGTCAGCCGTACGTCGGTGCCCGAACCGCGCGCCGACTCCACGACCCCGGGGATCCCGGCCACGCCGCGCGCCGCCGGCTGGGCGTCCTCCACCGGCGCGGGCGCCTCCACGCCGTCGCGCAGGATGCCGACGACCTCGCGCAGTTCGTGCATCGCGGCCACCGAGGCCTGCCGCAGCACGCCCACGGCCTCGCGCTGACGGCCGGTGAGTTCCGGATCGACCTCCAGCGCCCCGGTGTGCACGGAGATCAGGGCCAGTTGGTGCCCCAGGCTGTCGTGCATGTCCTGGGCGATGCGCTGCCGCTCGCGCAGCCTCGCCTGCCCGGCGACCATGGCCCGCTCGCGCAGCAGCTGTCCGTTGCGCTCGTGGAGCGCCCGCAGCAGGGTGCGCCGCTGCGACCAGTACCGGCTGGCCAGACCCGGCATCACGATCATGGCCAGGAACATCAGCGTGGAGAACACGATCACCAGCACCGGCTGCATCTGCGCCGACTGGTCCGCGACGCTCGCGCCGACCGCCGCGACGAAGGCCAGCGCGAAGGCGGCCACCGCCCGGCCCACCCCGACGATCCGCCGTCCCGCCGACCAGGCCAGCAGCGGCGTGACGAAGAACGTCCCCGGCAGGAGGACGCCCACCGCCGAGGCGACCACGAGCGCGGTCCCCGGCAGCCGCCGGCGCATCAGGGTCAGCGCCACCACGACCACGGAGCCCACGAGCATCCGCGGACCGGAGCCGCCGCTGAGCTCGTCGACGCCCAGCCCGAGGACGGCCAGCACCCCGCCGACGGCCAGGTCCGTCACCAGCATCCGCCGGGTCCACGGCTGTGGCCCCCTCAGCCGGTCCCAGCCCGCCCGCGTCTTCGCCTTCACATCCACCCGCCCGACCCTAGACACCCCGCCCCCCGCCCGGCTGCCCTCTTTCGTCGCCCCCTCCCCGACGAAAGTCGAACGCGGGCGGCGACCTGGACGACGTGTCCTGGATCACCCCCGGCAGGGCGGCAGAAGCGACCGGGGGAAGGAGAAGTGACGGGGAAACACGAAACGGCCGCCACCGCTTTCGCAGTGACGACCGTCTCGTCGATGTGGGCGAGGGGGGATTTGAACCCCCACGTCCCGAAGGACACTGGCACCTGAAGCCAGCGCGTCTGCCGTTCCGCCACTCGCCCGAGCAGCGTCCCAGTGGTTCTTCCCTTTCGGGCCGTTCCCCTGGCGACGTCGAAACATTAGCACGGTGAACGGGGTGGTTTGCAATCGCTTTCCCGGGACACCCGCACCCCGCTGTGGACGGCCCCTCCCGCACTCCGCTCCCGGTGCGGGACACTGTTCCTGCGACGCCCCTACGATCCCTTGTGAGGACCAACACTCGTCCTCACAGGAGCGATGGGGAACCACTGGAATCCGCCACGCGTGGATACGATCAGTAAGCAGTACAGGGCGACAACGACGGAGGAGGTGCCCCATGGGAGTCCTGAAGCGGTTCGAGCAGCGACTCGAAGGTCTGGTGAACGGCACCTTCGCCAAGGTGTTCAAGTCCGAGGTCCAGCCGGTGGAGATCGCGGGAGCCCTCCAGCGGGAGTGCGACAACAACGCCACCATCTGGAACCGCGAGCGGACCGTCGTCCCCAACGACTTCATCGTCGAGCTCAGCGCCGGTGACTACGACCGCCTGAGCCCCTACTCCGGGCAGCTCGGCGACGAGCTCGCGGGCCTCGTCCGCGACTACGCCAAGCAGCAGCGCTACAGCTTCATGGGCCCCATCAAGGTCCACCTGGAGAAGGCCGACGACCTCGACACCGGGCTCTACCGGGTCCGCAGCCGCACCCTCGCCTCCAGCACCTCCCAGCCGCAGGCGGGGCCGGCCTCACCGCAGGGCGGCTACGGCTACCCGCCGGAGAACCAGCCGCAGGGCGGTTACGGCTATCCGCCGGTCGCCGCCCCGCCCATGCCCAGCGCACCGCCGCCCGGCGGCGCGGGCCCGCGCAGGCCCGCCCCCGGCGGACCCGGACCGGCCCCCGCGGCCGGCCCGGGCGGCCCCCGGCGGCACTGGATCGAGATCAACGGCACCCGCCACCAGATCTCGCGCCCCACGCTCGTACTCGGCCGAAGCACGGAAGCCGACGTGCGGATCGACGACCCCGGCGTATCCCGCCGGCACTGTGAGATCCGGACCGGAACGCCCTCGACGATCCAGGATCTCGGGTCCACCAACGGCATCGTGGTGGACGGGCAGCACACCACCCGCGCTACGCTCCGCGACGGCTCGCGGATCGTCGTGGGCAGCACCACCATCATTTACCGGCAAGCCGAAGGGTGAAGCGGGGGCAATGTCAGAGCTGACCCTGACGGTCATGCGGTTGGGTTTCCTAGCCGTTCTGTGGCTGTTCGTCATCGTGGCCGTCCAGGTCATCCGCAGCGATCTCTTCGGGACGAGAGTGACCCAGCGCGGCTCCCGCCGCGGTGGAGCCACGAGCGCCCCGCAGCAGGCGGGCCGCCAGGCCGCGCCTCCGCAGCAGCGCCAGCGCCGCGGTGCGCCCACTAAGCTCGTCGTGTCCGAGGGCACCCTCACGGGAACCACGGTGGCCCTCGCCGGCCAGACGATCACCCTGGGCCGCGCCCACGACTCCACGATCGTGCTGGACGACGACTACGCGTCCAGCCGCCATGCCAGGATCTATCCCGACCGTGACGGCCAGTGGATCGTCGAGGATCTCGGGTCCACCAACGGCACGTATCTCGACCGGACCCGGCTGACCACCCCGACGCCCATTCCACCGGGCGCACCGATCCGCATCGGCAAGACCGTCATCGAGCTGCGGAAGTAGTACGAGAATGAGCGAGCGGAGCGAGCGCGCGACGGCGATCCGTCCCACCGTGGACACGGACACGCGCGCGCTCCCGACCGGAGGGTGGGCAGTGTGGCTCGAGACCGGTTGTACCCGGAGCCGACCGGCGAGGTGCGCATGAGTCTGTCCCTGCGGTTCGCCGCCGGATCACACAAGGGCATGATCCGCGAGGGGAACGAGGACTCCGGCTACGCCGGCCCCCGTCTCCTCGCGATCGCCGACGGCATGGGAGGCCAGGCCGCCGGCGAGGTCGCGAGCTCCGAGGTGATCTCCACCCTCGTGCAGCTCGACGACGACGTCCCGGGCTCCGACATCCTCACCTCCCTCGCCACAGCCGTGCAGCGGGCCAACGACCAGCTGCGCGTCATGGTCGAGGAGGACCCCCAGCTCGAGGGCATGGGGACCACCCTGACCGCCCTGCTGTGGACCGGTCAGCGCCTCGGCCTCGTCCACGTCGGCGACTCCCGCGCCTACCTGCTCCGCGACGGCGTCCTCACCCAGATCACCCAGGACCACACCTGGGTGCAGCGCCTCGTCGACGAGGGCCGCATCACGGAAGAGGAAGCCACCACCCACCCGCAGCGCTCCCTGCTGATGCGCGCGCTGGGCAGCGGCGACATCGTCGAACCCGACCTCTCCATCCGTGAGGTCCGGGCCGGCGACCGCTACCTGATCTGCTCCGACGGGCTCTCCGGCGTCGTCTCCCACCAGACCCTGGAAGAGACCCTCGCCGACTACCACGGCCCCCGCGAGACCGTGCAGTCGCTGATCCAGCTGGCGCTGCGCGGCGGCGGACCCGACAACATCACCTGCATCGTCGCCGACGTGCTCGACACCGACAGCGGCGACACCCTCGCCGCCCAGGTCAGCGACACCCCGGTGGTCGTCGGCGCGGTCGCCGAGAACCAGCACCAGCTCTTCGACGGCGGCAACGCCATGCAGACGCCGGCCGGCCGGGCCTCGGGCCTCGGCCGCCAGGCCCCGCCCCCCGCCGGTGCCTTCGGCCCCCCCGGCAGCGGCGACGCCCCCGGCTACGGGTACTCCGAGCAGGGCAAGGGCGGCGGCGGTTACGGCAGCTTCGGCGAAGCCGACGGCTACGACGCCGACTCCGGCTACGAGGACGGGTACGGCCACCCCCGCAGGCGCCGCAGCAAAGGGCGCAAGTGGACCACCCGTACGCTGACCCTGCTCATCGTCGTCGGCGTCATCGGCGGCGGCCTGTACGCCGGCTGGCGCTGGACCCAGACCCAGTTCTACGTCGGCAAGAAGGGCGAGCACGTCGCGCTCTTCCGCGGCATCAGCCCGAAGCTCGGCCCGCTGGAGCTCTCCAAGGTGGAGACCGACCGCCCCGACATCGAACTGAAGTACCTGCCGCCCTTCAAGCGGAAGCTGGTCGAGGCCACCATCAGCGAAGGCAGCCTCGACGTCGCCAAGAGGAAGCTCGACGACCTCGGCGTCCAGGCATCCGCCTGCAAGAAGGACGAAGAGCGCCGCAATGCCGAGGCGCAGAACACTCCGGCACCCGGTCCCGGCCTGACTCCCGAGGAGCAGCAGCTGGTCGGGCTGTGCGGGAAGTAGCAGTCACACGCGGGCGCAGGGGGCCTGCCACACCATGAGCGTTGTCACCAACACGACCACCATCGGGGCCATCGAGCTGCCGAGCCGGCGGAACACCGAGCTCCTGCTGCTCGTCTTCGCCGTGGTCATCCCGATGTTCGCCTACGCCAACGTGGGTCTCGCGATCAACGGCAGCCTGCCGCCCGGCATGGTGCTCTACGGCCTCGGCCTCGGCTGCCTCGCCGGGATCGCGCACCTCGTCGTGCGCCGGTACGCCAAGTACGCCGACCCGCTGCTGCTGCCGCTGGCCACCCTCCTCAACGGGCTGGGCCTCGTCCTGATCTGGCGCCTGGACCAGTCCGAGCGCCTGCAGAACCTGGCGAAGCGGTCCTTCGGCACCTTCTCGCCGTCGGCGCCGCGGCAGATGATGTACACGGCGGTGGCCATCGCCCTGTTCGCCGCCGTGCTGCTGGTCCTCAAGGACCACCGCGTCCTGCAGCGGTTCACGTACATCTCCATGGCCGGCGCCCTGGTCCTGCTGATCCTGCCGGTCATCCCGGGCCTCGGGGCCGACGTCTTCGGCGCCAAGATCTGGATCAGCGTCGGCGGCTTCTCCATCCAGCCCGGTGAGTTCGCGAAGATCGTCATCGCGATCTTCTTCGCCGGTTACCTCATGGTGAAGCGCGACGCGCTCGCGCTGGCCAGCCGCCGCTTCATGGGGCTCTACCTGCCGCGCGGCCGCGACCTCGGCCCGATCCTGATGATCTGGGCGATGAGCCTGCTCGTCCTCGTCTTCGAGAACGACCTCGGCACCTCGCTGCTCTTCTTCGGCATGTTCGTGATCATGCTGTACGTGGCCACCGAGCGCACCAGCTGGATCGTCATCGGCCTGCTGATGTCGGTCGGCGGCGCCACCGTCGTCGGGGCCACCGCCAGCCACGTCAAGGCCCGCGTCACCGCCTGGCTCGACCCCTTCGCCTGCTACTCCACCTCCGGCGCCTGCGAGCAGGTCGGCCAGTCGATCATGAGCTTCGGCTCGGGCGGCGTCCTCGGCACCGGATGGGGCCAGGGCAACTCCGACCTCATCGGCTTCGCCGCCAACTCCGACTTCATCTTCTCCACCGTCGGCGAAGAGCTCGGGCTCGCCGGTGTGATGGCCTTCCTCCTGATCTACGGCCTGATCATCGAGCGGGGCGTCCGCACCGCCCTCGCCGCCCGCGACCCCTTCGGCAAGCTGTTCGCCATCGGCCTCTCCGGCGCCTTCGCGCTCCAGATCTTCGTGGTCGCCGGCGGCGTCATGGGGCTCATCCCCCTCACCGGCATGACGATGCCCTTCCTCGCGTCCGGCGGTTCCTCCGTCCTCGCGAACTGGATCCTCATCGCCGTCCTCATCCGGATCAGCGACACCGCCCGCCGACCGGCACCGGCCCCCGCCCCGTCCCCCGACTCCGAGATGACCCAGGTGGTCCGCCCGTCATGAACAAGCCCCTGCGCCGCATCTCGCTGTTCTGCGGGCTGCTCGTCCTCGCCCTGCTGATCCGTACGAACTGGCTGCAGTACGTCCAGGCCGAGGAACTCAGCACGCGCAAGGAGAACCGCCGGGTCCAGATCGCCCAGTACGCGACGGAGCGCGGCAACATCATCGTCCGGGGCGAGCCGATCACCGGCTCCGCGGTCACCGACGGCAGCGACTACAAGTTCAAGCGGACCTACAAGGACGGCGCGCTGTGGTCGCCCGTCACCGGGTACGCCTCGCAGGCCTTCGGCTCCACCCAGCTCGAATCGCTGGAAGACGGCATCCTCACCGGCAACGACGACCGGCTGTTCTTCGACCGCACCATCGGCATGTTCACCGGGGAGAAGAAGCAGGGCGGCAACGTCGTCACCACGCTCAACCCCGACGCGCAGCGGGCCGCCTTCAAGGAGCTCGGCGACAAGAAGGGCGCGGTCGCCGCCATCGACCCGCGCACCGGCGCCATCCTCGCCCTGGTCTCCACCCCCTCGTACGACCCCTCCAGCTTCGCGGGCAACTCCAAGGCCGACGAGAAGGCCTGGGTCGAGCTGAAGGACAGCGAGGACAAGAAGCTCGTCAACCGCGCCCTGCGCGAGACCTACCCGCCGGGCTCCACCTTCAAGGTGGTCACCGCGGCCGCGGCCCTGGAGCACGGCGTCGTCAAGAACATCGACGACCCGACGGACACCCCCGAGCCGTACATCCTGCCCGGCACGCAGACCAAGCTGCCCAACTCGCACACCGGTTGTGAGAAGGCCAGCCTCAACGAGGCCCTGCGCATCTCCTGCAACTCCGTCTTCGCGAACATGGGCGACAAGGTCACCCGCGACAAGATGGTGGAGACCGCGGAGAAGTTCGGCTTCAACAACGACAAGATCGACATCCCGGTCCGCGCCTTCGCCAGCATCTACGACAAGAAGATGGGCAAGGACGGCAACGCCCAGAGCGCCATCGGCCAGTTCAACACGGCGGCCACCCCGCTGCAGATGGCCATGGTCACCGCCGCCATCGCCAACGACGGCAAGCTGATGAAGCCGTACATGGTCGACCAGCTCACGGCCCCCAACCTGGACATCATCGAGAAGCACGAGCCGCAGGAGATGAGCCGGCCCCTCTCCGCCGCCAACGCGCAGAAGGTCCAGGAGATGATGGTCAACGTCGTCGAGAAGGGCACCGGCACCAACGCCAAGATCAAGGACGTGAAGGTCGGCGGCAAGACCGGTACGGCGCAGCACGGCGAGGGCAACAAGAAGCGCCCCTACGCCTGGTTCATCTCCTACGCCGAGACCGCGGACGGCACCTCGCCCGTCGCCGTCGCCGTGGTGATCGAGGACAGCGAGGGCACCGCCCGTGACGACATCAGCGGTGGCGGTCTCGCCGCCCCCGTCGCCCAGGCGGTCATGAAGGCAGTGCTCAGCAGCCAGGGGTGACCAAGCAATGACGGGCCGGAGCGGAGTGACGCACCTCACTGAATTCCGCCCGGATCCGAGCGTACGGTACCGGTCCAGTATCAGCCTGTGGCCACGAACCGATCACGGACGATCGGCCGGTAGCCTTTGCGCGAACAGCACACCGCCGGACCACACACAGGTGCGGTCGGGACTGACGGAGAGGGCTGCAACGTTATGGAAGAGCCGCGTCGCCTCGGCGGCCGGTACGAGCTGAGCCACGTGCTCGGCCGTGGTGGCATGGCCGAGGTCTACCTCGCCCACGACACCCGGCTCGGCCGTACCGTCGCCGTCAAGACCCTGCGCGCCGACCTCGCCCGCGACCCGTCCTTCCAGGCCCGGTTCCGGCGCGAGGCCCAGTCGGCCGCGTCGCTGAACCACCCCGCGATCGTCGCCGTCTACGACACCGGCGAGGACTACGTCGACAACATCTCCATCCCGTACATCGTGATGGAGTACGTCGACGGCTCCACCCTGCGCGAGCTGCTGCACTCGGGCCGCAAACTGCTGCCCGAACGCACCCTGGAGATGTGCATCGGCATCCTCCAGGCCCTGGAGTACTCGCACCGGGCCGGCATCGTGCACCGCGACATCAAGCCCGCCAACGTGATGCTGACGCGCACGGGCCAGGTCAAGGTCATGGACTTCGGCATCGCCCGCGCCATGGGCGACTCCGGCATGACCATGACGCAGACGGCCGCCGTCATCGGCACCGCCCAGTACCTCTCCCCGGAGCAGGCCAAGGGCGAGCAGGTCGACGCGCGCTCCGACCTCTACTCCGCCGGCTGCCTGCTCTACGAACTCCTGTGCGTGCGGCCCCCGTTCGTCGGTGACTCCCCCGTGGCCGTCGCCTACCAGCACGTACGGGAAGAGCCGCAGCCCCCGTCGAACTTCGACCCCGAGATCACGCCCGAGATGGACGCCATCGTCCTCAAGGCCCTGGTCAAGGACCCCGATTACCGCTACCAGTCGGCCGACGAGATGCGCGCCGACATCGAGGCCTGCCTCGACGGCCAGCCCGTCGCCGCCACCGCCTCCATGGGCGCGGCCGGCTACGGCTACCCCGACCAGGGCCACGGATACGGGCAGCCCGGCTACGACCAGCCCACCACCGCCCTGCGCGCCACCGAAGGCGGCCAGACCGCGATGATGGCGCCGATGCCCCCGGGCGACGGCGGCTACGGATACGGCGACCAGGGCCACGGCGGCTACGACCAGGGCCCGAACCGCCGCCAGCAGAAGAAGAGCAAGGCCTCCACGGTCCTGCTCGTGCTGGCCGGCGTCCTCGTCCTCGTCGGCGCGATCCTCATCGGCCGCTCCCTCTTCAGCGACACGGCCGACAACCGGCCCGCCGTGCCCAAGCTCATCGGCCAGACCTTCGAACAGGCGCAGCGCAGCGGCACCAACGTCGGCCTCACCGTCGTCAAGGGCGGCGACGCGCCCTGCGAGAACCAGCCCAAGGGCAACGTCTGCACGCAGGACCCGGCGGCCGACACCAAGGTCAAGGACGGTTCCACGGTCACGGTGACGGTCTCCTCGGGCGCGCCCAAGGTGCAGGTCCCCATCGTCACGAGGATCACCTTCGAGGAGGCCGAGAAGACCCTGAAGGACAGGGGCTTCCAGGTCGAGCGCAAGAACGAGGAGTCCGACCAGACCCCCGGCCTCGTGATCGACCAGGACCCGAAGGGCGGCGAGGCGGAGAAGAACTCCGTCATCAAGCTGACGGTCGCCAAGGAGCCCGCCAAGGCCGTGGTGCCCGAGCTCAAGGGCAAGACCAAGGACGACGCGGAGAAGGCGCTCAAGGACGTCAAGCTGAAGCTCGGCAGCGTGACGGAGAGCGAGCAGCCCGGAGCCGCGCCGGGGACGGTGGTCTTCCAGCAGTTCGCGGCGGGGCAGCAGCTCGAGGTGGGCAAGACGGTGAACATCACCATCGTCAAGGCCTCGACGGCGACCGTGGTGCCGAACTTCGCCGGCCGGACGCTGGGCCAGTACAAGGACGATCTGCAGCGCGCGAACCTGCGGATCGGCATCGTCGCCGGCCCGACGGACGACAACGCGATCGTGGTGAACACCAGCCCGCCGCCCGGCACCCCGCTCACCTCGGGCCAGCCCGTCAACGTGGCCACCGCCCAGGGCCAGCAGGACGGCGGCGGCATCATCTCCGGGCTGACCGGCGGTGGCGGCCGCAGGTAGCCCGCAAGCCCGGCACGAAGGGCCCGGCCCTCCTCCCTGTCGACGGGAGGAGGGCCGGGCCTTTTCCGTACCCGTCTTCGGCACTTCCGCTGCGCGGCCGTCTGCGCCCCGCCCGGGACCGCCCGGGGCTCGGGTGGCCCCGGGGGGCCGTGGGGGCTCAGGGGGCGCCACAGGAGCCCGTGGGAGGCCCGTGGGGGCCCGTGGGGGCCTTCCTCAGCGCAGCTCCGCCGGCAGCGTCCGCTTCGCGTCCACCTTCTCCGTGCGGACCAGCTCGCCCCACACGACGTACCGGTACTTCGAGGTGTAGACCGGCGTGCAGGTGGTGAGCGTGATGTACCGGCCCGGAGCCGTCCTGCCCGAGTCCTTGGGGACCGGGTTGATCACGTCGGTGTGGTACTTCGACGTCTGGCGCAGCTCCGCGAAGACCTTGTAGACGTACCAGGTGTCCCGGGTCTCGAAGACGATCGCGTCGCCGCTGCGCACCTTGTCGATGTTGTGGAACTTCGCCCCGTGTCCGTCGCGGTGCGCGGCGAGCGAGAAGTTCCCCTTCTCGTCCCACGGCAGCGCCGACTTCACCGGCTCCGTGTAGTACCCGGCCACGCCGTCGTCAAGGACGTCCGGCGCCGTGCCCGCCTTGACGAGCACCTCGCCGTTCTTCATGGCCGGCACGTGCAGGAAGCCGACGCCGTCCCGGGTGTCCAGCGCCCCCGGCTCCGCGGGCCCGGCGGGTGTCTGCCACTGCTGGCGGACCTCGTCGCCCCTCGCGGAGGCCTGCCGGTCCGCGAGAACGTTCGTCCACCACAGGGAGTAGGCCACGAACAGGCCCAGCACCAGGCCCACCGTGATCAGGACCTCGCCCAGCAGGCTCAGGAAACCGGCGAGCACACTGCGGTTGCCGGCGGGCGGGGCCGCGGCGCGGCGGCGGGCTCGAGACACTGCTTGTTCGTCCTTAACTGGTCAGCGCGGGCGGCGGACCCTGGCTGCGGGGCCGTTCCTCGGTCATCCTGCCCCATACGATCATCCGGTAGGTGCTGGTGAACTCCGGGGTGCACGTGGTCAGCGTGATGTACCGGCCCGGGGAGGTGAATCCCGATCCCTCCGGCACCGGCTTGATCACCGCCACGTTCGTGGGCGGGGTCTGCGCGAGCGACGAGGTCATCTCGTACGTGTAGTACGCGTCCCGGGTCTCGACGACGACGGGATCCCCGGGCACCAGCCGGTTGATGTAGCGGAAGGGCTCGCCGTGGGTGTTGCGGTGGCCGGCCACCGCGAAGTTGCCCTGCTCGTCCGAGGGCATCGCCGTCTTCAGCGCGCCCTCGCCGTAGTGCCCGACCATGCCCCGGTCCAGCACCTTGGGCTTGCTGATGCCCTCCGCCACCGGGACCTTCACGTCGAGCTTCGGGATGTGGAGGATCGCGAAGCCCTGGCCGGGCTCGAAGGCCGTCACCGGCGGCGCGGCGGCGCCGTCGCCCGGCGGGTGCTCCCAGGTCTGGCGCAGCGAGCCGGCGGCGCCGTTCGCCGCCCGCTCCGCCACGACGTTCGTGTACCAGAGCTGGTAGGCGACGAACAGCAGCATCACCAGCCCCACCGTGATGAACAGCTCTCCGCCCAGCCGGCTCGCGATGACCACCGGGCCGCCCGACGCCGGCCGCCTGCGCCGCCGTCCGCCCCGTCTCCGGGTGTGTCTGGCGGCCCGTTTCGCGGCCTCCTGAGCTGCCCTGCGTCGCGCGGCCCGGCCCTCCGTGGGCGCGGACGGCGCGACCGTCGTCACGCGACGGCCTTGCCCACCACCGGGGCCAGCCCCACCGACCGCTCCACGGCACCCGCGTCACCGCACCGCACCAGCCAGTTCGCGAGCATCCGGTGGCCCCACTCGGTCAGTACGGACTCGGGGTGGAACTGCACGCCCTCGACGTCGTGCTCCCGGTGGCGCAGGCCCATGATGATCCCGTCCTCGGTGCGCGCCGTGACCTCCAGCGCGTCGGGCAGGGTGCCGGGCTCGGCGGCGAGGGAGTGGTAGCGGGTCGCGGTGAACGGCGAGGGCAGTCCCTCGAAGACGCCCAGCCCCTCGTGGATCACGGGCGAGGTCTTGCCGTGCAGCAGCTCGGGCGCCCGGCCGACGACGCCGCCGTAGGCGACGGCCATCGACTGCATGCCCAGGCACACGCCGAAAACGGGAACGGCCGTCCGCGCGCAGTGCCGGACCATGTCGATGCAGACGCCCGCTTCCTCGGGGGTGCCCGGCCCGGGGGACAGCAGGACCCCGTCGAAACCGTCCTGCGCGTGCGCGAGCTCGACCTCGTCGTTGCGCAGCACCTCGCATTCGGCGCCGAGCTGGTAGAGGTACTGGACCAGGTTGAAGACAAAGCTGTCGTAGTTGTCGACAACCAGAATGCGCGCGCTCACGGAGTGGCTCCCGATCCCTCGTCCACCGTCACATCGTTGAACGGCAGGAGCGGCTCGGCCCACGGGAAGACGTACTGGAACAGCACGAAGACGACCGCGAGGACCAGTACGAGTGAGATCAGCGCGCGGACCCACGCGTTGCCCGGCAGGTGCCGCCAGATCCAGCCGTACATGCCGCCTGTTTCCTTTTCGTCCACATTCGTTCAACGCACCGCGGGGGCGGTACGCGAACAGACTAAAGGCAGCGGCCCCACGGGGTGGGTCACCCGGACAAACCCTCCGGCCGGCCCTGCCGCACGGCGCGGGTCCCGGTCAGTTCCGCCCAGACGACCAGCCGGTGGCTGTGGCCCCACTCCGGATCGCAGGTCGTCAGGGTCAGGTACCGGCCGGGCGTGGTGAAGGGCGACCTCTCCGGGACGGGGGCGACCACCCCGACCTGGGTCGGCAGCGTGCGCAGGGGCCCGCCCCGCACGGTGTACGTGTACCAGGTGCTCTCGTCCTTGAGGATCACCTCGTCCCCCGCGCGCAGTTCCGGGAAGTCCTTGAAGGGATCCCCGTAGGTGCGGCGGTGGCCGGCCACGGAGAAGTTCCCGGTGGCGCCGAGGCGGGCGGTGCCGGCGTAGTGGCCGAGGCCCTTCTTGAGCAGCTCCGCGTCCGTGCCCTCCAGGACGGGCTTGACCCAGTCCGGGCCGAAGCGCGGGACGTACATCTCGGCGAAGGCCCGGCCGGCGGCGTAGGGGGGCGGTTCGGCGGGTCCGGCCGGCTCGGCGGGGGCCGCCGGCGCCGCGGACGGCGAGGACGGCGGCGCGGACTGCGGCGCGGCCGCCGGTTCCGCCGCCGCCCAGCGGTCGCGCAGCCCGGCCCGCTCCCCGTCCATGGCCCGGTCGGCCTTGACGCCGGTCCACAGCAGGACGTAGGCGACGAAGAGCACGATCAGCGTGCCCGCCGTCAGGCACACCTCGCTGAACGTACGTACCACCAGGCGCAGTACGACGTCGCGACGGGCCCGCTCACGGGGTGGGAGCCACCGGCTTCGCATAGTGGAGGTCCACTGTGCCGGAGTAGCCCGGAAGTGTCAGCGCCTTGTGCTCGTCCACTTTCCAGCCGAGCCCGTACGCGTTCACGTACAGCTGGTAGTTCTGCAGCGCCGGCGAGGCGGCCAGGGCCTTCTTCAGCGCGTTCGGGTCGCCGACCGCCGAGATCTTGTACGGGGGCGAGTAGACGCGGCCCTGGAGGATCAGGGTGTTGCCCACGCAGCGCACCGCGCTGGTCGAGATGAGCCGCTGGTCCATGACCTGGATGCCCTGGGCGCCGCCCTGCCAGAGGGCGTTCACCACGGCCTGCAGGTCCTGCTGGTGGATCACCAGGTCGTTGGGCTGGGGCTCGGGCACGTTGGGGATGCGGGCGGTGGCGTTCGGCGGGGCGTCGTTGAGGGTGACCGTCAGGCCCTTGCCGGACAGCTCCTCGGTGCCCGAGGCCGCGCGCAGGGCGGCCAGCTTCGCGTCCTCGGCCTTGGTGCTGCCGTCGTCGCGGTCGGCGAGGGCGTCCACCCGGCGGCGGGCCACGCCGGTGCTCTGCTCCAGCTCCGCGTTGTCCTGGCTGCGCTCCTTGATGAGGTCCGACAGCTTCAGGAGCGATGCGTCCGTCCGGATGTTCGTACCCTTGGAGGTGTTGAAACTGGTGACGAAGAGCAGCCCGGCGAGGGCGAAGACGGCGGCCGTCAGCAGCCGGACCGGCCTGGCCCGGCGACGGGGACCCGCGGAGGAGTCGTCTGAATTGCTCAACGTACCCTTCTCCTTCAACGCCACAGGTCCACTACGCTAACGGACGCCCGGGGCAGGCAAGGTCCCCAGCGCATCGACAGGAGAGCCCCTCGTGCCGAAGTCACGTATCCGCAAGAAGGACGACTACACGCCGCCGCCCACGCGGCAGCCGCAGAGCATCCGGCTGACGAACCGCAGCTGGGTCGCCCCGGTCATGCTGGCGTTCTTCCTGATCGGACTCGCGTGGATCGTCGTCTTCTACGTGACCGAGACCCAGCTGCCGATCGAGGCGCTGGGCAATTGGAACATCGTGGTCGGGTTCGGCTTCATCGCCGCGGGCTTCGGTGTCTCCACGCAGTGGAAGTAGCACCTCTCGACCTCTGACGGAAGCTCTCCCCATGAGTTATCCACAGCGTCATCCACACCTGAGGAAAAGACAGAAGATCTGTGGATAACTCTGTGGAGAGTTGACGCCGGTGTGATCAGGTGAGTTCCGCCGTGCGGGCCAGGATCACCGCCGCGACCAGCAGGAACACCACCGCACAGGTGCCCCACTGGACGAGTGCGCGGGTCCTGCCCGCGGTGGGCATGAGCATGCCCACGCCCGCCAGCGCACCGGTGACGAGGCCGCCCACATGGGCCTGCCAGGACACGCTGAGCGCACCGCCGAGCGGCACGAAGGTCAGCACCAGCATCAGCACGACCATGACGATCACCGGCCGCATCTCGTACCGCAGCCGCTTCGCCAGCACGACGGTGGCGCCGAGCAGGCCGAAGACGGCGCCCGAGGCGCCGAGGGTCGGGACGTACGGCTCGCTCAGGAGATAGACGAGCGCGCTGCCGCCCAGACCCGAGAGCAGGTACACCGCGAGATAGCGGACCCGGCCCAGCGCCGCCTCCAGCGGGCCGCCGATCACCCACAAGGCGATCATGTTGCCGATGATGTGCCACCACTGGACGTGCAGGAACGCCGAGGTCAGCAGTCGGTAGTACTCGCCCGTGGCGACCCCGTGGACCGGGCCGCCGGGATACTCCCGGTACCGGCCGCCGATCAGCTCCAGCCGGACGGCGAGCGACGGGTCGAAGAGCACCACGAGGAACAGCAGTACGTTGATCCCGATGAGGATCCTGGTGACGAGGTGGGGGTCGGAGGCGACCACCCCGCCCGCGACGGTCCGCGGCGCGTTGGCGGTCGGCCGGTGCCCGGTACCCGAACCCTCGCGGACGCACTCGGGGCACTGGAAGCCGACCGAGGCGCTGATCATGCACTCGGGGCAGATGGGGCGCTCGCACCGGGTGCAGCTGATCCCCGTGTCGCGGTCCGGGTGCCGGTAGCAGCCCGGCAGACGGTCGGTGTCCATCGCTTCCCTCGATCAGCGGCGAGGCAGGGTGCGCCCCGCCGGTCCGGTGTGCCCCATCACTTCATACGCATGCAGGACGGACGGGCGGGGCGGAAAGGTTCCCGGGGGCCGTCAGCGCTTCTCGACGGCCACGGACTTGATGATCACATCGTCCAGGGGGCGCTCGGTGCGCGGGTTGGTGGCGCTGCCGGCGATGGCGTCCACGACCTTCCGGCTGGCCGGGTCGGTGACCTCGCCGAAGATGGTGTGCTTGCGCGTCAGCCAGGCGGTGGGCGCCACGGTGATGAAGAACTGCGAGCCGTTGGTGCCCGGGCCCGCGTTGGCCATGGCGAGCAGGTAGGGCTTGGTGAAGGCCAGGTCGGGGTGGAACTCGTCGGCGAACTGGTAGCCGGGGCCGCCGGTGCCGTTGCCGAGCGGGTCGCCGCCCTGGATCATGAAGCCGCTGATGACACGGTGGAAGACGGTGCCGTCGTACAGCGGGTCGGTGGTCTTCTGGCCGTCGGTGGGACGGGTCCACTCCCGGGCGCCGGTGGCGAGCTCCACGAAGTTCCGGACGGTCTTCGGAGCGAAGTTCTCCAGCAGCTCGATCTCGATGTCGCCGTGGGTCGTCTTCAGGGTGGCGTAGAGCTTCTCGGCCACGGATCTGCCTTCCATAGTCATCACTGTCGGTCCAGATGGTCGCACGGAGCGCTCCGCAGCACTGAAATCCTCCACCCGTATGCCCTGTCACGCATGCCTATCGGCGACAGGAGAGGCATGATCCGACAAAGGGTGGAAAGGTGAACTGTGTCCGCCACCGAGGAGGAGGATCCCCGTGACCCGCAAGGACAGCGTGCGCCTGGCAGCCGAGAGCGCCAGGGAGAGTTTCCTGCACGCGGCGGAAGTGGTGGCACCGTACGCGGAATCCGCCAGGGACGCCGCGGTGCACTACGCCCAAGAGGCCAACGAACTGCTCGCGCCCAAGGTGTCGTACGCGGCCGACGCGGCCGCCCGGCAGGCGCGTACGACCTACGACAGCCATCTGCATCCCCGGCTCAAGGCGGCGCGCGCACACGTGCCGCCGAACGTGGACCGGGTTGCGACCAAGGCGGTGCACCAGACCCGCGTCGCCGCGCGGCAGGCCGCCGACTACACCCAGCCGCGGTGGGAGAGCGCGGTCGCCGCCGCCACGCCGGTGGCCGAGGAGGCCGCCTCGCGGTCGGTGGCGGCCTTCGCGGCGCTGCGCGGCCAGATCTCGGCCAAGGAAGTGCAGAAGCTGGTGCGGCGCCACGAGCGGCGGGAGCGCTGCAAGGGCCTGCTCAAGGGTGCCGTCGTGGTCGGCGTGCTGGCCGGCGCCGCCTACGCCGCGTGGAGGTGGTGGGACCAGCAGTCGAACCCGGACTGGCTCGTCGAGCCGCCGGCCGCCACCGAGCTGTCGACGCAGGACGCCGCACCGGCGAGCTTCGACGACGAACTCGCGGCCAAGGAAAGCGAGTCCGGTTCGGCTGCGGATGACACGCAGCGCTGAGCGCGCGCCCACGCGGAAGGGGCCCGGATCCAGTCGGATCCGGGCCCCTTCCGCGTGTCCGCGTGGGGGCTCAGCCGGGGAGGGTGAGGACCGTGCCCGGGCGGATCAGGTCGGGATTCGAGCCGACGACACCCTTGTTCATCGCGTAGAGCTCCCGCCAGCGGGCCTCGTTGCCCAGCTCGCGGCGGGCGATGGCGGGGAGCGAGTCGCCGGGCTTGACGGTGTACGTGCGCTTCTTCGCGGTGGCCCCCGGCTTGGGCATGGGTGCCGCGGGCACGGCCTTGTGCGCGGCCGAAGCGGGGGAGGGGGTGTGCGCGGCGCCCGCCGGCGCGGCGGGCGCCGGACCGGGCTTCGGCATCGCGGCGGGCTTGGGAGGGGCCGGCACGGCCTTGTGCGCGGCGGACGTGGGGCTCGGGGTCGCGGGGGCGGGCGTGGGCTTGCGCTTGGGCGGTGCGGCGGCCGCCATCCGCTCGGCGGCGGCCCTGGTGGCCGCGGCGGCGTCGGCGGCCGAGCTCGCGGGAGGTGTCGCCCGCGCGGCCGACTGCTGCTCCACCTGCCCCTTCGCCTTCTCGGCGGCCTCGTGTTCCTTCTTCTTGTCGGACTTCAGGAAGTCGAAGAGTCCCATGTGCGTACGCCTCCGGCGTGATGGTGCCCCCCTGGGCTCGTGCCTTCCCCCACTGTCGGACACGGGGCGTCGGGCGGCCCTGCGACGGGGCCATCCGGGGGACCTCCGGCGGTGCGCCGACGGGGGCCCGCGCACCGGGAACGGGGCGGGAAGGGACCGGGAACGCGCGGCGCCAGCATCGTGGGACACGATGGAGGAGAATTCTGTGATCATCAACCAGTCCGCGGAACGGGTCGTGCTGGTCAGGCCCGGACCAGGGCTCGTAAGCGCCGCGGTCGTGGCGGGCCTGGACGTCTGGGTGGTGTCGGACACCGGGCCGTGTCCGGTCCAGACAGGGCCTCCCGCCGGGCTGCCCCCGCAGCGACTCCTCCGGGTGGACTTCGACGACACGGCCGCGCTGCGCGCCCTGGTGGCGGACACGGTCGTCGAACACGGCATCGGGCACGTCCTGTACCTCGCGAGCGATCTCGAGAAGGGTCTCGGCCGCGGGACGGCGGCCGCCGCCGAGGAAGTGCTGCGGGACCTCTCCGCGTGCCGGCAGACCCCGTCGGGGCGGCTGCCGGACGTGGTGACGATCCGGCGCATCCTCAACGAGAGCCGGACCTCGGCCGTACGCGCCGAGGAGGCGGGGTCCGTCGCCGAGGCGCGCTCGCTGGCGGAGGACTTCCCGCTGCCGGTGGTCATCAAGTCGGCCGACAAGGCCGGCTGTTGGTGGACGGTCCCGGTGCACGACCGGCCCGCCCTGGACCGGTGGGCCGAACAGGCCGTCACCGCGCGGCATTCGGCCCCCTATCTCGTCGAAGAGCT
This sequence comes from Streptomyces sp. NPDC046308, assembly GCF_055588065.1. Classification (NCBI taxonomy): domain Bacteria; kingdom Bacillati; phylum Actinomycetota; class Actinomycetes; order Kitasatosporales; family Streptomycetaceae; genus Streptomyces; species Streptomyces sp. NPDC046308. Next base: position 378,282 of record NZ_JBVJFB010000004.1, read on the forward strand.
CTTGACGGGAGCCAAGTTCCGTGTGGAGACCCTGACGGTCGACGGAATGCACCTCGTCGCCGACATCGCCCCCGAGGGGAACGCCGTACCGCTGCACGAGACGGAGCAGGCCGGGATCCGCGCGACGGTACGGGCCCTGCTGGATCTCGCCGGTTACGAATCGGGCACCACGCGGACGGACGTGCTGGTCAGCGCGCGGGGATCGAGGATCGCGGCGGCCACCGAACCGGACCGGGAACAGGCCGGTAACGGCCGTTCCCGGGCCGCGGCCGGGAACGGTATCGAGAGGGGAACGGACCGGTAAGGGCCTCGGCCAGTCTGTGTCTTGTCGAGAGCGGCCACCGCACCACACGGGAGCCGCACCGGTACACAACCTGGGGGTTCAACACATGCGCAGCAAGCTGGCCGGACTGATCGGGATCTTCGCGGCGACCCTCGTGATCGGCGTCGGTGTGACGGTCCAGTCCGCGGACGCCGGTCAGCCCTCCGGGTACGAGGTCCTCGCGGACGACAAGGGCCCCGGCGCCCCCTCCCCGGGCCCCACCACCCGCTGAACAGCCGCTTCCCGCGCACCACGCGGATGTGCCCCGCACCGGATTCCGGTGCGGGGCACATCCGTGTGCCGGGTCAGTACGTCCGGCGGTGCTCCGGCAGACCCATGAACTCGAATAACTCCTCGGCGGCCGCACGGTGTCCGGCCGCCTCCGGTGAGCGGCCGAGCGCCTCCGCCGCACGGGCGAGGCCGACCAGGGCGGACGCCTCCTCGGCCCGGAAGTTCATCGGGGCCGCGATCTTGTGGGCGTGGGCGTGCAGGTCCAGCGCCTCCTCGTACTCCCCCCACGTCATGTGGAGCCGTCCGAGGACGTTCTCGACCTTGGCGAGCCGGATCGGGGCGCCGCTCGCACGGCCGAGGAACAGGGCCCGCTCGGCGAAGGAGCGGGCCTGCGTGCCGTCCCCCCGCTCCTGCGCCACCTGGGCGGACACGGCGAGCACCAGGGCGACGTCACCCGGCGACCTGGTCTCGTCGCACAGGTCTCGGGCACGCTTGAGGGTCTCGTGCGCGTCCGTGTAGTCGCCGATGCCCACCTGGGCGAAGGCCAGATCGGCCAGGGCCACGATCTCGTTGCTGCGGTAGCCGAGGTCGCGGCCGATCCCGATCGCCCGGCGGGCGGCCTGGGCCGCCTCCGGGTAGCGGCCCCACCGCTCGTACAGCGTGCTGAGGGTGGTGAGGTTCTCGGCCTCCGCGCGCGGGTTGCCCAGCTCCCTGGACATGGCGAGGGAGCGCTCGAGGAGGGGCAGCGCCTCCCCGTACCTGCCGAGCATCGACAGCAGCAGCCCGATGGTCGATTCGCTGTGCGCCTCGGTGTGCCGGTCCCCGGCGCGCACCGCGGTGTCGCGCGCCTCCCTGGCCACCTCCAGCCCTTCCTCGAAGCGGCCGAGCTTCCAGCAGGCCGCGCCCAGATTGGCGAGGCTGATGCCGAGGAGCGCCGGATCGTCGAGCCGGCGCGCGGCGGCGACCGCGAGGTGGCCGACGCTCCAGAACTCGTCGAGCTGTCCGCGCGCGTGCAGGTGGAAGCCCACGTTGCGGCTCAGGCAGGCCGCGTACCGGTCGTGGCCGGTCCGCTCGGCGAGGGACACGGCCGCCAGCAGCCCGGCCTGTTCCCGGTCGAACCAGCTCACAGCCTGCTCGGCCAGCGTGAAGGCCGGCCGTTCGCCCTGGTAGGGCGGGATGCCAGTGGGCCGGCGCTCGCGGCCGGGGAACAGCACCTCGCAGGCCGCGTTGGAGGTCGTCAGGTAGTAGCCGAGCAGCCGCTCGACGGCCGCCGCGTCGTCCTGCGCCGTCGCCGGTCCCCGCAGGCTCTGCGCGAAGCTGCGCACCAGGTCGTGAAAGGTGTAGAGACCGATGTCGGGCTGCTGCACCAGATGGACGTCGAGCAGGAACTCCAGGGCGTCCTCGGCGTCCCGGACGGCCGTGCCGAGCAGGGCCGCCGCCGAGTACACGTCGGTTCCCGCACACGGGTACAGGCTCAGGATGCGGAACGCCGTGCGGTACTCCTCGTCCATCGCCAGGTACGACAGGCGCAGGGTCGCCGCGACGCTGCGCTCGCCCGAACTCAGCTCGTCCATCCGGCGTTTCTCGTCGCGCAGCCGCTCGACCAGATAACGCACCGTCCAGCGCGGCCTGTTGCGCAGCCGCGCGGTCGCGATCCGCAGGGCCAGCGGCAGGTGTCCGCACAGCTCGGCCAGTTCGGCGGAGGCCTCCGGCTCGGCGGCCACGCGGGTCGTGCCGAGCGTCTCGGTCATCAGGCTGGTGCTGTCCTCGGGCTCCATCATCCCGATCGACACCCACTCGACGCCGTCGAGGTCCAGCAGCCGCCCCCGGCTGGTGATCAGGACCAGACAGCCGGGCGAGGCCGGCAGCAGTGGCCGGATCTGCGCGGCGTCGACCGCGTTGTCGAACAGCAGCAGCATCCGCCGGCCGTCCAGCTTCGAGCGCCACAGGGCCGTGCGGCCCTCCAGGTCCTCGGGGATCCGGTCGCCCGGGGTGCCGACGGTCCGCAGCAGGCTGTCGAGCGCGCTGGCCGGTGACACGGGCTGGCCGCCCGGGGTGAATCCGTGCAGGTCGATGTGGAGCTGCCCGTCGGGGTACCCCCCGGCCAGCCGGTGCGCGGCGCGGACGGCCAGGGTGGTCTTGCCCATGCCGCCCATGCCGTCGATGGCCACGATCCGGGAGTACCGCTCGGCGCCCCGGCCCTCGTCCTGTACGTAGTCGAAGAGCTCGGCCAGTTCCTTGGCGCGGCCGGTGAAGTCCGGCAGGTCGTACGGCAGGGTGCACGGGGCGTCGGCCGGCCCGGCCGTCCCCGCCGGCGCCCCCGGCTCCGCGGGAACCGGCTCCGGTGACCCGGCCGCCGCGGGTTCGGCGGCCGGTCGTACGGGAACGGCCGGCTCGGGCGCCTGCGCTACGGGAGCCGCCCGCTCGGCCGGTTCCGGACGTACGGTCGGGGCCGGTACGGGCGTCACCGGTACGGGCTGCGGGCGCTCGGGCGCGGCCAGTTCGGGGCTGTCCCGCAGGATCGCCTCGTACAGCCGGGAAAGCCTCGGTCCCGGATCGATCCCGAGCTCGTCGACGAGGAGCTCGCGGACCTCCCCGAACTCCTTGAGCGCCTCGGCCTGCCGGCCCGAGCGGTACAGGGCGAGCATCAACTGGCCGCGCAGCGTCTCCCGCAGCGGATGCTGGGTGATCAGCGCGCGTAGCCCTGAGATGAGCTCGCCGCTCTCGCCCAGCGCCAGGCACAGCTCGAAGCGCTGCTCGGCAGCGGCCAGCCGGCGCTCCTCCAGTGCCGTCGCCGCGGCCTCGATCACCGGCCCGCCCGCGCCGGACAGCACCGATCCCCGCCACAGCGCGAGAGCGGCCCGCAGGTACTCGGCTGCCTCGGACTGCCGGCCCTCCCGCACGGCCTGGCCCGCCACCCTGGTCAGTGCGTCGAACTCCAGGAGGTCGAGCTGGTCGTCCGCCACCACCACGCGGTATCCGGGCCCGTCGGTCGCGATCACCGCGTTGCCGGCCGGTATGCGCCGCCGCAGATCGGCGACGGCCTTGCGGACCTGGTGCGCCGCGGTCACCGGCGGGTCCTTCTCCCAGGTCGCCTCGACCAGTCGGGCGACGGGCACCACCCGGCCGGCCTCGAGAAGGAGCATGCACAGGACCCGTTCCTGAATCGCTCCCCCCAGCCTCAGCCGTACTTCTCCGTCCCACCCCTCAAGCGATCCGAGCACGTGAAACCGCGGTCTTCCCCCCACGGGATCCGCGCTCCGTCTCTCCCCGGACTCCGCATCCGCCCCCGGCATCTGCTATCCACCCCCCAAGAACACGACCCCTGGCCAGGTCATGTCACCGGGATCATAGGGGTTCCCCCTAGCACCCGGTAAGCATCCGGTAGCAGATCAGGAAGGGCGACACAGACAGTTCATGGGCAGGCCGGAGGAGCTGGCAGCACACAGAACGAGTGCCAAAGGAGCAAGGTGTGGGAAGACTGGAGCGACCACTGGCCCCCGATGCCGGACCAGTCACCGCGTTCGCCCGGGAGTTGCGCAGGCTGCGGACCGCGGCCGGCAGTCCCGGTTACCGCGACATGGCCACCCGGGCCATGTTCTCCGCCTCGGTGCTCTCCGACGCGGCCGCCGGATACCGCCTCCCGACCCTTCAGGTGGCCCTCGCCTTCGCGGAGGCCTGCGGCGGGGACCGCGCCACCTGGGAGCGCCGCTGGCACGAGGCGGCGCGCGCCGACGGCGACGAGGGCGCGGCCCGCCCGGCGGCCAAGGCCGTGCAACAGCACCAGGAGAACGAGCTGCGGGCCGCCGACGTGCGCGCCGTCCTGCCGCCGCCCGCCCAACTGCCGATGGAGGCTCGTCCCCTGGTGGGACGGTTCGAACTGCTGCAGCGGGCCCGCGCGCTGACGGCCCCCACCTACGGCGAGCAGCGTCCGGCGGGACCGCTGCTGATCAGCGGTCAGGTCGGGGTGGGCAAGTCGGCCTTCGCCCTTCGGCTCGCCCACGAACTGGCGCCCGGCCTGCCGGACGGACAGCTCTACGCGAACCTGGACCCGGCCGCCGACGGACGCAAGGACGCGGCGGGAATCGCGGGCGGCTTCCTGGAAGCGCTCGGCATCCCCGCCGACCGCATCCCGAACGATCCGGGGCAGCGCATCGGCCTGTACCGCTCGCTGCTCCACCGGCGCCGCCTGCTCGTGGTGCTGGACGGTGTGCAGCACGAGCGGCAGGTACGCGAACTGCTCACCGCGGCCCCCGAGAGCCGCATCGTCATCACCAGCCGCTCAAGGCTGCTGGGACTCGACGGAATTGGCCGAATCCGGCTGCCCGCCCTGGACCGTGACGAGTCCATGGAGCTGCTCGCCGGGCTCATCGGCGCGGACCGGGTCGGCACCGAGCCGCGCGCCTGCCTGCGCCTGGCCGACGCGTGCGGGGACCTGCCGCTCGCGCTGAACCTGGCCGGCCGGCGCATCGCGGCCCGGCCCGAGTGGATGCTTCAGGACTCCGTGGCCGAGCTGCTCGGCGACGGACGGCCGGAATCCGGCCGTTTCCCGGGCCGGCTGCAGGTCGGCGACGACAGCCTGGGCAGCCGGCTGGACAGCGCCTACCGGCTGCTGACCCCGTGGGCCCGCCTGATGCTGCGCCAGTTCGCCGTCTCCGAGAACCCGCCCTCCGTCGACAACGTGGTGTACGAGTCCACGGACGCGCTCGCCGTCCTGGTCGAGCGCTCCGCCCAACCGGTGGAGGACCTCCTCGAACGCCTCCTCGACGCGGGCCTGGTCGAACACTCCGATCTGCCGGGGCAGTACGGGCTGACGCCGATGGCCAGGGCGTTCGCACTGGCCCAGCCCGACCCGACGGAGGAGGAGCAGGTGCCCGTGGCGCGCTCCGAGGTGCTCGCGCGGGTCTCCCGCTAGTCCGCGGCCGCCCGCCGCCGACGCGCCCCGCGGCTCCCGCCGCGGGGCGCGTCGGCGTGTCGTCCCTCAGGCCTCGGAGCGCCCCGGGTCCGGCCGGCCCGCCGCGTGGGTGATGGTGAGGTAGAGGTGTTCGTCGAGGACCTTGGCGAGGGAGATCCCGGCCCGGCCGATGTCGGCGCACAGGGTCCGCTCGTCCGCGCCGCCGCCTTCCGCGAGCGCCGCCCGCGCCCAGGCCCGGCCGGTCTCCAGGTGGCGGGCGAAGGCGGCCCCGTCCCGTACGCCGTAGAGCCGGTCGGCGATGGCCGCGTCCCACGGCATGACCGCATCGGGACGCAGGGCGTACAGCGCCTTGGACGCGGCGGTCGGGCCGAGGCTGCGGCGGCCGATCGGCAGCGCGGCCAGTTCCTCGTAGGCCCGCGCGAAGCGGGAGATGTCGCGGGGGGTGAGCCGGGACAGCGGCGCGTCCGGCAGGGGGTGGCGCTCCCACCAGGCGGCGAGCCCCGCGCCGAACAGGTCGGGTTCCCCCTCCCGCGGGTAGCGGATCCGGCAGCCCCAGGAGTTCAGCCAGCGGTGCAGGGCGGTGCGGTGGGCGGCGACGGAGAGGTCGAGACCGGGCGCGGTCTCCTCGCGCAGCGCCAGCCAGCTCCGGTCCACCCCCGCGAAGCCGTTGAACACCGCGGCCGAGGCCCGCAGTTCGGCCAGGGTGGGGGCGGGCGGGGGCGGCGGCGCGGCCGGGGCCAGGTGTGCGCGCGCCACCTTGGCCGGCACCACCATCCGCCAGGCCTCGGTGACCAGTTCCGTCAGCTCCTCCAGGTCCAGGGCCGCCATCCTGGCCTCGACCCAGTTGAAGCGCAGGTCGGACTCACGGGGCATGAGGAACTTCGCCGGTTCGGCCGCGACGAGCGCCGCCCGCTCCTCCTTGGGGAAGGCGAAGCCCAGCTCCGTCTCGTCCCGGGAGAGCGCCAGGTAGACGATCTGCCCGATCCGGAACTTCACGCGGTCCCGGACCAGGTGCTCCTCGGTCCTCGGCAGGCTGAGCGCGAGCCCGCGCACGTCGTCCGTCGTGACCACCGTTTCCTCCTTCTGTCTCACCCTCGGCCGCCCGCTCACCGGCCCGCGAGCTGCGGGGCGAGCGCGTCGAGCGGCGGCCCGTCGAGTGCGCCGAGCCCGATCGGCGACGGCATCCGGCCGGTCAGCCGGTCCGCCAGCGACCGTGCGATGAGCGGCGCGAACTTGAAGGATGTGCCACCGCAGGCCGCGTACGCGTACGCGTCACCGCCGAGGCCGACCACCAGCGGTCCGCCGGTCTCGGAGAAGGAGGAGTAGTAGGCGTCCTTGGCGGCGGTGACCCAGGCCGGGCCGAAGCCGGGCAGCAGGTCCCCGAACTCCTTCTCCAGCCGGCGCTGCCAGTACGGATCGGTGGCGTGGTCGGTGAGTTCGTCCACCACCCGGCAGGCGGTGGCCGAGGTCAGCTTGAGGGCCGTGCCCGCCACCGGCGGGATCAGCCAGGCTCCCCCGGTGGTGCCGAGCGCGGGGATGGCCGGGGTGGACGCCCAGGCCTGCGCCTGGTGCCGGGGCACCCGGCAGTAGAGGAGGGACTGGCGGAACAGCGTCAGCCGTTCGGCGATGCCCTCCGGCATCAGCCCCCGGGACCAGGGGCCCACCGCGACCAGGACCGCGTCGCCGTGCAGCACCTGCCCGTCCACCAGCCGTACGTTTCCGCTCTCGCCGTCGACGGCGGTCACGGCCCGGTGCTCGATGAGCTCGATGCCGGACTGCCACTTCAGCCAGCCCACGCACGCGGCGAGGACCCGTTCGGCGAGCAGGACCCCGGCCTCGTCCTCGAGTACCGCGCCGAGACCGCCGTCCACGCGCAGGTGCGGATAGCGGTCGGACAGGCCGGCCGCGGTCAGTTCCCTGACGCTGCCTCCGGCGTTGCCGAGCATCGCCGCCGCTTCCGCCGCCGCCGCGGGCGGCAGCACGGTCAGGGCGCCGACCTGCTCGTAGAAGCGGGTCAGGAAGAGCTCTTCCAATTCGACCCAGCGGCGGTGCGCGCGCAGCGCGGCCGCCGTGGCCTGCGGATCCGCAGGGTGCAGGGCCCGCAGGATCCGGTGCTGGTCGAAAGAGGTGGCTCTGCTGTGCGGGATGGGGCCTTGGTCCACGACCGTGACCTTGTGTCCGTCGAGCACGCATTCGACTGCCGTGAGCAGGGCGATCACACCGCCGCCCACTACCGTCACCCTCGCCGACATCACACACCTCCTTTCCGTGTTCCGGTGCCGACGGGTCAGCTGTCGAGGACGATCGTGGTCAGTGCGGCGGCCTTGGCGAGGTGCTCCTCGCAGCCCGGCCGGTCCTCGCCGGCGCAGATCACGTTGGCGTAGCGGCTGAGGTAACCGTCCGGCGGCAGCAGCAGCGTCGTCCCGGACCCGACCATGACGTTCGCCTCCAGCAGCCCCGGGGTGTCGGACGCGGCGGGCACGTCGACCGAGCGGACCGTGCCGTTCTGGGGCGGGTAGAGGAAGCGGATGCCCACGGTGCGGGAGCGGGCCGGCGTCCACTCGGGGCGGGTGCCGGTCGCCACTTCCGCGGCCACCTCGCCCGGCTCGATGCCGGTGGCGAGACTGCCCAGGTACGGGATGAGGTCGCCGCCCAGCCGGGCGTTCACCTCGATGATCACCGGTCCGCGGGAGGTCAGCTTCACCTCCGTGTGGGTGATGCCGTAGCCGACTCCCAGTTCCCGGTGGGCGTCGCGCAGGATGCCCAGCAGCTCCTCGTCGGCCAGCAGCGGATCGGTGGCGCTGACCACGTGCCCGGTCTCCTCGAAGTAGGGCTCCAGGCCCACTTCCTTGTGCGCGAGGAAGAGCGGGGTCCACTCCCCGTCGAAGACCACGCCGTCGATGCTGATCTCGGGCCCGATCACGCACTCCTCGACCAGCGCACCGCCCTCGTAGTCGCTGTTCCCACCGCGGCCGGCGGCGTCGGCGACCTCGAAGGCCGCGCGGACCGCCTCGGGGCGGTCGACCCGGATCACGCCGATGCTCGCCCCCATGCCGCGGGGCTTGAGCACGACCGGGTAGCCGAAGGAGTCGGCCGCCTCGAGCGCCTGGTCGGCGTCGGTCACGTAGGCGAAGTGCGGCTGGGGCAGTCCGGCGGCGGTCAGCAGCTGCCGGGTGTGGTGCTTGTTGCGGCAGTTGTCGGCGCCCCGCGAGGTCAGTCCGGGCAGGCCCAGCCGCTCGGCTATGAGCGCGGTGGTCACCACGAGCGTCTCGTCGTAGCTGAACACCCCCACCACCCGGTGTTCTGCGGCCACCGCCTCGGCGGCCCTGATCAGCCCTTCCTGATCGGGCACCAGGCGTTCCCGGTCGAGCAGGGCGACGGTGGTCGAGCCGATGACGTACTCCTTCTGCCAGGTCGGGTCCACCGCGTCCAGGATCCAGATCGGGCGCCGGCGGGCGGCGCCCGCGAGCAGGTACTCGCGGTAGGCGCGTTGTCCGCTGCCGACCAGGATCACCACGCCGTCATCGGTCGTCTTGGCGTCTTCCGTCATCTTCGTCACCTCGCGGAGTGGGTCAGGACCCGGTCGCCGGCCGTCGCGATCGCCGCGAGCTGCGGCTGGGCGATGGCCAGGTAGTCGGGGGTGGACAGGGCCACGGAGCGGTCCAGGCGGGCCGCGTTGAAGTAGATCTCTTCGGTGAGGATCAGGCCCTCGTCGACGACGAGGTGCAGGTCGGGGTGGAAGCTGAGCGGCATCACCGTGCCGCAGACGCTGCCGGCCAGGCGCTCGGCGATCTCCGGCGTCGCGAAGGCCGTCCGGCCGCCGCCGAACAGCGAGCCGACCGCCTCCAGGTCGACCTGGCGGTCACCGGGCACCACCGCGAGCACGTACTTGCCGACCCGCTTGGTGATGCTCACGCGGACGACGATGCACTTCGCGGCCTGCTCCAGCGGGTGGCCGCGCAGCACGCTCGCCAGGTCCGTGCGGCCTTCGGCGGGGTGGTCGATCAGCCGGTAGCGGGCCTGGTGTCCGTCGAGGTGGTCGAGCAGCCTCTGGTACATCACAGCTCCTCGCCGACGTAGTGCCAGTCCTCGGGGTTGATCAGCCCGAACGGGTTGACCGGGGCCACGCCGCGGAGGTTCTTGGCGACCTCCAGGAGACGGAAGGGGAAGTTGGGCATCCAGATGACCGGGACCTGCTGCGCGATGTAGTCCTGGTAGGCGTAGAGGTCCTCCAGGTCGTCGCTGACCACCGTGCGCGCGATCAGTTCGTCGGCCTTCGGGTCGCTGTAGCTGCCGAAGTTGACCGAGGATCCGGTGGAGTAGAGGGCCTCTCCGGTGGGGTAGAAGCCCGGGCCGTAGCCCCATCCGCCGTTCCAGTCGCTGAACTCCCACAGGCACGGACTGTCGGGGCCCGGGGTGCAGGTGGTGTCCTCCAGGACCAGGACGCTCGCCTCGACCTCGGTGAGCTCGATCTCGATGCCGGCCTGCGCGGCGTCCGCGGCGAACTTGCGCATGACCGCGGTCAGCGTCTCGTGCCCCTTGGCGTACCGCATGGAGAAGCGCAGCGGGGTGCCGGCCGGGATGCCCTCTCCCGCTTCGCCCGGTCCGGTGCCCTCGCGGACGCAGATGCCCGGGGTGGTGCTGGTGTCCCAGCCGTTCTCGGTCAGGTAGCGGCGGGCCGCGTCGATGTCGAAGGGGTACGGGTCCTCGTGCGCGGCGGGCGAGAGCAGCGGGCTGTCCGGCAGGGCCGGGATGGGCCCGGTGGTCGGGTAGCCGTAGCCCTTGTAGACGTCGCGGATGGCGCCCCGGGAGTCGAGGCTGGACTGGAGTGCCTGACGGAAGTAGAGCTGCTTGAAGATCTTTCCCGCGACGGTGGGGTTGTTGAAGTTGATCGGGAAGTAATGGATCTTGTAAGTGAGCTGGGGCACGAGGTCGTAGTGCTCGCCGAGCGGGTTGGGACCGCCCAGCTGCGGGTCCTCGGCCGGCTCCGTGACCTCGTCGAAGGGCAGGAAGCCGATCTGCACGCCGTCGACGGCCTCGGGGCCCCGGCGGAGCATCTCGTACTGCTCGGTGTCCGAGTCGGTGGGCACCAGCCGGAACTCGTCCAGATAGGGCTTGTTGGGCCCGGAGTAGTGCTCGTTGGGCAGCAGGACGCATTCGCCCGAGGTGCCGTCGATGGTGTAACTGCCGAGCCGCCAGGGTCCGTTGACCACGCTCCAGACGGGGCTGGTGTCCCAGCCCTTGCGCTCGTCGTTGCAGGCCCGCAGGTAGGCGTAGACCGCGGAGGCCTGGGCCGGGTCGTGGGTGGCGTCGGCCGGGCGGTCGTCGCCGGTGCGGTCCCAGGCCCTCGGCAGCGGGGTGATGGTGCTGAACTGGTTCATCAACACCCAGTTGTGCGAGTACGCGCGGTCGAAGGTGAAGCTGACCTTGTCCTCGGCGACCTTCTCGTAGCCGGCCAGGTTGTCCGGGAAGAAGCCCGGCGTGTAGCCGCCGAAGCTGTCCTTCTCGGCCTCCAGGAGGTGCATCCACAGCATCACGTTGTCGGCGTTGACCGTCTCGCCGTTCGACCACTTGTACGGCTTGACGGTGATCGTCGCCTTGCGGCCGTCCTCGCTCCACTCGGGGGGCTCGGCGAGGCTGCGCTCGTAGTCGACGGTCGGCTGGCCGCCGGTGCCGTACCAGTACAGCGGGCGGTACATCAGGGTCTGGAACTCGTGCAGGTTGGCCACCCCGTAGTACTCGCCGGGGGTGAACGGGAAGATGAAGACGGGGCTGAAGCCGCTGGTGCAGGCCCAGGTCACGCTGCCCCCGCGGAGCGGGGTGGTGGGCGGGGTCATCTCGGTACCTCCTCCAGTGCGGATTCACCGCTGTCCGAGTGGGCTCCGTAGCGCTCCCAGCGCTCGTTGAGCCGGATTCGTCCGTCGTCGAGGAACTCGGGGGTGCTCCAGCACCTGCCGGCGATCACCTCGCCGTCCGCGAGGACCATCGTGTAGGCGAATTCGAGGTTCCCGTCGGGCTCCACGCGGCCGTTCAGCGAGCCCCGGCGGACGGGGCCGCCGTCGAAGTCGGCCCAGAGCAGGTCGCCTTCCTGGCGGTAGTGGCCGACGGGGGCGTCCTCGCCCGCCGGGTAACCGGTGTTGCGGAAACTTCTGCCGTCGTAGTCGATCACCGGTGTCGTATCTCCTGAGTGATGCACTTGACCGCGCCACCGGCCTTCAGCAGTTCCGACATGTCCACGCCGTGCACCTCGAAGCCGCGCTCGCGCAGCTCACCGATCAGGTGCGTGGCCGTCTCCGTCACGACCACGTTCAGTCCGTCGCTGACCGCGTTCAGACCGAAGGCCTCGGCATCGTCCCGGGTCGCGAGGATCGCGTCCGGGTAGAGCTCCCGCAGCACCTCCCGGCTCTCTTCGGAGAAGGCGGCGGGGTAGTACGTCACCAGGTCGTCGTCGAGGACGCACAGTGCGGTGTCCAGGTGGTAGTAGCGGGGGTCGATCAGGTCCAGGCCGACCACCGGCAGGCCGAAGAAGGCGCGCAGCTCCTCGTGCGCGAGGGGGTCGCTGCGGAATCCCGCGCCGGCCAGGACCCGCCGGCCGGCCGGGGCGAAGTCCCCCTCGCCCTCGTTGACGTGCTGCGGTACGAGGACCTCGGTGTGGCCGTGCCCTTCGAACCAGGCCCGGTACGCGTCGGCCTCGGCCGCCCGCTCCCGGTGGCGGAACTTCGCGATGAGCACCTTGTCGTCGATCACGGTGGCGCCGTTGGCGGAGAACACCATGTCCGGCAGGCCCGGGACCGGGTCGATGAAGGAGACCTCGTGGCCGAAGCCGATGTAGAGGTCCCGGACCCGCTCCCACTGGGCCAGCGCCAGCTCGGCGTCCATCGGCTTGTCCGGGTTCATCCACGGGTTGATCGCGTAGCTCACCTCGAAGTGGGTGGGCCGGCACATCAGGTAGTGGCGTCGGGTGGCCGCGCGCCGCGGGGTCTCAGCCATGTTCCGGCCTCATCTCCGTACGGATGCGGCTGGCCACGATGTGGGCGGTGCTCAGCGCCTCCTCCAGCGACTCGCCCGTGGCGCCCAGGAAGCCGAGGATGTTGTTGCCCGCCGGCGGACGCTTGATGACGGTCCCCGGAGTGGCCGTGATCTTCAGGAAGAAGACGGAGTCCGGGACCTCGGCGGGCACGTCGACCGACTCCACCGTGCCCGCCCCGCTGATCAGGCACATCGCGGCGGTGTGCACACCGGTCGGCGCGTAGTGCGAGACATCGGGCCTGGTGCCCCGGGCCACGTCCACCACGCACTTGATGGGGTCGTGGCCGGCGCTGATGCGCGCCATGTGGTCCAGCCCGCCGCCGCCGGGGCGGATCGCTATCTCCAGGATGAAGGGCTTGCCCTGGTGGAACCTCACCTCCGCGTGCAGCACGGACCGGCGCAGTCCCTGGGCGTGGGCGGCGTCCCGGACCACCTCGTGGACCGCGGCCACCTGCTCGGGGGTCAGGGAGCTCGGCGCGTGGTGGACGTCGTCGTCGAAGGTCCCGCTCTCGACGGTGATCCGGTCCACGATGGAGCCGAGGTACACCTCGTCGTCCCAGGCCAGCGCCTCGATGAGGTGCTCGTGACCGTCGAGGTAGCCCTCGACGATGATCCCGTTCGGGCCGAGGTCCAGGCCGTCCGCCTCCATCAGCGCCCAGGTCATGGTCTCGATGCCCAGGGTGGCGTCCGCGAAGCGGGCGGCCATCTCCTCGGGGTCGTCGACCTTGAAGACGAAGTTGCTGGCGGCGCCCAGGGTCGGCTTGAGGATCAGCGGGTAGCCCAGCTCCTCGCCGGCGGCCAGCGCGGCCTCGACGTCGGGGGCGTACCGGAAGCCGGGGTGCGCCGCGCTGCCGCGCTCGTGCGCCTGGCGCATGAGCAGCTTGTTGCGGCTGGTGCGGGCCGCCTCGAACCCGATGCTCGGCAGTCCGAGCGCCTCGGCGACGACCGCCACCGTGACGACCCCGGACTCCGAGAAGGTCAGGACCCCCTCGAACTCCTCCTCGGCGTGCCAGACCTTGGCGGCCGTGACGATGTCCTCGATGTGCTTGGAGCCTGCGATCCGGTACCGCTGCGCGTCCCAGAAGTCCTCGGTGCCCAGTCCGTTGAGGACGTAGACCTCTGCTCCGAGGTCCTGGAGCTGCTGGTAGCGGGAGATGTAGTAGGTGGCGTTCTGGCTGGCCTCGATGGCGAGCAGCTTCATCTGTGCCTCTCCCCTCAGACCTTGGCCGGGACGGACTCGCGGGCCTCGGCCTCGGCGGCGGGCTCGCTGATCGCGGCCGCGGCGGCGGGCTCGGCGACGTTCTCGGACTCCGCGGCGGCGGCCGCGGCGGCGACCTCGCGGTCGTGCTTGCCGAGCGAGATGACGGTGATGGTGGCGATGACGACGACCAGGGCGGAGAGGGCGTAGAAGCCGTTCTTCACGTTGGTGGAGTCCACCAGGAGCGAGATCAGGACGACGGCGGTGGTGCCGGCCGCGAGGCCGAAGGCGTTGGTGGCACCGAAGACGAAGCCGGTCTTCTCCTCGGGCGCCGCGCTCATCAGGGCGGTACGGGCCGAGATGCGTGCCACGCAGAAGGCGATGGCGGCGAAGGGGATGACGGCCATCATCGCGTAGAGGTGGATGGACTCCATGGACAGGAGCACCGCGAAGGCGAGGTAGCCGATCAGGGCCGTCTTCAGCACGGTGGCCTTGGAGCTGATCTTCTTGAAGGCCCAGGCCGCGAACAGCGCACCGATGCCGAACAGGGCGTCGACGATGCCGAGGTAGCCGGCGTTGGACTTGAAGCCCTCGATCACCAGGACCAGCATGATGCTGTTGCCGACGATGATGACGATGTTGCCGATGATGTAGAGCACCGCGAGACGGGCCAGCGGCGGGCGGACGACGGTCAGCTTGGCGGCGGCGGCCGACGCGGCCTTGGCCGCGGCCTCGGTGACGGCCTGGCCGGCCGGACGACGGCCGATGAAGAACAGCAGGGCGGCGGAGACCAGGAACGTGATCGCGTTGAAGTAGAAGAGCGACGTGGTGCCGACCCAGACGATCACCCAGCCGCCGAGGGCCGCCGAGGCGAGCGTGCCGGCCTGGATGGCGATCTCGGCGTTGCCGTTGAACTGGGCGAGCCGGGACTCCGGGATGCGCTCCTTGATCAGGGCGTTGCTGGCCGGGAAGAAGAGGGCCGCGGAGATCGACAGGATGAAGCTGGCCACGTAGCTGACGGTCGACGGGTTGCCGCCGAGGGCGAGCCAGAGCGGCAGACCGATCGCGGCGGCGGCGCTGGCCAGGTCGGAGACCATCGCCAGGGTCCGGCGGTCGAAGCGGTCGGCGAGCTTGCCGAAGAACAGGGAGAGCGCCACCTGCGGGATGGTGACGGCGATCATCAGCCAGCTGACCGCGAGCATGGTGTTGGCCTCGGTGAAGACCAGGTACGAGGCGGCGGTGAGCTGGATGCCGTTGCCCAGGTTGGTGATGAAGGTCGCGGGGATCAGCAGGCGTTCTGCCCGATTGGGACGGGGCGGGGCGATCGTGGACACAGTGCTCCTCGGAGGTCAGGCTCGGATGTCGGCCGGCTCGGCCACGGGCGCGAACGCCCCGACCGCGGTGGACAGGAGGGGGAGTCGCAGCGGAGCGACGGGGTCGGTGGTGAAGGCCCCGGCCGGCAGGGTCAGATCGGCCCCGGCCCGCTCGGCACGGGCCGCGAGGTCGACGAGCAGCGGAGCGGCGCAGGCCGTCAGCGTCCGGACGGCGAGGACCAGGTCACCGAGGTCGCTCGGGACGTCCGCGGCCACCCGGTCCGCCTGCTTCAGCAGCCGGTCGATGTGGACGACGACCAGGTCAGCGGCCCGGTGGAGGCTGAAGCTCTCCAGCTCGTAGTGGGAGCGGAAGCGCTCGACGACGATGCCGGCGTGGTCGGCGCCGGTCCGCGACACCGGGAGCAGCGCGTCCGCCGGGACGCCGGCGAGCAGTTCCTCCACGCGGCGGACGAGCCGGTTCCACGGCTCGACGAGCCGATCGCTCGCCAGGGTGTCGAGCGCCTCGCGGCTGAAGTTCGTCCGGGAGTGCTCCGGCGCGGTGAGCGCCAGGTAGAAGCGGACCAGGTCGCGGGGCACCTCGGCCACCAGATCGGCGGCCCAGACCACGTGGCCTTTGCTTGTCGAGAACTTCTGGTTCTCCAGCTCGTAGAACTCGTTCGACACGATGGCGTGCGGCTCCACGTACCGGTCGCCGTGCGCCATCAGCAGGGCCAGGTGCGTCATTCCCCAGAAGTAGACGTTGTCGAATCCGAGGAAGTACACGAGGTCGATGCCGTGCTCGGACAGCCAGTGCTCGTCGTAGCGGTCGGTGTGCTCGCCGAGCTGCTCGGCCGCGTACCAGGTGCAGTACATCGAGGCGGCCATGCCCTCGGCCCAGGCGTTGAGGACCTGCCCGGGCGTCTCGACGAACGGCGCCGGAATGCCCCACCCGGTGGGGTAGGTGATCGGGAAGTCCGGAAGCGGACGCTCCAGCGCCTCGCGGACCAGCTGCGCGGTGTGCGGCCGCAGCACGTCCCGGTGCCGGACGTAGTAGTCGGCGAGGCGGTCGCGGTACTCCTCCATCGGCAGCACGAGGATCTGCGCCTCGCGGTGCGTGACCACGGCGTCCGGGTCGACGGTGGAGCGCGGACGCAGCAGCTCGTCGAAGTTGTTGGGGTGTCCGCAGGACTCGCAGAGTCCGCCGCGGCTCTCCACCAGGCACACCGGGCAGTCGCCGGCGACCAGGCCCTCCATGAGGTACTCGCCGGTGGCCTCGACGTACGGCAGGCGCACGGTCTTCAGCCGGAACGCGCCGTCGTTGTGGAGGTCGGTGACGAAGTCGATGACGGTCTGCCGGTACCCCTTGTCGAAGGGGGCGAAGCCGTCCACGGAGATGCCCGCCGCCTCCAGGGTGGCGCGGATCTGCGTCGCGGAGCGCAGGGCCAGCTCCTCCGGCGTCAGGCCCGCCTTGGCCGCGCTGGACACCACGTAGGTCTGGCTGTCGTCGGTGCCGCTGGTGAAGATCACCGGGCGGCCGGAGGCCCGCAGGTAGCGCGCGTGCACGTCACCGGCCAGGTAAGGGCCCGCCAGGTGCCCGGTGTGCAGATCCCCGTTGGGGGTCGGCGGCGGCGCGATGATGACCGTACGGCGTGTCATGCCTGGGCTCCTTCGTGGCGTGCCGCGAACCGCTGCGTCATGTCGAGGTCCCACCAGACCGAATACATCTCGAAGTCCTCCGCGGACTCGTTGATCACCCGGTGGTCCGAGCCGGGGGCGAAGTAGACGATGTCGCCGGTCACGAGGGGCTTGCGGACGCCCTGCGACTCCAGGACCGCGGTGCCGGATACGGCGATGAAGATCTCGTACTCGTGGTGGGCGTGCGCCGTCGACGCGGTACCGGGGCGTATCACGCACCAGGAACCCTCGAAGGGGGCGTTGAGCTCGGGCCAGGGCAGCAGGCGCTGGGCGTCCAGCCCGTTCTCGTGCGTCAGGGCGTCGCGGTCGAGTTGCTTGGTGAGCATGGGGGTCGTTCTCTCCTCGTCAGGCGGGTACGGCTCGTGAGGGGCGCGCGGTACTCAGACCGCGCCGGCGAGTGCCAGCTCGCGCTCCTGGGCCGGGATCTCCAGCGATCTCGTCCGGCGGTGCGCGAGGA
Source organism: Streptomyces sp. NPDC046308 (assembly GCF_055588065.1). Classification (NCBI taxonomy): domain Bacteria; kingdom Bacillati; phylum Actinomycetota; class Actinomycetes; order Kitasatosporales; family Streptomycetaceae; genus Streptomyces; species Streptomyces sp. NPDC046308. The sequence goes on from NZ_JBVJFB010000004.1 coordinate 395,442, forward strand.
TGTCCTCGGTGATCTCGGCGGAGCGGCCGGCGAGCACGCTGAGCAGCGAGTCGGCGATGCCGTGGGTGGCCTCGTTGACGCCCTGCAGGTAGCAGGCGGCGGTCGCCGGGCGGCCCAGGTCGAGCCGGTACTTCCGGCTCACGTTGATCTCGTCGAGTCCGATCGACTGCGCGAGGGCCTTGACCGCCCACGGCATCTCGCGGACGAAACCGGTGCCCAGGAGCACGAGGTCCGTGCGCATCTCCCGCTCGGCACCCGACTTGCGGTCGACGAGGGTCAGGACGATCTCCTCGCCGTCCATCCGCGCGCCGGTCACGTCGGTCATGGGGTGGAGCGCCAGGCGCTCCTGGCCGCTGCGGCGGTCCTGGTAGAACTGCCGGTAGAGGCCGTCGAGGGTGGCCGGGGACAGACCGCCGTAGTTGGAGCGGTACATCTCGGCGAGCAGCTGCTGGCGGGCCTCGGGCGAGGACTCGTAGAACTCGTCGATGAAGGACGTGTAGTACAGCTCGTTGGTGAACTTGCTGCTCTCGTAGCCGTTCAGGCCGATGGAGCGCATGATCATGGTCGGCCTGCACTCGGGCAGGTCCCGCAGCGCGGCGCCGAACAGCTCGGCAGCGCTCTGCGCCCCGCCGATGACCGCGACCCGGTGCGGCAGGTCCGCGCGCACCTCGGCGATGCGCTGCGTGTACTGCGTGCTGTGGATGACGCGCTCGGCCGGCAGGCCGTCGAACACCGCGGGGACGTGGGCGTCGCGGCCGGCGCCGATGACCAGGTAACGGCAGCCGATGGTGTCGCCGTTGGCGAGGGTGACCACCCAGCCGGAAAGCTCGCCGTCCTCGCCGTTCACGGCCTCGACGGAGGTGCATTCGCGGCCGTATTCGACCTTTACGGTGGCGAGTTCGTCGGCCACCCACTGCAAGTATTCGGATATCTCACTGCGGTACGGAACGAAGCTGGCCAGGTTGACGAAAGCGTCGAGCCGTTTCTGCGAGTGAAGGAAGTTGACGAAGGAAAAGCGGCTGCACGGATTGCGCATGGTGACCAGGTCCTTGAGGAAGGAGACCTGGCTGAGCGCGTCGGGCAGCAGCATGCCGCGCTGCCACACGATGTCCTGCTCGCGCTCGATCAGCAGGGTGTCGCCGGCCAGCTCGGGGGCGAGCTCCTCGACGGCGACCGCCAGCGCGAGGTTCGCCGGCCCTGCACCGACTGCGAGCAGTTCGACGTTGCGATGCGCCATGGAAGTACCTCCAGATGGAACAGGTGGACAGGTTCGTACGGTCGGCCGGGACGGTCCGGGGTCTCTTTCCCGTCCTTGCTTCGCCTCCCGAAACCGGGTGATGTCCACATTCCACGGGAGCGCCCGATTGCCCGGAAGCGAAGTCGGACACGGACAATCAACTCTGCGGAGGGCCTGGTCAGAGGGTTGATTGACCGGTATCACCGACTACTTCCGGTCAATGCGGAGCGCCTTTTCCATTGGCCGCAGTGATCAGTCGCGTTCGCGCTTCCGGCCCGCCCGCACATCCCGCGGGCGGCCGGGCCTCCATCCGCACCCCATGACTAGGAGCCCTCGTGCCGCTCACCGAGCCCATCACCCCCGCCGGCGCTCTCTACCGTTCCGAAAGCCCCACCCGGGTCGCCACCCGCCGCCGTCTGCTGATGTGCCGGCCCCGGCACTACGACGTCACGTACTCGATCAACCCGTGGATGAACCCGCAGCACGCCACCGACAACGCGCTCGCGGTCAGGCAGTGGGAGGGGCTGCGCGATCTGTACCTCGAACTCGGCCACGTGGTCGAGGAGATAGACCCCATCGAGGGCCTGCCCGACATGGTGTTCGCGGCCAACGGCGCCACCGTGGTCGACGGCAAGGTCTACGGGGCCCGCTTCCGCCACGCGGAGCGCACCGCCGAGGGACCCGCGTACCTGAGATGGCTGGAAGGCCGCGGTTACACGGACACGCTGTGGCCCGAGTACGTCAACGAGGGCGAGGGCGACATCCTCACCGTCGGGCGGCGCCTGCTGGCCGGCACCGGATTCCGCACCGACCCGCGCTCACACGCGGAGGCCCAGGAGTTCTTCGGCCTCCCGGTCACCTCGCTGACGCTGGTGAACCCGGAGTTCTACCACCTGGACACGGCGCTGTCCGTGCTGTCGGACGACGAGGTCATGTACTACCCGGCCGCCTTCTCCCAGGGCAGCCAGGCGGTGCTGCGCGCCATGTTCCCCAGCGCGATCCTGGCCGACGCCGAGGACGCCTCCGTGTTCGGGCTCAACGCCTTCTCCGACGGCCGCCACGTGTTGCTGCCCGCCGCGGCCACCGGCCTGCACGCCAAGCTGCGCGCACGCGGCTTCGAGCCGATCGGGGTCGAGCTCTCCGAGCTGCTCAAGGCCGGCGGCAGCGTCAAGTGCTGCACGCTGGAACTCCGCGACCGCTGAGCGGCGCGGACGTCCCCGTACCTTCCGTGCCGGCGCGGCGGCACGGAAGGTGAGAGGGGCAAGGGGGTGGCCCGGCACGGCCGGTCCGCCCGTCACACGGTGGCCGGCCGGCAGCTGCGGCACCCCCTGAATCCGGCGGCGGCGGCCTCGTCGGCCGAGGTGAACGGCACCTCGTGCCGGGCGGTGATCCGCCGCGCGTGCGCGCACGTCGGGTAGCAGAAGATCCGCGTGGTCCCGCTGCCCAGGAAACGGGCACCGAGGCGCACGAACCGCTCCACCCGCTCGGCGTCCACGCCCTCCCCTTCCCGCAGTCGCCGTTCGAATCCGGCCGGCAGCCCGCAGTCCGCCGGCTGCCCGTCGTCCCGGCACACCCGGTGCGCCGGGACGAGCAAGGGCACGGGATTGGCCCGCACCGCCGCCATCACCTCCGCGGGGGCGAGGCCGGGCAGCCCGGCCTCGCGGGCCAGCCAGGCCGTCGGGCGCAGCTGCCCGAACGGGATGAGCCGGGTCGCCTGCAGGACCGCGCTCTGTTCCCCGGGCAGCGGCCCGAAGTCGTAGCGCAGGGTCCGGTCCCGCCCGCGCAGGGCCCGCGCCAGACCCGGCGGGGGCTTGGTCCCCGAGAGCACCGACCGCCCGGTCCGGGCCCGGTAGGCCTCCTCGAACTCCCCGTCGCCGGCGTACCAGTCCGTGGCGGCGGCACCCGTGACCGCACCCCGCCCGTGGGCGACGTAGAGGGGGCCGACCGGGGAGTCGGCGCGTACGTAGCAGTCGTAGCGGTGCGCCGGAACACCGGCGCGCTCCAGCACACGTACCGCGAACCCCACGGGTGCCACCTCGCTCAGGGTGCCCAGCTCGTCCGGCAGTCTCATCCCGCCGCCTCCTTCCGTTCCTCCCGGGCCGGCCCGAGCCGGGTGCGGTCGACGGCCAGGGCGGGCTCGGCGCGCAGAGTGGCCAGACCCCGCGACACCTGCGCCTTCACCGTTCCGACCGGACAGTCGAGGACCGTGGCCATTTCCTGGTAACTCAACTCGCCGATGTAGCGCAGCACCACCGGCAGCCGGTGGTGGTCCGGCAGACCCCACAGCGCGGCGACCAGCCGGGCCCGCCGCGCCCCGTCGAGGGCGCGCTGCTCCGGCCCCGGAGCGTCGTCCAGGGTCTCGGCGCACGCCGCTTCGGCTCCGTCGGCCACGCCCGGCCGGCGGCTCAGGGTACGCAGGTGGTTGCGCCACACGTTCGCCGCGATGGTGAGCAGCCAGGCGCGCGGCTGGAGCTGCCGGCGACGCTCGGCGGAGTACTCGCGCAGGGCCGAATAGGCCCGCAGGAAGGTCTCCTGACCCAGGTCGTCGGCTTCCCGCGCGGAGCCCGAGAGGCGCAGCAGAACGGAGCGCACGGCGCCCGCCTGGGTGCGGACGAGTTCGGTGAACCCGTCGTCCAGGTCGGTCGCGAGCAGTTCCGTCAACGGGAGCGGCATCTCGTCCATCGTCCTGGGAAACACCGGACCGCGCGAGACCGTTGCACCGCGCCCACGCCGGCACACGATAATTTTTCGCTTCTGGCCAAAACAGCGGTGTTCTTGGCCAGAAGGCACCCGTGGTGGTCAAGGTTTTGGCGTTACGGTCGGATCGTGGGCGCTGAGCCGCGCCCCCACTTCCGCTCTTTCCCGTCGCGGCGCGCCGTCCGGCACCGCACGGCGATCCGATATCCGAAGATCCCAAAAGATCCCAGAAGATCCCGACGGACCGCGCCTCGCGCTGTGCCGTCACCGCGCACCTTCCGCTCGCAGCCGCTGGACAGGGACCACCGCGCTGCACCTCAGCCACCAGGGGGAACGTTGGAGAACCGCGTTTTCGGGACGAGATCCACGGAGGACTGCGGCTGGTCGTTCGGTGAACGGCTGCGCTCGTTCCGGGGGCGGGCCGGCCTGCCCCAGCACGAACTGGCGGAACGTGCCGGAGTGAGCGTGCGGACGCTGCGCGACATCGAGCAGGGCCGGGTGCGCCGCCCGCAGACACGGACCATGCAACTGCTGGCCGACGCACTGGGCCTCGACGCGGACGCGGCTCGGCAGCTCTCCCTGCCCGCCCGCGGTGCCGTACGCCCCGCCGGCGGGCGGTCCGGTGACCGGTGCCCCGGTGACGAGCGCCTGCGCATCGGCATCCTCGGGCCGCTCTCCGTCCGGTACCGGGGCACCGAGACACCCGTACAGGCGACGAAAGTCCGGCGCCTCCTAGCCCTGCTGGCGCTCCAGCACCCGGAGCCGGCCACCCTGGGGGAGATCACCCACGCCCTGTGGCCGGACGACCCGCCCCGCTCGTACCAGAGCCTGGTCCACACCTACGTCAGCCAGGCGCGACGGCTGCTGCTGCCCTCCGACTCCGTCGCCGGGCTGCCCGCCGAGTCGTTCCTGACGCGTACGCACACCGGGTACGCGCTTGCCCTGGACCGCGACCAGGTGGACCTGACCCGCTTCCAGGACCTTTCGCTGCGGGCCCGGAAGGCGCACCGGGCCGGGGACGCGGCGGCCGCCCACGACCTGGCCGCACGCGCCTACCGATGCTGGCGCGGCCCCCTCCTGGCGGGCGAACCCCTGCTGCCGCACCATCCCGCCGCGACGGCGGCCGCCCGGCAGCGGGTGGAGAGCCTGCTGTTGTACGCCGACCTCGCCCTGCAACTGCACCGGCCCGGTCAGGTGGTGCAGGCGCTGCGCGGCGCCGCCGAGGAGGAGCCGCTGCACGAGGGCCTCCAGGCCTCGTTGATGCTCGCGCTGGCGAGCTGCGGGGAACAGCAGGAGGCACTACGGGTCTTCGCCGCGGTGACGGACAGGCTGGACCAGGAGCTGGGCGTCCAGCCGGGCGCCGAACTGCGCCGCGCCCACCTGCGGATCCTGCACCAGGAACTCCCCTGGCCGAGGACGGGACCGGTGGCCGAACGGACGCCCGCCGGCGCGCCGACGCCCGTACCGCGGCCGGTCACCGCGCCGCCGCGGCCCCGGCCGTCCCAGATCCCGGCCGCGAGCACGGGGTTCGTCGGCCGCGGCGCCGAGCTCGAACAGCTGGACCGGCTCCTCCTGCTGCCCGCCTTCGAGCGGGGCGGGCAGGTCCCGGCGGCGCTGGTCACGGGCTTTCCCGGAGTGGGCAAGACGGCACTCGCCGTGCGCTGGGCGCACCGGGTGAGAGAGCGCTTCCCGGACGGGCAGTTGTACGGCGACCTGCACGGGTACGGCGACCGGCGCGCCCTGGACCCGGGGAGGGTGCTCGCCTCGTTCCTGCGGGCGCTGGGCGTGCGCGACACGGAGATCCCCGACACCCTCGACGAGGCCGCGAACCTCTACCGCACCCTGCTGTCGGACCGGCGGATGCTGATCGTGCTGGACAACGCCCGCGAGGAGAGCCAGATCCGGCCGCTCGTGCCGGGGACGGCGGGGTGCGCGGTCCTGGTCACGAGCCGCAACACCCTGCCGGGGCTGGTGGCCCGCGACGGTGTGCCCCGGATCGACCTCGACGTGCTCGACCCGGACGAGGCGCTCGCTCTGCTGGGCCAGCTGGTGCGCGGCGGCCGCGTGGAGGCCGAGCCGCTGGCCGCGATGGCGCTGGTCCGGCACTGCGGCGGGCTCCCGCTGGCGATCCGGCTGCTCGCGGCCCGGCTCGCGGAGTATCCCGGGAGCGGTATCGCCCAGCTGTGCGTCGAGTTGCAGGAGGCCGGGGCGTTCGCGGACCCGCCGGTCGCGAGCGACGACCTGTTCGCCGCGGCCCACGCGGCGTTCGAACCCTCCTACCGGTCCATGCCGGAACCCGTGCGCCGCTGTTTCCGGTTGCTCGCGCGGACCGGGGGACGGCTGGTCAACGCGTACACCATGGCGGACCTGGCGCAGACGACCCCGCCGGAGGCGACGCACGTGCTGCGCCGCCTGGTCGGGGCGAGCCTGCTCCGCGAGGGCGTGCCCGGCCGCTTCTCACTCCCCGCGCCGCTCCTGCGCTACGCGCGCCGGCTGGCGCTGCGGGAGGACACGGAGCGGTTGCACGCGGTGTGACGCGGGCGGCGGCCGCGTCACCCGCCGAGTGCCAGCCGGAGGGCGAACACGCCGAACACGACGGCGGTGAGCCCGTCGGCGACGCGCAGCGTCCGCGGGGACCGCAGGTGCCGGGCGAGCCGGTGGACCAGTCGCATCCACGTCAGGAGCCAGATGAGCCCCAGGGCCAGGTAGCAGGCGGCCAGCAGGGGCACACCCGCCTCGGGGGCCATTCCGGAGGGCACGAACTGCGGCAGGAACGCCATCAGGAAGATGCCCACCTTGGGGTTGGACCCGGTGCACAGCAGACCCTGCACGAAGGCCTGCCGTTCGGACGGTCCGGCCGCCGTGATCGCGACGGCCCCGGCCGGAGCCGCCCCGGCCTGCGCGACCGCCCCGGCCGCCGGAGCCGCCCCGGCCGCCGCGCCCCCGGAGCCGGCCGGGCGGGAGAACCGCCGCAGGGCGAGCACCGCCCAGCCGAGCAGGACGAGCGCGCCGGCCCACCGGAAGGCCGCGAACAGCCCCGGGCTGGCGGCGAGCAACGCGGCCAGCCCGGCCGCACCGAGGCCGGCCTGGACGGCCCCCGCGGTGATCATCCCGAGGGCCGCCGCGGTGGCCACCCGCAGGGACCCGTTCAGCACCAGACCCGTGATCAGGACGAGGTCGGGGCCCGGCATCATGATCACGATCAGGGAACTCACCAGGAACGCGGCGGTGTTGATCTCTACTCCTCGATGGACAGGAGGCGCTCCGCTGCCCGGACCGCCTCGTAGTCGCGCCGGATCTGCTCCTCGTCGGGGTGGGCGAGGATCACGAACCCGAAGTTGAGGCTGTCGACCAGGTCCCGCGTGGCGCGGACGTGGTCGCCGTCCTTCAGGCTCTGCACCGAGAAGTGGTGACTGGGCAGGTCCGGGATGAACTCCAGGGCCGCCGTGCCGGAGACGGTGCCGGTGCGGGGCGCGATGTGGAAGACGCACATCTGGTGCAGCAGCAGCTCGTAGCCCTGGGGGAGTTCGCCCCCGGTCAGCCAGCGCACGGTCCGGTCGATCTGGCTGTCGGAGGTGGCGTTGCGGTTGAAGCGCGGCTGGCCGCCGCCGTGCGGGCGGGCACCGAGCTCGATGAGCAGCGGACCCTCGGCGGTGCCCATCACCTCGACGTGGGCCGAACCGAAGCGCAGGCCCACCGCGTCCAGGACGCCGAAGACGTACTCCGTGAGGTCCGGGATGGCCGGGTCGTCCGGCGGGAGCCACCGCATGGTGTCGTAGACGGCCATGTGCGGGCCGTTGTCGACCTTGCGGTAGGCACACACGTCGACGACGGCGTGCTTCCCGTCGTGGCTGAAGGTGTCGATCACGTACTCGGTACCCGTGACGAACTTCTGGACGATGAGCTGGTCGTCCGTCTCGCCGAACTGGTTGGTCCGGCCGAGCTGGCGGCCGAAGACCGCCCGCCAGTCCGTACCGCCCGCCAGTTTGATCACGCCGTCGGTGCTGGCGCTCTTGGGCGGTTTGACCACCAGGTCCGCGCCGGCCAGGCCCTCGCGTTCCAGCCAGGCCGCGACCTCCTCGGCGTCGTCGGTGCAGATCTGCGGGATGACCGGCAGGCCGGCCGCCGCGACGGCGGCCGCCATGCTGCTCTTGTCCCGGCGGGCGGCGGCCAGTTCGGGCACGTTGCCGCGCGCGGGCACCACTCGGGGGGCGAGGCGCTCGGCCAGTTCCACCCCGGACTCGCAGCCGGCCAGGACGGCCCGCGGGTCCAGCTCCCGCAACCGCTCGACGACCGGCTCCAGGTCCCCCTCGTACACGATGATCTCGGCGAAGTCCTGCGGCCGCCACGAGGAGGCGTAGGCCTCCGGCGGGCGGGGGCCCGTGACGACCGCCACCACCGGCACGCCGTGTCGGGTCAGCGGCTCGGCGAAGAGGGCCCCCGAGGAGTAGGGATCGACGATCACGCAGGGCCCGCCGCCGAGCGGCGCACCCGTCCCCCGGTCAGCGTCCGTCACGGCCGGCCGCCTTTCCGTCCCCGTCGGCCGGCGCGGCCAGGGCGGCCACGGCGTCGCAGTAGCGCGCGAAGAACTCCCCGGCCGGTTCGCTGATGCGGCGGGCGCGCACCGGGGCGTGCACCATGCCCGGCTCCATGACGTACGTGACCGGCGTCCCGTTCTTGCGCAGCCGCTCGGTGTACTTCTCGGCGTCGACGCGCAGCGAGTCCATCTCGCAGCCCACCACGTAGGCGGGCGGCAGGTCGTGGAAGTCTCCCGCCAGCAGCGGCGAGACGTACGGCTCCTCCGCCTGTCCGGGCTCGGGGCAGTAGCAGGCGGTGTAGAACTCCATCTCGCCGCCGGAGAGCAGGGGGGCGTCCTCGCCGCCGTGCCGCCACCGGGTGAAGTCCAGCACCGGGCTGATCACGGCCTGGCCACGCAGCCGGGGGCCGCCCCGGTCGCGCGCCATCATCGAGAGGACCACGGCCATGTTGGCCCCCGAGCTCTCCCCGCAGAGCACCGCCGCGTCGGGGTCGAGGCCGTCGAGCCCGAGCGCGGGCAGGTCGGCCAGGGCCCCGCACAGGCCGGCGTAACAGTCCTCCAGCGGACCGGGGTACGGGTTCTCCGGCGCCATGCCGAAGTCCAGGGCGACCGCCACCAGACCGGTGCGGTCGGCCAGTTCGGCGACCAGGCTGTGGTGGCTGTGGAGCGATCCGATGACGAAGCCGCCGCCTCGTATGTAGAACAGCGGTGCGTCGCCCGTGCGCCGGGCCGGTTCGTAGACGCGGATCCGGGCGGTGCGGCCCGCGTGGGTGACGCTCGCGTCCCGGTGGGTGACCCCCTCGGGCACCGGGATGGGCAGCACCTCGGTCAACGCGTCGTACAGGGCGCGCTGTCGTTCGACGGGGTAGGTGTAGAAGTCGGGTGGCAGGGCGCCGTCGACGGTCTCCACGAACTTCTCGATGCCGTCTGCGTAGGCCATGGGCAGCTTCGCTCACTTCCGGATGCGGGGTGGAGAGGTGCTCAGGAGGTTTCCGCGGTCGCCGGTGCGGCCGCGCCGCCGGAGGCCGCGGCGGTCGGCTCGGCGGGACGGGCGTCGGCCGGTCCGGGCTCGGCGGGCCGTTCCTTCCCGGCGGCCGGGGGTTCGGCCATGCCGAGGAGGGTGGCGACGACCGCCACCGCGGTCAGGCCGCCGCACAGCCACCACACGGAGGCCGCCGACGCCTGCCAGGCGGCGATGCCGATCACCGGGCCGACGGCGTAGCCGATCTGCATGGGGAACGCGCAGGCGGCGATGTACCGGCCGCGCAGGTGTGCGGGGGCGACCTTGCCGGGCCAGGCGGAGGCGGTCGGGGTGCCGACGATCTCGCCGATCGTCCACACCACGGTCGCGACGACGAACACGGCCATGCCGGGGCCGGCCACGTACAGGTTCATGCCGACGCCGACCAGACCGATGCCCAGGGCGACCGCGAACCGGGCTGGGAGGTGCTGCACGTACTTGGTGAACAGCAGCTCCAGGCAGATGACCATGGCCGCGTTCATCGACAGCAGGACCGAGTAGAAGGTCGGGCCGTGGCCGTCGGCCTTGAGCTGGAGCGGCAGGGCGGAGGTGTGCTGGATGTAGACGACGGCGTTGAGGAACAGTGCCAGCAGGAAGAGGAGGTAGCGCTTGTCCCGCAACACGGCCGCGTACGAGCGGCTGCCCTCCTCCGGCTTCGGCCCGGCGGAGGCGGCGGTCGTACGGGTGCGGACCAGGACCAGCGCCAGCACGGCGAAGGCCGCCTGCGCCCCCGCCTCGGCGTAGAACATCAGGTTGTACGAGTACGTGATGAGCAGCGCGCCGATCAGCGGTCCCGCGGTGGTGCCGAGGTTGAACGCCATCCGGTAGACGGCGAACACCATCACGTGGTGCTCCTCGGGGGTGGCCTCCACCAGCAGCGCCGAGGAGGCGGGCCGGTAGGCCTGGGCGACCACGCCGATCACCGCGGCCACCGCGATCACCAGGGGCAGCGTGTCCAGGTAGACCAGGCTGAGGGTGAGCAGGCTGGCGAAGGCCATGGAACCGACGATGGTCCGCGCGTAGCCGATCCGGTCCGAGACCGAACCGCCGACCAGGACGCCGACGACGGAGCCCACTCCGTACGCGCCGAGCGCGAAGGCCGCCGCGGAGGTGCTGAAGCCCTTGTCGGTGAGGTAGAGCACCAGGTAGATCTGGAGGAAGGTGCCCAGCCGGTTGATCAGCATGCCGACCAGGACCAGCCAGATCGGGCCGGGGATCCCCCTCAGGGTCTCGGTGACGGAAGGCCGGCCGGCCTTCCGCCCCTCCGGCGAGCCTTGTCCGGTGGTGCTCACGGAGCCGGCACCTCCACCGGCCGGGAGGCGACCTCCACGATCTCCGGGGCGCGCAGCAGCGCGGCGCGCGCCTGCTCGACGGAGTCGGACAGGGCGATCACGCGGGCGTAGCGGGAGATGTAGCCGCGGGGCGGCAGGCGCAGCACCGCACCGGGGTCGACCATGGCCTCGGCGCTGTGCACGTCGGGACCGAAGCGGTCCTCGTGGACGGTGACGGAGTCGATCAGGACGTCCTCGCCGGGGTAGAGGAACGTGATCGCGGCGGCCTTGCGGTGCCGCGCCGCGGTGTCCGGCGTACGGCCCGCGGCGGTGTCGGCCGCCGCCATCGCGACGTCGATCCCGGTGGCCAGCTGCCCCAGGTAGGGGATCATGTCGCCGCCGAGGCGGGCGTTGACCTCCATCAGGCGCAGGCCGTCGGCGGTGATGCGGAACTCGGTGTGGCTGACTCCCGTGTGGAAGCCCAGCGCGGCGTGCGCGGCGCGCAGCGCCTCCAGCAGCTCGGGGTCGGTCAGCAGCGGGTCTGCCCCGTCGACCTCGTGGCCCGTCTCCTCGAAGAAGGGCGCCAGGCCGACCTGCTTGCGGGCCACGACGAGCGGCACGCACGCGCCGTCGAAGAAGACCGCGTCGACGCTGATCTCCGGGCCGTCGGCGTACTCCTCCACCAGGACCGGGACGTCGAAGACGGGCACTCCGGGGTAGGAGGCGCCGGACGCGGCCCGGTAGGCGCCCTCCATGTCCTCGGGGCCGTCCGCCCTGCGCACGCCCATCCCGCCGGCGAGGCCGCGCGGCTTCACCACGACGGGGAAGCCGATCTTCTCCGCCGCGGCCCGCGCCTCGGCCAGGGAGCGGACGCCGATCGAGACCGGCTGCGGGACCCGGGCCTCGTCCAGCGCGATCCGGGTGGCGTTCTTGTCGCGGCAGGCGGTCACCGCCTCGGGGGAGTTGCCCGGCAGCCCGAGCGCCCGCGCCACGTGGGCGGCGGGCGTGACCAGTCCCTCGTCGTAGCAGAACACCCCGGCCACCTCGTGCGCGGCGGCCACCCGACGGGCGGCCTCGACCAAGGCGTCGGCGTCGGTGTTGTCGACGACCGTGCTCCCCACCACGTACGGGTCCTCCCAGCTCACCGGTGCGGGCTGGAGGAGCCATAACGCGTAGCGCCGGCTCACCGTCCGCAGGATGAACTCCCTGCTGCGCCGGCCACTGCTCCCGATCAACAGCAGCAGGGGCTTCTGCCCGTCCCACGCCATGGTCCACTCTCCTCGTTCGTCGTCATGCGTCCGGCGGGTGTGGTGCGGGCCCTTCCCGGCCCCGCGCCGCACCCGCCATCACCTGTAAACACCGGCCCGGCCCAGGGCGTTGCAGTCGCCCGGGGGCTTGGCCGGAAGGGGTCAGACCGCCGCGCCGGAGCGGGCCAGTTCGGGCGACAGCGGCCGGTACTCCCGGCTCGTGACACCGCACGGGCGGCCGGATACCGCCGGCCGCCCGGCCGGCCGGCGGTCGGGGAAGACCGCGGTGACCCGGCTGCCGGCCCGTACCGCGGGGATCTCGGCGCGCAGCCGCGCCGCGGACGTCCTGCGGTCGTGCCAGGGGCAGACGAGCCGGGAGGCGTCCGGCGTCACGCCGGCCAGGTGCAGCGGACCGCCGCGGTGCGGGCATTCGGCGTTCATCACGAAGCCCCGGCCGTCGACCGTCGCGTACACGTACGAAGTGCCCGCGACGACCACGCAGTTGTCCCGCCCGGCGACGGGGAAGGTCACTACAGGCATTTGCGGTAGTCCCCCACCGAGTGGATCTCGTAGACGCACTCCTCGGACAGGATGTCGGCGCCGTGCAGCCGGTTGCGCCGGATGACGACGCCCTCGCCGGCCTCCAGGGTCAGCGAGGAGCCCAGGCCGCTCTCGAAGCGCATGGTGCCCGAGACGATGTGGCAGAGCTCGTCGCCCTCGTGGCAGTGGGTGTTCGACAACTCGTTGAAGGGCTCGACCAGGTGCGCCACCGGCGCCTCCACCCGGCCCTCCCGGATGGCCTCGTAGACGGGGCCGTGCAGCTTCTTGAGCTCCGGCTGGTCGTCCATCCAGCTGATCTGCGCGCAGAAGTCCTGGTCGGCGACCTCCAGCAGGACTCGGTACTCCTCGATGCCCCGGACGATCTCGGGGATGATCCCCTCGCCGTGGGCCTCGATCAGCGGCGCGATGATCTTCTCGCGCGCCATGCGGCCGTGGTGCTGGTCGATGTGGACGTGCTCGGTGAAGTACGTGGTGTCGACGGAGTCGCCGAAGACCCCGTGCAGCAGCCGGTCGGCGCGCCGGCAGAAGTCGACCAGCGAGCTCTCCGTGTAGAACAGCGCGCCCACGTAGCGGAAGAACAGCTCGTGGTTCTTGCCGAGGTAGTGGAAGTAGTTGTTCAGCAGGAGGCTGCTGTTGAGGTAGTACTGCCAGTACCGGTGGAGGTCGGCCTGGAGGCCGACGGACTCCAGCGTCCGCTCGAACAGGGTGCTGTGCTTGGTGTCGTGCACGCCGTAGCCGTACTCGTCGATGACGACCTTGAACCACTCGGACTGGACGGGACCGTAGTAGCCGAGCACGTTGCGGATCATCGGCGACGCCTCGGAGAGGAAGTCGGCGGCGAACTGCACCAGCCACATGCGCGCCGCGCGTTCGGGGTCGCTCGACCCGGTGACGGCCTGCTCCACCGGCGTGGGCTCCTCGCCGCCGCCCATGTCGAGGGAGTCGAGGTAGCTGTCGAGGCTGGCCTTGGTCCACTTCCCCGAGGTCTCGACCTCGTCGTCGAGGAAGCCGAAGGCGTACCGCTCCAGGGCGGGGCGGACCCGCTCGCCGAGCGCGCGGTTGGCCGGACTGTAGAACGCCCGGAAGTCCTCCTCCTTGCCCTCCAGCCCGGACTTGGGGAAGAACACCAGGTCGGCCTCGTATATGGAGGTGAGCAGGCGCTGCACGGCCAGGCTCGTGTAGTCGAGGATGTTCTCCCGGCCCGGCACCTTGTCGAAGTCGAGGTGCGGGAGCACCTGCGGCCGCAGCTGGCGCCGGTACGGATTGTCGTGGTTCTGCCAGTCCGTGTTGTCGAGGAAGATCGGATTCGTGGCGTACTGCACGATGGCGTCGCGCAGGGCGGCGCCGCTGAGCTCGAACGGGATGTGCTCGGGTACGTGACTCATCGCGTGCTCCTTGGTCCGGATCGCAGGACGTACGGCCGTGTGCCTGGTGGGCGGGCCGGTGGGTCAGATGTGCGCGCTGAGGGAGAAGTCGCTCCAGCGCAGCCGGAGGGGGACGCTCTCGCCCGTCTTCACCGGCACCGGCTTCTCCAGGGGGACCCATCCCTGCATCCAGTGCGAGCGGGTGTTCTCCGGGGAGTTGCACAGCGTGGTGCCGTGCCCCATGTCCAGCTCGAACCAGACGACCAGGGCGTGCGCCTCCCCGTCGCCGCGCGCGACGAGGTCGACCGACCGCTCGCCCGGCTCCAGGGCGTCCTCCGCCAGGTCGAACGCCAGCACCTCGGCGGACTCGGACAGGAACCGGTGGGGCCAGGTGTTGAGCCGCACCGGGAGGTGACCGCGCGTGGCGAGCACGTTCATGAGGGAGACGTCGAAACCCTCGGCCGTCGTCACCTGGTTGAGCCGCAGGATGTCCTCGCTGCTGACGAGCCGGCCGTAGAGCCGGCCTGCGGACGGCAGCATGATCCCGTCGGGTTTCAGCAGGTGCCGGCGCGCGTGCCGGATCGACGGCAGGAGTCCCTCGCCGATGAGACCACAGTCGACGATCTCCGAGATCAGCACGTCCACCGGACCGTCGAGGTCGGGGCCGATCTCCAGCAGGTTGGACGGCTTCCCGACCACCGTGATGACATCGCTGAACCCGTGGGCGTCGACCACCTGACGGGCGACCTCCGCGAGCATCGGGTTCATCTCACAGGTGATCACGCGCCCCGCCCCGGCCCGCGCCGCGGCCATGGCCAGCAGCCCGCTCCCCGAACCGATGTCCAGGACGGTCGCCCCGGCCGGTATGCCCCGCTCCAGTGCGCCGACGAGGGCCTCGTTGCGCTCGGTGTCGTTCAGCATCGCGAAGTGCCAGCGGGGCACGGTTCTGCGGGCGATCCGCCCGAAGACCTCGGAGTCGGTGGCGGCGCCCCCCGCCGGCGTCGTGAGCAGCGCCGACGCCTGCTCGGCGATCTCGTTCATGTGCTGCGCCAGCGTCTGCAGCGAGGCCGTGATCAGGCGGTGCTGCGAGCTGGCGGCCGACGGACCCGGACCGTCCGGCCCGGGGTCCAGCCTCGTCGTCGCGCCCTCCGCGCCCTGGACCTGCTGCATGTTCGCTCCTCCCGTTGAACCGCCGGATCAACCGTGGTGCACGAGCTGCCGGCAAGATCCCGGCGCTGTCGCAAGGTCGACCGTACGGAAGGTCGGTGGTGCGAAACTCCAGCGATCCTCCAGCCGTACCGGCGGTTCTGCCAGGCATTGGCTCCCTGGAGGCAGGGGTTGACCTGCGAACGTGTCGGTGCCGCCGGTTCACTGGAAGCAGGCGGCAGAAACCGGGTCCCCGCGCCGGTTGATTGCGCCGATTCCGCCGCTATCGGGCGTCGTGGAAGATCACCCCCAGCACGTGGCGCTGCCCGCCGGTCACGGAGCTCACCCCGTGCCGCAGGGTCACCCGGCTCCAGCCGCGCACGGAGCGGACCGGGCGGTGGCTGACCGTGAAGATCATCCCCTGGCCCTGTCCGGGCCGTCTGACGAGCGGGCGGGACTGGGCGCGCGGGCGCTGCTCGACGAAGACGCTCTCGCCGCCGGTGAAGTCCTCGTCCGGCCGGTCCAGCATGATCGCCACCTGGAGCGGGAAGGTCAGGTCGCCGTAGACGTCCTGGTGCAGGCAGTTGTAGCCGCCCCGCTCGTACCGCAGCAGCAGCGGCGTCGGGCGGTGCTGCCCGGCGGCCGCGCACGCCGCGATCAGTCCCTCGAACCCGGGGGCGAACGCCGGCTGCCCCAGGCGCCGCGCCCAGTCGTTGGCGATCAGGGCGAGCGGCGGGTACAGCTGCTCCCGCAGGTTCTGCACGAGCTCGGGCAGCGGGTACGAGAAGTAGCGGTAGAGGCCCTCCCCGAAGCGGTGCCGCGCCATCGTCACGGTGCTGCGGAACGCGGTGGGATCGTCGAAGAGCTCCCGGAGGTCCGCGCACTGCCCGGGCGTCAGCAGCGGCGGGGTCAACGCCACTCCCTCCGCGTCCAGTTCGGCGGCGAGCGCCCGCCAGTCGAGGTGCGCCGGGGACGGAGCGCCACCCGTCACCCGGGCGGCTTCCGGCGGGTACGGGGCGAAGTCCGGGCCGGGCAGGTCGAAGCCCGGAAGCTGCGGGGGCTCGTAGGCGCTCACGTGCTCTGCTTTCCGTAGCGAGGAGGGGCGGGGGGGCGGCGGGGCGGGACGGATCAGTGCGCGGAGGGTGCGCCGGCCGCCTCGAGGGCGAGCAGATCGCGCTTGGCCTGCGGCCCTCCCGCGTACCCGCTGAGGCTCCCCGTGGAGCCGACGATCCGGTGGCAGGGCAGCACCACGCACAGCGGATTCGCGCCCAGCGCGGTGCCCACCGCGCGCGCCGCCCGGGGCCGGTCGAGCGCCTCGGCCAGCTGCCCGTAGGTCGCGGTCCGTCCGTACGGGACGAATTCGGGGAGCAGCAGATTGGTGCGCCGGCTGAACGGGGTGGCCAGACGCAGGTCCACCGGAACGGTGAATTCCCGGCGCGCCCCGCTCAGGTACCCGTCGATCTGCGCCCGGGCCTCGTCCAGCACCTTGAGCCCCGGCGCTCCCGCCTCCCCCGGCTCCACCGGCGCCAGTCCGGCCCGGCCCAACCGCTCCGCCGCGCTCTGCGCCGTGCCGTAGCAGCACAGGACGAGCGCGTCGTCCGTGGCCGCCAGTACGAGCGACCCCACGCGCGTGGCGTGGAACGCCACCGTGGCGACGCCGGTGGCAGGGCTGGTGGTCGGCATGGCGCGACTCCTTCGTTCGTCGTGATCCTCGTGCAGCCCGCTCGCGTCCCGCTCGGAAAACCCACGAGGCGGCCGACGGTAGAAACACCGTCTCCGCGCGAACAGTTGCGGAACACCGCCCCCCACCCCCGCCGACCCCGTCCCCAGCGGCCGCACCGGAACGCGAAAAAGGCCCCCTGACCGGCGTTTCCGCAGGTCAGGGGACCTTCCATGATGTGGAGCCTAGGAGATTCGAACTCCTGACATCTGCCTTGCAAAGGCAGCGCTCTACCAACTGAGCTAAGGCCCCGTGGAACTGGACGCACCCGTCCCACGCAAGAAGGGGGTCGTTCCGCAGAACAGAGTACCGGGTGTACCCCCTCATCTCGCAAAATGATAGGGACTCCCGTCGTGCGACCACTCTCCGTAAGATGCTCGCGAGGTTCGCACCAGCGAAGGGGAGTAGTAAGAGTGGACGCAGTACAGCAAGAGGCCACGGCCAGAGCCAGAGAGCTTCAGCGCAGTTGGTACGGGGAGCCGCTGGGAGCGCTCTTTCGCCGGCTCATAGATGACCTCGGCTTGAACCAGGCCCGCCTCGCTGCCGTGCTCGGCCTGTCGGCGCCCATGCTGTCCCAGCTGATGAGCGGCCAGCGCGCCAAGATCGGGAACCCGGCCGTGGTGCAGCGCGTCCAGGCCCTCCAGGATCTCGCCGGCCAGGTGGCCGACGGAAGCGTCAGCGCCGGGGAGGCCACCGACAGGATGGACGAGATCAAGAAGACCCAGGGAGGATCCGTCCTGAGCAACAGCGGCCAGACCACCATCAGCTCCGGCGCACCCACGGTCAAGCGGGTCGTCCGCGAGATCCAGTCGCTGCTGCGCTCGGTCTCCGCGGCCGGCGACATCATCGACGCGGCGAACACCCTCGCCCCCAGCCACCCGGAACTGGCAGAGTTCCTCCGGGTCTACGGCGCGGGCCGCACCGCCGACGCGGTGGCCCACTACGAGGCCCACCAGAACTGACGGCACGGGGGCGGACGACGGTGACGGGGGACGGGCGCAGCGATGGGTGAGGTCTTCGCCGGCCGGTACGAGCTGATCGATCCGATCGGGCGCGGTGGCGCGGGCGCCGTGTGGCGCGCCTGGGACCACCGCCGTCGCCGCTACGTCGCCGCGAAGGTCCTCCTGCAGAGCGACGCCCACACCCTCCTGCGCTTCGTGCGGGAACAGGCCCTGCGGATCGACCACCCGCACGTGCTCGCTCCCGCCAGCTGGGCGGCCGACGACGACAAGGTCCTCTTCACCATGGACCTGGTCGGCGGCGGCTCCCTCGGCCACGTGATCGGGGACTACGGCCCGCTGCCGCCCCGCTTCGTGTGCCTGCTGCTCGACCAGCTCCTGTCGGGGCTCGCCGCGGTGCACGCGGAAGGCGTGGTCCACCGCGACATCAAACCGGCCAACATCCTGATGGAGGCCACCGGAACCGGGCGGCCGCACCTGCGGCTGTCCGACTTCGGCATCTCCATGCGCAAGGGCGAGCCCCGGCTGACCGAGACGAACCACGTGGTCGGCACCCCGGGCTATTTCGCCCCCGAGCAACTGCTGGGCGCCGAGCCCGACTTCCCCGCCGACCTCTTCGCCGTCGGGCTGGTCGCCCTGTACCTCCTCCGGGGCGCCAAGCCCGACTCCCAGGGCCTCGTGGAGCACTTCCTGGCCCATGGCACGCCGGGCGCCCCGGAGGGCGTCCCCGCCCCGCTGTGGGACGTCCTCGCGGGTCTCCTCCAACCGG
Source organism: Streptomyces sp. NPDC046308 (assembly GCF_055588065.1). NCBI lineage: Bacteria > Bacillati > Actinomycetota > Actinomycetes > Kitasatosporales > Streptomycetaceae > Streptomyces > Streptomyces sp. NPDC046308. The sequence goes on from NZ_JBVJFB010000004.1 coordinate 413,971, forward strand.
ACCCGCGGAGCCGCTTCCGTACGGCCACAGGGGCGCGCAAGGCCCTTGCCGAGGCCGTGGAACTGCTGCCGCCGCCCGCACCGGACGAGGATCCGGTGGAGGTGTTCGACCAACTCGGCCCGCTCCCGCCCGGTTTCGGCCCGCAGGGGCCGTCGGCCACGGCCCCGGTGACCCCGCAGGCGCCCACCGCCGGCGTGGTGCCGCTCGGCGCGCCCGCCTCCGTGCCGACGGCCGCGGAGCCCGCCCGTACCGATCCGCGCGCGAGGGCGGCGACGGCGTCCACCGCTCCCCCGGCCGCGACCGCGCCGACCACGCCGACCACGCCGACCGAGCCGACCGAGCCCGCCGCGCCCACGGACCCGTACCTGGCCGTCCCGGCCCAGGTGCCCGCGTACGGGCCCTCGGAGACGGGCAGCTTCCACCTGCCGCCGCCCTCACCGGCGAACGTGCCGACGGCGCTCTCCTCCACCGCCCCGCCCGTCCGGACGGGCGGCGGCATCGCCCCGCCGCCCGCCAAGGCCGTGGCCTCGCTCCTCGCCGCGGCGCTCCTCTGCTTCGCCGTCGGCGTCTGGGCCCTCACCCAGCTGTAGGAACGGGCCGTCGCCGCCCCAGCAGCGTCCAGCCGCCGAGTACGAGCAGCAGCACCGCCCCGGTGCCGAAGCCGGTCCCGGCGACGACCCGCATCACGGACCGCTTGTCGGCGGCCGCCGCGGCCTCCGGGGCGGTCAGCCCCTCCTCGGCGGCGGTCCGGTCCGCCTCGCCCACCCCGAAGCCGCCCGCGGCCGGACTCCCCTTGTACGCGGGCCCCTTGGCCGGGGCGCCGCCGACCTCCAGCCGCAGGGTCAGCGGCACGGGCACCGCGTCCTCGGTGAAGTCGGCGACCTTCGAGCCCATCGTCACCGCCACGTAGTACCAGCCCGCGACGGCCACGGACCGCACGGCCCGGTCACCGGCGAACCGGTTCTCGTAGGCGACGGGAGGGGTCTTCCCCAGGGTGATCCCGGCCTGCTTGCCGTCGTACGAGACGTCCTTGTCGGAGATCAGGCCGCGGTACGGGGTGTAGAGCGCGATGGTGAGCCCGCCCGAGGCGGACCCGTACGTCTTGGTCATCCGGGCGGCGGCCAGTTCGGCGCCGACCCCCAGCTGCTGTCCCCAGTCCAGCGGGACCCGGTAGTACCGGGTCTGCCCGGGCCGCATCTCGTCGCGCCACACGCCGGCGCCGAGGGCGCGCGCGTCGTTGAAGCCGGTGCCCCCGGAGCGGCCCACCGCCTCGGTCCCCGGCAGCGCGGGGGCCCCGGAGGGCCAGCTGCTCGGCGCGGTGGTGGGAGCGCCCGCGGCGCGCCCCGGTTCCCGCTGCACCTTGATCTCCAGTGGCCAGGGGCTCTGGTCGTAGCCCTTGGCCGACGTGCGGGTGATCTTGGCGTAGTACACGCCGGCGGGCGCGCACTCCTCGTCCTCCCCGCCCCACCGGACGCCGGCCGCGCTGATGGGGTAGGGGTCGTAGCCGAAGTTCGCCCGGCCGACGCTGTCCCGGCAGGAGCGCCCGGCGGTGGTCATGATCTCCACCTCGATGCCGTCGCCGCCGGAGACCCTGGCGCCCGCCGCGGGCCGGACCACGGCGGAGACGTAGACGTTCGAGTCGTCCTTCTCCAGGACGAGGCGGTACACGCGCTCCCCGGGGCCGAGGGTGTCCTCGTAGACGCCGCCGGGCTCGATCTGCGGGGCGTCCGCGCTGGAGGGCTTGCCCTCGACCGCCTTGGCCCCGTCCGCGGCCCGGTAGGTGGGGACCGGCTGCGGCTGCGCCCCCTCCGCGCGGGCGGCCGCCGGCAGTGCGGCCGCCAGGCCGAGGGTCGCCGCCCCCACCACGGCTCCCAGCCGCACCGTCGTCCGCACCCGACCCGTCACGCCGTCCACCCCGAGTTTGCTAGCGCAAGCCAAATCTTTGCATAACGTAAGTTTTCGTCACAGAACAGCACAAAGCCCCGGCCGCAGCGGCAGCCGGGGCTTCATGGGCTCAGCCTTGGGTCTCACACACCGGAACCAGAAGGCACGGAGTCGGTTGCCTCCGTCCACAGGTCCTGCTCGGCGCGGTCCGCCTGGATCTGGCGGTACACGAGGAGCCCGCCGATGGCGGCCAGTGCGACCAGGAGCAGCTTCTTCACCGCGCGACCTCGTCTTTCGTTGACGTAGGGGACTTCTGGCAGCCAACAATACACACCGACCGATATCCGATCGGCGCCCCTCGAGTGGCACCGACCCATCAACTGGCCCTACGACAAAGACCCCCAGGCCTTGGCCTGGGGGTCTTCGACACTGTGGGGCTAACAGGATTTGAACCTGTGGCCTCATCCTTATCAGGGATGCGCTCTAACCAACTGAGCTATAGCCCCATCCGCGCTGCGCGCTGACTCCTGAAGATTAGCGCACAGACCCGGTCAGGCCAAAATCCGTTCCGACGGGGCGTCTGCGCAGGTCATCCGACCCCTCGCGGACACTTCGGCGAAGGCCCTACTCGTCCTCGGCGAGGGTCAGCTCCACACCGCCGACGAAGCCCGCCGACAGGTTGTAGATGAACGCGCCCAGCGTGGCCAGTGCCGTCGCCAGCACCACGTCGATCACCGCGATCACCGACGTGAAGGTCAGCACGCGCGGCAGCGACAGGAACGACTGGAGGTCGAAGCCGTTGCTCTCGTTCGAGCCGGTCGCCTCGCTGATGGTGCCGCCGACGGTCGAGAAGACGCCCATCGCGTCCATGACCATCCACAGCACCGCCGCCGCCACGATCGTGCAGATACCCAGCGCGATCGACAGCAGGAAGCTGACCTTCATCACCGACCACGGGTCGGCCTTGGCCACCCGCAGCCGGGCCTTGCGCGTCCTGGGCGCCGTACGGACCCCCGTACGCGGCTTGCGCTGCGCGGCGGGGCCCCCGCCCGCCCGCGGCGTGCCCGGGCCCGCGGGCGCCGCGTACGCCTGCGGCGGCTGGTACGGCGGCGGTGCGGGCCGGTCCTGACCGGCTTCCGCGCCGGCCGTCGGCTGCGGCCCTCGGGTGTCCGTCACGGCGATCCCCCTGCCCTCGGCGGTGGCGTCGCCACCCTGGGAGTCCGCGGCGGGGCCACGGGCACCGTTCGCCCCAGTCTTGGCCGGTCCGGCGCCCGTGGCTCCACTCACGACTTACTCCTCGTGCTCCCCGGCCGAAGGCTGCGTGCCCTCGGCGGCCTCGGCGGCCTGTCCGTCGGCCACCTCGGTGTCGTTCTCGTCGGCCTCGACCTCGTCAGCTTCCTGACCGGCCTCGGCGTTCCGGGCGATGCCGACCACGGCATCACGCTTGCCCAGGTTGATCAGCTGGACGCCCATGGTGTCACGGCCGGTCTCCCTGACTTCGTTGACGCGCGTACGAATCACACCACCGCCCAGCGTGATGGCGAGAATCTCGTCCGTTTCGTCCACCACGAGCGCCCCTACGAGCGACCCGCGGTCCTCCACGATCTTCGCGGCCTTGATACCCAGACCGCCACGGCCCTGGACGCGGTACTCGTCCACCGGCGTCCGCTTGGCGTAGCCGCCGTCGGTCGCGGTGAAGACGAACGTACCCGGCCTCACCACGCTCATGGAGAGCAGTTCGTCACCTTCGCGGAAACTCATGCCCTTCACGCCCGAGGTCGCGCGGCCCATCGGGCGCAGCGCGTCGTCGGTCGCCGTGAAGCGGATCGACTGCGCCTTCTTGCTGATCAGCAGCAGGTCGTCCGCGGCGGACACCAGCTCCGCGCCGATCAGCTCGTCGTCGCTGCCGTCCTCGGTCTCCCGGAGGTTGATCGCGATCACACCACCCGAACGGGGGGAGTCGTAGTCCTTGAGCGCCGTCTTCTTCACCAGACCGCCCTTGGTGGCCAGGATCAGGTAGGGCGCCGCCTCGTAGTCGCGGATCGCGAGGATCTGCGCGATCTTCTCGTCCGGCTGGAAGGCCAGCAGGTTCGCCACGTGCTGTCCGCGCGCGTCGCGCCCGGCGTCCGGCAGCTCGTACGCCTTGGACCGGTAGACCCGGCCCTTGTTCGTGAAGAACAGCAGCCAGTGGTGCGTGGTGGAGACGAAGAAGTGGTCGACCAGGTCGTCCTGCTTCAGCTTCGTGCCGCGCACGCCCTTGCCGCCGCGCTTCTGCGAGCGGTAGTCCTCGGTCTTGGTCCGCTTGACGTAGCCGCCGTGCGTGATCGTGACGACGATGTCCTCTTCGGCGATCAGGTCCTCGATGGACATGTCACCGTCGAAGGGCACCAGCTTGGAACGCCGGTCGTCTCCGAACTTCTCGACGATGGCCGCCAGTTCCTCGCTCACGATGGAGCGCTGACGCTCCTCCGAGGCCAGGATCGCGTTGTACTCGTTGATCTTGGCCTGGAGCTCGTCGTGCTCGGCGACGATCTTCTGCCGCTCCAGGGCCGCGAGGCGGCGGAGCTGCATCTCCAGGATCGCGTTCGCCTGGATCTCGTCGATCTCCAGGAGGCCCATCAGGCCCTCGCGCGCGATCTCGACCGTGTTGCTGCGCCGGATCAGCGCGATGACCTCGTCGATCGCGTCCAGCGCCTTGAGCAGACCGCGCAGGATGTGGGCGCGCTCCTCCGCCTTGCGCAGGCGGAACTTCGTGCGCCGGACGATGACCTCGATCTGGTGCGTCACCCAGTGGCGGATGAAGGCGTCGATCGACAGCGTGCGCGGCACGCCGTCCACCAGCGCCAGCATGTTCGCGCCGAAGTTCGTCTGCAGATCGGTGTGCTTGTAGAGGTTGTTCAGCACGACCTTGGCGACGGCGTCCCGCTTGAGGACGATCACCAAGCGCTGGCCGGTCCGCGACGAGGTCTCGTCACGGACGTCGGCGATGCCGCCGACCTTGCCGTCCTTCACCAGGTCCGCGATCTTCTGCGCGAGGTTGTCGGGGTTGGTCTGGTACGGGAGCTCCGTGACCACCAGGCACTGGCGGTTCTGGATCTCCTCGACCTCCACCACCGCGCGCATCGTGATGGAGCCGCGACCGGTCCGGTACGCCTCCTCGATGCCCTTGCGGCCCACGACCAGGGCGCCCGAGGGGAAGTCCGGGCCCTTGATCCGCTCGATCAGCGCGTCCTGGAGCTCCTCGTGCGAGGCCTCCGGGTGCTCCAGCGCCCACTGGGCACCGGCCGCGACCTCGCGCAGGTTGTGCGGCGGGATGTTGGTCGCCATGCCGACCGCGATGCCGGCGCTGCCGTTGACCAGCAGGTTCGGGAAGCGCGCCGGCAGGACCGTCGGCTCCTGGTTGCGGCCGTCGTAGTTGTCCTGGAAGTCGACGGTCTCCTCGTCGATGTCCCGGAGCATCTCCATGGCCTGCGGCATGAGCTTGCACTCGGTGTAGCGCATCGCGGCCGCCGGGTCGTTGCCCGGGGAGCCGAAGTTGCCGTTGCTGTCCACCAGCGGCATGCGCATCGACCACGGCTGGGCCAGGCGGACCAGGGCGTCGTAGATCGAGCTGTCACCGTGCGGGTGGTACGTGCCCATGACGTCGCCGACGACGCGGGCACACTTGTAGAAGCCCTTCTCGGGCCGGTAGCCGCCGTCGTACATCGCGTACAGCACGCGGCGGTGCACCGGCTTGAGGCCGTCCCGTACGTCGGGCAGCGCGCGGGACACGATGACGGACATCGCGTAGTCGAGGTAGGAGCGCTGCATCTCCGTCTCGAGCCCGACGGGCTCGATCCGCAGCACGGGCTGCTCCTCCGCGGGGTTCTCTGCGGTGGGAGTGGTTTCGTCGGCCATTGCTGGTCAGAAGTCCTTTCAGGCGGCGGTCAGCGGAGGCCGACTCAGATGTCGAGGAACCGAACGTCCTTGGCGTTGCGCTGGATGAAGGAGCGTCGTGCCTCGACGTCCTCGCCCATCAGCACCGAGAACAGGTCGTCGGCCTGGGCCGCGTCGTCGAGGGTGACCTGGCCGAGCACGCGGTGGTCCACGTCCATGGTCGTGACGCGCAGCTCCTCGGCGTTCATCTCGCCCAGACCCTTGAAGCGCTGGATCGAGTCTTCCTTGATCCGCTTGCCGTTCTGCTTGCCGAGCTCCACCAGGGCGTCGCGCTCGCGGTCCGAGTACGCGTACTCGAAGTCGTCGCGGCCCCACTTGATCTTGTAGAGCGGCGGGCGGGACAGGTACACGTGACCGGCCTCGACCAGCGGCCGCATGAAGCGGAAGAGGAAGGTCAGCAGCAGGGTGTTGATGTGCTGGCCGTCGACGTCGGCGTCCGCCATCAAGATGATCTTGTGATAGCGGAGCTTCTCGATGTCGAAGTCCTCGTGCACACCGGTACCGAAGGCGCTGATCAGCGCCTGGACCTCGGTGTTCTGGAGGATCTTGTCGATCCGGGCCTTCTCGACGTTCAGGATCTTGCCGCGGATCGGCAGGATGGCCTGGTACATCGGGTTGCGGCCGGACTTCGCGGAGCCACCGGCCGAGTCGCCCTCGACGATGAAGATCTCGCACTTGGTCGGGTCGTTCGACTGGCAGTCGGACAGCTTGCCCGGCAGCGAGGCGCTCTCCAGCAGGCCCTTGCGACGGGTGAGGTCACGGGCCTTGCGGGCCGCGACGCGCGCGGTGGCCGCCTGGATCGACTTGCGAATGATGTCCGCGGCCTCGACCGGGTTGCGGTCGAACCAGTCGTTCAGGTGCTCGTGGACGACCTTCTGCACGAAGGTCTTCGCCTCGGTGTTGCCCAGCTTGGTCTTCGTCTGGCCCTCGAACTGGGGCTCGCCCAGCTTCACCGAGATGATCGCCGTCAGACCCTCGCGGATGTCCTCGCCGGCGAGGTTGTCGTCCTTCTCGCGCAGCAGCTTCTTGTCGCGCGCGTAGCGGTTGACCAGACCCGTCAGCGCCGCACGGAAGCCCTCCTCGTGCGTACCGCCCTCGTGCGTGTGGATCGTGTTCGCGAAGGAGTAGACGCCCTCGGTGTACTGCGAGTTCCACTGCATCGCGATCTCGACCGAGAGCATGCGCTCCTTGTCCTCGGCCTCGACGTCGATGACGGTCGGGTGGATGAGCTCGCCCTTGCGCGAGTTCAGGTACTTCACGAAGTCGACGATGCCGCCCTCGTAGTGGTACTTCACCGTGCGCGCCTGGGGCTCGGCCGCGTCCGCGTCCGGGTCGTCGGCGCCGGCGGTGGCCTTCGCCGACTCGCGCTCGTCGGTCAGCGTCAGGGTGAGGCCCTTGTTGAGGAAGGCCATCTCCTGGAAGCGCCGAGACAGCGTCTCGAAGGAGTACTCGGTCGTCTCGAAGATGTCGCCGTCGGCCCAGAACGTCACCGACGTGCCGTGCTCGTCGGTCTCCTCGTTCTTGGCCAGCGGGGCCGTCGGCACGCCCAGCTTGTAGTCCTGGGTCCAGCGGTGGCCGTCCGTCTTGACCTCGACCGCGACCTTGGTCGACAGGGCGTTCACGACGGACACACCGACGCCGTGCAGACCGCCGGAGACGGCGTAGCCGCCACCGCCGAACTTTCCGCCCGCGTGCAGGACCGTCAGGACGACCTCGACGGCCGGCTTCCCCTCGGACGGCACGATGCCGACCGGGATGCCTCGGCCGTTGTCGACGACCCGCACACCGCCGTCGGCGAGGATGGTGACGTCGATGGTGTCCGCGTGCCCGGCCAGGGCCTCGTCGACCGAGTTGTCCACCACCTCGTACACGAGGTGGTGGAGCCCGCGCTCACCGGTCGAGCCGATGTACATGCCCGGCCGCTTGCGGACCGCGTCCAGGCCCTCGAGGACCTGGATCGCGCTGGCGTCGTACGAGGCGGTGACCTCGCCGTTCCCGCCGGCTGTGGACTGGTTGTCGTTGGGGTTGCCGGAATCGGCCACGAAGCGCCCTTTCTGGCACAGCACAGGCCGTACTCCGGGCCAGCAGGCATGCAAGCAGGAGCGGCTGCGTCGATCTGCGTTGTCAGCGTGTATCAGCTAGATCCCGCAAGCGGCGGGATTCGCTTCAGTCTACCGGTACCACGGACATGAATGGGGGTTTGCCGGTACCTGAGTCCGCATGTGCCGCCCTCAACCTCCTCTCTCCGACTCCCCACATCCGGGAAGGGGCTCAAAGAGGCTCACGCGGGCATCCAGCGCTTCGGCCTGTCAACCTCCGGCTACCGTGAGGGACGCCACGAAGTCCGGCCGCGCCGGCGTTCGAGGCGCGGGGTCGGGGGCGGAGCCCCGGGGCCCGCGGAGCGGGCTGTCCGCACCCTCACGCGTAGCCGCCCTGGCGTGCCCGCAGGGCCACCGCGGCCTAGCCGTAGGTGTCCCCGGGCCCCTTGCTGCCGGGCGCCCGCCACGGCCCGTACCCCTTCGGCCGCCCACCCGGCCCCTGCACCTTGATCATCCGCACCGTCCCCTGCCCCAGATCCGCGTTCAGCCGCGCCACCAGCTGCGGCGCCAGCAGCTTCAGCTGCGCCGCCCACGCCGAGGAGTCGCACCGCACGACAAGCTCACGGTCCTCGTAGCGTTCCGGTTCACAGTGCGCCGCGATCTCCGGGCCGACGATCTCCGGCCAGCGCTCCATCACGCCCGCCACCGCCATCGGCATCTCCCAGCCGCGTTCGGTGCGCAGCCGGTCCAGGGCCGCCATCAGCGGCATCGGGTCCCGGCCGTCCGCGCGGGCCCCCGAGCGCAGCCCCGGCTGCCGGCCCTTCTTGGCGCCGGCCGCGTTGCCCCGGGCCCGCGCCTGCTCGCGCGCGGCCGCCAGGGCCTGGCGGGCGAGGTCCACCCCGGAGACCTCCGGGGCCTTGCGGCCGTCCTGCGGGTTCCTGCCCTGCTCGCTCACAGCCGCGTCACCTCACCGCCGGACACGGCGAACCGCGTTCCCACCAGCACCCCCGGGACGTCGTCGTCCACCGCCGCCGTCACCAGCACCTGTTCGCCCGGCGCCACCAGCTCCGCCAGCCGCTCCCGGCGCCGCGTGTCGAGTTCCGCGAACACGTCGTCCAGGATCAGCACCGGCTCGCTGCCCTCCGAGCGCAGCAGCTCGTACGAGGCCAGCCGCAGCGCCAGCGCGTACGACCAGGACTCGCCGTGGCTCGCGTACCCCTTCGCGGGCAGTTCCCCGAGCCGCAGCAGCACGTCGTCGCGGTGCGGACCCACCAGCGTCACGCCGCGCTCGATCTCCTGCTTGCGCACCTCCGCCAGCGCGGCCAGCAGCACCTCGTAGAGCGCCTCGCGGGTGCGCGCCGTGCCGTTGTCCACCGGTTCGCCGGCCGAGGACTTGTACGCCAGCCCCAGCGGGCCGCCGCCGGGCGCGAGCTGCTCGTACGCCTTGTCCGCGAGCGGCAGCAGCGTCGCGATCAGGTCCAGCCGTTGGGCCAGCAGCTCCGCGCCCGCGCGCGCGAGGTGCTGGTCCCACACGTCGAGGGTGGACATGTCCATCGAGCGGCCGCCGTGCCGGCGCGCCATCGCCGCCGACTTCAGCAGGGTGTTGCGCTGCTTGAGCACCCGCTCGTAGTCGGAGCGGACCGCCGCCATCCGCGGCGAGCGCGCGGTGACGAGCTCGTCCAGGAACTTCCGCCGCTCCCCGGGGTCGCCCTTGACCAGGGCCAGGTCCTCCGGCGCGAACAGCACCGTGCGTACGATCCCCAGCACGTCCCGCGGCCTGACCTGCGAGGACCGGTTGATCCGGGCCCGGTTCGCCCGCCCCGGGTTCAGCTCCAGCTCCACCAGCTGCTGGCGCTCGCCCTGGGTGACGGCCGCGCGGATGATCGCCCGGTCCGCGCCCATCCGGACGAGCGGGGCGTCGGCGGAGACCCGGTGGCTGCCCAGGGTCGCGAGGTAGCCGATCGCCTCGACGAGGTTGGTCTTGCCCTGGCCGTTGGGCCCCACGAAAGCGGTGACGCCCGGGTCGAGGGGAACCTCGGCCCGGACGTACGAGCGGAAGTCGGCCAGTGAGAGATGCGAGACATGCATACGGCGCCGACCTCCCCCGGCTTCCTGCTGCTCTGCTCTGTACTGCTGTGGAGCGGTTGTGGACAGGCTGTGGACTACGCCTTCTCGACCGCGTGGCCGCCGAACTGGTTGCGCAGCGCGGCGATCATCTTCATCTGCGGGGAGTCGTCCTGCCGCGAGGCGAACCGCGCGAACAGCGACGCGGTGATCGCGGGCAGCGGTACGGCGTTGTCGATGGCCGCCTCCACCGTCCAGCGGCCCTCGCCCGAGTCCTGCGCGAAGCCGCGCAGCTGCTCCAGGTGCTCGTCCTCGTCGAGGGCGTTCACGGCCAGGTCCAGCAGCCAGGAGCGGATGACGGTGCCTTCCTGCCAGGAGCGGAAGACCTCGCGGACGTCGGTGACCGAGTCCACCTTCTCCAGGAGCTCCCAGCCCTCGGCGTAGGCCTGCATCATGGCGTACTCGATGCCGTTGTGGACCATCTTCGCGAAGTGGCCCGCGCCGACCTTGCCGGCGTGTACCGCACCGAAGTCACCCTCGGGCTTGAGGGCGTCGAAGATCGGCTGGACCCGCGACACGTGGTCCTTCTCGCCGCCGTACATGAGGGCGTAGCCGTTCTCCAGGCCCCACACGCCGCCGGAGACACCGCAGTCGACGAAGCCGATGCCCTTGGCCGCCAGCTCCGCGGCGTGCTTCTCGTCGTCGGTCCAGCGGGAGTTGCCGCCGTCGACGACGATGTCGCCGATCGAGAGCAGCTCCGCGAGCTCGTCGACGGTGGACTGGGTCGCCGCACCCGCCGGGACCATCACCCACACGACGCGGGGGGCCTGCAGGCTGTCCACAAGTTCCCGCAGGCTGTGGACATCGGCGAGGTCCGGGTTGCGGTCGTATCCGATGACGGTGTGGCCTGCGCGGCGGATGCGCTCGCGCATGTTGCCGCCCATCTTGCCGAGACCGACGAGACCAAGCTCCATCAGGTGGTTCCTTAAGCGTTGTGGCCGTCTTTGCCGGGGGGTCCGTGGATCCCGGGGACACCCCAGGCCCCGAGCCTACGCCGGGCCGGGGCGCCCGGCCCCATGGGGCGCGCGCTGCGGGCCGGCTGTCCCCGCACGTGCGCAGGCCCGGTCTCGCTGACCGCGAAACCGGGCCTGACCTGCGAAGAATCAGCCGGAGAGGCGTACCGGCATGATCAGGTACTTGTAGGTCTCGTCGGCTTCCGCGTCGAGCGCCGGACGGCCGCTGAGCAGCGCGGGCTTGGTGGACGTGGTGAAGCTCAGCTGGGCCACCGGGGAGGCGATCGCGCTCAGGCCGTCCAGCAGGAAGGTCGGGTTGAAGGCGATCGAGATGTCGTCGCCTTCGAGCTGCGCGTCGACCCTTTCCACAGCCTGTGCGTCGTCGGAGGAGCCGGCCTCCAGGATCAGCACCCCCTGCTCGAAGCTGAGGCGGACCGGGGTGTTGCGCTCGGCCACCAGCGCCACGCGCTTGACGGCCTCGACGAAGGGCGCGGTCTCGATCACGGCGACGGAGTTGAACTCGGTCGGGAAGAGCGTCCGGTACTTCGGCAGGTCGCCTTCGAGCAGCCGGGTGGTGGTGCGGCGGCCGGCGCCCTCGAAACCGATGAGGCCTTCGCCCGCGCCCGAGCCGGACAGCGCCAGGGTGACGGTGTCACCGCTGGTCAGCGAGTTGGCGATCTCCTGGAGCGTCTTGGCGGGCACCAGGGCCACGGCCGACGCGTCCGGGTTCTCCGGCTTCCACAGGAACTCGCGGACCGCGAAGCGGTAGCGGTCGGTGGAGGCCAGGGTGACGCGGTCGCCCTCGATCTCGATGCGGACACCGGTCAGCACGGGCAGCGTGTCGTCGCGGCCGGCGGCGGTGGCCACCTGCTTGGCGGCGGAGGCGAAGACCTCACCGGGCACGGTGCCGGTGGCGGTCGGCATCTGCGGCAGCGCCGGGTATTCCTCCACAGGCAGGGTGTGGAGTGTGAATCGCGAGGAGCCGCAGACCACGGTCGCCCGTACACCGTCTGTGGAAATCTCCACGGGGCGGTTGGGCAGGGCGCGGCAGATGTCGGCGAGCAGCCGGCCGGAGACCAGGACGGTGCCGTCCTCCTCGACGTCCGCCTCGACGGAGACGCGGGCCGAGACCTCGTAGTCGAAGCCGGAGAGGCTCAGCGTGCCGTCCTCGGCCTTGAGCAGCAGGCCCGCGAGAACGGGCACCGGCGGCCGGGCCGGGAGGCTACGGGCAGCCCAGGCCACCGCCTCCGCGAGTACGTCGCGCTCCACCCGGATCTTCACCGGAACCGCCTCCTGCTGTTGCTCGCTCGTCTGCCGGCCTTCGTCGTCGGCTCGTCGATGCCTCGACCGATGCCGGGGACCAGTCTGACGTACGGCGCCGACAGTCCGTGCGGCCGGCGGTCAAGTCGGGAGCGAGGCGTCGGGGCGGGCTCTCGACGAGTTGTGCACAGGACCCGCTTGAAAACCGAAACCGGCCTGACTCTCTATGGGGGTAGTAGTAGGGCCTGTGGAAACGGTGGATAAGCCCGTTCTCGCAGGTCACACCGCGTTTTTTATCCACCGACCCTGTGGGTGACACCGGTGGACAACCCCGTGCCTCTGTGGAGAACGAAAAGTTCTGCACAGGCCGTCCCCAGGAGACCCCGACTACTCCACAGGTGTGTCCCCAGCTTTCCCCCGGTACTCCACAACCCAAACGTCTACTTCCGTGTGACCGCTTTCACTCCGGGCGGTGAGAGGGGCTGGTGCGTTGCCGAACAGTGGACAAGGGTGTGGAGAACAGAGCCGATCCTGTGCACAGGATGCGCGAACCTGTGGGGAGGCGGTGGACAACGTCGTGGACAGAGCTGTGGACGAAGTTTTTGTCCACAGCCTGTGGATGACGGTTGCGCACAAATCCACAGGGGACTGACCTGGTCTGATGGAACCTCACCAGACGAGCCTGTGGACAGATTGTGGGCGACGGAACCCGTCCCCAGGGTGTGGACGGAAGAAAGTCCCCGAATCTGTGGATGAGTTGCTCTCCAGGGGGCGTATTCGAACAGGTCAGGGGCGCGCGGACGAAGAAGGGCGCCCCCGTCGCAGTCCGGGAGCGCCCTCTGAAAGCGTGTGAAGGGGCCCTTTCGTGGCCCCGGCGAGCGGTACGGGAGCCCGCGCTCAGCCGTTCTTGATGCGGTTGGTGAGCTCCGTGACCTGGTTGTAGATGGACCGCCGTTCGGCCATCAGCGCGCGGATCTTGCGGTCCGCGTGCATCACCGTCGTGTGGTCGCGGCCGCCGAACTGGGCCCCGATCTTGGGCAGCGACAGGTCGGTCAGCTCCCGGCACAGGTACATGGCGATCTGCCGGGCGGTCACCAGGACCCGGCTGCGCGAGGAGCCGCACAGGTCGTCCACGGTCAGACCGAAGTAGTCGGCGGTGGCCGCCATGATGTCGGAGGCGGTGATCTCGGGGGCGCTGTCCTCCCCGCCCGGGATCAGGTTCTTCAGGACGTCCTCGGTGAGGCCCAGGTCGACCGGCTGCCGGTTGAGGCTCGCGAAGGCCGTGACCCGGATCAGCGCCCCCTCCAGCTCGCGGATGTTGCGCGAGATGCGGGAGGCGATGAACTCCAGTACCTCCGGCGGGGCGTTGAGCTGCTCCTGGACGGCCTTCTTGCGCAGGATCGCGATCCGGGTCTCCAGCTCGGGCGGCTGGACGTCGGTGATCAGGCCCCACTCGAAGCGGTTGCGGAGCCTGTCCTCCAGGGTGACGAGCTGCTTGGGCGGCCGGTCGGAGGAGAGCACGATCTGCTTGTTGGCGTTGTGGAGCGTGTTGAAGGTGTGGAAGAACTCCTCCTGCGTCGACTCCTTGCTCGCGAGGAACTGGATGTCGTCGACGAGCAGGATGTCCATCTCGCGGTAGCGCTTGCGGAACGCGTCGCCCTTGCCGTCGCGGATGGAGTTGATGAACTCGTTGGTGAACTCCTCGGAGCTCACGTACCGCACGCGGGTGCCGGGGTAGAGGCTCCGCGCGTAGTGCCCGATGGCGTGCAGCAGGTGCGTCTTGCCGAGGCCGGATTCCCCGTAGATGAACAGGGGGTTGTAGGCCTTCGCCGGCGCCTCGGCGACGGCCACCGCGGCCGCGTGCGCGAAGCGGTTGGACGCGCCGATGACGAAGGTGTCGAACAGGTACTTGGGGTTCAGCCGGGCGGTCGGCTCCAGCGGGCCCGAGGAGGAGCCGCCGGACGGGGCCGGGGCCGCGGCGGGCCGACCGGGGGCCTGGCGCGGCGCGGGCTGCTCGTACTGCTGCTGTTCGTACTTCTGTTGCTCGTACTGATGTGACTGGTGCGACTGATGGGCCTGTTGCGCGTCGTACGGGGACTGCTCGTACTGCTGCTGCTCATAGGAGCCCTGGTCGTAGCCGGAGGGCTCGGACTGCTGGAGGTAGCCGGGCTGCGGGGAGGCGTAGGGGTCGCGCTCCGGGAAACCGCCGAGGCGGGGCTGCTGCCAGCCGTAGTCGTCCTGCTGGCCGCCGCGGGGCCAGGCGCCGGGCTCGGGGCGCTGCTGCTGGTAGTCCGGGTAGGCGGGGCGGGCGGTGGGGAGCTGGTCGTCCCCGTTGCCGGGGCCGCCGCCGGGGCGCTGGCCGCCGTACGGCTCGTACCCGCCGGACTGCTGCGCGGGCGGGGCGGGCGGCGCGGGCTCGCCGGCGGAGTCGTCCACGGTGATGGCGATCCGGATGGGGCGGCCGCATTCGCGGCTGAGCGCGTCACTGATCAGCGGGGCGAGCCGGCCCTCGAGGACGCGCTTGCCCCATTCGTTGGGGACGGCGAGCAGTGCGGTGTCGGCGACGAGTGCCAGGGGCTGGCACCTCTCGACCCACTGCTTGTCCTTCGGCTCGATCCCCGGCTGTCCCTCCCCGAGGAGCTTCTCGAGCACCCTTGGCCACACTGCGGCAAGATCGGCAGGTACGTCAGCCACAGAGCACGCTCTCTCACAGGGGTCCCACGAATGTGTGGTTCTTTGGGACGGTCGGGACAAAAAAACCGGGGTCGGACAACGGTAGTCAGGCCAGCGGGTACGGTTCAAGTCGTTGTCCACAGCCTGTGCACAGTGTGGGGCCACGTCGGCTCGGTTTGACCGGATGGCGTAGCCGCGCGTACCGTAACGAGGTCGAGTTGTCGATGGCTGCTGCCGCCTGCCTACCGATGGGCGAAGGTCACTGATAGTGATCATTTAGCGGTGCCACTCGGGCGAACACGCGAGTTTCTCCTCGTGGGCGCACGGTGACAGCCAGGCGATGTCCCGCCACAACGATTCATTCTCTGGAGCCCCCGAGTGAGCAAGCGCACCTTCCAGCCGAACAACCGCCGTCGTGCCAAGACCCACGGCTTCCGTCTCCGGATGCGTACCCGTGCCGGTCGCGCGATCCTCGCGAACCGTCGTGGCAAGGGCCGCGCCGCCCTTTCCGCGTAACAACACGCAGGTCGTGACGTCGTGCTGTCTCCCGAAAATCGGCTGAGGCGGCGCGAGGACTTCGCGAGCGCGGTACGCCGAGGTCGCCGGGCTGGTCGCCCGCTCCTCGTCGTCCACCTACGTACAAGCGGTGCAACGGACCCGCACGAGTCGGGGGAGATCGATCCCTCGTCGCGTGCGGGTTTCGTCGTCAGCAAGGCTGTCGGCAACGCCGTCATACGTAACCGGGTCAAGCGCCGTCTGCGCCATCTGGTCCGGGATCGGCTCTCGCAGCTGCCCGCCGGTAGCCTGGTGGTGGTACGTGCGTTGCCCGGAGCGGGTGATGCCGGCCCCGAGGAACTGGCCCGGGACCTGGATGCCGCTCTGGTGCGGCTCCTGGGAGGCGTGGCTCGATGAAGTACCCGCTGCTCGCTTTGATCAAGCTGTACCAGTGGACGATCAGTCCGCTGCTCGGGCCGGTGTGCCGGTACTACCCGTCGTGTTCGCACTACGGGTACACGGCCATCGACCGGCATGGTGCGGTGAAGGGGACGGCCCTGACCGCCTGGCGGATCCTGCGGTGCAATCCGTGGTCCCCGGGTGGTGTGGACCACGTCCCACCCCGTAAACGCCCGCGTTGGCACGAGCAGCTGCGCAGTGCGTTGCGTAGATCTCGCAATGCTCAAGGAGCCTGATTAGTGGACACGATTGCCAGTCTGTTCAGCTTTATCACCACGCCCGTCTCGTGGGTCATCGTCCAGTTCCACTCGCTGTACGGCGCCATCTTCGGTGCGAACAGCGGATGGGCCTGGGGTCTGTCCATCGTGTCCCTGGTGGTCTTGATCCGCATCTGTCTGATCCCGCTCTTCGTGAAGCAGATCAAGGCGACGCGAGGCATGCAGGCGCTCCAGCCGAAGATGAAGGCGATCCAGGAGCGCTACAAGAACGACAAGCAGCGCCAGTCCGAAGAGATGATGAAGCTGTACAAGGAGACGGGTACCAACCCGCTCTCCTCGTGCCTTCCGATCCTGGCGCAGTCCCCGTTCTTCTTCGCGCTCTACCACGTGCTGGCGAGCATCGCCAACGGCGAAGAGATCGGCTACATCGACGGTCCGCTGCTGGCCAGCGCGCGTGAGGCCCACATCTTCGGGGCCCCGCTGGCCTCCAAGTTCACCGACAGCGCCGCCGAGGTCGCCGCCCTGGGCGCCTCGATCACCGACGTGCGCATCGTCACCGCCGTCATGATCGTCCTGATGTCGCTGTCGCAGTTCTACACGCAGCGCCAGCTGATGCAGAAGAATGTCGACCTCTCGGTCAAGACGCCGTTCATGCAGCAGCAGAAGATGCTGATGTACATCTTCCCCGTGATCTTCGCGGTCATGGGCATCAACTTCCCCGTCGGTGTTCTCGTCTACTGGCTGACCACGAACGTGTGGACCATGGGCCAGCAGATGTACGTGATCAACCAGAACCCGACGCCGGGCAGCAAGGCGCAGGACCAGTACCTGACCCGCCTGCTGAAGCACATCGGCTCGCACGGTGACGTCAAGGGCCGGAGCAAGAAGAAGATGGTCGCGGCGATCGTGGCCAAGGGCCCGGACCGCAACGACAACGAGCGGAAGTTCATCACGGCTCTGACGAAGCAGGGCCTCGCCGCCCAGCCGGACGGCTCCGTGATCAAGAGTTCCGAGGCCACGGCGGATTCGGATGCGGCGAGCGGCGGTGTCGCGAAGCGGCAGCAGCCCAAGCGGCAGTCGAAGTCGCAGCGTCAGACGCCCAGCAAGCCCTCTCCCAAGAAGTAAGAAGGAGTCCCTCCCGTGACGGAAGGCACCACCACCGCCGCCGCTGAGAGTGGCGACACCCTGACCCGCCTCGAGCAGGAGGGTGAGATCGCGGCCGACTACCTCGAGGGTCTGCTGGACATCGCCGACCTGGACGGCGACATCGACATGGACGTCGAGGCCGACCGTGCCGCGGTGTCGATCGTCAGTGACTCCGCCAGCCGCGACCTGCAGAAGCTCGTGGGCCGCGACGGTGAGGTTCTGGAGGCTCTGCAGGAGCTGACCCGCCTCGCCGTGCACCGGGAGACCGGGGACCGCAGCCGGCTGATGCTGGACATCGCCGGGTTCCGCGCGAAGAAGCGCGAGGAACTGGCGGCGCTGGGCGCCCAGGCGGCGGCGGACGTGAAGGCTTCGGGCGAGCCGATGAAGCTGGCCCCGATGACCCCGTTCGAGCGGAAGGTCGTCCACGACGCCGTGGCGGCCGCCGGTCTGCGGAGCGAGTCCGAGGGCGAGGAGCCGCAGCGCTTCGTCGTTGTGCTCCCGGCCTGACCCCTGGCGCGAGTATTCGGCCCCGTCTGTCTCGCAGGCGGGGCCGATGTTTGTCAGCCTGGCATGTGAACGCCTGGCATGTGAACGACGCGGCATCTTGAAGACGTGGTTTCTCCAGAACCATGCGGTACGGAAGGACGGTCCCCGTGACGGAGGCAGCTGAGCTTCCCCCGGCGCCTGAAGAGGCGCGCGCGGTGTTCGGTGAGTTTTTCCCGGAAGCTGTGCGGTATGCGGAGCTGCTGGCGGACGCGGGAGTCAAGCGGGGCCTGATCGGGCCGCGTGAGGTGCCCCGGCTGTGGGAGCGGCACCTGCTGAACTGCGCTGTGCTGTCGGAGGTGGTGCCTCAGGGCGTCACCGTGTGCGACGTGGGTTCGGGCGCCGGTCTGCCCGGTATCCCGCTGGCGCTGGTGCGCCGGGATCTCAAGATCACACTGCTGGAGCCGCTGCTGCGGCGCACGACCTTCCTCCAGGAGGCCGTGGAGCTGCTGGGCCTGGACCACGTCACGGTGGTGCGGGGCCGGGCCGAGGAGGTTCTCGGCAAGGTGCAGCCGGTGCACGTGGTGACGGCCCGTGCGGTGGCCCCGCTGGACCGGCTGGCCGGCTGGGGCGTTCCCCTGCTGCGCCCGTACGGGGAGATGCTGGCGCTCAAGGGTGACACCGCCGAAGAGGAACTCGTGTCGGCGAAGACCGCACTGGCGAAGCTCGGTGTGGTGAAGACCTCGGTACTGCACGTGGGCGAGGGTCTGGTGGACCCGCTGTCGACGGTGGTCCGGGTCGAGGTCGGAGAGAGCCCCGGTGGGGTGAGGTTCGCGGCCAAGCGGGCTAAGGCGGCTCGGGTGGGACGCACCCGCCGTCGCCGTTGATTCTCTGATGTGAGGGGGCCCGGCGGAGATTTCATCTCCGTTGGGCCCCATAGGTATGGATTTCGGAGTGTCGTAGCGGCTCGAAGACCCTGTCCGGGCCCACTCCGGGCATCGTGTTTCACGTGAAACGTCGCTCTCTGCTGCACGGAATCATCAGCCGCGGTCGTGCGGCCGCGTCCCCCCTCCACCGCAAGGACGCAAGAGGGACGGAGTTGTCCACATCGGTGGATTCATCCACAGGAGTACGGGCCCCGCTGGTTCGCGACCCCGGTGACATGGCAGGCTCTGTTCATCGCGAGCCTGATGTCGAGGAGAGTGACACCGTGCGGTCCGACGCCAACCTCGCGGGGCCGATGGCCGATCCGGTCCCCGGTCCCCGCTCTGAATCGGCGGGAGACGATGTTTCACGTGAAACATTGCCTCCGCCCCTTGTAGACAACGACACCCCCATCGGCCGAGCCGCCCAGCAGGCGGTCGAGGCGCTGGGGCGTACCGGAGAGCGCCTGCCCCGGCCGGAGCAGACCCGGGTCATCGTGGTCGCCAACCAGAAGGGCGGCGTGGGCAAGACCACGACGACCGTGAACCTGGCGGCCTCCCTGGCCCTGCACGGGGCACGGGTCCTCGTGGTCGACCTCGACCCGCAGGGCAATGCGTCCACCGCTCTGGGCATCGACCACCACGCGGACGTGCCGTCGATCTACGACGTACTCGTGGACAGCCGGCCCCTTCTGGAGGTCGTCCAGCCGGTCGTGGATGTGGAAGGGCTCTTCTGTGCTCCGGCCACGATCGATCTGGCGGGCGCGGAGATCGAGCTGGTGTCGCTCGTGGCGCGGGAAAGCCGGCTTCAGCGGGCGATCCAGGCGTACGAGCAGCCACTCGACTACATCCTGATCGACTGTCCTCCCTCGCTCGGGCTGCTGACGGTGAACGCGCTGGTGGCCGGCGCGGAGGTGCTGATCCCGATCCAGTGCGAGTACTACGCGCTGGAGGGCCTGGGTCAGCTGCTGCGCAATGTCGACCTGGTGCGGGCCCACCTCAACCCGACGCTGCACGTGTCGACCATCCTGCTGACGATGTACGACGGCAGGACCCGGCTGGCCTCGCAGGTGGCGGAGGAGGTGCGCAGCCACTTCGGCAAGGAGGTGCTGCGGACGAGCATCCCCCGGTCGGTGCGTATCTCCGAGGCGCCCAGCTACGGGCAGACGGTGCTCACGTACGACCCGGGCTCAAGCGGTTCCCTCTCCTATCTGGAGGCGGCGCGAGAGATCGCGTATCGAGGGGTCGGAATGCAGTACGACGCCCAGCACGCCCATCTGGGCGCGGGCATGAACAGCACGCAGAGTGTGGCGGAGGGGATCCAGTGAGCGAGCGACGTAGAGGTCTGGGGCGGGGGCTCGGTGCGCTGATTCCCGCGGCCCCGCAGGAGAAGACGCCGCCGGTGATCAGTGCCGGTTCGACGTCTCCGTCGGCGGTGCCGGTCATCACCTCGGAGCGCGGGGTCGCGGCGGCGAAGCTCGCTTCGCTGGCGCAGGCGGATGTTTCACGTGAAACATCGCTCGCGGTCGTCCCGGCGCAAGAGTCGGATCCGGTGCCGACCGAGACCAATGTGGTGGCGGGAGCGACGTTCGCGGAGCTTCCGATGGACGCGATCACGCCGAACCCGCGGCAGCCCCGCGAGGTGTTCGACGAGGACGCTCTCGCCGAGCTGGTGACCTCCATCCAGGAGGTGGGTCTGCTTCAGCCGGTGGTGGTGCGGCAGTCTGCTCCGGGTCGCTACGAGCTGATCATGGGTGAGCGGCGCTGGCGTGCCTGCCGGGAGGCCGGGCTGGAGGCCATTCCGGCGATCATCCGGGCGACGGACGATGAGAAGCTGCTGCTGGACGCGCTGCTGGAGAACCTGCACCGGGCTCAGCTGAACCCGTTGGAGGAGGCTGCGGCGTACGACCAGCTGCTCCAGGACTTCAACTGCACCCACGACCAGCTGGCGGACCGGATCGGGCGTTCGCGGCCCCAGGTGTCGAACACGCTGCGGCTGCTGAAGCTGTCGCCGTCGGTGCAGCGCCGGGTGGCGGCGGGCGTGCTGTCGGCCGGACATGCGCGCGCGCTGCTCTCGGTGGACGACTCCGAGGAGCAGGACCGGCTGGCGCACCGGATCGTGGCCGAGGGTCTGTCGGTGCGCGCGGTCGAGGAGATCGTGACGCTGATGGCCTCGGAGCCTTCGAGCGGGGTGAAGCCGAAGGGTCCGCGTGCGGGTGCCCGGGTGGCTCCGGCGCTCAGCGAGCTGGCGACGCGGCTGTCGGACCGGTTCGAGACGCGGGTGAAGGTGGATCTGGGCCAGAAGAAGGGCAAGATCACCGTCGAGTTCGCGTCGATGGAGGATCTGGAGCGGATTCTGGGAACGCTGGCGCCGGGCGAGGGCCGGGTGCTGGAACAGGGTCTTTCCGGGGAGTGATCCCAGGGCCGCCGAGGGGCGGGGGGGGGGGGGGGGGGGGGGGGGGGGGGGGGGGGGGGGGGGGGGGGGGGGGGGGGGGGTGGGGGGGGGGGGGAGGGGGGGGGGGGGGGGGGTGCCCCCCCCCCCCCCCCCCCCCCCCCCCCCCCGCCCCTTCGCCGTGCTGTCGAAGAACGAGGGGCCAGTGGATACGATGCGGTCATGGGTCGTCGGCTGGTACCGCTCACGCTGGACAACCTCCAGGATCTGCCGCGTCGTTGCCGGTCCTGTGTGTTCTGGGAACTGGACCCGGTCAGCGGTGAGGCCGCCGTGAAGGCGGGGACTTCGGCACTGGAGAAGGAGGCGTGGATCTCCGCTGTCCTTCTGGAGTGGGGGTCCTGCGGCCGCGTGGTCTACGTGGACGAGGTTCCGGTGGGGTTCGTGCTGTACGCGCCGCCGGCGTACGTGCCGCGGGCCACTGCGTTTCCGACCAGCCCGGTCTCGCCGGACGCGGTGCAGCTGATCACCGCATGGATCATGCCGGGGTATCAGGGGCAGGGCCTGGGGCGGGTCATGGTGCAGACGGTGGCGAAGGATCTGCTGCGGCGCGGCTTTCGGGCGATCGAGGCGTTCGGGGATGCCCGCTGGGAAGGTCCGGCGTGTCTGCTGCCCGCGGACCATCTCCTGGCCGTGGGCTTCAAGACCGTACGGCCCCATCCGGTGCATCCACGGCTGCGACTGGAGCTGAGGTCGACGCTGTCCTGGAAGGAAGACGTGGAGCTGGCGCTGGACCGGCTGCTGGGCGGCGCGCGCAAGGAGCCGGCGCTGCGTCCCCTCTGAAGGGGATATGTGAAACGGGACCGCCCCAAGGGGGCGGTCCCGTTTCACGTGAAACGCTGCGCGTCAGCGTCAGACGGCCTTGACCTCGACGAAGTCCGAGAGGTCCCGCAGGATGGCGGCCTTCGGCTTGGCACCGACGATCGTCTTGGCGACCTCGCCGCCCTGGTAGACGTTCAGCGTCGGGATGGACATGACGCCGTACCTGGCAGCCGTGGCCGGGTTCTGGTCGATGTTGAGCTTGACGATCTCGATCTGGTCGCCGTACTCGGCGGCGATGGCCTCGAGGGAGGGCGCGATCTGGCGGCACGGTCCGCACCATTCGGCCCAGAAGTCCACCAGTACGGGCTTCTCGCTGCTGAGGACCTCGGCGTCGAAGTCAGCATCGGTCACGGTCTTGAGAGCCACGGCGGGCCTCCTTCTTTCCTGCGGGGTGGGGTGTGGGGTGAAGCGGTCAGACAGTGGCGGTCGCGGCCGCCTTCTCGGCGTCCGCGAGGGCGGCGAGGAAGCGCTCGGCGTCGAGGGCGGCGGAGCAACCCGTGCCCGCAGCGGTGATGGCCTGACGGTACGTGTGGTCCACGACGTCGCCGGCACCGAACACGCCGGTGACACTGGTCCGGGTGGAGGGGGCGTCGACCTTGAGGTAGCCCTCGTCGTCCAGGTCCAGCTGGTCCTTGAACAGCTCGGTGCGCGGGTCGTGGCCGACGGCGATGAACAGGCCGGTCACGGCCAGCGCGGAGGTCTCACCGGTCTTGGTGTTGCGCAGGGTGAGGCCGGAGAGCTTCTGGTCGCCGTGGATCTCGGCGACCTCGCTGTCCCAGGCGAACTTGATCTTCGGGTCGGCGAAGGCGCGGTCCTGCATGGCCTTCGAGGCGCGCAGGCTGTCACGGCGGTGGACGATCGTGACGGACTTGGCGAAGCGCGAGAGGAAGGTGGCCTCCTCGATCGCGGTGTCGCCGCCGCCGACGACGGCGATGTCGTGGTCCTTGAAGAAGAACCCGTCGCACGTGGCGCACCAGGAGACGCCGCGGCCGGAGAGGGCGTCCTCGTTGGGCAGGCCGAGCTTGCGGTGCTGGGAGCCGGTGGTGACGATGACGGCCTTGGCGCGGTGCACGGTGCCGGCGGTGTCGGTGACGGTCTTGATCTCACCGCTGAGGTCCACGGCCACGATGTCGTCCGGGACCAGCTCGGCGCCGAAGCGCTCGGCCTGACCGCGCATGTTGTCCATGAGGTCCGGGCCCATGATCCCGTCCTGGAAGCCCGGGAAGTTCTCCACCTCTGTGGTGTTCATCAGGGCGCCACCCGCGGTGACCGCGCCTTCGAAGACCAGGGGCTTGAGCGAAGCGCGTGCGGTGTACAGGGCGGCGGTGTAACCGGCCGGCCCGGAGCCGATGATGATCACGTTTCGTACGTCGCTCACGGGTTTCTTCCTCGTCTCTGCGGACTGCGTGCTGCCTACCGGGGGCCGGTGCGGACTCTCACCCCACCCAACGGATCCTACGGCGCATGCATTCCCCGCCCGTCCCACTGCGGAGCCGAACCTGTCAGCTCCGGGGATAGGTGCGCGTCAGGAGGACCTTTCCGGGGGTGGCCGAGCCGCTGTTCTCGCAGCCCGAGTCGACCAGATAGGCGTCCACGCGCGCGGAGTCGTCCGGGTGCGGCAGGACGAGGAGATAGACGCCGGAGCCCTGGTAGTTGCCGCGCTCGGCGGCGAGCGGGGAGTCCGGGCGGCCGGTGGCGCCCTGGACGCAGGCGGGGACGGACACGGCCGCCCGCTTGTCGCCCGGGGCGACGCCCGGGGCCGGGGCCGTGTTCTCCATGCCGTAGGTGTTGTTCTGCTCCCCCGGAGCGGTCTTGGCGCCCTGGGTGGCGATGAGCCCGTGCACGGTGTCCTGGAGCCCCTCGGCCGTGTAGTCGCCGCCGGCCGCGATGGCCGCGCCCCGGTCCGAAGAGTTCGGGGTCTCGGTACGGGCGGCCGTGTCGCCGGTGGGCGTGCCGGAGAAGTCACCGAACAGGAAGAGCCCGAGGGCGCAGGCGGCGGCTCCGACCAGGCCCGAGAGCGCGGCGATCCGACGGCGGGCGCGGCGTCTGCCCGGGCCGGTTGGGCCGGTCGGGTGACCGGCGGGCGATGTTTCACGTGAAACATCGCGGTTCGGGGTGCGAGGCCGTTCGTCGGGTGTGGCCTTGGCCCGGGGCTGGGTGGCGTCGAGAAGGGCCTCGGCCGCGAGGGCCGCGTCGATGCGGCCGGCGATGTCACCGGGCATCCGGGCCGGTCCCGGGAGGGTGCCGAGGAGCCCCCGGATCTCCTCCAGGGAGGCTCGGACGTCGGCGCACAGGGCGCAGTCACCGAGGTGCCTGCGGACTTCGGCGGTACGGGACGGGGAGAGGAGACCTTCGGTCAGGTCGGAGATCTCCGAGACGTCCGGGTGCCGGATCGTGCCGGTCGTGCCGGTTGTGGGGCTCACGGTCGTCCACCTCCGCCCTTCACAGCGTCTGGGTCTGAATGCCTGGGTTGTGCCGATGGTGGGACGGGTGGACCCGGCGTCCGGTTCCTTCCCCGCTCGGTGGCGCTGTTATCCCCGGCATTCGTGCGCAGATGAGTGAGGAGGGGGACGAGTTTCGCCCGGCCGCGTGCGCACCGGCTCTTCACCGTGCCGGTGGGGACCTCGAGGATGCGGGCGGCTTCGGCGACGGGGTATCCCTGCATGTCGACGAGGACCAGCGCGGCCCGCTGATCGGCCGGGAGGGTGCTGAGGGCGGCCAGCAGCTGACGGTGGAGGTCCTGGCGCTCCGCGGGGGCCTCAGCGGACTCGTGGGGCTCCAGGAGCCGCTCCAGGCGGTCCGTGTCGTCGAGGGGGGATGTCCTGCGTGAGGCGGTCTTCCGAGCGCGGTCGAGGCAGGCGTTCACGGTGATGCGGTGCAGCCAGGTCGTGACGGCGGATTCCCCGCGGAAGGTGCGGGCGGCCCGGTAGGCGGAGACGAGGGCGTCCTGCACGGCGTCGGCGGCTTCCTCGCGGTCCCCCAGGGTCCGCAGCGCCACCGCCCACAACCGGTCCCGATGCCGCCGCACGATCTCCCCGAACGCATCGGGATCGCCGGCCACGTGCCGGGTCAGCAGATCCGCGTCACTGGCGTCGCCGGTCGTCGCGTCGTGCATCACACCTCGCCTCCCGGAGGGAGATTACGGCTTGGGCGGGGGAATGACGAGGCCCCGCCGTGCCGGTGCGCAGCGGGCCCGCGAGGGTGGGCGAACCTAAGGGGTCGTACCGAGGATCTTGATCTCGCTGATGCCGCCTCGGTAGCTGTCCGACCCCTCGGAGGGCAGCGCGGTGAGGTGGATCAGGAGGTAGCGGGTCTTGATCACGTGTCCGAGCGTGACGGCGAGATTCTTCTCGACGGTCTTCTCCTCGACGATCTGCTCGGGGAACTTGGCCAGCGACGTGGGTGAGGAGGCGTCGGGCGCGGCAGCGCGGACCTGGAGCTTGTGCCCGGGGGCGTAGAGGTCCAGGTTGATGCCCGCCACCTCCTGCACGCTGCCGAGGTCGACGATGATGCCGCTGCCGGCCTTGCGGTTGTGGATCTCGAGGTTTCCGAAGTTCGCGTAACCGTCGTACCGGGGTGTGATCCAGCTGGTGGACGGGTCGTTGTCGACCGTGTTGCGGGCGTCCTCCGGCTTCAGCGGGTCCCCGCCGGGTGCGAACACCGAGACGCCGTTGACGGTGAGCGCTTTGCCGAGCGTCACGGGCTTCGGGTCTTCCTCGGAATCGGTCTGCGTCTGGTTCGGGCCGTTGGTGCCGCCGTTGTTGCGGCCCAGGAGGGTGCCGGCCAGCTGCCAGCTGCCCAGGCCGAGGGCGGCGATGAGCAGGGCGGCGACACCCCACTTGAGGGCCCGGCCGGTACGGCTCTGCAGCGGGGGAGGCGGCGGCTGGACGGGCCGGACCTGGGCGGTGTGGGCACCGGGAGGCGTGGGACGGCCGTAGCTGCCCTGCTGGTAGGTGGTGTGCTGGTACTCCGGCGGGGCCGTGAAGACGGGCTCCGGCGGCCGGATGCGGGGCATCGCGGCGACGGCCTTGGCCAGCTCCTCGGGGCTCGTGCAGGCGGGCTCCTGGCGGGAGGCGGTGGCCCCGTCGTTGGCGAGCGCCCGCATGGCGAGTTCGCCCAGACCCCGGTGGACACCGGCGCGCACCTGGTCGGGCGCGATCAGGCCCACGCCCTTGGGCAGGCCGGCGAGACCGTAGGCGTCGTTCTCGTACGGCCAGCGCTGGGTGAGCGCGGCGTACAGGAGGGCGCCGATGGCCTCGGTGTCGGCGCGCTGCGGGGTCTCGCTGGTGATGCCGCGCAGGGCGGCGTTCACGGCGAGGCCGCGGATCCGGTACTGGCCCGTGGAGGTGCGCAGTATCGCGCTGGGCGTCAGCCGCAGGTGGGCCAGGCCTTCGCGGTGCGCGGCGGCCATGGCCTGGGAGACCTGGCTGACGAGCTGGTAGGCCTCGTGGGGCTCCAGGGGGCCCGCGGCGAGGAGGGCGGTGAGCTCGGTGGCGTCGGGCAGCCATTCGTGGACGACGTAGACGAGGTCGTTCTCCTCCACGGCGTCGAGGACCTGGACGAACCGGGGGTCGCCGAGGAGGGCGGAGGAGCGCGCGGCGGCCAGGACGGAGCGTGCCCGCGCGTGGTCGGCGGGCATCAGGTGGACGCCCACGGCACGCCGCAGTTTCTCGTCCATCGCGCGCCAGCTGCTGAATCCGTCCACACGGGTGACGCACTCCTCCAGCCGGTAGCGTCTGGCGAGCTTGTGGCCGCTGTGGAGTTCGGGTGCGGCCGCGGGGGCCGCCTTCGTGCGTTCGCCGTCCTTGTCGGGCATGGGTCCGTCCGCGGCTCGTCCGTTCTGGGTGTCCACCCCGTCGGACGTGGCCTTCGCCGCTTGCGCGGCCAGCGGCTCATCACCGCTGTTGTCGGCCACGTCGACGGCAGCCGTGCTACGTTCCGCCACCGTCGTTCCTGCCTCCCCATCCGTTACGCGCTGTAGGCCAGTCTGCGAAGCCATGCCAATTGTGCCCACAGTCCGACGCTATGCACGACACACGAACGGGGGCGACGGTTGTGCGCATCAGCGCCCCAAACGTCCGCGGACCATTCCGACCATCGCGTTGAGCTCTTCGATCCTCATCCGCTTGGCGGCGATGAGGAACACGGCCGCCAGGGCGATGCCTCCGGCCACCAGGGCGGCGGCGGAACCGGCGACTCCACTGCCCAGCCACTGGGTGACCGCGTAGGCGGCGGCGCCGGCCACCGCGGCGGCGGGGACACAGGCTCCGGTGAGGCGGGCGTAGGTGCGCATCACGTGGGCGCCGTCGAGGTCACCGCCGAGGCGGGTCTTGAGCCGGCGCCAGGCGACGCCCACGCCGACGGTGTAGCCGAGGCCGTAGGCGGCGGCCATGCCGACGACCGCCCAGCGGGCGGGGAGCACGAAGAAGGAGGCCGCGGAGACAGCCGCGTTGACGGCGGCGACGATGACCGTGTTGTAGAAGGGCGTCCGGGTGTCCTCGTAGGCGTAGAACCCGCGCAGGACCACGTACTGGACCGAGTACGGGATCAGCCCGAGGCCGAAGGCCATCAGGATGTAGCCGATGTTCTGCGCGCCCGAGCCCGAGCCGGCGTAGAGCAGGGTGGCCATCGGCACGCCGAGCGCGAGGAACGCGAAGGCGCACGGCACGATCGCGACGGCCGAGGTGCGCAGTCCGTAGGAGATGTCGTCGCGGACCGCGGCGGCGTCCCCGTCGTGGGCCGAGCGGGAGATGCGGGGCAGCACGGCCGTCATGACGGAGACGGTGATGATCGCCTGCGGCATCTGCCACAGCAGCAACGCGTAGTTGTAGGCGGTGATGCCGGTACCGGAGTGGCCCTGCTTCTCGGCGACGGATCCGGCCCAGGTGGCGAACTGGGTGACGACGACCAGGCCGATCTGGTTGGCGAGGACGAAGAAGAACGTCCACTTGGCCAGGCGGGCGGCCTTGCCGAGGCCGTGGCCCTTCCAGTCGAAGCGCAGGCGCGGCCGGAAGCCTGCGTCGCGCAGGTAGGGCAGCATCGCGAGGGCCTGGACGGTGAGGCCGAGCAGGGTGCCGACACCCAGCAGGCGCACACCGTCGGCGGTGACCGTGGTGGCGTTGACCCCGGAGGTGGTGAAGCCGCCGAAGGCCCAGATGAAGGCGCCGAACGTGGCGATGACCACGATGTTGTTGAGGACCGGGGTCCACATCATGGCGCCGAACCGGCCGCGGGCGTTGAGGATCTGACCGAGCACCACGTGGACGCCCATGAAGAACATGGTGGGCAGGCAGTAGCGGGCGAACGCGACGGCCACTTCCATCTGCTGCGGGTCGGAGGCGATCTTCGGCGACATCATCGTGATGAACACCGGTGCGGCCAGGACGCAGATGGTGGTGATGGCGGCCAGCAGGACCACGACGAGGGTCAGCAGCCGGTTGGCGTACGCCTCTCCGCCGTCCTTGTCGTTCTTCATGGCCCGGACCAGCTGCGGGATGAAGACGGCGTTGAGGGCGCCGCCACCGACCAGCACGTAGATCATCGTGGGCAGGGTGTTGGCGATCTGGTACGTGTCGTTGAACGTGCCCACGCCGATCGCGCCGGCGATGACCAGGGTCCGCCCGAAGCCGGTGATGCGCGAGACGATCGTGCCCGCGGCCATGAGCGCGCTGGACTTCAGGAGGCTGGAGGCGCGGCCGGCGGGCTTGCTCGGTGCCGGCGCCGCGACGGGGGCTTCCTCGGCGGGGGTGCGGGGCGCCGCCTCCTGGTCGCGGTAGAGGTGGGCGAAGGCATCGGGTTCCGGCTGCTCGTCCGCGGCCTGGGTGACGAGGGAGTCGACGCCGACGAACTGGGTGGTGGTCGCGTGGTCGCCGTACGGCAGGTGGCGGGAGGGGCCGTCCGGCTCGGGCGGCGGGGTCTGGGCCCAGACGCGCGGGTCGGGGGAGTACGAGGGCGCGGTCGGCGCCGCGTAGAGCGGTCCGGGCTCCTGGTAGGTGCCGGGCGGCGGCGGGGGGTGCGAGGCGCGGTCGTAGAGGACCTCGGCGACGGGGTCCTGGGCGGACAGGTCCTGGGCCCGGTACGGGTCGTAGTCGTAGGCATCCTGGACATACGGGTCGCGTTCCGGCGCGGGCGCAGGCGCGGGAACCTGCCCGGGCACCGGGGTGCCCGGGGCAGTGCCCTGGGAGGGCGCAGGCCCACCAGTGCCCTGCGCGCGGTCACCGTCGTACGGCGCGTTCATCGAAACCCCACCTCATCGTCCCCAGGCCGACCGGCCACGGCATCGCTCAACGGTCCACTGTCTCACCCGTGCCGGACCCCTCGGTGCTTTGCGGTCCGGTGTCCGTGGACTCGTCACTCGGCTGCGTGCTCTCCTCGGCGGCCGCGCGGGCTGCGACGCGCTTGCGGCTGGCGTACATCTTGATGCCTGCCAGGACCAGGAGGAGCACGCCGCCGGCGATGACGAGCATCACGGTGGGGGTGATCTCGGTGGCCTCGACGGTGAACCGTCGTTCCTTGCCGTAGGGGACGCCGTCCTTGGTGAAGAGCTGCGCCGTGACCTCGACCGGGCCGCTCGCGGTGGCGTTGGCGGTGAACTTCACGGTCTGGGTGTGGTCGCCCTGGACGGTCACCTGCTGCTCGGCCTGGCCGCTGTCGCCGAACATCAGGCGGGTCGGGTTGGCGGACTTCACCCGCAGGACCAGGTCGTGGACGTCCTGGACGAGGCTGTTCTGGACGCTGACCGGGATGGTGGCGCTGTGTCCGGACAGGGTGGCGTCGGACTTGGGGATGACCTTGACCTTCTCGGTGAGACCGATCAGGTAGTCCTGCACTTGGTCCCGGTAGAGGCGGGCCTCCTCGGGACGCCCGCGCCAGGACGTGGACATCTCCCGGTTGGTGGTGTTGCCGAAGGGGATCTCCACGCGGTCGGGTGCGGCGAGGATCACCTTGAAGTGGTCGAGGCTGTTCTGCGTGGTGCGGATCTTCTCGAAGGCCGACACCGGCAGCTCCTGCTTGCGCAGGGCCTCGGGGTACTGTCCGGCGCCCGGCACCTGGGTGGCGGCGCCGGGATCGGGCTTGGCGGCGGCCGCGGCCTCGAGGTCCCCGGGCTGCGTCCACCGGCCCGCCTGGAGCCCGCGCACGGCCGCGGCCATCGTCTGCACCTGGCTGACGGTGGGCATCCGCTGCGGGGCGACGACGAAGCTGCGCTGCTCGTCGGTCTTCTGCAGGTTGAGGGCGAGGCTGTGGGCGAGGAAGCGCTGCACGGCCAGGGTGGAGGTCCCGGCGTTCAGCATGTCGCCCTCGAAGGCGGTGGACAGGTCGGCGTCCGCGACGACGGCGGTGGTGCCGGCGCCGATGGGCCGGGCGGCCGAGGGCGTGTAGCCGAGGGCTCCGCTCTCCACGAGGCTGTCGCTGCGGGTGAGGACGTTGTGGGCGCCGGCCGAGGTGGCGACGTTGACGATCGAGGGGTCGATGGCGCCGTCCACGGGCCAGGAGAAGTCGGTGGACGCCGTGACGTGCAGGACGGTCTCGACGGCCTGCTTCGCCTTGTCGGTGGCGGGGCGCAGCTGGCCCAGGGTGCCCGAGACGTCCTTGCCGTGGTGGGCGAGGGAGGCGAGATCGGGATCCGCGAAGGGCAGGGCGACGACCTTCTTGCCCTGGACTGCGGCTTCCAGGGAGCTCAGCCACTGCTCGGCGACGGCCTTGTTCCTGCCCTGGACGGGCTTTCCGCCGGGAGTGCGGACCCGGTAGCCCTTGGTCATCGCGTCGACCGTGTAGAGCAGGTCGGGGTCGATGACCCAGGTGATCGGCAGGTCCTTGCCGAGGCTGACCATCTGCTCCAGGCGGCCGCCGGGCTTGAGCTCGTCGGCGAGCGAGTCGTCGAGGAAGACGGGGGTCTGCAGCTCGTCGGAGCCGGTCTCCGCGGTCACGCGGGTGGTGGAGATCAGCGGCCACGCGTAGGTGAGCTGGGCGCGCTTGGAGGCGGCTTCCGGCTGCCAGGGCAGGAAGGTCCGCTTGATGCCCAGGACCTGCTCGGACGGGCGGCTGTCGGTCGCCCCGGAGAGGGAGACCCCGAGCTGGTAGACCCCGTCCTTGTCCAGTTCGAGCTTGTTCACCGGGACGGTCAGGGTGAAGTCCTGGCGGACCTTCGACGGGAGCGAGGCGATCTTGACGGCGTAGGCCGGATCGATCTCGCCCGGGTCGGCGCCGGCCCGGAACCCGTTGCGTTCCGCGGCCTCGTCGATGGAGGCCCGGTCCGCGAGCGGGGGCCCGACCCGCAGGCCGACGTGCGCGTCGTTGATCGTCTCGGGGCCGGTGTTCACCACGGTGCCGGAGATCGTGAGGGTGTCGCCCTTGACGGGCGCGGCAGGGGTCATGGAGGTCAGCTGGACGTCCACACCGGTCGCCTGGACCGCCTGGGCGTTGGGCGCGGGAGAGTAGACCAGGGCGGCCATCACGGGCGTCCCGGCGAGCAGGACGATCGCGCGCCGCAGCCAGCGGCGCCGGACAGGAGCGGGGGACGCCCCCTGGATGTCTGCCGCCTCGGCCACGCGCTAGCCCGTTCCTCGAAGTGTCAGTGCTCGTTTTTTGTGCGTCCAGGCATGGTAACGAGGCCCGCTGTGTGCGAGTGCCGCGCCTTGCTCCACATGATCGGCTCCGCCCCGGGGCGGCCGCCTACCGGGGTCGCGCAAAACGGGGCGGCTCCCGGTGGGCCGGGCACGTACCCTTTTCTGTTGTGCCGAACGCCAACGAAGACACCCCCAGTGCCCTGAGTCAGGTGCAGCTCCGCGCGGTCAGTGAACTGCTGCGGGTCGCCCCTGTCGCCGACGAGCTCGGCCGCCGATTCCAGGAGGCGGGCTTCCGCCTCGCCCTGGTCGGCGGGTCCGTCCGCGATGCGCTGCTCGGGCGTCTCGGCAACGATCTCGACTTCACCACCGATGCCCGCCCCGAGGACGTGCTGAAGATCGTCCGGCCGTGGGCCGACTCGGTGTGGGACGTGGGCATCGCCTTCGGCACCGTCGGGGCGCAGAAGAGCGCCCGTGTCGGGGACGTCGTGCGGAACTTCCAGATCGAGGTGACGACGTACCGTTCGGAGGCCTACGACCGCACCTCGCGCAAGCCCGAGGTCTCCTACGGCGACTCGATCGACGAGGACCTGGTCCGGCGCGATTTCACGGTCAACGCCATGGCCCTGGCCCTGCCCGAGCAGGAGTTCATCGACCCGCACGGGGGCCTGGAGGACCTGGCCGGCGGAGTGCTGCGCACCCCCGGGACCCCGGAGGACTCGTTCTCCGACGATCCGCTGCGGATGCTGCGGGCGGCCCGGTTCTCCGCGCAGCTGGACTTCGAGGTCGCCCCGGAGGTCGTGGCGGCCATGAAGGCGATGTCCGACCGCATCGAGATCGTCTCGGCGGAGCGGGTCCAGGGCGAGCTCAACAAGCTGATCCTGTCGGCCAACCCGCGCCGGGGTCTGGGACTGCTCGTGGACACGGGGCTGGCGGACCGGGTCCTGCCCGAGCTGCCCGCGCTACGGCTGGAGAGTGACGAGCACCACCGGCACAAGGACGTCTACGACCACTCGCTGATCGTGCTGGAGCAGGCCATCGCCCTCGAGGAGGACGGTCCGGACCTGGTGCTGCGCCTCGCGGCCCTGCTGCACGACATCGGCAAGCCCCGTACCCGCCGCTTCGAGAGCGACGGCCGTGTCTCCTTCCACCACCACGAGGTGGTGGGGGCGAAGATGACCAAGAAGCGGCTGACCGCGCTGAAGTACTCCAACGACATGATCAAGGACGTGTCCCGGCTGGTGGAGCTGCACCTGCGCTTCCACGGCTACGGCGACGGGGAGTGGACCGACTCCGCGGTGCGGCGCTACGTCCGCGACGCCGGTCCGCTGCTGGAGCGCTTGCACAAGCTGACCCGGTCCGACTGCACGACGCGCAACAAGCGCAAGGCCAACGCCCTCTCCCGGACCTACGACGGGCTTGAGGAACGCATCGCGCAGCTGCAGGAGCAGGAGGAGCTGGACGCGATCCGGCCCGACCTGGATGGCAACGAGATCATGCAGGTCCTGGACGTCGGCCCGGGTCCGGTGATCGGCAAGGCGTACGCCTTCCTGCTGGAGCTGCGGCTGGAGAACGGCCCGATGGGGCGCGATGCCGCGGTCGTGGCGCTCAAGGAGTGGTGGGCCGCGCAGGCCTGAGGAAGGACGGTCGGCGTCGATGTTTCACGTGAAACATCGACGCCGACCGTTGGTCGGGGGCGCCCTCAGACGAGACGTCGCTCCTGCCGGCCCAGCAGGAGAGCGGTCGCGGCGTAGAGGGCGGACACACAGAGGACCAGGGCCACCGAGCGCCCGTCGACGGGGAGCATGAGGGAGGCCACCGCCGCCGCTCCCACGAAGGCGACATTGAAGAGCACGTCGTAGACGGAGAAGACGCGGCCTCGGAAGTCGTCGTCCACCCGGGACTGGACTTCCGTATCGGTGGCGATCTTGGCCCCTTGGGTGGCGAGGCCGAGGACGAAGGCGGCGACCAGCATCGGCCCCGGGGCGAAGAACAGGCCGAGGACGGGCACCAGGACCGCGGCTCCCGCGGAGCAGGCCGTGATCCAGCCGAGGGTGCCCAGCCGGCCCGCCAGCCAGGGGGTCACGACGGCGGCCGCGAAGAACCCCGCCCCGGAGGCGCCGACCGCGACGCCGAGCAGGGCCAGCCCGTCAGCCTCGTTGTCCGACCAGGAGTAGCGGCAGAGCATCAGCAGCATGACGAACAGGGCGCCGTAGCAGAACCGCATCATGGTCATCGCGGCGAGCGCCCGGGCCGCCTCGCGCCGGCCGGCCAGGTGCCTGAGGCCTTCGGCCATGCCCCGCACGGTGAGGGCGACTCCTTCGGCGACGGAGGGGTGGACCCGGCCGGGAGGGTGGTCGGGCCCGAGCAGGCCGATGGCCAGCTGCAGGGAGACGAGGGCCGCACACAGGTAGAGCCCGGCCCCGAGCAGGACGACGAGGGCGTTGGAGTCGGAGGCCAGCAGCCGGACGAGGAAGGCCAGCCCGCCGCCCGCGACCGCCGCCAGGGTGCCGGCGGTGGGGGAGAGCGCGTTCGCGGTGACCAGCTGGTCGGGGCCGACGACGCGGGGCAGCGAGGCCGCGAGCCCGGCCAGCACGAAGCGGTTGACGGCGGTCACGGACAGCGCCGAGGCGTAGAACAGCCAGTCGGGTACTCCCGCGACGATCAGCATCCCGGTGACGCAGGCGAGGAAGGCGCGCAGCAGGTTGCCGTAGAGGAAGACCTGACGCCGACGCCAGCGGTCGAGCAGCACCCCGGCGAAGGGGCCGATCACCGAATAGGGCAGGAGCAGCACCGCCATGGCCGAGGCGATGGCCGTCGGCGAGGTCTGTTTCTCCGGGGAGAAGACCACATAGGTGGCGAGGGCGACTTGGTAGACGCCGTCCGCCGCCTGGGAGAGCAGCCGTACGGCGAGCAGGTTGCGGAAGTCCCTGAGGCGCAGGAGTACGCGCAGATCACGTACGACAGGCATGAGGGCAAGGGTCACATACGCGGAGGGTCCCCGGGCATATTGCCCGGGGACCCTCCGCGGAAGAACAGCCGAAGTCCAGGTGTCCTCGCGGACCCTTGGGGTTCGACTAGCGCTCGACCTCGCCCTTGATGAACTTCTCGACGTTCGCGTAGGCCTCGTCGTCGAAGTACTGCACCGGCGGGGACTTCATGAAGTAGCTGGACGCCGACAGGATCGGGCCGCCGATGCCGCGGTCCTTGGCGATCTTCGCGGCGCGCAGGGCGTCGATGATGACACCGGCGGAGTTCGGGGAGTCCCACACCTCGAGCTTGTACTCGAGGTTCAGCGGGACGTCGCCGAAGGCACGGCCTTCGAGGCGGACGTAGGCCCACTTGCGGTCGTCGAGCCACGCGACGTAGTCGGACGGGCCGATGTGGACGTTCTTCTCGCCGAGCTCACGGTCGGGGATCTGCGAGGTGACGGCCTGCGTCTTGGAGATCTTCTTCGACTCGAGGCGGTCGCGCTCGAGCATGTTCTTGAAGTCCATGTTGCCGCCGACGTTGAGCTGCATGGTGCGCTCAAGACGGACACCGCGGTCCTCGAACAGCTTCGCCATCACGCGGTGCGTGATGGTGGCGCCGACCTGGGACTTGATGTCGTCGCCGACGATCGGGACACCGGCCTCGGTGAACTTGTCAGCCCACTCCTTGGTGCCGGCGATGAAGACCGGGAGGGCGTTGACGAAGGCGACCTTGGCGTCGATGGCGCACTGGGCGTAGAACTTCGCCGCCG
The DNA here is from genome assembly GCF_055588065.1 of Streptomyces sp. NPDC046308. NCBI lineage: Bacteria > Bacillati > Actinomycetota > Actinomycetes > Kitasatosporales > Streptomycetaceae > Streptomyces > Streptomyces sp. NPDC046308. Next base: position 449,140 of record NZ_JBVJFB010000004.1, read on the forward strand.
CCTCGGAGCCGACCGGCAGGTAGCAGATCAGGACGTCGACTTCGCGGTCCTTGAGGACCTGGACCACGTCGACCGGAGCCTCCGCGGACTCCTCGATCGTCTGGCGGTAGTACTTGCCCAGGCCGTCCAGGGTGTGGCCGCGCTGAACGGTCACACCGGCGTTCGGGACGTCGCAGATCTTGATGGTGTTGTTCTCGCTGGCGCCGATGGCGTCCGAAAGGTCGAGGCCGACCTTCTTCGCGTCGACGTCGAACGCGGCGACGAACTCGATGTCACGCACGTGGTAGTCGCCGAACTGGACGTGCATCAGACCGGGGACCTTGGCCGCCGGGTCGGCGTCCTTGTAGTACTCGACGCCCTGCACCAGCGAGGCGGCGCAGTTGCCTACGCCGACGATGGCTACGCGAACCGAACCCATTCCGGTTGCTCCCTGTTTGTTCTCGGACGAGGCCTGCGACATGCAGGTCTCATTTTTCAGTTTCGTCGGACGGACCGGACCGTCTCCGGTCCCGTCCCGCCCGCTCGCTCTCGATGAGCTCGTTCAGCCAGCGCACTTCGCGCTCCACGGACTCCATGCCGTGCCGCTGCAGCTCGAGCGTGTAGTCGTCGAGGCGCTCCCGCGTACGGACGAGGGAGGCGCGCATCTTCTCCAGACGCTCCTCCAGCCGGCTGCGGCGGCCCTCCAGTACCCGCATGCGCACGTCTCGTTCGGTCTGGCCGAAGAAGGCGAAGCGAGCGGCGAAGGACTCGTCTTCCCAGGTGTCGGGGCCCGTGTGGGAGAGGAGCTCCTCGAAGTGCTCCTTACCCGCGGCCGTCAACCGGTAGACGATCTTGGCGCGGCGCCCTGCGAGTGAAGCGGCGAGAGCGTCCTCCGGGGCGTTGCCCGGTTCTTCGATCAACCAGCCGTTGGCGACGAGCGTCTTGAGGCAGGGGTAGAGCGTCCCGTAGCTGAAGGCTCGGAACACCCCCAGTGAGGTGTTGAGCCGCTTGCGCAGCTCATAGCCGTGCATGGGGGACTCGCGCAGCAGGCCGAGGACGGCGAACTCGAGGATGCCCGAGCGTCTGCTCATCCGCCTTCCTCTCCTCCGCCCCTGAGTCTTTATGCCGAGCTGATGTATCGACTCGATACATCCAGACGATAGAACGGGGCGCGCTGATCGACAAGGGGTGATCTGGTGACCGGTGTCACATCACCAATTCGCACCAGTGGAGTTGCCTGATTTGGGGTGAACTTCGGCACTGGTCGGGTTTTGAGCGTGCGTAGTCTGTGGGCCATGACACCGGGGGAACCGGAATTCATCTGCCGCTTCCAGGCCACTCGCCTGCCCGAGGAGTAGTCGTTCGATGAGCGAGCACCGCCGCAAACCGCCGCAGCCCCAGGGTGGTGGGCGGGCCTCAGCCCGCCGCGCCGCCCAGCAGCGCCCCGGCAGGGGCGCCCCGGCCGGACGGGACGTCCCCACCGCGTCGCACAGCGGCCCCTACCCGCAGGAGCCGGCGCCGGCCAGTCGTGCCGAGGCGCGCCGGGCTGCCCAGAGAGGGCCCGGGGGCCGCGGACGCGGCGCCGCGAGCTCCGCGCGCGGCGCGGGCCGCCCCGACAAGCGGCTGATCAACTACCCGCGGTCCGACCGGGACGGCTGGAAGCGCTTCGTGCCCTCCTGGAAGTTCGTCTGCGGCACCACCCTGGGCTTCTTCGCGGTGATCGTCGCGGGCGCCGGCATCGGTATCGCCATGGTGAGCACGCCGGACCCGAACAAGGCGGCCAAGGCGCAGAACAACGTCTTCTACTGGGCCGACGGCAGCCAGATGGTGGCGACGGGCGGTTCGATGAACCGGCAGATCGTGCCCATCTCGAGCATTCCCCGGTCGATGAGGGACGCCGTGATCGCGGCGGAGAACGAGTCCTTCGAGACGGACAAGGGCGTGGACCCGATGGGCATCGCCCGCGCCGTCTGGAACATGGGTACGGGCGGCTCCACCCAGGGCGGCTCGACCATCACCCAGCAGTACGTCAAGAACACCTACCTGGACTCCGACCAGACGCTCAAGCGCAAGGTCACCGAGCTCTTCATCGCGATCAGGCTGGGCGTCTCCGAGGAGAAGGACAAGGTCCTCGCGGGCTACCTCAACACCGCCTACTACGGACGCGACGCCTACGGCATCCAGGCCGCGGCCCGTGCCTACTTCGGCAAGGACAGCCAGGACCTGAACCCCTCCGAGTGCGCGTTCCTGGCCTCCGTGCTCAAGGGCCCCAACCTGTACAACCCGGACGGCGGCATCGGCCCCGCGGCCACCCCCGAACTCAACGAGGACCGGGCCCGCAAGCGCTGGGCCTGGGTGCTGGACCGCCAGGTCGAGGTCGGCCGGATGGACAAGACCGAGCGGGCGAAGTACACGGACAAGGACTTCCCCGCCCGCGTCGAGTCGGAGCAGGCCCGCGGCATGACCGGCCAGATCGGCTACCTGGTCGACACGGCCAAGGCGTACGTCATGAAGACCAAGGGCATCACGGTCGAGCAGATGGCCCTGGGCGGCTACCGGATCAAGACCACCTTCGAGAAGCCGCGGGTGGACGCCCTGGCCAAGGCCGTGGCGGACGCCCGCGACGGCTTCATCGACGAGAAGAAGCGGCCCGACACCGACACCTTCGTCCAGTTCGGCGGAGCCTCCGTGGACGTCAAGACCGGGGCGCTCGTGGCCCTGTACGGCGGCCCCGGCTGGGACCAGAAGTACTTCAGCAACAACGCCAACACCAGCGGTGTCCCGGTCGGCTCGACCTGGAAGCCGTACGTGCTCGCGGCGGCCATGCAGTACGGCACCCAGAACTCCAACGGCCGGGGCATCTCGGCCGACAGCAAGTACCAGGCCAACGACCTCACGGTGATCAACAACCGTGAGGGCAGGCCGCTGCGCGACGCCAAGGGCAACCCGTTCAAGCAGAAGAACGAGAGCCCGACCGCCTACGGATACGTCACCCTCAACGAGGCGATGGAGAAGTCCATCAACGTCCCGTTCGCCCAGCTGATCTTCGACGTCGGCCACACCAAGGTGCGGGACCTGGCCAAGTCCACCGGCATCCTCGAGGAGTCGATCAACCCGAACACGGACGCCTCGTCCGCCCTCGGTACCTCGACCCCCAGCGCCATCCGGATGGCCGACTCGTACGCCACGTTCGCCGCCTCGGGCACGCACCACGAGCCCTACTCGGTGACCGAGGTCGAGAAGGACGGCGAGAAGCTCCCCGGCTTCGAGCCCCCCAAGCCCCAGCGGGCCATGGACAACGCCGTCGCGGACAACATCACCAAGGTCCTGCAGAACGTCGTCAAGAACGGCACCGGCAAGGAGGCCAAGAAGCTCGGCCGTCCCGCCGCGGGCAAGACCGGTACCACGGACGAGAACAAGTCGGCCTGGTTCGTCGGCTACACCCCGGAGCTGTCCACCTCCGTCGTCCTCTTCCGCACGGACCCCAACTCGCAGGACCGCAAGCTGCAGTCCATGAACGGCGTGGGCGCCATCCCGTCCATCCACGGTGGTGACATCCCGGCCGAGATCTGGACCCAGTACATGCGCGAAGCGCTCAAGGACGCCCCGGTCAAGGAGTTCCCGGAGCCCGACGAGGTCGGCGTCATCGCCGACTCCGCAGGCGCCCCCTCCCCCACTCCGTCGGCCCCCGCCGCGCCGTCCCCGTCCCCGTCGACGACCCCGCCGACCTCCCCGACGCCGTCCCCGACCCCGTCCAAGGGCGGGAAGCCGTCCTGCAAGCCGTGGGGGCTGTACTGCGACCCGGACGACCCCACGCGCGGGACGACCAACGCAGGCACGAACACCGGCACCACTTCGGGGATCATCGCCGGCACCCAGGGCGGGGCCAGCGGATCACCGTCCCCGTCGACCAGCGGCAGACCGGGCCGCCCGGGCGGCACCACCGGAGGGACCACCGGCACCGTGCCGGACTGATCCGCCCCGCCGCCCCGTGAACACAGGAAGGCCGTCGCACCCCTTCGTGCGGCGGCCTTCCCCCGTGTCCGGCCCCGTACGGCAGGATGGCCCCCATGACCCAGGTGCACGAGGACCGTCCCGTACTGCCGACGCAGCAGGACGAGGTCGCAGCAGCCGGCAGCGAGTTCATCGGAGGCCCGCTCGGCCGCTACGCCCGGCTCGGCGGCCACTGGCTGGGGCCGGTCCGCGTCGTGGCCCTCCTCGCCATCGGCATGTTCGCGCTCGGCATGGTGCAGAAGCTGCCCTGCTACGACTGGGCGTGGTTCCGCGGAGCGGGCTCGCAGTACACCCACGCCTGCTACTCCGACATCCCGCACCTGTACGCGGTGCGCGGCTTTGCCGACAACCTGACGCCCTACTTCGACCGGCTGCCCGGCGACATGGAGTACCTGGAGTACCCGGTGCTCACCGGGCTCTTCATGGAGATCGCCTCCTGGCTGACCCCCGGCAGCGGCTCCATGCAGCACCGCGAGCAGATGTACTGGATGGTCAACGCGGGCATGCTGATGGCCTGCGCGGCGGTCATCGCCGTGTGCGTCGCGCGCACCCACCGCCGCCGGCCCTGGGACGCCCTGCTCTTCGCGCTCGCGCCCGCCTTCGCACTGACGGCGACGATCAACTGGGACCTGCTGGCCATCGCCCTGACCGCCGCCGGGATGCTCATGTGGTCCCGCGGGCGGACGGTCCTCTTCGGTGTCCTGATCGGCCTGGCCACCGCGGCCAAGCTCTATCCCGTCCTGCTGCTCGGGGTGCTGTTCGTGCTCTGCTGGCGGGCCGGGAAGTGGCGCGCCTTCGGCGCGGCCGTCCTGGGCGCGGCCGGGGCCTGGCTCGTGGCGAACCTGCCCGTCATGCTCTTCGCCTGGGACGGCTGGACGAAGTTCTACACCTTCAGCCAGGAACGGCCCATCGACTTCGGCTCCGTGTGGCTGCTGATCTCACAGCGCTCGGGCAACCCCCTGGAAGACGCCAACACCTACGCGACGGGGCTGACGCTCCTGCTGTGCGGGGCGATCGGCCTGCTCACCCTGACCGCCCCGCGCCGGCCCCGGTTCGCGCAGCTGGCCTTCCTGGTCGTCGCCGCCTTCATCCTGTGCAACAAGGTCTATTCGCCGCAGTACGTGCTGTGGCTCATCCCGCTCGCCGCGCTGGCCCGGCCGCGCTGGCGGGACTTCCTGGTCTGGCAGGCCGGCGAGGTCGTCTACTTCCTCGGGATCTGGTTCTACCTCGCCTACACCAGCAGCGGGGACAAGCACCAGGGCCTGCCCGTGGAGGGCTACCAACTGGCGATCACCGCCCACCTGCTGGCCACCCTGTACCTGTGCGCGGTCGTCGTCCGGGACATCCTGCTCCCCGAGCGGGACGTCGTGCGCCGCGACGGCTCGGACGACCCGTCGGGCGGCGTCCTGGACGGGGCCGAGGACGTGTTCGTGCTGTCGGACGCGGCGAGGGCGCCGCGGTACGCGGCGCCCTCGGAGGGACAGCGGGTCGACTGGGGCCTGGATCCCAGGGACTGACGGGCGGACTCAGGCGTCGAGCACCCGGTCGAACTGTGTGGTGGTGTGGCGCAGGTGCGCCACGAGCTCGTCGCCGACCTTCGGCTCGGTCGCGTCCGAGGGCACGAACAGGATCGACACCTGCATGTGCGGCGGCTCCGCGAACCAGCGCTGCTTGCCCGCCCACACGAACGGCGACAGGTTCCGGTTGACGGTGGCCAGGCCGGCCCGGGCGACGCCCTTGGCGCGCGGCATCACACCGTGGAGGGCCTTGGGGGCCTCCAGGCCGACGCCGTGCGAGGTACCGCCGGCGACGACGACCAGCCAGCCGTCGGAGGCGGCCTTCTGCTGGCGGTAGCCGAACCGGTCGCCCTTGGCCACGCGCGTGACGTCGAGGACCGCACCGCGGTACTCGGTCGCCTCGTGGTCACCCAGCCACAGCCGGGTGCCGATACGGGCCCGGAAGCGGGTCTGCGGGAACTGCTGCTGCAACCGTGCCAGTTCCTCGGCCCGCAGGTGGCTGACGAACATGGTGTGCAGCGGCAGCCGGGCCGCGCGCAGCCGGTCCATCCAGCCGATGACCTCCTCGACGGCGTCCGAGCCGTCCGGGCGGTCCAGCGGCAGGTGCAGGGCGAAGCCCTCCAGCCGGACGTCTTCGATGGCCCCGTGCAGCTGGCCCAGATCCTGCTCGGAGATGCCGTGGCGGCGCATCGAGCTCATGCACTCGATGACCACGCGGGCGCCGACCAGACCGCGGACCCCGTCCAGCGAGGACACCGAGCGGATGACCCGGTCCGGCAGCGGCACCGGCTCCTCGCCCCGCCGGAACGGGGTGAGGACGAGCAGGTCGCCGCCGAACCAGTCCTTGATGCTCGCGGCCTCGTACGTCGTGCCGACGGCGAGCACGTCGGCGCCCATGCGGGTCGCCTCCTCGCACAGCCGCTCGTGGCCGAAGCCGTAACCGTTGCCCTTGCAGACCGGGATCATCCCGGGGAACTGGTCCTGGATCTGCTTCTGGTGCGCACGCCAGCGCGCGGTGTCGACGTAGAGCGTGAGCGCCATGGCCCGTCCGGCACCTTTCTCGATAACAGCGGGGATCAGGGGGTCAGGGGGTTCAGCGGCGCGACATGTAGATGTCGAGCGCCTTGTGCAGCACCTTGTTGAGCGGGAAGTCCCACTCGCCGACGTACTCGACGGCCTCGCCACCCGTGCCGACCTTGAACTGGATCAGTCCGAACAGGTGGTCGTTCTCGTCCAGCGTGTCAGAGATGCCGCGCAGGTCGTAGACGCTGGCACCGAGCGCGTAGGAGTCGCGCAGCATGCGCCACTGCATCGCGTTCGAGGGCCGGACCTCGCGCTTGTGGTTGGCGGAGGCGCCGTACGAGTACCAGACGTGCTGGCCGACGGTGAGCATCGTGGCGGCGGCCAGCGGCTCCCCCTCGTGCGTGGCGATGTAGAGGCGCATCCGGTTGGGGTCCTCGGCGTTGAGGGCCGTCCACTGGCGCTGGAAGTAGCTGAGCGGGCGCGGGCGGAACTTGTCGCGCTCGGCCGTGATCTCGTACAGGTGCTGCCACGTCGGCAGGTCGTCGTAGCCCCCCTGGACCACCTCGACGCCGGCCTTCTCGGCCTTCTTGATGTTGCGGCGCCACAGCTGGTTGAAGCCCTTGAGGACGTCGTCGAGCGAGCGGTTGGCCAGCGGCACCTGGAAGACGTACCGGGGCTGGACGTCGCCGAATCCGGCGCCGCCGTCCTCGGCCTGCTGCCAGCCCATGCGGCGCAGCTTGTCGGACACCTCGAAGGCGCGGGGCTCGATGACCGAGGCCTCCACGTCGCGCAGGCGCTTCACGCCCGGGTCCTGGATGCCGGCCTTGATGGCGGTCGCGTTCCAGCGGCGGATGACGACGGGCGGGCCCATCTTCACGGTGAAGGCGCCCTGCTGCTTGAGGTGGGCCAGCATCGGCTGGAGCCACTCCTCCAGGTTCGGGGCGTACCAGTTGATGACCGGGCCCTCGGGGAGGTAGGCGAGGTAGCGCTTCACCTTGGGCAGCTGGCGGTACAGCACGAGGGCCGCACCGACGAGTTCCTCGGACTCGTTGAACCATCCGAGGTTCTCGGAGCGCCACTCGTTCTTCACGTCGGCCCACGCCGGGACCTGGCAGTGGCTAGCCGAGGGCAGGCTCTGGAGGTAACCCAGATGCTGCTCTCGGCTGATGGTCCTCAGGGACAGGCTCATGCGGGGCGTCTCCTCCGGCGGCTTCGCTGGCTATGGCGCGAAGCCTACTGCGACAGGGGCGCCACCCTTCTGGGGGACGGGCCGGAGGCCCGGGCCGGTGGGGAGCCGGCGCCCTGCCGCGGAGGTGCCCCGCCGGGCCCGGTCAGCCGCCGAAGAGGCCGCCGTGGAACATGCCGAGGTAGAAGCCGATGGCAGACGCGCCAAGGCCGATGATCAGCGCGAAGCGCTCGCGTGTCGTGACGGAGACGAACTGTCCGTACGCGCCGGTCAGAATGCCGATCAGCCCGGCCCAGGAGCTGAGCAGGTGCAGGTTGTGGAAGAAGGCCGTGACGAACGCCACGGCGCCGAGGGTCAGGGTGACCGCCAACAGGGTGTCCTGCAGCGGGTGCGGCTTGCCGTCGGTGGAGAGCAGCGAGATGGGCTGACGTTGCATGGCCTGTGCCATCGGAAGGCACCTCCTGGCTGACGCAGAGCGGTGTGCCGGGGCGGCCTCCGGCGGAGCCGGGGGCATAGCACCGAGCACACCCGTTGGATACAGATTGGGGCCCCCTCCCGCCGGATTTCAACCGGAAGGAGTCGAGGAGGTAGTCTGTACAGCTGCGCGGTGTCTGCTCTCGGACACCGTGCGCACGCATCACGACCCTCCTGCCACGGAACGACCGTGGCCGCTGAGTCCAAAGGAGGTGGGTTCCACATGCGTCACTACGAAGTGATGGTCATCCTCGACCCCGATCTCGAGGAGCGCGCTGTCTCCCCGCTGATCGAGAACTTCCTCTCCGTCGTCCGTGAGGGCAACGGAAAGGTCGAGAAGGTCGACACCTGGGGCCGTCGTCGTCTCGCTTACGAGATCAAGAAGAAGCCCGAGGGCATCTACTCGGTCATCGACCTTCAGGCCGAGCCTGCGGTCGTCAAGGAGCTTGACCGACAGATGAACCTGAACGAGTCGGTTCTCCGGACCAAGGTCCTTCGCCCCGAGACCCACTGAACTTCGGTTCAGCGGTAATCGGGACCGAGTAGCACAGCAGCCCAGCAGCAATCCCCGCCGAGAGGTTCATCCATGGCAGGCGAGACCGTCATCACGGTCGTCGGCAATCTCGTCGACGACCCCGAGCTGCGCTTCACCCCCTCGGGTGCGGCGGTCGCGAAGTTCCGAGTCGCGTCCACCCCCCGCACCTTCGACCGCCAGACCAATGAGTGGAAGGACGGCGAAAGCCTGTTCCTGACCTGCTCGGTGTGGCGGCAGGCGGCGGAGAACGTCGCCGAGTCCCTCCAGCGAGGCATGCGCGTCATCGTGCAGGGCCGGCTGAGGCAGCGGTCGTACGAGGACCGTGAGGGTGTCAAGCGCACGGTCTACGAGCTGGACGTCGAGGAAGTCGGCCCCAGCCTGAAGAACGCCACGGCCAAGGTCACCAAGACCACCGGTCGCGGCGGTCAGGGTGGATACGGCGGTGGCGGCCAGCAGCAGGGTGGCGGCGGTGGCTGGGGCGGAGCCCCCAGCGGCGGCGCCCCGCAGGGCGGCGGAGCTCCCTCCGACGACCCGTGGGCGTCCAGCGCGCCGGCCGGTGGCCAGCAGCAGGGCGGCGGCGGGGGCGGCTGGGGCGGAAGCTCCGGCGGCTCCGGCGGTGGCTACTCGGACGAGCCGCCCTTCTAGGGCAGCTCGCATCCCCACTTCTTGATCACACAGGAGAGACACAATGGCGAAGCCGCCTGTGCGCAAGCCTAAGAAGAAGGTCTGCGCATTCTGCAAGGACAAGACCGCGTACGTGGACTACAAGGACACGAACATGCTGCGGAAGTTCATTTCCGACCGCGGCAAGATCCGTGCCCGCCGCGTTACCGGCAACTGCACGCAGCACCAGCGTGACGTCGCCACGGCCGTGAAGAACAGCCGTGAGATGGCGCTGCTGCCCTACACGTCCACCGCGCGATAAGGAAAGGGTGACCGACTAATGAAGATCATCCTGACCCACGAGGTCTCTGGCCTCGGCACCGCCGGCGATGTCGTCGACGTCAAGGACGGTTACGCTCGCAACTACCTGGTCCCGCGTGGTTTCGCGATCCGCTGGACCAAGGGTGGCGAGAAGGACGTGGCGCAGATCCGCCGCGCCCGCAAGATCCACGAGATCGCGACCATCGAGCAGGCCAACGAGATCAAGGCCAAGCTCGAGGGCGTGAAGGTGCGTCTGGCCACCCGTGCGGGTGACGCCGGCCGTCTCTTCGGCTCCGTGACCCCCTCCGACATCGCCACGGCGATCGAGGCTTCCGGTGGTCCGAAGGTCGACAAGCGCCGCGTTGAGCTGGGCGCCCCGATCAAGACCCTCGGTTCGTACCAGGTCTCCGTGCGTCTGCACAACGAGGTCGCCGCGAACGTGGGCATCGAGGTCGTCGCCGCCTAAGGGCTGCGCATGAAGGGCCGCACCCCCCGGGGTGCGGCCCTTCGTCGTTTCCCGATGCTTCACGGGATGTTTCACGTGAAACATCTAGCGGGTGGCTCCCGCGATCAGCCAGCGGCCCGAACGGGCGCGCACCCTGAGGGTGGCCATCCGGACCAGCATCATCAGGGTCATGGCCCACCAGAGCGTGGTGATGCCGCCGCCGACGACCGGGACCAGGAGGGCGGCCGGGACGAACGCGGCGAGCGTCACGAGCATGGCCCGGGCCAGGTAACGGCCGTCGCCCGCGCCCATGAGGACACCGTCGAGCACGAAGACGACGCCCGAGACGGGCTGGGACAGGGCCACGACCAGCAGGGCGGGGAGCAGGGCTGCCTCGACCGCCGGATCGCTGGTGAACAGCGGGATGAACACCGGGCGGGCCAGGACGACCAGCAGGCCGAGCACGACGCCCGAGACGATGCCCCACTGCACCATGCGGCGGCAGACGGTCTTCGCGCCCTCCGTGTCGCCCGCACCCAGGTAGCGTCCGATGATCGCCTGGCCGGCGATCGCTATGGCGTCGAGCGCGAAGGCGAGCAGGCTCCACAGGGCGAGCAGGATCTGGTGGGCGGCGATGTCGGCGTCGCCGAGCCGGGCGGCCACGGCGGTCGCGATCATCAGGATGGCGCGCAGGGACAGGGTGCGGACCAGCAGGGGCGCGCCGGCCTGGGCACAGGCCCGGATGCCCGCGGGGTCCGGGACCAGGGAGGCACCGTGCCGACGGGCTCCGCGGACGACCACGAAGAGGTACGCGGCCGCCATCGCGCACTGGGCGATGACCGTGCCCCAGGCGGAGCCGGCGATCCCGAGCCCCGCACCGTAGACGAGGGCCGCGTTCAGGCCCACGTTCAGGGTGAAGCCGCCCACGGCCACGTAGAGCGGGGTGCGGGTGTCCTGGAGACCGCGGATGACCCCGGTGGCGGCCAGCACCATCAGCATGGGTGGGATGCCGAAGGCGGAGATGCGCAGATAGGTGATGGCGTAGGGGGCGACGGTGTCGGAGGCTCCGAAGAGGGAGATCAGCGACGGAGCGGCGGGCAGCACCACGGCGATGACGGCCACGCCGAGCAGGAGGGCGAGCCAGATGCCGTCCATGCCCTGCCGGATGGCCGCCTGCAGGTCGCCCGCGCCGACCCGGCGGGCGACGGCTGCCGTGGTGGCGTACGCGAGGAAGACGAAGACGCTCACGGCGGTGGTGAGCAGAGCGGCGGCGATGCCGAGGCCGGCGAGCTGGGGCGTGCCGAGGTGTCCCACGATGGCGCTGTCGGCCATCACGAAGAGGGGCTCGGCGACGAGTGCGCCGAAGGCGGGGACGGCGAGCGCGAAGATCTCCCGGTCGTGCCGTCGCCGCCCAGCCTCGGATGCTGTGAGGGCCTGTGTCATGCGCTCAATCTAATCTTCCACAGGTAATAGATGCAACCCATCTGTGATCCTTACTGCTGCGCCGATGCGAGCCTTCTCCGCGACTCGTTGGAGGCGATCTCGAGACAGTGGCCAAGATTTTTCCCCCGCGCTGTCTCGGGAGAGGGAAACCCCAGGTCAGGTGGGGTCACGGCGTGGTGCGGGTGATTTTGTCCACAGCGTCGTCCCCCGGTCCGTACACAGCTTCCGGAGAGTTACCCACAGCATTGGCGCCGTCATCCACATCTCATCCACACAGCCTGTGGATAACAAGATTGGCTGACGCCGCTCCCGGCCCTACCGTGGTGCGTTGCCCGACTCGTCGACAGCCGACTCGGGTGCCCCAAATGTCAGAGCCGTGTCGTAGAAAGAGTGGCACGGCAAGGTCCGCTTCGCGGACGGGAGGAGGCGGCCCGGTGGGTATGCCCGAGCCCATGGACGACCCCTGGGCCGACAGCGGTCCGGGTGACCGTCTGCCCGCCCGTTCGCGCCGTAACAGCGAAGGCCGTGGCCGCGGGGACGAACAGCACGACCGGGGCCGCGAGGGCGGCTCCTGGGACGGCGGCGGCGGTGGCGGCTTCGAGCGCGTCCCTCCGCAGGACCTCGACGCCGAGCAGTCGGTGCTCGGCGGCATGCTGCTCTCGAAGGACGCCATCGCCGATGTCGTCGAGGTCATCAAGGGCCACGACTTCTACCGGCCTTCCCACGAGACGATCTTCCAGGCCATCCTCGACCTGTACGCCAAGGGCGAGCCGGCCGACCCGATCACCGTCGGCGCCGAGCTGACCAGGCGCGGCGAGATCAGCAAGGTGGGCGGGGCCTCGTACCTGCACACCCTGGTCCAGTCCGTGCCGACGGCGGCGAACGCCGAGTACTACGCGGAGATCGTCCACGAGCGGGCCGTCCTGCGCCGCCTGGTCGCCGCCGGCACCAAGATCACGCAGATGGGGTACGCGGCCGACGGCGACGTCGACGAGATCGTCAACAGCGCCCAGGCCGAGATCTACGCCGTCACCGAGCAGCGGACCTCCGAGGACTACCTGCCGCTCGGCGACATCATGGAGGGCGCCCTCGACGAGATCGAGGCGATCGGCTCGCGCAGCGGCCAGATGTCGGGCGTCCCCACCGGTTTCACGGACCTGGACTCACTGACCAACGGCCTGCACCCCGGGCAGATGATCGTCATCGCTGCCCGTCCCGCGATGGGCAAGTCCACGCTCGCCCTGGACTTCGCACGGGCCTGCTCCATCAAGAGCAACCTGCCGAGCGTGATCTTCTCCCTCGAAATGGGGCGCAACGAGATCGCCATGCGCCTGCTCTCGGCGGAGGCCCGGGTGGCGCTGCACCACATGCGCTCCGGCACGATGACGGACGACGACTGGACCCGGCTCGCCCGCCGGATGCCGGACGTCTCCGCCGCCCCGCTCTACATCGACGACTCCCCCAACCTGTCGATGATGGAGATCCGGGCCAAGTGCCGCCGGCTCAAGCAGCGCAACGACCTCTCGCTCGTGGTCATCGACTACCTCCAGCTGATGCAGTCGGGCGGCTCGCGCCGTCCCGAGAGCCGCCAGCAGGAGGTATCGGACATGTCCCGAAACCTCAAGCTGCTGGCGAAGGAGCTCGAGGTCCCCGTGATCGCGCTCTCCCAGCTGAACCGTGGTCCGGAACAGCGCACCGACAAGAAGCCGATGGTCTCCGACCTGCGTGAATCGGGCTCGATCGAGCAGGACGCCGACATGGTGATCCTGCTGCACCGCGAGGACGCGTACGAGAAGGAGTCCCCCCGCGCGGGTGAGGCGGACCTGATCGTGGCCAAGCACCGTAACGGCCCCACGGCCACGATCACCGTGGCCTTCCAGGGCCACTATTCACGCTTCGTGGACATGGCCAACACGTAGCATCCGATCATGGATGACCTTTCTGAGGACCTGGAACTTCTCCCCGCCACCCGGCGGGCCCTCCGGCACCGGATCGCCGTCGCGCAGAGCGCGGGGCGGGCGCCGTCCGTCGTGGCCGCCGTGCTGCGGGGCGGTGAGTTGGTCTGGGAGGGTTCCCGGACCTCGGTCGAAGGGCACGCTCCCGACGGGAACGTCCAGTACCGGATCGGCTCGATCACCAAGACCTTCACGGCAGTTCTGGTGCTGCGCCTGCGGGACGAGGGACTGCTGAGCCTCTCGGATCCGCTGGAGAAGCACCTGCCGGGGACGGGGGCCGGCGAGGTGACCGTCGCCCAGCTGCTGGCCCACACGAGCGGACTGGCGGCGGAGACCCCCGGTGAGTGGTGGGAGCGCACCCCCGGCGCCTTGCGTCCCGAGCTCTCCGACGTCCTGGGCGACGAGCCGTTCGCCCTGACGCCGGGACGCCGCCACCACTACTCCAACCCCGGCTACACCCTGCTGGGTTCGCTGGTGGAGGCGGTGCGCGGGAAGCCCTGGGAAGAGGTCCTGCGGGCCGAGGTGCTGGAGCCGCTCGGGCTGGACCGTACGAGCGGGCAGCCGCAGGCCCCGCACGCGGGCGGCTGGGCGGTGCACCCGTGGGCGGACCTGATGATGCCCGAGCCGCTGGAGGACCTGGGGCTGATGGCTCCGGCCGGACAGCTGTGGTCGACGACCAGGGACCTGGCGCGGTTCGCCGGCTTCCTGCTGCACGGTGACGAGCGGGTCCTGAGCGCGGAGTCCGTACGGGAGATGCGCACGCCGGCAGCGCCGCCGGAGCCCGGCCTCGCCGATCTCGGCTACGGGTTGGGGATGCAGCTGACGGCCGACGGCGACCGCAGGCTCGCAGGCCACAGCGGATCGCTGCCGGGCTTCGTCGCGGGCCTGTGGCTGAGCGAGGCGGACGACGTCGCGGCGGTGGTGCTGGCGAACTGCACCTCCGGGCTTCCGGCCGCGACGGTGGCGGCGGAACTGGTCGGGATCGTGGCGGACGCCGAGCCGCGGTTCCCGAAGCCGTGGCGGCCCTTCCGGGAGTCGGACCGGGTGCCGCTGGAGCTGTGCGGCCCCTGGTACTGGGGGACTTCGGCGCAGGTGGTGCGGCTGACGGCGGACGGACTGCTGGAGCTGGGCCCGGTGGGCGGATCCGGGCGCACGGCCCGGTTCCGGGCCGGGCCGGACGGCACCTGGACCGGACTGTCCGGCTACTACGCCGGTGAGACGCTGCGGGCGGTGCGCCGGGAGGACGGCTCGGTGAGCCACCTCGACCTGGCGTCCTTCGTCTTCACGCGCGAACCGTACGACGCCCAGGCCCCGGTGCCCGGCGGGGTGGACCCGCAGGGATGGCGGGGCATCGGCTGAGGGCCGGTGCCCGGGTCCGGCCCCGGTCCCTGGCTCAGGCGACGAGTTCGCGTTCCAGCGGGGTGCGGAAGCGAGGGGTGATCCGGGCCTCACCCACCCAAGCGGCGAGCCGGGCCGCCTCGGCGGTGATCGCCTCCTCGGCGGCGCGGCCGGGGCTGCCCAGCAGCCGCCAGACGATCTCGCCGTCGGAACGCTGGGCCCAACCCCCGACGATCTCGCCGTTCCACCACACGGTGGGGCCGATGTTGCCGGCGTAGTCGAAGAGCGCGGGCCTGTGGGCGGGGTCGAGGTGGAAACCGCGGTCGGCCCAGCCCATGCCGGTGGGGTCGAGGCCGGGCAGCAGCGCGGCCCAGGGCTCCGGCGCCGGCTCGGGCGCCGTGTCCCCGGGGCCGACGAGGGCGGTGCCGCCGTCCTCGAGGCGGACCTGGTCCGGGCCCACGGCGGCGAGTGCCTTGCGTACGTCCGTGAGGGTCCAGCCGGTCCACCACTTGAAGTCGGCCTCGGTGGCGGGGCCGTAGGCGTGGAGCCAGCGGCGGGCGATCTCCGCGCGGGCCTCGGCGGCGGGCACGGCGGGCCAGGGCTCGGTGTGCACCCAGCGGTACTGACTGGAGGTCCACGACCCGCGCGGGCGGCCGCGCCGGATCCGGCCGTCGGCGGCCAGCAGCCGGATGACACGGGTGGCGACACCGGTCTCCGCTTCGTACGTCTTGCCGCGGCCGATGGTGATCTTCTGGCGCAGTGCGGGCACGGCGGCCGACAACTGGCTTCCGGTGACCGGCCCGTACACGTCGAGGGCGTCGAGCGCGGCGGTCTCCGCCTGCGCCAGCCACTGCGCGTCGAGTCCCTGACCGTCCTCGTCGAGGTGCTTGAGCAGGGTGCGGCGCTCCTTGACGGCGATGGCCCGGGCCGACGAGGCGTCGACGTAGGGGGCGAGTTCCGCCGAGACCGCGAAGAGCGTGTTGCGCATGCTGAGCAGCCGCACGAGGCTGACGTCCTCGTAGAGCGCCTGCTCGACCAGACCCGGGCCGCCTCCGGCGAGCCGGGCGCGGGAGGAGAGGAAGATCGTCGCGGCGTCGGTGGCGTGCAGGGCGACGACGGAGTCCGCGGCCTCCACCACCGTGGCGGCCCGGGCCGAGGGAGCGAGGCGATGGCGCCGGCCGATCCGGTGGCGGCGCTCGGCGGTGGTGACGAGGGGCAGGCTGGGGCTCACCTCCCGATCGTAGGCCGGGCCGCCGACGGGGCGACCCGGCCCGCGGGCCATCGGGCTCAGAGCTGCAGCTTGAACCCGACGTGGGAGGCGGTGAATCCGAGCCGCTCGTAGAAACGGTGGGCGTCGGTCCGGGTCACGTCCGAGGTCAGCTGGACGAGCGAGCAGCCCTCGGCACGGGACTTCTCCACCGCCCACTCGATGAACCGGGTGCCCAGCCCGCCGCCGCGCTCGTCCGCGTGGACACGGACGCCCTCGATGACGGACCGGGTGGCCCCCTTGCGGGAGAGACCGGGGATGATCGTCAGTTGGAGGGTGCCCACGACGCGGTCCGCGCGGACGGCGACGACCAGGTGCTGGTTCGGGTCTCCGGCGAGGCGCCGCAGGGCCGCGCGGTACGGGGTGAGGTCCTCGGGGGACTCGCGGGTGGCACCCAGCGGATCGTCGGCCAGCATGGCGACGATGGCGGGGAGATCGGCCTCGGTCGCGGGCCGGATGGCCGGCCCGGGGGCGTCGGTCATGACGGGTTCTTCCTCTCTCAGCCCGCTGCCACGGTGAGCGGGGCCCAGCGGCGGGTCCAGTCACCGGGCAGGTCGGGGATGTCACGGGTCATGACGGCGTTGAAGGCCACGGAGCCGAGACCGCGGTCCTTGAGCCAGGCGAGGAGCTCCTCGTGCCGTACGTCGACATCGGTGCGCAGCACCCGGTCCGTACCCGCGGCGAGCGCGGTGACCAGTGACTGGGCAGTGCCGGTGTCCTTGGCGATCAGCGGTCCGATGACATGGGTGTCCATGTTGGGCCAGGCGGCCGCGTAGCCGGTGAGGGTGCCGTCCCCGCTGGGGTCCTCGGCGACGAGCAACTGGTCGGCGAAGGCAGGCAGTCTGGTGATCATGTGCGTGCGGTCGGTGCCGAAGACCTCGGCGTCCAGACGCAGGATGCCCTGGAGGTCTCCGGCGGTGGCCGGCCGGACCAGAGGAGTGCCGTAGGCGCCGGGGGTGCCCTCGGGCCGGAAGGCACCCTTCACCATCTCGGCGCGGCCCGTGGTCTTGAAGCCCAGCTCCTCGTACAGCGGGCGGCCGTACGGAGTGGCGTGCAGGGTGAGGGGGACACCCTTGAGCACGCCGTCGCACACGTGGGTCATCAGGCGGCGGCCGAGACCCTGACGGGCGTAGCGGTCGGCGACGAGGACCATCCCGATGGCGGCGAGTTCCGGGCCGGCTCCGGTCTGGCCGTACCGGGTGACGATGCACGCCGCCGCCAGTCCCCGGCCGTCCGGGGCGTCGACGCCGTACCCCTTTCCGGCGGCGAGGAGCAGACCCCACTTGTGGTCCTCGCGGAGCCAGCCGCGATCCTCGGACAAGTCGGCGCAGCGGTGGAGATCGTCCACGGTCAGCGCCCGGATCGGCAGATCGGTGATGTGTGGTGGTGTCACCGGCTCAGACTGGATCATGGACCGGGAGCCGTCCAGAGGATTTGAGCGGAGATGTTTCACGTGAAACACGCTGTTTCACGTGAAACCAAGCCACTAGCCTCGATCGCTATGACGCTCCTGCACCTCTTCGACCTCGACGGCACGCTGATGTACGGGTCGGCCGCGCCCGTCGAGATCTCCCGCCAACTCGGCCTGAGCGCCGAGATCGCCGAGCTGGAAAGGGCCTTCGGCGCGCTGGAGATCGGGCCGCACGAGTTCTCGGTGGCCGCCCACGCCCTCTGGGCCGATCTCACGCCCGCGCATGTCCGGGCGGCGTTCGACGGGTCCCCCTGGCTCGCGGGAATCCGGGACGTCTGGCGGGAGATCCGGGAGCGCGGCGACTACTGCGCGGTGATCTCGCTGTCGCCCTCCTTCTTCGTGGAGCTGCTCCTGGAGTGGGGTGCGCACGCGGCGCACGGTTCGATCTACCCCGAGGTGCCGTTCACCCGGCCCGTGGAGGCCGCGGGCCTCCTCACGCCCGAGGGCAAGGTCACGGTGGCGGACCGGCTGTGCGAGCGGTTCGGCGTGAGCCGGAGCGACTGCGTCGCGTACGGCGACTCGGTGACCGACTCGGTGCTCTTCGACGTGGTGCCGGTGTCGGTGGCGGTCAACGCACGGCCCTATCTGGCGGAGCGCGCGACTCATGTCTACGAGGGCCGGGACCTTCGGGAGGCATACCAGCTCGTAGGGGTGGCGCGCCCGGGAGTTCCGGCATCTTAGGAGGAAAGTGGGTTCGAAACGCGGATTTTCCGCGTTTCCCCACCGGCCTCTGAACCGGCTGGCACGCTGTGGAACCCGGAACCACGGATTCACAGACCGTGGCGTGTGCAGACCGACCGAGATGCTCGAAGCGAGGCACCGCATGGACGCTCCGCCCACCAGATCGGCCAGACGCGAATCGGCCCGGATACCCGTCGAGGACGGTGCGGCCGAGCCCTCACCGGATGCCGTGCTCATCCGTCGGACCCTCGCGGAGATCGCCCCCATCGCCGACAAGGTCACCTCGTACTTCTACGCGCTGGTCTTCTCCGGGCACCCCGAGGTGCGGGGCATGTTCCCCGCCGCCATGGACACGCAGCGCGACAGGCTACTGAAGGCGCTGCTGACGGCCGCCGAGCACATCGACAATCCCGGGGTACTCGTCCCCTACCTGCGCCGACTGGGCACGGGGCACCGCAAGTACGGAACCATGGCCGGTCATTACCCGGTGGTCGGCGAGGCCCTGGTCGGGGCGCTGGCCCGGTACGCCACCGACAGCTGGGGGCCGGAGACCGAGGCCGCGTGGGTGCGGGCCTACACCGCGATCTCCCAAATCATGATCGACGCGGCGGCCGAGGACGAGGTGAAGGCCCCCGCCTGGTGGCACGCGGAGGTGGTCTCCCACGATCTGCGCACCTCGGACATCGCGGTGCTGACGGTCCGTCCCGACCAGCCGTACGCCTTCCTCGCCGGCCAGTACGCGAGCCTGGAGACCCCCTGGTGGCCGCGGGTCTGGCGGCACTACTCCTTCGCCTCGGCGCCCCGCGCCGACGGGCTGCTGTCGTTCCACGTCAAGGCCGTCCCCGCGGGCTGGGTCTCCAACGCGCTGGTGCGCCACGCCCGCCCGGGGGACGTGCTGCGCCTCGGACCGCCGGCCGGGTCGATGGTGGTGGACCACACCACGGACAACGGGATGCTGTGCCTGGGCGGCGGCACCGGCATCGCCCCGATCAAGGCGCTCATCGAGGACGTGGCCGAGCACGGCGAACGCCGACCGGTTGAGGTCTTTTTCGGAGCACGCAGCGACAGCGATCTGTACGACAAGGACACGCTGCTCGGGCTGCAGCGCTCGCATCCGTGGCTGTCGGTGCGCCCGGTGGTGGGCGACGGTCTGGCCGGGCAGCTGCCCCAGGCCGTGGGCGAACACGGGCCGTGGAGCTCGTACGACGCCTTCGTCTCCGGGCCGCCCGCCATGATCCGGAACGGGGTGGACGAGCTCCTTCGGATCGGCATTCCCGGCGAGCGGATCCGCCACGACGCCGTGGAGGAACTGGTGGGCATCGCCGGCTGAGACCGGCGGGCAGGCCGCCGGTCTCGGCCGGGCTCAGCCCAGGTCGGGAGCGTGCATGGCGCGTACACCCTCGATGTTGCCGTCGAGGTAGTGCCGCAGGGACAGCGGGACGAGATGGACGGCTGCGATGCCCACGCGGCTGAAGGGCACGCGGACGATCTCGTACTCGCCCTCGGGTTCGTCGATTTCGGGGCCGTGGCGAAGGCTCGGGTCCATCGATTCGAGGCGGCAGACGAAGAAGTGCTGCACCTTCACGCCGGTCACCCCCCGGTCGGCGATGTGCTCGACGGTGTCGACGAAGCAGGGCACCACATCGGTGATCTTCGCGCCGAGTTCTTCGTGGACCTCTCGGTGGAGGGCGTCGATGACGGTGGCGTCCGAGGACTCCACTCCCCCGCCGGGGGTGAGCCAGTACGGATCGACGCCGGGCTTGGTGCGCTTGATGAGGATCAGGTCGTCACCGTCGAGCAGGATCGCGCGGGCGGTGCGTTTGACCACGGGACGTTCGGTCATGGGAGAAGAGTGGCCCACCGCTCCCCTTCTGAAACGCGCCACGGGCCGGAAAAGAGGGGCTCACCAGTGCACGGCGGCTTCCACCAGCCGCTCGTGCGCCCGCGCGAGGTGGGCGAGGGCGAGGCTCCCGGTCCGCACGACCAGGAACCAGGTGCGCAGCGGCGGCACGCCGGGCTCGGCCAGGGCCACGACGCGGCCGCTGTCGAGGGCTTCCCGGCACAGGTACCGGGGCAGGACGGCGAGACCGGCGCCGGCTGCGACGCATTCCAGTACGGCCCGCAGGTCGGGTGCGACCACGGTGGCGGCCAGGGACCGGGCATCGGGCGCGGTGTCGAAGACGGCGGCCCAGTAGCGGGTGACGAGCGGCAGGCTCTCGTGGACCTCCACGAGCGGGATGCCGTCGAGAGCGGCGGGACCCTCCTCGCACAGCCGCCCCGTGCCGACCAGGGCGGCCCAGTAGGGCGCGGCGACCAGGACGTGCTCCTCGTCGCACAGGGCGGTCACGGTGAAGAGCCCGCCGCGCGGATGGGCGGTGGTGACGACGAGGTCGTGGTGACCGGCGGCGAGCCCGTCGAGGGCCGCTTCGGCGCCGGTCTCCAGGGTGGCGCGCAAGGTGTGGCCCTGCCCGACGAGGGGCGCCAGGGCGGGGAGCACGCGCAGGCCGAGGAACTCCGGTGGCCCGGCGACGTGGAGGGTGCGCGACGCCCCGGCGGCCTCCCGCTCGGCCTCGGTGATCCGCAGCAGGGCGTCGAGGTGCGGGGCCGCCTTGTGGGCCAGTTCGTCGCCGACCGCGGTGGGGGTGACCCCGCGGGGGCGACGGTGGAAGAGCGGCCGTCCCAACTGCCGCTCCAGCGTACGGATCTGCGAGGTCACGGCCGGCTGGGACAGCCCCAGGAGGGCGGCGGCGCGGGTGAACGAGCCGGCCCGGTGGACGGCGACGAAGGTGCGCAGCAGGGCCAGGTCCATCGCGGCACCTCTCGGTGGGGGCCTTCAACTATAAATATGCCGATAGGCCCCTGTCGTTACCGTGATTGGACTCTGACGCAGAGTCAACTAGCCTTGTCGCGTGGTTCTTCGCGCGCGGAACCCTGGGCGGTCCGAGCCACGAGGGGGGAGGCTCGGACCGTCCGTCCAGGGCCTGCTCAGCCGGCGCGGCCCGCGCGGTCGAGGGCCCGCAGCACGTCCGCCACCAGGTCCTCCGTGTCCTCGGCCCCGGCGGAGAAGCGGATGAACCCCTCCGGCACGGCGTCGCCGCCCCACCGTCCGCGCCGTTCGGCGGTGGACCGGACTCCCCCGAAACTCGTGGCGTCCTCGACCAGGTGCAGAGCGGACATGAACCGTTCCGCGTGGGCACGGTCGGACAGGGTGAAGGAGACCACCGAGCCGAAGCCCCGCATCTGGCGGGCCGCGGTCTTGTGCGAGGGGTCCGTGGCCAGGCCCGGGTAGCGCAGCCCGGTCACGTCGGGCCGGCCGGCCAGCGCCTCGGCGACGGCCAGGGCGTTGGCCCACTGGCGCTGCGCGCGCAGCTGGATCGTGGCCAGGGAGCGGTGGGCGAGCCAGGCCTCCATCGGGCCCGCGATCGCGCCGACGACCTTGCGCCAGCGCCGGACGCCCGCGGCGAGCTCCGCATCCCGGCAGACCACGTACCCGAGCAGCAGGTCGCCGTGGCCCGTGAGGCCCTTGGTGCCGCTCGCCACGGAGAAGTCGGCCCCGAGCTCCAGGGGCCGCTGCCCGAGGGGGGTGGCGAGGGTGTTGTCGACGGCGACGAGCGTCCCGCCGGCGTGCGCAGCGTCCACGAGGCGCCGTACGTCGCACACGTCGAGCCCGGGGTTGGACGGGGTCTCGATCCACAGCAGCCGGGCCCCGTCGAGGACAGCGAGCTGGGCGTCGTCGCCGGTGGGGGCGGTGCGCACGTGGATCCCGTACGCCTCCAGCTGCTCCCGCACCAGGGGCAGGGCCTGGTAGCCGTCGCCGGGCAGGACCATCGTGTCGCCGGTGCGCGCCTGGGAGAGCAGTACGGCGGAGACGGCCGCCATGCCGGAGGCGAAGACGGTGGTGTGCACCTCCTCGCCGGGGGCCTCCAGTTCCCCGATCGCCCGCTCCAGCAGGGTCCAGGTGGGGTTGGTGTCCCGGCCGTAGGCATACGGGCCCTCGACGTCGCCCGGGAGGTGGAAGTGGGCGGCGAAGACCGGTCCGGGCAGGGTCGGTTCGTTCTTGACGGGCTCCGGCAGTCCGGCGCGGACCGCGCGCGTGCCGTCGCCGATCGCTTCGGCGGTTCCCTCGGGGGCGTACTCGTTCACGCGGTGTGCTCCTTCACGGCCTCGCGTACGGCGTCCGGCAGATCCACAGCAGCCGGATCTCGGCGGCGTGCTGCGGGGTGGGTGCGAGCGCCGTTCAGTTCTTCTCGGGCAGGGCCAGGTTCACGGCCCAGGAGACGACGGAGATGATCAGGCCGCCGAGGAGCGCGGTCCAGAACCCGTCGACGTGGAAGCTGAGGTCGAGCTTCGAGGCCAGCCATGAGGTCAGGAGCAGCATCAAGGCGTTCACGACGAGGGTGAACAGGCCCAGGGTGAGGACGAAAAGCGGCAGCGAGAGCAGCTTCACCACGGGCTTGACGATCAGGTTCACCAGGCCGAAGACCAGTGCGACCAGGATCAGGGTGAGCGTCCGGCGGCCCAGACTGCTGCCGTCGTCGAGGGTGATCCCGGCGAGCAGCCAGACGGCGACGGCCAGGGCCGCGGCGTTGGCGAGCGTCTTGACTACGAAATTCATCATGTGTCTGATCGTGGCAGAGATGATCCCGGTGGGACATCCGCAGATCAGCGGATGCGACGGCGCTACCGAGCACAAGGGGCACAACCACGATGAAAGCGTTCCGGCTTGACGAGCTCGAGGCCGAGCGGGCCGCCAACGACGGCGCCTATCTGCAGTTCCTGCGCGAGCGGAACATGTCGGTCGGGCTGTACGCGCTCGATGCGGGGCAGGTCGATCCGCAGCAGCCGCACCGCCAGGACGAGGTGTACTTCGTCGTGAGCGGGCGCGCCTCGATCACGGTCGGGGAGGAGACGACCACCGTGGCGCGCGGCAGTGTCGTGTACGTCCCGGCGGGCGTCCCGCACAAGTTCCACCACATCACCGAGGACCTGAGGGTGATGGTGGTGTTCTCCCCGCCGGAGAGCTGAGCGCGGCGGACGCCTGGGGGTCGCCGCTCCGGTTCCCCTAAGGGGAGGGTCAGGGGACTCCGGGGGCTCGTGGGCCCCGATCCGGGTCCGTGGACTCCTAGCATCGAGAGCAGGAAGTCACGGACGAGGAAGAGGTCGAGGACATGAACGGCATCCGAGAGACATTCGCAGGCATGCCCTGGTGGGTTAAGTGGGTCGCCGTTCCGCTGCTGGCGCTGTTCGTGTTCGGCGGTGTGATCACCACCATCCTGAGCGTGCTGATCGGGTTCGTCTTCAAGCTGCTCCTCTTCATCGGCCTCGTCGCCGGCCTGGTGTTCGTCGTGAAGAAGGTCGGCGGCCGTACGAAGTCCTCGGCCGGCGACTGGTAGGAGGAGGACCGGCCGCAGGGGAAGCGGCCGGAGAAGGGCGCCGGGGACGAGCCGGGTGGTTCCGGGATTAAGCCAGGTGAGGGAACGTGACGGGCTAAACCCCTCACATCCCGGTAATCGGCGGATAGAGTGGCAATCTGCGCCGTTCCCTGGGCGCCGAAAGCCCGGTACCGCCGCTCTGACCTGCGGCGTTGCTAAAGAGCCGCCGAGTACGACCCCCAGGGGCCACGGCATACGCGGGGGCGGCCCCCGCAGGGTGGTCTCCCCGAAGGCCCCCGCCACACCTGGGGGTGAGCTTTGTCTCCGGTTCACAATGCCGGTGTGCCGACACTCATCGGTTCGGTGCAGAGGGCGCTGAGACTCCTCGAAGCAGCGGGGTCCCATAGCGGGGGAGCGCCGGCGAAACAGCTCGCGCGCGAGGCCGGGCTCCCGCTCCCCACCGCGTACCACCTGCTGCGCACCCTCACACACGAGGGCTACCTGCGCCGGGAGGGCGGGGTCTTCGTCCTGGGCGACGCCGCGGGCCGGCTCGCCGCCGGGGGACTCCAGCAGAAACGTCGCAGCATGATCCTCGACTCCCTCGCGCACTTCCGCGACGCGGTCGGGGCCCCCGTCTACTTCGCGGTCTACCGCGAGGGTGAGATCGAGGTCGTGGGCGTTTCCGACACCCAGTCCAGCCCGGCCTGCGAGGAGTGGGCGGACTTCCGTGCGACCGGCCATGCGCACGCCATCGGGCAGTGCCTCCTCGGACAACTCGACGAGGAAATGCGCAAGGACCATTACGAACGTCATCCGGTCGAACCGGTCACCGCTTATACCGTGCGGGATCTCCGGTCCCTGGAGTACCGGATCGGGGCCCTCGGGCGAATGCAGCCAGTAACCGAACGCCAGGAATATGCGCTTGGCACGGTCTGCGCGGCCATCCCCATCACAGCGGGCGATACCGCCGCAACGATGGCGGTTTCTCTCCCCTTGCACCAGGAAGATCGATTGCGCTGTGTAGTCAATCAGCTACGGAGTGAAGTAGGCGCGCTGTTGAGCACCCTCTCCTTCTCTATCAGTATCTGAAAACTCACTCCTTGTGATCTGCTAGCGCTTCCACCACTCTTGTCAAGAGGAGCCTGGGGGATCATTCCTGGCCACTTCCACTACAGCGGGGTAGGCAATGCGCGAGTCGGTACAGGCAGAGGTCATGATGAGTTTCCTCGTTTCCGAGGAGCTCTCGTTCAGGATTCCGGTGGAACTCCGGTACGACGCCCGTGATCCCTACGCGGTCCGCCTGACCTTCCACCTTCCCGGAGACGCGCCCGTGACCTGGGCGTTCGGCCGGGAACTCCTCCTCGACGGCATCAACAAGCCGTGCGGTGACGGCGATGTGCACATCGCCCCCACCACCCCGGAAGAGCTGTCCGACGTCCACATCCGGCTGCAGGTCGGCGGCGACAGGGCGTTGTTCCGCGCCAGCGCGGCGCCGCTCGTCGCGTTCCTCGACCGCACCGACCGGCTCGTACCGCTCGGACAGGAGCGGAACCTGGGCGACTTCGAGGAGAACCTCGACGAGGCGCTCGGCAAGATCCTGGCCGAGTCGAAGCAGAACGAGCAGAACGCCGGCTGACGCGCTGCGCTCAGCGCTTGCGCCGCCGGCCCCGGCCGCCGCGGACCGGTCCCGAGGCCGCCGCGGCGTCCGGGGATCCCGGCCGGTCGGCGGACACCACCAGCGAGGCCAGTGCCGTCGTCACGGGGACCGAGGCCACCAGTCCGATCGAGCCCACGAGGGTCCGTACGATCTCCACCGCGACCAGCTCGCTGTTCGCCACCGAGCCCATGCTGCTGTTGGCGATCGAGAACAGCAGGAGCAGCGGCAGCGCGGCACCGGCGTAGGCCAGCACCAGGGTGTTGACCACCGACGCGATGTGGTCGCGGCCGATCCTGATCGCCGCCCGGTACAGGCCGCGTGGCCCCATCGAGGGGTCCGCCGCGTGCAGTTCCCACACCGCCGAGGTCTGGGTGACCGTCACGTCGTCGAGCACACCCAGCGATCCGATGATCACACTCGCCAGCAGCAGGCCGCTCATGTCGATGTCCGGGTAGAGCCCGTGGATCAGCCCGGTGTTGTCGTCCGTGTTGCCGGTGAGGGACGCCCAGTCGATGAACACCGAGCCCAGCAGGCCGATCAGCAGCAGTGAGACGAGGGTGCCGAGGACGGCGACGGAGGTGCGCGCCGTCAGGCCGTGGCACATGTAGAGCGCGATCAGCATGATGGCGCTCGCCCCGACCACCGCGACCACGAGCGGGTTCGACCCCTGCAGGATGGCCGGGAGGATGAAGAGGGTCAGCACCCCGAAGCTGACGATCAGCGCGATCAGCGCGAACAGCCCGCGCATCCGCCCGACGAGGACGACCGAGACCGCGAAGATCCCGGCCAGCACCGCCAGGGGGACCTTGCGGTTCACGTCGATCACCGAGTACTGGAGGTCGCGGGGGGCGTCCGGCGCGTACGCCACGACCACCTCCTGGCCGTCCGTCAACTGCCGTGGCGCACCCGGCTGGACGATCTCCACGAAGGTGCGGCCCTTGTCCGGGCCGCTGCCGACCTCGACCGTGGCCTTCTTGCACTCCCCGGTCTGCGCGGCCTGCGCCTCGCGGCCCTCGGGCGTGGAGGGGTCGGCGGTCGGCGGCACCTGCGCGGCGTTCACGGACTTGCAGTCGACCTGTTCGAGGGAGACGACCCTGCCCTGCTGCGTCTGGCGGTCGAAGCCCACCCCCGTGCGCTCGTGGGCGGGGGCGCCGCCCGGCCAGAGCACCACCATGCCGATGAAGACGGCGGTGGCGAAGGGGATCAGCACGGCCGCGATGACCTTGCGCAGGTGCTTCGAGACGGGGGCCGCCGGGCCGTGGCCGTGGCTGTGGGAATGGCCGCCGTGACCGGCGGAGTGACCGGCGGAGTGACCGGCGGAGTGACCGCCGTGGTGACCGGCGGACGGCCCGGACGAGTGCTCTGCGGAGTGCCCGGAACCGTGGTGCTCGTGGCCGGTGTGGCCAGGGGGCTCTGTGGGCTCGATGGGGGGCTGCGGCGAGGGCGTCACCAGCAGATCATCGCAAGAGATGAGGGGGCCCACTGTTCAGCACGCCATGGATGACGCTAGCGTGGGGGCTACTTTGCACAACGCGGGAGCTCGGAGCACCGGGCTGAGAGGACGCTGATCACCGTCATCGCATCACGGATGCGTGCGGGAGGAGGCTGCGTCGACCGCCGAACCTGTTACCGGGTAATGCCGGCGTAGGGAGATAGGTCTCATGACCATTCAGGACGCACGCACGCCTGCCGTCAGCCAGGACGGCGACGGCTCGACCGAGCGCAAGCCGGGCTGGCACAAGGGCTACGTGGCGGGCTCCCGCCCCGACATCCGGGTGCCGGTCCGCCAGGTCCACCTCACCAACGGCAAGGACGTGACGCTCTACGACACGTCCGGTCCGTACACTGACCCGCAGATCGAGACCGACGTCCGCCGGGGCCTCGCCCCGCTGCGCGAGAACTGGATCATCGGCCGTGGCGACACCGAGGAGTACGCGGGCCGTCCCGTGCGCCCCGAGGACGACGGCATCAAGCACACCTCGCCGCGCGGTGGCCTCAAGAACCTCGACGCGGTCTTCCCGGGCCGCCCGCGCCAGCCCCGCCGGGGCCGCGGCGGCCAGGCCGTCACGCAGCTCGCGTACGCCCGCCGGGGCGAGATCACCCCGGAGATGGAGTACGTCGCGATCCGCGAGAACGTCTCCCCGGAGGTCGTCCGCGAGGAGATCGCCGCAGGTCGCGCCGTGCTTCCCGCGAACGTGAACCACCCGGAGATCGAGCCGATGATCATCGGCAAGCGGTTCCTGGTGAAGGTCAACGCCAACATCGGCAACTCCGCGGTCACCTCCTCCATCGAGGAGGAGGTCGACAAGATGACCTGGGCGACCAAGTGGGGCGCCGACACGGTCATGGACCTCTCGACGGGCCGCAACATCCACACCACCCGCGAGTGGGTGCTGCGCAACTCCCCCGTCCCGATCGGCACCGTGCCGCTCTACCAGGCGCTGGAGAAGGTGGACGGCCGGGCCGAGGAGCTGACCTGGGAGATCTACAAGGACACGGTCATCGAGCAGGCCGAGCAGGGCGTCGACTACATGACGGTCCACGCCGGCGTGCTGCTGCCCTACGTGCCGCTGACCGCCCGCCGCAAGACCGGCATCGTCTCGCGCGGCGGCTCGATCATGGCCGCGTGGTGCCTCGCGCACCACAAGGAGAACTTCCTCTACACGAACTTCGAGGAGCTCTGCGAGATCCTGGCGACGTACGACGTCACGTACTCGCTGGGCGACGGCCTGCGCCCCGGCTCCATCGCGGATGCCAACGACGCGGCCCAGTTCGCCGAACTGAAGACGCTGGGCGAGCTGAACACCATCGCCAAGCGCCACAACGTGCAGACGATGATCGAGGGCCCGGGCCACGTCCCGATGCACAAGATCAAGGAGAACATCGACCTCCAGCAGGAGATCTGCGAGGAGGCGCCGTTCTACACGCTCGGCCCGCTGACCACGGACGTCGCCCCCGCGTACGACCACATCACCTCGGGCATCGGCGCCGCGATGATCGCCTGGTGGGGCACCGCGATGCTCTGCTACGTCACGCCCAAGGAGCACCTGGGCCTGCCCAACCGGGACGACGTGAAGACCGGCGTCATCACGTACAAGATCGCGGCACACGCCGCCGACCTGGCCAAGGGGCACCCCGGCGCCCAGGAGTGGGACGACGCCCTGTCCGACGCGCGGTTCGAGTTCCGCTGGGAGGACCAGTTCAACCTGGCCCTCGACCCTGACACGGCCCGTGAGTTCCACGACGAGACCCTGCCCGCCGAGCCGGCCAAGACCGCGCACTTCTGCTCCATGTGCGGTCCGAAGTTCTGCTCGATGAAGATCTCGCAGGACATCCGCCGGGAGCACGGCGGCGACCTGAAGGCCGACGAGATCCAGGCGGGCATGGCGGAGAAGTCCGCCGAGTTCGCGGCCTCGGGCAACCGCGTCTACCTGCCGCTGGCCGACTGACGCGACGCACGCGCGGAGGGCGCCGCTCCCAGGCCCGTCGGGCCGGGGCGGCGCCTGCCGCGTCAGGCGACCACGAGGTACGGGTCCACCTTGCGCCGCGCGAAACCGAGGTTGGCGAGGACCCGGTCCCGGTGTTCGTCGGGGAGGGCGTCGCCCGCGAGGAGCCGTTCGCAGCAGTCCTGCGACTCCTGGTACTCGCCCACCCAGTAGGCGGCCACGGCGAGTTCGTCGAGGGCGCGCCACTCGTACCAGTCGAACTCGACGAACAAGACGTCGTCGGGGCGGGGGATCCGTACGGCCTGCCGGGCGAACATGTACGCGAGGGGCCAGCGGCCCTCGTTGCGGCAGACGCGGGCGAGATCGGCGAGCGCCTCGGCGCGCGAGGGCCGGCTCTCGTGGGCGCGCAGGTAGCGGTCCGTCACCTCGGCGGCCGGTCTCCCGAGGCGGGCCGCGATCCGTGCCGCGTAGAGCCGGGCGCAGAAGGACTCCTCGGCGAATCCGGCCATGCCCGCCCGGAGGTCGTAGGCGGCGAGGGCCTTCTCCGCTTCTTCCGCGTCGCGCCAGCTCTGGGCCAGGTAGAACGCGTAGCGGGCGTTGTCCGGTTCCTCGGCCAGCCCTTCTTCGAGGATCCGCGCGTCGTGCAGGTATTTCTCCCGCTCGCCGCCTTCCCGCAGGCGTGCCCCGCCGCCGACGACGAGGATGTGGATGCCTTCGAGCACCCCGTGGGTGTACCGGGCTTCGCAATCGAGGTGTTCGTGGAGTACGCCGACGTATTTCCACGGCGATCGGGTGGAGACGAGGGCGGGCCGCCAGTGGATGACGGGCTCGTGGTGCACGGCGAGGCGGTACGCGTCGAGGGTGAGGTCCGGCATCCGGAACCCGGGCCGGACCTGCATCACGTCGTCGGCGTCGATGAAGAGCAGGTAGTCCGCGCAGGAGCGGGCGAGCTCGATCGCCTCGTTGCGGCTGCCGTCGAACCCGCGCCAGGGACGCTCGTGCAGGACACCGGGCAGATCGCCGAGGAGTTCCCGGATGACGTCCTGGGTGCCGTCGGTCGAGCCGGTGTCCACGATCACCCACGTGTCGATCAGCGGACGCACCGATTCGAGACATCTGCGGATCACGTGCGCCTCGTTCTTGACGATCATGTTGAGGCAGACTTTTGCTTTCACGAGCCGACGGTAGGGACCCGGGTAATGCCCCGCAAGGAAGCTCGAGGGGCCATTGGGGCGCTGTATTGGTCCGACAAGCTGACTCATCCGCACGGCGAGCGGACCTGTGACGCCGCGATCCCCCCGATGTGCCTGGCGGCCCGACGGGGCGCCCCCTGAAGCAGCCGAAGCGGGCGCGCGTCGGCCGGAGGCTACTCCGGCCGGTGCTCCGGGCCGCCGAAGTCCGGGCTGGTGAAGTCCGGGGGCGTGTAGCCGGACCGGGGTCCCTCTGAGGGGGATCCGGGGCTGGTGAAGTCGGGCCGCGTGTACCCCAGGTTGGGGATGCGCCCGGCCGCCGGCGTTCTGGGGGTCGGGAAGCCCGGCCCCGCACTCGGATCGGCCAGCGCGTCCCGCAGGAACGGCATGATCCCCCGCTCCAGCAGCGCGTGCCGCCAGGCCTCCCGGGCCCGCGCCACCTCGTCGGGTACGGCCTCGGTCTCGTCCGCCACCACCTCGGTCGAGCTGTTGCGCACGGCCGTCACCAGCAGCCCGATCACCGCGAACAGCAGCGCCGCCACGGTGAGCGCCCCGAACAGCCAGCCCGCCGTCAACATCGTCTCGGCGAAGGCGGGTTCGGGCTCGATCAGCTTCAGGCTGTAGCCCACGAGCAGGAATATCAGCATGGCCGTGCCCGCCAGGACGGGTGCGAGGACCGCGACCACGGCGCTGACGCCCGCGCCGCCGCCCAAGCCCTGTCCGCCGTCCTCGTCCGCCGCGGCGCCGGGTGCGGACAGCACCTCGTCGCGCCGTTCCTCTCGGACCTTCACGTAGTGGCCGTACTCGGCGGCGGCCGCCGCCGCCAGCAGTGCGCTGGCCCCCTGGGCCATGGTGCGCAGCTGTTCGGCGTTCAGCCGTTCGCCGAGGGTGGCGAGCTCGGGCCGTTCGTTCGCGGTGCGCAGCGCCTCGTCGAGGAGCCGGTCGAACTCTGGTCGGTCTTCGGTCAGCAGGTGCGGAGCGCTGGTCATGTGCATCCCCCGATGCTCCGTAGAAGCCGGTATCCCCGCGTAGAACGGGGCGCCGGCACAAACGGAGGAGAGCCTGCTACGGATAGAGCGATGGTAGAGCGACCACGCCACAGGTTGACAGGGGCTTTGCGGAAATACCCCCGTGGTGACAAACCTCAGTCGTTCAGGGGGAGCTGTACGACGAGCAGCTTGCCCGCCATCGTCACTCCGCCGTCCATCGCGATGGCGAGCCCTTCCGCGTACACGTGCGGGCCGTCCACGGCCTCCGGGCCGCGCGACTCGTCCCCGTCCTCGGTGCCCACCTCGCCGAGCAGGTACGGGATGGGGCTGTGCCCGTGCACGACGCGGCTGCCGCCGTAGGTGTCGAGCAGTTCGCGTACGGCCTGCGGGCCGGTCCCCTCGTCGCGGAAGGCGAACCGCTTGGTGAACTTGCGGAAGAGGTCCCAAGTGATGTCGGCGTCGCCCCGGTTGAGGAGCTCGTGGATGGTGTCGTTGACGTCCTCGATGGAGTCGCCGTAGTCGAGGTAGGCCGTGGTGTCGGAGTGCAGCAGCAGGTGGCCCTCCTCCAGGACGGCCGCGTCCAGCCGCGACATCCACTGCAGGTGTACGTCCTGCAGGCGCTCCATGTCGGAGCGCTGGCCGCCGTTGAGGAGCCAGGCGGCCTGGAAGGTGGCGGTGCCGGCGCCGGAGACGACGGGGGTGTCGCCGAACCGCTTGGCGCCGATGAGCAGCAGCTCGTGGTTGCCCATCAGGGCCTTGCAGTAGCCGCCGGCGGCGGCGGCCTCGGCGGACAGCCGCATCACGAGGTCGATGACGCCGATGCCGTCGGGGCCGCGGTCGGTGAAGTCGCCGAGGAACCACAGCCGGGCGTTGCCGGCTGACCAGCGGCGTTCCGCGTCGATCAGGCCCTGGGCCTGGAGTTCGGTGACGAGCTCGTCGAGGTAGCCGTGGACGTCGCCGACGACGTAGAGCGGGCCGGGGCCGTCGGCCGCGGCCTCCTGCGGGACGTACTGGACCTGGACGGTGTCGCCGGGACCGCCGAGCGCGCCGCGGCCGATGATCGGCAGGTCGCGGTGGGTCGGGGTGTAGCCCTCGAATTCGTCGTCCTCGGGGACCGGGCTCGTCGCGTGCGCGGGGTGCGGGGACTGCGGGGCGGCCGGCGGTGCGGCGGGCGGCGCGGCCGGCGCCGGCGCGTAGCCGGGCTGCGGGGGCACGGCCGGCGTGCCGTCGTCGTAGTACGCCGGGTACTCGCCGTAGACGGGAGCCTCACCGGGAGTCCCGGAAGATACGGCGTACGCGGCGGGTTCGGTGACTGGAACCCGGAAGTCCCGCAGCGTGTCCGTCCGCATCGCGGGTCCCTGACCGGCCCCCTGAGTCATCGACCCCTCCACCACCGTCGCGCTGCCGTACACCTGCGGACCCTCCTGACCTCCGGGGAGGAGGGTCCGTGATGTCGTGCGCCCATCATAGGAATGCGGCTCGCGCTCTGTGACGCACCAGGGGTGGTGAATCCTTTGCGGAGCCGATCGTTCCTACCGTTTTCTACCGATATCTGTGTTGCTGAAATGTTCGGGCGGGTCCTCGGCAGGCCGACCGGACGGTCTGGCGGTCAGTCCTGGGCCGGGGAACGGGGTGGGCTGACGGTCGTACGCGGCTGCCTGCGCTGCGACGAGGTACGGATGATCAGCTCGGTCGGGACGACCTGTTCGACGGGCCGTCCGGTGTCCACTCCCTCGATCGCGTCGATGAGCAGCTGCACGACGGCGGTGCCGATGCGGCGCGGTTTGAGGGAGAGCGTGGTGATGGGCGGTTCGGTGTTGGCGTAGACGGTGGACTCGCTGCAGCACACGAGCAGCAGGTCCTCGGGGACGCGCAGGCCGTAGCGCCGGGCGGCGGCGAGCAGGTCGGTGCCGTTGGGGTCGAAGAGCCCGTAGACGGCGTCGGGCCGGTCGGGTCGGGCGAGGAGCCGGTCGGCGGCGACCGCGCCTGCGCACGGGTCGTGCGCCGGGTAGGACTCGTAGACGGGGTCCTGGCCGACGCGTTCGCACCAGTTGAGGTAGGCGGTGGTGGAGAGCCGGGTGTAGGTGTCGGTGGTGGTGCCGGTCAGCAGCCCGATCCGGCGGGCGCCGGCGGCGGCGAGGTGGTCGAGCAGGCCGAGTACGGCGGCCTCGTGGTCGTTGTCGACCCAGGCGGTGACGGGGAGGGAGCCTGCGGGCCGGCCGTCGGAGACCACCGGCAGGCCCTGGCGGACCAGTTCGGTGACGACGGGATCGTGGTCGGAGGGGTCGATGACGACGGTGCCGTCGAGGGCGACGTTGGACCACACGTCGTGGCGTGAGGTGGCGGGGAGGATGACGAGGGCGTAGCCGCGGGCGAGCGCGGCCGAGGTGGCTGCCCTGGCCATCTCGGCGAAGTAGGCGAATTCGGTGAAGGTGAAAGGTTCATCCCCGTACGTCGTCACGGTCAGGCCGATGAGGCCCGACTTGCCGGTACGGAGGGTGCGGGCGGCGGCCGACGGGCGGTAGCCCAGCCGGTCGGCCACCTCGCGAACGTGGCGGCGGGTGGCGTCCGGCAGCCGCCCCTTGCCATTGAGCGCGTCGGAGACGGTTGTGATGGAGACGCCCGCCGCGGCGGCCACGTCCCTGATGCCTGCCCGGCCCTGTCGGCCGGCGGCCCGCCGGGTGGTCTCGGTCCGGCTCACCTGATGCTTCCCTGCTGCTGTCATGGCGAGCCGATAGTAGGGCTCGGTGGGGTGGGTGGTCCGGGTGCATATGCACGCGTTGACAGGCACGATTCTGCATGGTTCGCCACCCCCAATGACCTTGGAAATGAAGGTATTTGGTCGCTTAGGGTGAGGGTGGAGCTTGTCGGCGGGTCCGGGCATGCCAAAACGGTGTGGTCTCGGGACGTTCTCAACTCACCTGCACGAGGGACGCGCGCCACGGCGCAGGCCACCGGCGCGCGCATATATGCGCGCGCTCCCCCGCATTCCAGGCGCCCCCATTCTCGGAACGGCGGAATCCTCATAAGGTGAGCAGTATTGAGTCGACGGCGACGTCGGACGGGACGGTCGAGGAGGACCTGCGGTGAGCGAGAAGAGCCCGAAGCTGCGCGCCGAGCTGGACGGCATTCCGACGTACAAGCCCGGGAAGCCGGCTGCCGCGGGAGGGCCCGTCGCGTACAAGCTGTCGTCGAACGAGAACCCGTACCCGCCGCTGCCGGGCGTGCTGGAGACCGCCGTCTCGGCGGCCGGCAGCTTCAACCGGTACCCCGACATGGCCTGCACCGGCCTCGTGAACGAGCTCGCCGAGCGCTTCGGGGTGCCGGTCGAGCACATCGCCACGGGCACCGGCTCGGTCGGCGTGGCCCAGTCGCTGATCCAGGCGGCGGCCGGCCCGGGCGACGAGGTGATCTACGCCTGGCGCTCCTTCGAGGCGTACCCGATCCTCACGCAGATCTCGGGCGCCACCTCGGTGCAGGTCCCGCTGACCGACGGGGACGTGCACGACCTGGAGGCCATGGCGGCGGCGATCACCGACCGCACCCGGCTGATCTTCGTCTGCAACCCGAACAACCCCACCGGCACCGCCGTGCGCCGCGCCGAGCTGGAGCGCTTCCTGGACCGGGTGCCCTCGGACGTCCTGGTGGTCCTGGACGAGGCGTACCGCGAGTTCGTGCGCGACACGGACGTCCCGGACGGCGTCGAGCTCTACCGCGACCGCCCGAACGTGGCCGTGCTGCGTACGTTCTCCAAGGCGTACGGCCTGGCCGGCCTGCGGGTCGGATTCGCCATCGCGCACGAACCGGTGGCCGCGGCGCTGCGCAAGACGGCCATGCCGTTCGGCGTCAGCCAGCTCGCGCAGGACGCGGCGGTGGCCTCGCTGCGGGCCGAGGACGAGCTGATGGGCCGCGTCGGGGCGCTGGTGGGCGAGCGCGCGCGGGTGCACGAGACGCTGCTCGCGCAGGGCTGGTCCGTGCCGGACACCCAGGCGAACTTCGTGTGGATGCGGCTGGGGGAGCGGACCGCCGAGTTCGCGGCGGCCTGCGAGAAGGCCGGTGTGGTGGTCCGGCCCTTCGCGGGCGAGGGCCTGCGGGTCACGATCGGTGAGACCGAGGCGAACGACCTCTTCCTGCACACGGCGGAGGCGTTCTTCAAGGAGCTGTAGGCGGCCGCCGTTGTCCTGGCGGCCGGACCGGTCAGGCCCGGTCAGGCTCGGTCAGGCCCGGTCCGGGCCTGCGGGGACGGTCTAGGCCAGTTCCACACGGATGGGATCGCCGTCGCGGACGGTGGAGAGCAGGCGGGGGTCGCCGTCGAACGAGCCGAGCACGTTGCACGGGCTCGCCAGGCGGCTCTCGCCTCCGCGTGAGATGGGTGTGGGGCCGTAGGGCAGCGCGAGCGCGTCGCCCTCGGTCCAGAACGCGACCGTGCCCGGCTCGACGACCTGCCGGGCGTCGTGTTCCAGGGCCACGGATACGCCGGTGTCGAAGTAGACCTCCTCGCCCCAGGTGTTCGCGGAGGCGGAGATCGGAAGGGCCTCGGCCAGCGCCTTGCTGGTCGGGGTCTCGTCGAGGGTTGCGGTGAGCTGGCCCGCAGGCCAGGAAATCCGTATCTGCATGAGCCGCATTCAACAATTTGTTGAATGGATTGGCTAGAGGGGTACCCCCCTGGCGATCGTGGATGGCAGTACGACATAATGCTTGTGAATGTGAACGCGTTCACAAGCTGTTCCGCTTCCTCCCGGATTGAGTGGGACACAACAGACAGGCTGCGCGTGACCACGGCGACGCGAAGGAGACGATGACGTGGACCTGGCTTTGGCGCCGGAGACGCTGGCGCGATGGCAGTTCGGCATCACCACCGTCTACCACTTCCTCTTCGTACCCCTGACGATCTCGCTCGCCGCGCTCACGGCCGGCCTGCAGACCGCATGGGTGCGCACCGAGAAGGAGAAGTACCTCAGGGCCACGAAGTTCTGGGGCAAGCTTTTCTTGATCAATATCGCGATGGGTGTCGTCACCGGCATCGTCCAGGAGTTCCAGTTCGGCATGAACTGGTCCGACTACTCGCGTTTCGTCGGCGACATCTTCGGTGCCCCCCTGGCATTCGAGGCGCTGATCGCCTTCTTCTTCGAGTCGACCTTCATCGGCCTGTGGATCTTCGGCTGGGACAAGCTGCCCAAGAAGATCCACCTGGCCTGCATCTGGATGGTGTCCATCGGCACCGTGCTGTCCGCCTACTTCATCCTGGCGGCCAATTCCTGGATGCAGCACCCGGTGGGCTACCGCATCAACAAGGAGCGGGGCCGGGCCGAGCTCACCGACTTCTGGCTCGTGCTCACCCAGAACACCGCCCTCACCCAGTTCTTCCACACCATCACGGCCGCCTTCCTGGTGGGCGGCGCGTTCATGGCCGGCATCGCCGCCTTCCACCTGGCGCGCAAGAGGCACATGCCCGTGATGCGGAGCTCGCTGCGGCTCGGCCTGGTCGTCATGATCATCGCCGGTATGGGCACGGCCCTGAGCGGTGACCTGCTCGGCAAGGTGATGTTCAAGCAGCAGCCCATGAAGATGGCCGCCGCCGAGGCGCTCTGGGACGGCGAGGCGCCGGCCCCCTTCTCGGTCTTCGCCTACGGCGACGTGGAGAAGGGCCACAACAAGGTCGCGATAGAGGTTCCCGGCCTGCTGTCCTTCCTGGCCAACGACGACTTCACCTCGTTCGTCCCGGGCATCAACGACGTCAACAAGGCGGAGCAGGAGAAGTTCGGCCCCGGCGACTACCGGCCCAACATCCCGGTCGCCTACTGGGGCTTCCGCTGGATGATCGGCTTCGGCATGGCCTCCCTCGGCGTCGGCGTGCTGGGCCTGTGGCTGACCCGCAAGAAGTTCATGCTGCCGCCGGGTCTGCGTACGGGGGAGGACGAGGTCCCGAACCTGGTCCTCTTCAAGAAGGCGCTGAGCCCGAAGTTCGCCACCCTGTACTGGATCGTCGCTCTCTGGACGATGGGCTTCCCGCTGATCGCCAACTCGTGGGGCTGGATCTTCACCGAGATGGGGCGCCAGCCCTGGGTGGTCTACGGAGTCCTGCGCACCCGGGACGCGGTCTCGCCGAACGTCTCCCAGGCCGAGGTGCTCACCTCGATGATCGGCTTCACCCTCCTCTACGCGGTGCTCGCCGTCATCGAGGTCAGGCTCCTCGTCAAGTACGTCAAGGCCGGACCGCCCGAGCTCACCGAGGCCGATCTCAACCCGCCCACCAAGATCGGCGGGGACGACAAGAACCCCGACCGGCCGATGGCCTTCTCCTACTGAGGCTGAGGAGACCGCACGATGCAACTCCACGACGTCTGGTTCGTACTCATCGCCGTCCTGTGGACCGGCTACTTCTTCCTGGAGGGCTTCGACTTCGGGGTCGGCGTACTGACCAAGCTGCTCGCCCGCGACCGTACGGAGAGGCGGGTCCTGATCAACACGATCGGGCCCGTGTGGGACGGCAACGAGGTCTGGCTGCTCACGGCGGGCGGCGCGACCTTCGCCGCCTTCCCCGAGTGGT
Organism: Streptomyces sp. NPDC046308; assembly: GCF_055588065.1. Taxonomy (NCBI): domain Bacteria; kingdom Bacillati; phylum Actinomycetota; class Actinomycetes; order Kitasatosporales; family Streptomycetaceae; genus Streptomyces; species Streptomyces sp. NPDC046308. Next base: position 486,596 of record NZ_JBVJFB010000004.1, read on the forward strand.
ACGCCACCCTCTTCTCCGGCTTCTACCTGCCGCTGCTGCTCATCCTGGTCTGCCTCATCATCCGCGGCGTCGCCTTCGAGTACCGGCACAAGCGCTCCGAGGACCGGTGGCAGACCAACTGGGAACACGCGATCTTCTGGACCTCGCTGATCCCCGCGTTCCTGTGGGGGGTGGCCTTCGCCAACATCGTCCGCGGTGTGAAGATCGACGAGAACATGGAGTACGTCGGCAGCCTCTTCGACCTGCTCAACGTCTACTCGCTGCTGGGCGGTCTGGTCACCCTCACCCTCTTCACCTTCCACGGCGCGGTCTTCACCTCGCTCAAGACGGTCGGTGACATCCGGGAGCGCTCGCGGAGGCTGGCGACCGGGCTGGGTGTCGTCACCGCCGGGCTGGCACTGCTCTTCCTGATCTGGACCCAGGTCTCCCGCGGTGACGGCAAGAGCCTGATCGCGATGGCCGTCGCCGTGCTGGCACTGCTCGGGGCGCTCGGCACCAACCTGAAGGGCCGCGAGGGCTGGTCGTTCGCACTGTCCGGGATCACCATCGCGGCGGCCGTGGCGATGCTCTTCCTGACGCTCTTCCCGAACGTCATGCCGTCCTCGCTGAACGACGCCTGGAACCTCACGGTCACCAACGCCTCGTCCAGCCCGTACACCTTGAAGATCATGACGTGGTGCGCGGCCGTGGCCACCCCGCTCGTCCTCCTCTACCAGGGCTGGACGTACTGGGTGTTCCGCAAGCGGATCGGTACGCAGCACATCGTCGACGTGCACTGAGTCACCGCGCCACCCCGCCCGTCCGACCCTCCCCGAGGGGATGTTTCACGTGAAACCGATCGACCCGCGCCTGCTTCGGTACGCCCGCTCGACCCGCCTCTTCCTGGGCGCGGTCGTGGCCCTGGGGCTCGTCGGGGCGGGGCTGGTCGTCGGTCAGGCGATGCTGATCGCCGAGATCGTGGTCGGAGCCTTCGAGGAGGGCCTGGGCGGCGAAGCGCTCCGGACGCCGCTGCTGCTGCTCGCGGCGGTGGCGCTCGGACGCGGCCTGATCGCCTGGCTGACGGAGCTGGCCGCGCACCGCGCCAGCGCGGCGGTCAAGTCGGAGCTGCGGGGCCGACTGCTGGACCGGGCCTCGGACCTCGGCCCCGGCGGGCTCACCGGCCAGAAGACCGGATCGCTGGTGTCGCTGGCCACCCGGGGTGTAGACGCGCTCGACGACTACTTCTCCCGCTACCTGCCCCAGCTGGGTCTCGCGGTGGTCGTGCCGGTGGCGGTGCTGGCTCGCATCGTCACCGAGGACTGGGTGTCGGCGGCCATCATCGTGGTCACGCTCCCCCTGATCCCCGTGTTCATGGTGCTCATCGGCATGGCCACCCAGTCCCGGATGGACCGCCAGTGGCGGCTGCTGTCCCGACTGTCGGGCCACTTCCTCGACGTGGTGGCCGGTCTGCCCACGCTGAAGGTCTTCGGCCGGGCCAAGGCGCAGGCCGAGTCGATCCGAAAGATCACGGACGACTACCGGCGCGCGACGATGCGGACCCTGCGCATCGCCTTCCTCTCCTCCTTCGCGCTGGAACTGCTGGCGACCCTGTCGGTGGCCCTGGTCGCCGTGACCATCGGCATGCGACTGGTCCACGGTGAACTGGACCTCTACACCGGCCTGGTCATCCTGATCCTGGCGCCCGAGGCGTACCTGCCGCTGCGGCAGGTGGGGGCGCAGTACCACGCGGCCGCGGAAGGACTGGCGGCCGCGGAGGAGATCTTCGAAATCCTGGAGGCCCCCGCCACCGGTCCGGCGGGGACGGCCGCACTGCCCGGCGGCGCCCCCCTGCGGATCGAGATCGACGGGGTCGCCGTCCGCTACGAGGGCCGGGGCGAGGACTCTCCCGGGCCGGTCTCGCTGACCGTCGCGCCGGGGGAGTGCGTGGCCCTCACCGGTCCGAGCGGCGCGGGCAAGTCCACCCTGCTCCAGGTACTGCTGGGGTTCGTGACGCCGACCGCCGGGCGGGTGCGGATCGCCGGCGTGGACCTGGCCGAGCTGTCGCCGGCGCACTGGCGGGAGCAGGTCGCCTGGGTGCCGCAGCGGCCGCACCTGTTCGCGGGGACGATCGCCGAGAACGTCCGGCTGGCCCGCCCCGGAGCCTGCGACAGCGACGTGGACGAGGCCCTGAAGGACGCCGGGGCCTGGGACTTCGTGACCGCGCTGCCGCGCGGGGCGCAGACCCTGCTCGGCGAGGGCGGCGTGGGACTGTCCGCCGGGCAGCGGCAGCGGCTGGCCCTGGCGCGTGCCTTCCTCGCGGACCGGCCCGTGCTGCTGCTGGACGAGCCGACGGCGGCCCTGGACGGTGAGACCGAGGCGGGAATCGTGGACGCGGTCCGGCGGCTGTCCGCGGGGCGGACCGTCCTGCTGGTCGTGCACCGGCCGGCGCTGCTCGCGGTCGCGGACCGGGTGGTTCCGATGGCGGCGGGCGGGCCCGCCCAGCTCCTCGCCGACGGACGCCATGTCGAGGGGGCTCTCGCAGAGGGGACCCGCCTCGACGGTGCTCTTCCCGAGGGGCCCGACTCCGCGGGGCCGCTCCCCCAGCCGGGCGCTTCCCGTGCCGGGAGCCGTGCCCAGTCCCCCGGCGACAGCGGCACCGACGCCGGGGAGTGGATCCTCGGCGCCGCGCCCGAGCGGGTGCGGGCGGGCGGCGGGACCGACGCGCGTGGGGCCGATCCGCTGCGCCGGGTGCGGGCCGTGGCCAAGGCCTGGCGCGGACGGTTCAGGCTCGGGCTGCTGCTCGGGGCGCTGGCCGTGGGATGCAGCGTCGGCCTGATGGCCGTGTCCGGCTGGCTGATCTCACGGGCCTCCGAACAGCCGCCCGTGCTCTATCTGATGGTGGCCGTCACGGCCACCCGGGCCTTCGGAATGGGCCGCGCCGTCTTCCGGTACGCGGAACGGCTCGTCTCCCACGACGCCGTGCTGCGGATGCTGGCCGACCTGCGGGTGTCCGTCTACCGGCGGCTGGAGCGCATCGCGCCCGCCGGGCTGCGCGAGCACCGGCGCGGGGACCTGCTGGCCCGGTTGGTGGCCGACGCCGACGCCCTCCAGGACTACTGGCTGCGCTGGCTGCTGCCGGTGGGCACCGCGCTGCTCGTCGGGACCGGTTCGGTCGCCTTCACCACCTGGCTGCTTCCCGAGGCGGGAGCCGTGCTCGCCACCGGGCTGCTCGCCGCCGGCGTCGGTGTGCCGCTGGTCAGCGGGGCCTGCGCCCGCCGGGCGGAGCGCAGGCTCGCGCCCGCCCGGGGCGAGCTCGCCACCCGGGTGGCCGATCTCCTCACCGGCACCGCGGAGCTGACCGTGGCCGGTGCGCTGGAGGACCGCAAGGGCCGGGCGCGTGAGAGCGACGGTGTGCTGACGCGCATCGCGGCGCGGGGCGCGGCCGCGAGCGGGCTGGGCGGCGGGCTTTCCGCCCTCGTGTGCGGGCTCACCGTGGTGGCCGCCGCGGCCCTCGCCGCGAACGCCGTCCACGACGGGCGGCTGTCCGGGGTGGCCATGGCCGTCGCGGTCCTGACGCCCCTCGCCGCCTTCGAGGCGGTGAACGGGCTGCCGCTCGCCGTCCAGTACCGCCAGCGGGTGCGCCGCAGCGCCGAGCGGGTCTACGAGGTCATCGACGCACCGGTCCCGGTCGCCGAGCCGGAGCAGCCCGCCGCAGCCCCGGCTTCGCCCTTCCCGCTGCGGCTGACGGGGCTCGCCGCCCGCCACCCCGGCCAGGACCGGGATGCCCTGCACGGGCTGGACCTGACCCTGGAGGCCGGCCGCCGCATCGCCGTCGTCGGCCCCTCGGGCTCCGGAAAGACCACGCTGGCCCAGGTCATGCTGCGCTTCCTGGATCCGCGCGAGGGCGCGTACACCCTGGGCGGGACCGACGCGCGCACCCTCGACGGAGACGACGTCCGCGCGCTCGTGGGCCTGTGCGCCCAGGACGCCCACATCTTCGACAGCTCGGTGCGGGAGAACCTGCGCCTGGCCCGGACCGGGGCGAGCGAGGAGCAGCTGCGCGACGCCCTGGCCGCGGCCCGGCTGCTGGAGTGGGCCGACGGACTTCCGGACGGCCTGGACACCCTGGTCGGCGAGCACGGCGAGCGGATCTCGGGCGGTCAGCGCCAGCGACTGGCCCTGGCCCGGGCGCTGCTCGCGGACTTCCCCGTACTGGTGCTGGACGAGCCTGCCGAGCACCTGGACCTGGCCACGGCGGACGCCCTGACCGCTGACCTGCTCGCCGCGACCGAGGGCCGGACCACCGTGCTGATCACACACCGACTGGCCGGCCTGGCTGCGGTCGACGAGGTGATCGTGCTGGACCACGGCGAGGTCGTGCAGCGCGGCGCCTACGCGGAGCTGGCCGCGGCAGAGGGACCGCTGCGGAGGCTGCTGGAGCGCGAAAGGGCCACGGACGGGACTTCGGCCAACTTTCCCCGCTAATGGGGACTAACTAGGCTCAAGAGCATGTCAGCGCAGCAGTCGCAACAGCCGCCGGATTCTTCGGATCCGCTGCCGGATCCCTCGCCGGCCGCACTGGCCGCACCGGCCGCACCGGCCGCGTCCGTGACGTCGGACCCGCTGGTGGCCGCCACCGACGCCACCAGGAGCCTGCAGGGCCTGTCCACCGAGCTCACGGCCCGGGTACCGCAGCTGCTGGAGGCGATGCGGTCGGTCGGGACCGGCCTGGAACTGCACTCCACGCTGGACCGCATCTGCGAGACCGCGGCCGAGCTCGCGGGCGCCCGCTACGCGGCGATCGGCGTCGTCGACACGGAGGGCCGCGGGCTCTCGGACTTCGTCACCCACGGGATCACCCCGGAGCTGGCCCGGAAGATCGGACACCGCCCCGACGGGAAGCGGGGCCTGCTCGGTGCACTGATCTCGCATTCCGACACCGTGCTGCTCGCCGATCTGACGAAGGATCCGCGCTCCGCGGGCTTCCCGGCGCACCACCCGCCCATGAAGACCTTCCTCGGTGTCCCGATCCGGGTACAGGGAGAGATCTTCGGCAATCTGTACCTCGCCGAGAAGAACGGCGGCGGCAAGTTCAACGACTACGACCTCCACATGGTCCGGGTCCTGGCCACCGAGGCCGGCATCGCCATCGGCAACGCCCGGCTGTACGAGGCCGCCACACAGCGCGAGCGCTGGATCGACGGCTCGGTGGCCGTCACCACCGCCCTCCTGTCCGGCGGGGACGCGGACGACGCCCTCGCGGTGGTGGCGGAGCAGGCCCGCCGGCTGGCCGACTCCTCCGCGGGCATCGTGCTGCTGCCGGCCGAGGAGGGCGGGATGGAGATCGTCGCCGTCTCGGCCGACAACCCGGCCACCTCGCTCGGTGTGGTGATCCCGGCCGAGAGCCCGGTGGTGGACAGCCTGTTGCGCGGCGAGCCGGTCTTCGTGGACGACGCCTCGTCCGACCCCCGCATGATCGGCAATCTGACCAGCCAGTACGGGCCCTGCATGATGCTGCCCCTGCACAGCGGCGGGAGGGTGCTGGGCGCGCTGGTCACCCCCCGGGGACGAGGCAAGCGTCCGTTCAGCGAGTCCGAGCGGACCCTGGCCACCCAGTTCGCCTCGCAGGCGGCGCTCGCCCTGATGATGGCCGAGGCGCAGCGCGACCGTGAGCGGCTGGCCGTGTTCGAGGACCGGGACAGGATCGCCCGAGACCTGCACGACCTGGTCATCCAGCGGCTGTTCGCCACCGGGATGATGCTGGAGGGCGCCCAGCGCCGGTCCATCGTTCCCGAGGTCCGCGACGGCGTCGGCAAGGCCGTGGACGAACTGGACGTGACGATCCAGGAGATCCGCACCGCCATCTTCGCCCTCCAGCAGGGCCCTGCGGAGGCTCCGTCCGGGCTGCGCACCCGGGTGCTGAGGGAGATCAACATGGCCGCCGTGCCCCTGGGCTTCAAGCCCGCGCACCGCTTCATCGGCCCGATCGACACCGTCGTCGACGAGCTGGTCGGCAAGAACCTGATCGCCGCGCTGCGCGAAGCGCTGTCCAATGCCTTCCGGCATGCCGACGCGTCCCGGATCGAAGTGGTCCTCGACTGCACCGCCACGCTCGCCGACGGCCGGCCGGGTGTCCGGCTGGAGGTCGCCGACGACGGGGTGGGCATTCCCGAAGGGGGCCGGCGCAGCGGGCTGCGCAATCTACGCCGGCGGGCCGAGTCGCTGGGCGGCGCGAGCTCGTACGGCCCGGGCCTCGGCGAGGACGGCGGCGGGACCACCCTGGTGTGGGAGGCCCCGCTCTGAGGCGCCGGCGCCCGGCGCCTGTGCGCTCGGAGCAGCTGCTCAGGCCTGCTGCTGTGCGATGAGTTCGGCCAGGATCCGCTCGATGACGAGGGCGACCCCGTCCTCGTTGTTGGCGACCGTACGGCCGGACGCAGCCGCGATGACGTCCGGGTGGGCGTTGCCCATCGCGTACGAGGTGCCGGCCCAGCTGAGCATCTCCACGTCGTTCGGCATGTCCCCGAACGCGACGACCTCGGCGGGGGAAATGCCCCGCTCGGCGCAGCACAGCGCCAGCGTGCTGGCCTTGGAGACCCCGTGCCCACTGATCTCCAGCAGGGCCGTGGGGCTGGAGCGGGTGATCGACGCGTAGGCGCCGGCTGCGGACCGCGCCAGCGTCAAGAACTCGTCCGGGGCGATCTCGGAGTGGTGCGCCAGCAGCTTCAGCACGGGCGCGCCGCCCCCGTCCGTGTCCTCCCGCAGCAGCTCCTCGGCCGTGGCGATCCTGGCTGCCGGGTCCTTGAAGAACGGCGGGTACGCCGGTTCGTAGTTGATGCCGGTGGTCAGCTCGACCGCGAAGGACGTGCCGGGGGCGGCGATCCGCAGGGCATCGACGACGGCGAGCGCGGCCGCTCGCGGGAGGGACCTCACCTGGACGAACTCCCGTCCGGCGTGCAGGTCGACGACCGCCGCGCCATTGGCGCAGATCGCGAGGCCGTGCCCGTGGACGTGATCGCTGACCACATCCATCCAGCGGGCCGGGCGTCCGGTGACGAAGAAGACCTCGATCCCGGCCTCCTCGGCGGCGGCGAGCGCGGCGACGGTACGCGGCGATACGGATTTGTCGTCGCGCAGCAGGGTGCCGTCGAGGTCGGTGGCGATGAGCCGGGGCGTGGGGGTGGGCCCGTCCGGGCGCTGAGGAGCCGAGGTCACGCTCCATCTTCGCCCATGGTCGGGGGCGGTCGGACCATGATCGGTTCCGGTTGGCGGACCGGACGATGTTTCACACGAGGCGATGTTTCACGTGAAACATCGCCTCGCCGTAGGCTCGACGCATGAGTCTGCGTCTGAGCACGGTGATCCTTCCGGTACGTCGATGGCACGAGGGAGGCCGCGATCAGTGGCTCCGGGCTGAGCAGCTCGGATTCCACACCGCCTACACCTACGACCACCTGTCCTGGCGGACCTTCCGCGACGGCCCGTGGTTCGGTGCGATGCCCACCCTGACCGCGGCGGCCACCGCCACCGAGCGGCTGCGCCTGGGAACGCTCGTCACCTCGCCGAACTTCCGCCACCCGGTGACCCTCGCCAAGGAGCTCATGTCCCTGGACGACATCTCCGGCGGGCGCGTCACCCTCGGCATCGGAGCAGGCGGCAACGGCTTCGACGCGACCGCGCTGGGCCAGGAGGCCTGGTCCCCGCGTGAGCGCGCCGACCGCTTCGCCGAGTTCGTGCCGCTGCTGGACCGGCTGCTGACCGAGGGCTCGGTCAGCCACGAGGGCACCTTCTACTCCGCCGAGGAGGCGCGCAACATCCCCGGCTGCGTGCAGGGGCCGCGGCTGCCGTTCGCGGTCGCCGCGACGGGACCGCGTGGTCTGCGGCTCGCCGCCCGCCACGGCCAGGCCTGGGTGACCACGGGCGACCCGAAGCTCTTCGAGGAGGGCACCCCCGAGCAGTCGCGGGAGGCCCTGCGCGGACAGCTCGAACGGCTCGACAAGGCCTTCGTGGAGATCGGGCGGGACCCCGAACCCATGGAGAAGATCCTGCTGACCGGTTTCACGCCCGAGGCCAACACCGTGCTGGAGTCGGTGGACGCGTTCGTCGACTTCGCGGGGCGACACCGCGAGCTCGGCTTCACCGAGCTGGTGATCCACGCGCCGATCCCGGACTCCGACTTCGCCGCCGACGAGGCCGTCTTCGAGAAGATCGCCACCGAGGCCCTGGCCCAGCTCGACAGCTGATCCGCTCGCCGTCGCCGTCGCCGCTCCGGACCGGTGCGGTGCGGTGACGGCGACGACGGCCGAGGCCCTACGCCCCGTTCAGCTGCTCGAGAAGACGCTCCGCCGACGGCAGGAGCCAGTCGGGCAGTTCCTCCTCGGGCCGCGTCCGGGCCTCGTCGATCAGCGCGGAGACGCGCGCTGCGCCCGCCTTCGCGTCACCCCGCTCCTGCTCCGTCCAGGCCGCGTTGTTCATGCACTGGAACCGGTCCCGCAGATGATCGGGACCGAGCTCGGCGTAGGCACGGGCGGCCCGGTCCCACAGCTCGATCTCCTCCAGGCGCAGCGCGTCCGCCTCCGCACGGCTCAACCGGGCGGCCGCGACCGGACTCGCGGCGTCGCCGTCATCGGCCGGGTCCTCGTCTTGCGGGGCCTCCTCGTTCGTGCTGACGTGCCGGTCGAGCACCTGAGCCAGCTGGTGCCAGGTCTGGGCGAGTTCCGACCGCAGCTGAGGAGCACCGGGATCCGCGGCCAGGGCCGCCTCCAGCACCCCGGCGGCCTCGTCCATCCGGCCCCGGGCCTGCTCCACCGTCGTGGCGTCGACCTCTTCGCGCAGCCCCAGCCAGGCCAGGGAGCGCAGCACCCGTACCTCGGCCACCGGGGCCTCGCCCGTCAGCCGGTGCAGCTCCAGGGCGCGCTCGTAGGCGGCGATCGCCTCCGCGGGCAGCCCCGCGTCGGACAGGGCGTCGGCGGCCGACTGCGCGAGGCCCGCCTGCGGGCGCGGATCCTCCCAGCCCTTGGTCAGCTCCGCCGCCAGCAGGTACTGCTCCGCCGCGGGCCGGGGCTCGTTCAGCCGGCGCAGCAGGTCGCCCAGGAATTCCCGTACGGACACCGCCTGCTGCTCGCCGTGCTCCAGCAGATCCGGCAGGGCCGACTGCAGGACCTCGGCGGCCTCGGCGGCCCGGTCCTCGCGCGCGTACGCCCGGGCCAGCAGCAGCCGGGCCTGCGCCCCGCCGTCCGCGGTGAGACCGGCCTGGTCGAACCAGTGCGCTCCGGCCAGTGCGAGCGCCGCGGCCTCCCGGGCCGGTCCGCCCCGCCGCAGCACGATGTCCGCGAGGGTCAGCCGTACGACGCCCTGCGCCTCGGCGTCGGTCAGCTCGGCCGCGTGTTCCAGCCCGGAGCGCGCCGCCTCCTCCGCCTCCTCGGGCCGGTCCAGCGACATCAGCACCCCGGCCCGCAGCACCAGCGGGTCCACGGCCTGCCACGGCCGGCCGGCGGTGACGGCCCGCGCGGCGGACTCCGCCAGCAGCGGCAGGGCCCGCTCCGGGTCGCCCTGCGCGAGGGCCACCCGGCCCAGCATCTCCTCGGCGTCCGCGACCAGGTCCGGTGCGACGTCCCCGTAGGCGGAGACGAAGGCGGTCAGCTCGGCGGCGAGCTCACTGTGACCGTGTTCGTCCTCCCCGCCGTGGTGGTGGTCCTCGTGCTGGTCGTCCGATCCGGCCGCCTCGACCGAGCGCAGGTACGACTCCACGCGGATTGTCGACAGTTCCGCGAGCGCGATCCGCCGGGCCCGCAACGGTTCGGCGGCGTCCAGGGCCTCGGCGGACCGCAGGGCGATCCGCAGCAGCTCCCGGATCTCCGCGGGCGCCGCCCCCGACTGCGCGGCCACGCTCGCCAGCCGCAGCTCGGCGAGTGCGGCGCGCTCCGCCCGGCCGAGCGCCCGGTAGGCGTCGCGGACCGCGGTGAGGAGCTGGGAAGCGTCCTCCGCCCCGCGCCGCGCGGCGGACAGGGCCTGCTGGTCCGCGAGGTCGGCGCGGACCAGCGGATCGGGCTCCGGCTGCGCCTCCACGCGTACGGCCACCTCGGCCCACAGGGCGTCCGCACCCGGATGGCCCACGCCACGGGCAGCGCGGGCCCGGTCCACGAGTTCGGAGAACCCTGCGGGCTTCGCGGCCGGCGCGGACACGGCGGCGCCGTCGCCCCCAGCGGCAGCGGCACCGGCGGTGGCAGCGGCACCGACGGTGTCGGTCCGGGGCAGTTCCGCACTGCGCACCCCCAGCGGCAGCGCGCCCACCAGCGGCTCCCGGCCCACCCGCGCGAGGAAGCGGTCCGAGACCCGGGTCGTGCCGTTGCGCGCGTCGAACTGCCGGGCGATGTCCAGGCAGTCCGCGTGGAGCACCTCGTACAGCTCGGAGACCGTACGGGGTGCTCCCTCGTACGGGACGGCCGGGAGCCGGCCGTGGCCGAGCTCCTCCAGACGGCGCAGCAGCACGAGGATGCCGCCGTGGAAGGCCAGCCGGTCGTCGAGATTGGCGAGCGGAGCCACATGGGCGGCGTGCTCGGCCAGGATCTCCAGTCCGCGCGACTCGTTGCCGGTGAGCGCGCAGAACTCGATGTGCTTGCCGACCGACGGCAGCAGGCTGTCGTTGCCGCGGGCCATGCGGTAGCCGCGCACGTGGTTCGAACGGGCCTCGTCGGTCCGGCCGAGCCGCAGCAGCGGCAGCAGCGAGGTGGCCAGGACCCGGTGCGGCTCCTCGGCGCAGACCAGATCACCCGTGAGCACCGGCTTCCAGTGCTCCAGTGCCTCGGCGTCATTGCCCTGCACGACGGCGTACTGGCCCTGGCCGTTGAGCTCGCAGGCCTGGCAGTCGCTCATGTCGTCGCGCTCCGCGGCCAGCCAGCGCCGGAAGGCCCGCTCGGCACGCTCGTCGTCGCCGATGGCATGGGCGAGCCACAGCTCGGCCTCGCGCACGGGCCGCTCGCTGTAACCCGCGATCCTGTAGCGGCGCTCCATCTCGTCCAGCCAGCCGACGGCCGACTCCAGCGGGATCCCGGGAGAGTCCGAGATGGCCGAGGCCACCCACTTGAACTGCCAGAACAGCGAGTGGGCGTCCCATTCGCCGAAGGCGCCCGGGTCCTGGTCGTACTCCTGGAGCAGCCGCGCGAAGGGCACCAGCATCTTCGACGACTCGGAACTGTAGAGATACGCGTTGATCAGGTTGTCCAGGGCCTCGCGGAACAGCGGGCGGTCGCCGTTCGCCTCGGCCGCACCGGCCAGGGCCTCGGCGTGCGCGTTGCGCGCCGCGCCGTTCGGCGCTTCACGGTTCTCCGCCAGACCCCGCACGATCTCCTCGCGCGTCAGCGTCGTCACTTCTGGTCCTCCTGGGAATCGCGGGCATCGCGGGCATCGGTGGAGTGCGTCGCCCATTCCAGGAGTCCGAGGAAGGCCCGGTTGAGCAGGGTGGAGTCGGCGGGTCGCAGCGGCCGCTGCGACATCAGCAGGGCCTGGCCGTACAGCGATTCGACGGCGGTGCCGGTCAGCGCCTCGTCGGGTAGGGCGGCGATCCTCCGGATCAGCGGATTGTTGTGGTTGAGGACCAGCCGGGCGCGCGGCGCCGAGCCCCGCAGCGCGCCGAGGATGCCGCTCCACAGGGAGTCGGCGCTCTCCAGCGCGGCGGTGCGGTCGCGCTCCTGGCGGGCCTGGCGGTCGTCGAGGTAGAGCGCGGGGACCGCGACGGGCTGGAAGGCGCGCAGCACCACGTCGCAGCCCTGGGGTTCCAGGCGGGTGCGCGCGGTGGCCAGGAAGGCGGCGAGCTCCAGTTCGGCTGCGGTCGGTACCGCGTCCAGCCGTTCGGTGACGGCTCCGGCGTCCAGCTCGGTGATTTTGAGCTCCGGCCGCACGGCGGGCAGCAGGGCCAGCAGGTCCGCGTCGTAGGTGTAGCCGGCGTTGATGACGCCGAGCCCGTGGGCCGCGGCGATCGGTGCGATCTGGCGGAACTCCTCGACGGTGCGCGTGAAGTGGATGTCCGTGTGGGCGGCCGCGAACTCCTGCAGGCTCATCGAGCCGTCGCTGGTTTCGAACGGCAGCCACGGCAGCATCAGCCCGAGCAGTTCGGAGTCGTGCCGGGCCATGGACTTCACACCGAGGTGATGGACGCGCAGGAAGGCGGCCAGGCGGTCCGGTTCGCTCGCGGCGAGCTCGGCGAGCCAGCCGCGGACGCGGGCGCCGAGCGCCTCCCGTACGGCGGCCAGGGTCTCGTCGTCGTAGAGGTTCTCCCGGGAGGCGGTGGGCCGCAGGGTGTCCGTGTCGAGGACGGCGCGGACGAAGAAGGCCCAGTCCGGCAGCAGGTTGTCGGCCCGGTCCGTCAGCAGCATGCCCTTGAGGTGGACGCGGTGTCCGGCCCGGTGGGCGGGGCTGGTCGGCTCCGGAAGGACGTACGCCACCCCGCGCACGCCGGCGACCGGCAGGTCGAGGTCGATGCTGTCGAGCGGGGTGAAACCGAAGAGCTCCGCGCAGTGCCCGGCCAGTGCGACGCGGCGGGCTGCGGGGGTGGGGAAGGGCCGGTCCCATACGGCGGGGCGGTCGGTGACGGGGCGCGGCGCGCCGCCCTCGCCGTCGTCGAAGGTGATGGCGTACGGCAGGAGGGAGCCGTAGTCGCGGGCCAGTTCCTCGACCCTCGCCGGGACGGTCCACTCCGCGGCGCCGGGGCGGGCTTCGAGGACGACGGTGGTACCGGGCTCCGGGCGCGCCTCGTGGGGAAGTTCGCGGACGGTGTACGAACCGTCGTCCGTGGCGAGCCATTCGACGGGCGCGGCATCGGGGTCGCGGGCGGACCGGGTGACGACGCGGATCTGGCGGGCCACGACGAAGCACGCCAGCAGCCCGATGCCGAACTGGCCCAGGAACTCGCGGCGGGTGGCCTCCAGGCCGTGCTCGGCGATGGAGCCGTCGCCGCCGCGCTTGGAGCTGCGGCCGATGGTGGCGAGCAGGGAATGGGCTTCGTCGGCGGTCAGGCCGATGCCGCTGTCCTCGATGCTCACGCGGCCCCCGGACGCCGACAGCCGGATGCGGACCTCCGCCTCCGGGTCGAGGGCGTGGCGGGCGGTGACCGCGTCCACGGCGTTCTGCAGGAGCTCGCGGACGTAGACGCGCGGGCTGGAGTAGAGGTGGTGAGAGAGGAGATCCACCAGGCCGCGCAGATCGACCTGGAAATTGTGGGGTGCGGACGTCATGGGGCGTCACCTCGCGTACGTGCAGGGATGGTTCGGTGATCGCGAGGTGCCCCCCTCACGGATCCCGGAGTGGGACACACATTAGGGGGATGGTCCGACAATCTCAGCGTGAATTCCCGCCCGGGGGAGCGCCCCCGGAACCGCCGGTGAAAGCGCTGCCGGATGCGCTGCCGGAGCTACTGGAAACGCAGGAACTGCGGCGGCACCGCGTCCACCAGCCACACCCCGTTGGCGCTGATCCGGAAGACGTGCCCGGCCGCACGCATCGCACCGGCGTCCACGGCGAGCACGACGGGCCGCCCGCGCCGCGCGCCGACGCGGGTCGCGGTCTCCCGGTCCGGGGACAGGTGCACGTGGTGGCGGGCCATCGGGCGCAGGCCCTCGGCGCGGATCGCGTCCAGGGCGGCGGCGACGGTGCCGTGGTAGAGGTACGCGGGCGGTTCGGCCTTCGGAAGGTCCAGGTCCACGGCGACGGTGTGCCCCTGGTTCGCCCGGATCCGGGTGCCTTCGACGGCGAACCGCTGCTTGTCGTTGGCGGCGACGACGTGGTCGAGCTCGGCGCGGCTGAAGTGGAATCCGTGGGCGGCGGCGGCCCCCAGCAGATCGTCGATCTCCACCCAGCCCTGGGGATCGAGCACCAGTCCGATCCGTTCCGGCTGGTGCCGCAGGTGTTTCGAGACGTACTTCGACACCTTCACGGTGCGTCTTTCATCCATGGCCCCAGCGTGCCCGCTCGGGCGGTCTTCCGGCAGGGAATTTCGGGGCTGCCCGATGGTGGACACCCCCTATCGCCATTCCAAGATGCGGAATATATTTTCCGCTGCCACTTCTGCCCAGGGGGAGAAACCATGACAGCCCATACCTCTCTGCCACGCCGTGCGGCCGCCGAGCTGATCGGGACCGCCGGCCTGCTCGTGGTCGTGATCGGCTCCGGACTGCAGGCCGCCGAGCTCAGCCGGGACACCGGGGTCGCCCTCATCGCCAACTCGCTCGCCTCGGCCATCGGCCTCGGGCTGATCATCACCCTCTTCGGGCCGCTGTCCGGCGCCCACCTCAACCCGGTGGTCACCCTCACCTCCTGGTGGGCCCGGCACACCGGTGGTGCGGGGCTCGGCGGACGGGAGGCGTTGGTCTACACCGTGGCCCAGACCGCGGGAGCCATCGGCGGCGCCCTCCTCGCGGAGACCATGTTCGGCCGGGTCCCGGGCACCTTCTCCACCCAAGTGCGCGACGGCGGACACCTGCTCATCGGCGAGGTGGTCGCCACCGCCGGTCTCGTCCTCGTGATCCAGGGCCTCGGCCGGATCGGGCGCCCCCGGCTCATCCCGGCGGCGGTCGCGGCGTACATCGCCGCCGCGATCTGGTTCACCTCCTCCGGGTCCTTCGCCAACCCGGCCGGCACCATCGGGCGCAGCTTCAGCGATTCCTTCGCCGGCATCGCCCCGGAGTCGCTGCCCGGATTCGTCGCCGCCCAGCTCGTCGGCGGGGTCCTCGGCCTCGCCCTGGCCGCCCTGCTGTACGGGAAGGGGAACGGCAGCGGGAACGGGAACGAGAGCGGCAGCGGGGCCTCGCGGCCCGCGAAGCCGGTGCCGGTCGAGACGGCCGTGCCATCGTCCGTCCCCGAGACTGGGCCGGCGGACGGCGCGAGCCCCACGAAGGCGGCGTACGAGCCCGTCGGCTGAGGCTCGGCCTCGGTTACCCACAGGAAAAGGGGAGTTGTCCACAGCCGTTTGGGTGGGTTTTGACATCAAATGCATGACCCGCCCTGTGGACTACCGGCCGGGCTCCGCCCGGCGCGCCAGATCGTTCATGGTGCGGGCCTGGAGCTCCCGTTCCGTCGCGGCCCGGACGAACTCCGCCACGTGGTCGGGGCCCACCAGGTCCTGCACCGCCCGTACCGTCCCGGCCGGCAGCGCCACCGGCGAGGGCCCCGACGGCTGGGGCGTGCCCGCGGCCCCCAGGTGCCGCTGCAGATGCCGGGTCGCGAACAGCCGCATCGCCCGCGCCAGCTCCGCGTCCACGGTCTGCTGGGCGAGCGGGCGCAGCCGCCGTACCATCGTCGCCGCCTCCGCCGCGTCCGCGTCCGTGGGCGGCACCTGTCCGAGGTAGCGCGCGAAGACGTGCTCGGTGGTGAACTCCAGGAACCGCGAGGCGATGTGCTCCACCTGCCCGCGCAGTTCCCGCAGGTGTCCGGTGATCGCCGACAGCGGCACCCCGGCGGCGTACAGCTCGGCGGCCACCGCGAGCTCCTGCGGGGAGGGCACCAGGAACTGGTCCGGGCGCCCCGGGATCCGCTCCAGGACCCCCAGCTCGCAGGCCTCGCCCACCGCCTCGTCGTCAGGCCGGCCGCCGAACCGCTCGTTCAGCTCCTCCCGGCTGATCCGGGCGGCCTCCTCGTCGGTCCACGGTCCGTGCACCTCGGCGACCAGCCCCAGGACGCCGCCCAGGCCTCGTCCCGCGTCCCAGGCCTCCAGCAACTCCTTGATGGAGGCCAGGGTGTAGCCGCGGTCGAGCAGGTCCGCGATCTGGCGCAGCCGCGCCAGATGCGTGTCCCGGTAGACATTGGAACGGCCGCGCCGCTCCGGCTTCGGCAGCAGCCCGCGGTCCTGGTACGCCCGGATCGTGCGCACCGTCGCCCCGCTGTGGTGCGCCAGATCCTCGATCCGGTACTCGGCTACCGCCTGATCGGACAATCCCGGCTCCCTACGACATCGCGGCTGGGCCGACCGTGCCGCCCGTCGCGGCCCGGGCGGCAGGTGAAGCCGCAAGGTGCTCGACCGCCCTGCGCAGCGAGCCCTCCTGCGAGGGATGGTACGACCGCCGGAAGGAGCGGGGTATGGCCGTGCCGGGCTCTGTCCATCGCGAAACCCCGCTCACAGCTTCGGCTCCAGCCTCGCGAGGCGCCGCAGGACCCGTGGGGCGTGACGGGACATCCACAGGGCGCCCTTGGACTCGGGAGTCACCGGTACGACGGCCTCGTTGCGGACCACGGCGCGCAGGATGGCGTCGGCGACCTTCTCCGGCGGGAAGTTGCGCAGCCCGTACAGCCGCGAGGAGCGTTCCTGGCGGCGCTTCTCCTCGGCCTCGTCCACCCCGGCGAAGCGCGATGTGGCGGTGATGTTGGTGTTCACGATGCCGGGGCAGATCGCGGAGACGCCGATCGACTTCGACGCCAGTTCCGCGCGCAGGCACTCCGACAGCATCAGCACCGCGGCCTTCGAGGTGCTGTAGGCGGGCAGGGTCCTGGAGGGCAGGTAGGCCGCGGCGGAGGCGGTGTTGACGATGTGCCCGCCCTGGCCGCGCTCGGCCATCTGCCGGCCGAAGATCCGGCAGCCGTGGATGACGCCCCACAGATTGACGTCCAGGACCTTCTTCCAGTCCTCGGCCGTCGTGTCGAGGAAGGCTCCGGACAGGCCGATCCCGGCGTTGTTGACCAGGACGTCCACGATGCCGTACTCGGCGGCGACCTTCGCCGCGAGCTTCTCCATCGCCTGCTCGTCGCTGACGTCCACGCACTCGGCCCAGGCCTCGGCGGCGCCCACGAGCCGGGCCATGTCGGCCGTCCGCGCCGCGCCCTCGGCGTCGCGGTCGACGGCCACCACCCGGGCCCCGGCCTCGGCGAACGCGAAGGCGGTGGCCCGGCCGATGCCGCTGGCCGCGCCGGTGACCAGGACCAGCTGGCCGCCGAAGCGGTCGGCGTACGGGCCCGGGGCCTTGAGCTCCGGTGCCCGCGTGGCCGGTTCCTCCCGCGCGGTGACGAACTCGCCGATCCAGGCGGCCAGCTGGTCCGGCCGGGTCCTCGGCACCCAGTGCTTGGCGGGCAGGGTGCGCCGCAGCAGGTCCGGGGCCCAGTGCTCCAGGCCGTCGTAGAGCCGCTCGGACAGGAAGGCGTCCCCGGTCGGGGTGATCAGCTGCACCGGTGCGTGGGCGTACGCGTCGGAGCGGGGCCGGCGCAGCCGCGCCCGCACGTTGTCGCGGTAGAGCCAGGCGCCGTGCGACGCGTCCGAGGGCAGCGAGGCCGTCGGGTACGCACCGGCCGGCACCTTCTCGACGCGCTGGAGGATCGACGGCCACCGCTTGCCCAGCGGGCCGCGCCAGGCGAGCTCCGGGAGGACGGGGGTGTGCAGCATGTAGACGTACCAGGACTTCGCGCCCTGGCCGAGCAGCTGCGCGGCCGCGCGCGGGGTCGGCCGCGCCATCCGCTTCTTGATCCAGTGCCCGAAGTGGTCGAGGGAGGGACCGGACATCGAGGTGAAGGAGGCGATCCGGCCCTCGGTACGGCCGACCGTCGCGAACTCCCAGCCCTGTACGGAGCCCCAGTCGTGGCCGACCAGATGCACGGGCCGGTCCGGGCTGACCGCGTCCGCCACCGCCAGGAAGTCGTCCGTCAGCTTCTCCAGGGTGAAACCGCCGCGCAGCGGCTGCGGCGCGGTGGAGCGCCCGTGGCCGCGTACGTCGTAGAGCACCACGTGGAAGCGGGCGGCGAGCCGCTCGGCGACCTCCGACCAGACCTCCTTGCTGTCGGGGTAGCCGTGCACCAGCAGCACGGTCGGGCGGTCCGCCTCGCCGAGCTCGACGACGCACAGCTCGACCCCTCCGGTGCTCACCCAGCGCTCGCGCGCACCCGCCGGCCATGCCACTCCTGCTCCACTCATACCGCTCATGCTGCCTTCTCCTCGGCCCAGCGCCGCACGTGCGGCAGGTCGTCGTCCAGCCAGAACGCGCTCTCCTCGGGATCCCTGGAGTCGGTGACGACCAGGATCTCCTCGAACTTCGCGCCGGTACCCCGGAAGCCCAGGTGCGGCTCCACCGCCCACAGTCCGGGCTGCGGCGGATGGTCGGAGAAGTGGTACGGGCTCCACAGCGGGGACCAGCCCTCGCGATGCCCGTGCAGGGCGTCACCGGCCAGCCCCTTGAGGGACTGGGTGCCGAACCCGAAGGCGGTCGGGGACCAGCGCCGCTCCTTGACCCGGTCGATCTTGTGCGCGATCACGCCGAACGGATAGGCCCGGTGCCGGTTGGCGTACCCCTGCCGGGTCATCAGCCGCTCGACGTTCTCGTAGATCTCGCGCAGGGAGCGGCGCTCGCGCACCTGCTCCAGGATCAGTACGCGGTGGGCCTGGAGGTCGGACATCAGCCGGTCCTGCACCGGATTCAGTCCGAGGCTGCCGGAGTAGCCGATGTCAGCCGCGTAGCCCTTGAAGACCGGGGCCATGTCGAGGATGAACGGCATCCCCGGCTCCAGCTTCCGGTTGGTCGGGAAGAACTGCAGCGGGATCTTGAAGTTCGTGAAGGCGGTGCGGTCCCCGAACCAGGCGAAGGGCAGGTGGAACCAGTCCCGAACGCCGCGCTCGCGCAGCCACTGGCGTTGCATGCGCGCCGCCTCGCGCTCCGTCACGCCGGGCCGCAGCTGGGCCGCGACGGCCTCGGCGCACTCGTACGAGAGGCGCTGCACCTCTCTGAACCCGCCCAGATCGGCGGCGAGTCGTCCGGAGAGTCGTCCGGTGCGTTGCTTGGTGTCCCCAGCCATGTCAGCCCGTCCATCCGTCCAGCCGTACGCGCCCGTAACTTGACACTGATGAATGTGACAATGACCGGAGATCACGTCAAGGGTCATGCACAGACCTGTGGACAAAGTTGTCCGGTCCACATCAGCCTCCAGTACGGGTACGTACGCCTCAAGACGGAGGCGGGATCCCACTCAAGGTCTGACGCTTCGCGAGAGCCGCGCCACTAACGTCGATCCCGTGACTGTCATCGCGACCGAAAGCCTGAGCAAGCGGTACCCCCGAGTGACCGCCCTCGACCGGCTCTCCCTGGACATCGGGCCTGGTGTGACCGGCCTCGTGGGTGCCAACGGAGCCGGCAAGTCCACGCTGATCAAGATTCTGCTGGGACTGTCCCCCGCCACCGAGGGCAGCGCCGCCGTGCTCGGCCTCGACGTCAAAACGCATGGCAGTGCCATCCGTGAACGCGTCGGGTACATGCCCGAGCACGACTGCCTGCCACCCGACGTCTCGGCCACCGAGTTCGTCGTCCACATGGCGCGCATGTCCGGGCTGCCGCCGACCGCGGCCCGCGAGCGCACCGCCGACACCCTGCGCCACGTCGGGCTGTACGAGGAGCGCTACCGCCCCATCGGCGGCTACTCCACCGGCATGAAGCAGCGCGTCAAGCTCGCCCAGGCACTGGTCCACGACCCCCAGCTGGTGCTCCTCGACGAGCCGACCAACGGCTTGGACCCGGTCGGCCGTGACGAGATGCTCGGCCTGATCCGCCGCGTCTACACGGACTTCGGCATCTCCGTCCTGGTCACCTCCCACCTCCTCGGAGAGCTGGAGCGGACCTGCGACCACGTGGTCGTCGTCGACGGCGGCAAGCTGCTGCGCTCCAGCTCCACCAGCGACTTCACCCAGATCACCACGACCCTCGCGGTCGAGGTGACCGACTCCGACGCCCACCCGGACGGCACCGCCGCCCTGCGCAAGGCGCTCGCCGAGGTGGGCGTCGTCCTGCACGAGGCCGGCGAGCAGGGCCTGCCCGGCGCCGGCCACATCCTCCTCGTCGAGGCCTCCGGCGAGGAGACCTACGACACCGTCCGCGACACGGTCGCCGATCTCGGCATCGGCCTGGTCCGCATGGAGCAGCGCCGCCACCACATCGCGGAGGCCTTCCGCGACGGCGATCGGTCCGCGCACTCCGTCCAGCAGAAGGGAACCGGTTCCGATGGCGCCTGAGACCTCCACCCAGATCCACAACATCGGCTACCGGTCCTATGACGGCCCCCGGCTCGGCAGGGCCTATGCCCGCAAGTCACTGTTCTCGCAGTCCCTGCGCGGTGCCTTCGGACTCGGCCGCTCGGCCAAGTCCAAGGTCCTGCCGATGATCCTCTTCGCGGTGATGTGCATTCCCGCACTGATCATCGTGGCGGTCGCCATCGCGGTACCCGGCTCCACCGACCTGTCGATCAAATACACGACGTACGCCCTGACCACCCAGGTGATCATCGGCCTCTTCCTCGCCTCCCAGGCACCGCAGTCCGTCTCGCGTGACCTGCGCTTCAAGACGGTGCCGCTCTACTTCTCGCGGCCCATCGAACGCGTCGACTACGTGGTGGCCAAGTACGCGGCCATGGCCTCCGCGCTGCTCATCCTCACCGCGGCCCCGCTGCTGATCATGTGGATCGGCTCGCTCCTGGCGAAGTTCGACTTCGCCCACCAGACCAAGGGATTCGGGCAGGGACTCGTGTCGGTTCTGCTGCTGTCGCTGCTCTTCTCCGGCCTCGGCCTGGTCATGGCAGCGCTCACCCCGCGTCGCGGTTTCGGCGTCGCCGCGATCATCGCGGTACTCCTGATCCCGTTCGGCGCGGTGACCGCGGTCCAGGGGGTCGCCTACAGCACGGGGAACGCCGAAGCCATCGAGTGGATGGGCCTGTTCTCCCCGATCACCCTCATCGACGGCGTACAGGCCGCGTTCCTCAACGCGACCTCCGCCTTCCCCGGCGGCGAGGGTCCCTCGGCCGGTGTCGGTGCCGTCTACCTGCTCGTCGCCCTCGGCCTCATCGCCGGCTCCTACGCCGCCCTGATGGCCCGCTACCGGAAGGCCGGGCTGTGACCACCATCGACATCGACCACACCTCCCGCTGGTTCGGGAACGTCGTCGCCGTCAACGACGTGACCATGAGCATCGGACCCGGTGTCACCGGGCTCCTGGGTCCCAACGGCGCGGGCAAGTCCACCCTCATCAACATGATGGGCGGCTTCCTCGCCCCCTCCACGGGCACCGTCACCCTCGACGGCGCGCCGATCTGGCAGAACGAGCAGGTCTACAAGCAGATCGGCGTCGTGCCCGAGCGCGAGGCGATGTACGACTTCCTCACCGGCCGGGAGTTCGTCGTCGCCAACGCCGAGCTTCACGGCCTCGACGACGCGGACGCCCAGCGGGCCCTCGCCACCGTCGAGATGGAGTACGCCCAGGACCGGAAGATCTCCACCTACTCCAAGGGCATGCGCCAGCGCGTGAAGATGGCGTCCGCCCTCGTCCACAACCCGTCCGTGCTGCTCCTGGACGAGCCGTTCAACGGGATGGACCCGCGTCAGCGCATGCAGCTGATGGACCTGCTGCGGCGCATGGGCGACGAGGGACGCACCGTCCTGTTCTCCTCCCACATCCTGGAGGAGGTCGAACAGCTCGCCTCGCACATCGAGGTGGTCGTCGCAGGCCGGCACGCCGCTTCCGGTGACTTCCGCAAGATCCGCCGCCTGATGACCGACCGCCCGCACCGCTATCTCGTCCGCTCCTCCGACGACAGGGCGCTCGCGGCAGCCCTGATCGCCGACCCCTCCACGGCCGGTATCGAGGTCGACCTCAAGGAGGGCGCGCTGCGCATCCAGGCCGTCGACTTCGGCCGCTTCACGGAGCTGCTGCCCCGTGTGGCCCGCGCGCACGGCATCCGGCTGATGACGGTCTCGCCCTCCGACGAGTCCCTCGAGTCGGTCTTCTCCTACCTCGTCTCGGCCTGAAAGGAGCTGGCACCCATGTACGACCCCACCGTTGCCCGGCTCACCTACCGGGCCCTGCTCGGTCGGCGGCGCGCACTCATCCTCTTCGCGCTGCCCGCCCTGCTGATCCTCATCGCCCTCGCCGTCCGTGCCTTCGCCGGTGTGGACGACAAGGTCGCCGCGGACCTCCTCGGGGGCTTCGCCCTCGCCACCATGGTTCCGCTGATCGGCGTCATCGCCGGCACCGGCGCCATCGGCCCGGAGATCGACGACGGCTCGATCGTCTACCTGCTCTCCAAGCCGCTGAAGCGCCCGACGATCATCATGACCAAGCTGATCGTGGCGATCGCCGTCACCATGGCCTTCTCCGCGATCCCCACCCTGATCGCCGGGTTCATCCTCAACGGCAACGGCCAGCAGATCGCCGTCGCCTACACGATCGCCGCCCTCGTGGCCTCGATCGCCTACAGCGCACTGTTCCTGCTGCTCGGCACCGTCAGCCGGCACGCGGTCGTCTTCGGTCTGGTCTACGCGCTGATCTGGGAGTCGCTCTTCGGCAGCCTGGTCGCCGGCGCCAAGACCCTCAGCGTCCAGCAGTGGGCCCTGGCCCTGGCCGAGAAGGTCGCCGGGAACGGATACGTCGACGCCACCGTGGGTCTTCCCACCGCCGCGGTCCTGCTCTCCGTGGTCACGGTCGGCGCCACTGTCTACGCGGGCCAGAAGCTGCGCCGCCTCAGCCTGGCGGGCGAGGAGTAAGTCCCGCCGCAGCCCCTGCGAAACAGTGCCCCGCCCGGCCCACCGGCCAGGCGGGGCACAGCTTTGCGGGTCATCATCGGTGCATGATCGAGCACACCGAGCCGGAGCCCTCCAGGCCCCTGCGGTCCTGGATACGCTCCTCACCCGGGACGCACATCTGGCTGCTGATCATCGCCGTCACCAGCATCGTGGTCGTGATCGCGCCCGACAGGGTCGAGCACGTCCTGCTACACCGCAACAGCAGCAACATCCACCAGCTCGTCCAACACCCCGTACGGGCGCTCCTCAGCAGCGCGTTCTGGATCGAGAACCCGGCCTCGCTCGCCCTCTACGCCGTCCTCTTCGAGCTGTTCTACGCGCCCGTAGAACGCTGGCTCGGTACCCAGCGCTGGCTCCTGATCGTGGCGAGCGCCCACATCATCGCCACCCTCGTCAGCCAGCGGGTCCTGCTGATGGCCATCGAGGACCACCGGGCCCCGCGCAGCATGACCCATGTCGTCGACATCGGGGTCAGCTACGGTCTGGCGGCCGCCGTCGGCGTCCTCACCTACCGGCTCCCCAGCCCCTGGCGGTGGTTCTACCTGGCCGGAGCGGTCGCCTTCTTCGGGCTCCCTCTCGCCACCGGCGGGACCTTCACCGACCTCGGCCACGCCATCGCGCTCTCCGTCGGCCTGCTCGCCTGGCCGCTCACCCGCCACGATGTTTCACGTGAAACACGACCCCGTTTCACGTGAAACGTGAAGAGTCGGCCTCCGCACGGCTGATGCGCGGAAATTCACTGGTACGCGACTTCCGCCCGGGGCAGAGTGAGTCGTGCGGGGAGCAACAAAAGGTCCGGGACAGCCACTTCGAGCGCGCCTCGCGGCGCGGGCTGTCCCGGACCTCTCGTATGTCGCTACCGGCTACGCGGCGCCCAGCAGACGCTCCAGCACCACCGCGATGCCGTCCTCCTCGTTGGAGGTCGTCACCTCGTCGGCCACCGTCTTGAGCTCCGCATGGGCATTGGCCATGGCCACCCCGTGCGCGGCCCAGCCGAACATGGGGATGTCGTTGGGCATGTCACCGAAGGCGATCGTCTCCGCCGCCTTCACCCCCAGCCGGCGCGCGGCCAGCGACAGGCCGGTGGCCTTGGTCAGGCCGAGCGGCAGTATCTCGACGATGCCCGGACCCGCCATGACGATGTCGACCAGGCTGCCGACGGTCTCCCGGGCAACCTTGACGAGCGTGTCTTCGTCCAGCTCGGGGTGCTGGATGTAGAGCTTGTTCAGCGGCGCCGTCCACACCGCGGCGGTGTCCTCCAGATAGAGGGCCGGAAGACCCTCCTGTACCTGGTAACCGGGCCCGAACAGGACCTCGCCGTCCACCCCGTCCCGGCTGGCCGCCAGAGCCAGCGGGCCGATCTCGGCCTCCAGCTTCGACAGCGCGAGACCGGCCAGCTGCCGGTCCAGGGTCACCGAGGTCAGCAGCCGGTGTGCGCCCGCGTCGTAGACCTGCGCGCCCTGCCCGCAGACGGCGATCCCCTTGTAGCCGAGGTCGTCCAGGACGTGCCGGGTCCACGGCACGGCACGGCCGGTGACGACGATGTGCGCCGCGCCCGCCGCGGTGGCCGCGACGAGCGCTTCACGGGTACGTTCCGAGACGGTGTCGTCACCACGCAGCAGTGTGCCGTCCAGGTCGGTTGCGACGAGCTTGTACGGGAACGGGGCCGGGCTCACTTGTTGATCGGCTCCAGGACCTCGCGGCCGCCGAGGTAGGGGCGCAGCGCCTGGGGCACCCGTACCGAGCCGTCGGCCTGCTGGTGGTTCTCGAGGATCGCGACGATCGTGCGCGGAACGGCGCACAGGGTGCCGTTCAGCGTGGACAGAGGCTGGGTCTTCTTGCCGTCGCGGTAGCGGATCGACAGGCGGCGGGCCTGGAAGCCGTCACAGTTCGAGGCGGAGGTCAGCTCGCGGTACTTGCCCTGGGTCGGGATCCACGCCTCGCAGTCGAACTTGCGCGAGGCGGAGGCACCGAGGTCACCGGTGGCGACGTCGATCACCTGGAACGGCAGCTCCAGGCTGGTCAGCCACTGCTTCTCCCATTCCAGGAGCCGCTGGTGCTCGGCCTCGGCCTCCTCCGGCGCGACGTACGAGAACATCTCGACCTTGTCGAACTGGTGGACGCGGAAGATGCCGCGGGTGTCCTTGCCGTACGTACCGGCCTCACGGCGGAAGCACGGCGAGAAGCCGGCGTACCGCAGCGGCAGCTTCTCGGCGTCGATGATCTCGTCCATGTGGTACGCGGCGAGCGGGACCTCGGAGGTGCCGACCAGGTAGTAGTCGTCCTTCTCCAGGTGGTAGACGTTCTCCGCGGCCTGGCCGAGGAAGCCGGTGCCCTCCATGGCGCGCGGACGGACCAGCGCCGGAGTCAGCATCGGGATGAAGCCGGCCTCGGTGGCCTGTGCGATGGCCGCGTTGACCAGCGCCAGCTCCAGCAGGGCGCCCACACCGGTCAGGTAGTAGAAGCGCGAGCCCGAGACCTTGGCACCGCGCTCGACGTCGATGGCGCCGAGTGATTCGCCGAGCTCCAGATGGTCCTTGGGCTCGAATCCCTCGGCGGCGAAGTCACGGATGGTGCCGTGCGTCTCCAGGACGGTGAAGTCCTCCTCGCCGCCGACCGGGACGTCCTCGTGGACGATGTTCCCGAGCTGCAGGAGGAGCTGCTTGGCGGCCTCGTCGGCCTCGTTCTGCTCGGCCTCGGCGGCCTTGACGTCCTGCTTGAGCTGCTCGGCCTTCTTCAGCAGCTCGGCCCGCTCCTCGGGGGAGGCCTTCGGGATGAGCTTCCCGAGGGACTTCTGCTCATTGCGCAGTTCGTCGAAGCGCATGCCGGAGGACCTGCGGCGCTCGTCGGCGGAGAGCAGTGCGTCGACGAGGTCGACGTCCTCTCCACGGGCGCGCTGCGAGGCGCGGACACGGTCAGGGTCTTCACGGAGCAGCCGGAGGTCAATCACCCCTCCAGGCTACCGGGCGGGGCTTCCCGGGATCACATCGATATCACGCTGCGTGTCGCTATGTCCCAATTGCAACGAATGGATAAGTCTTGATCGCTGACCGGAACTGAACCTTCTCGGGTGGTCAATAAAAGCGGGCCCATTCCCTGAAAAGGGGCGCAATGCCGTCGGTCGGGCCGTGCTGAGCAGGGGCGGAGGCCGTCCTTGTCCACAGGAATTGCGGCGGTCCGCATCTTATCCACAGGCTGTGTGCTGCATCTGTGGACACAGGAATAGATCATTCCTGATCGGCGGATGGCCGAGGTGAATCAGGGTTCAAACCACCCTCACACACTCATTCGGGTGGGAATGGCTCGCCCCAAAGAGTTGATCGGCGATACGGGGGTGACACCGTTCACCTCCCGCTCCTCAGCGCGAAACCTGAGCCCCCCGACCGATTTGTCGACCTTGTCATGCCGTTCTGTCGACTTGTCCCCAGGTCCCCATCTCGCCCTGTGGATAACTCTGTGGACAAAGGGCGGCGGGGTGGACGAACCCCTACGCCCGGCCGTCGAGGCAGCGAGTCAGCCAGTCGGAGGCGTCCGTGAAGTCACCGTCGGTGGTTCCGGCGCGAGGTGTCCGGACATCACTCTGAGCGACACCTGCGCGCGGGTAGGACCCGAGGAAGCGGACCTGGGGGCAGGTCCGCTTGAGGCCCATCAGCGCCTCGCTGACCCGGCGGTCCGAGATGTGGCCCTCGGCGTCGACGGCGAAGCAGTAGTTGCCGATGCCCTGTCCCGTTGGACGGGACTGGATCAGCATCAGGTTGACCCCCCGGACCGCGAACTCCTGGAGGAGCTCCAGCAGCGCACCGGGGTGGTCGTCGCCCAGCCACAGCACCACGGAGGTCTTGTCGGCGCCGGTCGGCGCGGCCGGCCGCGCGGGACGCCCCACGAGAACGAACCGGGTCTCGGCGTTCTCCGCGTCGTGGATCTCGGTGACCAGCGGGACGAGCCCGTAGGTCGCGGCGGCGAACTCGCCCGCGAAGGCGGCGTCGAAGCGGCCCTCCTGGACCAGCCGGGCGCCGTCGGCGTTCGAGGCGGCCGACTCCCATACCGCGTCGGGCAGGTTCGCCCGCAGCCAATTGCGCACCTGCGGCTGGGCGACCGGGTGCCCGGTGACGGTCTTGACGTCCGACAAGGCGGTCCCGGGCCGCACGAGCAGGGCGAAGGCGATGGGCAGCAGCACCTCGCGGTAGATCATCAGCGGTTCGCCCGAGGCCAGCTCGTCGAGGGTGGCGGTGACGCCGCCCTCGACCGAGTTCTCGATCGGGACGAGTGCGGCCGCCGCCTCGCCGTTGCGCACGGCGTCCAGGGCGGCGGGGACCGACACCATCGGGATGAGCTCCCGGGTCGCGGCTTCCGGCAGGGTGCGCAGGGCGGCCTCGGTGAAGGTGCCCTCGGGACCGAGATACGTGAAGCGGGTGGCTGACATGCGATCAGCGTAATGCCGGGGCCGCGCCCACCGGGGTCCTGTTCATCCTTCGAGCAGCCGCTGCCCCACGTATTCGCCGCTGCGGGGGCCGGGCGGAACCGCGTACAGACCGCTGGACTCGTGCCGGATGAACTCCGACAGGGCGTCCCCGCGGTCCAGCTTGCGCTGGACGGGCACGAACCCGCGCAGCGGATCGGCCTGCCAGCAGACGAAGAGGAGTCCGGCGTCCGGGGCGCCGTCGGCACCGATCCCGTCGTGGAAGGAGAAGGGGCGCCGCAACATGGCCGCCCCGCCGTTCTGTGCGGGGGCGGAGATCCGGGCGTGCGCGTTGGACGGGATCACCGGCTTGCCGTCCGCGCCGAGCTTGTCGAGCGCCATCTCGGTGGTCTCCGTGCCGCCGGTCAACGGCGCGCCGGTGGCCTTGGTACGGCCTATGACCTGCTCCTGCTGGGCGAGCGACTGCTTGTCCCAGTCGTCGAGCAGCATGCGGATGCGCCGTACGACGGCGTACGAGCCCCCGGCCATCCACGCGTGCTCGGCCGGTCCCGGGCCTGCCGCGGGGACGAAGATCCGCTTGTCGAAGTCGGGCTGCGAGGGCTTCGGATTGCCGGTGCCGTCGATCTGGCCCATGAGGTTGCGCGCGGTCATCGGGGTGCCGGTGGCTCCGGGAGACCGGTTGAAGCCGTTCATCTGCCAGCGGACGCGTGCGGCGTCCCCGGCGTCCTTCTGCAGCGCGCGCAGGGCGTGGAAGGCGACGAGTCCGTCGTTCGCGCCGATCTGGACCCACAGGTCGCCGTTGCTGCGCTGGGCGTCGAGCCGGTCGGAGGAGAAGTTAGGCAGCGGATCGAGGGCGGCGGGGCGGCGGGCGGCGAGGCCGGTGCGCTCGAAGAAGGAGTGGCCGAAGCCGAAGGTGACGGTGAGGGAGGACGGACCGGCATCCAGGGCGATACCGCTGTCGGCGGTCGCGGCGGGCTCGCCCGCCATGAGTCGCCGCGCGGTGTCCGACCAGCGTCGCAGCAGCGCGGAAGCCTCGGTCCGGCCCGCCCCGGCGGTGAGGTCGAAGGCGATCAGGTGCCCCTTGGCCTGGAGGGGCGTGAGGATGCCCGCCTGGTGGTCTCCCTGGAAGGCCACCTGGGTGGCGCCGACGGAGGCCAGGCTTCCGGCGGTGCTCGGGGCGGGGGTGCCCGAGGCGGAGCCCTTCTCGGAGTCGGCGAGCGCGGAGTGCGCGAGGGCGCCGCCGGCGGCGCCGAGCGCGAGTCCGGCGGCGCCGGCGGCGCCGACCGTGCCCAGCAGCCGGCGCCGGGAGATCTCGATGTCGGGGTTGCTCTCGGTCACGCTGCTCAGCCGATCTTCACTGTCTTCTGCACGGTGGTCTGGTCGATGTCGGAGGTACGGACGGTCACGTCGATGCGCCATTCGCCGGCGAGCGGCAGCTGGACACCGGAGGCGGTCCAGTGCCCTGGGGCAGCCTGGTCGGGGACGACAGGCAGGGGACCGATGTCTTTGGCCGGGAGGGTGAAGGCGACCTTGATCTCGGGGAGGTCGAAGGGCCGGCCGTCGCCGGAGTCGGCCCAGAGGTGCAGGGTGTTGGCGCCGACCCGGCCCGGGTCGAACTCCAGCCGGACGGACCCCTTGCCGTTCTGGCCGCCGGTGTCGAACGGCAGGGTGATCTTGACGGCGCGGTCGGGGACGGCGGTGGCACCGGCGCTGCCGCGGCCGGCCTCCTGCTCCACGGTGCGCCCGGGTTCGGTGCTGGTGAGCACCGTGGTGACGGCGAGCAGGATCACGGCGATGCCCGCTTCGGCGATGACGGAGCGGCGCAGACCGGCACGGTTGGGGTCCGCGTCACGGACCTGCTTCTCCCGCGCGCTCTCACGGGCGGCGCGCTGCCGGGCGAGCTGGGCGGCACGCTCCGGGTCCGCCGGCACGGTGACAGGCTCTGTTTCACGTGAAACATCGGAGCCGTCCACGGCGGCGGAGCCTGTTTCACGTGAAACATCGTCCGCCCCGGCCGCCTCCGCCGGGGCGGCCCCGGCGGTCGCCTCGGGTGCATCGGCGAGTCGGGCGGTCCACTTGCGGGACAGGTAGGCGACGCCGAGGAGGACAGCGACCAGGCCCACCTTCACGAGCAACAGCTGTCCGTAGTCGGTGCCGGTGAGGGCGGACCAGCTGCCGAGTTGGCGCCAGGACTGGTAGACGCCGGTGACGGCGAGGACCAGGACGCTGACGAAGGCGACCGTGGAGAAGCGCCGGACGGCCGCGCGCTCCATTCCCGGGACCTTGTGGAGCGCGATGAGCAGTGCGGCGAGACCGCCGAGCCAGGTGGCGACGGCCAGCAGGTGCAGGATGTCAGCCGGCATGGCGATACCGGGCTGGATCCCGGTGGAGGCGTGCTCCGAGAGGGCCCAGGTGGCGGCGATCCCGCCGGCGACGACGGCGCCGCCGATGGCCAGGCCGAAGGTGAGGTCGTTGGTGGCCCTGGCCTCCTCGTGAGCCTCCTGCTCGTGCGCCTCCTCTTCGTGCGCCGCCTCCTCGTCACCCTCCGACCCGAGTGCCTCCGACGCGAGTGCCTTCTCCTCGGCCCCGGCGCCCTGCACCCGGCGGGCGTAGACACCGAAGAGGACGGCGACGAAGAGGGCGGCGGCACCCAGCAGGAGCAGCCGCGAGACGAGCGAGGCGCCGGTCTTGGTCTCCAGCACGGCGCGGAGCCCGTCGAGGTCGAACGCGTCGGAGAACTTCCCGGAGCCCGTGTACGGGGTCCGGAGCACCAGCATCACGAGGGTGGCCGTGGTCAGGGTGACCCAGGCGCGCACGACGAGCTTCTGGAGCGACCGTTCGGCGGCTCCCCGGCGCCAGCACAGGAGGATGAAGGCAGCCCCGCCCACGAGGACGGTGAAGCCGGCGTAGGCGGCGTACCGGGCGATCCCGTATGCGATGCCGACGGGTCCGCCGCCCGCCTGGGCGGTGGGCAGCTTGACATCGGTGGCCGAGGGCGCGCCGATGGAGAAGGTGAAGGCGCCGGAGATCGGATGGCTGTCGGCCGAGACGGCCTGCCAGGCGACGGTGTAGGTGCCGTCGGGCAGGCCGGTGTGCAGGGCGGTGCCATAGCGGACGGTGTTCCCGCTGCACATGTCGCGCAGCTCACCGGTGTCCACTCGCCGGCCCTGGGGGTCGAGGACGCGGATGGAGTCGTCGCCCAGGGCGACCTGCTCCGAGAAGGAGAGCGTGACCTGGGTGGGTGCCGTGGCGACCACCGCCCCGTCCTTGGGGTCGCTCGCGGTGAGTGCGGCGTGCGCCGTGGCCGGTGAGGCCGCGGTGAACAGGGCTGCCAGCAGGGCTGCGAGGACCAGCGCGAGCCGTGGCAGTGATGCCGTGGCACGGACGCGGGCCGTGGAGGGGGCGGGGGCGGTGGCCGTCATGGCGTGTCAGTTCCTCGGTCCGTCAGTGGGCTGTGCCAGCCGTGGATTTCGGATCCTGCGCGTCGTACGTGCGTTCCTTCACGTCCAGCTCGACCTTGACGGGGCCGGCCTTCTCGAAGCGGAGCTCGACGGTGACCTTGTCCCCGACGTTCGGCGTGTTCTTGAGCCCCATGAACATGATGTGGTTGCCGCCGCGCTCCAGCCGGAGCTCGCCGTTCGCCGGCACGTCCATCGCCTGGACCTGCTGCATCTTCTGGTCCTTGGTCTCGTGGATCTGGAGATCACCGGAGAGCGGGGAGGTGGCGCCGGTGAGCTTGTCGGCGGTGTCGGTGTTGTTCTTGATGACCATGAAGGCGCCGGCCATCTTGTCGTTCACGGGCTGGGGCATGAACGCGCCGCTGACCGCCATCTTCGGCTCGCTGTCGCCGGAGCAACCGGACAGGGCGAGGGCCGCCGTCAGGGAGAGGGCGGCGGCGAGGGTGCGGGTGGTGCGGGCGTTCACGGGGTCTCTCCCTTGACGAGCTTCGGCAGGTCCTTGGTGTAGTCGTCGACGGTGGTGCCCTCGCCGTAGAGGACGTAGCCCTCGTCGGTCTTGGGGGAGAACGCGATGACCTGGGCGCCGTGCATGGAGACGACGTCGCCGTTCGCATCCTTCGTGGCTGCCTCTATGCCGATGCCTAGCGTGCGCGCCGCGGCCTGGATGGTCGCGAAGTCCCCGGTGAGTCCGACGAAGGACGGGTCCTGCGCCTTGAGCCACGAGTCGAGGGACTCGGGAGTGTCCCGTTCGGGGTCGGTGGTGACGAAGACGACCCGGAGGTTGTCCTGGTCCGCCTTGGGGAGCGCCTTCTTGGCGACGGCGATGTTGCTCATCGTCAGGGGGCACACGTCGGGGCAGTGGGTGTAGCCGAAGTAGATCAGCGTCGGCTTGCCCTTGGTCTGCTCCCGCAGGTTCCACGGCTTGCCGGTGTTGTCCGTGAGGACGAGCTCCGGCTTGTTGAAGGGGCGGTCCAGGACGGTCGCGGCCTTGGCGTTGTTCTGGCCGCCCTCGATCTGGGTGACCGAGCCGGGCTTGGTGGGCTCACCGCCGCAGGCGGTGAGGGTGAGTGCGGCCGCTGCGAGGAGAGCGGCGGCCGCCACACGTGTGGTGCGCATGGAGAGGAGTCCCTGGGATCGGGGATGGTTCGGAGGTGGAGCGGTGGCGCGCAGGGGCGCCGGAAGGTCAGGCGGAGCGGCGGCGCGAGGCGACGCCGAAGGCGACCCCGCCGAGTCCGATGACGATGCCGGCGACGCCGAGGACGCGCGCGGTGGTGTCGGAGCCGTGCTCGGCGGCGGCCTCGTCGTGATCGTGCCCGGCGTCCTTCTCGGTCTTCTTAGCCTCGCCGGCCTTGGCGTCGCTGTGGTGGTCGTCGCCCTTCGCGGCGGTCAGCTTCAGGACGGGAGCCGGGGTCTGCGGTTCCGGGGCACCGTCCTTGGCCTCCTCGATCCAGCGGACGACCTCGCCGTTGTCATAGGTCTGGATGGACTTGAAGACCATCTGGTCGGCGCTCTCGGGCAGCTTGCCGACGGAGACCGGGAACTGCTGGAACTTGCCGGGCTCGATCTTGCCGCCGGACCAGGTCACCTTGGTGACGACCTCGTTGACCTGCTTGCCGTGCACGGTCAGCGGCTTGTCGAGCTTGGTCTTCTCGACGTTGGACGTCCAGCCGGGGATGTCCTGCGGCATGACGGACGTGAGCGGCTGGTCGACCGGGAAGTTGACCTCGAGCTGAGTGGTCGAAGCGTTGTCGCGCTCGTTGGGGACCTTGAAGTTGAGCGTTGCGTAGCCACCCTTGGCGGCCTCTCCGACGGGCTGCACGCCGACGTGCGCGAAGGCGGTACCGGACAGGACGAGGACGGAGCCGGCGGCGAGGGCGGCGGCGAAGGAGACGCGAGAGGTCTTCACGGCAGAAACACTCCACGGAAGCAGTGGTGACGGTGGCTCCGCGCACGGGGCGCGCGCGGAGTTCGCGGCACCGGTGCTCCCACCGTGTGTCCCGGGGAGGAGGGTGCCGCGTCAGGCTGCGAGGGCGAGGGCCATGGGCGGCCCGCGCCTGATCACCGTGTGCTGGAGTGCCTCCCGGCCGGTGTGGGCGGCCGGGTCGGACCCGGTGCGCAGGGCCCGCGGGACCCGGGCGGGCACACCCGGAAGACCGGCGCCGAGGGCCCGTACGAAGGCCAGCGCGGCGCGCAGCGGGCGTACCGGGGCGGCGGCTTCGGCGGAGAGCCGGGACAGTTCCACGAGGCGGAAGAGCGCGGCGTCGCCGCGGCCGAGCAGCCAGCCGGCGGCGAGGGCGGCGAGCAGGTGGCCGAGCAGCATGGCGGGGCTGAACAGGCCCGTCGCGGGCGCCGTGGTGGCGGCCTGGGCCAGGTGCGCGTGGGCGCTGTGCCCCTGGGCGGCGGCGACCTGGCCGGCCGTGGCGACCTGCCCGGCCTGCTGGGCCAGAGCGGCCGGGTCCAGGCCCGCGGCCTCCAGGATCTGCCGTGCGTCGGCCTGGCTGAGCGGTACGGAGTTGCCCCCGCAGACCAGCCGGGCGGCGAGCGCCGCGAGCGAGCTGTCGGAGGCGCCGGCCGGTGCCTGCGCGGCCACCGCGCTGTGCTGGCCGAGGCCGAACAGCGCGTGCAGGGCCAGTTGTCCGGTGGCGAGCCCGGCGGCGATGCCGGGCAGGGTACGACGGCGGCCGGCGAGGGTGGCCGCGACCGCGAACACGGCGAGGAAGCCGGTGCACAGGGACCACCAGGGCACGGTGGCGCAGGACGCCAGGGCGTGCCCCGCTGCGGACAGCACGACGCAGACCGCGGTGAACACCGCGGCCCGGATGAGCCGGAGGCCGGCTCCGGCGTGCGTCGCGTGGGGGTCAGACATGGCCGGGCCATCATCGCACTGCGCTTGAGGCGTTCATACGGCAGGTCCGGAAGGTCCACATGGTCCCCTCTGCGCAGACCGTCCGGCCACGGCCCCGGTCGGCCAGGCCCCTGCAGGACGCATACACCGCTCCCCGGGAGAGCCGCATCGGCCGAACGAGGGCAATGCGGCCTCGGACGGCCGCAGGGCGCTTACGGCCGCCCGCAGGCGGCAATAGGTAACCGTATGAGCATCTGGTGGTCACTCCACTTGAGGCGCGAAGCCGCGAGCGTGCCGCTCGCCAGGCGATTGCTGCTGGGGACCATGGAGACCGCGGGGGTGGACCCGGACATCTCCTTCGACCTCTCGGTGGCGCTGAGCGAGGCGTGTGCGAACGCCGTGGAGCACGGCGGGGGCGGTGACCTTCCGGAGGAGACCGCGGCGTACCACGTGACGGCCTACCTGGACGGGGACCGCTGCCGCATCGAGGTGACCGACTCCGGTCCGGGGTTCCCGACCGCGACGGAGCCCCGCCGCAGACCCTCCCTGGCCGAGCACGGCCGGGGCCTCGACCTGATCGCCGAACTCGCCGATCACGTCCGATTCCGCAACCGGCCGGGCCGCGGCGCGGTGGTCAGCTTCGACAAGATGCTGAAGTGGCGCGACGACGCGCTGCTGAGGGTGTCCTAGACGCTCGAGGCGTCCCGGACACGGCGGTGGGCGGGACCCCGTACGGGATCCCGCCCACCGAAGAGCACCTGCGGAAGCGTCAGCCCTTGAGGCGCGCCATCCAGGCCTCGACCTCGGTCGAGGTGCGGGGCAGCCCCGCCGACAGGTTCCGGTTCCCGTCCTCCGTGACGAGGATGTCGTCCTCGATCCGGACGCCGATGCCGCGGTACTCCTCCGGCACGGTCAGGTCGTCGGCCTGGAAGTAGAGACCCGGCTCGACGGTGAGGCACATGCCCGGCTCCAGGGTGCCGTCGACGTACGCCTCGGTGCGCGCGGCGGCGCAGTCGTGGACGTCCATGCCGAGCATGTGGCCCGTGCCGTGCAGGGTCCAGCGGCGCTGCAGGCCCAGCTCCAGGACGCGCTCGACGGGGCCCTCCAGCAGACCCCACTCGACGAGCTTCTCGGCCAGCACGTGCTGGGAGGCGTCGTGGAAGTCGCGGAACTTCGCGCCCGGCTTCACCGCGGCGATGCCGGCTTCCTGGGACGCGTAGACCGCGTCGTAGATCTTGCGCTGGATGTCGGTGTACGTGCCGTTGATCGGCAGCGTGCGCGTGACGTCGGCGGTGTAGAGGGAGTGCGTCTCCACACCGGCGTCGAGCAGCAGCAGGTCGCCGGAACGGACGTCGCCGTCGTTGCGGACCCAGTGCAGGGTGCAGGCGTGCGGGCCGGCGGCGCAGATGGAGCCGTAGCCGACGTCGTTGCCCTCGACGCGGGCGCGAAGGAAGAAGGTGCCCTCGATGTAGCGCTCGGACGTGGCCTCCGCCTTGTCCAGGACTTTCACCACGTCCTCGAAGCCGCGGACGGTGGAGTCGACGGCCTTCTGCAGCTCGCCGATCTCGAAGGCGTCCTTCACGGCGCGGGCCTCGGAGAGGTAGACGCGCAGCTCCTCGTCGCGCTCCTTGGTCACCTTGTCGGTGAGGGCGGACTCGATCACGGAGTCGTGGCCGCGGACGCACCGGACCGGGCCCTCGGCCTCGGCAAGGGCCTCGGCGAGCTCCCGCACGTCACTGGCGGGAATGCCCAGGAGCTGCTCGGCCTCGGAGAGGGAGTGACGGCGGCCGACCCACAGCTCGCCCTGGCCGGACAGCCAGAACTCGCCGTTCTCCCGGTCGGAGCGCGGCAGCAGGTAGATGGTGGCGGTGTGCCCGGCCGCCCCGGTGGGCTCCAGGACCAGGACGCCGTTCTCGGTCTGGTCACCGGTGAGGTACGCGTACTCGGTGGAGGCGCGGAAGGGGTACTCGGTGTCGTTCGAGCGGGTCTTCAGCCGGCCGGCGGGGACGACGAGGCGCTCGCCGGGGAAGCGCGCGGACAGTGCGGCGCGGCGGTCGGCGGTGTGCCCGGCCTGGGCGATGGGCTCCAGTCCGTGCAGCTCGGTGTCGGCCCAGCCGGTGCGCATGCTCTCGGCGAGTTCGTCGCTGACGCCCGGGTACAGACCGTTCTTGCGCTGCTTGTGCGTCTTCTTGGGCTGCTCTTCTTCCGGGGTCTCCGGGGTGAGCTCGTCAGCCACGTCTTCTCCTCAGCTACGACGGTACGGACCTGGGTGTGGACCGGATCCATCGTATGCGTGTGCGGGGGGAGCCGGTCCGAATCGTGCCGTCCGTCACGATACGGACCGTGGACCGCGGTCCGGCCGGACGTGAGGCGGCCCACCCGGAGCGGCCGGCTCACTCCGGCCCGCGCCTTCCGGCCCACGCCCTCCGGCCCACGCCCTCCGGCCCGCTCACTCCGGCTCACTCGAAACGGGCGGCGAGCAGCACGATGTCCTCGGGGGCGTCGGCCGGCTCCCCCTCGGGCAGCAGGGTCCGCAGGATGTGCTCGCACAGGGCCGCCGGGTCCTCCCGGGCGCCGCGGGGCACGCCCGCGGCCGCCGCGTGCAGCCGCGCGTAGGCCCGGTCCATGGCGTCTCCGGTGTGGTGCAGCAGCCCGTCGGTGTAGAGCAGCACCGTTTCTCCGGGCGCGGGTTCGATCTCCACGCTCGGCGCTTCCCAGCAGGACAGCATGCCGAGCGGAGCGGAGAGCGAGGTCTCCACGTACTCGGTGTGGTGCTCGCCGATGAGGAGCGGCGGGGTGTGCCCGGCGCCAGCCAGGATGATCTTGTGGCCCTGGCCGTCGGAGTGCGGGCCCCCGGCCGGTTCGCAGTAGGCGAAGAGTGCGGTGGCCGAGCGAGCCGGCTCCGTGAGGCGCAGCAGCAGCTCCAGGTCGGACAGGACCGCGACCGGGTCCTCGCCCTCCATGACGGCGTAGGCCCGCAGCGACGCGCGCAGTCTCCCCATGGCGGCGACGGCGCTCGGCCCCGATCCGGTGACGGATCCGACGGCCAGGCCGAGGGCGCCCTCGGGCAGCGGGAGGGCGTCGTACCAGTCGCCCCCGCCGCGCGGCCCCGTGTGGTGGCGGGCCGCGAGCTGCACCCCGGGGATCCGGGGGAGCCGGCTGGGCAGCAGTTCCTCGGCGACGGTCGCCAGGCGCGCGCGGGAGCGTTCCACCTCCAGCATCCGGGCAAGGTGCTCGGCGGCGTGCCGGACGTACAGCCCGGCGAGGTCGCGCTGGCGGTCGCTCGGCTCGGCCTGCTCGTCGTAGAGCCAGACGGCGGCGCCGAGCCGGCCGGCGGCCTCGGCGGTCAGCGGGAGCGCGTAGCTGGCGGCGTAGCCGAGGCGGGCCGCGACCTCGCGGTGCCGGGGGTCGACGGGGGCGGCGAAGCCGCCCGCGCCGGGGGGCTCACCCGGTTCGGGGAGGACCTCGGAGCCGCCGTGGGCGTCGGGCAGTCCGTCGAGGATCCGGCCGTACGAGGTCGCGCTGCGCGGCACGGTCTCGATGTGGCCGAGTTCGGCGTGGCCGAGACCGAGGCCGATCGTGCTGGTGGGGCCGAGCCCGTCGGAGGGCTCCAGGACGATCAGTCCGCGGCGCGCGCCGACGAGTGCGGCTCCGGCGCGCAGGAACTCGTGGAGGGAGGTGTCGAGGTCACAGGTGCGGGCCAGCCGCTCGGTGAGCTCGTGCAGGGTGGTGAGATCCGAGACCATGCCCGCCAGGCGGTCCTGGATGACGCTGCCCGGGCCGGGCGGCGGAGCCGGTGCGGGGGTGGTGCGGGCGGGCGTGGGCGCCGCAGTGTGCGGTGACGCGGTAACTGCTGGATCGATTCCAGCCACTTTCGGCAGATGCGAGGCGCTCATGGCGTCCGCCTTTCCACCTGGTGCGATTCGCCATATAGCATCGCAAACCCCCAGATCGTGCTGCGCCGCCATCAAGGAATCCACATCTACACGCAGACGTGGATGCATGTCCAGCATTGCCCAGGTGGGAATCCTGGTGTCCGTGGTACGGCAACTCACGGTCGAGCCAAGGCTAGAACTTGGCCGGAAAAAGCTGGAAGCGGTCGGTTTTTGAGGTCGACTGGGCGGGCGCCGCGGGGGGCTCGGGTACGTATTCGTTGGCGCCCGAGGCGAGTTGGGGCCGCCGCAGACCGATGGGAACCACCCGGCGCGGCCCGTCGTCCTTAGCGGCGGCAGCCGATCTCGGCCGCCGGCGCGGGTCGCGCTCCGCCCCCGCCGGACGTTTGATGGACCCGTAAGAAAACTGCACGAACCGTGTGAACCTGCTTCTGGCGGACAGTGACGCGCAACCTGTACGTGTGGTGAGACACCGGTTACATGGTGTGATGTGGCCCTCGGCGTTCAACGGAAAGGAACGAGCGCTCATGCGCGAGATCCTCGGAAGGCGTCTCCAGCGGCTCCGCGATCGCTTTCAATCCCTGCGCCCCGACACGGGACAGAGCGGCGCCGCGTCCGCTCTCCTCGACGCGGCGCTCGTCTGCGCCACCACATGGCAGTGGCCCGTCCTGCCCGGTGTCGGCCGGTCCGCCACCGACGGCTCGCGGTGCGCCTGCCCCGATCCCGACTGCGTCGTCCCCGGCGCCCACCCCTTCGACCCCGGACTGCTCGCCGCCACCACCGACCCCCGGATGGTGGCCTGGTGGTGGACCAACCGGCCTACCGCCCCCGTTCTGATGGCCACCGGCGGGGCCGCCCCCTGCGCGGTGAGCCTGCCGGCCGGTGCGGCCGCACGGGCCCTCGTACGACTGGACGCGCAGGGCATGCGCCTCGGTCCGGTCGTGGCCACGCCCACGCGCTGGTCGCTCCTGGTGGCGCCGTATTCGCTGGAGCGGCTCGGCGAACTCCTCTACGCGAAGGACCACGTGCCCTCCTCGCTGCGCTTCCACGGCGAGGGCGGCTACCTGTTGCTGCCGCCGTCCGCCGCGTCCAGTGGTGGCCGGGTCCGCTGGGAACGGGAGCCGCAGCCGCAGCCCCGGCCTCGGTCCGGGCAGCGTGAGCAGCAACAACACCAGGCGCGGCAGCAGCCACCGCTGGAGGCCGATCCGCAGGGTGCGGTGAACCTCTGGCTGCCCGAGGTCGAGGCGGTCGTGGACGCGCTCGTCGAGGCGAGCAGTGGGGCACCCGGCGGCGGCAGCAGGCTCGCGTACTGACCCGCAGGACGTCTGCGGATCACTCGTACGGGTGCCAGCGGGACGAGTTTCGCAGGGAATTGGGCGCGGGGATCTCCGTGCCCCATTCCCGCGTCGCTATCTTCGGCGAATGAATCTCCGCCTGATCGGTATCGGTGCCGGTGTGCTGATCATCTTGTCGCTCCCGCTCGCCGGAGCGATCGCCGGGCCGGATTTTGCCGGTCAGGACGACGGAAAGGGCGGCGGCCTGTTCTCGACGCTCGGACTTTCCGACTCTCCCCGCACCTCTCCGACGGCCCCCGCACGGCCGGCGGGAGGGGCGGTGGAGCCCGGAAAGCCGGGTCCGGCCGAGCAGCCCCGTACCGATTCGCGCTGCGGTCCCGAAGTGTCCTCGCCGCACGGCGTGGAGGCGCAGACCTGCGTGCTGGTGGGCGAGGGCCTTACGTGGGGCCGGAGTTACTACAGGAACACGAGTGGCCGCGCGCTGGATGCCGTGCTGACGCTGATGGGTCCGGCCGGGCGCACGGTGCAGATCCGGTGCGCGGTCGGCGCGGGTGACGAGCCGGGCCTGTGCGAGACGCCCAAGGAGGACTCTGCCGGAGCCCCGGACAGTTACTCGGCCGTAGCGGAGTTTGCAGTTCCGGATGATGAAGGGGCGCTGCTGCTGCGGTCCGGGAGCAACTCGACCGTGCCGCATGACGGTTGAGTACCGCCGGAAAAGGAAGGGCCCGGTCGCTGGCGACGGGGGATGCACCAGCGACCGGGCTACAAGAACGGTAACAAGAGATCGCCTGTTCGCAAATTCGATCTCTGATATTCAGACACCGATTTGCAGACGATTAGCGGGAGTTGTGACTCCGGTCACCGGCTCCAGGCGTACGCGCGATCAGCTGAGGGTCACCTGGCGGTTGGTGAGTCCGCCGCGTGCCCGGCGCTCGTCCGTGGTCAGCGGTGCGTCCGTGGCCAGCGCCCCGGCCAGCCGCTCCGCGAACTCCGCCGCGGGCTTCTCGACGTCGTCGGCCGTGACTCCGGTGGGCAGGTCCCAGACGGGGACCATGAGGCCGTGCGCACGGAAGGAACCGACGAGCTTCGTGCCCTCGCCGAGCGAGGACGTGCCGGCCGCGTGCAGCCGCGCGAGGGCGTCGAGCAGCTTCTCCTCGGGATGCGGCATGACCCAGCGCAGGTGGTTCTTGTCCGGGGTCTCGCACCAGTACGCCGCGTCCACGCCGGTCAGCTTGACGGTGGGGATCGCGGCCGCGTTGGCGCGCTCCAGTGAGGCGGCGATCTCCGGGGAGGCGCTCTGGGCGCTCTCGGATTCCGGAATCCAGAATTCGAAGCCGCTGTGCACAACCGGCTCGAAACCGCCGTCCGTGTCCAGGAGATCCTGAAGTCGGGGACCCTCGGCGGGAACCCGGCGGGCAGCGACCGGAGTGCCGGGCTCCGCTACGAGCGCGCGCTCCAGGGTGTCGGCCATGTCGCGGCCGAGATCCCCGCTGGACGACTCGTTCTGCAGGCCGAGGAGGACGGACCCGTCCTCGCGGCGCAGCGCCGGCCAGGCCATGGGCAGTACGGTCACCAGGGTGACGGAGGGGACGCCCTCGGGCAGGCCGCCCTTGAGGGTCAGCGCAGCGGTGGCGGCGGGCACCAGCTCGCGCAGTGCGACCCAGTCGCACTCGCCCGGCAGGCCCTCGAACGGGCGGCGCACGTGCTCGGTGACGGCGTGTGCGGCGGCCGCGCCGTGGCAGGCCTTGTAGCGGCGCCCGGATCCGCAGGGGCAGGGCTCGCGCGCGCCTACAACGGGGATCTCACCGTTGTTGAGCTGCGGCTTTGCAGTCTTGGCTGCGGGGCGCTTCTTGGCCATCGTGGGTGTCTCCCGGTTGCGGCGGTACGGCGTCGTGTCTGGGCGCGAGCCTAGCCGTTCGTACCGCCGGAACCGGTGGGGTGCGGCCGGGAGCACGGTCGGCGTGCGCTCCCGGACGGCCGCCTGTTCGGATGACCGGTACTGCTGTTCTGTTTCCTGCGTCTCTCGCTGTGCTGTCGGTCTGCTGTCGGTCTGCTGTGGTCGTGTTGTTCGCGTGCTGCGGGGCTGTGTGCTGTCAGGGATCCCGCGGTCAGGGATCCAGGTCGTCGAACGCCGTGCTGAAGTCGATCGCCGGGGGCGCAACGCGCGTAGCGAAATCCTCGTGCCGGGGCCCACAGGCAACGACCACCCACACGGTGACCTCACCCGCCGCTCCGTCCCGGACACCCCAGTCCTGGGCAAGGGCGCTGATGATGTTCAGCCCCCGGCCGCCGCGCGCGGTGACCGAGGGCGTGGCAGGAACAGGGCGGGTGGGACCGCCCCCGTCCGTGACCTCGACCGTCAGCCGCCCCGCTCTGTCGACGCGCCAAGCGGCGCGTATCTCCCCGTCTCCGACTTCCCGTGTGCCCAAGGGCCTGCCGTGTCGGCAGGCGTTGCTGAGCAGTTCGGAAAGGATCAGTACGGCATCGTCCACGACCGATTCGGGCACACCGCTGATACGCAGTTGTTCGCGCATCCGATGTCTCGCCTCGCCCACGCCCGCAGGACCATGGCGTACGTCCATGCACGACGACGTGGGCACTTCTTGTGCCACCACCAACGCCACCCCCGGAACCTCCTTAGCCCCACGCATGGTCTGGATGCCCCAATGGCCTGGACCGGAAACCGCCGAAGCGGGCCGCCCTGACGCATTCATGCCGAACGAATACGGAGCGGATGCGCCGGGGCACACCCTGTTACTCGCGGGTCAAAGGTGACGGGTGTGCAAAACGTGACGTCAGCGCCCTAGTTGGGACAGAACTTGACGGGGTCTGTTCGTGATGATCGCCTCCACGCCCAGATCAGCGCAGAGCTGAACGTCTGCCGGCTCGTTCACTGTCCATACGTGTACGGAGTGGCCCGCGTCCTGGAGCTTGCGGATGTAGCCGGGATGGTTGCGCACGATCCGCATGCCGGGGCCGGCGATCGTCACCCCCGCCGGCAGTCGCCCGTCCCGCATCCGGGGCGAGATGAACTGCATCAGGTACACGGTCGGGATCGTCGGGGCGGTCGCCCGCACCCGGTGCAGCGAGCGCGCGGAGAAGCTCATGACGCGGACCGGGTGCGGCCCCTCGGCGGGCGGGGCGTCCAGTCCGAAGCGCTTGAGGAGGAAGAGGAGGCGCTCCTCCACCTGTCCGGCCCAGCGGGTCGGGTGCTTCGTCTCGATCGCGAGCTGCACCGGCCGCCCGGCGTCGGAGACGAGCTCCAGCAGGCGCTCCAGGGTGAGGACGGAGGTCCGCTCGGGGTCCGCGTCCCAGTCGGGGGACTCCTCGCGGTCCTTCCAGGAGCCGAAGTCGAGGGCGGCGAGATCGGCCAGCTCCAGGGCCGAGACGGCCCCGCGGCCGTTCGAGGTGCGGTTCACCCGGCGGTCGTGGACCAGGACCAGGTGCCCGTCGGCGGTGAGCCGGACATCGCATTCGAGGCCGTCGGCGCCGTCCTCGATCGCCTTGCGGTAGGCGGTCAGGGTGTGCTCGGGGGCATCCTCCGAAGCGCCGCGGTGGGCGACGACCTGGATGGTGCGCGGCATTGCGTGGGTCACCGGGTCATCGTGCCATCGCCAGGGCCCCCGGCGTCGAGGTCCATCCTGTGGATCCGTGCGAAATGTCGGATATAAAGAATGGGGAGAGATGCACAGGTCCGGCTTACAGTGCTCTGACGGGTCATGGGAAAGGCTTTGCCCAGGAACTTGTGCGGCACGTCGAACGTTCAGTCGGACCGATCGCCAGAGATTTTTCGAAGCCGTGTGTGACGAGGAGAGAGCGCTGTGAGCACCGAGAACGAGGGCACCGCGGCCCCCACACCCCCCGCGGCCCCGTCCGTACCCCCTGCTCCGGCCTCCGCGACGCAGGCGCCCGGACCCGTGCCCGCTCCGCAGCCGGCCGACGCCGCGCCGCAGCCCGTGGCGCCGGTCCCGGCCGCTCCGGCGCCCGGGCACGCGGCCGCCGAGCCGACGACGCAGCAGCTGCCGCCGGCGCCCGCACCGGGCAGCGAGCACACCCAGCAGATCCCGCCGGCCCCGGCGGCCCCGGCCTATGGCCAGGCTCCCACCCCGGCCGCGCACGGAGCCGAGGGCTGGCCGCCCCCGCCGCCCACCGTGCCGGCGTACGGAGGCGGTGGCCACGGCGGCGCCTGGGGCGCTCCCCTGACCGCCGACGGCTCGCCCGCGCCCAAGCCGAAGGGCAAGGGCGGGCTGATCGCGGGCGTGCTCGTGGCGGCCCTTCTCGCGGGCGGCATCGGCGGCACCGTCGGCTACTGGGCCGCCGAGCGCAGCGACAACGGCACCGGCTCGACCACGATCAGCGCGGCCAACACCCCCAAGGACGTCAAGCGCGAGGCCGGCTCCATCGCCGGCCTGGCCGCCGGCGCACTGCCCAGCGTGGTCACCATCGAGGCCTCGGCCGGCGACGGCGAGGGCGGCACCGGCACCGGGTTCGTCTACGACCAGCAGGGCCACATCCTCACCAACAACCACGTGGTGGCCTCCGCCGCGAACGGCGGGAAGCTCTTCGCGACCTTCTCCGACGGCAAGAAGTACGACGCCGAGGTCGTGGGCCGTGCCCAGGGCTACGACGTCGCGGTCCTCAAGCTGAAGAACCCGCCGGCCGGCCTCAAGCCGCTGCCGCTCGGCGACTCCGACAAGGTCGCGGTCGGCGACTCGACCATCGCGATCGGCGCCCCCTTCGGCCTGTCCAACACGGTCACCACCGGCATCGTCAGCGCCAAGAACCGCCCGGTCGCCTCCGGCGACGGCAGCGGCAGCAAGAACTCGTACATGAGCGCGCTCCAGACGGACGCCTCGATCAACCCGGGCAACTCCGGCGGCCCGCTGCTCGACGGTCGTGGCGCGGTCATCGGCATCAACTCCGCGATCCAGTCGGCCGGCAACGGCGGCTTCGGTGGCGGCCAGGCCGGTTCCATCGGCCTCGGCTTCGCCATCCCGATCAACCAGGCGAAGAACGTGGCCGAATCGCTGATCAAGACCGGCAAGCCGGTCTACCCGGTGATCTCGGTCTCCGTGGACCTCCAGGCCAAGGCGGAGGGCGCCAAGATCTCCGAGCAGGGCGCGGCGG
The DNA here is from genome assembly GCF_055588065.1 of Streptomyces sp. NPDC046308. Lineage (NCBI taxonomy): Bacteria > Bacillati > Actinomycetota > Actinomycetes > Kitasatosporales > Streptomycetaceae > Streptomyces > Streptomyces sp. NPDC046308. Next base: position 530,138 of record NZ_JBVJFB010000004.1, read on the forward strand.
CCAACGAGCTCGTCGACCCCAACGGCCCGGCCGGCAAGGCCGGTCTGAAGCCCGGCGACATCATCACCGAATTCGGCGGCAAGCCGGTCGACAGCGGCCCGAGCCTGATCAGCATGATCTGGACGTACAAGCCCGGCGACACCGTGAAGCTGACCTACCTGCGCAGCGGCAAGCCGACCACGGTCGACATCACGCTCGGCTCGCGGGTCGGCGACAAGTAGCACCACAAGCCACGGCGGTGGCCCGACGAGGAGGGGGCCGTAGGCGGAATCTGCCTACGGCCCCCTCCAACGTCCGCTTATGCTTCGTTGGTGTTCGATTCTCGGCACATACGGACCTTTCACACGGTGGTCGCCTCCGGGTCGTACTCGGCCGCCGCCCGCGTCCTGGGGTACACCCAGCCCGCCATCACCCAGCAGATGAAGGCGCTCGAGCGCGCCGTCGGCACCCCGCTGTTCACCCGTGTGGGCCGCAGGATGCAGCTCACCGAGGCCGGGGAGTCGCTCTCCCGGCACGCCGAGACCATCCTCGGCAACCTCTCCGCCGCCGAGGCGCAGCTGAGGGCGTACGCCCGCCTGCGCACCGGGCGGGTCAGGCTGTGCGGCTTCCCCAGCGCCAACGTCACCCTCGTCCCGGAGGCACTGAGCGGTCTGGCCAAGGACCATCCGGGCGTACAGGTGGAGTTGCTGGAGGGCGAGCCGCCGGAATCGCTGCGTCGGCTGGAGCGCGGGGAGTGCGACATCACCCTGGCCTTCACCTATCCCGGCCTGCACGAGGAGATCCCCGAGGAGGTCGCCGAGGTCAGGCTGCTGGAGGACCAGCTGACGGTGCTGCTCCCGACCGGGCATCCACTGGCCCGCCGCCGCGCCGTGCACCTGGCCGACCTCGCCGAGGAGCGTTGGATCGCCGGCTGTCCGCGCTGCCGGGCGAACCTGCTGCACGAGTGCGCCGAGCTGGGCTTCGTGCCCGACATCCGTTTCGCCACCGACGACAACCTGGTGGTGCAGAGCCTGGTCGCACAGGGCCTGGGAGTCGCGATGATGCCCGCGCTGGTACTGCCCTCCCTCTCGCTGAACCGGGTCTGCGGGCGGGCGCTCCAGCCCGCCGCCCGCCGGCACATCGCCGCCTACGTCTACCGGGACCACCTGCGGATACCGGCGACGGCCGTGGTGCTCGACGCGCTGAAGCAGGTGGCGGCGAACCGGATCGGCTGCTGACCAACCCATAAGCGCTGTTTGGTATTTCAGGTCATAACTGTCGTTGGACGTGATGAAACGGCGGCAGCACGCTGCCGATATGACCACCACCACACCGGCCCGCACCACCACGAGGATGGCCGCCCTCGTCAGTGAGATCCGCACGGTCGTGGAACGGGGCCTGGCTCCCGATCTCACCGCGTACCTGGTGGGTGAAAGGCTCGCCCCGCACCTGGGTGCGCCCGACCTGCTGGCGCCGGCGCAGCAGGAAGGCGACCCGGAGCGGTACCGCCAGCACATCCTGCACGCGGAGTCGGACGGCAGCTTCTCGGTGGTGGCCCTGGTCTGGCTGCCCGGACAGGAGACCTGTATCCACGACCACGTGTCGTGGTGCGTGGCAGGGGTGCACCAGGGCGAGGAGAGCGAACGCCGCTTCCGTCTGGCACCGGGTGTCGGCCCGGCCCGCCTGGTGGCCACCGAGGACGTGGTCAACGCCCAGGGCGAGGTCTGTGGCTTCGCCCCGCCGGGAGACATCCACAAGGTGCGCAACTCCTGCGGCACCAAGGCGATATCCGTGCACGTCTACGGCGCCGACGTGTCCCGGCTGGGTACCAGCATCCGCCGCGTCTACGCACTCCCCGTCGACTGATGGCCCTCCTTCACCGCCCTCACGGAGCGGCGGTCCGGCATGTTTCACGTGAAACATCCACCCCCTGGCCCGGGTTGGCGATGGCTGCGGGCGGAGCGCTGACCGCGTGGTGCATCCACCGCGCCGTGCCCGCCGTGCCCATGCTGACCGCCTCCGTGATGCTGGGCATCGCGGCGGCGCATCTCCCCGGTCTGCGGGGCTTCGTACGGGGAACGGCGCGCCCGGGCCTGTCCCTGGCCGGCCGGCGGCTGATGCGCATGGGCATCGTCCTGCTGGGCCTCGGTCTGGGGCTGGACCAGGTGCTCCGGCTGGGCTGGACCACGGTGGCGATGGTGGTGGGGGTGGTCGCGGCCACCTTTCTCGGCACCGTCTGGCTGGGGCGGCGCCTCGGACTCCCAGGAGACCAGCCCTTGTTGATCGCCACCGGGTACTCGATCTGCGGGGCCTCGGCGATCGGCGCGGTGAGCGAGGTGTCGGGCAGCGACGAGGAGGACGTGGCCGCGTCGGTGGCCCTGGTCACCCTCTGCGGAACCCTCGCCATCGCGGTACTCCCCCTCCTCCAAAGTCCGTTGGGACTCTCCGATCCGGCCTTCGGCCGGTGGGTCGGCGCCGGCGTCCACGACGTCGGCCAGGTGGTGGCGACCGCGCAGACCGCGGGCCCGGACGCCCTGGGCGAGGCGGTACTGGTCAAGCTCATGCGCGTGGCCCTGCTCGCCCCGCTGGTGGCGGCCGTGGCCTTCTCCGTACGGGCCCGGCGGCGCGGGGTGCGCAAGGCCTCGGGCCGCCGCCCGGCCCCGGTTCCGCTGTTCGTGGCCGGCTTCCTGGCCGCGGCCGCGCTGCGCGCCACCGGCGCGGTGCCCGACGTAGCGCTGGAGTGGGCGCACACCGCACAGGAGGCACTGCTAGCAGCGGCGCTGTTCGGCCTGGGGAGCGCCGTGCACCTGCCGACGCTGGCGCGGACCGGGGGGCGGGCGGCGGCGCTCGGACTCGGGGCGTGGGTGGTGGTGGCCGGCGTCTCGTACGCGGGCGTGCTGCTCACCGTATGACGGCACAACGGCGCCGAGTTGGCCATTTCCTGGCCGGAACCGACCGAACGTTCCGACTGGCCGCTGACATTGACGCGCGGCCGTGCCACTCTGCCCCGGCAGGGCCGCACCATGCACCGCAGGCGCCCCGCACCAGGCACAGCCGATCCGCACCGACCGCTCTTCACCCCCACCCTGCCCGGCTTCCACCGGACCGGGCACGGCAGAAGGAGTCATGCGTGAATCGTCATCGCACGGCCTTATCCGTCCTGCTCTCGGCGGGCGCCCTGGTCGCGGGCGTCCTGACGGCGGCCACCCCCTCCCTCGCGGCGGACGCCCCAGCGTCCTTCCGGCAGCAGCACACCTCCGGCTTCTGGACCGCCGAGCGGATGCGGAGCGCCACCCCGCTGGACGTGACGGCTGCCCCTGGCACCGCCCGCACGGCGGTCGCCACCTCGGCGGCGCCCACCAGGGTCGCGCCGACGGCTGCCGCGTCCCCCACGGCCTTCCCGCAGGCGGGCGGCGCGTGGACGGGCGGTGGCGCGGTCGTGAAGACCTCGGGCCGGGTCTTCTTCACGATGGGTGACCGGACCGCCTCCTGCTCCGGGGACTCGGTGACCAGTGCCAACGGCAGCACCGTCATCACGGCCGGCCACTGCGTGAAGTACCAGGGCGCCTGGCACACGAACTGGGTCTTCGTCCCCGCCTACAACAACGGGTCCGCGCCCTACGGCCAGTGGTCGGCCACCAAGACCTTCGCCACCGACCAGTGGGCGGCGAGCGAGGACATGAACATGGACGTCGGCCTGGCCGTCGTCGCCCCGCTGAACGGGCAGACCCTCAGCCAGGCCGTCGGCGCCCAGGGCATCCTCTTCAACGGCGGCTACAACAAGAAGATGTACTCCTTCGGCTTCCCCGCGGCCGCCCCGTACGACGGCACGAAGCTCGTCTACTGCAGCGGCAACAGCGGCAAGGACTTCCTGCTGACCAAGGACCACAGCCTGGGCTGCAACATGACGGGCGGCTCGAGTGGCGGCCCCTGGTTCCAGGACTTCAACGAGGCCACGGGCCTGGGCACCCAGGTCTCGGTGAACAGCTTCGGCTACACCTTCCTGCCGAACCGCATGTACGGCCCCTACTTCGGCAACGAGGCGAAAGCGGCCTACGACAAGGCCCAGACGTCCTGACGCGGTGTGGGAGCCCGGCGGAGCCCCCGCTCAGCTGCGGGTGAGCAGGGCTCCCCGCCGGGCACGTGCCAACGGTGAATCAACGGAGCCGCGAGCATCCCCGCCAGCCGGTACGCTGTACCCGCTCCGCCGCTGGTCGGCAGGGGCGAGGGTGGGTTGCCCGAGCGGCCTAAGGGAACGGTCTTGAAAACCGTCGTGGCGCGAGTCACCGTGGGTTCAAATCCCACACCCACCGCTTGCAGGTCAGAGAAGTAGCAGGTCACAAGGGGCGTCCCTCAGCGAGGGGCGCCCCTTCGTCGTCCGCTCCGTCTCACCCCGGATCCCGATCACGGCCACCAACGCCGGCAAAGAGGAGTCGGGAAAACGTCCATGACGGATGACCTTCCGGCGGGGTGACCTCTCTGGAGCGCCTGGTGCCACCGAACTGGCGGCACCCCTTCGCTGTTCCAGGTGTTCGGAGCGGGCCTGCTTGGCGTCCATACGTCCTTCCGGGTGGTGTTTGTCGGAACATCGGCGCGGAAGGTGGGGGCGGTGCGGTTGCGAACACATCATGACGAATGTATGCAGATCCGCCCGTCGGAACATCGCGAATCGAGGCACCCCGTCATGGCTCACCGCAGCGTCCTCACGTCGATCTGGACCTCCCTCCTCACCGCCCTCGTGGCCTTCCTCTCCTCCCTCGGCCTCGGCGGCAAGGCGGCTCTGGCCGCCGCCCCGGCCGGCGACTTCGCGGCCCAGCCCGCCGCGGCCGCCCTCTCCGTCGCACGGCCGGCCGTCGCGGCCCGGCGGACCTGGAGGGCGATGATGCGGGGCGGTTCGCTGCCGCCGACCATCAAGCAGCGGATCCGCGCCGAGGCCCACGGCAAGTCCCCCTCCGTCCGCCGCTCCACCACCGCCGCGGCCATGGGTGCCGGACAGGGAACCACCGCGCCGCTCCTGACCCCGGCCGCATCCCCAGTCGGAGCACGCGTCGGGGCCGCAGTGGGAGTCCCGGTGGCCACCGCCCGAGGAGCGCTCGCGCTGGCCGCGTGACCCCGCAGTCGCAGTCGTAGCCGTAGTCGTAGTTCTGGACGTACCCGTAGTCGTAGTCGTAGTCGTACGGCGCTGGAGCCCGGTCGGTCGCGACCGTGGATCGCGCCGCGTGGTGTCCCCGGAGCGGGGCACGGATGGATCACCCCGGCGTGCGCCGGGTGGTGCAGGGGGCGTGAAGCTTGGCAGTGCAGGGCCGCAGGCCCGGGAGACGGTGGGGTTCCCGGACGGCGCGGCCCTTTTCGGCATGTCCGGGGCCGGCCGGTCTGGCGGAACGATTTTTCCCGTGTGCAACACGGGCCGCAGCCGCTCCCAAGGCGCTGACCTGGGCCTTCGAGGGCGCGAATGAGGTTTATCCGATGTTGGTCATACTTGCGGGGGAATCGGGGACTCCGGGGTGGTTCGCCGGGGATTCGGTGGGCAACTCTGGTCTCGCGACGTCGTCACCACGAACGACCGAGGCGGTCGGCCAACTGCCTTGGAGCGAATCCCACTTCGGTTTTCTGGAGGAAAAGAAGACATGGCAAGCATCCGTACCGCCCGCGTCATCGCCGTCGTCGCCGCTCTGCCCCTCGCCGTCGCACTCTTCGGCGGTGTGGCATCGGCCGACAACGGATCTTTCGCGAACGACGGATCGAATGCGAGCGTCGCCGGCATCATCGGCAGCGGCGTGGGTGGGAACAACACCGGCAACTCGTCCACCTCGCAGCAGGTGGCCACCGGTTCCGGTGCCTCCAACCAGAACAACACAGCGCAGGTCAACGGCTCGGCCCTCACAGCGATCCACCAGGCCAACTCGAACGTGGCGGTCAACTTCCACCCCTGGTGGTAGATGCGGCCTGAGCCGCCGCTCCGATTCTTGAGGGCGTCTGTGCGACCGGACCGGCTGGGGTCCGGTAGCGCAGGCGCCCTCGCGCATGCCCGCCCTCCCGGCCCGAGGGCAATCCCTCCGCCCCGCCTCCTCTCCCGACCTTGACACCACAGGTAAATCTGACGGACAGTCAGATGTCCTCGATGATGTGATGCCGGGAGGCCAGCGCCGTGCACCTCGCTCCGACCGAAGGCCAGTCGCGGCTCCGCGCCGAACTGCGGGAGTACTTCCAGGACCTGCTGCCGGACGGAGTCCCCGAAGACCCGGCCCGCCAGCGCGAACTGCTGCGCCGCATCGGCGCCGACGGGTTGCTCGGCCTCGGCTGGCCCGTCGAGTACGGCGGCCAGGGGCGCGGCGCGGACGAGCAGTTCGTCTTCTTCGACGAGGCCTACCGGGCCGGCGCCCCCGTCTCCATGGTCACGCTCAACACCGTCGGCCCGACCCTGATGAAGTACGGGACGCAGGAGCAGAAGGACTACTTCCTGCCCCGGATCCTCGCGGGCGACCTCGTCTTCGCCATCGGCTACTCCGAACCCGAGGCCGGCACCGACCTCGCCTCCCTGCGCACCCGCGCTGTCCGCGACGGGGCGGACTGGCTGATCGACGGACAGAAGATCTTCACGTCCAACGCCCAGAACGCGGACTGGATCTGGCTCGCCTGCCGCACCGACCCCGAGGCCCCGAAACACAAGGGCATCTCGATCATCCTGGTGCCCACCGGCGACCCCGGCTTCTCGTGGACCCCGATCGAGACCGTCGGCGGCCTCACGACCACCGCGACGTACTACGACTCCGTCCGCGTGCCCGCCGGTAACCTCGTCGGCCCCGAGCACGGCGGCTGGGGCCTGATCACCAACCAGCTCAACCACGAGCGCGTGGCCCTCGCCGCCATCGGCATGCAGGCGGAGGACTTCTACGGGTACGCCCTGAGCCGTGCCCGCACCCCCGACCCGGTCACCGGCGAGCGGCCCGCCGACCTGCCCTGGGTGCAGGCCCGCCTGGCCGAGGCGCACGCGCGACTGGCCGCCGCACGCCTCCTCAACTGGCGCCTCGTCCAGGACGTGGCCGGCGGCAGCCTGGCCCCGGGCGATGCAAGCGGCGTGAAGTTCCTCGGCACCGAGTCCACCGTCGAGGTGTACCGGATGTGCCAGGAGGTGGTGGGCGAGGAGGCCCTGATCCGTGGGCCGGGCCCCGGCGCCTTCGCGGGCGGCGAGCTGGAGCGGATGAACCGGGCCGCCCAGATCAACACCTTCGGCGGCGGGGTCAGCGAGGTCCAGCGGGAGATCGTCGCCATGATGCGGCTCGGCATGAAGGGGAGGAAGCGATGACCGCGGACGCCACGCGCACGGGAACCGCCACGGGCACGGGCTCGGGGACCGAACCCGGAACCGGCGGGGCCGAGGAGGCCGCCCGGTTCCACGCACTCCTGGCGGCCTTCGAGGGACAGCCGGCCGCCATCGCGGGTCGGGGCAAGGACGCGGTCAACGCGCCCATGATCCGCCACTGGTGTGAGGCGATGGGCGATGCCAACCCCGCCTACACCGGGCCGGACGCCATCGCTCCGCCCACCATGCTCCAGGCTTGGACGATGGGCGGTCTCTCCGGCCACTCCGACCGCTCATCCGCCTACGACGAACTGTTCGCGCTCCTCGACGGCGCCGGCTTCACCTCCGTGGTCGCCACCGACTGCGAGCAGGAGTACCTCCGCCCACTGCGCCCGGGTGACGCGATCACCTTTGACGCCGTCATCGAGTCCGTGTCACCTCGCAAGACGACCAAGCTGGGCACCGGCCACTTCGTGACCACCCGCATGGACGTCCAGGCGAACGGGGAACCGGCCGGCACCCACCGTTTCCGGATCCTCAAGTACGCCCCGGCTGCCAAACGGGAGAGGAAGCCGGAGAAGAAGCCAGAGGCCCGCCGCCCCCGCCCGGTGGTCAACCGCGACAACCAGGGATTCTGGGACGGGGTCCGGGACCACAGGCTGCTGATCCAGCGCTGCACCTCCTGCGCCGCCCTTCGCTTCCCGTGGCTGCCCGGCTGCAACGCCTGCGCGAGCCCCGACTGGGACACCGTCGAGGCCTCGGGAGCCGGCACGGTGTTCAGCTACGTCGTGATGCACCACCCGCCCTTCCCGGCGTTCGACCCGCCCTACGCGGTCGCCCTCGTCGAGCTCGCCGAGGGCGTCCGCATGATCAGCAACATCACCGGTGTGCCGTACGACAAGGTGCGCATCGGCCTGCCCGTCCAGCTGGAGTTCCTGCGCGTCGACGACGACCTCGAACTCCCCGTCTTCCGCGGGAGTGAGGGCTGATGGACTTCCACCCCACCGAGGAACAGGCCGCCGCGGCCGGTCTCGCCGCCCGGATCTTCGCCGATCTCGCCACCCACGAACGCCTCGCCGCCGCCGGCACCGGCAGCGACGCCGAACTGTGGAAGGCCCTCACCACGGCCGGACTGACCGCCGCCGTCGAGGAGGTCGGCCTGCTCGGGCTGGTCCTGCTGCTGGAGGAACAGGGCCGCACCACCGCGCAGGTTCCGTACGCCGCCACCTGCGCGTACGGCATCCTCCCCGTGGCCGCGCACGGCAGCCCCGAACAGCGCGCCCGGCTGCTGCCCGCCCTTGGTACGGGCGAGGCGGTCGCCACCGGCGCCTTCCCGGCAGGCGGCCGGATCACCGCCTCCTCCGACGGCCGCCTCACCGGCACCGCCCCCGCCGTGCCCTGGCTGCGCGACGCCACGCACGTACTGGTCCCGGACGCGGACCGGGTGCTGTGGCTCGTACGGACCGGCGCGCCCGGAGTGGAGACGGCACCGGTGGAGACCACCGCCCCCTGGTCGGCGGGCCGGCTGACCCTGACCGGAGCCAGGGGCGAACGCCTCGGGACCAGCTCCAGCGCCTACGAGGACACCCTCGCCGCCGCCCGGACCGCCTTCGCCGGCCTCCAGGCGGGCGTCTGCGCGGGCTCGCTCGCCCGGGCGGTGGAACACACCTCCACCCGTGAGCAGTTCGGCCGGCCGCTCTCCACCAACCAGGGGGTGATGCTCCGGGCGGCCGACGCCTACATGGACACCGAGGCGATCCGGGTGACCGCCTACGAGGCGGCCTGGCGCATCGACCAGGGCCTGCCGGCCCGTGAGCACGCGCTGACGGCGGCCTGGTGGGCCTCGGAGGCGGGCAAGCGGGTCGTGCACGCGGGCCAGCACCTGCACGGCGGCATGGGCGCCGACCTGGACCATCCCGTCCACCGGCACTTCCTGTGGGGGCGCCAGCTGGACGCCTACCTGGGCTGCGGCAGCGAGCTGCTGGCCGAACTGGGAGCTTCGATCGCTTCGACAGCCGAGGGAGAACACGCATGATCATCGGCGACACGCTGCCGCCGCTGGAGATCCCGGTCACCCGCACGCTGATCGTCGCGGGCGCGATCGCCTCCCGCGACTACCAGGACGTGCACCATGACGCGGCGCTCGCGCAGGAGAAGGGCTCCCCGGACGTCTTCATGAACATCCTGACCACGAACGGCCTGGTCGGCCGGTACGTCACCGACCACCTGGGGCCGCACGCCGTCCTGCGCAAGGTGGCCATCCGCCTCGGTGTCCCCAATTACCCGGGCGACACCATGACCCTCACCGGGACGGTCACCGCCGTGTCCGGGAACACCGTCGAGATCCGGGTCGTCGGTGCCAACGGCATCGGCCACCACGTGTCGGGGACGGTCACCGCGGAGGTGCCGGCATGAGCGTCCGCACCCGGGACGAGCTCGGCGGCCGGGCCGCCATCGCGGGCATCGGCGCGACCGAGTTCTCCAAGGACTCTGGCCGCAGTGAGCTCAAGCTGGCCGTCGAGGCCGTGCACGCAGCCCTCGACGACGCCGGGCTCACTCCCGCCGACGTCGACGGCATGGTCACCTTCACGATGGACAGCAGCCCCGAGATCACCGTCGCCCAGGCGGCCGGGATCGGGGACCTGTCCTTCTTCTCCCGCATCCATTACGGCGGCGGCGCGGCCTGTGCCACCGTCCAACAGGCCGCCCTCGCCGTCGCCACCGGGGTCGCGGAGGTCGTGGTCTGCTACCGCGCCTTCAACGAGCGCTCCGGGCGCCGCTTCGGCTCCGGGGTACAGCAGCGCGAGCCCTCGGCGGAGGGGGCGGCCCTCGGCTGGTCCCTGCCGTGGGGGCTGCTGACCCCCGCCTCCTGGGTGGCCATGACCGCCCAGCGCTACCTGCACACCTACCACCTCACCCCCGAGGCCTTCGGGCACGTCGCGGTCACCGACCGCCGGCACGCCGCGAACAACCCGGCCGCCTACTTCCACGGCAAGCCCATCACCCTCGCCGACCACGCCGCCTCACGCTGGATCGTGGAGCCGCTGCGGCTGCTGGACTGCTGCCAGGAGACCGACGGCGGCCAGGCCCTCGTCGTCACCACGGCCGAGCGGGCCCGGGACCTGCGGCACGCGCCCGCCGTGATCACCGCGGCCGCGCAGGGAGCCGGACGCCGCCAGGAGGCCATGACCTCCTTCTACCGCGACGACCTCACGGGGCTGCCGGAGATGGAGGTGGTCGCCCGCCAGCTGTGGCGGACCAGCGGACTGCGCCCCTCGGACATCGACGTGGGCATCCTCTACGACCACTTCACCCCCTTCGTGCTGATGCAGCTTGAGGAGTTCGGCTTCTGCGGGCCCGGCGAGGCCGCCGATTTCGTGGCTGCGGACGCCCTGCCGATCAACACCCACGGCGGTCAGCTCGGCGAGGCGTACCTGCACGGGATGAACGGCATCGCCGAGGCCGTCCGCCAGCTGCGCGGCACCTCCGTCAACCAGGTGGCGGGCGCGGCGCACGCCCTGGTCACGGCCGGGACCGGGGTGCCGACCTCAGGGCTGATCCTCGGAGCCGACGGCTGAGACCCGGTCCTCTGGGCCCCCGCTCCCTCCACCTTCAGGGGGTGGGGCCCGCCCTACTCCTACAACCTGAGATGGATCCCCCATCGGCACCTGCGGCCGATCCCAGGGCGGGCGGGCGCTCCTAGCGTGGAGACATGACCACGCCTGTGTGCACGCTCGCCTCGAATCCGACGCCGTACCCGTCGTTCTCGGCGTACGTCCGGACCCGCGGCACGGTCCTGATGCGCACCGCGCGCTCCCTCACCGCCAACCCGTGTGACGCGGAGGACCTGCTCCAGACCGCCCTGGCCAAGACGTACGTGGCCTGGGACCGCATCGAGGACCATCGCGCCCTGGACGGCTACGTCCGGCGGACCCTGGTCAACACCCGTACCTCCCAGTGGCGCAAGCGCAAGGTCGACGAGTTCGTCTGCGACGAGCTCCCGGAGACCGAGGAGATGCCGGCCTCCGATCCGGCGGAGGCACAGGCCCTGCGCGACGCGATGTGGCGCGCCGTGACCCGGCTGCCGGACCGGCAGCGGGCCATGGTCGTCCTGCGCTACTACGAGGACCTGAGCGAGGTGCAGACCGCGGAGCTGCTGGGCGTCTCGGTCGGCACGGTCAAGAGCGCTGTCTCCCGCGCATTGGGCAAGCTGCGCGAGGATCCGGAGCTCACTCCGATCCGATGAGGCGCGGAATGTTTCACGTGAAACCAGAGGATGTTTCACGTGAAACACGGCTCGGTTTCCACCCCCGGGTAGTGACATGCCGAGCGGTATGTGCGCAGAATCGGCAGCATCCGTAGCCGCCGCAGCGCCGCAGCGCTCATCGGGAGGACGCTTTGCTCAGCACCATGCAGGACGTACCGCTCCTCGTCACCCGCATACTCCGTCACGGGATGACGATCCACGGGAAGTCCCAGGTCACGACCTGGACCGGGGAGGCTGAGCCGCACCGCCGCAGCTTCGCCGAGATCGGCACCCGCGCCACCCGCCTCGCAAGCGCCCTGCGCGACGAACTCGGCGTGCAGCAGGACGACCGGGTCGCCACGCTCATGTGGAACAACGCCGAGCACGTCGAGGCGTACTTCGCGATCCCTTCCATGGGCGCCGTTCTGCACACGCTCAACCTCCGGCTGCCTCCCGAGCAGCTGGTCTTCATCGTCAACCACGCCGCAGACCGGGTCGTGTTGGTCAACGGCACCCTGCTGCCGCTGCTCGCGCCCCTGCTGCCGCACCTGCCGACCATCGAGCACGTGGTGGTCTCCGGCATCGGCGACCGCTCCGCGCTCGACGGCCTGAACGTGCGCGTGCACGAGTACGAGGAGCTGCTGGAGGGCCGCCCGGACAGCTACGACTGGCCCGAGCTGGACGAGCGCCAGGCGGCGGCCATGTGCTACACCTCCGGCACCACCGGGGACCCCAAGGGCGTCGTCTTCTCCCATCGGTCGCTCTACCTGCACTCCATGCAGGTCAACATGACCGAGTCGATGGGGCTGACCGACCGGGACACCACCCTCGTGGTCGTCCCGCAGTTCCACGTGAACGCGTGGGGGCTGCCGCACGCCACCTTCATGACCGGCGTCAACATGCTGATGCCGGACCGCTTCCTGCAGCCCGCGCCGCTCGCCGAGATGATCGAGCGGGAGAAGCCCTCGCACGCCGCGGCCGTCCCCACCATCTGGCAGGGTCTGCTGGCCGAGGTAACCGCCAACCCGCGCGACCTGACGTCGATGAAGCACGTCACCATCGGCGGCTCGGCCTGTCCGCCCTCCCTGATGGAGGCGTACGACAAGATCGGCGTCCGCGTCTGCCACGCCTGGGGCATGACCGAGACCTCCCCCCTCGGCACGATGGCCCACCCGCCGGCCGGGCTGACCGCCGAGGAGGAGTGGCCCTACCGGATCACCCAGGGTCGCTTCCCCGCAGGCGTCGAGGCCCGCCTGGTCGGTCCCGCCGGCGACCTCCTGCCCTGGGACGGAGCGTCGGCGGGCGAGCTGGAGGTACGCGGCAACTGGATCGCGAGCTCCTACTACGGTGGGGCGTCCGGCGAACCCTTCCGGCCCGAGGACAAGTTCAGCGCCGACGGCTGGCTCAAGACCGGGGACGTCGGTGTCATCAGCCCCGACGGCTTCCTCACCCTCACCGACCGCGCCAAGGACGTCATCAAGTCGGGCGGCGAGTGGATCTCCAGCGTGGAGCTGGAGAACGCGCTGATGGCACACCCCGAGGTCGCCGAGGCCGCTGTCGTCGCCGTCCCGGACGAGAAGTGGGGCGAGCGTCCGCTGGCAGCCGTCGTCCTCAGGGAGGGCGCGACCGTGCACTACACCGGACTGCGCGAGTTCCTCTCCCAGTCCATCGCCAAGTGGCAACTGCCGGAGCGCTGGACGGCGATCGAGGCCGTGCCGAAGACGAGTGTCGGCAAGTTCGACAAGAAGGTGATCCGTCAGCAGTACGCGGACGGCGCGCTGGAAGTCACCAAGCTCGACTGACGCCCGCCGCGTGGCTAGCCCCGCGTGAGCCACGGCCGCAGCAGCCTGCTGACGGCGGGCATGGCCACGTAGGTCATCAGGGTGCTGAAGACGACGGCGAAGGCCGCCGTCCGCAGCACGAAGTGCAGATCCACCAGGTACGGCCCGAGCACCGCGTTGCCCACGAGCGAGATCGGGAAGATCGCCAGCCCTGAGCTGATCGCCATCTTCCACCGGGGCGGCGCGGGCCGGGTCGTACCCGGCTTGGCGAACCACGTCTCCATCCCGTGCAGTTCCCGGCGGGCTATCTCCGTGTGGTGGTGGCCGAGGCAGTTGGAGAACCACTGGGCCCGCTCCGGGGAGTCCTGCCAGCGCTGGAACGCCGCCTGGTTGCGGAAGCGGTGGACCAGGAACCACGGCCCGCCCTCCGTCGCCGGACGGAAGAGCCCGTACCCCAGGTGGTCGGGGAAGCCTGCGGCCGTCTCCAGGATCCCGTGGGCCCAGGCCTCGAAGGTCTCCTCGTGCCCCGGGTCCACCTGACGCGCGATGAGCAGGTTCACCTCCCCGTTGTCGGCGGGGACGGTGTGCTCGCTGGTATGGGTGATGGCCATCGGGCCAGGATTACTAGTTGGTGCCGATCTTGGCCAGCAGGTCCACGATGCGGCCCTGTACGTCCGCCGTGGTGGCCCGCTCGGCGAGGAAGAGCACGCTCTCGCCGGAGGCCAGCCGGGGCAGGTCCGCCGGGTCGATGCCCGTCGTCGTGTAGACGACCAGCGGGGTCCGGTTCAGCTGCCCGTTGGCGCGCAGCCAGTCCACGATCCCGGCCCGGCGTCGGCGCACCTGCATCAGGTCCATCACCACCAGGTTGGGCCGCATCCGGGTCGCCAGCTCCACGGCATCGGTGTCGGCGCCCGCCCGGGCGACCTGCATGCCGCGCCGTTCCAGGGCAGCGGTCAACGCGGTCGCGATCTCGTCGTGCTCCTCGATCAGCAGGACCCTCGAGGGGTGCTGCTCGCTGTCGCGCGGTGCCAGCGCCTTGAGCAGGACGGCCGGATCGGCGCCGTACGCCGCTTCGCGCGTGGCGTGCCCCAGCCCGGCCGTGACCAGTACGGGCACCTCGGCGGCGACCGCGGCCTGGCGCAGGGACTGCAGGGCGGTCCGGGTGATCGGACCGGTCAGCGGGTCGACGAACAGCGCGGCGGGGAACGCGGCGATCTGCGCGTCCACCTCCTCGCGGGAGTGCACGATCACCGGACGGTAGCCGCGGTCGCTGAGCGCCTGCTGCGTCTGCACATCGGGCGCGGGCCACACCAGCAACCGACGCGGATTGTCCAGGGGCTCCGGCGGGAGCTCGTCGTCCACGGGCTGGGGCACGGGCCGGTTGACCACCTCGACGGCGCCGCCCGGGCCGTCGAGCGGCTCGGGGCCCTCGTCGGAGCCCGCCTCGGGGGCTCCTATGGCGAACGCCCGGCCCTGCGGGGCGGGCTCGGCGAGCCGGCGACGGCGGCCGGATCCGGAGCCGCCGCCGGCCCCGGTGGCGTTGGGGTCCACGGAGATGCCCTGCCCGAGGGTGCCGAGGGCGCGCACGCTGATCGGCTGCGCGGCCTGACCCTCCGCCGGGGCGTCCTGCGGCCGACGCGCTCCGGGCGCGGCGGCCGGGCCGGAGGGCTCGTCGTCCTCGGAGCCGGTACGGGCCGCCGGAACCGGCCAGGCCGGCGTGCCGGGCAGTGCCCGGCGCCGGCCGGTCGGATTTTCGGCGGACTCGGCGGGCTGCGGGGCGGGGGCTTCGGGCGCGCCGCCGCCGGGAGCGGCCAGCACGCGGCGGCCGCGGCGCCCGGCCGGGGTGTCGCCGTCGCCGTCGGCGGGAGCGGCGGCCGGGCCGGCCATGGCGGGGGCCTGCGGAGCGGAGGGAGCCGGAGTCGGACCGGCGGGCAGCGCGAAGCCGCCCTCGGGGGCGATGGGCCGCGCGGGCGCGGGCGTCGGCCCGAGCCCGGTCGCCGGAACGGGGCCGCCGGACTGCGCCGGACCGGCCGGACCCAGCGTCCGCCGTCGCCCCGCAGGGTGCTCGGTCAGCGGAACCGGGGGCACCGCGGGTACGGGTGGGAGGGCGGGCATGGCGGTGCCCTGCGGGGGCACGGCCCGCCCGGATCCACCCTGGCCGCCCTGGCCGTCGGGACCGCCCGGGCCTCCGAGGCCGCCGGGGCCGCGGACTCCGCCCGGACCGCCGGTGCCGTCGGCCTCGCCGTTGCCGTCGCCGGCCCGGCCGCGCCTGCGCCCGGTACCGAGTCCGGCCGGATTCACCGGGGACTGGGCGAGCTCCGGGCCCGCGTCTAGAAGGCCTGCCTCCCCCGCCCGCCGCCGTCCGGAGGGCAGTGCCAGCGCGCTCCCGCCCTGGCCGGCCGGCGCGGCGGCCGCACTCGGTACCTCGTCGTCCAGGAAGGCGTCCACTCCGCGCCGGCCCCGCCGGCCGCCGGAGACCTTGCCGGGGGCGGCGCCCCCGGACGTCCCGGCGCCGTCCGTGGTCGGGCCGGCCGGGGACTCCTCCGCCGGCTCCGGCAGCGTGACCGTCCCGGCACCCGAGCCGAGCGGGAGCTCCAGCACGTACGCCCCGCCGGGCGCACCCGGAACCTCCACCGTCTGCAGCACGCCTCCGTGCGCGGTCACGATCCCCCGCACGATCGGCTCGTGGACCGGGTTCCCGCCCTCGTACGGCCCGCGCACCTCGATCCGTACGACGTCTCCGCGCTGGGCGGCGGCCACCACGATCGTCGAGTCGCCGTACCCGCTGCCCTGGGCGGTCTTGCCGGTGGCGTCCACCCCGGCGACGTCCGCGACGAGGTGCGCGAGCGCGGTCGCGATCCGGGCGCCGTCCACCTCGGCCTCGATGGTCGGCGCGTGGACCGCGAACTGCACGCGGCCCGGCCCGATCAGTTCGACCGCGCCGTCGACGCCCGCCGCCACGACGGTGTTGATCAGGACCTTCTTCTTGGCGAGCCGGGCCTGGCCGGAGTCCAGGCGCTGGAAGCCGAGGACGTTGTCCACCAGCGTGGTCATCCGCGAGTACCCGGCGGCCAGGTGGTGCAGGAGCTGGTTGGCCTCCGGCCACAGCTGTCCCGCGTCGTCGGCGGCCAGGGTCGCCAGCTCACCGCGCAGCTCGTCCAGCGGTCCGCGCAGCGAGTCGCCGAGGACGGCCAGCAGCTGCGCGTGCCGCGCGGCCAGGGCGTCGTAGGGCCGCCGGTCGGTGAAGGTCATGACGGCGCCGACGAGCTGCTCCCCGTCGCGTACGGGAGAGGTCGTCAGGTCGACGGCGACCGGCTGCCCGGCCTTGTTCCACAGCACCTGCCCGCGCACGCGGTGCTTGCGCCCGCTGCGCAGGGTGTCGGCGAGCGGGGACTCCTCGAAGGGGAACGGCGAGCCGTCGGCGCGGGAGTGCTGGACCAGGCCGTGCAGTTCGCGGTTGCCGAGGTCGGTGGCGCGGTAGCCGAGGATCTGGGCGGCGGCCGGGTTGACCAGTACCACCCGGCCGTCGGTGTCGGTGCCCACGACCCCCTCGGCGGCGGCGCGCAGGATCATCTCGGTCTGCCGCTGGGAGCGGGCCAGCTCGGCCTCGGTGTCCACGGTCTGCGAGAGGTCCCGGACCACGAGCATCAGCAGCTCGTCACCGGTGTACGAGGGTTGCGGCTCGCGGTAGGCGTCGCGGCCGTCGAGATGGGCGCTGGTGATCTCGACGGGGAACTCGGAGCCGTCGGTGCGGCGCGCGATCATCCGCTTTGGTTTGGCGCGGCCGCCTTCGTCCTCGCCGGGCCGGCGCATGGAGCCGGGGATCAGCTTGGAGTCGAACTCGGGCAGGAGGTCGAGCACGCCGCGGCCGACGAGCCCCGTGCCGGGGCTCTCCATCACCTCGAGGGCGATCGAATTGGCGTTGACGACCGTGCCGTTGGCGTTGACGAGCAACAGCGCGTCCGGAAGAGCGTCGAGTATTGCTGCGAGGCGAGCAGCGCCTCGGGATGGCCTGCTGCTCACGACGAGCTTCCTCCCTGACCACAACTACCGGCAAGTCACGGGAGGAGTCTAAGGCCACAGGCCCGCGGCGGGGCGGCCGATGTGCGGTGGATACCGCACATTCCGCGCATCCTCCCAGGTCAGGAACGCCCACTCGGAAGCAGAGGTTCCAGCTCGTCCCAGCGGCTGATTTCGCATCCGTTCGTCCGCCGAAACGTGGCGTCCACTTTGTGGCCGTTCCAGGTTCCGGTGATGCGGGCGGTGGCGGGGCCGCCGTGCTGCATGGTGCAGAGCTGCCGCTTGGAGACCGGGGCGAAGGGGTCCTTCCCCTCCTTGGCGAGCTGGTCCAGCCGTGCGCAGGCGCCCGCGGCCTGTGGGTGGTCGCCGCCGACGGGGTCGCATTCGAGCCGGTACTCCCGGTCCAACTGACGGTTCCCGGTGTCGGCCATGGCGATGGTGAGGCGGTCGGGCGGCGCCAGCAGCTCGCCCAGGGGCCCGGGCAGCGGTGGGAGCGGCCCAGCGGCCGCGGCGGCCAGGGCGGAGGTGACGGCGAAGGCGGCGAGACGCAGCATGGGGCACTCCAGGTCGTCCGTACGTCGTACGCCTGACCAACGACGGGGGCCCGCCGACGTTGCGTGCCGTGGCCGCTTTAAGGCTTTGCCCTCCGCCCGTCCCTCCTAGTACCGTGGGAGCGGATTGGTGAGGGGCCCTGCGCCTGTGTCATCATCTGCACGCACCCTCGTACGCGAGGGTGTGCTGGAGGCGTCGCCTAGTCCGGTCTATGGCGCCGCACTGCTAATGCGGTTTGGGGCTTACCCCCCATCGAGGGTTCAAATCCCTCCGCCTCCGCACCTCATCGAAGCCCCGGTCCTGACGGACCGGGGCTTCGATGCGTTCCGGGGCAATCCGCTCGGCTCCGACCTCTGTGCGAACCCCATGCGGACGATCTTCATCCGAGGTGTTTCCGCAGGTCAGCAAGGGTTTGGCTAATGGATTTCGCGTCCCGGCGAGGTCCATGTATTGTTGTTCTCGCAAGGCCAACGGGGCGCAAAACCCCGAGAAGCCCAAGCACTCGTAGCTTAACGGATAGAGCATCTGACTACGGATCAGAAGGTTGCAGGTTCGAATCCTGCCGAGTGCACAGCAGGATGAAGGCCCCCAGGAGAAATCCCGGGGGCTTTCGTCGTATGTCCTGTGCATGCCCTGTCGGGGGTGTCTCCTCCTTGATGGGGAGGGGGTCCCCCGGAGGTAGTCAGGGGCGGGATGGCTCTGGCGGGTGACGCCGACTACCCGGCGGCCTCGGTACGGTTTTCGAAGATCGTCCGAAGTCGGAAAACGGGGGCACTCATGGGACTGTTCGGGAATGCGCACACCGTCGACCCCGTGTCGGCGCAGCGGGACTACGCGCGACTGCTGGGGCAGGGGGAGCAGGTGCACGCCGCCTTCCTGTTGATCCGGGACACGATCCTGTTCACCGACAGGCGGCTGGTGCTCGTCGACAAGCAGGGGCTCACGGGAAAGAAGGTGGAGTACCACTCCGTCCCCTACCGGAGCATCACCCACTTCTCCGTGGAGACCGCCGGCCACTTCGATCTCGACGCCGAGCTCAAGATCTGGATATCCGGCAGCCCGGCGCCGATCGAGAAGACCTTCACCAAGGGTGTCGACATCTACGAGGTGCAGGCGATCCTGACGCAGTTCGTCGCTCGGTAGCGGGAGCCTCCGGGGTTGGAGGACGCGGGGGAGGCCGGTCACGCGGACGGCGGCCGAGGGGGGTGCCGTCCGGGGCCTGACACAGGACGCCGTTCTCCGTCGCGGCCGCCCACAGCCGGCCCTCGTCGTCGAAGCCGATGTTGTCGACCCGCGCGCAGGCGGTGAAGGCTCGGTCGTCGGTGGGGTGGTGCCGTCGTCGGTGACCTTGAAGGCGCGGATGTGGCCCGCGCCCGTGTACGCGGCGTACAGCACCTCTCGTCATGCTGCCGTCCGGCTCGGTGCTGGGGACGTGCCGGTTGCCGTGCTCACTGGTGATCAGGCGGCCTTCGCGGTCTACGGGTTGCCGTTGGAGTGGCCGGCGGGGGGCGGAAGACCGAGACCGCGCCGCTCTCCTCGTCCCAGCGGAACATGCGGCCGTTGGGGCGTCGCTCCACACGAGCTGCCGCCAGGCAGGGAGGTGCAGCGGGCCCTCCGCCCAGCGGCAGTCGTCGTAAGGCCGCTCCAGCCGGGCGTCTCCGTTGGCTCAGCGGCCGGTCCGGAATTCCTCCTGCGGCAGTTTTGCCGAATTCCGTTCGGTCTGATGGTGAGATTGCAGGATCAGGTACCGTCTTGGCGAGGGTCGACAGGCCCACGAGAGGGAGACTGCGTGGACGACATCGACCGTGCGCTCGTCCTGCGCCTGCAGCAGGACGCCGGCCAGTCCTACGCCGCTCTCGGCACGGCCGTCGGCCTCTCGGCCGGGGCCACCCACGAGCGCGTACGCAAACTGCGGGAGCGCGGGGTGATCCGGCGGACCACCGTCGACGTCGACCCGGCGGCCGTCGGCAGTGGGGTCCTCGCCTACGTGATGGTCGACTCCAACGCCTGGATGGGCGAGGCCGGTGCCGACTTCGCCGCGATTCCCGAGATCCAGGAGGCGCACATCATCGCGGGCAGTGCCTCCGTGCTGGTCAAGGTGCGCACGGCCTCGACCGAGCAGCTGCAGGACGTCCTGCGCCGCCTCTACGCCATCGAGGGAGTGAGCGGCACGCATGCCACGGTCGTGCTGGACACCTTCTTCGAACGGCCGCTCCCGCTGTGACCTGGTGGTGCACCGGGATCCGGTGGAAGGACGGCCGGCCGGCCATCGGGTGGTACGGCGAGGGGCGCGGCGAGCGGACGAGCGTGCCGGCGTACGGGCAGCGGCTGGCCTTCGCGGCGAGCGGGGAGCGGCACTGCCTCGGTGTGTGGCGGGCCGGGAGGCGGACGCCCTGTCCGACCGTGGCCCTCGTGCCCGGCCGCTCCGGAAGCGCGCAGTGCCCCGAATGCGCCCGCCTCGACAGGTCGTTCTCCGTGGCGGCCGATACCAACGCCGCCGATCCGCGCACCTACCGGGTCTACCTGGCCTGGTTCGGGCCCGGCATGGTCAAGGTGGGGATCACCGCCGAGGAGCGTGGCTCCGCCCGGCTGCTGGAGCAGGGCGCGGTGGCCTGGTCCTGGCTGGGCCGCGGGCCGTTGATGGCGACCCGGCGCACCGAGGAGCTGCTGCGGGCGGCGCTCGGGGTGCCGGACCGGATCGCGTACGCCCGCAAGCGCGCCGTACGGACCCAGCTGCCGTCGGGGCCGGACCGGGCCCGGGAGGTGGCCGAGCTGCACGCGCGGGCGGCGGCGCTGCCCGGGTGGCCGGAGTCGCTGGAGCGGGTGGGGTGCGAAGTGGTCGACCATGCCGAGGCATTCGGGCTGGACGGGTTGCCGGCGGCCGCGCGGGTGCTCACCGAGATGGTTCCCGGCGGGGCCGTCGTGGGGCGGCTGGTGGGCGCGGCCGGTCCCGATCTGCACCTCGAGGACGGGCTCGTCGTGGACACCCGGCTGCTGGCCGGCTGGGAGCTCACCGCCCCGGAGGACGGGGCGGTGACATCGGTCCCGGTGGCGGAGATCCCGTCGGCCGCCGGCGCGCCCGCCGAGCAGGACGGGCTGTTCTGAGGCGTACCGCCCGCCCCGGTTCGCCCCCCGGTCAGCCGCGTTCGGCGCCGGTCAGGCGCGGTCGGCCAAGGTCAAAACTTGGATCCCTTTGGCCTTCGGGAGCCGTTTGCGGTGGACACGCCAGGGCCGTCCACGGAGGGTGGAGGGCATGAGCATGCAGCCGGTACCGGCCTTCGAACCGCCTTATGTCATGGCCGTTTTCAGCAATGTCCGTACGGACGACGACAGCGGATATCCCGAGACCCTCGCCCGGATGGAGGAGATGGTCGCGGCGAATCCCGGATACCTCGGGTACGAGTCCGCCCGCACCCCGGGCGGTCTCGGCATCACCGTGGCCTACTTCCGTGATCACGAGTCCCTCACCGCCTGGCGGGAGGACCTGGAGCACCGGGCGGCCATCAAGCAGGGCCGCGCCGACTGGTACGAGAGCTACACCCTGCACGTCGCGACCGTCGAGCGGAGCCACGGCTTTGCCCGCAACGGCTGAGGCGGTCCGCGCCTTCCGGGAGCGCCTCGGGCTGCCCGGACTGGTCGACGTCCACACGCACTTCATGCCCGAGCGGGTCCTGGACAAGGTCTGGGAGTACTTCGACGCGGTCGGCCCGCTGACCGGCGTCGAGTGGCCCATCACCTACCGGCACGAGGAGGAGCAGCGGGTCGCGCTGCTGCGGGAGTTCGGGGTCCGGGCCTTCACGGCCATGCTCTATCCGCACAAGCCGGAAATGGCCGCCTGGCTCAACGCATGGTCCGCCGATTTTGCCGCCCGCACCCCCGACTGCCTGCACACCGCGACCTTCTTCCCGGAGGGGGGCGTCGCGGCGTACGTCCGCCAGGCCGTCGACTCGGGGGCCCGGATCTTCAAGGCACACCTCCAGGTCGGTGACTACGACCCCAACGACGACCGGCTGGATCCGGTGTGGGGGCTGCTCGCCGAGGCCGGCATCCCGACCGTGATCCACTGCGGGTCGGGCCCCGTGCCGGCCAAGTACACCGGCCCCGAGCCGGTCGGTCGGCTGCTGGCCCGCCACCCGCGGCTGCCGCTGGTCATCGCCCACATGGGGATGCCCGAGTACGCCGACTTCCTGGACCTCGCCGACAGGTACCCGGAGGTGCGCCTGGACACCACCATGGCCTTCACCGACTTCGCCGAGCGGATCAGCGCCTTCCCGCCCGGTGACCTGGGTCGGCTCGCCGATCTCGGCGACCGGATCCTGCTCGGCACCGACTTCCCGAACATCCCCTACCCCTACGAGCACCAGCTCGTGGCCCTCGAACGGCTCGGCCTCGGCGACGACTGGCTCCGGGCGGTCTGCCACGACAACGGCGCCCGGCTCTTCCGGCTCGACGGCTGAGAGTCCTTTCCGCGGCTGAGGTCCGGCCCCTGCCGTTTCTCAGGAAATTCACAGACTGGGACAAGAACGCTCTCAGAGGTCCCGGCCAGCGTGGTCGGTATGACTGCGACGACCACCTCCCACGCGTCCACGTCCACCAGCAACCACACGGCCCTCGTGCGGCCCGACGGCGGACCCTGCCGGGTGCTCGTCGTCGACGACGAGGCCTCGCTCTCCGAGCTGCTGTCCATGGCCCTGAGGTACGAGGGCTGCGAGGTCCGGAGCGCCGGCGACGGTGCGGGTGCGGTCCGGGCGGCGCGGGAGTTCCGGCCCGACGTGGTGGTCCTCGACATCATGCTCCCCGACATGGACGGTCTCGCCGTCCTCGGGCGGCTGCGCCGGGAGATCCCCCAGGTCCCCGTGCTGTTCCTGACCGCCCGGGACTCCGTGGAGGACCGGATCGCCGGTCTCACGGCGGGCGGCGACGACTACGTCACCAAGCCGTTCAGCCTGGAGGAGGTCGTGGCCCGGCTGCGCGGCCTGGTCCGGCGCTCGGGCGCGGCGCAGGCGGCACGCGGCGGCTCGGTGCTGGCCGTCGGCGACCTGCGGCTCGACGAGGACAGCCACGAGGTGGTGCGGGGCGGCCGGGAGATCCACCTGACCGCCACCGAGTTCGAGCTGCTGCGCTACCTCATGCGCAACCCGCGTCGGGTGCTGAGCAAGGCGCAGATCCTGGACCGGGTGTGGTCGTACGACTTCGGCGGCCAGGCCAATGTGGTCGAGCTCTACATCTCCTACCTGCGCAGGAAGCTGGAGAGCGGGCCCGGCCTGGCTCCGATGATCCACACCCGGCGCGGCGCCGGATACCTGATCAAGCCGGCCGAGTAGTGCGCTTCCGCTTCCGCTTCCCTTCCCGCGGAGGTCGGCGACCGCGTGCGCGCCGGCCCTGGTCCCTGCGGACCCGGCTCGTCGTCTCGGCCGTGGCACTGATCGCCGTGGTGGGCGCGGCCATCGGGACCGTCACCACCCTCGCCCTGCGCTCGTACCTGGTCAACGAGCTCGACGACCAGCTGAAGACCTCGGTCAGGATGGCCGCCCGCGGGCCCGTCGGGAAGCCGTCCTGGCAGAACGGCGTCGGCTTCGTCACGGCCCCCGGAAGCCCGCTGAACGCCACCGGGGTGCGTCTGGACCCCGCCGGGACGGTGCTCGGGACCGCCCGCAACGTTCGTGTCGAGGGCGTGCCCGACGAGGCGCCGGGCCTCACCGAGGCCCAGAGCAAGGTGCTCGCCGCGACCGCCCGGAAGGCCGCCCAGGCCGCGCAGGGCGGGCCGGGCGCGCCGGCCGGGACCGGGCCGGTGGACGCCGATCTCCCCGGCCTGGGCTCCTACCGGGTCCTGGCCGCGCCGGACGGGAGCCTCGCCCTCGCTTTCCCGCTGCGCGAGGTCGACTCCATCGTGGGCACCCTGGTCGGGGTCGAGGTCTGTGTCACCCTGGCCGGGCTGATCGCGGCTTCCCTCGCCGGGCAGGCCCTGGTCGGGGTCGCGCTGCGTCCGTTGCGCCGGGTGGCCGCCACTGCCACCCGGGTCTCCGAACTCCCCCTGCACAGGGGCGAGCCCGCCCTCCACGAGCGGGTCCCCGATGCCGAGGCCGACCCGCGCACCGAAGTGGGCCAGGTCGGCGCGGCCATCAACCGGATGCTGGGGCACGTCTCCTCCGCCCTCACGGCCCGCCAGCAGAGCGAGATGCGGGTCCGGCAGTTCGTCGCCGACGCCAGCCACGAGCTGCGCACCCCGCTGGCCTCCATCCGCGGCTACGCCGAACTGACCCGCCGCGGACGGGAGGAGCCGGGCCCCGACACCCGGCACGCCCTCGGCCGGATCGAGTCCGAGGCCACCCGGATGACCGGCCTCGTCGAGGACCTGCTGCTGCTGGCCCGGCTCGACGCGGGCCGTCCGCTCTCCACCGCCGACGCCGAAACCGACCTGGCCCCGCTCGTCGTCGACGCCGTCAGTGACGCACGGGCCGCAGGGCCGGGACACCACTGGCGCCTGAACCTGCCCGAGGAGCCCGCGCCCGTACGGGCCGACCCGGCCCGGATCCAGCAGGTCCTCGTGAACCTGCTCGCCAACGCCCGCACGCACACCCCGCCCGGCACCACCGTCACCGCCCATGTTTCACGTGAAACATCGGCCGTCCGGCTGTGCGTCGAGGACGACGGGCCCGGCATTCCTCCGGAGCTGCTCCCCCACGTCTTCGAGCGCTTCGCCCGCGGTGACGCCTCCCGCTCCCGCACGGCCGGCTCCACCGGCCTCGGGCTCGCCATCGTCCAGGCCGTGGTCGCGGCGCACGGCGGGCGGGTCGGCGTACAGAGCGAGCCCGGGCGGACCCGGTTCGAGGTCGTGCTGCCGCTCGCCCGGGCCGCCGCCACGGCGGAGCCGGACTCACAGACGGGGCACAGGCTCACCACACAGCGGTGACAGGCCGCTCCACGAGGGTCGGAGCATGCCAACCGACACCTCTCCCGGGGCCCTTCCGGCACGGATGCCCCTCGCGCCCGTGCCGGGTGAGCCCGTCCTCGACGTGGTGATCCCGGTCTTCAACGAGCAGAAGGACCTCGGCCCGTGCGTCCGCCGGCTGCACGAGCACCTCACCAGGACCTTCCCCTACCCCTTCCGGATCACGGTCGCCGACAACGCGAGCACCGACCGCACCCCCGAGGTCGCGGCCGGCCTCGCCGCCGCACTGGACGGCGTACGCAGCACCCGGCTGGAGGAGAAGGGCCGGGGCAGGGCGCTGCGTACCGTGTGGTCCGAGTCCGAAGCACCCGTCCTCGCCTACATGGACGTGGACCTCTCCACCGACCTGAACGCCCTGCTGCCGCTGGTCGCCCCGCTGATCTCCGGTCACTCCGACCTGGCCATCGGCACCCGGCTGGCCCGGTCCTCACGGGTGGTGCGGGGCGCCAAGCGGGAGTTCGTCTCCCGTGCCTACAACCTCCTGCTGCGGTCCTCGCTCGCCGCCCGGTTCAGCGATGCCCAGTGCGGGTTCAAGGCCATCCGTCGCGAGGTCGCCGAGCGGCTGCTGCCGCTGGTGGAGGACACGGGCTGGTTCTTCGACACCGAACTGCTCGTGCTCGCGGAGCGGGCCGGGCTGCGGATCCACGAGGTGCCGGTGGACTGGGTCGACGACCCCGACTCCACCGTCCACATCGTCAGGACCGCCACCGAGGACCTGAAAGGGGTCTGGCGCGTGGGGCGGGCGCTGGCCGTCGGAGCACTCCCGCTCGACCGGCTCGCCCGCCCCTTCGGCGACGATCCGCGCGACCGCACCGCGCTGCCCGGGGTGGACGGCGGACTGGCCCGCCAGCTCCTCGGCTTCTGCGCCGTCGGAGCCCTGTCCACCCTGCTCTACCTGCTGCTGTACTCCGCCTTCCGCGGCGGGACCGGCCCGCAGGCGGCCAATGGAGCCGCCCTGCTGCTCTCCGCCGTCGCCAACACCGCTGCCAACCGCCGGCTCACCTTCGGTGTCCGGGGCCGGGACCGGGCCGTGCGCCACCAGGCCCAGGGGCTGGTGGTGTTCGGCATCGGGCTGGCCCTGACGAGCGGTTCCCTCGCGGCGCTCGGAGCGGCCACCGCCGATCCCGCGCACGGCACCGAACTGGCCGTCCTGATCACCGCCAACCTCGCCGCAACCGTGCTGCGGTTCCTGCTCTTCCGCGCCTGGGTCTTCCCCGACCGGCGCGACACTCCTGCGAAGGACGACATTCGATGACCACCGCGGCAACTCCGCTCTTCCCGGTCCCCGAGACCCGGGTCCGTACCGGCCGGCGCGCCGTGGACCGGCCCCGCTGGGAACGGCCCGCCCTCGCCGGACTGCTGATCGCCACCGCCGCCCTGCTGCTGTGGGACCTGGGCTCCTCCGGTTACGCCAACTCCTTCTACTCCGCCGCCGCGCAGGCGGGCAGCGAGAGCTGGAAGGCCTTCTTCTTCGGCTCCTCCGACGCCGGGAACTCCATCACCGTGGACAAGCCCCCGGCCGCCCTCTGGCCGATGATGCTGTCGGTCCGGCTGTTCGGGCTCGGCTCCTGGCAGATCCTCGTCCCGCAGGCCCTGATGGGCGTCGGCACGACGGCCGTGCTGTACGCCGCCGTACGCCGCCAGTTCGGGCCCGGTGCGGCGCTGCTGAGCGGAGCGGCCTTCGCGCTCACGCCCGTCGCCGCGCTGATGTTCCGCTTCAACAACCCCGATGCGCTGCTGACGCTGCTGCTGACCGTCACGGTGTACTGCGTGCTGCGGGCCCTCGACGGCGCCCGCACCCGGTGGCTGGTCTGGGCGGGTGTCGCCGTCGGCTTCGCCTTCCTCACCAAGACCCTGCAGGCCTTCGTGATCCTGCCGCCGCTCGCGCTGCTGTACGCGGTCTGCGCGCCGACCCGGCTGCGCAGGCGCCTGGGCCAGCTGCTGCTGGCCGGGCTCGCGATGGTGGCGGCCGGCGGCTGGTGGGTGGCGATCGTGGAGCTGTGGCCCGCGTCCTCCCGCCCGTACATCGGAGGCTCGCAGAACAACTCCTTCCTGGAACTGACCCTGGGCTACAACGGCCTGGGCCGGATCAACGGCAACGAGACCGGCAGTGTCGGCGGCGGGACCCGTACCGGCGGGGCCGCCGCCTACGGCCTGCCCGAGGGCGCCGTCGGCGGCCCGGGCGGCAGGGCCGGGGGAGGCGGCTGGGGGGAGACGGGCTTCGACCGACTGTTCGCGGGCAACATCGGCGGGCAGATCTCCTGGCTGCTCCCCGCGGCGCTGGTGCTGCTGGTGGCCGGGCTGGTGGTGACCTGGCGGGCCCGCCGGGCCACCGACTCGCTGGACGGGATGGCCCGGGCGGCCTTCCTGGCCTGGGGCGGCTCGCTGCTCATCACCGCGATCGTCTTCAGCTACATGCAGGGCATCTTCCACGAGTACTACACCGTGGCCTTGGCGCCGTTCGTGGCCGCGCTGATCGGCATGGGCGTCGCCGTCCTGTGGGAGGAGAGGGGCAGCGCGGTCGCGGCGATCACCCTTTCCGGCACGTTGGCCCTCACGGCTGTCTGGTCGTACGTCCTGCTGGACCGCGCCACCGGCTATCTGCCGTGGCTGCGCTGGACGGTGCTGGTGGGCGGGCTGCTCGCTGCGGCCGCACTGCCGTTCGCCGCGCGGGTGGGCCGCCGGATGCTGCCGGCCGTGGCGGCGCTGGGAGTGGCGGCGGCCCTGGCCGGGCCGCTGGCGTACTGCCTGACCACGGTGAGCACCGGGCACACCGGTTCCATCGTGACCGCCGGACCGGCGGTGGCGGGCGCCCGGGGCGGGCCCGGCGGCATGATGGGCGGCTTCCGGGGCGTCGCAGGCGGGATGCCGCAGGCAGGGCCGGGCGGCCAGGGTGCCCAGGGCGGTCAGCCGGGCACGGGCGGGCCGGGCGGCGGTCAGCCGGGTGCCGGACAGCCGGGTGCCGCACCGGGCGGCGGGCTGCCACAGGGCGGTATGCCGCCGGGCCAGGGCACCGCGGGCGGACGCGACGGCGGCCGCGGCGGCGCACGCACGGGCGGCGGGCCGGGCGGGGCGGGCGGTCTGCTGAACGGGGCGCAGGTCGGCGCCGAGGCCAGGACGGCCCTGACCACCGACGCCGACGAGTACACGTGGGCGGCGGCCGCCATCGGCTCGCAGAACGCGGCCGGTTACCAGCTGGCCTCGGGCGCGCCCGTCATGGCGATCGGCGGCTTCAACGGCAGCGACCCCTCGCCGACCCTGGAGCAGTTCAAGGCGTACGTGCGGGCAGGGAAGATCCACTGGTTCATCGGCCAGGGCGCCGCCGCGGGCGGCCCCGGCACCGGCGGACCGGGCACCACCGAGGGCGGTGCGCGGATGGGCGGCGGGCCGGGCGGCGGCACCAGCAGCGAGATCGAGAACTGGGTGAAGGCCGGCTTCAAGGCGTCCACGGTCGGAGGGGCCACGTTCTACGACCTGACCGCCCCCACGTCGTGATCCGGTCGGATCCGGTCCGATCGGGTCTCATCCGGCCCGATCGACCGGACACCCCCTAGCATCAAGAGGGCGGACCGGGCATTCCGGGCTGATCCACCTGTCGTGAGGAGGGTGCCTCGATGGTGACCGCGGTCGATCCGGGCGAGACCCGGACCAGTGTGTGGCTGACCGCCAAGCCCGCCGCTCCCGCCAGACGCCGCACCGAGGCACCCTCCGGACTCGACCGGGAGCGGATCACCGCCGCGACCATACGGCTGCTCGACGCCGAGGGGCTGGCCCGCTTCTCGATGCGGCGGCTCGCCGCCGGTCTCGGGGTCACCGCGATGTCCCTGTACTGGTATGTGGACACCAAGCACGATCTGCTCGAACTCGCCCTGGACCGAGCCCTGGGCGAGTTCAGGCCGCCGGCCGGGCCGCCGGGGACCGGCGAGGCGGGCTGGCCGGGCGGGCTCCAGACGCTGGCCCGGGGCTACCGGAGGGTCCTGGCGGACCACCCGTGGGTGGCTCCGCTCACCGCCGCCTATCCGAACATCGGCCCGCACGCGCGGGCCTTCGACGCCGCTCTCCAGCGGCTGCTGGACGCCACCGGCCTGGCCGACGCCGCCCGGACGGGCGCCCACCTGGCCGTGTCGCAGTTCCTGCAGGGCTGCGGGGGCGCGGTCCGGCGGGCGCCCGAGGCCGACTTCTGCCTCGCGCTCGACGTCCTGATCGCGGGCATCGAAGCCAAGGCAGGGCCCGAGGCCAAGGCAGGGCCCGAGGCCAAGGCAGGGCCCGGGGTCAAGGCCACGGCTTGAGGCCGCGGCCCAAGGCGGCCCTCCGCCTCCCCGATGGGAACGACTCGGGGCCCCGACAGCGTCAGGGCCCTCACGTCGCTCAGGCCTTGACCGTGGCCTGCGCGGCGGACGCCGCCGGCTCGGGCGAGGAAGCCGCCGGGGAGTGGGCCGCCGGCTTCGACTTCAGCGCGACCTCCTTGATGAACACCACCAGCACCAGGCCGAGGAGCGCGAACGGGGCCGCGTAGAGGAAGACGTCGCCGACGCCGTGCCCGTACGCGGACTCGATGACCTCGCGGATGGGCGCGGGCAGCTTGTCGAGGTCGGGGATGCCGCCCCCGGCGGTGCCGCCCCGGCCCGCGGCTGCGGCCTTCGGCCCGAGTGCGGCCAGCCCGTCCTGGACGTAGTGCGTGACCCGGTTGGCCATGACCGCGCCGAGCGCGGAGACGCCCATGGCGCCGCCGAGCGAACGGAAGAAGGTGACGACCGAGCTGGCCGCGCCCAGGTCCTCGGGGGCCACCTGGTTCTGGGTGGCGAGGACGAGGTTCTGCATCATCATGCCGAGACCCAGGCCGGTCACCGCCATGTAGATCGCGATGTGCCAGTACGGGGTGTCGTACCGCAGGGTGCCCAGCAGGCCCAGACCGACGGTCAACAGCACGCCGCCGGAGACGAGCCAGACCTTCCACTTGCCGGTCTTGGTGATCACCTGACCGGAAAGAGTGGAGGAGACGAAGAGGCCGGCGATCATCGGAATCGTGAGGATTCCGGACATCGTGGGGGACTCGCCGCGGGCCAACTGGAAGAACTGGCTGAAAAACACGGTGCCCGAGAACATCGCGATGCCCACGAACAGCGAAGCCGCCGAGGCCAGGCTGATGGTCTTGTTGCGGAAGAGCCGCAGCGGGATGATCGGGTCGCTCGCGCGGGACTCGACGAGGACGAAGAGCAGGCCGAGCACCACCGCGCCGCCCGTCATGGCCCAGGTCTGCCAGGAGATCCACTCGTAGGAGTCGCCGGCCTGCGTGACCCAGATCAGCAGCAGCGAGACCGCCCCGCTGATCAGGAAGGCGCCCAGCCAGTCGACCTTGACGTCGCGGCGCACGACCGGGAGGTGCAGGGTCCGCTGGAGCACGATCAGGGCGATGATCGCGAAGGGCACGCCCACGTAGAAGCACCAGCGCCACCCCAGCCAGTCGGTGTCGGTGATGACACCGCCCAACAGCGGGCCGCCGACGGTGGCGACGGCGAAGACCGCGCCGAGGTAGCCGCTGTACCGGCCGCGCTCGCGCGGGGAGATCATCGCGGCCATGACGATCTGGGCGAGGGCCGACAGACCGCCGACGCCTATGCCCTGGACCACGCGGCAGGCGATGAGCGTGCCGGTGTTCTGCGACAGGCCCGCGACCACGGAGCCGAGGACGTAGATCACGAGCGAGATCTGGACCAGCAGCTTCTTGCTGAAGAGGTCGGACAGCTTGCCCCACAGCGGGGTGGCCGCCGTCATCGACAGCAGGGCCGCCGTGACCACCCAGGTGTACGAGGACTGGGTGCCGCCGAGGTCGCTGATGATCTGGGGCAGGGCGTTCGACACGATCGTGGACGACAGGATCGCCACGAACATGCCGAGCATCAGCCCGGACAGCGCCTTCATGATCTGCGGGTGGGTCATGGTCACGGCCGCGGAAGCGGATGCTTCCCCGGCCGTGGCCTTGGGTGTGTTGTCGGTCGTCGTCTCCGACTGCGCCATGTCTTTCCTTAAGTCCAGAAGCTCGATCGGAGTCGGGCCAGCAGGGTGTTGAGCAGGTCGATGTCCTGGGCGGACCAGCCGTGCAGGGCTCTTTCCAGCGCGGCCGTGTGGCGGGCACCGAGCTCGGCGAGCAGCGCCCGGCCGGTCGGCGTGAGCCGCAGGATCCGGCAGCGTCCGTCGCCGGGGTCGGTCTCCCGCTCGATCCAGCCGCGGTCGGCGACGTGCGTGACGTGCCGGCTGGTCACCGAGATGTCCACCGCCATGAACTCGGACAGCCGGCTCAGCCGCATCTCGCCGTGCCGGTCGAGCACGGTGAGGACGGCGGCCGCGCCGGGCGGACAGTCCGGGGGCAGGCTGCGGGCGAGCTCGCGCCTGACCGCGCCGATCCCGGTGAGCTGGCGGGCCAGCTCCTCGTGCGGAGTGGGTGGAGTGGGTGGAGGGGGTGGATTGGGTGAAGGGGGCGGCATCGGCGCCGTGGCCGGAGTCGGGGCGGTCGCAGTCGTCCGCGCGGTCATCGTCACCGGGTCCCCTCCATCTTGTTGCTTCAGGCAACCATAGAAGCGAATGGTTGCTACAGGCAAACGAATCCGGGGGGTGGGGCGGTAAAAGAATCGGAAAACCGGCTAGGGTCCTGCTCCATGGCTGAGAACCACAACTCACAGGTCCCCGAGGGCAACTACGACCCCGCGGGCAGCACGCAGATGTTCCGGGCGTTCGTCGAGGAGGCCGCACCGGCCCGCCAGGCGGCACCGGGCTCCCGCCAGCAGCGCCGCGCCGCGGAGCAGGAGCGGTCCGGGTCCTCGGGCTCGACCGCGAAGGTGGCCCTGATCATCGGGCTCGTCCTCCTGATCGGTGCGGCCGCCTGGGTGGTCCTGCACTGACGATTCGGGCCGGGGCCGGGTCCCGCGGCCCCGACCGCCTGCTGCGGTCCCGGGGGCGCGGTCGGCCGGCCTCAGCTCCAGGTGGCGGTGACGTTCCGGGTCTCCACGTGCATGCCCAGCGGCACCCGCCAGGCCTCCACGCACACCGTGTAGGTCTGCGTCTTCGAGGCTCCGCCGGCGAGGGGCGCCGGCAGTGGCTGGGTCGTGGTGATCGTGGCCCAGTCGATGCCGAGCGCGCCGATGACGTGCGTCGCGAAGCTGACCGTGCCGGCGCGGGCCGCCGTCGTGCCCGTGTTCGTGAAGGTCACCGTGACCCGCTCGCACCAGCGGTCGGCCGCGGCCGCCCTGGTCGGCTCGGACAGCGTCAGCTTCGCCGGGGTCGTGGGCGGGGCCGGGGGTTCGCTGCCGGGCCTGGTCGAGGGGCCGCCCGGGCTCGTGGGCGGCGTCGACGGTGTCCCCGGAGCGCCCGGCGCGTTCGGCGTGCCCGCCGGAGGGGTCCGGCCGGGGCCCGCCGGGGTGCCGCCGGGAGCGCCCGTGGAGCCGCCGGCGGTGGTGGTCGCGGCTCCGCCCGGAGTGGAGCCGCCCGGGAGCCCGGATCCCGGGGCCGGGGCCGAAGCGTCGTCCGATGGGCGGGCCGACGTACCGGCCGACGTGGCGGAGTCGCCCGCCGCGGACGGGCCGCCGAGCTGCTGGAATTCGACCTGTCCCCGCGGCGCCACGTTCTCCCCCTCGGCCCGCTCGGGGCCCGGGGCCGCTGCGCCCACGGCGACGTAGCCGTCCCGTGCCGGGCCGTCGCAGCCGGTGAGAGCGGCGACGGCCGTGCAGCACAGGGCGAGGAGGGCGGTGGCCGCCCGCGATCCCTTTCGCATCGCGCCAGTTTTCCTGACGGATCGTCAATTGGGAAGCGGGCGGAGCCCGGTCACTCTCCGATGAGGCCTGCGCGCAGCTGCGCGAGGGTGCGGGTCAGCAGCCGGGAGACGTGCATCTGGGAGATGCCGACCTCCTCGCCGATCTGCGACTGCGTCATGTTCGCGAAGAACCGCAGCATGATGATCTGCCGTTCCCGGGGCGGGAGTTTGGCGAGCAGCGGCTTCAGGGACTCGCGGTACTCGACGCCTTCGAGCGCGGTGTCCTCGTACCCGAGGCGGTCCGCGAGCGAGCCCTCGCCACCCTCGTCCTCCGGAGAGGGCGAGTCGAGCGAGGAGGCGGTGTAGGCGTTGCCGACGGCGAGACCGTCGACCACGTCCTCCTCCGAGACCCCGAGCACGGCGGCGAGCTCCGGTACGGTCGGCGAGCGGTCCAGTTTCTGGGCGAGCTCGTCGCTGGCCTTGGTCAGCGCCAGACGCAGCTCCTGGAGCCGCCGCGGGACGCGGACGGACCAGGACGTGTCCCTAAAGAATCGTTTGATCTCGCCCACGACGGTCGGCATCGCGAACGTCGGGAACTCCACGCCGCGTTCGCAGTCGAACCGGTCGATCGCCTTGATCAGGCCGATGGTGCCGACCTGGACGATGTCCTCCATCGGCTCGTTGCGGCTGCGGAAGCGAGCCGCGGCGTACCGCACGAGGGGCAGGTTCAGCTCGATCAGGGTGTCGCGTACGTACGCCCGTTCGGGGCTGTCCGCGTCCAGGGCGGCGAGTCGCTGGAAGAGGGAGCGGGAGAGGGTGCGGGTGTCGATGGCTTCCGAGCGGTCGGACGCTGCCGGCGGCGTCACGCTCTTGACGAGTGTGAGCACCTTGGAGCTGCCCTGGTCTACGGACATGCCACCCCCTTGAGGTCGCGGACGGTCGCGTACGGCGCGCCCGTCGGAGGAACGCAGCCTCCACCTGAATACCGGAGGCGGGGCTGCGGCAAACGCGGTTCAAGCAGAATGTCACATGTCGGCAACACGCTGTAGCGCCAAGTCGACATATATCTCCAGCGACAGAAGCGCTCGGAAGGCGATCAGCCCGATCTGTCGGGAAACGTGCGGATGATCTCCACTCGTTACGGTTACGCCTCGATCCTGTTTGCGGATCTCAGTCGGGCGAAGCTCCGCGCGAGCAGCCGCGAGACGTGCATCTGGGAGACCCCGAGCTCGACGCTGATCTGTGACTGCGTCAGGTTGTTGTAGTACCGCAGGAGCAGGATCCGCTGTTCGCGCTCGGGCAGTTGTACGAGGAGGTGGCGGACGAGGTCGCGGTGCTCGACCCCGGCCAGCTCGGGGTCCTCGTAGCCGAGGCGGTCCAGCAGCCCGGGCATGCCGTCGCCCTCCTGGGCGGCTTCCAGCGAGGTCGCGTGGTAGCTGCGCCCGGCCTCGATGCAGGAGAGCACCTCGTCCTCGGTGATGCGCAGGCGTTCGGCGATCTCCGGGGTGGTCGGGGTGCGCCCGTGGAGCGTGGTGAGGTCCTCGGTGGCGGCGTTGACCTGGACCCACAGCTCGTGGAGGCGGCGCGGCACGTGGACGGTGCGGACGTTGTCGCGGAAGTACCGCTTGATCTCGCCCACGACGGTCGGCATCGCGAAGGTCGGGAACTGCACGCCGCGGTCCGGGTCGAAGCGGTCGATGGCGTTGATCAGGCCGATGGTGCCGACCTGGACCACGTCCTCCATCGGCTCGTTGCGGCTGCGGAAGCGGGCGGCCGCGTACCGGACCAACGGGAGGTTGGCCTCGATGAGAGCCCCGCGCACCCGGGTGTGCTCGCTGGTGCCCGGCTCCAGGTCCTTCAGCTGGCCGAAGAGGACCTGGGTGAGGGCGCGGGTGTCCGCGCCCCGGCTCGGGGGTCTCGGTGCGGCCGGGGGCTCCTCGGGCGGCGACTCCTGGCGGGGCTCCAGAAGGGGCTCCGGAAGGGGCTCGGGACGGGGCTCGGGACGGGATTCCTGCCCCGGCCCGTGCCCCGGCCCTGGCCCCTGCCCCGGCCCCTGTCCTGGCGCCTGCCCCGACTCATGCCTCGGCGCATGCCCCGGCTCCTGGTCCGGTTCACGCCCCGGGTCCTGCCCGGACTCCTGCCCGGACTCCTGGCGGGGCTCCTGCTGGGTCGGCACCTGGGGGTCTTGCTGGGGTGGCACTTGAGGCGCAGTACTGGCCGGCACGGTCACGCCACCCCTTCAGTCAACTCATCCGTCAAAAGCGGTCATAGCATCACAAGAGATGTGCACTGTGCGCAAGCACCGTATAACGCCGTGTTGAGGGCAAGTTGGGCATATCAGGGCAATACGCCCAGCGATGGGGATGCAAAAAGCCCCCCACCCGTCGGAGTGGGGGGCCGGAATTCCGGGAACCGCTTCAGCGTACGGGGTCAGCGCACCAGTTCGGTCATGAACTCGCCGATGCCGGATGCGGCATCCGATATCCCCTGGAAGCCTATTTCCACCATCTCGGCCGCCCTCTTCGGCTGGGTGATGATCACGAAGAGGGCGAACACGGTGAGGGCACCCGTGATGAGTTTCCTGGTGTCCACGAGCGGGCGGCCTCCCCAACCGGTCCTTGCAAGTCGGGTGAGTCTAACCGGTCAAGATTGGACACTGACGTGTCCTTTAAGGACCAATGACCCGGTGCTCCAGGTCCTTTGCCGCTGGGTCGGGGGGTGCGGCGGCCGCAGGATGGGGGTGAGCCCACCGGTTCTGGCAGGAAACCGGCGGGTGAGGGACAGGGCCTCACTGCGGGGTCCGAGCCGCGAGCTTCCCCCTGACCGCGGCCCGGATCGGCAGGTCCGTCCTCGTCGGGGGAAGTGGCTTCGTCCCCCCGGATGCCACTTCCCCCGTCCCCTACGTCGAAGGCCCCGACCCCGGTCGGGGCCTTCCTCGCGTCGTACGGGAACGGGACTACTCGAGGCCGCCGGCGAGGCCCAGCACGGGCTCCACGGGGGCGATCACCGGGTACAGCTGGTTCGGCACCTCCATGAGCGCGTTGAGCTGGTTCGCACCCTCGCTGAGCTTCGACCCGACCTCCGAGACGGAAGTGGGCTGGGCGCCCGCCGGCATCCCGGGCGCGGCCGTCGGCAGGTCCGGGAGGGCGAGGGGGGCGATCGGGGCGGCCGAGGCGGCGGGTGCGGCGAGGCCCGCGGCGGCCCCCGCGAGGGCGATGGCGGCGAGGATGCGCTGGGTCTTGGTCATGCCGTGACAACGGCCGAAGGGGCGGGCGGTCACGCGGCTGTCCGCCGGACGGGAGCGCCGCGAACGCCGAGAGCCCCGACCCTTGCGGGGCGGGGCTCTCGTTCAGAGCGGTAGCGGTGGGATTTGAACCCACGGATAGCTTGCACCATCACACGCTTTCGAGGCGTGCTCCTTCGGCCGCTCGGACACGCTACCGAGAGAGAGCTTAGCCCAAGGTGGCCCGTGCGCCGAAATCCGTATCCGCGGGCCCGCCGTCACAGCTCACGGAAGAAGTCCGTCAGCTGCCGGGCGCACTCCTCGGCGAGGACGCCGCGGACCACCTCGGGACGGTGGTTGAGCCGGCGGTCCCGTACGAGGTCCCACAGGGACCCGGCGGCGCCCGCCTTCTCGTCGTCCGCGCCGTAGACGACCCGGGCGACGCGCGACTGCACGAGCGCGCCCGCGCACATCACGCACGGCTCCAGGGTCACCACGAGGGTGCACCCCGGAAGCCGCCATTCGCCGCGTGCGGCGGCCGCCCGGCGCAGCGCCACGACCTCGGCGTGCGCCGTGGGGTCGCCGGTCGCCTCGCGTTCGTTGTACCCGGTGGCGAGGAGCTCCCCGTCCGGGCCCAGCACGACGGCGCCGACCGGCACATCGCCGGCCGGCACCGCCCGGGCGGCCTCCTGGAGCGCCAGGCGCATGGAGTCGCGCCACGGGTCCCGTACGGGATCGGTGGTGCGCGTGTCGTGCGTGCGGATCACTAGCGGACGGCCTCCAGGACCTCGGTGGCGCCGAGGGATTCGGCGATCTCCGAGAGGGCGTCCCCCTCGAGGGTCATCAGTTGTTTGTTGGTCACCCCGAGGTCGTCCAGGAGCAGCGGGTCGCCGAGCGGACCGGCCGGTACCGGTTCCGCGCCCGTCCCGCCCGCCACGTCCTCGTCGGCGTCCTCGTCCGCGTAGGCCGCGATGGCGTCCTCCTCGCCGTCCTCGGTGCCGTCCAGGTCCAGCTCGTCGAGTTCGTCGTCCTCCTCGTCGCTGCCCAGCAGCTCTTTGGTCAGCATCGAGCCGTAGGAGCTGCGGGCGGCCACGGAGGCGTTCGATACGAAGTACCGAGGGTCCTCCTCGCCGTCCACGCGGACGACGCCGAACCAGGCGTCCTCCTGCTCGATGAGGGCGACCACCGTGTCGTCGTCGACAGCGGCGGACCGGGCGAGATCGATCAGATCACTGAGGGACTCGACGTCGTCGAGTTCCATGTCGCTCGCTTCCCACCCGTCTTCGGTGCGCGCGAGCAGTGCGGCGAAATACACCGTGACTCTCCCACTGGTCTTAGGCGTGCCGGTTGGAGGTCCCCCCGGCCGGAGGTTGGGGCCGTGACGGCCGCGTGCTCGCCGTTCGTGCCCCGCCCAATCGGCATCGTGGCAGAAACAGCGGCTTTGCGAGAGGTCTTCGACGCTTGCGTCGTGCCGTGCCGTGTCCCTGCGGGGGGCTCCCGGGGTTGCGGGGGCGGGGCGGCGGGGCCGTGCCGGGGGGTGCGTGGCGGGCGGTACGGCTCGGCCGTGTCGCGGCGCGCCGGGCCCGGCGGCCGGCTCCCCGGGGCTCCCCCCCCGGACCCTCCCCAAGACTTCGTCCGGGGGGACTCGGGGGTCACCAGCGGAAGGTGCGCATCCGCATCTGCTGGCGCATGCGGGCCGCGCGGGCGCGGCGGGGCTGGACGCGGTCGCGCAGGGCGCGGGCCTCCATGAGGTCGCGCAGGAACTGCGCGCGGCGGGCTCGGCGCTGGGCCGCGGTCTCCGGCGCATCGTCGCTCGGCTGCGTG
Organism: Streptomyces sp. NPDC046308; assembly: GCF_055588065.1. NCBI lineage: Bacteria > Bacillati > Actinomycetota > Actinomycetes > Kitasatosporales > Streptomycetaceae > Streptomyces > Streptomyces sp. NPDC046308. The sequence continues at coordinate 567,765 of NZ_JBVJFB010000004.1, forward strand.
TCGGGCATCGGCCACCACCCTGGGCTGGTCGGTCGTTTCCCCCTGCACCCACCTTCCCCCCGACGGGGCGTTTGATGCCACCCCTGCGCAGGTCAGACGTCGTCCCTGAGGGTCGGGACGATCGCCACCGGGCCGTGCGCGTGGTGCAGTACCGCATGGGCCACCGAGCCGATCTGCAGGGACATGGCCGTACGCCGCGGGTGGTGGCGGCCGACCACCACCAGGGCCGCCGACCGGGAGGCGTCGACCAGCCGGCCCGCCGGGTCGCCGGGGACCGCGGCCTGCTCCACGGGGACGTCCGGGTAGCGCGTGCGCAGGGGCGCCAGCCGCGCCGTCTGGGAGCGGAGCATCTCCCGCTCGGCCGGTACGCCGTCCCCCTCGTCGGCGAGGCCCTCCGGCGGGATCACCTCGAAGGGCCGGTCGATCACCAGGGCCGGGGCGGGCGGGACGGCGTACGCGGAGACCACCTGGACGGTGGTCCCCCGCACGGCCGCCTCCGCGAAGGCGAAGGACAGGACGTCGTCGGGCGTTTCGGCGGCGTGCAGTCCGAGCACCACGCGCCCGGCGGACTCCTCGGAGCCGGCCGCCCCGGCGCCGCGCTCGGCGTGCGGGACCACCACCACGGGGCACGGGGCCGTCGACGCCACCGCCCTGCTGCTCGAACCGAGCAAGAGGCTCGCGAAGCCGCCGCGGCCCCGGGAGCCCATCACCAGCATCAAGGCCCCCGCGCCGATCACCCGCAGCGCCTCGGGTACGGAGCCCTCCAGGGCCTCGTACCGGATCCCCTCGGGCAGCTCGGGGCCGCCGCCCAGCAGGGCCCGTACCCAGTCCTTCACGGGGTCGGCGAACTCCGCCGGCTGCGAGGCGTCGTGCAGGGCCGCCCGGCGGCCGGCATACAACTGGGCGTGGTCGGGCAGAACATGGGCGATCATCAGCTCCGTACCGTGCCGGACGGCTGCGGCCCTCGCCCACTCCAGGGCCTTGAGGCTGTGTTCGGACCCGTCGACGGCGGCGATCACCGGTGCGTTGCTCATCCGTCCAGCGTGCTGGGCGTCCGCGCGGGTCGCATCCGCAGGCCGCTGCGGGCGTAGCCGCCGCTTCGGACGCGAAGGGGCCGTGTCACCGCGTAGCCTTTTGGGTGCAGGTCGCGTCGTGCGGCCGTTTTTGCTGGTCGCAGGCTCAGTTTTGGAGGATGTTGTGCGTTTGCAGGTCGTCGATCACCCCTTGGTGGCGCACAAACTCACCACCCTGCGCGACAAGCGCACCGACTCCGCCACCTTCCGGCGGCTCGCCGACGAGCTGGTCACCCTGCTCGCGTACGAGGCCACCCGCGACGTGCGCACGGAGCAGGCCGACATCGAGACGCCGGTCGCCCCGACCACCGGCGTGAAGCTCTCCCACCCGCGCCCGCTGGTCGTACCGATCCTGCGGGCCGGCCTCGGCATGCTCGACGGCATGGTGCGGCTGCTGCCGACCGCCGAGGTGGGCTTCCTCGGCATGGTCCGCAACGAGGAGACCCTGGAGGCCTCCACGTACGCGACGCGCATGCCGGAGGACCTCTCCGGACGCCAGGTCTACGTCGTCGACCCGATGCTCGCCACCGGCGGCACGCTCGTCGCGGCGATCCAGGAGCTGATCAAGCGCGGCGCCGACGACGTGACCGCCGTGGTGCTGCTGGCGGCGCCCGAGGGCGTCGAGATCATGGAGCGCGAGCTGGCGGGCACGCCGGTGACCGTGGTGACGGCCGCGGTGGACGAGCGGCTCAACGAGCACGGCTACATCGTGCCGGGGCTGGGCGACGCGGGCGACCGGATGTACGGCTCGGCCGAATAGCCGTCCGACGGCCGGCCGGCCGGCACCGCGCACCGAAGGCGGAGCGGCCGGCCGGGACGCCGGTACGCGGTTCAGGCGTTCAGCACGTGGCGTTCAGCATTTGGCGGGCGCGGGCACGGGGTTGGCCAGGACGGCCAGCGCCTTGTCCGCGTCCTCCTTCGTACTGAGCTCCTTGAAGGCGTCGCCCAGGATCAGGTCGATGTCCGCGCCCTCGCGGGTGTCGGTCTGTTGGGTGGTGCCGGCGAGCTGGGTGCCCAGCACGGAGAAGGCGGCCTTGTCCGTCGTGGGGGAGCCCAGCAGTATCCCGGTGCCGGGGACCTTCTTGTCGAAGTCGGCCGGGGCGTTGCCGACGTGACCGATGACGAAGCCGCGTTTGGCCAGTTCGTCGCCGACCGCCTTGGCCAGGCCCGCGCGCGGGGTCGCGTTGTAGACGTTGACCGTGATCTCGCCGGGCGGCGGGAGCACGACCGCGGGTTTCGCGGCGGCCGAGGCGGTGGTGGCGGCGACGGGGCCGCCCTTGGCAGCGCCCTTGGGCGGCGTCGTGGGGCAGTCCTTGGCACCCGCAGCCGTGTTCCGCTTGGGGCTGTCGCCGCGGAACACGTCGATGAGCTGCAGTGCCCCGTAGCCGACCAGGGCAAGCGCGAGGACCGAGCCGAGGATGGCGAGGGCGATCCGAGGACGGCTCCGCTTACGGCTCATACGGGGGTAGGCGGCTCCCGTGACGCGGTACTTTCCGCCCATGCCGGGGGGAGTGAGCATGCTCATGGGCGCAGCGTAGTGCGGCCCGGTGGCGATGCCTACTAAATGATCTGCTGATAGGTCAATGGCGACCCGAAAGGCGCAATCTACGCGAACACGTCAGTCCATCTCGAGGACGCGGGCGTGCAGCACCTGGCGCTGCTGCAGGGCGGCGCGCACGGCGCGGTGCAGCCCGTCCTCCAGGTAGAGGTCGCCCCGCCACTTCACGACATGGGCGAACAGGTCGCCGTAGAAGGTGGAGTCCTCGGCGAGCAGCGTTTCGAGGTCCAGCTGTCCCTTGGTCGTCACGAGCTGGTCGAGCCGGACCGGGCGCGGCGCGACGTCCGCCCACTGCCGGGTGGTTTCCCTGCCGTGGTCGGGGTACGGCCGCCCGCTTCCGATGCGCTTGAAGATCACACGGAAAGCCTACCGGGCCCGCGCCTGCGGGCGCAGCCTCGAAGCGGTGGTGCAAAAGTGGCGAACAGTGCTATTTGGGGAGTGATCCATGAGCGAGAGCACCGAGCCCGCCGTCCCGGCGGACCAGACGGACCCAGCCGACAAGATCGCCGCCGGGTACGCCTTCACCGGACCCGCGCTCGATCTCGGGGCCCTCCTCTGGGACGGCGGCTGCCTGCCCGAGCGTCAGATCCGCATCCCGCTGTCGATGCTGGGCCGCCACGGGCTGATCGCCGGCGCCACCGGCACCGGCAAGACCAAGACGCTCCAGCTCATCGCCGAGCAGCTGTCGGCGGCCGGCGTGCCCGTCTTCCTGGCGGACGTCAAAGGGGACGTCTCGGGGATCTCGGCGCCCGGCACGGCCGGCCCGAGGATCGACGAACGGGCCCGGGAGGTGGCCCAGAAGTGGGAGCCGAACGCGTACCCGACCGAGTTCTACTCCCTCGGCGGGATCGGCCCCGGGATCCCGGTCCGCTCGACCGTCACGAGCTTCGGCCCGGTCCTGATGTCCAAGGTGCTCCAGCTCAACCAGACGCAGGAACAGTCCCTCGGCCTGATCTTCCACTACGCCGACACCAAGGGCCTGGAGCTGATCGACCTCAAGGACCTGCGCGCGGTCGTCGCCTTCCTCGTCTCCGACCAGGGCAAACCCGAACTCAAGGGCATCGGCGGCCTGTCCACGGTGACGGCCGGGGTGATCCTGCGGGCGCTGACGACCTTCGAGCAGCAGGGCGCCGCCGAGTTCTTCGGAGAGCCGGAGTTCGACACGAGCGAATTCCTGCGCACGGCCCCGGACGGTCGCGGACTGGTCTCCGTACTGGAACTCCCGGCGGTCCAGGACAAGCCCCAGCTCTTCTCCACCTTCCTGATGTGGCTGCTGGCCGACCTCTACAACGACCTGCCGGAGGTCGGCGACCTGGAGCGGCCCAAGCTCGTCTTCTTCTTCGACGAGGCGCACCTGCTGTTCAGCGGGGCCTCGAAGGCCTTCCTCGCCTCCATCACCCAGACCGTGCGCCTCATCCGCTCCAAGGGCGTCGGTGTCTTCTTCGTGACGCAGACTCCCAAGGACGTACCGGCGGACGTGCTCGCCCAGCTCGGCAACCGGGTGCAGCACGCACTGCGCGCCTTCACCCCCGACGACGCCAAGGCGCTGAAGGCGACCGTGCGGACCTTCCCCAACTCCCCGTACGACCTGGAGGAGCTGCTCACCGGGCTGGGGACCGGCGAGGCGGTCGTCACCGTGCTCAGCGAGAAGGGCGCCCCGACCCCGGTCGCGGCGACCCGGCTGCGGGCCCCGCAGTCGCTGATGGGGCCGATCGAACCGGCCGCCCTGGACCGGGCGGTGAAGTCCTCGCCGCTCTGGTCGCGCTACGCGGAGCCGGTCGACCGCGAGTCGGCGTACGAGAAGATCAGCGCCGAGCAGGCCGCGGCCGAGGCGCGGGCGGAGGCCGCCGCGGCCGCCGCCGAGGCCGAGAAGCACGCCGAGGAGGCGGAGAAGCAGGCGGAGAAGGAGGCCAAGGAGGCGGAGAAGGAGGCGGCGAGGGCCGCGCGCAGCGCTCCGAAGCCGGATCCCTCACTGGCCGAACAGGTGGTGCGCAGCGGGGTGTTCCGCTCGCTGGCACGCTCGATCGGGACCCAGCTGGGCCGGGAGATCTCGCGCTCCGTCTTCGGAACGGCGCGCAAACGGCGGTGACACCGCCGGGCGGCCTTCGAGGCGGAGTCGAGCGAACCGATTGCCGCTACCCGGGTGCGCGCTGACAGACTCGTCGCATGCGGACCGAACTCACCGACACCACGTCCAGCAAGGTCAACCGGGCGCTGCTCGAAGCCCGCCGGGCCGTAGGCAGCCCCGCCATGGGGCTGGTGCTGACCCTCGTCGTCGTCACCGACGAGGAGAACGCCTACGACGCCGTGCGCGCGGCCTCCGAGGCCTCGCGCGAGCACCCGTGCCGCATCATCGCGGTGATCAGGCGGGTCTCACGCGGCCCGCTCACGCTCCGCGCCACCCGGATGGACGCCGAACTGCGGGTCGCCGCCGACGCCGGGAGCGGGGAGGTCGTGCTGCTGCGCCTGCACGGCGCGCTGGTCGAGCACACCGCCTCGGTCGTGCTGCCCCTGCTCGTGCCGGACGCGCCCGTGGTGGCGTGGTGGCCGGCCGACGCCCCCGCCGACCTGGCGTGGGACCCGCTGGGCGCGCTCGCGCAGCGCCGCATCACCGACGCGTCGGCCGCCGCGGACCCGGTCGCCGTGCTCGACGAGCGGGCCGCGGGCTACCAGCCCGGCGACACCGACCTGGCCTGGACCCGGCTGACCCCGTGGCGGGCGCTGCTGGCGGCCGCCCTCGACCAGAAGCCGCTCCCGGTGACGGGAGCGACGGTGGAGAGCGAGGCCGGCAACGTCAGCGCCGAGCTGCTGGCGCGCTGGCTGGAGGACCGGCTCGGAGTGCCGGTCGACCGGGCGGAGAGCCCCGGCCCGGTGATCACCCGGGTCAGCCTGCGGACCACGGGCGGCGAGATCCGGGTGGACCGGCCCGCGGGCGCGCTGGCCACCCTGGTCCTGCCGGGGAGCGTGGACCGCAAGGTGGCCCTGAAGATCCGCAGCAACGCCGAACTGATCTCGGAGGAGCTGCGCCGCCTCGACGCGGACGTGGTCTACGGCTCCGCGCTGCGGCGGCGGCCGCTCCAGACGGGGCTCTCCGCGTAGTGGTTGTCGTAGGTCGCCGAGCTGTCCTTGATGTCCTGCACGGTGGCCTCGCCCGCGTTGACCCGGCCGAGCAGCCGGTAGTAGTCGAAGCGCGCCATGCCGGGGGTGAAGCCGACGAAGACGCTGGCCGTGTGGCCGGCGGCGGGCGCGAAGGCGTGCTTGACGCCCGGCGGGACCGCTATGAAGTCGCCGGCGCCCAGGGTGTGGATCTCGTCGTCGACGAGGACGTCGAGCTGCCCGGCGGTGACGTGGAAGAACTCGGTGGCCTTGGTGTGGAAGTGCACCGGGGCTCCGGCCGCGCCCTCCTCGAAGGTGGCGGTGTTGCAGGTGAGCTCGTCGGTGTCGGTGAGCAGGGTGATGAGGCTGCCGGGGGCGTCGTAGATGGCTTCGGCAGTGGCGGCGCGCGTCAGGTTCTCTGTCATGAGCCCCAATCTACGTTCGGGCAGCGGGAATTGGATCTTCCTTTTTCCGGCCGCGTCAGGACCCGCCGGCGGCCTTCGCGGCCTTGGCGGCGGCCTTCATCTCCTGCTTGTGCGCCCGCACCTTGGCCAGCGACTCCGGGCCCGTGATGTCGGCCGCCGAACGGTAGACGTTCGCCTGCCCGTACCCGCCCGCGGCCTCCCGCCACCCCGAAGGGCGCACACCGAGCCGCTTGCCCAGCAGGGCGAGGAAGATCTGCGCCTTCTGCTCCCCGAAACCCGGCAGCGCCTTGAGCCGCTTCAGCAGCTCCCGGCCCGTCGCGGCGTCGGCCCAGACCGCCTCCGCGTTCCCGCCGTAGTGCTCCACCAGGTACGCGCACAGCTGCTGGATCCGCGTCGCCATCGACCCCGGATACCGGTGCACGGCGGGCTTCTCGGAGAGCAGGGCGGCGAAGGCCTCCGGGTCGTACGCGGCGATGGCGTGCGCGTCCAGATCGTCGGCGCCCATCCGCTGCGCGATCGTCCAGGGCCCCGCGAACGCCCACTCCATGGGTACCTGCTGGTCCAGCAGCATCCCGACGAGCGCGGCGAGCGGGCTCCGGCCGAGCAGCGCGTCGGCGTCCGGCTGCTGCGCCAGCCGGATGGTGATGTCCTTGTCCATGGCACCAGCGTCCCGCGTGGGCGCGCTCCCCGCGCGGTCGGCACACCGCGCGCCTAGCGTGAGTACGACGACGGGTACGAGACGACAGCCACGAGTCGAGGAGCGATCGATCATGCCTGAGTTCTCCGAGGGCGCGCCGTGCTGGGTGGACGCGATGTTCACCGATGTGGAAGGTGCCAAGGCCTTCTACGGCGACGTGCTGGGCTGGACCTTCGGCGAAGCCAGCAGTGAGTACGGCAACTACACGCAGGCCTATTCCGACGGCAGGGCCGTGGCGGCCGTCGTGCCGCCGATGCCGGGGGTCGACGCGCCCTCGCAGTGGTGTCTGTACTTCGCCTCGCCCGATGCCGCGGCCACCGCCGAGAAGATCACCTCGGCCGGCGGCGAGGTGCTGATGGGCCCGATGCAGGTGGGCGCCTTCGGCACGATGGTGATCGCCAAGGAGCCGAGCGGCGCCGTCTTCGGTGTCTGGCAGCCGGGTGAGCACAAGGGCTTCGAGAAGACGGGCGAGGCCGGCTCGTACGCCTGGGCGGAGGTCTTCACCCGGGAACCGGCCAAGGCGGACGAGTTCTTTCCGAAGGTGTTCCCGTACGGCGCCCAGCAGATGGACCCGGGCGACGACCCCGAGACGGCGAACATCGACTTCAAGATCTTCAGTGTGGGCGACGGCGGGAACCCGGTGCTGGGCCGGATGAAGATGACCGACGAGTTCCCGCCGGAGGTCCCGCCGTACGTCCAGATCTACTTCGGGGTGCCGGACTGCGACGAGGCGGTCGCGAAGACGAAGAAGCACGGCGGGAAGCTGCACTTCGGGCCGATGGACAGCCCGTTCGGCCGGTTCGCGGCGGTCACCGACCCGCAGGGCGCCGCCTTCGCGGTGATCGACATGTCCACGACGGTCGGGGAGATGCCCTCCTTCGGCTGAGCCGCGCAGGCGGGTGGGGGTGGGGCGGGGCGGGGCGGGCGGCGGATCGCGCGGCCCGCCCGACCGTGAGGCCGTACCCCCGGGCAGACTTCGCTCCCTAAACGTACGTTCGAGCGGTGCGGGGGCGGATTCGATGAGGCGTGCAACGGTCTTGGCGGCGGCGGGATGCGGGCTGGTGATGCTGGCGGCGGCCTCGTGCGCGCCGCCCCCGGCGCCGCCGTTGGCACCGAAGGCCTCACCCCCGCCCGCGCCTTCGCTGCTGCTCCCGCCCTCGCCGGTGCCGTCGGTGCCGTCGGTTCCGGCGACGACTCCGACTCCGCCCTCGACGTCCGGGCCGGCCGCGCCGGTCGGGGAGGGGCAGGTCACGCCCGCCGACGCCCCGCTGCTGGAAGCGGTCCGCCGGCGCTGGCCGGTGGCCGCGGCGCAGGGCGACGACTCGATCATCGTGATCCACCGTGAGCCCGAGGCCGGCGCGGGCGAGTTCGCCTGGATGCCGGACGACCGCCACTACTGCCTCGCCGTGGTCCGTGGCGAGCGGGCGGACCTCGACTGCAGGCCGCTGCCCACGTCCTGGGCGCGGATCGGGATCCGACTGGTGACCAAGAGCGGGCTGCACCCCGGCGGGTCCGGCGAGCCCGGTGAGTCCGGCGCGAGCGGCACCCGTACGGTCTACTTCGCCATCGTGGACGGCGGCCACGGCCCGTACCGGTACGCAGGATCCGCGACGCCGAGCCCGGGCGCCGGGCCGGTCCGCGACGCCACGGCCGTCTTCGCCTCGGGCCGGACGCTGAGCCTGCTGACGTACGAACGCCCCTCCCCGGACGTCCTGCCGCGCGGCGGCCCCGACATCTGCAGCACGGACAACGCCGTCTGCTTCCCGGCGCTCGACGCCTACGTCGGCTAGGCGCCGCCGACCGGGCGGGCCACGGCGGCTCCGGACTGCCTCTTGCGAACGCTGTACGCATGAGCGTACGTTGTTCACACGCAAGCGAACGCTGTACGCAGCGACGCGAGGAAAACGGGAAGGGATCACCGTGGACGTGGACGTGGACGTGGACGTGGACAGGGCTGAGGCTCGCAATCCGCGACGCTGGCTCATCCTGATCGTGCTCTGCCTCAGCACCCTGGTGCTGGTCGTCGACAACATGGTGCTGACGGTGTCGATCCCGCCGATCGCTGAGGACCTCGGCGCCGGCGCCGAGGCCATCCAGTGGATCATCGAGTCGTACATCCTGGTCTTCGCCGGGCTGCTGCTCACGGCGGGCAGCCTGTCCGACCGCTTCGGCCGCCGCCGCGTGATGGTCGTCGGACTGGCCCTCTTCGGAGTCGCCTCGCTCCTCGCGGCCTACGCCGACTCCCCCGCCCAGCTCATCGCCGGCCGCGTGGTGATGGGCATCGGCGGCGCCCTCGTGATGCCGAGCACCCTCTCCATCCTGATCACCGTCTTCGACGAGGAGGAGCGCCGCAAGGCCATCTCCGCCTGGGGCGCGGTGGCCGTGCTCGGCCTCGTGGGCGGCCCGGGGCTCGGCGGCGTGCTCATCGCCCACTTCTGGTGGGGCGCGGTCTTCCTGATGAACGTGCCGATCGCGCTGCTCGCCATCGCCGCCGCGCTGATCCTCATGCCGGAGTCCAAGGGCCCCTGGCGGCGCCCCGACTTCGCGGGCATGGCCCTGTCCGTCACCGGTATGACGGCCCTGATCTGGACGATCATCGCCCTCCCGAAGGACGGCCTGACCGCCGCGTCCACCCTCACCGCGCTCGGCATCGCCGTGGTCGCCCTGACCTCCTTCGTCGTCCACGAGGTCCGCACAGACTCCCCGATGGTCCCGCTCGCCCTCTTCCGCGACCGGATGTTCAGCGGCGCCAGCTTCTCCCTCGTGCTGCTGACCTTCGCCAACGGCGGCCTGATGCTGGTCCTGACCCAGTACCTGCAGTTCGTCGGCGGCTACACCCCCACCGAGACCGGCCTCGCCTTCACCCCGCTGGCCGTCGCCACGCTCCTCTTCAACGGCCTCGGCGCCACCCTCGGCCGGAAGATCGGCAACCGCGTCATGACCGCCGTCGGCCTGGCGGTCATCGCCTCCGGCTTCGGCGTCCTGACCACCCTGGAAGCGGGTGACGGCTTCGCGCCGCTGGCCACCGCCATGGTGCTGATGGGCATCGGCAGCGGGCTGGCCATGCCGGCCGCCACCGCCGCCCTGATGGGCGCCGTCCCCGAGGAGCACGCCGGCGTCGGCTCCGCCCTCAACGACACCGTCCAGCAGGCCGGAGCCGCCCTGGGCGTGGCCGTACTGGGGGCCGTGCTCTCCACCACCTACGCCGCCGGGCTGCCCGGCTCGGCCCCGGACGCCGCCCGCCACTCCGTCGCCGCGGCGCTGACCGACCCGGCCCTGGCGGACGCCGCCCGCGACGCCTTCACCTCGGCGATGTCGGCGACCTTCACGGCGGCGGCGGCCGGAGTCCTGGCCGCCGCGGCCCTGGCCCTGGTCCTGATGCGCGACCGGACCCGAACCGGAGCCCCCGCGCCCCGAACCGAGACCCCCGAGCCGGCGAACCCCGTCGCGCACTGACCGGCGCACGGCAGGCTCCGGGAACGCAGAAGGCCCCGGCCGGTTTCCCGGTCGGGGCCTTCAAGTGCCCGGTGAGGCACTGGCGGAGGATACGAGATTCGAACTCGTGAGGGGTTGCCCCCAACACGCTTTCCAAGCGTGCGCCCTAGGCCACTAGGCGAATCCTCCGCCGCAAACAATACAAGACGTTGAGGGGTGCTCGCGAACGTGATCGTCGGCGGGAGGACGGACCGGGGTCCGGGTCGATTCCGGGGGCATCCATCCGCTAGGGTGGGGCCAGCCCCTCACGTGGCGCTATCTCACCCAACTCCCCCAGGGCCGGAAGGCAGCAAGGGTAAGTGGGCTCTGGCGGGTGCGTGGGGGGCGCTTTGCGCTCCCGGGGGCCTTGGTGGCGCCGGCGGGCCGCTGTTGTCGGTGGGCCCGGATAACCTCGTAGACGTGTCGTCCCTTGCGCTGTACCGCCGCTATCGCCCCGAGTCGTTCGCCGAGGTCATCGGGCAGGAGCATGTCACTGCACCGCTGATGCAGGCCCTGCGGAACAACCGGGTCAATCACGCGTACCTGTTCAGCGGGCCGCGCGGGTGTGGGAAGACCACCAGCGCGCGCATCCTCGCCCGGTGTCTGAACTGTGAGCAGGGTCCCACTCCGACCCCCTGCGGGGAGTGCCAGTCCTGCCGGGACCTCGCCAGGAACGGGCCGGGGTCGCTCGACGTCATCGAGATCGACGCCGCCTCGCACGGTGGTGTGGACGATGCCCGTGACCTGCGCGAGAAGGCCTTCTTCGGGCCGGCGTCCAGCCGCTACAAGATCTACATCATCGACGAGGCCCACATGGTCACCTCGGCGGGCTTCAACGCCCTGCTGAAGGTGGTCGAGGAGCCGCCGGAGCACCTCAAGTTCATCTTCGCCACCACCGAGCCGGAGAAGGTGATCGGGACCATCCGGTCCCGGACGCACCACTACCCCTTCCGGCTGGTGCCGCCCGGCACCCTGCGGGACTACCTGGGCGAGGTCTGCGGGCGGGAGGGAGCCACGGTCGAGGACGGTGTGCTGCCGCTCGTCGTGCGCGCCGGCGCCGGGTCCGTGCGTGACTCGATGTCCGTCATGGACCAGCTGCTCGCCGGCGCGGGCGAAGGCGGTGTGACGTATGCCATGGCGACCTCCCTGCTCGGGTACACCGAGGGGTCCCTGCTCGACTCCGTCATCGACGCCTTCGCGGCCCGGGACGGGGCGGCGGCCTTCGAGGTCGTCGACCGGGTGGTGGAAGGCGGGAACGACCCGCGCCGGTTCGTCGCCGACCTGCTGGAGCGGCTGCGCGACCTCGTCATCCTGGCCGCCGTGCCCGATGCCGGGGAGAAGGGGCTGATCGACGCCCCCGTCGACGTGATGGAGCGGATGCAGGCCCAGGCCTCCGTGTTCGGGGCCGCCGAGCTGTCGCGCGCCGCCGATCTGGTCAACGCCGGCCTCACGGAGATGCGCGGCGCGGCCGCGCCCCGGCTGCAGCTGGAGCTGATCTGCGCCCGCGTGCTGCTGCCCGCCGCCTTCGACGACGAGCGGTCCTTCCAGGCCCGGCTCGACCGGCTGGAGCGCGGTGGGGCCGCCGCCTTCGCCGCCCCGCCCGCCATGGGTTACGTGCCCGGGCCCGAGGCGCACGCCATGGCGCCCGCCGGTCCCGGCGGGGGTCCCGCCGCCGCGCGCGCCGCCGCCGCTGCCGCCCAGCCGCCCGCCCCGGTGCCGGCTCCCGCGCCGGTACGGACTCCCGCGCAGTCGGAGGCTCCGGGTCAGTCGGCGCCCGCCGCCCAGGCCCAGGCCCCGGCCGCCCAGGCCCATGCCGCGCCCGCAGCTTCCGCCCCCGCCGCCCCCGCCGCCGCGCCCGGCGCCTGGCCCGGAGCCGCCCAGCCCGGCAGCGGCGCCCCCGGCGCCTGGCCCGGAGCCGCGGCCCCGGCCGCCCCCGCGACGCCGGCAGCGCCCGCCGCCCCGGCCGCCGGTGCCTGGCCCAGCGCCTCCGCCCCCGGCCAGGGCGCGCCCGCGCCCGTCGCCCAGCCGGCGGCAGCCGCACCGGCCCCGGCTCCGGCCGCCGCCCCTTCCCCCGGCATGGCCGCCGGCGCCGGGCAGGTCCAGGCGATGTGGCCCGCCGTCCTGGAGGCCGTGAAGAACCGCCGCCGCTTCACCTGGATCCTGCTCAGCCAGAACGCCCAGGTCACCGGCTTCGACGGCACCACCCTCCAGCTCGGCTTCCCCAACGCCGGAGCCCGCGACAACTTCGCGAGCAGCGGCAGCGAGGACGTGCTCAAGGCGGTTCTGGCCGAGCAGTTCCAGGTCAACTGGAAGATCGACGCCGTGGTGGGCGGCGGTGGCCCGGCCCCCGTGGCCCAGGCCCCCTCCTCCTACTCCGCCCCGCCGCCCCCCGCCTACAACCCGCCGCCGGCGCAGCCCGCCCCGCAGGCGGCCCCCGCGCCCCAGTACCCGCAGCAGCAGCAGCCGCCCCAGCAGTCGGCTCCGGCCCCGCAGCCCCCCGTACAGCAGGCGCCCCCGCCGGTGGCCCCCGAGGACGACTTCGCGGAGGAGGACGATCCCGACCTCGTGGAGAGCGCCCTGACCGGACACGACCTGATCGTGCGCGAGCTGGGAGCCACCGTTGTGGAGGAATACACGAACGAGTAGCGGCCTCCCGATTGGGTGGCCGCACGAAACGCGCCACCGCGGCCGGGCTACCCTGGGCGGCGTGAAGGTCCTCGTCATCGGCGGCGGCGCCCGCGAACATGCCCTGTGCCGCTCTCTGTCCCTCGACCCCGACGTCTCCGCGCTGTACTGCGCTCCCGGCAACGCCGGCATCGCCGAGGTGGCCGAGCTCCGCCCGGTCGACGCCCTCGACGGCGATGCCGTCGCCGCCCTCGCCACCGAACTCGGCGCCGACCTGGTCGTCGTCGGCCCGGAGGCCCCGCTGGTCGCCGGGGTCGGCGACGCCGTGCGCGCCGCGGGCATCCCCGTCTTCGGCCCGTCCGCCGAGGCGGCGCAGCTCGAGGGCTCCAAGGCCTTCGCCAAGGACGTGATGGCCGCGGCCGGGGTCCCGACCGCGCGCAGCTACGTCTGCACCACCCCGGAAGAGGTGGACGCGGCCCTCGACGCCTTCGGCGCCCCGTACGTCGTCAAGGACGACGGGCTCGCGGCCGGCAAGGGCGTCGTGGTCACCGACGACCTGGCCGCCGCCCGCGCCCACGCGCTCGGCTGCGACCGCGTGGTCATCGAGGAGTTCCTCGACGGCCCCGAGGTCTCCCTCTTCGCCATCACCGACGGCGTCACCGTGGTCCCGCTCCAGCCCGCGCAGGACTTCAAGCGCGCCCTGGACGGCGACGAGGGCCCGAACACCGGCGGCATGGGCGCGTACTCCCCGCTGCCCTGGGCCGACCCGAAGCTGGTCGACGAGGTCATGGAGCTGGTCCTCCAGCCCACCGTCGACGAGCTCCGCCGCCGCGGCACCCCCTTCTCGGGGCTGCTCTACGCCGGCCTCGCGATCACCAGCCGCGGGACGCGCGTCATCGAGTTCAACGCCCGGTTCGGGGACCCCGAGACCCAGGTGGTCCTGGCCCGGCTGCGCACGCCGCTCGCGAGCGTGCTGCTGAACGCCGCCAACGGCACCCTGGACACCGAGGAGCCGCTCGTCTGGCGTGACGACGCGGCCGTCACGGTGGTCATCGCCTCCCACAACTACCCCGAGACGCCCCGCACCGGGGACCCGATCGAGGGCCTGGCCGAGGTGGCCGCCGAGGACGCGCCCGACGCGTACGTGCTGCACGCCGGGACCCGGCGCGAGGGCGACGCGATCGTCAGCGCGGGCGGCCGCGTGCTGTCCGTGACGGCGACCGGTTCCGATCTGGCACAGGCCCGCGAGAAGGCGTATAAGGCGGTGGCGCGCATCCGGCTGGACGGCTCGCAGCACCGTACGGACATCGCGGCGAAGGCCGCCGGGCTCGGCTGACCAGCGGCTCCGCGGACCCGCGGGCCCGGTGCGCGGATCCCGCGCCCGGGCCCGCGGGCGTGTTCGCGTGCGAGTGCATCCGGCCGCGTTCGAACGCACCCACCTTTACCCAAAGCCATTCCATCGGGTGATCGTCACCCTGTCTGCCTGACGGCCGGGCGTGCCCCAACTAGGGTGCGATGCCAAGCATTCCGGCACTTGGCCCACCGGCATTGCGATGTCAGTGGCGGGTGTCACAGTGGGGGAGTGAGCAACGTCGCCGCAGGGCAGAGGGGGTGAGGTCCGGCCGTGTCCGGAACCGGTTCGATCATGGAAGCGGGCGTGCCGTCCGCACGTTCCCGCGCTCTCGCCGTGCTGCGCGTACGCAGCAGGGCCCTGGCCGTCGGGCTGCTGCCCGCCGCCCTCGCGGTGGTGCTGGTGGCCGCCCGGATGACGGGCCGGCTGGCCGGTGATCCCTGGCCCGTGGTGACCCTCGTGGTGTGTCTGGTCGCGGCCGTGGTGCTGCTCGTCGGCGGCGTCTTCGGCGCCGTGGTGCTGCGGGCGAGTCCCGCCGTCACGCCGACGGTGCCGCTGTCCGAGGCCGCCGCGCCCGATCTCTACCGGCTGGTGCGGGACCTGGCCGACCGCATGGACGTGCCGCCGCCCTCCGCGATAGCCCTGACGCCGGACTGCGACAGCTGGCTGGAGGACCGTACCCACGCGGCCCACCGCCGCCGCGCCATATCCGTCGGCCCGGAGTCCGAGCAGGGCGCCGCCCCCGTGCTGGTGATCGGTTCGCCGTTCCTGTGGTGGATGCGCGTCGCGGAGCTACGGGCCGTCCTCGCGCCGGTCGTCGCCGGTACGGGACCTTCCGCGCACCCGGACATAGCCGACGCGCGCGGCTTCGTACGGGGCCTCGACGCGGCCGTGGACGTGGGCAACCGGCGCGGGCTCGGCTGGATCGGCGCCCCGGCCCGGCTGCTGCTGCGGCTGTGCCGCACGGACGCCACCGAAATGGAGCGCGGGGTGGCCGCGGCCGCCTCGGAGCGTGCACAGGGTGTGGACTACGGTCTGCGCATCGTCGCCCAGGAGCAGGTCGGCCTCGCCTACGCGGGCTGGGACCGGCTGCTGACCCGGGTCGCGCTGCCCGCCTGGCGGATGGGTCGCTGGCCCGCGCACCTCGACGCCGGAGTGGTCTCCGCGCTGACCGAGCTGTCGCGGCGGGACCGGCTGGCCAACGGGTTCACCTCGCGGCTCGGCGAGCGCCCCGCCTGTGACCTGCTGGAGCAGCCAGGAGTGGTCGACGAGGCGACGTCGCTGCTGGCCGCGCGACTCTTCCACGGCGGGCCGGCCGAGCCCGGGCCGGACTGGTCCCCGGTGGACTGGACGGCGTATCCGGAGGAGGTCGTGGACCGCAAGTGGCGTGCGGAGGCGGCCCGGCTGCACGCGGCGCTGGACGCCCTGGCCGTCCCGGCGGGACGGCCCGTCGGCCCCGGCGGACCGGCCGCTGCTTCCACCGGCGCCACGGGGCCCACAGGGTCCGCCGGCTCCGTCGGCCCCGGAGCCCTGCCCGGCACGTCGGCCTCACGGGCCGCGTCGGCCGCCCACACCGCGTCGGCCACACCGTCTGCGTCCGCGGCGGCGGCGGGACCGGCCACGATCGAGGCCACCGGCTCCGCCCGGCCCGCCGTGGACGGCTTCGCCGGACCCACGCTGGAGCGGGTGCTGGGCTATCTCACGGACCCCGCCGGCGCGGGCGCGGCCTCGGAGGCCCTGGCCGGCCGGCTCAGCGGGGACCTGGCCCGCGAGGAGCGGGCCGCCGGTCCGGCCGCCGGTGCCGGGAAGGCACGCGGCGCGGACGCCGTGCCGCTGTTCCCGCTCCAGCCGCAGCGCAGCGGCCGGGACCTGCTGGCCGACCACGTGACGGCGCTGGTGTGCTGCGCGGCCGTGGACTCGGCCGGGGCGGCCCCCGGGCTGGACTGGCTCGACGGGCCGGTTCTGCTGGTCGACGGCGACCGCCGCTCCGACCTGGCCCCGCGCGTGATGTGCCTGGTCGAGGACGGGAACCCGGAACCGCTGCGGGACTGGCTCGCCGACCTCGGCGTCCGCCCGGAGAAGCCGATCCGGCTGGTCTGAGCCGGGACCGCACCGGTCCGCACCGGTCCGCACCGGTCCGCGGCAGGCCGCGACCGTGCCCCCGACCCCGCTCCCTGCCAGCCCCTGTTCGCCGCCCCCGAAGGGCTTCGGCTCGTACGAACAAGCGGATGGGAATGTTCCGATCCCGTCAATTCGCGACGAACGGTGACGGACTGAGCGCGTTATGTGATGTGCTGGGACCGGTCGCGGCTGGATGTCCTGAACCGGGGTGTCCGAGAACTGCCGTCTCAGCAGCGAGGCTGCCGCGCACCGGGACGATGTACGCCCGTTCGGGGGAGCGAGGGAGGGGAGCGGTCATGGGTGCGGACCAGATCCGGCGTTGGGAGTCAGGTGCGCTCGCGCACGCGGTGACCGACCCCTTCGGTCAGGGCCCGCTGCCCTGGTTCCGGGGGAGCGAGCTCTACTTCGACGACACGGGCCACGTCGTCCCCTGGTACGTGGACCCGGCCGCCGCGGCCGCCGGCACCGGCCAGATCCCCCGCGCCCGCGGCAACGGCGGTCCCCGCACCGCCGACGACGTGCACCGCCAGATCAAGGGCTTCGCCTCCACCGGCGCGGTCACGCCCGGCGAGGCCATCGACTTCCACATCACCGTCGACCCGCCCCAGCAGTTCTCCGTCGACGTCTACCGGATCGGCCACTACGGCGGCGACGGGGCCTCCAAGATCACCACGAGCCCGCGGCTGTCCGGCATCGTCCAGCCGGCCCCCCTGACGGCCGACCGCACCGTCTCCTGCCACCACTGGTGGCTGTCCTGGCGCCTGCAGGTCCCCTCCTACTGGAGCGTCGGCGCGTACGTCGCCGTCCTGACCACCGCCGACGGCTACCGCTCCCACATCCCCTTCACGGTCCGCGACGACCACCCCGCCGACCTCCTGCTCCTGCTCCCGGACATCACCTGGCAGGCGTACAACCTCTACCCGGAGGACGGCCACACCGGCGCCAGCCTCTACCACGCCTGGGACGAGGACGGCCGGCTGCTCGGCGAGCAGGACGCCGCCCACACCGTCTCCTTCGACCGCCCCTACGCGGGCGCCGGCCTGCCCCTGCACGTCGGCCACGCCTACGACTTCATCCGCTGGGCCGAGCGCTACGGCTACGACATCGCCTACGCCGACACCCGCGACCTGCACGCGGGCCGCGTCGACCCCACCCGCTACCGCGGCCTGGTCTTCCCCGGGCACGACGAGTACTGGTCGGCCCCCATGCGCCGCACCGTCGAGCGCGCCCGGCTGCACGGCACCTCGCTCGTCTTCCTCTCCGCCAACACCATGTACTGGCAGGTCGAGCTCTCCCCCTCCCCCTCCGGGGTCGCGGACCGGCTCCTCACCTGCCGAAAACGGCGCGGTCCGGGCCGCCCCAGCCTGTGGCGCGAGGTCGACCGCCCGGAGCAGCAGCTGCTCGGCATCCAGTACGCCGGCCGGGTCCCCGAGCCCGCGCCGATGATCGTGCGCAACGCCACGCACTGGCTCTGGGACTCCACCGGAGCCGGCGAGAACGACGAGCTGCCCGGCCTGGTCGCCGGCGAGGCCGACCGCTACTTCCCGCGCACCCAGCTCCCCGAGCACCAGGACCGGATCCTGCTGGCGCACTCCCCGTACCTCGACAGCGAGGGCCACCGGCGCCACCAGGAGACCTCCCTCTACCGGGCGCCCAGCGGGGCCCTGGTCTTCGCCTCCGGCACCTTCGCCTGGTCCCCGGCCCTCGACCGCCCGGGCCACGTCGACGAACGGGTGCAGCGGGCCACCGCCAACCTCCTCGACCGGATCTGCAAGCACGACTGACCGCGAACCGACCCGCAGGGCGGACCCCTGTCCGCGGCAGGGGACGCAGGTGCGCGAGAATCGGGGTGCGCTTCATACAGAACCACAGGGAGACCCCGTGTCCGGATTCGTCGAAAAGCCCGAGCCGGTTCAGGTTCCGGGCCTCGTCCACCTCCACACCGGCAAGGTGCGCGACCTCTACCGCGACGAGGACGACCGCCTCGTCATGGTCGCCAGCGACCGCCTGTCCGCCTTCGACTGGGTCCTGCCCACCGAGATCCCGGACAAGGGCCGCGTCCTGACCCAGCTCTCCCTGTGGTGGTTCGACCAGCTCGCCGATCTCGTCCCGAACCACGTCATCTCCACCGACCTGCCCGCGGGCGCCCCCGCCGACTGGGCCGGCCGCACGCTGGTCTGCCGCAACCTCGACATGGTCCCGGTCGAGTGCGTGGCCCGCGGCTACCTCACCGGCTCCGGCCTCGCCGAGTACAACCAGACCCGTACGGTCTGCGGACTCGGCCTCCCCGAGGGGCTCGTGGACGGCTCCGAACTGCCCGGCCCGATCTTCACCCCGGCCGCCAAGGCCGAGGTCGGCGAGCACGACGAGAACGTCTCCTACGAGGAGGTGGCGCGCACCACCGGCGCCGAGACGGCCGCGCTGCTGCGCCAGACCACCCTGGCCGTGTACGGCCGTGGCCGGGACATCGCGCGCGAACGCGGCATCATCCTCGCAGACACCAAGTTCGAGTTCGGTTTCGACCCGAAGGACGGCACCCTCGTCGTCGCCGACGAGGTGCTGACCCCGGACTCGTCCCGCTTCTGGCCGGCCGACCAGTGGGAGCCGGGCCGCTCGCAGCCCTCCTTCGACAAGCAGTACGTCCGCGACTGGCTGGCCTCCCCGGCCTCCGGCTGGGACCCGAAGGGCGAGCTCCCGCCGCCGGCCCTCCCCACGCAGGTCGTCGCGCAGACCCGCGCCAAGTACATCGAGGCGTACGAGCGGCTCACCGGCCTGACCTGGTCCTGAAACACGAAGAAGCCCCCGGTCCGAGGACCGGGGGCTTCTTCACTACAGAGCGGACAACGCGACTCGAACGCGCGACATCCACCTTGGCAAGGTGGTGCTCTACCAACTGAGCTATGTCCGCAGGTGCGCCGTAACGCGAGAACCACTATACCCAACCTCGCTCGCGTGCGAGACGCACTGCCGTGTGACGGTTTTCGGCACCCAGCTTCGTCGCCGCCGAGGACAGGTAGTTCCGTACGGTCCCCTGCGACAGCGCGGCCCGTTCGGCGATCTCCGCGACCGGTGCCCCGTCCGCCGCCAGCTCGAGCACCTCGGCCTCCCGCGCGGTCAGCGGCGAGTCCCCCGCGCTGATGGCGTCGGCCGCCAACTCCGGGTCCACGTAACGGCCGCCCGCGTGCACGGTCCGGATCAGTTCGGCCAGCCGCTGCGCCGAGACGGTCTTCGGGGCGAAGGCCCGCACCCCCGCGGCCAGCGCCCGCTTCAGGTGCCCCGGGCGGCCGTGGCTGGTCACGATCATGGTCTTGCAGTCGGGGAGTTCGGCCCGCAGTGATGTGGCGACACTCACACCGTCGGCTCCGGGCATCTGCAGGTCCAGCACCGCGACATCCGGCCGGTGCGCCCGCGCCATCGCGAGCGCCTCGGGGCCCGAGGCCGCCTCCGCGACGACGAGCAGGTCGTCCTCCAGGGCGAGCAGGGCGGCCAGCGCCCCGCGGATCAGGTGCTCGTCGTCGGCGAGCAGTACGCGTACGGGGCTCACGCCCGCACCTCCAGTCGTTCCGTTTCCCGGTCCGGGATCTCCGCGAGCAGCCGGAACCGGCCGTCGCCCACCAGGCCCGCCTGCAAGGTCCCGTCCAGGGCCGCGAGCCGCTCCCGCAGCCCGGCCAGGCCCGAGCCGGGCGGCCCGGCCGGGGTGTCGGGGGCCCCGTCGTTCTCCACCACCAGCGTCACGGGGCCGGTCTCCGGGGCGGACAGCCGGATCAGGCAGCGGTGCGCGTCGCCGTGCCGCAGTACGTTCGTCGTCGCCTCGCGGACCACCCAGCCGAGCGCCGACTGGACCTCGGAGGGCAGCTCCCGGCCGGCCCGGAAGTCGACCCGGCAGTCCATGCCGGCCGCGCTCAGCACCCCGCGCGCACCCTCCAGCTCCACCGCGAGATCCGCCTCCCGGTAGCCCCGCACCACGTCCCGTACCTCCCGCTGGGACTCCTGGGCTATCCGCTGCACCTCGATCATCTGCTCCACCGCCTCCGGCCGTTCGCGCCGCGCCAGCTGTACGGCCAGCTCGCTCTTGAGCGCGATCACCGCCAGGTTGCGGCCCATCACGTCGTGCAGATCGCGGCCGAAGCGCAGTCGCTCCTCCGCCACCGCGAGCCGCGCCTGCACCTCGCGCGAGCGGTCCAGTTCGTACACGGTGTTCAGCAGCCAGGCGGAGAACCCGCTGGTGAAGCAGAAGAACAGGCTGCCCAGCAGGACCCCGACGAGATATCCCAAGGCCTCTCCGGCCGGCAGTCCCAGGGCGAGTGCGGCCAGGCTCGTCCCGGCCGCCGCGACCGGGGGCAGGTACCGCATCCTGCGCACCGAGCGCAGGCACAGCACCAGCGAGCCGGAGCCGAACGAGGTCAGCCCGGACACCAGCGCCGGAGCCGCCGAGGGATCCGCGAGCCGTCCGGTCGCCTCCAGGGCGAGGACGGCCAAGGTGGCGGCGCCCGTCGCGACGGCCAGGAACACCGCCGGCCGGACCGGGCGTTCGCGCCGCCCCACCACCCAGTCGAGCGCCCTGGAGTTGAGCACCCCGCACAGCACGGCGTGGCCGCACAGCATCACGAAGAGCGTGCCGGGCACCAGGATCGAGGACCTGTCCGCCGCGGCGACCAGCGGAAGCAGCCCGAAGGACACGATCTCCAGGAGCACGAAGAGGTGGAACGACCACCGGGTGTAGAGCTCCAGCTTCCCCGCACTGCTGCGGTTCTTCCACCACCCCGTCAGCTTCGGCATCTCCGCGTCTCCCCGTCCCCCGACTCGCCCTACCTGCGCGGTTCCCAGCGGAACCACCGCTGGACAGCAAACACGGTGATCACCATCCAGGCCAGCGCGGTCAGCGCGGCCCCCAGCAGGTCCCCGCTCGCCACGCCGCCGGTCCAGCCGGCCCGCACGAGGGTCATCACCCCGCTCAACGGAAGCAGTTCGCACAGGGAGGCCGCCAGGTCCGGAAGCGAGTCCGCCGGCAGGAACAGCCCCGAGCCGAGCACGGTCAGCAGGAACAGCGGCAGCGTGGTGAAGCCGGCGGTCTCCACGGTGCGGGTGAAGGCGCTGGTCAGCGCGGACAGCCCGGCCAGCAGCAGGACGCCGGCGAGCACGGCCGCCAGGAGCAGCAGCGGGTTGCGGGGCATGCGCACGTCCAGCACGGCCGCGCCGGCCACCGCGAGCACCGCGATCTGGCCGACCGCGAGGACGGCGGCGGGCAGCGCCGTCCCGGCGAGGATCTCCAGGTCGTTCGCCTCGCCGGTGCGCAGCCGCTTGAGGACGAGTTCCTCGCGCCGGGCGACGTAGGCCGAGACCAGGTTCATGTACACGACGAGGATCAGCACCATGCCGATCCCGCCGGTCACCGTGGCCTCGCCGACGGCTTGCGCGCCCTCCACCCCGCTGAGGGAGGAGCGCAGGACGAACACCATCAGCAGGGGCATCAGGAAGGCCACGCCGAGCGCGGCCCGGTTGCGCACCAGCAGGGTGATCTCGGAGCGGCCGAGCGCGGTGAGCCGGCCGGGGTTCAGGGTCAGTGTGTTCATCGGGTCCCCGCCCTCGTGTCCTCGGAGCGGCCGCCGGCGCTGCGGCGGCTCTCCGCGATCTCCAGGAACGCCTCCTCCAGGGAGGCGGACCGGGCGTCGAGCCCGTCCAGTACGACTCCGCTCTCGCGGGCCCAGCCCAGCAGTTCGGTCAGGTCCGCCTGGAGCCGTTCGGTACGGATCTCCACGCGCGGTCCGTAGGCCGCCGCGCGCAGCGCGAGCGGCAGCCGGGCCGCGGGCACCCCGTCCGGCAGGGTGAAGCGGATCCGGGCCGGCCGGGTGGCGGTGACCTCGGCCGGGGTGCCCGACAGGACGAGCTCGCCCTCGTGGAGGATCGCGAGGCGGTCCGCGAGCTCCTCGGCCTCCTCCAGGTAGTGCGTGGTCAGCAGCACCGTGGTGCCCTGCGCGCGCAGCTCCCGTACCAGCGCCCAGGTGTCCCGGCGGCCTTCGGGGTCCATGCCGGTGGTCGGCTCGTCGAGGAAGAGCACCTCCGGCCGGCCGAGCAGGGCCAGCGCCAGGTCGAGGCGCCGCCGTTCGCCGCCGGACAGCTGCTTGACCCGTACGGAGGACCGCGCGCCCAGGCCGACCAGGTCCAGCACCTCCCCGGCCGGGCGGGCGCCCGTGGTGAGCCCGGCCCACATCCGGACGGTCTCGGCGACCGACAGGTCGGAGGGGAAACCGCCCTCCTGGAGCATGACCCCGGTGCGGGGACGGACCCGGTCCCGGCGCGTGTACGGATCGAGGCCGAAGACGCGCACGTGGCCCTCGCTCGGCGCGGCCAGCCCCTCCAGCAGCTCGACGGTGGAGGTCTTGCCCGCGCCGTTGGTCCCGAGGAGGGCGAAGACCTCGCCCCGCGCCACGGAGAAGGAGACGCCCCGGACGGCCTCGAAGCCGCCGGCGTAGCCGCGGCGCAGGCCCTGGGCTTCGATCACGGTGTCAGTCATGTCCCCAGCCTCGGGGCGGCCGGACCGGGTCGGCAGTGCGCGCTGTCATGACCGGCGATGACATTTGTCAGGGACGTCCGCCCGCGCCCGCGCGGGACGGAGGAGGCGAAAGGCAGCGAATGCGAAGAAGGCACGGAGAAGGAACGAAGAAGGCCCCGATCGCAATGATCGGGGCCTTCTTCTACAGAGCGGACGACGCGACTCGAACGCGCGACATCCACCTTGGCAAGGTGGTGCTCTACCAACTGAGCTACGTCCGCAAGCAGTGCTCCGCCGGGGCGGTGCGTGCATCACTCTACCCGATCCACCGTGGTGGTCGGAAAGTCATGCAGAGCGGGTGACAGGAATCGCACACTGCGCCTTCCCTCTGGAAGAGGGATGTTCTGCTACTGAACTACACCCGCACGACCTCGGAGGCTCTGACCTGCGGCCTGGCCCCTTGGCGTGATCCACACACTAGCCGACGGATGGGGGTGGATGGCAAATCGGCCCTCAGTGAGCCGCGTTGTAGGCCTCGTAGATCTTCTTCGGGATGCGGCCGCGCGGGGGCACCTCGTACTGGTTGGAGCGGGCCCAGGCCCGGACGACCGCCGGGTCGGGGGCGACGGAGGTGTGCTTGTAGACCTTCCCCGAGCGCGACTGGCGCCGGCCGGCGGCGACGAAGGGGGCCAGGCCCTTCCGCAGTTTCTTTGCGTTGGCCACATTGAGGTCGATCTCGTACGACTTACCGTCCAGAGCGAACACGACCGTTTCCGCCGCTTCTCCGCCATCGATGTCGTCGGAGAGCGTGACTACTACGCGCTGCGCCACGGATATCGGTCCCTTCGTGCGACGTCGCCACCTGCTGACGTGGGGCGATGTCGCCTGTGTGGATGTTTCGGGGCAATGCATCATTCATCCCCCGTTGCGAAGCGGCAAAAGTCACTCGCCCGGAGTGATTCCTTTGTACCTCGATTCCCATTGCATTGCGAAGCCCAGTTAATTCTCTCCGCGTGTCCCGCCGCAATGCCGGGTACGCGGTTTTCCGGCGGATTTTGCGAAGCGTTGGTGAAGCCGAAACGGCGTGGTGATCACGCCCTCCGGATATCTACCCGCGTAGAAATTTTGGCCGGGTACGCTGATGGAACCGCCTTCGCACCAACCACCACACGGGAGTGCCCGATGGCACGCGTCGTAGTCGACGTCATGCTCAAGCCGGAGATCCTCGACCCCCAGGGCCAGGCGGTGCAGCGTGCACTGCCGCGCCTGGGCTTCGATGGGATCGCCGACGTCCGCCAGGGGAAGCGCTTCGAACTGGAGGTGGAGGGACCGGTCGACCAGGCCGCCCTCGACCGCATCCACAAGATGGCCGAAACGTTCCTCGCCAACACCGTCATCGAAGACTTCACCGTGAAGGTCGAGGCCTGACGGTGACCACTCGCATCGGAGTCGTCACGTTCCCCGGAACGCTCGACGACCGTGACTCGCTGCGCGCCGTCCGCCTCGCCGGGGCCGAGCCCGTCTCGCTGTGGCACCGCGACAAGGACCTGCACCAGGTCGACGCGGTCGTCCTCGCGGGCGGTTTCTCCTACGGGGACTACCTGCGCGCCGGGGCCATCTCCCGCTTCTCGCCGGTGATGGAGACCATCATCGAGCAGGCCAGGGGCGGCATGCCCGTCCTGGGCATCTGCAACGGCTTCCAGGTCCTCACCGAGGCCCACCTGCTGCCGGGGGCGATGCTCCGGAACAACCACCTGCACTTCATCTGCCGCGACCAGAAGCTGCGGGTGGAGAACGCGGAGACCGCGTGGACCGGCGACTACACCGCCGACCAGGAGATCTCCGTACCGCTGAAGAACATGGACGGCCGGTACGTCGCCGACGAGCGCGTCCTCGACGAGCTCGAGGCCGAGGGCCGCGTGGCCTTCCGGTACGTCGACGTGAACCCGAACGGGTCGCTGCGCGACATCGCCGGCATCACCAACGCCGCCGGCAACGTCGTCGGCCTCATGCCGCACCCCGAGCACGCGGTCGAGCCGCTGATCGGGACCGGCCGCACCGACGGCCTCCCGTTCTTCACCTCGGTCCTGAAGAAGCTGGTCAGCGCATGAGCCTCGACACCGTCAAGAACGCCACCGAAACCCCGGACGCCTCCCAGCCGTGGAAGGAGCTCGGCCTCAAGGAGGACGAGTACGCCCGCATCCGGGAGATCCTCGGCCGCCGCCCCACCGGCGCCGAGCTCGCCATGTACTCCGTCATGTGGTCCGAGCACTGCTCGTACAAGAGCAGCAAGGTCCACCTGAAGCAGTTCGGCGAGAAGGTCCCGCCGAACGACGCCATGCTCGTCGGCATCGGTGAGAACGCCGGCGTCGTCGACGTCGGCCAGGGCTACGCGGTCACCTTCAAGGTCGAGTCGCACAACCACCCCTCGTACATCGAGCCCTACCAGGGCGCGGCCACCGGCGTCGGCGGCATCGTCCGCGACATCCTCGCCATGGGCGCCCGCCCGGTCGCCGTCGTGGACCCGCTGCGCTTCGGCGCGGCCGACCACCCCGACACCAAGCGCGTCCTGCCGGGCGTCGTCGCGGGCATCGGCGGCTACGGCAACTGCCTCGGCCTGCCCAACATCGGCGGCGAGGTCGTCTTCGACGCCTGCTACCAGGGCAACCCGCTGGTCAACGCCGGCTGCATCGGCGTGATGAAGCACGAGGACATCCACCTCGCCAAGGCCTCCGGCCCCGGCAACAAGGTCATCCTCTACGGCGCCCGCACCGGCGGCGACGGCATCGGCGGCGTCTCGGTCCTCGCGTCCGAGACCTTCGACGACACGAAGCCCACCAAGCGCCCCGCCGTCCAGGTCGGCGACCCCTTCCAGGAGAAGCTCCTCATCGAGTGCACCCTGGAGATCTTCAAGGAGAAGCTGGTCGCGGGCATCCAGGACCTCGGCGGCGCCGGGCTCTCCTGCGCCACCTCCGAGCTGGCCTCCGCCGGCTCCGGCGGCATGCGCGTCGAGCTGGACACCGTCCCGCTGCGCGACGCGACGCTCTCGCCCGAGGAGATCCTCATGAGCGAGTCGCAGGAGCGCATGTGCGCGATCGTCGAGCCGCAGCACGTCGACCGCTTCATGGAGATCTGCGAGAAGTGGGACGTCATCGCCACCGTCATCGGTGAGGTGACCGACGGCGAGCGCCTGGAGATCTTCTGGCACGGCGAGCAGATCGTGGACGTGCCCCCGGGCACGGTCGCCCACGAGGGCCCGGTCTACCACCGCCCCTACGCCCGCCCCGAGTGGCAGGACGCCCTCCAGGCCGACGACGCGGGCAAGCTGCCCCGCCCGCAGACCTCGGAAGAGCTCCGGGCGCAGGTCCTGGCGCTGGTCTCGTCCCCGAACCAGGCCTCCAAGTCCTGGGTCACCGACCAGTACGACCGCTTCGTGCAGGGCAACACGGTGCTCTCGCAGCCCGAGGACGCGGGCATGGTCCGCATCGACGAGGAGTCGAACCTCGGCGTGGCCATGGCCACCGACGGCAACGGCCGCTTCGCCAAGCTCGACCCGTACACGGGCGCGCAGCTCGCGCTGGCGGAGGCGTACCGCAACGTCGCCGCCACCGGCGCCAAGCCGCTGGCCATCTCCGACTGCCTGAACTTCGGCTCGCCCGAGGACCCGGGCGTCATGTGGCAGTTCGCCGAGGCCACCCGCGGTCTCGCGGACGGCTGCTTCGAGCTGGGCACGCCGGTGACCGGCGGCAACGTCTCGCTGTACAACCAGACCGGTGACATCGCGATCCACCCGACCCCGGTCGTGGCGGTCCTCGGTGTGATCGACGACGTCAACCGCCGTACGCCGATGGCGTTCGCGGAGGCCGGCCAGCTGCTGTACCTGCTGGGCGACACGGCCGAGGAGTTCGGCGGCTCGGCCTGGTCCCAGGTCGTCCACGACCACCTCGGCGGCATGCCGCCGAAGGTGGACCTGGCGCGCGAGAAGCTGCTCGCCGAGATCCTGATCTCCGCCTCGCGCGACGGCATGATCGACGCCGCGCACGACCTGTCCGACGGCGGCGTGATCCAGGCGCTCACCGAGTCCTGCCTGCGCGGCGGCAACGGTGCCCGGATCGTGGTGCCCGAGGGCCTGGACGCCTTCACCTTCCTGTTCTCCGAGTCCGCGGGCCGGGCCATCGTGGCCGTACCGCGCAGCGAGGAGCTCCGCTTCACCGACATGTGCGGTGCGCGGGGCCTGCCGGTCGCCCGCATCGGCGTGGTGGACGGCGAGGAGATCGAGGTCCAGGGCGAGTTCACCCTCCCGCTGGCCGAGCTCCGCGAGGCCCACGAGGCGACGATCCCGGCCCTGCTGGCCTGATCCCGCCACAGCGCGTACGAGGCCCCGCCCACCCCCGTGGGCGGGGCCTCGGCGTCGGCCCCCGCCGCGCGGTGGGGCCGCACGGAGCCGGCGCCGCCCGGATAGGGTCACCGCATGCCGCCCGCCAGAAAGAAGCAGCGCACCTTCGATCCCGCCAGGATCCGCACGGCCGTCACCGCGCAGTTCGCGCATGTCGGCGCAGCCGTCGGGGAGTTGGGGCCCGATCAGCTGGCACGGCCCAGCGGGCTCGGGGACTGGACCGTCGCCGACCTCGCCGCGCACATCGCCTGGATCGCGGACTCGCTGGCCGCCGGCCTCGCCCGGCCGCCCGCCGCCCTCGCCGAACTGTCCGCCGTCGAATGGCCCTTCGCGACGGCCTCCCTCGCCGGGAAGATCTCCGAAGCGGCCCGGGAGACGCTCGCCGGGGCCCCGCTGCCCGAGCTGTTCGAGCGGGCGGGCGCCCGCATGGCCGAGGCGCTCGCGGCGAACCCGGACGCCCGCGTGCTGGACCTGTGGATCGGGGACATGACCCTGGCCGACTTCCTGGTCACCCGGACCGTCGAGCTGGTCGTCCACACCGACGACCTGAACCGGGCCGCCGGACTGGACATCCCGATCGAGCGGCAGGCGCTGGCCGCCTGCACCCGGCTGCTCGCCGACGCCCTCGCGCTCAAGGCTCCCGGCGGCGCCGTCGAGGTACGGATCCCGCCCTTCGCGGTGGTCCAGTGCGTCGAGGGGCCGCGTCACACCCGCGGCACCCCGCCGAACGTGGTGGAGACCGACCCGCTCACCTGGATCCGGCTCGCGACCGGCCGTACGGGATGGGCCGAGGCGCTCCACGGGGCGCGGGTCAGCGCCAGTGGGGAGCGGGCCGACCTGTCGGCGCTGCTGCCGGTGATGAGCTGAGCGCGGCCCTGACGGAACCGACCCGGCGCCCGGTCCGTCCCAGGGGCATGCGTACCTTCCGGCACGTCCACAGCCCCGCGGGCCCGGCCCTCGTACTCGTACTCGCCCTCGGCCTGGCCGGCTGCGGCCGGAGCGGGGAGAACGGGAGCGCCCCGCTGCCCTCCGTCACGGGCTCCTGGGCCGTCGAGTCCCTGACCACCGGCGGCCGCACCCTGCACGCTCCCGAGTCCGCCCGCGTCGACCTCGCGCGGGACACGGCCAAGGGCAGCTACGGCTGCAACGGCTTCCAGGCGGCGGTCGTCCTCGACGGCACCTCCTCCCTGACCGTCACGCCCGGCATGTCGACCACCATGGCCTGCCCGGACATGGAGTTCGAGACGGCCTTCGCCAAGCTGTTCTCGGGCCGGCTGGCGATCGACCGGGGGCCCGACCGGCTCACCCTGAGGACCGCCGACGGGAGCACGATCGCCATGACCTCGCAGCCCCGTGACCCGGACGCCCCGCTGATCGTCACCGACTGGACCGTCGACTCGCTGATCAGCGGGGACACCGTGTCCTCGGTACCCGCCGAGGCCGCCGGCAAGGCCCGGTTCGCCATCGCCGCGGACGGCACGGCGGGCGGCACCCTCGGCTGCAACCGGTTCAGCGCCAAGGCGACCGTGGACGGCCCCACGGTCACCTTCGGCCCGCTCACCACGACCCGGATGGCCTGCGAGGGCCCGGCGGGCGAGGTCGAGCGGACGCTGACCGCGCTCTTCGCCGGCGGCCCGCTCACCGCGAAGATCGACGGCCGCACCCTCACCCTCACCGCCCCCGACGGCAAGGGCCTCACCGCCCAGGCGTCCTCCGCCGCCGAGTGACCCGTACGGGGCCGCGCTCGGGCGGCGGGGCTCAGCCCGGGTACGGGAGGAGCTGGGCGTCCACGCGTTCCCAGGCCGTCCGCAGTTGCGCGAGGCGGGACGGGTCCGTGGCGGCCTTGTCGGCCTGCTCGCGGACGTCACCGGCAAGGTTGAAGAGCTGGTCCTTGCCGCCCTTGCCGCGGTAGTACTTCCAGTCGCCGCGGCGCAGCGCCCGCTCTCCCCGCACCCGCCAGAACAGGTCCCGCTCGGCGACCTTCTCGCCGCGCAGCAGGTAGCCGGCGAGGCTCACCCCGTCCAGCGGGTAGGCCGGGTGCGGGCGGGCCCCGGCGACCTCCAGCAGGGTCGCGGTCCAGTCGGGGCTGAACACGGGAACGTGGCTGACCTGGCCGCCGTCGAGGCGGGCGGGCCAACGCGCGATGTTCGGCACCCGGATCCCGCCCTCCTGCAGGGAGGCCTTGTTGCCGGACAGCGGCCAGTTGTACGAGAAGCGCTCGCCGCCGTTGTCGCTGGAGAAGACGACCAGGGTGTCCTCCTCCTGGCCGGAGCGCTTCAGCGCCTTCAGTACCTCGCCGACCGAGCGGTCGAGGTCCTCGACCATCTCCTTGTACTTCTCGACGGAACCCCCGTCCTGGTGCCACAGGGCGCGGCCGTCGCCCGCCTTGATCCGGCGGACGATCTCGGCGCTCTGCTCGGTGTCCCCGTCGGCGATCCACGGCCAGTGCGGGGTGGTGAAGTTGAGGTTCAGCAGCCACGGCTTGCCGTGGTGGTCGCGCGAGACGTACTCGCTCGCCCGCTCCGTGATGATCCGCGTGTAGTACCGCAGGTCCTTGTACTCGGCGTCGCCCTCGTAGAGGTCGTACTCGCCGGCCAGACCGAGCTTGGAGTAGTACTCCAGCGCCCCGCCGAAGTTGCCGAAGAACTCCTCCCAGCCGGACCGGGTCGGGCTGTAGTCGGGCAGGTAGCCCGCGTGCCACTTGCCGATCAGCGCGGTGGCGTAGCCGGCCCCCTTCAGCAGCGAGGCCAGCGTCGGGTGCGTGGGGTCGAGGCCCACCGACTTGTCCGCGATGGGCTCGGCCAGCCCGCCCCTGGTGCGGCCCGGGTAGCGCCCCGTGTACAGGCTGAACCGGGTCGGCGAGCAGGTCGCGGAGCCCGAGTAGGCGTCGGTGAAGCGGACGCCCTGACGGGCCAGCCGGTCGAGGTTCGGGGTCTTGATGTGCGGGGAGCCGTACGCGGAGAGGTCGGCCCAGCCCAGGTCGTCACCCAGGATGAACAGGATATTGGGCCTGCGGGCACGCCGGCCGCGGTCGGCCCGGAACTCCCGTTCCAGGGGCCCCGCGGCCGGGGCGTCGGGGGCCTGCGCGGCCTCGGCGGGGGCGGCGCCCAGCCCCACGGCGGCGGCCGCCGCACTCACGCCGACGGCGCCTCCGAAGGCACGACGGGACAGCTTGTTCTCGTACGAAGACACAGGTACTCCAAGGCACGGTCCGCCGGCCGGCTCCGGGCGGGGCGCGGGACGGCGCGCGGCACGGCGGAGCGGGGCGGGGCGGAGCGGAGCGGAAATGAGAAAAGGCGAAGACGAGTTGCGGCTACGCGGAACAGCGACAGATGGCGCTCGCGACACGGACCAGGTCCACGTGCCGGCGCTCGACGAGGGTGACGGTGCGGTCACCGAGGGGCTGCATGAACCGAGAGCCTGTACGAATGCCTTCGTGCATGTCAACAAGGTGATCCGCATACCGAGACGGAGGCGTCCGGTCACCCTCTGTGCTGTGACATTTCCCGGCCGTCCCCAATTCGGACCAGTGGTCGATCTCGCCTACACTCGGAAGCGTGCCTCGTGGTGATGGACGACTCAACCACGACCTGCTCCCCGGCGAAAAGGGCCCCCAGGACGCTTGCGGCGTCTTCGGTGTCTGGGCTCCGGGTGAAGAGGTCGCCAAGCTCACCTACTTCGGACTGTATGCACTACAGCACCGCGGACAAGAGTCCGCGGGAATCGCTGTGAGCAACGGTTCCCAGATCCTCGTCTTCAAGGACATGGGCCTCGTTTCCCAAGTCTTCGACGAAACCTCTCTCGGCTCGCTCCAAGGTCATATCGCGGTCGGTCACGCCCGCTATTCGACCACCGGTGCCTCCGTCTGGGAGAACGCGCAGCCCACTTTCCGCGCGACCGCCCACGGCTCGATCGCCCTGGGTCACAACGGCAACCTGGTGAACACCGCCGAGCTCGCCGAGATGGTCGCCGACCTCCCCCGTCAGGACGGGCGGGCCACCCAGGTGGCCGCCACCAATGACACCGACCTGGTCACCGCCCTGCTCGCGGGGCAGACCGACGAGGACGGCAAGCCCCTGACGATCGAGGAGTCGGCCACCAAGGTCCTCCCGAAGGTCAAGGGTGCCTTCTCCCTCGTCTTCATGGACGAGGGGACGCTCTACACCGCCCGTGACCCGCAGGGCATCCGCCCGCTGGTCCTCGGCCGCCTGGAGCGCGGCTGGGTGGTCGCGAGCGAGACCGCCGCCCTCGACATCTGCGGCGCCAGCTTCGTCCGCGAGGTCGAGCCGGGCGAGCTCATCGCGATCGACGAGAACGGCCTGCGCACCTCCCGATTCGCGGAAGCGAAGCCCAAGGGCTGTGTCTTCGAGTACGTCTACCTGGCGCGCCCGGACACCGACATCGCCGGCCGGAACGTCTACCTCTCGCGTGTCGAGATGGGCCGGCGCCTGGCCAAGGAAGCCCCGGTCGACGCCGACCTGGTGATAGCGACGCCGGAGTCCGGTACGCCGGCCGCCGTCGGATACGCCGAGGCCAGCGGGATCCCGTACGGCTCCGGCCTGGTCAAGAACGCCTACGTGGGCCGGACCTTCATCCAGCCCTCGCAGACGATCCGCCAGCTCGGCATCCGCCTGAAGCTCAACCCGCTCAAGGAAGTCATCCGCGGCAAGCGCCTGGTGGTCGTCGACGACTCGATCGTCCGCGGCAACACCCAGCGCGCCCTCGTCAAGATGCTCCGCGAGGCGGGCGCGGCGGAGGTCCACATCCGGATCTCCTCGCCGCCGGTGAAGTGGCCGTGCTTCTTCGGCATCGACTTCGCCACGCGGGCCGAGCTGATCGCCAACGGCATGACGGTCGACGAGATCGCCACGTCGCTGGGCGCGGACTCGCTCTCGTACATCTCGCTCGACGCGATGATCGAGGCGACCACCATCCAGAAGCCCAATCTCTGCCGTGCCTGCTTCGACGGCGAGTACCCGATGGAGCTGCCCGACCCGCAGCTCCTGGGCAAGCAGCTCCTGGAGAGCGAGCTCGCGGGCGGCACCGACGCCGCCGACGCGCTCCGCCGTCCGTAGGCGATTCTCGGTTCGCCCTGCTCAACCTGCGCTGGGCCCTCTCTTTGAGGCTTCTCCGGGGGCCCAGCACCACACGCAGTAACGACACGAAAGCTCTCTCCTGTCATGACAGAGAAGACCACCGGTGCCAGCTACGCAGCCGCAGGCGTGGACATCGAAGCGGGCGACCGCGCCGTCGAGCTGATGAAGGAGTGGGTGAAGAAGACGCAGCGCCCCGAGGTCCTCGGTGGCCTCGGCGGCTTCGCCGGCCTCTTCGACGCCTCCGCCCTCAAGCGGTACGAGCGCCCGCTGCTCGCCTCGGCCACCGACGGCGTCGGCACCAAGGTGGACATCGCCCGTCAGCTCGGCGTCTACGACACCATCGGCCACGACCTGGTCGCGATGGTCATGGACGACATCGTCGTCTGCGGCGCCGAGCCGCTCTTCATGACCGACTACATCTGCGTGGGCAAGGTCCACCCGGAGCGGGTCGCGGCCATCGTCAAGGGCATCGCCGAGGGCTGTGTCCTCGCCGGCTGCGCCCTGGTGGGCGGCGAGACCGCCGAGCACCCCGGCCTGCTGGGCCCGGACGACTTCGACGTGGCGGGCGCCGGCACCGGTGTCGTCGAGTACGACCGCCTGCTCGGCGCGGATCGCATCCGTACGGGTGACGCCGTCATCGCGATGGCATCGTCCGGCCTTCACTCGAACGGGTACTCGCTCGTCCGGCACGTCCTCTTCGACCGGGCCGGGATGTCCCTGGACCAGCACGTCGAGGAGCTCGGCCGCACCCTGGGCGAGGAGCTCCTGGAGCCCACGAAGATCTACTCGCTGGACTGCATGGCGCTCACCCGTACGGCCGAGGTGCACGCCTACTCGCACATCACCGGCGGCGGCCTCGCGGCCAACCTGGCCCGGGTCATCCCGGACCACCTGCATGCCACCGTCGACCGTTCGACCTGGACCCCGGGCGCGATCTTCGACCTGGTCGGCAAGGCCGGGCAGGTGGAGCAGCTGGAGCTGGAGAAGACCCTGAACATGGGCGTCGGCATGATGGCCGTGGTCCCGCAGGAGTCGGTGGACGTGGCCCTGACCGCGCTGGCCGACCGGGGCGTCGACGCCTGGGTCGCCGGCGAGATCCTGGACCGCGGCGACCACGCCGAAGGCGCGACCCTGACCGGGTCCTACGCGCGCTGAGCAGCACGGAAACCCGGTCCGGGGCGCAGGCCCCGGACCGGGTTTCGATGTTTTGTCAGACGCAGATGCTGCCGTGCAGAAGGATCCGCGCGTCAAGCCCCACGGCGGTGAGCCGACGGACCGGACTCTTCGTCCTCGTCGTCGTCATCGCGGTTGTAGAGCTCCGCGTACCGAGCGTACGGGTCGTCCTCGTCCAGCTCGTCGTCGTCTACCTCGACCGGCTCGCTGACAGGCAGCGGTTCCGCGGTCGATGCGCCCAGCTCGTTGGCCAGACGCGACAAGTCAGTCCCGCCGCTGCTGTACTTCAGCTGGCGGGCGACCTTCGTCTGCTTGGCCTTTGCCCGGCCGCGCCCCATGGCTCGACCCCCTCGGTGACGGGGCTCGACGGCCCCAGAGTCTGACACGCGTTCATGGTTCGGAGCGGGCTCTCCGTGGAGAGACCGTCCGTAGGGGTTTAACGGTACCTGCTTCCGCGGCCATACGGTACGCCGCCCGCATGACGCGCCCCGGTGCAGAACCTACGAGGCGCCCCGTCCTCGCTGGTCAGCTGCGATTTTAACCTTTTCCAGGCGGGCGACCCGCCGAAGCGCAGTGAGTTCCGTCTCGCCGCACCCCGGCGGGCGCACCCGGGGGCCCGACAGGGACCCCGGCAAGGGCCTAGAGGGCGCGCGCGGCGCGGGCGTCCGCCATCCGCTGCTCGGCGATCCGGTCGGCCGCCGCGGCCGGCGGGATGCCATCCGCCTTCGCGCGAGCAAAGATCTCCAGGGTGGTGTCGAAGATCTTCGTGGCCTTGGCCTTGCAGCGGTCGAAGTCGAAACCGTGCAGCTCGTCGGCGACCTGGATGACGCCGCCGGCGTTGACCACGTAGTCGGGCGCGTAGAGGATGCCGCGGTCCGCGAGGTCCTTCTCGATGCCCGGGTGCGCGAGCTGGTTGTTCGCCGCACCGCAGACGATCCTGGCGGTGAGGGCGGGGACCGTCTCGTCGTTCAGGGCGCCGCCGAGCGCGCAGGGGGCGTAGATGTCCAGGCCCTCCACGCGGATCAGCGCGTCGGTGTCGGCGACCGCGGTGACCTTGCCCGGGTGCTTGTCGAGGATCCGGCGCACCGACTCCTCGCGCACGTCCGTGATCACGACCTGGGCGCCGTCCTGCAGCAGGTGCTCGACCAGGTAGTGGCCGACCTTGCCGACGCCGGCCACGGCGACCTTGCGGTCGCGCAGCGTCGGGTCGCCCCACTGGTGCTGGGCGCTGGCGCGCATGCCCTGGAAGACGCCGAAGGCGGTGAGGACCGAGGAGTCGCCCGCGCCGCCGTTCTCGGGGGAGCGGCCGGTCGCCCAGCGGGTCTCGCGGGCCACGACGTCCATGTCGGCCACGTAGGTGCCGACGTCGCAGGCGGTCACGTAGCGGCCGCCGAGGGACTCCACGAACCGGCCGTAGGCCCGGAGCAGTTCCTCGCTCTTGACGACGTCGGGGTCGCCGATGATGACGGCCTTGCCGCCGCCGAGGTCGAGACCGGCGAGGGCGTTCTTGTACGACATGCCGCGCGAGAGGTTCAGCGCGTCGAGGACGGCCTCCTCGTCCGAGGCGTACGCGTGGAAGCGCGTACCGCCGAGGGCCGGGCCCAGGGCGGTGGAGTGGATCGCGATGACGGCCTTCAGGCCGGAGGCTCGGTCCTGGCACAGCACGACTTGCTCGTGGCCGCCCTGTTCGCTGCGGAACAGGGTGTGCAGGACGCCGTCGGTCATTTCGGTCACGGTGGTGACTCCCATGGGAGAGATGCGGCGGAAAGACGCCCGCCCTGCGGGTGGGGGAGGGCGTGCTGGGAGCAGAGTAAGACCTGCGGGCCCCGCGTAGGCGACCTGTCCGGGGATCGGAACGCACTCGGAGTACGAGGCCCCCCGGGGGCGGGCCGGGAGCACCCCGGAGGTGAACCGGACCCCGAAAGCGGGGAGTACGAGAGCGTGAGCGAATCCTCCGAACCCCTGTTGCCGTCCGCGCGCTCGGCGCCGACCGTCCCGTACGCCTCCTACCTGCGCGTCTACGAGCCCCTGGCCGCCTTCGCGGAGCCGGAGCGCACGCACTGGGCCGCCTACGCCCGGCGCGGGGTGACCCCGACGGCCCAGGACGAACTGCGCAGGTCGCTGGCGGACTTGGTGCGGGTCCCCGTGGTGGGGGTGCCGGCGGACGAGAGCGCGGACGCCTTCACGGCGGAGGTGGACGGGGTGCTGCTGGTCTGCCCGTGGCGCACCCGCCTGCGCGGCTGGCTGGCGCTGGAGGAACTGGTCGCCTCCTTCCCGCTTCCCGTGCTGGACGCCGCGCTGCCGCCTGGGACGCGCCGGCGGGCGGCCGAGGAGTACGAGCGCTGGCGCGAGCGGAACCCGGACGCGCGCCCCTGGATCCGGACGGGCGTGTGGCAGATCCCGTTGCGCTGGTTCGTCCTGGTGGGGGACGAGGAGCGGGAGTACGTGCCGGGCGAGCTGCTGCGCTACCGGACGCCGATGGTGCAGGCCCGTCGGCGGCTCGCCCGGGCCCTGCGGACCCTGCGCGACGCGGAGGGGTACGGGATGCTCGCCGAGGGGCTGGTGGAGGTCGGGAGCTGGTTGGAGGAGTTCCACCCGAGGTCGATGGTCGAGCTGGACTACGGCGGGCTGCTGCACGCGCTGCCGGCGGACCGGCTGGCGGCCGACCGCTCGGCCGGGGACCTGGCGGCGGGGATCGCGGCCCTGCGGGCCGGTGACCGGGAGGGGGCGTCCGAGGCGTACGGGGAGCTGGCGGAGCGCTGGCGGGCGGTCCGGGAGCGACTTTTCGCGAATTAGGCCGAAAGTGGCCCGTGTGGCTTTTTTCTCCTCGATGGCCCGCGTACGTACTGTGGCGTATCGGTCGTTCGGCTAATAATGGCTGATCAGAGCCCTGATCGTGCGATTTTGGACGTAGTGCCAGGACCTACGTCCCGATACGGGCCATTGGCCCAAGCGTGACGGACCGCACTAACCACACCCTTGCGCCCTTCCCCTACCCTCGTGCCAAAATAGGACAAGGAGTCCGGGGAGGGTTCCTTCCGCCCAACTAAGGGCGGAATGCTCGGCATTGCGCTCTACGGGGGGTCTGACGACTCCTGATCGCTCTGTGACTGATCGTCACAGTGGGGTGACTGTCCGTTATGGGACGGTCCATCGGCTTCCGCCGCTGATGAACACCTCGGAGGGCAATTCCGTCGGTTTGGCCGTCGAGGCTGGACGGATGGTGTAGTTGTAGTGCCGAGGACAAGCCGTTCGTCCTATAACCGACTCGGCCCGCGTATGTCCATTTCGGGCAACGCGGGCCAAGGTGCAGAATTTAGAGGAAAGAACCGAGATGGTTCGGTTCTCCCGAGGAGGCCGCTCATGACCGCTCGCACCCCTGATGCCGAGCCGCTGCTGACCCCGGCTGAGGTTGCCACGATGTTCCGCGTGGACCCGAAGACGGTCACCCGCTGGGCCAAGGCTGGCAAGCTCACGTCCATCCGCACCCTGGGTGGACACCGCCGATACCGCGAGGCCGAGGTTCGCGCACTGCTCGCGGGAATTCCGCAGCAGCGCAGCGAGGCCTGAGGTCGCGTTAACACCCCGCTTTAACGGGTCTCTCTCGGGTCCCCCAATCCGATGAAACCCACATGGCTTCATACGACGGAGCCTGCCCCAACAGGCCCCTGTCGTTCGATCGCGCTGGACTCCGCCGGGTCCAGCGCGATCTTTTTTATGCCCAGGTCAGGGCGGTGCGGATCGGCGCGTGGAGCTCGGCGGGGGTGGGTGCCATTGCACATATTAAATCGAGAGCGCGTAGGGATGCGATAAGAGTAGGGGTCTCAAAAACTCGTGCGGTGACACCCGTCACAGATGATCACTCTTGTATATCCGGTAATGCGCCCCGTAAAGGGGATGTGCCCTGCGGGGCCCATCATGCGAACGGGGGATTCTTCCCCGGAGCCGTCGCAGAGGTGCACAGCGGCTACCCGGCACCCTCAGCCCCCACGGCTCCCTGGGTGACCGCGGACGCGGGCACGGGGCCTCGTGTCCGTACGGACCGCGTGTGAGCCGCGTAGGACGGCGTACCGGATCGCTCCGTGCCTGTGGGGCGCCCCGGAGCCGCACTGCGCCCGGGTGTTGGCCCGCCAACGCGTCAGGGCCCGCATCCCTGGGGGATGCGGGCCCTGACGTTTCTGCGAACCTGACGGGACTTGAACCCGCGACCTCCACCTTGACAGGGTGGCGAGCTAACCAA
The DNA here is from genome assembly GCF_055588065.1 of Streptomyces sp. NPDC046308. NCBI lineage: Bacteria > Bacillati > Actinomycetota > Actinomycetes > Kitasatosporales > Streptomycetaceae > Streptomyces > Streptomyces sp. NPDC046308. The sequence goes on from NZ_JBVJFB010000004.1 coordinate 605,583, forward strand.
CTGCTCCACAGGTCCTTGATTTGCGGCCGCTCGGCGGCTGCGAATCAGACTGTACCGCAGCTCAGGGGGTGCAGTCGAACCGGATCACCTGGCCGAGGGCGGGGCCGCCGCGTCCACCGCCTTCACGATCCTCTTGTCGGAGATCGGATAGGCCGTCCCGAGGGCGTGCGCGAAGTAACTGACCCGCAGCTCCTCGATCATCCAGCGGATGTCCGTGACGGTCGCCGGCACCGGCCGGCCCTTCGGCAGCTGCTCCAGCAGCCAGGCGTACTCGTCCTGCATCTCGTGGACCTTCTCCATGCGCGTGGTGTCGCGCTGGACCCCCGTGGGCATCTGCTGGAGCCGCCGGTCCACCGCCACCAGATAGCGCATCAGGTCCGGCAGCCGGCGCAGCCCGGTGAGCGTGACGAACCCGGCCGGCATGAGCGCCGCCAGCTGCGTCTTGACGTCCTGCAGGTTGGCGACCAGGGCGAGGCTGTTGGTGGCCTTCAGGCGGCGCTCACAGGCCTGCCAGGCGGCCAGCACCTGCTGGACCTGGCTCACGGTCCGCACGGTCGTGTCCACGAGGTCGGCGCGGACCGCCTCGTAGAGCTTCCGGAAGCCCGCCTCGTCCCACGCGGGACCGCCGTGGTCCGCGATCAGCTTGTCGGTCGCGGCGGTCGCGCAGTCGTCGAACAGCGCCTGGATGGAGCCGTGCGGGTTCCTGGACAGGGCCAGCTTCTGCTGGTTGGTCAGGTGGTCCGAGGCGAACTTCGCCGGGTTCACCGGGATGTTCAGCAGGATGAGCCGCCGGGTGCCCAGCCACATCGCCTGCTGCTGCTCGGCCTCGGTGTCGAAGAGCCGTACGGACACGCTCGTGCCCTCGTCCACCAGCGCCGGGTACGCCTTCACCGGCTGACCGGCCCGGCGGGTCTCGAACACCTTGGTCAGCGTGCCGATCGTCCAGTCCGTCAGCCCGGTCCGCTCCACCGACTCCCCGCCCGACCGCTCGGCGGTGGCCGCGGCGGCCTGGGAGAGGGCCTGGCGGGCCTTGGGCTTCAGGGCGAGCCGCAGGGCCTCCAGGTCCTTGTCCTCGGCGAGTTTCCGGCGGCGCTCGTCGATGATCCGGAAGGTGATCTTCAGGTGGTCCGGGATCCGGCCGAGGTCGAAGTCCTCGGCCGAGACCGGGACCCCCACCATCCGCTGGAGCTCGCGCGCGAGCGTGACGGGCAGCGGCTCCTGCAGGGGCACCGCCGTGTCGAGGAAGCGCGTCGCGAAGTTCGGCGCGGGCACGTAGTGCCGGCGGATCGGCTTCGGCAGCGAGCGGATCAGCTCGGTGACGACCTCCTCGCGCAGGCCCGGGATCTGCCAGTCGAAGCCCTCGTCGGTGACCTGGTTCAGCACCTGGAGCGGGATGTGGACGGTCACGCCGTCCGCGTCCGCGCCCGGCTCGAACTGGTAGGTCACCCGGAACTTCAGCTGCCCCTGCCGCCAGGTGTCCGGGTAGTCGGCCTTGGTGACCCCGGCCGCCTTCTCGGTGAGCAGCATCTCCCGCTCGAAGTCGAGGAGTTCGGGCTCCTCGCGCTTCTTGTGCTTCCACCACGAGTCGAAGTGCGCCCCGGAGACCACGTGGGCGGGGATCTTCTGGTCGTAGAAGTCGAAGAGGGTCTCGTCGTCCACGACGATGTCACGGCGCCGGGCCCGGTTCTCCAGCTCCTCCACCTCGGTGAGGAGCTTGCGGTTGTCCGCGTAGAACTTGTGGTGCGTGCGCCAGTCACCCTCGACCAGCGCGTTGCGGATGAAGAGCTCGCGCGAGACCTCGGGGTCGATCCGGCCGTAGTTGATCTTCCGCTGGGCGACGATCGGCACGCCGTACAGCGTGACCTTCTCGTACGCCATCACGGCCGCCTGGTCCTTCTCCCAGTGCGGCTCGCTGTACGTGCGCTTGATCAGGTGCTGGGCCAGCGGCTCCACCCACTCGGGCTCCACCTTGGCGTTCACCCGGGCCCACAGCCGCGAGGTCTCCACCAGCTCGGCGGACATCACGAACTTCGGCTGCTTCTTGAAGAGCGAGGAGCCGGGGAAGATCGCGAACTTCGCCGAGCGGGCGCCCAGGTACTCGTTCTTGTCGGTGTCCTTCAGCCCGATGTGGGACAGCAGACCGGCCAGCAGCGAGACGTGGATGACCTGCTCGGGGGCGTCGGCCTCGTTGACGTGGATGCCCATCGTCTTGGCGACCGTGCGCAGCTGCGAGTAGATGTCCTGCCACTCGCGGATGCGCAGGAAGTTCAGGTACTCCTGCTTGCACATCCGGCGGAAGGAGGAGGAGCCGCGCTCCTTCTGCTGCTCGCGGACGTAGCGCCACAGGTTCAGGTACGAGAGGAAGTCGCTGGTCTCGTCCTTGAAGCGGGCGTGGTTCTGGTCGGCCTGGGTCTGCTTGTCCGAGGGCCGCTCGCGCGGGTCCTGGATGGACAGGGCCGCCGCGATGACCATGACCTCCCGGACGCAGTTGTTCTTGTCGGCCTCGATGACCATGCGGGCGAGCCGCGGGTCCACCGGGAGCTGGGAGAGCTGGCGGCCCATGGGGGTGAGCCGCTGCCCCTTCTTCCCCTCCGGGGAGGACTTCTCGCCCGTCTCGAGCGCCCCCAGCTCCTGGAGGAGCTGCACGCCGTCGCGGATGTTGCGGTGGTCCGGCGGGTCGATGAAGGGGAACTTCTCGATCTCGCCGAGGCCGGCCGCGGTCATCTGGAGGATGACGGAGGCCAGGTTGGTGCGCAGGATCTCGGCGTCGGTGAACTCCGGGCGGGCCTCGAAGTCGTCCTCGGAGTACAGCCGGATGCAGATGCCGTCGGAGGTGCGGCCGCAGCGGCCCTTGCGCTGGTTGGCGCTGGCCTGCGAGATCCGCTCGATCGGCAGCCGCTGGACCTTGGTGCGGTGGCTGTAGCGGGAGATCCGGGCGGTGCCCGGGTCGATCACGTACTTGATGCCCGGGACGGTCAGGGAGGTCTCGGCGACGTTCGTGGCGAGGACGATCCGGCGCCCGGTGTGCTGCTGGAAGACACGGTGCTGCTCGGCGTGCGAGAGGCGGGCGTAGAGGGGGAGGACTTCCGTGAAGCGGAGGTTCCGTTTGTTCAGGGCGTCCGCGGTGTCGCGGATCTCCCGCTCGCCGGAGAGGAAGACCAGGATGTCGCCCGCGCCATCGGACTGGAGCTCGTCCACGGCCTCGCAGATCGCGGTGATCTGGTCGCGGTCGCTGTCCGCCGCGTCCTCGTCGGCCTCCTCCAGGAGCGGCCGGTAGCGCACCTCCACCGGATACGTCCGCCCGCTGACCTCGACGATCGGCGCGTCGCCGAAGTGCCGGGAGAAGCGCTCGGGGTCGATCGTCGCCGAGGTGATGATCACCTTGAGGTCGGGGCGCTTGGGCAGCAGCGTGGCCAGGTAGCCGAGCAGGAAGTCGATGTTCAGCGACCGCTCGTGGGCCTCGTCGATGATGATCGTGTCGTACGCGCGCAGCTCGCGGTCCGTCTGGATCTCGGCGAGCAGGATGCCGTCCGTCATCAGCTTCACGAAGGTCGCGTCCTGGTCCACCTGGTCGGTGAAGCGGACCTTCCAGCCGACGGTCTGGCCGATCTCGGACTTCAGCTCCTCGGCGATGCGCTCCGCGACGGTGCGCGCCGCGATCCGGCGGGGCTGGGTGTGCCCGATCATGCCCCGGACGCCACGGCCCAGCTCCATGCAGATCTTGGGGATCTGCGTGGTCTTGCCGGAGCCGGTCTCACCGGCGACGATCACGACCTGGTGGTCGCGTATCGCCTCGGCGATCTCGTCCTTCTTCTGGCTGACGGGCAGGTTCTCGGGATACGTGACCTCCGGCATCCGCGAGGCACGGCCGGACAGTCGCTCGGCGGCCTTCGCGGCCTCCGCGGCGATCTCGTCGAGGACGGCCTGCTTGGCCTCGGGTTTGCGGATACGGCGGGCGCCTTCGAGGCGGCGGCCGAGGCGGTGCGCGTCACGGAGGGAGATCTCACCGAGAAGCGTCTGCAGGGCGGCGAAGGAAGTAGACATACCTGATCCAGAATCGCACCTGCGCCCTCCGGGTGGCGAACGCATTTGTCGGGCTGACCCGTACCATTTCGGGACGACTCAGTCAGCCGTACGTATGAGAGGCAGCCCACCTTGTCCCGCCCCCGCCTCTTCGGCTGCGCCGTGCTCGCGGTCCTGGCGGTTGTGCTGGGCTGCGCGGCCCCGGCGGTGGTGCCCGCCCCGACGCCCCGAACGGCCCCGGCCCCGATTCCTGCCTCGGCCGCAGGCCTGGCCCCGGCTCCTGCCTCGGCCGCAGGCCTGGCTCTGGTTCTTGCCTCGGCTTCAGGCCTGGCGCCGGCTCCTGCCTCGCCTTCAGGCCTCGCCCCGGCCCCGGCTCCGGTTCTTGCCTCGGCTTCAGGCCTGGTGCCGGCTCCTGCCTCGGCCGCAGGCCTGGCCCTGGCCCCGGCCCCGGTTCTTGCCTCGGCCGCAGGCCTGGCCCCGGCCCTGGCCCCGGCTCTTGCCTCGGCCGCAGGCCTGGCGCCGGCTCCGGCTCCGGGCCCGGCCTCGGGCCTGGCAGCCGTCCGGGTGCCGGTCCCGGCCACGGCGTGGCCGCGGGCGGCCGAGTTGACCGACGCCGACGGGCCCGCCTGCGCGCCGGCGGCTCCGGGGCACGGCGGCACGCCCGGCGTCCCCACCCGCGCCGCGGGTGAGCAGCACGCCCAGGTCCCGCCGGTCCGGGCGGTGCCCGAGGACGCCGGTCCGGCCGCGGCCGTCACCGTACGGACCCCCGTACGCGGCCCCGACCGCCCGGCCCCCGACCGGCTGCGGCTCTGTGTGATGCGGGTCTAGGGCCGGTCCCCCGGTCCCGTCCCACCCACCCGCAGCACTGGAGCACCCGCGTGTCCTCTTCCTCTTCCTCTTCCTCCTCCCGCAAGCCCCTCCTGTACGCCGCCGGGGTCGCCGTCGCCGCGATCACCCTCGGCCTCGTCTCCTGGCAGGCCACCGCCCCCGCCGAGAAGGCCTCCGCCGGCTCCTCCGCGGCTGCCGCGCCCCGGACCGACCCCGCCGCCGAGCTCCGGGCACTGGCCCGCCGAGAGTCCGGCGACAAGCTCGCCGTGGGCCGCGCCGACGCGCCCGTCGTGCTCATCGAGTACTCCGACTTCAAGTGCGGCTACTGCGGCAAGTTCGCCCGGGACACCGAACCCGAACTGGTGAAGAAGTACGTCGACGAAGGCACCCTGCGCATCGAGTGGCGCAACTTCCCGATCTTCGGCGCCGACTCCGAGGCCGCCGCCAAGGCCGCCTGGGCGGCCGGGCAGCAGGACCGGTTCACCGCCTTCCACACGGCCGCGTACGCCGACGGCTCCAAGGAGAAGGGCTTCGCCGAGGCGCGGCTCGTGGAGCTGGCCCGCGAGGCCGGCGTCCCCGACCTGGAGCGCTTCAAGACCGACATGGCCGGCGAGCAGGCCGCGGCGGCCCTGCGCAGGGACCAGGAGGAGGGCTACCGCATCGGCGTCACCTCCACCCCCTCCTTCCTGCTGAACGGCAAGCCGATCGCCGGCGCCCAGCCGCTCGCCACCTTCACGGCCGCCATCGCCGAGGCCAAGGCCGCGGCGGCGAAGCAGTGACCGACATCGGATACCTGGCCGCCCTGCTGGGCGGCCTCCTCGCGCTGCTCAGCCCGTGCAGCGCGCTGCTCCTGCCGGCCTTCTTCGCGTACTCGATCGACTCCGCCTCCCGGCTGCTGGCGCGCACCGGGATCTTCTACGCGGGCCTCGCGAGCACCCTCGTACCGCTGGGGGCGGCCTCCTCGACCGCCGGCAGGTTCTTCCACGGCAACCGCGACGTGCTCGTCCTCGTCGGCGGCTGGCTGATCATCGCGCTCGGGCTCGCGCAGATCCTGGGCCTGGGCTTCGCCTCGCAGCGGATCTCGGACCTGTCGGGCCGGATCCGGCCCACCACCGCGCTGTCGGTGTACGCGCTCGGCGCGGTCTACGGGCTGGCCGGCTTCTGCGCCGGGCCGATCCTCGGCAGCGTCCTGACGGTCGCGGCGGTCAGCGGCAGCCCCGTCTACGGCGGCCTGCTGCTGGCGGTCTACGCGCTGGGCATGGCGCTGCCCCTCTTCCTGATGGCCCTGCTCTGGGAGCGGTTCGAGCTGGGCCGGCGGCGCTGGCTGCGCGGGCGGGCCTTCGCGGTGGGCCGCTTCGAGCTGCACACCACCTCGCTGCTGTCCGGGCTGTTCTTCATCACCCTGGGCGCGCTGTTCCTCCTCTACGACGGGGCGAGCGCGCTGCCGGGGCTGCTGGACGTGGACGACTCGTTCGCGGTGGAGCAGTGGGTCGGCTCGGTGGCCGACGCGGTCCCGGACTGGGCGCTGCTCGGGCTGGTGGCGGCGGGAGCGCTCGCGGTCGGCCTGGTGCAGTGGCGCCGCCGCTCCGGCCCCACGGGTGAGGCCGAGTAACGCAGGAAGGCCCCGTCCGATGGACGGGGCCTTCCGATGGTGGCTGGGGCCGGGGTCGAACCGGCGACCTATCGCTTTTCAGGCGATCGCTCGTACCAACTGAGCTACCCAGCCACGAAACCGTTTCCGGCTTCAGCGATCCTGACGGGACTTGAACCCGCGACCTCCACCTTGACAGGGTGGCGAGCTAACCAACTGCTCCACAGGACCTTGCAGTGTGCGAGACCAAGTCTTGCACACGGTAATGCGTACCCCCAACGGGATTCGAACCCGTGCTACCGCCTTGAAAGGGCGGCGTCCTGGGCCACTAGACGATGAGGGCTAAAGGCCCGCCGGGCACTTCTTCAGCGCGTCGGGGACGTGAGAAGCATATGGGATCCGGGGAGCTATCGCCAAAACGGTTTCTCCCCCGCAGGCGGGAGGCGCCCCCACCGGAGGGACAATGACCGGGTGCTGGAGATGACGCGCGAGGAGTTCGAAGAGCTCGTCGCAGAGGCGCTGGACCGGATCCCGCCGGAGCTGACGCGGCTGATGGACAACGTGGCGGTGTTCGTCGAGGACGAGCCGCCCGCGGACGACCCGGAGCTGCTCGGGCTGTACGAGGGCACTCCGCTGACGGACCGCGGCGAGTGGTACGCCGGGGTGCTGCCGGACCGGATCACCATCTACCGCAACCCCACGTTGCGGATGTGCGAGGACCGGGAGAGCGTGGTCGCGGAGACGGAGGTCACCGTGGTGCACGAGATCGCCCACCACTTCGGGATCGACGACGAACGGCTGCACGCGCTGGGGTACGGGTGACCCGGCCGGTCCCCGGCGCCGAGGCGATCGACCCGGACGTCGACCTGCACGTCCCCGCGCAGCGCGCCGAGCCGCAGGGCCGGGTGCTCGCGGCGGTGGCGGCGGGCGGGGCCCTCGGGGCCGCGGCGCGCTACGGGGTCGCCCTGTTGTGGCCGGCCGGGCCCGGGGCCTTCCCGTGGGCGACCCTCTGGATCAACACGTCCGGGTGCGCGCTGATCGGCGTACTGATGGTCCTGATCAGCGAGGGCGGCCGGAGCGCGCCGCATCCGCTGCTGCGGCCCTTCGCCGGGGTCGGGGTGCTGGGCGGCTTCACCACCTTCTCCACCTACGCGGCGGACTTCTCCCGGCTCCTCGACGAGGGGGAGGCGGGGACCGCGCTGGCCTACGCCGGCCTCGCGGTGGTGGCGGCGCTGGGCGCGGTGTGGGCGGCGGCCGCGGTGACCCGGCTCGCGGTCGGGGACGGCGGCCGACTGCGGCCGGGCCGGGCCGCCCGGTGAACTGGCTGCTCGTGGTGGCGGGTGCGGTCGTCGGGGCGCCGCTGCGCTATCTGACGGACCGTGCGGTGCAGGCGCGGCACGATTCCGTTTTCCCGTGGGGCACCTTCGTGGTCAACGCGGCCGCCTGCCTGCTGCTCGGGGTGCTGACCGGCGCGCTGCTGGCGGGGGCGGCCTCCTCGCGGCTCCAACTGCTGCTGGGGACCGGGCTGTGCGGGGCGCTGAGCACGTACTCGACGTTCTCGTACGAGACGCTGCGGCTGGCCGAGCGCGGCCGGCGGTTCCTGGCGGTGGCGAACGTGGTGATGTCGGTGCTGGTGGGGCTCGGCGCGGTGCACCTCGGGACGCAGGTGGCGGAGCAACTGTTCGGCTGAGGGCGCCGAGGGCGTGTCCCTTGCGGGTCAAAGGGAGTTGGGCACATTGACCCGCTCATGCGGACTCTCACCCTCAGGCTCCGGAGGTGCCCCCGTGCGCCAGTTGTCCGCTTCCCTCCGACTGGCCGTCACCGCGCTCGCGGTCGCGGCGACGGCCGGCTGCATGAGCGTCGGCGAGGACGCGGCGAAGCCCGGCCCCTCCTCGTCGGCGGACCGCCGGGGCGGCGCCGAGGCGGGCGCGTCCGTCACCGGGCGGGGTTCCGGGGTGCACGGCAACGGGCACGGCGCGAGGGACGGCACGGGCAACCAGGACGGCAAGCCCAAGGAGGACGGCAAGGCCTCCGGCGCGACCGGGGCCTCGCCCAGCCCGGGCGCGACGGGCGGCCAGCCGGGCGGGCCCGCGCCGTCGGCGGGCGCGGGCGGCGGCGCGGGCGGGCAGGGCCCGCAGGTGCCCCCTGCGGGCGCTTCGGGCGGCGCGGGCGGTTCCGGCGGGGCGGGCGGCTCCGGGGGCTCCGGCGGATCGGGTGGTTCCGGCGGTGGGCAGCAGCCGGCCAGCCCGACTCCGCAGCCCCCGGCGACGACGCCCCCTGTGACGGAACCCACGCCGGAGCCGCCGAGTCCGCAGCCCGAGCCGACGACCCAGCCGGCGCCCCAGCCCTAGGGCGGTCGGGGGCCCTCCCGGGGTCGAGCAGGGTGGCCGGGCGGGGTGTTCTTGCAGGTCAGCGGCGCTTCGGTCGGACTGACTTGCCAGACCCGGGGGAGGGTGCGTATGGTTATAGATCGTTTGATCCCATTGCCCGGCGCCGAATCCGAAGAGCGCCGTGTGGCGCGTACTCTCCCTAGCCGTGGCTGACCGCATTGAGGCGGTCGATTTGCGATTCACGGAGTTTGGGCGCGTGCCGAGACTCCGGAAGGTTTCGCATTTCGCATGTCCATTTCCAGTTCTGACCGTTCCGTCATGCCCGAGAACGACTCCAACGAGATCGTCGACGCCGAGGCCCTTGTGGTCACCGAGGCCATCGAGGCCGCAGAGGCCGACGAGATCATCGAGGCCCTTGAGGCCGACGTGACGAACGGTGAGTCCGTCGAGGACTCCCTCGACGACGACACCGACTTCGACGATGACGCCGCCGACGCCGAGCCCTCGATCACCTTCGGAGACCTCGGTCTGCCCGAGGGCATCGTGCGCAAGCTCGCCCAGAACGGCGTCACCGCCCCCTTCCCGATCCAGGCCGCGACCATCCCGGACGCCCTGGCCGGCAAGGACATCCTCGGCCGTGGCCGCACCGGCTCCGGCAAGACCCTCTCCTTCGGTCTGCCGACCCTGGCCTCCCTGGCCGGCGGTCACACCGAGAAGAAGAAGCCCCGCGCGATCATCCTCACGCCGACCCGTGAGCTCGCGATGCAGGTCGCTGACGCCCTCCAGCCCTACGGCGACGTGCTCGGCCTGAAGATGAAGGTCGTCTGCGGCGGTACCTCCATGAGCAACCAGATCTACGCCCTGGAGCGCGGTGTCGACGTCCTCGTCGCCACCCCGGGCCGGCTGCGCGACATCATCAACCGTGGCGCCTGCTCCCTGGAGAACGTCCAGGTCGCGGTCCTCGACGAGGCCGACCAGATGGCCGACCTGGGCTTCCTGCCCGAGGTCACCGAGCTGCTCGACCAGATCCCGGGCGGCGGCCAGCGCATGCTCTTCTCCGCCACCATGGAGAACGAGATCGGCACCCTGGTCAAGCGCTACCTGTCCAACCCCGTCACGCACGAGGTCGACAGCGCGCAGGGCAACGTCACGACCATGACGCACCACGTCCTCGTCGTGAAGCCGAAGGACAAGGCGCCGGTCACGGCCGCCATCGCCGCCCGCAAGGGCCGCACCATCATCTTCGTCCGCACCCAGCTGGGCGCCGACCGCATCGCCGAGCAGCTCGTCGAGGCCGGCGTGAAGGCCGACGCGCTGCACGGCGGCATGACGCAGGGTGCCCGTACCCGCGTCCTCGCCGACTTCAAGGACGGCTACGTCAACGCGCTCGTCGCCACCGACGTCGCCGCCCGCGGCATCCACGTCGACGGCATCGACCTGGTCCTGAACGTGGACCCGGCCGGCGACCACAAGGACTACCTGCACCGCTCGGGCCGTACCGCCCGTGCCGGCAAGTCGGGCGTCGTGGTCTCCCTCGCCCTGCCGCACCAGCGCCGCCAGATCTTCCGCCTGATGGAGGACGCGGGCGTCGACGCCTCGCGCCACATCGTCCAGGGCGCCGGCGCCTTCGAGCCCGAGGTGGCCGAGATCACCGGTGCCCGTTCGCTGACCGAGGTCCAGGCCGACTCCGCGAACAACGCCGCCAAGCAGGCCGAGCGCGAGGTCGCCGAGCTCACCAAGCAGCTGGAGCGCCTGTCGCGCCGTGCCGTCGAGCTCCGCGAGGAGGCCGACCGCCTGGTCGCCCGCTCCGCCCGTGAGCGCGGCGAGGACCCCGAGGCCGCCGTCGCCGAGGTGGCCGAGGCCGCCGAGGCCGAGGTCGCGGCTGCTGCCGCCGCCGCTGCCGCCGAGATCGCCGCCCAGGAGCGCCGCGAGGAGCAGCGCGCCCAGCGCGACGACCGCGGCAACTTCGAGCGTCGTGACAACCGCGGTGACCGCGGGGGCGACCGTGGCGGCTTCCGCCGTGACGACCGCGGTGACCGCGGTGGCCGTCCGTCCGGTGGTTTCAACCGTGACGACCGTGGTGGCGAGCGTGGTGGCTTCCGCCGCGACGACCGTCCCTCGGGTGGCTTCCGTTCCGGTGGCGACCGTCCGTCCGGTGGCTTCCGTCGTGACGACCGTCCGTCCGGTGGTTTCAACCGTGACGACCGTGGTGGCGAGCGTGGTGGCTTCCGCCGCGACGACCGTCCCTCCGGTGGCTTCCGCTCCGGTGGCGACCGTCCGGCCACGGGCAACGGCACCTACAACCGTGACGACCGCACCTCCGGCGGCTTCCGCTCCGGTGGCGGCGACCGTCCGTTCAACCGCGACCGTCGTGACGACCGTCCCTCCGGCGGCTTCCGCGCCGGCGGCGCCGGCGACCGTCCGTACGGCCGCCGCGACGACCACCGTCCGTCCGGCTCCGGTTCCGCCGGCGGCTTCGGCGGCCGCCGCGACGACAAGCCGCGCTGGAAGCGCAACGGCTGATACCGGCTGAGCCGAACCCCTGGCAGGGCCCCCACGACTCCGGTCGTGGGGGCCCTGCCGCGTGTTGCTACGATCCACACACTTTTGCGGTGGGGGCACGGCAACGCGGAACCCGCGACCGCCCCCACGCACTTCCTGGGGGTGGGACTTCTTTGAGACGGTCACGTGTGCTGGGCGCCGCCGCGCTCGCCTTGGCCATCGGACTCGGCGGCCTGAGCGCCGTACCGGCCACGGCCGGACCGACGGCCGCCGGAGACCTGACGATCGCACCGCCGCCGCACCAGGACCCGGCCCACGAGTACGTCTCCGGCGTCGGCACCGGCCTGGCGATGTGGCGGGACAAGAGCTATCTCTGGCGCAGCCTGCAGGACGGCCGCGAAGCCTCGTACGCGGGCTGCCAGGTCGTGTACGGCACGGACGTCTGGTCCGCGGCTTCCGGCGACACCGTCGCCTGCGAGAGGGCCGGCAGCGGCGGGGCCGCGGGGCCGATGGCCTTTCACGACTTCGCCACCGGCACGAGCGAAACGCTGGCCGCCCCCGCGGGCCGGGCCTGGACGAAGGCCTTCTCGCCGTCCCAGGTGCTCGCCACCGAGGTGGACCAGGCCGGCTGGGTCACGCTGCACCTGATCGGCCGGGCCGGCGAGCCGCGCAAGGACGCGGTCGTCACCTCGCCGGACCGGTTCGGGATGTACGCCTTCCGCGTGCAGGCCTTCGACCAGAAGGGCGCGCTGGTCTCGTACTTGAACGGCAAGGGCGGCGAAACCGTCGCACTGGTCGACTTCGCCACGGCGACCCTGCGCCCCGTGCCGCTGCCGGACGGGGTCACGGAGACGACCCACACCAAGTTCGGGCTCGGCGCGCAGTGGATCGCGATGGAGAACTCGGGCAAGGTGACGCTGCGTTCGCGCGCCGACGGCAAGGTCACCCGCACCGTGGACCTGTTCCCGGCGTCGATCGAGTCCGTCCAGCCCGTGGGGGACTGGCTGCTCGCCCGGGTCCCGCAGGGCCTGGTCGCGGCGCCGGTCGCGGGCGGAGCGACGCGCACCCTGCTGCCGCGCACCGGGACCGACCCGATCACGCCCGGAGCCGACGGGTCCGCCTACATCGCGGGCGGCACCGACTCCAGCCACTGGGGAGTCCACCGCATCGCGGCCGGGCCCGACGGCGCCCCCGTGGTGAAGAAGGTCATGGACGTTCCGCCGAACCCGGCGGACCGCGTGGCGCTCACCTTCGCCCAGGGCCGGCTCGCCGTGACCCAGGAAGACCCGCAGAAGAGCGTCCAGGGGTACACGGCCTCGGTGTCCGGCACCCCGTCGGTGTCCCAGACCCCCACCTGGAAGTGCGACGCGACCGTCAACCTCCAGCTGTGCGGGGTGCAGGACGCCCCCGCCGCCCGGAGCGTCGCGACGGGCGACGGCCGGTTCGTCTCGGTGTCGGCCGTGGACACGGGTGATCCCCTGTGCTTCGTCTGCGGGATCGCGCTGAACGTGATCGACGGGGGCGCCGGCGGCTCGATCCGCCAGGTGCCGCTGCCGCACAAGACGCGGCTGCAGCCCGTCCAGGTGGAGCAGGCCTCGGGCCGCTACGTGCTCTTCGCGGCGACCGAGAACTCCGCCCTGCGCTACTTCGTGGCCGACATCGACGCCGGACGGATCCTGGACGCCAAGCCCGTGGCGCAGTCCGTGCTGTGGGGCTCCACCCTGTGGGCTCCCGAAGGCGACCAGGGGGTCGTGGCCGGGACCGATCTGCGGACCGGTCAGGTCACGCGGCGGGTCGACCTCGGTTCCGGCTGCCGTCCCTTCGAGCTCAAGGTCAACGGCGACTGGTTCTACTCCACCTGCTCCTACTACGGGGACAACCCGGCCGCCTACCACGCGCCCACCAAGAAGCGGATCCCGCTGCCCTTCACCCCGGAGCCCTTCATGGTGAGGCTCGGCGACGGCTACCTCGTGCACCAGGCGGGCGCCGGCCTGGAGATCACCAACCTGCGCTCGGGCGCTCCGGTGCGCGAGCCCGACGTCGCCGCGTACGTCGGCTCGTTCGGCACCGGCTGGACCATCGACCGCTTCGGCGGCCGCCTGGCCTACACGGACGCGAGCGAGACCGTCCACCTGGTCGGCGTCGCCGGCAAGGCCTCCCCGCTCGCGGTGATCGACCAGGACCTCGCCGCCACCGTGGACTTCAGGCAGACGAAGACCTGGCAGGCCCGCTGGTGGGTGTCCAAGCCGGTCGCGTCCTGGAAGCTGATGGTGCGCAACAAGACGTCCGGCATCACCACGGTCGTGCGCACCGGCGGCGAGGCGCGCGGCGTGATCGCCCCCTCGTGGGACGGCAAGTCCCCGACGGGCACGTACCTCTTCACCGGCGAGTACGAGTGGACGCTCGTGGCCCGGCCGGCCGACGGCCAGGGCGCCGAGGTCAGGACTTCCGGGACGGTCAAGGTCACCGGTGTCCCGTCCGCCGCCCGCCCCCCGGTGCGCCGGTGAACTGACGGCGACAGGCCGGTCAGTCGATACCCGATCGGCTGACCGGCGCTGTCCGGCTATGCTCTGGGGTGAGCACCTGGAGGGCCATTAGCTCAATTGGCAGAGCAGCGGACTTTTAATCCGTTGGTTGTCGGTTCGAGTCCGACATGGCCTACCGCTCACGGGCGGGGGCGAAGCCTCCTGCCCGGCGCCCAGCGCCCCTTCCGGTTCCGGCCGGAGGGGGCGCTCGGTCGTTTCCGGACGGCCCGCGCGAGCGGACGCCCCGTCATTCCGCCGGGGCGGGCCGGAAAACCCGGTGAACCTCCTGGGCCGGTGCGGGTAGCGTCGCCACCCGTGACTCCGGTTCTGCGCACCGAACGCCTGCTCCTCGACCCGTACGTCCCCGAGGACGAGGAACGCTTCGTGGCCCTCTTCCAGGACACCCGGGTGTCCCGGTGGATGGGGGACGGCCCCTGCACGGAGGCCGAGGACCGGGCCCTCTTCGGGCGGGTCTTCACCAAGGTCTACGCCGAGGACCTCTTCGACGTCTGGGCCGTGCGGCGGGGCGGCGAGCTGATCGGGCACGCCGAGATCAAGCGGACCGACGAGGTCGACGGTCACGAGATCATCTACGCGCTGGCCCCCGCGGCCTGGGGATCCGGTCTCGGCACCGAGATCGCCGAGGCGATCGTCGCGTACGCCTTCGCCGGCCTCGGCCTGACCGAGGTGCACGCCACCGTGGCCGCCGCCAACACGGCCTCCCTGAGCCTGCTGAACCGCATCGGTTTCACGCACGTCCGAGATCTGCGGGAGGACGACGGCTCCACCACCCGCGTGCTGACGCGCCGGCGCACGCCCGCGGACGGCTGACCCACGCCCGTAAGGGAAAGCGCCCCACCCGGTCCGACCGGGTGGGGCGCTTTCGCGTACGGGGTGTGGAGGTGTGGATCAGGCGGAGAGGCGACGGCGGCGGCCGAGCCAGGCGGCGGCCGAGCCGAGCGCGACCAGGGCGGCCGCGAGGCCGGCGTACAGCCCGGTGGAGGAGCCGGCGCCGGTGGTGGCGAGGGAGCCGGTGGCCGTGGTCGCCGTGGTCGCCGTCGTGGTCGTCACGTTGCCCCTGCCGGTGGAGGTGGAGGTGGAGGTGGCGACGGCCGGCTGCACCGAGGGGGCGGTGGAGGGAGCGGTGGACGGGGTGGGGGAGGGGGTGTCGGTGGGCACCGTCTCCGCGAACGGCACGAGCGGGAACTGCACGGAGCCGGTCTTCAGCGGGTAGGAGTTGCCCTCCGCGTGACGGACCTCGGCCTCCATCGTGATCGTGGTCTTCTTCGTCAGCTGGGTGTGGTTGCCCAGGCTGACCCGCAGCGGCAGGGTGTGGACGCCGTCGGCCGCACTGAAGCCCTTGGGGATCCGCGGCAGCTCGTAGCGGCCGTCCTCGGCCTTCAGGTCCTGCCAGCGGCCGTCGAGCAGCGCCTGCACGCGGAAGTCCGCCTCCTGCTCGCCCGGGTGGGACAGGCTCAGGCTGGTCGCGAGGGCGGTGCCGAAGGTGCCCTCACCGGTGGCCTGGTAGTTCAGGTCCAGGTACGCGCGCTGCTCCTGGCCGTCCTTGCCGGAGCCGACCTGCTTGAACCAGGTCTTCAGCTCGCCCGTCTTGATCTGCGGGTCGACCTTGAAGGTGTGCGAGTCGGCGCCGCCGGGGGCCACGGAGTTGTTGTAGCTGGTGGCGCTGAGACTGAAGTCCCCGTCGTTGGTGGGGTAGTTCGCGCCGAGGCCGATGGTGACCGTCCAGGTCATCTTGCCGTGGGCGGGGACGTCGAAGCCGCCCTTGTCACCGCCCGGCTCGCCGGCGGCGGGGAAGAAGGTGCCCTGCCAGCCGCCGTCCTGCTGGCCGATCGAGGAGCTGGTCGCCGGGGCGTCCACCGCCTCGACCTTGAAGACGACGTCGTCCTTCTTCAGCCGGCTCGGGCCGGTCGGGTCCACGAGCATCCACGGGTTGTACGTGACGGCCTTGCCGGTCGGGTTCTTCACCGTCAGGTCGAAGGACTCGGTGGCGCCGCCGCGGGTCAGCGGGCCGCTCGGGACGGGAGCGCCCATCTCCGTACGCAGCACGGCGTGGTCGTCGGCGGCGGGTGCGGCGGACGCGGCGGTGGCCGAGAGCGGCAGCAGAGTGGTGACAACGCCGGCGACGACTGCGATGGCGGCTGCGGTGCGAACGGACATGGTGGACTCCCCCCGGGAATCACAGGGGCATCGGCGGAGTGCCGAGCCGGTCGGGTGTGGTGGGTGTCGCCCGCCGGTTCGTGTTCCCCCTGGCCCTGGCGACAGGTGAATCATCGCCCGCGCCCGATCCCGGAACGATCCCCGAAGTGTCACCGGCGTGCAACAGAGATGATCTTGCTTCGCAGGTGCCCGTCTTCGGCCGGTTTTAGGGCCTTGACCTGCGGCGATGTCGATCGGGGGGTGGGTCGGCCGGTAATTGGCGGAGGGCTCCCCCCGGATGGCGTAGAGTTGTGTTTACCGACGCGGGGTGGAGCAGCTCGGTAGCTCGCTGGGCTCATAACCCAGAGGTCGTAGGTTCAAATCCTGCCCCCGCTACTCAGTACGAAGGCCCGGTTCCCTTTGGGGAGCCGGGCCTTCGTCGTTCCCCGGTCCCGATCCTCACGCGCCGTCACCCATCCGGCCGCCGCCGGGTCGCCACCGGCCGTTCCCGCCGTCAGCCTTGAGGGGCGAGGCGGCGGCGGGCCCGCATCCGTACGAGGGATCCCGGCGGCAGGAGAGCAGCGTGGCGGGGCTGGGCCGGCAGGGCAACGGTGGGCGCGCGGGCGGTAGCGGTGGCAGGAGCGTTGGCGGCCGCGAGAGCGGTCGCGAGAGCGGTGGCGGTGGCGGTGGCGGGAGCGGTCCGGCCCGGCAGGTGGTCCGGGTGCTGCCGGGTGCGCTGATCGCCCTCGGCACGCTCTTCAGCCTGCTGACCCCGCCCAGCTTCACCGGATCCCCCTTCTTCTCCGCGGCCCCGCTGGTCGCCGCCCCGCTGTACACGCTCCGGGCCACGGTGCTGACCGGGCTGCTGGCCTCGCTCGCGGTGTTCCTGCTGCACCTCCTCAACGGCACCGGCCGGAAGGTCGAGGCGCTGACCGAGCTGGTCACCGTGGTGACCGTGGCCGGGCTGGCGCTCCTGATCAACCGGGTCGTGCGGCGCAGCGGCGAACAGCTCGCCTCCGCGCGCGGGATCGCCGAGGCCGCGCAGAGGGCGGTGCTGCCGAAGCCCGCCGAACGCATCCGGGGGCTGCACGTCTCCGCCTGGTACGAGGCCGCGCAGGCCGACGCCTTCATCGGCGGGGACCTGTACGCCGTCCAGGACACCCCGTACGGAGTGCGGCTCGCGGTTGGTGATGTACGGGGCAAGGGGCTGGGGGCAGTGGAGGCCGTGGCGGTGGTCCTCGGGGCGTTCCGGGAGGCGGCGGAGACCGAGCCCACGCTGGAGACGCTGGCGCAGAGGCTGGAGCGGGCCCTGGCCCGGGAGGGCACCCGGCGCGACGGCCTGGACGCGGTCGAGGGGTTCACCACGTGCGTGCTCGGGGAGATCCCGCCGGACGCGGGGGTGCTGCGGCTGCTCAACCGGGGGCATCCGGAGCCCCTGCTGCTGCACGGGAACGGGGAGCTGGCGGTTCTCACCCCGGCGGAGCCCGCCCTGCCGCTCGGTATGGGCGAGTTGGGCGGCTGGCCGGACCGGGCGCAGGAGTGGGCCTTTCCCGAGGGCGCCACCCTGCTGCTCTACACGGACGGGCTGAGCGAGGCCCGGAACCGGGCGGGCGACTTCTACGATCCGGCGGCCCGGCTGCGCGGACGGATCTTCCCCGGGCCGCACGCCCTGCTCAGCGCGCTCAGCAGCGATGTGCGCCGGCACACGGGCGGCGGGGCCACGGACGACATGGCGCTGCTCGCGGTGGGCCGGCCGGAGCCTCGACAGCCGGAGCGGCGCAGGACGGTGCCGGTGGTGCGGCGGGGTGAAGCCACTTGACGCACCGTGTTCGAAGGGGCGCTCTCCGCAAGCTTGATGACGAGGCGTCATGTTTCGGGTGTGGCCGAAGAGATGAGGGTGTTGCCTGATTTTTGCCCGGGTTGCTGGCTGTCTGCGGCGAAAAGGCCTGGCCAGAGCCAGCCATTGCGTGGCCGATTGGTGCGAACGATCAAGCACAACAGCTTGGAATCACTCCCCTGCGTCTATTACCTTTCGATAACGCAGCGCGGTCGTCCCAGCCGTCGCAAGAGACGGCGCCGTGCGCGTGCGCGTCAATGAGGAGTGTGCCCCGGTGGCCTCCAACTTGCCTGCCCCTGAAGGCACCGAGATCCAGGAGCCGCCCACCGCGGGTGCCTGGGGCGAGTGGAACCCCACCGAGGACTCGGTCCGTCCGGTCCGCGGCAAGCATCGGATAGCCAAGCAGCGCGGGGGCCTTGCGCGCAGCTCCACCGTGCTGGGCGTCGGCGTCATCGCGGCGGTCGGCGCCGGCGGTATCGCCCACGCGCAGGACCGGCCGCAGGTCGCGATATCCCTGCCGTCGATGCCCGACCTGCCCGATCTGCCCCGCCTGATGTCCGGCGACGACTCCCGGCAGTCTGACGCCGGTTCCGGCTCGGCGGCCCAGGCGGCCGCACGGACGGGCATCATCGCGCAGCAGAACGACAGCGCCACCGACGCCGGCGAGGTGCTGCGCAACCGCATCCTCCAGCAGGCCGAGTCCCAGCAGAGCGCCGCCGAGGCCCAGGCCCGGGCGGACGCCGAGCGGGCCGCGCAGGAGACCGCCGCCCAGGAGGCCAAGGACAAGCTGGAGGCGGCTCGCCAGGCGGCCGAGGAGGCCAGGGCCCAGGCCGAGGCGAAGGCGGCGGAAGAGGCCGAGGCCGCGAAGAAGGCAGCCGAGGCCAAGGCGGAGCAGGAGCGTGCCAGATCGGCCGGCGGCTACTCCCTGCCGACCTCCGCCTACACCCTCACCTCGCACTACGGGGACTCCGGCTCCATGTGGTCCTCCGGCCACCACACCGGCCTCGACTTCGCCGCCCCGACCGGCACCCCGGCCAAGGCGGTCGCCGCAGGGAAGATCACCTCGGCCGGCTGGTCCGGCGCGTACGGCTACCGGATCGTGCTGGAACTCGAGGACGGCACGGAGGTCTGGTACTGCCACCTGTCCTCGATGTCCGTGACCTCCGGCGCGGTCGGCGCCGGCGAGACCATCGGCCGCGTCGGCGCCACCGGCAACGTCACCGGACCCCATCTCCACCTGGAAGTACGCAAGGGCGGCTCGACGATCGACCCGCTGGCCTGGCTGGAGTCCAAGGGCCTGAACGTCTGAGCTCCGGCTCCGCCCGCCGCGGCACGGGTACGGCGGGCAGCGCCGCCGCGGGCGCGGGGACGGCCGGCGGGGCCCGCAAGGGGTCGAACGACGGCGGCAGCAGCTCCTCCATGACCGCAGCCCGGGCCAGCGCCGGGCCCGCCGTCGCACGGCGCTGCCAGAGCCGGTGCAGCAACTCCCGCTCCCGGCCGGCGAAGTCCGGCTCCCCCAGCGGGCCGCCGCGGCGCGCCCGGTTCCGCAGCAGGGCCAGGGCGGCCGCGTCCGCCTCGTACCGGGCGACCGCGCGTCCGGCGGCCCGGCCACCGGTGCGCCGGGCCAGGGCGCGTGCCAGCGACCGGGCCGGCATCGACGCCAGCGCCGGCACCTCGGCGGGGCCGATCCAGCCGGCGGCCGCGTACACCGCCAGCTCCCCGGACACGACCCGCAGCCGGCCGCGCCGTATCCACACCGCCAGCCACACCAGCAGTCCGAACGCCGGGACCATCACGAAGGCGTAGACCGTGTAGAAGCCGTGGTCCCCGAACCGCGAGGAGCCGTTCCACAGCGCGTGCATGCCCATGGCCGGCGCCAGGCCGAGCAGCGGCAGGAAGATCCGGCGGGAACGGCGCGCGCTGAGCGCGGCCGCGCCGAAACCGAGCCCGGTGAGCACCGTGAACAGCGGGTGCGCGAACGGCGACAGCACTATCCGGACGAAGAAGGTCGCCGCCGTCACCGACTCCAGCACGCCGGAGCCCTCGGCGAGGTCCTCGCCGTAGGCGTTCCCGAGGTAGAGGATGTTCTCGGTGAAGGCGAAGCCGGTGGCGGTGAATCCGGCCACGACGAAACCGTCGGCGGGGCCGGTGAAATGCCGTCTTCGGAACACGAACACCAGCAGGAGGGCCGCCGCCTTGGCGCTCTCCTCCACCACCGGGGCGACGGCCACCGAGCCCAGGTGGTCGGCGTCGGAGGGGTCGGCGGTGGCCGCGGCTATCCACTCGGTGGCGAAGTTGTTGGCCAGTATCGCGATCAGCGCCGCGGCGCAGGCACCCCAGCCGAAGCAGAACAGCAGCTGCGGCCAGGGCGCGGGCGCGGCCCGGCCGAGCCACCGGAAGGACGCCATGAGCGGCGCCACCGGCAGCACGGCCAGAGCGAGACCGACGAGGAAGCCCGGGGTGCCGGTCTGCTCCCGGACGAGTTCGAGGATCGAGATGCCGGTGACGGCGAGCAGGGCGAGGAGCACGCACGTGCGGACCGTGCCCGACGGACGTGCGAGCACAGCGAGGAGCGCTCGGAACACACCATGACCCTAGCGATCCGGTCTGACACGCGCCGTGACGTTGTCAGTTCTCCGTGCGACGGAAGAGCAAGTCGTGTACGACGTGGCCCTTGTCGAGGCCCTGGCCCTCGAAGCGGGTGAGCGGCCGGAACGCGGGGCGCGGCGCGTAACCGCCGTCGGGCTGCGTGTTCTCGAAGTCCGGGTGCGCGGTGAGGACTTCGAGCATCTGCTCGGCGTACGGCTCCCAGTCGGTCGCGCAGTGCAGCACGGCCCCGGGGGCCAGGCGGGTGGCGGCCAGCGTGAGGAACTCGGGCTGGATCAGCCGGCGCTTGTGGTGGCGGGCCTTGGGCCAGGGGTCCGGGAAGTACACGCGGATCCCGGCGAGGGAATCGGCCGGCAGCATCTCGCGGAGCAGGATGATCGCGTCGCCGTTGGCCACGCGGACGTTGGTCATCCCGCCGCGCTCGGCGAGCGCGAGCAGGTTGCCCTGACCGGGGGTGTGCACGTCGGCGGCGAGGATCCCGGTGCCGGGGTCCTCGGCGGCCATCTGCGCGGTGGCCTCGCCCATGCCGAAGCCGATCTCCAGGACGACGGGGAGGCCGTCGAACATCGCCTTCAGGTCGATGACCTCGCGGCCGTCGATGTCCAGGCCCCAGGTGCCCCACAGGCGCTTCAGGGCCTCGCCCTGACCGGTGGTGACCCGGCTGCGCCGGGGCTGGAAGCTCCGGATCCGCCGCTCGTGGTGCGAGCCGGCCGGATCCGGCGAGGGCCCGTCGGGGAAGCGGGGCTCGGTCCGCCACTTGGGCGGCACGTACGAACTCGCCTCCGGCGCGGCGTCCGGGAGGCTGGGCGGCTGGGGGTTCAGGGACTCAGACACAATGCCGTGATTCTACGACGGGGGCCCGGTACGCCGCCGCGCGTGCGGCGCCGCTGCCGGAGCTCCGCCCCGGGCCCCGCGCCTCACACGCCGGCGGGGCCGCATCGTCAGCCCGTCCGGCGTTCGAGGACCGGGTCGGGGCAGAGCCCCGGGGAAAGGGTGAAAGGGCGGGGCGGGCAGACGGCTCGGCGCAGCGGGACGTGCGCGGCCGTCGGCCCGGGCTTCCCGGCCCCCGGCCCCGGGCTTCGCGGTCGTCGGCCCGGCTTCGGGGCCGCTCAGCTCGAGCCGAGGGTTCGAAGGGCTCGGGAGGCGATCTCGCGGCCGATCGGGAGCGAGGCGGTGGCCGCGGGCGACGGGGCGTTCAGCACGTGGACCGTCCGCGGGGCGTCCCGGATCAGGAAGTCGTCCACCAGCGTCCCGTCCCGCAGGACGGCCTGCGCGCGGACCCCGGCCGCCGCGGGCCGCAGGTCCGCCGAGGTGACGGCCGGCAGCAGCCGCCGCACCGCCCGGGTGAAGGCCTGCTTCGACAGCGAGCGGTGGATCTCGCCCGTCCCGTACCGCCAGTGCCGTGCGGCCATCCGCCAGGATCCCGGCCAGGCGAGCTCGTCCGCGAGGTCCCGGGGCCGCACCGTCGACCAGGCGTACCCCTCGCGGGCCAGCGCCGGCACGGCGTTCGGTCCGACGTGGACCCCGCCGCCGATGCCCCGGGTGAGGTGGACGCCGAGGAAGGGGAACGCCGGGTCGGGCACCGGGTAGACCAGCCCGCGGACCAGTTCCGGGCGGGCCAGGTCGTAGTACTCGCCTCGGAAGGGGATGATCCGCATCCCCGGGTCGTCGCCGGCCAGGCGGGCGATCCGGTCGCACTGGAGCCCCGCGCAGTTCACCAGCACCCGCGCCCGGACCACCAGCCCGGACGTGGTGCGGACCGCGACCGCCGACGCGCGGCGGGAGATCAGGTCCACCGCGCCGCCGTAGACGATCTCCGCGCCCGAGGACTCCGCCAGCTGGGCGCTCACCCGCCCGTAGTCCACGATCCCGGTGCTGCCGACGTGGATCGCGGCCAGGCCGCGGACCTCCGGCTCGTACTCGCTGATCTGCGCCGGGCCCAGCTCCCGCACCGGGATGCCGTTCTCCCGGCCGCGCTGGACCAGGGCGTGCAGCCGCGGCAGCTCCTCCCGCTCCGTGGCGACGATCAGCTTGCCCGTCACCTCGTGCGGAATCCCGTGCTCGGCGCAGAACTTGACCATCTCGGCGGCGCCGCGCACCGCGAAGCGCGCCTTCAGCGACCCGGGGCGGTAGTAGATCCCGCTGTGGATCACACCGCTGTTGCGGCCCGTCTGGTGCCGGGCCGGGCCCGCTTCCTTCTCCAGGACGACCACCTTGGTCCCCGGAGCCAGGCTCGACACGGCATGCGCCGTCGACAGGCCGACGATCCCGCCGCCGATCACCAGCACATCGCAGTCCACGCCCATGCCGCCGCCCACGCTGACACCTCCCACCCCTGCATACTGCACCCCGGCACCGACAACGAGGCCACGCGGGTCCCGGGGCCCGCCTTCCGATCAGGTCCTACGCCGGTGCGACCAGCAGCGGCCGGGCCCGCTCGCGCAGCTCCGCCACGCGCGGCTCGTCCCCGTACGGTTCCAGCCGGTGCAGCAGGTCCCGTACGTATTCGGTCGTCCGCGCCGAGGAGATCCTGCCCGCCACCTCGACCGCCCGGGTGCCCGCCGCGCACGCCGCGTCGAGATTGCCCGACTCCAGCTCGGCGACCGCGCTCACCACCAGCCGCAGCCCGTGCGAGCGCACGTACTCCTCGGTGGGCCGGGACAGCGCCTGCTCGGTGAAGCGCCGTACCTGCCGGGGCAGTTTCAGATCCCGGTAGCATTCTGCCGCATCCGCCGCGAAACGGTCGTACGAGTAGAAACCCAGCCAGGTCGGATCCGGATCGCCCTCCCGGGACCGCTCCAGCCAGCCCTCCGCCGCCCGCAGCGCCGCTCCGGCGGCCGCCGAATCGCCCGCCTTCGCGTGCGCCCGCGCCTCGACCAGCCGGAAGAAGCTCATCGTGCGGGCGGTGGCCAGGCCGCGGTTGCGCTCGACGGCCGCCTGCGCCAGGTCCACGCCCTCGTCCGGGAAGTCCCGGTAGGTCGCCTGCAGGGACATCGAGGCCAGGACGTACCCGCCGAGCGGTACGTCCGCGGCCGCGCGGGCGAGCCGCAGCGCCTGGATGTAGTAGCGCTGGGCGGCCTCCTGCTGACCCGTGTCGAAGGCCATCCACCCGGCCAGCCGGGTCAGTTCGGCGGTCGCGCCGAACAGGGCGCGGCCCACCTCGTCGGTGTAGGAGCCGAGCAGCAGCGGCGCCGCGTCCACCCGCAGGCACTCCGGGACCATCGACGAACGCCAGTCCCCGCCGCCGTACTTGGAGTCCCAGCGGCGGGCGTCCTCCGCGGCCTCGCGCAGCTTCGTCACATCGCTGTGGCCCACGCGCTGCCCGTGGTCGCGCGGCGTTTCGGCGGCAGGTTGCGCGGGCACAACGGTGGACGGCGGGCCCGACGCCCGGTCTGCCATCGGGCCTGTGGCGGGCCCGGTCGTGCGGCCTTGCGGCGAGGGCCGCGGACCCGGTGCCGCCTCGTGCGCCGACCCCGAAACGGGCGTCTCGTTCGTCGCCGCGCCGTGGGCCGAGGGGGTGGCAGCAGGTAAGGGGCTCTGCGCGGCGGGGCCGTGTGCGGCGGGGCCGTGGGCCTCCCGCGCCACCGAGCCGTCGGCGGGAGATATCAGCCAACGCGAGGCCGGCGTCGCGTACGCCGCCACCGAGAAGGAGCCCGCGAGCGACTGCCAGATCCCGCCACCGCCGCGCCGCCCGGCGAGGTCGAGCCGGTAGAGGTCGGTGGCCGAGCGCACCGCCGCGCCGATGTCGCGCGGGAAGGCCAGTCCGACCTCGGGCGCGGGGTCCGCGTCCGCCAGTCCGATCTCGTGCAGCGGCACCGGCCGCCCCAGCTTCGCGCCGATGGCGGCCGCGATCAGGTGCGGGGCGGCGCCCTGCGGCACCATCCCCTTCGACACCCACCGGGCCACCGACGTCTTGTCGTAGCGAAGCGTCAGGCCGCGCTGTGCGCCGAGGTCGTTGACCCGCCGGGCCAGCCCGGCGTTGCTGATGCCCGCGAGGGCGAGGACGGCGCCGAGCTTCTCATTGGGCTCGCGGAGCTCCCTGGACATGCGCCACCCCTCGTCACACGCGGAACGCATACGCCGCCGGGGCATAGGCGCCCGGCATTTCGTAAACCCAGCGTAGTTCCCCGCCTCCCAAGCGTTAAGGCCCTTACTTCCGTATGGCGGGATTGTTGTCCGTTTGCACAGTCCGCCCCGGGCCCGGTGCCGGGGCGCACGTGTCATCGCGTGCTCCGTCCGTGTGGCCGTGCGCCCGGGCGTGCGCTCTGGCCGGTCCGGGGACCCGGCGATTCGATGTGCGGTGCGTGGGTCGGCCCGCTGCGCGGATCGGGCGGGCCGGGGGATGCCGCTACCTCAATCCCCGCGGGTGGCGGAACGGGCCGGGGGGCGGATTCCGCCTCCCGGACCGCGCCCGCGCACCGGGCTCCGCCGGCCCGGGGAGGCTCTTCCGACGGCCGAAGAATGGCTGAAAGCGACCTATGGGGCGGTGGGAACGGAACGCCAAATACCGCGTGGCCGGGGCGTGTTCGTTTGCATGTGCGCCCCCTTTAACCACTCTCGCACGCCTGTCCCGTGGCAGCATGGACCCGAGCCACCCGGGGTCCCGCCGGCCGCGCCCTCAGCGCTGACCGTGCTGCCCGTGCCCCGGTCATGTGCCCACAGGCTGGGGAGGCGGCGGTGCGCTGGTTGGTGGGTTGGAGCAGTATCGCCGCGAGCTTCGGCACGGTCGGCCGGGTCAACGGTCACGGCTCGGGGCACACCTCCGGCCACGGCTCCGGCCAGGGCGGATACGGCCCGGGCGGATACGGCCCATCCGGATACACCGAGGCCGGTGCGCCCCTGCGCGGCGGCCTCGCGGACGCGGCCCACGCGGACGACCCCGGCGCGGACGCCGAACGCACCGTCCACCCCGTGGGCGCCCAGCTCCTCTGGGGCGACCCCGACCCCCTCTGGGCCGTCGGCGACTGGCGCCCCGACGAGATCCGCACCCTCACCGCCGACCCCGCCGACCCCTTCACCCGGCTCGCCGTCCTCGGCTGCTGCGGCGCGACCGACGCCGAGCTGAGGCGGGCCCTGTACGCCGCCCGCGGCGGGGCCCTGCGCCACCTCACCCAGTGGTCCGGCAGCTACACCGCCGTCGTGCAGGCCGGCCGCCGGATCACCGTCGTCGGCGACCTCGCAGGCGCGCGCCCCGTCTTCTACACCCCCTGGGCGAGCGGCACGGCGTACGCGACCGCCGCCCTCCCCCTCGCCGACCTCATCGAGGCGCAGCTCGACATCGGCCATCTCGCCGCCCTGCTGGCCTGCCCCGACAGCCCGGAGGCACTGGGCGACGGCACACCGTACGCCGGGGTGCGCCGCATCCCGCCCGGGCACGCGCTCATCCTGCGCGAGGGCTCCCGCGAGATCACCGGCTACGAACAGGTCGCCTCGCTCGCGGTGGCCGCCCCCGAGGCCGATCCCGAGCGCGCGGTGGAGGGCGTACGGGAAGCGTTGACGGCCGCGGTGCGCGCCCGGCTCACGGCGCCGCGGCATGCTCCCGACACCCTGCCGCCGTACGATCCCGGCCCCGTGCCCGGCATGGGCCCCGCCGACCGGCGCGCGGCCCGCGGCGCCCCGGCCCCCGGGGTCGGCGCCGACCTCTCCGGCGGCAGCGCATCCGCGACCCTCGCCCTGCTCGCGGCCGGTCTGCCGGGAGCCCCCGGCACCCTGCTGAGCCCCGCCGGGGCGCGGCTGCTCGCGGTCACCTTCAACGACCTGGCCACCCCGCAGGGGCGCGAGGACGAACTGGAACGGGCCCGGGCCATCGCCGCCGACCCGCGCCTGCACCACGTCGTCGTGGCCGCCGCCGAGGAGGCCCTCCCGTACGCCGAACTCGACGGCCCGCTCACCGACGAACCCGGCCCCTCGCTCGTCTTCGCCGCCCGCGAGCGGCGCAGACTGGCGGCCGGCTCGGCCGACCACTTCACCGGCCACGGCGCCCGTCAGGTCCTCGACGCCCACCCGGCGCGCATGGCTGACCTCCTGATGGACCGCCGCCGACGCCACCTGCTGCGCCCGGTGGCGGCGCTGGCCCGCTCGGCCTCCGCCTCCGGAGCCTCCGGGGAGTCCCTGCTGGCGCCGCTCACCGTGTACTCGGCGGCCCGCAGGCTCGCCCGTACGACGTACCGCGCGGGCATGGAAGCCGCCGCGGCCCGGCTCCGCGAGGGCGGGGTCACCGAGCGCGCCTCCGGTCCGGTGGACGCTTCCCTCGCCGCCCTGACCTGGTCACGGCCGGGACCCGCGGCCGGCTGGCTCACGGGCGAGGCCCTCGCGGAAGTGTCGATCCGGCTCACGGTCGCGGCCGGCCGGCCGCCGCTGTCGCTGCGCCCCGGGGAGGCCCGCGCCCGTTCGCTGCTGGCCCGGCACGCCGCCGACCACCGGGTGTTCGAACAGGCCGTGGAGGTCCGCAGCCAGCGCCTGCACGCCCCCTTCCTGGACAACCAGGTCGTACGCGCCGCCCGCGCCCTCCCCGAGTCCCTGCGCGTCCAGCCCGGGGCCCGGGCGGAGATCCTGCGCAGCGTCCTGGCCTCGGCCGGGGTGCGCGAGCTGCCGCCGGGCTGGGGCGCCACGGCCCACACCCCGAACGAGACGGCGACCCGGCTGGGACTGCGCGCCGCCCTCGGCGAGCTGCTGTCGCTCTTCGCCTCACCGCTGCTCGCGGACGCGGGCCTGATCGAGGCCCGGGTGGTGCGCCAGGCCCTGCTCGACGCGGCGGACGGCCGGCCGGTCCCGCTGGACGGGCTGGCGGAACTCGTCTCGATGGAGCTGTGGCTGCGCCGGCTGCTGGCCCGCCGCGGCACCTGCTGGACGGGGACCTCGACGGCACGCCGGCGGGCGGTGCCGGAGGGGGTCCCGGTGCACCGCCCGGCGCTGTCGTGACGGTGCTCGTCCGAAGTCGCCCGCCGTCGGTTCAGGAGCCGAGGACCAGGGCCGTCGCGATCGCCGGGCCGAAGGCGCCGCCGAGCTGGTAGCAGAGGGTGAACAGGCCGATGGCGGTCGGGCGCTGCGTGTCGGGGACGCTCGACGCGGCGTGCGTGGACAGTACGGCGTTGGCCCCCGTCGCGCCGAACACGCCGCCCATGGTGGCCAGGAGCAGCAGGGGTCCGTGGCTCGCGAAGACCGCGATCAGGGCCGCCAGGGTGCCGATCCCGATCAGCACCGTGCGTACGGCCACCCGCCCCATGCGCGCCGAACCGGCCGCCAGCAGCCAGGAGAGCGCGGATCCGACGAGCAGCGCCACGAGCTGACCGGCGCCGGCCGCGCCGGTGTCCCAGCCCGCGCGGTCCGCGATCAGCCGGGGCACGGCGAACAGCAGCGTGAAGTACGAGGTCGACAGCGCGAGCGCCAGCAGCGCGGAGCCGAGGAAGAGGGGCCTGCGGAGCAGTTCGGCCGGGACGAAGCCCTCGGGGCGCCGCCGGATGTGGACCGCGAGCAGTACGGCGGCGAGGGCCGCGGAGCCGAGGGCGACGGCCGGTGCGTGGGGCAGCAGGACCAGGGCCGTGGCCAGCAGCGTCAGCAGTGCGGCGCCGCGCGCGTCGAACCGGCCCTGCGGGGCGGCCGCCGGGGCTTTCGCGTACTTGCTCACCGCGGGCACCGCCAGCAGCGAGATCAGGGACACCGAGAGCGAGAGCCGCCACGAGACGGCGTGCGAGAGCTGGGCGCCGAGGAGCGGGCCGGTCGCGCCGAGCATGCCGAAGCCCGCGCTGATGACGCCCATGCGGCGGGCCGAACAGGCCAGGCTCATGGCGGCGGCGACCAGACCGGCGCCGCCGGCGGCCTGCGCGGCCCGCCCGAGGAGGGTCAGCGGAAGCCAGGGGGACGCGGCGACGAGGAACGTGCCGCCGAGGAGGAGGGCGCTGGACAGCCGGAGCACCGGCGCGAGGCCGCGGCGGCGCAGCAGTCCGGCGAGCAGCGGGATGGCGACGGCCATGGCCCAGGCGAAGGCGGCGACGAGCCAGGCGGCGGTGGAGGTGGCCACCCCGAGGGAGCCGGCCATGTCCGGAAGGATCAGCACGGGGGCGTTGGCCGTGGCGGCGACGGGGGTGGCCAGCAGCGCCAGCCAGAGGACGGGGACGAGGCGGGGCCGGGCGGCGGCGGTGTCGGCGGTGATCGTCGGCGTGGGGGCCGTGCTCGTAGCGCTCGTGCTGGTGGTCATGGTGGCGCCAGCTCCGATCCATCTGAAGGTTCAGAATCTCAACGTTGAGATAAAATCAGAGGAGTCCTCTCAACGTCAAGTGTCTGAACGTTGAGATAGTCTGGGTGGGAGACGCCGCACGAGGAGGAGGACGCGACATGAGTGACGCAGTGGACGCGATCGTCGGCCAGTGGGCCGCCGAGCGTCCCGAGCTGGCACCGGGCCTGTGGGCCGTCGAGGTGGTGGCCCGCATCCAGCGGATGAACCGCATCGTCGACCGCAACCTCAAGGCCTTCGCGGCCGAACGGGACCTGGAGGTGGGCGAGCTCGACATCCTCTTCACCCTCCGCCGCTCCGGCCCCCCGTACGCGCTCACCGCCGGCGCCCTCATCCCCGCCGCCATGGTGACCTCGGGCGCGATCACCAACCGCATCGACCGCATGGAGGCCAAGGGCCTGGTCGAGCGGGTCCGGGACGGGCAGGACCGCCGCTCGGTCCGCATCCGCCTCACGGAGCAGAGCCTCGCGCTCACCGAGTCGCTCATCACCGACCACCTCAGCCGCTACGCCGAGTTGCTCGCCCCGCTCGACGCCACGACCTGCGCCACGGTCGCCGGCGCCCTGCGTACGCTGCTGGAGGACAACGGAGACGTCTCCATCACCTGAGCGCCGCCGCGCGGGCAGAACTGGCGGGGTGCGGTATCTCATCCTGGGCGTCACCGAGGCGCGCGACGAGACCGGCGCCCCCCTCCCGATGGACGGCGCCCGCCTGCGCGCGCTCCTCGCCGCCCTCGCCCGGCGCGCGGCCGCGAGCGGCGCCGTGGACGGGATCCCGGAACGGACCGCGCCCTGCTCGGCCCGGCCCGCTACGCCCGGGAGGCCTTCGCCGGGGCCGCACTGGCGCCGGCCGAGCTCGCCGGGGCCCTCACCGCCACGCTCACCGGCAGCTGATCACGGCGTCGGCCCAGCTCGCCAGCGTCGGCAGGCTGCCCGGCCCCGCCTTCTCCACCACCAGCCGCAGCGTCCTGCGGCCGGCGAGGGAGACCTGCACGCCCACCGGCGGGTCCTCGTGGCCGAGGGCGGCGGACTGCCACAGCCGCTGCCCGTCGGCGTAGACGGAGAACCGCACCGTGCCGTCGGTGTGGAGCGACAGCCCGTCCACACCGGCCTGCGCCGAGAAGCCCGTGCACTGCCGGTTGAGGGCGATCTCCACCGAGGAACGCCCGTTCACGGTGATGCCCTGCGCGAAGCGGCGGCCGCCCACTTCCAGCCCCCAGCGCTGCCACACCCAGCTGCTGCGCCAGGTCTGCACCTCGGGACCGCTGTGGTCCCCGACGGCCGACTGGTCGAGCCGGGCCAGCTGAAACCCTTGCGGCGGCTTCGACGGCGGCGGGATCGGCTTCGGAGAGGGTGGGCCCGGGGACGGCCCGGGCGCGGGCTTCTCCCGGCTCGGCGAAGGCGAAGGCGAGGGCGGCGGGAACGAGGGCGACGGGGACGAGGACCGCGAGGCGGCCGGGGGAGCAACGGCGGCCGGAGCCGAAGGCGTCGGCGTCGGCACCCGCGCCGACGGTACGGAGCCCCGCGCACGCGGCGGCTCCCCACCCGGGCTCGGCTCCGCCGAGGCCGAGACGGGTGCCTCCGGCACTGCCGGCGCCGCCACAGCGGGCGTGGGCTTCGCCCGGGCCTGCGGCTCGGGATCGTCGCCGGCGAGCGCGAACACCACCCCGGCGGCCGCGGCCACCGCGATCCCGGCGGCGACGGCGGCCTTTGCAGGCAGCCCGAGCCCCTCGGAAGCCAGCACACCCCCGGCCCCGCCCCCGCTCCCGGCACCCGCCCCGGCCGCCCCGCCCCCGGCACCGGCTCCCGCAGCACCCGCCCCGGCACCACCCGCGGCACCTGCACCCGCACCGGCCCCGCCCGCGGCCCCGGCAGCCCCGGCCCCCGCAGTCGACCCGCCGGAGGCCGCGGCCCCGGCCCCCGCCCCGCCCGCGGCGACGGCGCCCCCGGCCACCACCCCGGCGGCCTTGGCCGCGTACCCGGCGGCGAACCACCCGATGACCGCGACCGGAAGCAGCGCGGGAATCCCCGCGTTGACGTCCTTGAGCTCCCCGGCGGCCAGCCGGCACTTCGCGCACTCCTCCAGGTGCCTGCGCAGCCCTCGCTCCGCCCGCATCCGCAGCCCGCCCCGCGCGTACGCGCCCAGCCGGTCCGAGTACCGCGCGCAGTCGCCGCCCGCGCTCAGCGCCGCGCTCACGTGAGCCTGCAGATAAGCCTGCTTGAGCCCTTCTCGGGCCCGACTGGCCAGCACCGCCGTCGCGTTGGCGCTGAGCCCGAACAGCGGGGCGATCGCGCTGGGCGACGCCTCCTCGACGGTGGTGTGCCACAGGACGGCCTGCCACCGCTCGGGCAGGCTGCGGAAGGCCTGCATGGCCAGCGACTGCTCGGCCTCGTGCATCGCCCGCACGTCCGCGCCCAGTTCGAGCGTGTCGTCCCCGGACAGCCCCGAGATCCCGGCTCCGCTCTCCGTGCCCGTGGCCGCCTGCTCCGCGAAGACCGCGAAGTCCTCGACGAGTTGCTCCCGCTTGGCCGTCTTGGCCCAGGCCGCGGCAACCCTGCGCACGGTCGTCAGCAGGTAGGCCCGCACCGACTGGTCCGGCCCCGCGCCGCCCCGTACCGCCTGCAGGGTCCGTGCGAACACCTCGGCCGTCAGGTCGTCGGCGGTGTGCCCGTCGCGGCAGCAGCTTCGCGCGTAGCGCCGTACGGCATCGGCGTGGCGGCGGAACAGCTCCGCGTACGCACCGTCATCCCCGCCCCGCATCCGCGCGATCAAGTCACTGTCGGAAGGGGGGACTTCGCTCCCGATAGCGCCGCGCCCGAAAGAGCCCGAGGGCCGTGCGTGCCGCCCGCCCGGTTCGCGCTGGGCCGGCACCTGCCGTGCGGGCAGGCTGCCCGCCTCGACCTCGCTGCCGCCGCCACCGAGTGGCTCTTCCCGCCCGTCAACGCCCATCGCGGAAGCCCCCGCACGACACACTCAATCGGTACACCGATCAAGCGTGTCACACGGCGGTCGCGCGTCGAGCCTCTCTGCGCGCCATCCACTCGTCCGGGCACAATTCGGCGAATCGCCCTGCTGTCGCCCCGACGTGCGAACGGCCGGACGGTACGAGAGCCCGCCGCTTCGAGTGGGCGGGCACCCGCCCGGCACCGAAGGGGCGCCGGGCCGATGCCGCACCACGCAGGTCACGCAGTCCGGGACCGCAGCCCTTCGAGCAGGATGTCGAGCAGCCGGGTGGAAGCCGCCGCCTGCTGCGCCGGGTCGGGCAGCGCGGGCGCCGCCGTCGCTATCACCAGCAGCACATCGGCCACCGTGACGTCGGCGCGCAGCTCACCGGCCTCCCGCGCACGGTGCACCAGGCGGCCGACGACCTCCAGCAGCGCACCCGCACCCGCGTCGTCCGAGGGCTCGTCCTCCGCCGCGCTCCGCGTACCCACGACCCGCAGGTCGGGGGAGCCGGCGGCCGCGAGGGCCTGGCGCTGCTGCGGAACCCGTACCTCCGCGGCCTCCTCGACCTCGTCCTCGCTCGCCGAACCGACCCGCAGCACCTGCGGCGGCAGCAGCCGACCGGCGCCCGAGGCCACGGAGGTGCGCAGGAAGCGCGACAGCGCCTGCCACGGCTCCTCCTCCTGACCCAGTGCGGTCCTGGCCTGCTCGGTCAGCCGCGCGGTCTCCTCCTCGGCTATCCGCCGCACGAGGACGTCCTTGCTCGGGAAGCGCCGGTACACGGTGCCGACACCGACCCGCGCCCGCCGTGCCACGTCCTCCATCGGAGCCCCGTAGCCCAGCTCGCCGAAGACCTCGCGGGCCGCGCGCAGCACGTGTTCCAGGTTGCGCTGGGCATCGACGCGCAGCGGCGTGGACCGGCCTACGCCGTGCGTGGTGCCGCCCGCGAGCGCGCGACCGTTGCTCTCGACCGAGAGCGCGGTCGCAGAGCCATGGAAATCGGAAATGTTCATATGTTTCCCCCGGTAATCATTTGTCTCCCCCCGGAGACACTCCCCGCCTTCACGTCGAGGGGGCCGCGGTCTCGGGCCCGGTCGTACTACTCCTCGACGAGATACGAACATAGTTGAGCCAGAGTCAATTCAGAAGAGGCAGCCCCGGACGGACCACCGCCCGATCGGAGCATTCACCCCCACTTTTCCGTTCCATACCCCCGGAATCTCTCATTCCGCAGGCTCTGACCTGCGAATTTACGCTCACACCGAACGCTCTCTTCCACCCCGCCCCAGCACCCCCTCCGGTCACACAATTTGTCGGGCCTGTGGACAAACTCCCGGCCACGTTGCGTCATGGGATGGTGAAGGCTGCTAACTCCCGGGGCACGGCCCCCGGTACCCCGCCCCGTACGCGCATCCTGATCGTCGGCGGCGGCTACGTCGGCATGTATACGGCGCTCCGGCTCCAGCGAAAGCTGAGAGCCGGCGAAGCCGAGGTCACGGTGGTCAGCGCCGACCCCTACATGACGTACCAGCCCTTCCTCCCCGAGGCGGCCGCCGGCGCGATCTCCCCCCGCCACGTCGTGGTCCCCCTGCGCCGCGTCCTCCCCCAGTGCCGCATCGTCATCGGCGAGGCCCAGCGCATCGACCACGCCAAACGGACGGTGACCGTCAGCACCCTCGCCACCGCCGACGAGGGCACCGGCCCCGTCGAGATGGAGTACGACGAACTCGTCCTCGCCCCGGGCTCCATCTCCCGCACCCTCCCCGTCCCCGGACTCGCCGACTACGGCATCGGGTTCAAGACCGTCGAAGAGGCCATCGGCCTGCGCAACCACGTCATCGAACAGATGGACATCGCCTCCTCCACCCGCGATCCCGCCCTCCGCGACGCCGCCCTCACCTTCGTCTTCGTCGGCGGCGGATTCGCCGGCGTCGAAGCCCTCGGCGAGCTGGAGGACATGGCCCGCTACGCGGCGCGGTACTACCACAACATCAAGCCCGAGGACATGAAGTGGGTCCTCGTCGAGGCGAGCGACCGGATCCTCCCCGAGGTCGGCCCCGAGATGGGCGTCTACACGGTCCGCGAACTGCGCCGCCGCAACATCGACGTCCGCCTGGAGACCCGCCTCGAATCCTGCGAGAACCGCATCGCCGTCCTCAGCGACGGCGCCCGCTTCCCCACCCGCACCGTCGTGTGGACCGCCGGAGTCAAACCGCACCCCATCCTGGCCGCCTCCGACCTCCCCAGGAACGAGCGCGGCCGGCTGGCCTGCACCTCCTTCCTCACCGTCGAAGGAGTCGAGCACGCCTGGGCCGCGGGCGACGCCGCCTCCGTCCCCGACATCACCGCGACCGAGAAGGGCGCCGAGTGCGCCCCCAACGCCCAGCACGCCGTCCGCCAGGCCAAGGTCCTCGCCGACAACCTCCTCGCCGCCCTGCGCGGTGAGGTCCTGACCGAGTACGCCCACAAGTACGCCGGCTCCGTCGCCTCCCTCGGCCTCCACAAGGGCGTGGCCCACATCTACGGCCGCAAGCTCAAGGCCTACCCGGCCTGGTTCATGCACCGCGCCTACCACCTCAGCCGCGTCCCCAGCTTCAACCGGAAAATGCGCGTGCTCTCCGAATGGACCCTCTCCGGCCTCTTCAAGCGTGAGATCGTCTCCCTGGGCTCCCTCGAACACCCCAGGGCAGAATTCGAACTGGCGGCAGGTGGCGGCCCGAAACCCCCTCCTCCGCCCCCCGCCCCCAACCCCCCGAAGAACGGCCAGGGCTGACGTTGTCAGTGCGGTCGGCCACACTGGACGTGTGACCATAGGTGGGCTCACCCCTGCACAGAGTGACATCGTCCAGTCAGCGACCGCCCACGAGCGACACAGCGACCACTCGCGACACCACGAGGCTTGAACGCAGTGAACTTCACGCGCTGGAGCGCCCGGTTTCCCGGAACGCAGCGCCGCGCCGCCGCCCGGACCGAACACGCCGCCGCCCAGGCCAAGCGGGGTGAAGGCGCGGTCCCGGCAGCCCGCGGCGGCCGCGCCGACCCCGGAGCCGAGCGGGCCGCGCCCCCCGCCGACGGCCACCCCGCCGACCCCACGGTCCGCGGCACCGGCACGGCCACCGGCGGCGGACCGGGCACCGCCGCCGGTCCCGGCAGCGGCACCACCACGGCCCAGCGGACCGGCGCCATCGCCGCCGTACCCTCCCTCGACGAGCTCTCCGTACGCGAGGTCCTGGGCCGGCTCCCGGCCCTCGTCGCCCTCGTCCACGGCCCCGAGCACCGCGTCGCCTACGTCAACGACGCCTACACCGCCGGCTTCGGCACCCGCACCCCCGGCGCCCCCGCCCACGAGTGCCTCCCCGAACTCGGCGAGCTCGGCCTGCTCCCGCTCCTCGACCAGGTCCAGCGCAGCGGCAAGTCCCGTACCGCCAAGAACCGCACCGCACCGGGCGGCGCCCACTCGTACACGGTCACCTGCACCCCGGTCGAGTTCCCCAAGGCCAAGCCCCACACGAGCACGGGTACGGGTACGAGCGCGGCGGCCGAAGCCGGGAGCGAGCCGGAGGCGCACACCGGCGTCCTCATCCACCTCGCCGACGTCACCGATCACGCCGAGGCCGTCGAACGGCTCCGCGCCAGCGAACGCCGCCAGCGCGAGGCCGCCGTCACCCTCCAGCGCTCCCTGCTCCCGCAGGAACTGGAACAGCCCGACGACCTGCGCGTGGCCGCCACCTACCAGCCCGGCGGCACCGAGGCCGCCGTCGGCGGCGACTGGTACGACGTCATCACCCTGGGCGCCGGCCGCACCGCCCTCGTCATCGGCGACGTCATGGGCCGCGGGGTCCGCGCCGCCGCCGTCATGGGCCAGCTCCGCACCGCCGTCCGCGCCTACGCCCGCCTCGACCTGCCCCCGCACGAGGTCCTCCAGCTCCTCGACGGCCTCGCCGCCGAGATCGACGCCAGCCAGATCGCCACCTGCGTCTACGCCGTCCACGACCCCAACGAGGGCCTCCTCGCGTACGCCTCCGCGGGCCACCTGCCGATCCTGGTCCGCGACGAGGACGGCACCGTCCGCAGAGCCGCCGACCCCACCGGCCCGCCGCTCGGCACCGGCGGCTGGCTGCACACCTCCGGCACCATCGCCCTCGGCCCCGGCTCGACCGCCGTCCTCTACACCGACGGCCTGGTCGAACGCCGCGGCGAGGACATCGACGAGGGCGTCGCCGCCCTCGAACGCGCCCTCTCCGGCGCCCAGGGCACCCCGGCCGTCATCTGCGACCGCCTGATGCGCGCCCTCGGCGTGGACGCCGACCACGACGACGACGTCGCCGTGATGGTCCTCCAGCAGCCCGCCCGCACCGGCGCGGACGCCGAGCTCTTCCACAACGCCGCCCTGGAACTCCTCGGCGGCATCGAGGCCGCCCCGCGCGCCCGCGCCTTCGCCCAGGGAGTCCTCGCCTCCTGGCGCTTCCCGGTCGAGCTGTGCGACCTCGGCGTCCTGGCCGCCAGCGAGCTCGTCGCGAACTCCCTCCAGCACGGCACCCCGCCGATGCGCCTGCGACTGCGCCGCACCGACCGCCGGCTGATCATCGAGGTCACCGACGGCGACGACCACCTCCCGCGCCGCCGCCGCGCCGAACCGGGCGACGAGACCGGCCGCGGCATCTCGATCATCGCCACCATCGCCTCCTCGTGGGGCTCCCGCCGCACCCCGGGCGGCGGCAAGGCCGTCTGGTGCGAGTTCGCCCTGCCGGACAAGTAGCCGGATGTGCGGAAGGCCCCGGTCCACGAGGACCGGGGCCTTCCGCACACCTGTTCACCGGCGCGTACGTATATACGTGCCCCCGCCGAGGCGCCTACGTCGCCTACGCGCTCACGGGCTCCGCTTCGGCGCCGGCCTTGGCCGCCACGACCGGACCGCCCTGCGCCACGACACGGCTCGCCAGCCACGGGTTGTCCTGCGCCGGGCTCAGCCGCCTGCCGAGCCGCAGCGCCAGACCGGCGATCCCCAGCGACACCAGCACGAAGACACCGATGTAGAGCATCGGAACGCCCGCACCGAGCGGCACACCGAGCGGCCCCAGCGCCAGCGCCATCTGCTTGACCAACGCGAAAGCCGAGTTGTACTGGCCCACCGAGCCCTCGGGAGCCAGGTCCGCGACTAGCGGCGCCAGGGTCGGCGACAGCATGGCCTCGCCGATGCCGAAGAGCGCGTACGTGCTGACGAACGCGGCGGCGGCCATCATGGCGCTGCCGTGCCCCAGGCCCGAGAAACCGGCGATGACCCACGCCGCGGTCCAGATCAGACCGACGAGCGCGATCACCCGGGACCGCCGGCGCTTCTCGACCAGCCTGAGCACGACGAACTGCGCGACGACGATCGCACCGGTGTTGGCGGCCAGGGCGAAACCGAGCGTGGAGGGGGAGATCCCGGCGGCCTCGGTACCGAAGGCGGCCAGACCCGACTCGAACTGCCCGTAGCAGGCGAAGAACACCACGAAGCCCAGCACGCACAGCTGCACCATGGCTTTGTGCCGGAGCAGCCGCTTCCAGCCGCCGCCCGCCTGCGCCGTGTCCTTGGGCCGGGCGTCCTTGAACCCCTGCACCTGCGGCAGACGCACCGTGGCGATCACACCTGCCAGCACCAGGAACATCACGGCCTCGATGCCGAACAGCAGGGTGAAGCTGCCGGGCCGGCTCTCGTCGACGATCTGGCCGCCGATGAGCCCGCCGATGCCCAGACCCAGGTTCTGCATGAAGAACTGCAGGGCGAAGGCACGGGTCCGGGTGGACGGTGTGGAGCACCACACGATCATCGTGGCCAGCGCCGGCTGCATCACGGCCTGTCCGGCGCCGAGCGCCAGCGCGGACAGCAGGATGGGCACGATGCCGGTGGAGAGCCCGAGCGAGAGCGCACCGGCCGACGCCGCGACGGCCGCACCCATGACCACGGGCACCGGACCACGTCGGTCGATGACCCGACCGGTGAAGGGCAGCGCGACGAGAGCCCCCAGGGCGAACGCCACGAACGCGCTCGTGGCGGCCATGGAGCCAAGATCCCGCACCTGCGCCACGTAGATGTAGAGGAACGGAACCGTGAAACCGATGCCGAACGCCGTCAGCGCGTTCCCGGCCTGGATCCGCCGCATCGCAGCGCCCATCACCTTGGTCACTTCTCACCTGCCTTTGAGAGCCGAAGACTGAAGACTTCAGAACTTCATACCTAAACTTCGATCCTTAACTCTACACATCGAAGGAGTTAGACGCCAACGAGCTCGTGCGATACTTCGACCCATGGGTGACACCCCCGACGGCACCACGCCCGTCCACGAGCCGACCCTCGACGAGCAGATCGCCGTCTACCAGCGCGAGTTCCAGGACCTCGACCCCCAGGTCGAGAAGGTGGTGTCGGCGCTGAGCCGCCTGCACCGCCGGATGAACGTCGCGTACGGACGCCAGACCGCGGCCCTGGGCATCAGCAACGCGGAGTGGGAGGTCCTCAAGGCCCTGGTCATCTCCGGCTCCCCGTACCGGATGGGCCCGAGCGAGCTCGCGAAGCAGCTGGGCCTCACGCCGGCGGCGATGACCCACCGGATCGACCGCATGACCGCGGAAGGACTGGTCACCCGAGAGCGGGACGAGTCCAACCGGGTCCGCGTGATCGTGGAGCTCACCGACGAGGGCCGCAGCAAGTGGCTGGACGCGATGCGCGCGGCCACGGTCTTCGAGGAGGACCTCCTCCAGGACCTCTCGACGGCGGAGCGCGGGGTGCTGGGCGACATGCTCACCCGCCTGCTGGACCGCGTGGAGGACCTCCAGTCCCCCAGCTGACCACCGGGGTTGACACGGTCCGCGAGGATCCGTAAGGTTCTTCGAGTTGTCCCTGGGCCGGAAGGTTTAGGCGACAACAAATCCCGCCGCCTCGTTGCGGCACCCAACTCAGCACGATCTCCCACCGGGAACGAATTCGGCATGCCCGAATTCATTACCGAAGGCCGATTATGAATCGCCGGGGAAATCCACTAGAGTTCAGGAGTCGGAAGGGCCCAACAGCCCGGAAGAGAAACCCCGCTGACTGGGGGTCAGGCCCGAAAGAGTCTGATAGAGTCGGAAACGCAAGAACACAGAACGAAAGCCCGGAGGAAAGCCCGCGAGGGTGAGTACGAAGGAAGCGTCCGTTCCTTGAGAACTCAACAGCGTGCCAAAAATCAACGCCAGA
>NZ_JBVJFB010000005.1:0-119041 GCF_055588065.1 Streptomyces sp. NPDC046308
GACGGCGCCTGGGTCCCCGAGCCCACCGCCTCCAAGCTCGTCTCCGACGGCGGCAGCGTCCTCCTCGACGAGACCGCCCTGTGGCCCGACAAGAAGTTCGTCATCACCAACATCATCGTGTCCCAGAAGTTCCTCAAGGAGCACCCGGACGTGGTCGAGGCCGTCCTGCGCGGCACCGTGAAGACCAACGACTGGATCCACGCCAACCAGGACAAGGCGAAGGCCTCCGCCAACGCCAAGCTGGAGGCCGAGAGCGGCAAGGCCCTCGACGCGAAGGTCATCGACCCGGCGTGGCCCAGCATCGCGGTCACCGACGACCCGCTGGCCTCGACGCTGAAGACCCAGTCGGAGTGGGCGGTCAAGGCCAAGCTCATCGAGCAGCCCGACCTCGCCGGCATCTACGACCTGACGCTCCTGAACAAGGTCCTCAAGGCCGCCGGCAAGCCCGAGGTCTCCGACGCCGGCCTCGGCGCCAAGTAACCCGCGGCCCGGAAGACCCGGGAGGGTGACGAACACGGCTCCCGCAGAGCCCGTCACCCTCCTGGGTACCCCGGGCGGAACGCCGCTCCCCACCACCCGTACCGACGGAGCCGTCATGAGTTCCTGCTGCACTCCCGGCTCCGGTGACGTCACCCCCGTCACGCTCTCCCCCGCTCCGCGACCGCCGGCGGCCGCCGCGGAGCGGGCCGACGGGCTGCTGATCGACCTGCCGGGCGGGCGCTTCCTGATGGGAACCGACGACCCGGACGCCTTCCCGGCCGACGGCGAAGGGCCGGTGCGCGAGGTCGGCGTCGACCCGTTCCGCATCGCGCCGACGACGGTGACCAACGCCCGGTTCGCCGCTTTCGTCGAGGCCACCGGCCATGTCACCGAGGCCGAACGGTTCGGTGTCTCCTTCGTCTTCGGCGGCCTCCTGTCCGACCAGGTCGCCGCCGTGTCCCCCGCCGTGGCGGCCGTGCCCTGGTGGCGGGCCGTCCCCGGTGCGAGCTGGCGCCACCCCGAGGGTTCCGGCTCGTCCGTCACCGCTCGCCTGAACCACCCCGTCATCCACGTCTCCTGGAACGACGCCCAGGCGTACTGCGCCTGGTCGGGGACCCGGCTGCCCACCGAGGCCGAATGGGAGTACGCGGCCCGCGGCGGCCTCCGGCAGCGGCGCTACCCCTGGGGCGACGACCTCACCCCCCGCGGCCGGCACATGTGCAACATCTGGCAGGGCGACTTCCCCACCCGCAACACCGCTGAGGACGGCTACGAGGGCACGGCCCCGGCCGAGTCCTTCCCCCCCAACGGCTTCGGCCTCTACAACGCCGTCGGCAACGTGTGGGAATGGTGCGCCGACTGGTTCGCGCCCGGCACCAGCCGCGTGATGCGCGGCGGCTCGTACCTCTGCCACGACTCGTACTGCAACCGCTACCGCGTCGCAGCCCGCAGCTCCAACACTCCCGACAGCTCCACCGGCAACATCGGATTCCGCGTGGCCGCGGACAGCGCGCGGCCGCCGAGCTGACACCACCGTCCCCTCTGCCAAGGACCACGATCCGCCATGAGTGTTTCCGCAGCCCTGAGTGTGACCGAGGCGTTCCCCCGCCACCACGAGCTGACCGTCGTCGATGTCCGCACCCCGGGCGAGTTCGCGTCCGGCCACCTGCCCGACGCCCTCAACATCCCCCTCGACCGGATCGGGCGGGCGCTGCCGGCTCTCCGCGAGGCCGCCGCGCACAAGCCCCTGCTGGTGGTGTGTGCCTCCGGCGCCCGGGCGGAGAACGCCGTCGCCACCCTGGCCTCCCACGGCATCGACGCGTCGAGCCTCACCGGCGGCACCACCGCGTGGGCGGCCGAGGGCCACCGCCTCGAGTACCCGGAGGGCCGCG
Organism: Streptomyces sp. NPDC046308; assembly: GCF_055588065.1. NCBI lineage: Bacteria > Bacillati > Actinomycetota > Actinomycetes > Kitasatosporales > Streptomycetaceae > Streptomyces > Streptomyces sp. NPDC046308. The sequence goes on from NZ_JBVJFB010000005.1 coordinate 1,872, forward strand.
CGCGGAAGGTCTGGGCCATGGAGCGCCAGGTCCGCTTCACTGCGGGCTCCGTCGTCCTGGTCGGCCTGGCCCTCGGCTTCCTCGTCCACCCGGCCTTCCGGTTGCTGTCCGCGGGAATCGCGGCCGGCCTGGTCTTCTCCGCCCTCACCAACACCTGCGGGATGGCAGTCGCACTCGGCCGACTCCCCTTCAACCGCCAGGGGAAGGCCTCCCTGGACACCTGAGGCTCGTCCGTGGAGAGGGCTCAGGCAGCGTCCGGGCCGACGGCTCGCTGTCGGTCGTGGGCGTTCGGGCGTCAGGCCGCGGCGCGGCGTGCTCTCAGGCGGTGCCACCGGCGCAGGGTGGTGTCGTTCGACAGCGCCGCGTACACCTCGCGGGCCCGCCCGTCGTCCACGCGGGCCAGGAGCTCGACGGCCCTGAGCCGGGAGGAGCCGCGCCAGGTACGGTCCTGCGCGAAGGCGACCAGCATCTCGTGGCCGACGGCGTCGAGGGGGGCCGCGGGCGGGGGTTCGCCGTTCGGCCGAGCCGGTTTCTCGGCGAGGTGGTCGTGGAGGTCGGCGAGCCAGAGGGCTGCCTCGGCCCGCTGGCGGTGGGGTACGTCCTCGTCGTGGGCGAGCCGGGTGAGGAGGTCCACTCCGCGGTCGTCGCCCAGTTCCGCGAGGAATCCGGCGGCCTTGAGGCGTTTGCCCGCCTTGAGGTCGCTGTCCCGGGCCTGAGCGGCCAGTATCTCGGCGCCGTTCTTGTCGCCGAGCTTGGCCAGCCGGGCCGCGACGGGCGGTCCGCACACGCCGGAGAGGTAGGGCGAGCGGGCCAGTTCGGTCAGAACGTCCAGGCCCCGCCTGTCCCTCAGGTACAGCAGCGTACTGGCAGCCTCCACCCGGTCGTCGACCTCGAAGGTGGACAGGATCCGGGCGAACATCCGCTCGATCTCGGGAGCCGAGTCGTCAGCGATGCTCAGGCTTCGCGCCGTCTTGGCCCACCAGAGCTCGAAACGGCCGATGCGGCACAGCCTCAGCAGGGTGTCGGTGACGGCGCGGGTGACGGAAGACGGCAGCTCCGTACCCAAGCTGTACTGCTGGGCCAGGAATCTGCATCCGTCCAGTCCGCCCCGGTTCGCAAGGTGCTCCAGCTCCTTGGTCAGCGCGGTGGCGTCGTGCTCACCGTCGTCGAGGAGGAAGCCGGAGTAGGACTCCTCCTCCCGGCCGGGCGGGTTCCAGTACCGGCGCCCCGGCACGCGCCCACTGGCGTCCAGTTGGGGCAACACCCAGTGCCGGGACCAGCCCTTCACGAGCAGACGGGCCAGTTCGGTCGCGCGTGCCTCGGGGCTCGCGTGGCGGGCGGCGCAGTACTCGAGCAGCGTCTGGTGGAGGAAGACGATCCTGCCCGCCCTGACGGTCAACAGCCCGCTGCGCAGCAGGCTCGCCTCCAGGAACGTCCGCCACTCGCCCGAGGGCACCGTGGCGGGCCGCTGGGCAGCGGGCTGCGACTCCAGGAGGTCGACTGCCGACACCGTCTCGTCCCGGCGGCGTTCGGCGGCCAGCAGGCCGATGAGCTCGGGAAGCTTCTCCAGGGTGTGCTCGGCTCGGCCGAGGACGGCGGGCCCGTGCCGCTCCAGGCCGGCGTAGCGCTGACGGGTGTCCGGTGACGCGGCGGCGCACTGGCGCTCGTGCAGTCTCTCGGTGAACTGCTGAAAGATCATGCCGCGGCTGGTGGGCAACTCCCTGTCGGGTGAGTCGACGTGGAGTTGGCAGAGCATCGCGGCCATCAGGGGCGTGCGGGCGAGGTCGGCGATCCGCCGGAACGCCGGATCCCGCGTGAAGCGCTCGGCCGCCCGCGCCGGCTCGGGCAGCCCGAGGGCGCCGAACCAGCGGCAGGCCACCTGCTTCACGTCCTCGGGGCTGAAGGGCAGCAGGCGGTACCAGGCCACGTCCGGGCCGAGAGCGCGGAACTCACGGGTGGGCAGCGGGCGGGCGGCGATGACGAAGCGGAACAAGTGGGCGTTGTGACTCTTCGTCAGGGCGGCCAGGGCGCCCACGACGTCATGGCGTGCCGCCGTGCTGGTGACCTCGTCCAAGCCGTCGACCAGTACGAGCCAGCGCGCGCCGGCCCGCGGCGGGTGGGCGAAGAACTCCGCGGGGAAATCGTCCAGGAGGCCGTGCGGCCTGAGGTGCTCGTTCACGGCCGTGGCGAGAGCCTTGCTGAACGTGTGCTTGACCAGGGACTCCGCAGGTACCAGGACGGGCATCTCAGCCGCTTGGGCATCAGCCCAGCGGTTGAGCCCTTCCTCCAGCCAGACGCGCAGCAGGCTCGACTTTCCGCCCCCCGGCCCGGCGGTGATCACGCACACCCGCTTCTCGGCCAGGGCCCCGGCGGCCGGCAGCGGTCTGAGGCCGGCACCGAGCAGCGACGCCGCCGAGTTCCCGTCCTCGGGACTGTTCGGATCCACCGGGACGGCCTGCTGACCCCAGTGGACGTCGGTCAGGGACGGCGCGGCGCCGGGCAGGAAGAAGGGGTGAGGGTGGTGTCGGGCGACCTCCCGGGCGGCGGCGACGTAGTCGTTGAGCAGGCGGTTCTGCGACTCCGCCCGGGCCCGGACGGGGCGGGTGCGGGGTTCGGCCCGGTCTCGCAGGCCCTCCAGCTCCGCGCGTTCCTCTCCCTCGATGCCCAGAGCGGTGAGGAGCGCGTCGAGCGTGACGAAGTTCGGCGTGGTCTTGCCCTGCTCGGCCTGGCTGATCGTTCCCACGGCGATCTCCGCCCGGGACGCCAGTTCCCTGAGCGCCCACTTGCGGGCCTGCCGGGCGTCCCTGAGCAGGGTGCCGAGACGCGCCAGTGCCTGCTGCGGAGCCAGTACTTCCCCGTCGGCCATCGTTCCCCCACGGATCTCCCGTTCATCCTTGTTCACGCCCGCGGATGAACACCGATGGCAAAGGCTCCCATGGACTGACAGGCACGGCCGGACCATTCCCGGATCCGATCGGCCATGAACCCGAGGAGAACCGCGATGACCATCATCGATCACGACCACGTGCTGGCCGCCGCTGTCGCAGCGCCCGTGGTCCTCGCGCTGCTGGGCCGCCTCGTCCGCGGCCGGCAGCACGCGCAGGCCGAGTTCCTGCGCGGCCTGCGCGATCTTCTGACGCTGCGTATGGTCCTGCGTGACACCGCGCCCGAAGAGCGCGCGGAACTGCTCGGGGCCCACCTGTCCTGGCGACTGGGCCGCGGCGGCCGGGGCAGGTCCTGACGCGGGTCGGAGGGCCTTGGATCAGAGGACCTTGGACAGGAAGGCGCGGGTACGGGCGTGCCGCGGGTCGTCCAGTACGGCCGCGGGCGGTCCCTGTTCGACGACGACTCCGGCGTCCATGAACACGACGGTGTCGGCGACCTCACGGGCGAAGCCGATCTCGTGCGTCACGACGATCATGGTGGTTCCGGCGCGGGCCAGGTCCTTGATGACGTCCAGGACCTCGCCGACCAGTTCCGGGTCGAGCGCCGAGGTCGGCTCGTCGAACAGCAGCACCTTCGGTTCGAGGGCCAGCGCGCGGGCGATGGCCACGCGCTGCTGCTGCCCGCCGGACAGCTGGAGCGGATAGGCGTCGGCCTTGTCCGAGAGCCCCACACGGTCCAGCAGCCGGCGGGCCGTCGCCTCCGCCTCCTGCGGGGGGCGGCGCAGCGCGGAGAGCGGGGCCTCGACGAGGTTGTCCAGCACGGTGAGGTGCGGGAAGAGGTTGAAGTTCTGGAAGACGAAACCGATGCGGGTGCGCTGCCTCAGGACCTCCCTCTCCTTCAGCTCGTACAGCTTGCCGCGTGCGCTGCGGTAGCCGATGAGGTCGCCGTCCACGCTGATCCAGCCGCGGTTGACCTTCTCCAGGTGGTTGATGGTGCGCAGGAGCGTGGACTTCCCCGAGCCGGAGGGGCCGAGGATCACGGTGACCTCACCTGCGCGGACCTCCAGGTCGACGCCGCGCAGCACCTCCAGCGGCCCGAAGCTCTTGTGGACGCCTCGCACGTCGACCATGACGTCGCTCACGGGCTCTCCTCTCACGTGTGCTCGGCCGGATTGATCTGCGAGGTGTCGATCGCGGAGGCGGTGGTGCCCCACTTCTGCAGGATCCGCGCGTAAGTGCCGTTGCGGATCAGCTCGTTGACCGCCGCCTGGAGGGCGGGAGTGAGCGGGGAGCCCTTCTTGAAGGCGAACCCGACGTCGAGGCGGTGGTACTCGCCGAGGAACGCGGTCTGGGCGGCGGGCTGGGCGGCCTGGTGGCGCAGTCCGTTGATCGTCGACATGACCACGTCGATCCGGCCCTGCTGGAGCGCGGTGGTCACCGCCCCGGTCTCGGAGAAGACCTTGACCTCGTACGGCTTCTTGCCGGCCGCGGCGCAGACGCCCTTCTGCGCGGTGAGGGTCTTCTCGAAGGTCGTGCCCGCGCCGGTGCCGATGGTCAGTCCGCACAGCTGGGTGAGGTCGGAGACCTGCGTGGTCAGGGTGGTGTTGCCCGTCTTGACCGCGAACCCCTGCCCGTCGTTGATGTAGGTGACGAAGTCGATGGTCTTCAGGCGTTCGGTGGTGACGCCGAAGTTGCCCGTTCCGAAGTCGTACTTGCCGCTGCCGAGAGCGGGCAGGATCGTCTCGAAGGAGGCGTCCTGGCGCTCCAGCTTCACGCCGAGGACCTTGGCCACCGCGTCGGCGATGTCGATGTCCTGGCCGGCGGGCGGCTTGTCCTGCCCGTTCGGGTAGAACGCCGCGGGAGGGGCCCCGACGGAGCTGCCGACCCGGAGGGTGCCCGCCTTGCGGACGTCTGCGGGCAGCAGGGCGGCGACGGCGTCCACGGTCCGTACGCCGGCGACGGGGTCGTCGGCCGGTGCGGAGGCCCCCTGGGCATCCGCCACGGCCGGGGCCCCGCCGGCGTCACCGGCGCCGCAGGCGGTCAGCGCCAGGAGGGGCAGCAGGGCGAGGGCTGCGGCGGTGCGCAGGCGGGTGCGGGTCCCGTTCCCGGGGAGGTTCACAGCGGGAGGGCCTTTCCGTTGCGGGGGCGTGGATCCGAGGCGGGCACGGTCGTCGAGCGGGGCACGGTCGTCGAGCGGGGCACGGTCGTCGGGCGGGGCGTCGGGGGGAGCACGGTCGTTGGGTGGGGCGCGCGGGCTGCCGAGGTCATCCGCGCGCCGCCGTGAGGGACTGGTGGGAGTCGCCCGCCGCGTCCGCGGCTTCGTCCGCGGCCGCGCGCTCGGCGTCGCGCTTCGCGACCTCCTCACGGACGAGCGGGATCACGTGCCGGCCGAAGTCGACGGCGTCGCCCAGCAGGTCGTAGCCGCGGGCCGAGAGCACGTCGACGCCGAGGTCGTAGTAGTCCAGCAGTGCCCGCGCGACCGTCTCCGGTGTGCCGACCAGCGCGTTGGAGTTGCCCGCGCCGCCGGTGGCGGCGGCGGTCGGGGTCCACAGCGCCCGGTCGTAGCGCTCCCCCGCCTCGGCTATGGCGATCAGCCGCTGCGATCCGGTGTTCTGGGGCGCCGCGGCCTCCAGGACTCCGTTGCGGTGGTGCCGAACGAGGCCGGCGCGCCGCCGCTGCCTGATGGCGCCCACCGTGCGGTGGGCCTTCTCCCAAGCCAGTTCCTCGGTGGGGGCGATGATCGGGCGGAACGCCACCTGGATGCGCGGTACGTCGGTGCGACCTGCCGCCTTCGCGGCGGCCTTCACGGCCTCGATCTGCTCCGCGGTCTTCGCTAGCGGCTCGCCCCACAGGCAGTAGATGTCGGCCTCGGCGCCGCCTGCGGCGTACGCGGCGGGCGAGGAGCCGCCGAACGAGACGCCCGGACGGGGCTGCTGGACGGGGAAGACGTCGCTGACGAAGTCGTGGAAGCGGTAGTGCTCGCCCTCGTGGTCGAAGGGCTCGCGGGTGGTCCAGATCTTCTTGACGATCCGGATGTACTCGCGGGTGCGGGCGTAGCGCTCGTCCTTGGTGAGGGTGTCCCCCTCACGGCCCTGCTCGTGGTCGTTGCCACCGGTGATGAAGTGGACGGTCAGGCGGCCGTCGCTGATCTGGTCCAGCGTGGCGAAGGTCTTGGCCGCGTAGGTGGGGTACGAGACGTTGGGCCGGTGGGCGAGCAGGAGCTGGAGGCGGTCCAGCCGGCTCGCGATGTACGCGGCGGCCGGCGCGGGGTCCGGGGATCCGGAGCCGTAGGCGAAGAGCACGCGGTCCCAGCCGTGGTCCTCGTGTGCACGGGCGAGCCGGAGCGTGTAGTCCTTGTCGAAGGCGGCACCGGATCGCGCGGTGGTTTCGGAGCCGTCGTTGGTCGCGGCGATGCCGAGGAATTCCACGGGCATGGGATGGCCTTTCGGAGGGCGCTGGTGGAGACCGCGCACGCGGGCATGACGGAACAGCCCCTGTTGCGGCGGCATATGAGGGGACGTCAGAACGGCACGACGTCAGGGCGTGAGGTACGCGGATGCGGGTGGTGCGGGTGCGGGCGTGACGACGCGGGGCGTGGGGAGGATCGGGGCGGCGGCAGCGCACGGCCGGGCTCGGGGCAGCGTGCGCGCGCGACGGCTCGCTGCTGCCCCCGCCCGGTGGTGGCGCAAGGGGGTATCTCGGCCCGCGACGGGGTCACCGAGGGAGGGAAGGGCCGATCAGACAGCCCGCTGCCGCATCAGGCGCAACATGCCGCGGACCACACCCGACCGAAGTCGATGTAGTCGCGCGAGACCAGGCGCTGATGGGCATTCATGCGACTACTTGAGCAGTACATGCGGCTCTTCGTCAAGCAACGGCCCGGATGGCGGACGGCCTCGGCCCGCCCGGCCCTGCGTGGTTGACACGGCCGGGTCATGGGCACATACGATCGACGACGGAGCGGCTCCGCCCGTACGGAAGCCCCTCCGCCCGCGTTGAGGGGCGCGGCGAGCGTGACGACACGAGTACCCGTTTCCCCGGCGGCACCGCACGCGCGCGGAGCCTGTGCGGAGTCCGTGCCGGGCTTCCGCGCGCCGCGCCGCCGGGTGGTCCTCCCCGCCCGCGCCCCCTCCCCCTGGAGAGCCTCCCCATGGCCACCCCGCCCGATGTCACCGATGTCGTCCATGGATCCGACACCACCAACGCACCCGCCCGGGCTGCCGACCCGCCGGCGAAGCACGCGCGGGCACACGGCGCCGCCGGGGCCGAGCTGCCGCCGATCGTGCCGCGCCGGCGCCTCGGCCTCCGGCTGTCCGCTGCCGCCGCCCTGCTGGTCTTCGCGATGGTGCTGGTCTCCGTCGTCCGCAACGACGCCTTCCAATGGGACGTGGTGGGACGGTACTTCACCACCACCGCCGTACTCGACGGGCTGCTGCTCACCCTGTGGCTGACCGGTGCGGTGATGGTGCTCGGCTTCCTGCTCGGCACCGTACTCGCCGTGATGCGCCTCTCCGCCAACCCGGTCCTCCGGACGCTGAGTTGGGGCTACGTGTGGATCTTCCGGTCCACGCCACTGCTGGTGCAGCTGCTGTTCTGGTTCAACATCGGTGCCCTCTACCCCACGCTCGGCCTCGGCATCCCGTACGGCCCCCAGCTCTTCACCGTCAAGACGGTGAACCTGCTCGGCCCGACCCTCACCGCCGTCATCGGCCTGACCCTGCACGAGTCCGCGTACGCCGCCGAGGTGGTGCGCGGCGGCATCCTCTCGGTGGACCCCGGCCAGACCGAGGCCGCACAGGCGCTCGGCCTCAGCAGGCGGCGCACCCTGCGCCGGATCGTCGTTCCCCAGGCGATGCGGTCGATCGTGCCGACCGCCGGGAACATGCTGATCGGCACGCTCAAGGGCACCAGCATCGTCAGCGTGCTGGCCGTCCACGACCTGCTGTACTCGGTCCAGCTGGTCTACAACCAGAACTACCGGGTGATCCCGCTGCTGATGGTCGCCACCCTCTGGTACATCGCGGTCACGACCGTGCTGAGCGGGGGCCAGTACTACGTCGAGCGGTACTACGCGCGCGGCAGTTCCCGCAGCCTGCCGCCCACCCCACCGCAGCGACTGCGCGTCCGGCTGACCACCCTGCGCGCCCGGCTCCACACACTGACCGCCCCCGGCATCAGCCGGCCGCCGCGGACAGGATGACGTCCACGAGCCGGTCCGCGGCGTCCGGCCTCCCGTACGCCCTGGCCCGCTCCGCCATCGCCGCCCGCCGTCCGGGATCGGTCAGCAGCGGGCCGAGCGCGTCGCCGAGGGCCTGCGCGGTGACGTCGCCGAGCAGGGCGACGGCCGCTCCCGCGTCGGCCAGGTGGCGGGCGTTGTGCGCCTGCTCGTTCCCGGCCGACGTGGCGAGCGGCACGAACACGGCCGGCTTCCCGAGCGCGGTCAGCTCCGCCATCGTGCCGGCCCCGCTGCGCGACAGCACCACATCGGCCAGCGCGAGCACGTCGGGCAGCTCCGGCCCGACGAAACCGGTCAGGTGGTAGCGCCCGGCGAGTACGGGGTCCAGGCGGGCGGCGGCGTCGCGGAGTTCGGCCACGTTCGCCGGGCCGCACTGGTGGATCACGTTCGCGTGGCTCAGCAGCCAGGGCAGGACATCCCGGACGACGCCGTTGATCTGCTGCGCGCCCTGCGCGCCGCCGGTGACGTACACCGTCGGCAGCCGCCGGTCGAACCCGTACAGGGCCAGCGCCTGCACCGCCTTGTCCGGGTGTCCGGTCAGCACCTCGGGCCGCACCGGGTTCCCCGTGACGACCGCCCGGTCCCGTACCTCGGCGGGCAGCAGGTCCAGCGACGAGTCGGAGGACACGGCGATCCGCGTCGCCGAACCCGCCAGTTTCCGGTTGGCCAGGCCCAGCCGGACCGTCTGCTCGTGCAGGACCAGCGGACGCTTGCACAGCCGTGCGGCGAGCCCGGCCGGCACCGCCACGTACCCGCCCGTCGCGAGCACGACGTCCGGCCGGAACTCGGACACGATCGACCGCGCCTGCGCCACACCGAGCGGCACCCGCGCCATGTCCTTCACGTTCGCGGCGGACAGCATCTTGAGGGGATTCGACGAGCGGCGGATCTTGCCCGTCGCCACCGTCCTGAACGCGATGCCCTCCGCCGGAGCGACGCGCGCCTCGAGGCCGTCCGCGGTACCGATCCACAGGACGTCCAGCGTGCCGCCCGCCGCCGCGAGGCGGCCCTGGAGGGTACGGACCGCCGTCAGGGCCGGATAGGTGTGACCGCCGGTCCCCCCGCCTGTCACGAGCAGCCGGAAGGAACGCGGGAGCGAAGGAGTATCCACCCGGGCAACCCTACTGTCTGAAGACCGGAGCCCCGCCGGCCGGGCGCGCGGATCCGGCGCGGGCCCGCGGGAGTCAATGCCGGCAGGACGGCCGGACGCGGAGCAGCTCGGTCCGCAGCACGGGTGTGCCGTCGACCGGTGCCGGGTTCTCTGCGGTCGCCACGATGCCTCCGGCGGCGGTTTTGTCGAGTGTTGCCAGGCCGTCGGGGCCGACGGTGCCGAACACCGTGTAGTTCGGCCGCAGGGCGGAGTCGCCGTAGACGACGAAGAACTGTGAACCGTTCGTGTCCGGTCCGGCGTTGGCCATCGCCAGCAGGCCGCGCCCGTAAAGGCGGCGCGTACCGGTCGGATCGGTCGGTGCGGGTGGCAAGTCCACCGGCAGTTCGTCCTTGTACTTGTATCCGGGCCCTCCCTCACCGGTACCGGTCGGGTCGCCGCACTGCAGGACCTTCAGCGTCGGATACGCCGTCAGACGGTGGCACACCGTCCGGTCGTAGAACCCGTGCTGCGCCAGGTGCAGGAAACTCTGGACCGTGCACGGTGCTTTGGCCCGGTCCAGACGCAGCGGGAGCGGGCCCTGGCTGGTCGGAACGGCCATGTCCACTGTGCCACGGCTGGGGGTGCGCCGTGGGTCAGGCGGCAGTGGAACAGGACGCGCGGGCGGCTCGTCCGGGGTCTGCGCGTACTGGCACGGGCCGTGCGTGGTGCGCGGTGGAGCGCCGTCGGATGCGCTGGCGGCACTTCCTCCGGACACGACTAACGTCACGGCCGCAAAGGTGCTGATCAGTGCTCGGTTCATGTTGTGCGCCCTCCTGATGATCGCCAGGTTGCGGAGCGGTCGCAGTCTAGGGCGTGGTGGGGTCGGCGGGAATGGCCAACGACAGGAGGCCAGCGCGGCGGGCTTCGGCTGCGACGCGGTGAGCTTCGTCCAGTCCTAGCGCTCGTCTCTTTGCCGGGTTGGTCGGTTCATCGGATGTGTCTGTCCGATGAGTGATCACTGATGCGATGGGGGACCGGATCGAGCCGCTGATGCCGGCCGATCCGGTCCGTGGACGACGGTGGGCCGACCACCGTCCCACCGTCGAAGCCATCGCCTGCAAGCACCCCACCAACTCGCCCTCGCCTACCAGGCCCACTCCACCGCGCCGGCAGCCTCGTCTGGACCCGACACGGACCGAAGAGACAGAACCTAGCTGGTTCGCAGTTCTCCGAGCGGGTGGGGGTCTTCCGCCAGGGCGGTGGCCGCCGCCTTCCAGGCGGTGTCCTCGGGGTGGAGGGCGCTGCGCAGGAAGGCCGTGGTGAGTCGCTGGATCAGCGCGACGCGTGCCGGGCTCTCGTCGGTGGTCTCGGCGGCCTCGTACCCGGCGACACCTCCGAGCGAGTGCTCGGCCCCGAACAGCGTGAGCAGGCTCTTGCCCGCCGGGCTGTGGGTGTAGGCGTCGGTGAACCAGTCCGGGCCGCGTGTGGACAGCGCGGAGTCGTCGTGGTCCCCGGCGACGATGAGGGCCGGCGTGGTCATGGTGTCGAAGGACGGCCTCATGAAGGGGAGGTGCTCGAGGGCGAAGGGGGTCAGGTCGTCGCCAAGGCCGGGTACGGCGAGCAGCACGCCCGCCGTGACGCGGGGGTCGGACATGTCCTCGCCGGGGACACCGTCGGCGTCGAGGACGCGTGCGCCCAGCAGTGTGCTCGCCGTCTGGGCGCCCCACGAGTGGCCGGCCACGGCGATGCGGTCGCGGTCGAGGCGCCCGGCGAGGCCGGGCAGGGAGGCTTCCAGGGTGTCCAGTCCGTCCAGTACGCGCCCCAGGTCCTCGACGCGCAGGCGCCAGATCCGTGCCGTACGGGGGTCGTCGGCGGGGAGGCCGAGCGTCCTGGAGTCGAGGTGGGTGGGCTGCAGGACCACGAAGCCGTGGGCGGCCCAGAAGTCCGCCAGTGGGGCGTAGCCGTTCATCGACGAGCCGTGGCCGTGCGAGAGGACGATGACGGGCAGATCGCCGCCCGTCGCGGGGGCGGAGACACGGACCTGGAGGTCCTCGCTGCGGCCGGGAGCGGGCAGGACGATCGGCTTCGCGGATATGACCGTGGTGGGCGCACCTGCGGTCTTCTGCGGGTTCGCGGTCTTGGATTCGGGCATGGGAGTGCCTTTCGCTCGGTGCTTTCGCGGTCGGTCCCGGTATGCGGCAGGGCGCGGGGCGCGAGGGCGCGCACGGCGGCATGGTCAATCGCCGCCGGTTCTGCCATCATGAATGAAACGGAACCGTGTTCCGGTAACGATACGGAACACGGTTCCGCTTTACAAGAGCGGTGTCGGAAGGTTCGGAAGGAGTACCGCGGTGAACGACAGCGGCCAGAGCCCGGGGAGCTCAGCCAACTCCCGGCGCAAGGACGCCCGGCGCAACCAGCAGACCGTGCTGGAGGCGGCGGCCGCCGTGTTCGTCACCGCGGGCGTGGAAGCGCCGGTACGTGACATCGCGGCCCGGGCCGGTGTCGGGATCGGCACGATCTACCGCCACTTCCCCACCCGGGCGGACCTCGTCATCGCCGTCTTCCGCCACCAGGTCGACGCCTGCGCCGAAGCCGGCCCGGCCCTGCTGACGAGCAGCCCGACACCCCATGCCGCGCTGGGGCGGTGGGTCGACCTCTTCGTCGACTTCCTGGTCACCAAGCACGGCCTCGCCGCGGCGATGCAGGGGGACGGCACCGGCTTCGAGTCGCTGCACGCCTACTTCCTCGAACGCCTCGTGCCGGCGTGTGCGCAGCTGCTCGACGCGGCCACCGCCTCCGGCGAGATCCGCACCGACCTCGACGCGTACCAGCTCATGCGCGGCATCGGAAACCTCTGCATCGGCGCCGAGAGCGACCCCCGCTACGACGCCCGCCGACTGGTCGCACTCCTCGTCGCGGGACTCCGCCGGCCGAACTGACCCCGCCGCCCGGCCCGATCCGGGTCGCCGGTCAGTCGATGACGGCGGTGGCTTCGAGCTCGACCAGGTGCTCGGGCACGTCCAGTGCCGCGACGCCCAGCATGGAGGCCGGCGGGACCGGTGCGGCGCCCAGCTTCGCGCCCGCCCGGGCGATCCCCTCCATCAGCAGGGGCATCTTGTCGGGGGTCCAGTCGACGACGTAGAGGGTCAGCTTCGCCACGTCGTCGAAGGAGGCCCCGACCTCGGCGAGGGCGGTGCCGACGTTGAGGTAGCACTGCTCGACCTGGGCGGCGAGGTCACCTGCACCGACCGTGACGCCGTCGGCCCGCCAGGCGACCTGTCCGGCGACGAAGACGAGCTTCGACCCCGTAGCGACCGACACCTGCCGGTACGCGTCGATCTCCGGCAGTCCCTTGGGGTTCACCAGGGTGATGGCCATGCTGTCCGCCTCCATGGGCATGGGCGCGCGTGAGCTCGTTCCGTCGAACCGCCCCGCACACGCTCTCTTGTGGTTACTCAGGAACCGTAGGAGAGTGGTCTCCGACATGGAAGAACGCACTTTTCAGTGACTGGGGAACCCGATGGTGACCAAGCAGCTCACGGGCTCGCCCGACGAGGCGGACCTCAGGCGGGCGGACTCGCTGGGGCGGGAGATCTTCTCGGACGTCGCCAACAAGTGGGCGCTCCTGATCATCGAAGCCCTGGGGGAACGCACCCTGCGCTTCAGCACGTTGCGTGACGAGGTCGAGGGCATCAGCCACAAGATGCTGACCCAGAACCTGCGGATGCTGGAGCGGTACGGGCTGCTCGAGCGGACCGTGTACCCCACCGTGCCGCCGCGGGTCGAGTACACCCTCACCGAGCCGGGCCAGGCCCTGCGGGCGACGATCGACGGACTGTGCGACTGGACCCACCGGTATTTCGGTCACATCGAGGCCTCCCGCCGCCGCTTCGACGCCTGAGTACGAGGAGCTCAGCAGTTCGGGCGCGCGGTCTTCAATCCCTCGAGCAGCGCGGTCAGGTAGCGGTGCGCCGCGTCGGTCCGCTCCGCCGGGCCGCCGCCGTGGACGTGCACGGCGTACGCGATGCCGCACATCAGCGGTACCAGGTCGGCCGGGGCGAGGTCGGCGCGGACCACGCCGGCTTCGCGGGCCCGTTCGAGGAGGGTCTTGCCGGCCGACCAGACGGCCCCCTTGAGCTCGGCGGTCCGTGACAGGGCGTCAGTCGTCGCAGCGGTGACCGGCGCCAGCGAGGCGTCGGTCACCTGGGCCTCCACCGTGCGGAACAGGAAGCCTTCCAGCGCGCGCCAGGGATCGGTGTCCTCCACTGCCTCCCGGCCGTGGGCCGCCAGGGACTCGAGGCACGGGGTGGCCACGGTCTCGAGGAGCGCCTCCGGCGTGGCGAAGTGCCGGTAGACGGTGCCGACGCCGAGTCCGGCGCGGCGGGCGACGTCGTTGAGCTGCAGGGGGACGCCCTGGTCGACCAGGTCGCGGGCGACGGCCACGATCCGGTCCCAGTTGCGGGCCGCGTCCTTGCGCAGTGGCGTCGTCGTCATGGGCCCATCCTATTCGGATGGGCCATCCGGTCCGCCCCGCGCCCGCCCGGCCCGAGGCCTGGTCAGCCCAAGTCCGGGAGGGGGGCCGCGAGCGGCGCGTGGCGTTCGCCGAGCCGGCGCACGGCCGCGGCCAGGCGGGGGTCGGTCGCCGGGCGGAACGGCCGCACCGGGCGCGCCCGGGATCCGATGACGACGCCCGTACGACCCGTCAGGGCCGGGTCGGTGGCCGCGACGATCGACGGTCTGGCCGCAGCGGACGCCGGACCCGAGGTCGAGCGTGCGAACCTGCGGCGCACCAGCGGCCACAGCAGCCGCAGGGCGGGCGAAACGATCTGCGGGTCGGAGAGGGTGCCGTCGGTCATGTCGGTCGCGGCGCCTCCCGGGTCGGCGGCGAAGACCGATACGCCCGTGCCGTCCAGTCGCCCCGCCAGGTCGAGGGTGTACGCGAGGTTGGCGAGCTTGGCACGTCCGTACCAGTGGAAGCCGTAGTAGCCGCCGGGCGGTTCCACCGCTTCGAACACCCGCTTCGCGGCCACGACCGCACCGGACGTCACGTTCACGATCCTGCCGGACCCGCCAGCCGTGAACGTGGGCAGCAGCAGTTCGGTCAGGAGGTAGGGCGAGAGGTGGTTGACCACGAAGGAGGCCTCGACGCCACCCAGGTGACGCCGCTTCGGGTACATCGCGCCGATGTTGTTGACCAGCACGGCCGGCGGCTCGCCCGCCGCGGCGCATTCCGCGGCGATCCGGCCGGCGAGGTCGCGCACTTCGTCGAGGGAGGAGAGGTCGGCGGGGAGGAACCGGCCGGGGCGTTCGGGGTTGACCTCGCCGATCCGGCGGACCGCCTGGGCGCCGCGGTCGGCGTTCCGGCCGACCACGGTGACGGAGAGGCCGGCGGCAGCCAGCCCGAGCGCCGTCTCCAGGCCGATGCCGCCGGTGCCGGCCGTCACCACGGCCACGCCATTGCCCCTGCCGTTCCCGTTCCAGCCGTTCATGTCGTTCATGCCCAGTCCTCCCACACCCGCATCCGGATAGTGAATCCACTTCCGGGTGACGGTAACAGAAATTCGGATGACCTATCCGTTTTTGGGTCGACCATCGACATCCGGAGGCCGTCGCCGCAGTTGCGGCCCGTGCGCGGCGAGGGCGTCCGGGCTGTCGGGCGCAGCGGTTACCCTGCTGTGCACCGTTCGTGATCACCTTGGAGGAACACCCGTGCCCGAACCGCATCCCGGGAACCGTCCCACCCTGGAGGCCGTCGCGGCGCTCGCCGGGGTGTCCCGGGCCACCGCCTCCCGCGTGGTCAACGGCGGAGAGGGGGTCCGCGCGCATCTGGTGGAGAAGGTGCGCGAGGCGATCCGGGACCTGGGGTACGTCCCCAACCCCGCGGCCCGCACCCTGGTCACCCGCCGCACCGGAGCCGTCGCGGTGATCATCGCCGAGCCGGAGGTCCGGATATTCTCGGACCCCTTCTTCTCCCACCAGGTCCGCGGCATCAGCAAGGAGCTGACCGCCCACGACGCCCAGCTGGTCCTGCTGCTGGTGGAGGACCAAAGCGACTACGACCGCATCGAGCGCTACCTGGCCGGCGGCCACGTCGACGGGGCACTCGCGTTCTCCCTGCACGCCGACGACCCGCTGCCCGCCATCACCCGGCGCATCGGCATGCCCACGGTCTACGGCGGCCGCCCCGGCTGGACCGCCGGGCCCGGGGAGAACGAGGGCGTGGCCTACGTCGACGCGGACAACCGCGGGGGCGCGCGGGACGCCGTACGGTACCTGCTGGCGCAGGGCCGGCGGCGGATCGCGCACATCGCCGGGCCGCTCGACCAGACCTCGGCCGCCGACCGGCTGAGCGGTTACCGCGACGTGCTCCCGGCCGATGCCCCCGACCTGTTCGCCGAGGGGGACTTCACCCCGGCGGGCGGGGCCCGCGCGATGGCCGAACTGCTGGAGCGCGACCCCGGGATCGACGCCGTCTTCGCCGGGAACGACCTGATGGCCACCGGCGCGCTACGGGTGCTGCGGGAGCGGGGCCGGGCGGTTCCGCAGGACGTGGCGCTGGTGGGCTTCGACGACGCCGAGTCCGTGGCGGAGGGCACCGATCCGCCGCTGACCACCGTGCGCCAGGACGTCGAGGGGATGGGGCGCATGATGGCGCACCTGTTGATGCGCACCCTGGACGGGAGTCCCGAGGAGCGGGCCGCGGTCGGTCCGGTGATCACCGGGACGTCGCTGGTCCGGCGCGCGTCGGCCTGACGCCGCCCACCGGCCCGACACGGCCGGCCGGGGACCGCTCCCACGCGTCGAGCCGCCGGGACCCGCGTCACAGCGGGTCCCGGCGGCCGGGCCGAGCGGAGGGGCGTCCGGGATCAGCGGCGCACGGGGCACTGCTTCCAGGAGAAGTGGTAGATGCTGTTGATGCCGCCGTCCGTCGAGTCGAGGGCCATGAAGCTGGTCTGCGCCGGGTCGGAGGTGCCCACTTCGGCGCGCAGTTCGGTGTTGATGTTGAAGTTGCGCTGCTCGCCGCAGGGCGCGAACACCAGGGCCTCGATGCCCGTGGTGTCGGTCGCCTGCCAGTTGTCCTCGTAGCGGCCGTTGAACTTGTGGGTGCGCTGGGCGGTCTGGCTCATGCCCTGGAAGTAGTAACTGGCCTTCTGGGTGCCGATCGCGCCTTCCTGCAGGCTGCCGAAGCCCCGGTAGTCGACCTTCGCCACGGCGTAGGTGTAGCCCTGGGGGACGTGCACCTGGAGGGAGAGGAGACAGTTCTTGCGGCCTTCGGTGGCGGGGACGCCACCGCCGGCCTGGGCCAGGTACTCGCTGTAGGTGACGGTGAAGGCCGAGTTGTCCGGCGCCACCGCGACGGCGGCGCTGCCTGGGCGGCAGCCCGATCCGTTGACGGAGGCGACGTCCACGGTCACCTGGTCGAGGGGCGCCGAGGGGGAGGCCCCGGCCGTGGGGGTCAGCGTGACGAGCGTTGCGGTCACGGCGGCTGCGGTGAATCCGGTACGGAGCGAGTTGATCACACCGTCATGGATAGCCCTCGGCGGCGGCATCGGCGGGCCGACGGGTACGCGGTCTCACCTCGATGGCCGAAACGATTCACCGGAGAAACGATCAACCAGCCCATACCGGTCCGCCGAACGGCCGCAGGCGGCGCGAAGCACCGAGTCGCACCGGCCATCAAGTCCCGCTTGTCCTAATATCGGCGAGATCCTTCAGGCCCTGCGGTGAGGAGACCCATGTCCCGCGTACGACGGTCCGCCGCCCGGGCGGCGTTGGCCCTCGCCACCGTCCTGGCCGTCACGGCGACGGGACACGCACCCGTGTTCGCCGCGCTCCGGCACACCGGCGACGAGGCCGCCGTGCTCGGCGAGGAGCACGCCCGCGCACACGCCCGACTGCGCCAGGCGGCCAAGGGTACGCAGGGCTATCCGCAGTCGAAGCGCACGGCGAGCCTGGCCTCGCTCGAGGAGTCCCAGCGCACGGTCAACTCCGGTTTCGACGCGGCGCGGTCCGGCCGCTTCACGGAGTTCTTCCCCTCGCCCGACTTCGGTGTCCACGTGGCCCAGCTGCCGACGGGCAAGGTGCTGCTCTTCTCCTTCGAGCGGGTGGAGGCCGATCCCACCAAGGAGACCGGCCCGACGAACACGGTGGGGCGGACGAACGCCGGCCGGGCCTACCTCTGGGACCCCGCCAAGGGCACCGGCGCCCGCGCCTTCAAGAACGTGCCGCCGCCGGTGGTGCTGATGCCCGACGGCACCTACGCCCCGCGCCCGGCCCCCTTCTTCTGCGCCGGGCACTCCTACCTCCCCAACGGCATGGTCGGGGTCTTCGGCGGCAACGTCGGCGGCAAGGGCGGCAGCGGCGCCAAGCTCTCCTTCGTGTTCGACCCGTGGACCGAGACCTGGTTCCGCAACCGCGACATGGCCGTCGGCCGCTGGTACCCCTCCGTCGTGACCGGGGCGGACGGCCGGCAGATCATCATGTCCGGCCAGTCCGAACGCGGTACGGGCACCCCCACTCCGGTCGTGGAGCGCTTCCCCGCGCTGGGGCGCCCCGTCCCCTGGCGCCCGTTCGACATCCCGGTGAGCGTCCCCGCGGAGCGGCTCCGCTCCGAGGCACCCTTCCGCAACGACTATCCGCACCTCTTCTCACTGCGGGACGGGATGATCTACGGACTCGGTCGCGACGCCGACCAGCAGTGGCTGTTCGACCCGGTCAAGGACGTGCGCACCGACCTGCCCCGGCGGCCCGCCGACTTCCGGGGTTACGGTTCGGCCGTGCCGCTGCCGGCCGGCTTCCGCGGCCCGGACTCCGTCCTGGTGCTCGGCGGCGACCCGCGCGACCCGCTCACGTACCGGCTGTCCGGCGGCCGGTGGAGCATCGAGGAGCCGAGGGCCTTCGGCCGCACCCAGGACGGCACCCTGATCCTGCCGGACGGCACGCTGCTCACGGTGAACGGCGCCCTGGACACCCGCGACTACGGCAACGGACCGTTCAACCCGAAGGCCGACCTGAAGTACCGGCAGATCGAACTGCGCGACGCGCGCGGCCACTGGAAGCTGGGCCCGGCCCAGCGGCTGCCCCGCGGCTACCACTCCAACGCCCTGGTCCTGCCGGACGGGCGGATGATGGTGACCGGCGACGAACTCCAGCAGATCGCCAACGACCCCGACATCAAGGACGGGATGGACGGCAGCATCGAGCTGTACGAGCCCGCCTACCTGCACCGGGGCGCGCGCCCGGCGCTCGACCGGGCGCCGGCGGGCGAGCTCGGCCACGACACGGCCTTCCAGGTCACGAGCTCTACGGCCAAGGACGTCAAGCGCGCCGTGCTACTGGCGCCGACCACCGTCACGCACTCGGTGAACACCAGCCAACGCCACCTGGACCTCCGGATCACCGGTGTGCGGGGCTCCACGATCGGGCTCCGTACCCCGTCGAGCGCGGCCGACGCCCCGCCCGGGTACTACATGCTCTTCCTCCTCGACGCGAAGGGCGTGCCCAGCACGGCGAAGTGGGTGAAGCTGGGCGTCCGCCCGCGCTCGCACTGAGCACTCACCGCCCCGGCGGCGGCGCGATCAGGCGCCCGGCAACGGCGGTTCGACCTTCGCCAGCCAGGTGGTCAGGAGCTGCTCCAGCTGCGCGGCCTCCTGCGGCGTGAGGCCGTCCAGGAGGCTCCGCTCGTTGCGCATGTGCTCGGCGAAGGCCTGGTCGATCAAGTCCCGTCCGGCCGGTGTGAGCGCGACGACCCGGCCCCGGCCGTCGGCGGCCGAGCGGCGGCGGGTGACCAGCCCGTCGCGTTCGAGCCGGTCGATCCGCTTGCTCATGGCACCCGTCGTCACCATGGTGTGCGCGGCGAGCTCTCCGGGTGCCCGCTCGAACGGCTCCCCCGCCCGGCGCAGGGTGGCCAGGACGTCGAACTCGCCTTCGCCGAGACCGTACTTGCGGTAGACGAGGGCGAGGCGGTCGGTCAGGAGCAGGCCGAGCCGGTGCAGCCGCCCGATCACGCCCTGGGGACTGACGTCGACGTCGGGCCGTTCACGGGCCCACTCGTCCTGGATGCGGGCCACGTGGTCCTTGGGCTGGGGTTTCACGGGAACAGCATAGCGTTAGCTTCCTGGGAAGGTATTGTATCTTCCATGGAAGACAATCTGCGGTGGTCACTGGTCACGGCGGCGGCCCCGGTGGCGTGGGGCACGACCTATTTCGTCACCCGCGCGTTCCTGCCCGACGGCCACCCGCTCTACGGGGGCGTCATCCGGGCCCTGCCGGCCGGGCTGCTGCTGCTCGCGGCGGGCCGGCGGCTGCCGAGCGGCAGCTGGTGGTGGCGGGCGCCGCTGCTCGGCGTCCTCAACATGGGCGGCTTCTTCGCGCTGGTGTACGTGGCCGCGCAGCGGCTGCCGACCAGCGTGGCCTCGACCGTCATGGCGACGGCGCCGCTGGTCATGATGCTGTTCGCCTGGGCGCTGCTGGCCGAGCGGCCCGGCCCGCGACACCTGGCCGGTGCGGGCGTCGGGGTCGGCGGCGTCTGCCTGATGCTGCTGACCCCGGGCGCACCCCTCGACCTCCTCGGCGTACTCGCCTCGGCCGCCGCCATGGGGATGGCCTCGCTCGGCTACGTCCTGGCCAAGCGGTGGGGCGCCGGGGTGGACGTGCTCTCGTCGACGGCCTGGCAGCTGCTGGGCGGCGGGCTGCTCCTGCTCCCCCTCGCGGTCGCCGTGGAGGGGGCCCCGCCGCACCTGGACGGCCCCGCGCTGGCCGGCTTCGGCTACGTGACCGTGGTGGCGACCGCGATGGCCTTCGCCGCCTGGTTCGCCGGGCTGCGGCATCTGCCCGCCGCGGCCGTCGGGCTGCTCGGCCTGCTCAATCCGGTGACGGGCGTCCTGCTGGGCACGGCCGTCTCCGGCGAGTCCCTCCGCCCGCTGCAACTCTGCGGCCTGGCGCTCGCGCTGACCGGAGTGCTGCTGGGACGCCCGGCGGCGCCGCGCCCGCGGCCGGGGGCTCCGGGGCGGGCGCGGGCCGACGCCCCGGGGACTACCCGTTGACGGGGTCCACCGCCGGAGCGGGACCGAAGCGGACCACCGCCGCGCGCCCGGCCGTACGCAGGACCAGGTCGGGCCCGCCCGTCAGCAGGGCGGCGTCGTACGGAGCCAGCTCCCCGACGCGGCCGGCCCCGGGGCCCGAGCCGGAGCCTTCGTCACCGGACCGGTAGAGGACGGCCGGACCGTCCAGAGCCACCACGAGCAGGGTCTCCCCCGGCGGCACGGCGAGCGCGAGCGCGCCCCGTACGACGGCGGTCTGCGCCCGGGTCTCGCTCCGCCGGTACATCACGTTGAAGTTGACCACCGGGCCGTCGAGGAGCCGGCAGTCCGTCGGCTCGTCCCCGGCGAAGTCGCGGGGCGCGAACGGCTCGTCCACGAGGTGGCGGACGCCGGCCACCGCGAGGTCCATGCCCGCGCCCTCGGCCAGCGTGAGGGTGCGGTCGACCCCGGGGAAGGACGAGAAGGGTCCGTCGGCCGCGACCTCCGCGAGGCTCACCCGCCAGGCGAAGCCCCCGGTGCCGGCACCCTCGGGTCGCGCGGCGATCTCGCGGGTGACTCCCCCGCCGTTCTTCCACGGGGTCGCGCCGCGGTCCGCCGCCCGCAGGAGGCGGAGCCCGTCGCCGCCGCTCACGCGGTCGGCCCGGTCAGCCGCGCGGCCAGTTCCCCGGCGTCGGCGAGGAACCACGCCTGGCGCCCGCGGTTGCATTCGCGGACGAAGTCGCGCAACGCCGAACTCGACGCCGTGTGGCGGGAGATGTCGCCGAGGACGACGATGCCGACCCGGTACTGGGCGAACTTCTGGATGATCTCCCCGGCGACCCGGGTGCTCAACCGGAAGAACCCGTCGTCGAACCGCTCGGCGGGGATGACGACCCACTGCGCGCCCTGGTAGGAGGCGTCGCCGATGCAGTCGAGGGCATCGCGTTCGCCCGCGATGACCTCGCCCTCGGCCGCGCACATCAGGACGGGTACGTCATTGATCGTCTGCAGGGTGCTCATGGAGGTCGAGGCTAGTTCGGGACGCTGACGACGTCGACGCGATTCGGGCTCGATCCGGACAACGCGATCCGGGCGACGCGATTCGGTCGACGCGTCTCAGGCGCCCTTCTCCATCGAGGGCCGCAGGCGCCCCAGCAGGGCGTACAGCGTCGCGCTCTCGGCCTCGTCGAGGGTGTCGAGCGCGCCGTGCATGTCCTGCATCTCCTCGCGGACCCGGCGGATGACCTCCCGGCCCGCGTCCGTGGCGACCACGTTCTTGACGCGCCGGTCGGCGGGGTCCGGCTCCCGGCGCACCAGCTCGCGGGCCTCCAGGCGGTCGACGATGCCGGTCACGTTCGAGGCGTCGCACACCAGCAGGGTGGCGAGGCCGCGCATGGGCACGGGGCCGTCGAGCTGGGCGAGGACCCTCGCCTGGGTGGAGGTGAGGCCGTGCTGGGCCGCGGCGGCCGCGAACTCGCGCCATTGGGCGGTGCCAATGGCCGCGAGCAGTTCCAGCAACTGGAGCTTGGTGGGGGTGTGCGTGGCGGTGTCGCTCATACCTGGAGCGTACTCAGGATGTTTGACATTATCAATTGTTTACTTGACCACCTTAACTATCGACGTCTACCGTCAGTCGAGTTACTTGAGGAAGTCAAACATCTGCGTTCCGAAGCTCTTCAGCTCCGAAACACGAAGAAGGTCCCCCCAGCCATGAGCACCCCCTCCCCCGCCGCCCCGGCCTCCGGGCCCCGGAACGAGACGGTCATCGTCTTCGCCCTGAGCCTCGCCGCCATGGTCGTGTCGATGATGCAGACCCTGCCGGTCCCGATCCTGGGACTCATCCGCGACGACCTCGGCACCTCGACCGCGAACGTGAGCTGGGTGACCACCGCCACCCTGCTGTCGGCGGCCGTCTTCACCCCGCTCCTGGGCCGGTTCGGCGACCAGCACGGCAAGAAGCCCACGCTGGTGGCCGTGCTCGGCGTCATGGTCGTCGGCTCCGTCATCGCGGCGCTGGCGTCGTCACTGCCCCTGCTGATCCTGGGCCGGGTGCTCCAGGGCGCCGCCACCGCGATCTTCCCGCTGGCCCTCTCGGTGCTGCGCGAAGAGGTCCGCCCGCAGAAGCTGCCGGGAGCGATGGCACTGGTCAGCGGCACGCTCGCGTTCGGCAGCGGCCTCGCGCTCGTCGCGACCGGGCTGCTCACCTCCGGGTCGGACGCGGACTACCGCAACGCCTTCTGGATGGCGACCGGCTTCGCCCTGCTCGCCCTGCTCGCGGTCGTCTTCCTGGTCCCGGCGACCCGCCACAAGACCGGCGGGCGCACCGACTTCCTCGGCGCGCTGACCCTCGGCCTCGCCCTGCTGCTGCTCCTGCTGCCGATCTCCCAGGGCCACGAGTGGGGCTGGACCTCCGGCCGTACGCTGGGCAGCTTCGCCGGCGCCGCCGTCATGACCGCGGTGTGGGTGCTCGTCGAGCGCAAGGTCCGCGAGCCGCTGGTCGACATGAAGATGTTCGTCCACCGCCCGGTCCTCATGGCCAACCTGGCCGGCGTCCTGGTCGGCTTCGGGATGTTCGCGAACTTCCTGGGCGTCTCGTACCTCGTCCAGATGCCCGAGGCGCTCACCGGCTACGGCTTCGACGCGTCGATCCTGCGCGCCTCCGTGCAGTTCCTGCTGCCCGGCGCCATCGTCTCGCTGCTCGCGTCGCCCGTGGGCGGGCAGATCGTGCGCCACCGCGGTCCGCGCGTGGCGCTGGGGCTGGCCGCCGCGCTCGGTGCGGCCGGCTTCGCCTGGCTCGTCCTGGACCACGGGCACAGCATCTCGGTGATCGGCGCCGGACTGGTCGTCGGCGCGGCCGTCAGCTTCGGCTACGCGGCCATGCCCGCCGTGATCATGTCCAGCGTCCCGCACCACCAGAGCGGCATCGCCAACGGCATCAACTCGATCTCCCGCTCCACGGGCAGTGCGATCGGCAGCGCCGTGGTGACCACGATCCTTGCCTCGAAGACCATCGAGCACCTGCCCGCGGGCGTGCCCCCGCTGCCCGCCGAGTCCGGTTTCACCCTCACCTTCGGGATCGGGGCCGTGGCCTTCGCGCTGGTCGCGGTGATCAGCTGGATCGGCCTGCGGGGCGGACACCGCACGGTGGTGGCGTCCGCGCAGACCGGCGCGGCCGAGCAGGCCGCGAAGTCGGCGAAGTCCGACACGGTCGAGGGAGCCGAGGAGGCCGGGGCCGCGGAGCAGCCGGAGGCCGCCGGAGCCGTCCGCTGACCCGCCCCCTCCGCCGGCCCGGCGGTCCCCCTGCCGCGTGTCGTTCACGGTGGGGGGACCGCCGGGCCTTGCATGGTGGGTGCATGAAGGCAACGGACGTCATCGCCGACGGGTTCGGACGCATCGGGGAGATCGTGCACGAGGTCGTGGACGGGGTCCCCGCCGAGACGCTCAACGCGCGCGTGGACCCGGCGGCGAACTCGATCACCTGGCTGGTCTGGCACCTGACCCGCATCCAGGACGACCACATCGCCGACGCGGCCGGCACCGAGCAGGTGTGGGACTCCGAGGGGTGGTCGGACCGGTTCGCGCTGCCGCTGCCCGCCGGGGCGACCGGGTACGGGCACTCGCCGCGGGACGTCTACACCGTCCGGGTCGACTCGGGCGAGCTGCTGCTGGGGTACTTCGACGCGGTGCACGAGCGGACCGCGCGCTACGTCCGGGGGCTCGCCGCCGCCGATCTGGACCGGGTGGTCGACGAGCGCTGGGACCCGCCGGTCACCCTCGGGGTGCGCCTGGTCAGCGTGGTCTCCGACGACCTCCAGCACGCGGGGCAGGCGGCCTTCGTACGGGGCGTGCTGGAGCGGACCCTGGGCTCCTGACGACCGTGCCGGCGCCCGGCCCGCCCCTGCGGCGCCGCCCGGCCGGCACTGTCCCGTCGCCCGGACGGCGCCACGCATGGGGGCCGGGACCCCGTCCGGGTCCCGGCCCCTCTCGCTACGCCCCGCTCGCGTCGAGCATGTCCTCACGCTCGACGATCTTCACGCGCTCGCGGCCCTGGGGCTCGCCGAGGGCCTTCTCGGCCGCGTCCAGCCGGTACCAGCCCTCCCACGTGGTGAAGCGGACGCTGCGCTCGGCGAGGAAGGCCTCGACGGCCTCCGGCGCGGGCGTCGCCGGAGCACTCAGGCGGCCCTCCGCGTGGTCGGCGAGCAGGTTCGCGACGGTCTCGTTCGCGTCGCCCTTGGTGTGGCCGATCAGGCCGACCGGTCCGCGCCGGATCCAGCCGGTGACGTACGTCGACTGCAGGTGGGCGCCGGCTTCCATCACGCGGCCGCCCTCGTCCGGGACGGTGCCGGAGTCGACGTCCCAGGGGAGCTTGGGCAGCTCGTCGGAGAGGTAGCCGACGGCCCGGTAGACGGACTGGACGTCCCAGTCGGTGAACCGGCCGGTGCCCTTGACGTTGCCGGTGCCGTCGAGCTCGGTCCGCTCGGTCCGCAGGCCGACCACGCGGCCGTCCTCGCCGAGCACCTCCACGGGCGACTCGAAGAAGTGCAGGAACAGCTTGTGCGGGCGTTCGCCGATGTCGCGGATCGCCCAGTTCTCCAGGGTCTTGGCGACCATGTCGGCCTGCTTGTTGGCGCGGCGGGTGGCTATCGACCCCTCGTCGTAGTCAATGTCCTCGGGGTTGACGATGACCTCGATGTTGGGCGAGTGGTCCAGCTCCCGCAGCTCCATCGGGCTGAACTTCGCCTGCGCGGGACCGCGGCGCCCGAAGACGTGCACCTCGAGCGCCTTGTTGGCCTTGAGGCCGTCGTAGACGTTCGCCGGGATCTCGGTCGGCAGCAGCTCGTCGGCCGTCTTCGCGAGGATCCGCGCGACGTCGAGGGCGACGTTGCCGACGCCGAGCACGGCGACCTTCTCGGCCTCCAGCGGCCAGGTGCGCGGGACGTCCGGGTGGCCGTCGTACCAGGAGACGAAGTCGGCGGCGCCGTAGGAACCGTCGAGGTCGACGCCCGGGATGGTGAGCGCGCGGTCGGCCGTGGCACCGGTGGAGAAGATCACGGCGTCGTAGAACGACTGCAGCTCGTCGAGGCTGATGTCGTTCGGGTAGTCGACGTTGCCGAAGAGGCGGACCTGCGGCTTGTCGAGCACCTGGTGCAGGGCGGTGATGATGCCCTTGATGCGCGGGTGGTCGGGGGCGACCCCGTACCGGATCAGTCCGAAGGGCGCCGGCATCCGCTCGAAGAGGTCGATGGACACACCGGGCTCGACGGCGGCCTCGGACTTCAGCAGCGCGTCGGCGGCGTAGATTCCGGCGGGGCCGGCACCGACGATTGCTACCCGCAGAGGGCGAGGCATGGCAGGGGTTCCCTTCGAGCGACGGCAAGGCGGATCAAGGGGAACCCTAAACGAAGGTAAGCCTAACCCAGCACTCGGTCTCGCTTTATGACCCCATAACCGAAACTTATGACCTCCCCAAGCTACCCTTGGGGGCGAGGTGAACCCGCTGGTCGGCGAACACGCCAGCTGACAGACTGAAGCGGCTTGATCACCCCAGGAGGACGAATGGCTGACGAAACAGACACCCCGCAGGCCCCGGAGGACGAGTCCCCGGCCGATGCGGCCAAGCGCAAGTTCCGGGAGGCCCTGGAGCGCAACGCGGCGAACACCCACGCGCAGCAGGCGCACCAGAGCCGGGCGAAGGTCCAGGGTGCCAGCAGCGGCCCCGGCGGCAAGAACAAGAAGGTCCGCCGCAAGACCGGCTGACCCTCGGCCCCGAGGAGCTCAGTCTCGCCGCCGCGGCGGCGGGACCGGGCGACTCCGCCCGCCGTTGGGCCACACGGGTGAGGGAGGATAACTCCTGGCACTGCCGACAGTTGATCAGCTCGTCCCGCCGAGGGCAGCTACTCATGCGACAGTGCGACAGAAGGATCCCCCACATGTTCAAGAAGTTCATGGCCACCGCCGCCGCCACCGCCACCGTGCTCGGCGCGGGTGCGGCACTCGCCTCCCCGGCCATGGCCATCGGCAACGACGAGGGCGTCACCACCGTCAACGGCAACGACGCCGCGCAGATCTACGGCAACCAGGAGACCCACGGCAAGATGAGCCCGCAGCTCAGCGCCGTCCAGGGCTCCCTGAACAAGCTCTGCATCGGCCTGCCGGCCAAGGTCAACGCCCAGTCCCTGTTCGCGATCATCGCCAACATCGGCGTCCAGGACATCGCCGTCGCGTCGAACCCGCAGAACCAGCAGTGCGCCGAGAACTCCACCCAGGCGAAGGGTGACGAGACGGCCTCTCACATCCTCAGCAACATCCCGATCCTCTCCGGCAACCTCTCCGCCGGCAGCTGATCGACCCCGTCTCGCGCCGGTGTCACGCGTCACGCGTGACACCGGCGCGTTTCATTTGGTCTAGACCTTGACAGGTACAGACCACTTTCGCTTCAGTGGGCGCAGTTGCCCCCACGGCAATTCCCCCCACTGAAGGAGCAGTTGCGTGATACGTACGCTTCGCCGCCGTGCCCTCGCCCTGGCCGCCGCCGCGGCCGTCACGGTCGGCCTCGCCATCGCCCTCCCCTCGTCCCCCGCCTCCGCGGCGGCTCCCTGCGCCGGAGCCTGGACCTCGTCCGCCGTCTACACGAACGGCATGAGCGCCTCGTACGCCGGCCACAACTGGCAGGCCAAGTGGTGGACCCAGGGCGAGACGCCCGGCACCACCGGGCAGTGGGGCGTCTGGTCGGACCAGGGCTCCTGCGGGGGCGGCGGGGGCCAGGACCCCGACCCCGGCAACCCCTCCGGATTCGTGGTATCCGAGGCCCAGTTCAACCAGATGTTCCCGAACCGGAACCCCTTCTACACGTACAACGGCCTGGTCGCGGCGCTGTCCGCCTACCCCGGATTCGCCCACACCGGCGACGACACCGTGAAGCGGCGCGAGGCCGCGGCCTTCCTCGCGAACGTCTCGCACGAGACGGGCGGACTCGTGTACATCGTCGAGCAGAACACCGCCAACTACCCCCACTACTGCGACGCGAGCCAGCCCTACGGCTGTCCGGCGGGGCAGGCGGCGTACTACGGCCGCGGCCCCATCCAGCTCAGCTGGAACTTCAACTACAAGGCGGCCGGTGACGCGCTGGGCATCAACCTCCTCGCCAACCCGTACCTCGTGGAGCAGGACCCGGCCGTCGCCATGAAGACGGCGCTCTGGTACTGGAACACGCAGAACGGCCCGGGCACGATGACCGCGCACGCCGCCATGGTGAACGGCGCGGGCTTCGGCGAGACCATCCGCTCCATCAACGGGTCCCTGGAGTGCAACGGCGGCAACCCGGCCCAGGTCCAGAGCCGCATCTCGAAGTACCAGAGCTTCACCCAGCTGCTGGGGGTGACCCCGGGCAACAACCTCGGCTGCTGATCCGCCGACCTGCTGATCCGCGGCGCGCTCAGAGGGTGCGCAGGGCGGTCGCGAGCTGGGCCCGCGAGCGGACGTCGAGCTTCTGGTAGATGCGGGTCAGCCGGGCCTCCACCGTCTTGACGCTGAGGAACAGCTTCGCCGCCGCCTCCTGGTTGCTCGCGCCCTGGCTGACGAGCAGGGCCAGACGCGACTCGGCCTCGGTCAGCACCGCGGCCGCCTGCACCTGCGCACCGCCCGACTCGCCGGGAGCCGGCTCCCTGGCCAGCTCGGCCCAGGGGGCCGCCCCGGCCAGGGCGAACACCTCGGCCGCCGCCCGCAGGGCCGCGCGGGCGGGGGCCCGGCGGCGCCGGCGGCGCTCCACCCGGGCGAGGGCGAGCAGCGTGCGGCCCCGCTCCAGCGGCAGTTCCAGGTCGGCGAAGCGCCGCGCGGTAGCCTCCAGCAGGTGGACCGCCTCATCGGCCTCCCCCTGGGCGGACAGGCACAGGCCCCGGGCCCGGTCGAGCGCGGCGACCACCCCGGTGCGGCCGAGGCCCAGGGCGGTCGTACGGACGCGGTCGAGGAGTTCGGCGGCCTCGCCCGGCGCGTCCGCGGCGATCAGCGCCTCGGCCAGCTCCCCGTGCCAGCGCAGGACGGACGGGTCCACCACCTGCTGGGCGGCCTCCAGGGCGGCGACGCGACGCAAGGTGGCGACCGCCTTCGCCGCCTCTCCGGTGGCCAGTTCGACCAGGCCGAGCGCGTGCAGGCTGCGCGAGAGGAAGACCTGGTCCTGCTCCTCCTGTGAGGCCTGGATGCCGCGCCGGGCGTAGCCGGCGGCGCGCGCGAAGCTGCCGCCCATGGCCTCGGCCATCGCGGCGACGTACCAGGCGGGGCCGGGCGACAGGCCCGCCTCGATCGTCAGCTCCAGGGCCCGGCGGGCGTGGGCGGAGGCGGCCTCGCAGCGGCCGCTGCGCAGCTCCACCTCGGTGAGGCTGCGCAGGACCTCGAAGACGTCCTCGGCGGAGCCGGTGCGCTGGACCGCCGGGAGCAGGACCATCGACTGCCGGCGGGCGTCGGCGAGGCGGTCGTCGAAGAGGGCGTGCCGGACGGCGAGGTACTGCGGGGCGTTGCGCATGCCGAGCGGCACCTCGGGCGCGGGCAGGGCGAGTGCCTCGGCCAGGATCTCCTCGGCGTCCGTGTCCCCGAGGATGCGGCCCATGCGGGCCCGTACGGTCAGGGCCATGGCCTCGGCGGTCTGGTCGCCGCCGAGCGCGGCGAGCCGGCCGGCCTCGGCCGCCGCATCGCGGGAACGGACCGGGTCGCCGTCGCTGAGGTTGTGCTTCCAGGCGATCCGCAGCTGGACGGCGGCCTGGAGCGAGGGGTCCCCGGCCGCCTCGTCCATGGCGTAGGCGAAGGTCTCGTCGAGGGCGCCCAGGGCCTGCCCCGCGGCGTCGATCACGGCGAGCCGGGCCCGTACCCGGTCGGCGGGCGAGGCGTCGCGGGCCAGGACGGCCCGGGTGGCGCGGCGCGCGAGGTCGGCCCGGCCGGCCCAGCCGGCGTCCTCGGCGGCCGTGACGAGCCGGGTCAGTTCCTCGCCGGCCAGCCAGGCCGGCGTGCGTTCGGCGGCGAGCAGGCCGAGTTCGGCGGCGAGGGCCCGCTGGCCCCGGCGGCGGCAGACGGCGGCCGCCTCGGTGATCTCCGCGGCGAGCCACTGGTCGGGGGTGTCCACGGCCAGCGCCCGGTGGCGTACGGCCTGGACGGGGTCGTCGACGGCGGCGGCCAGGGCCGCGTGCCCGGCGGCCCGTTCGGGCCAGCCCGCGTCGGCGGCGAGGGCGGTGAGGAGGGCGCCCGCGGTGAACTCCACGGTGCCGTCCTCCCCCACCCTGACCAGCGCGGCTCGTTCCGCCTCGGCCAGCTCGGCCTCGGCGTCGGGGCGGCCGGCCCGGCGGAGCAGGGAGGTGGTGGGGCGGGAGGCGAGGGCGGCGAGGAGCAGGGTGCGGCGGGCCTGGGCGGGGACGCCGGCGAGGAGCCGGCGGGCCACCTCGCGGGCCTGTCCGGAGACGGGCAGCGGGTCGGCGTGGTGGGCACTGCTGTCGCGGGCCTCGGCGGCTTCCGCGAGGGAGTGGCCGAGGGCGAGGGCGAGGCGCGGGTTGCCGCCGCTGGCCTGGTGGATGCGGCCGGCGAGACGGGCGGGGAGGCAGTGGCGGACGAGGAGTTCGGCGACCTCGTCGGCGCCGAGCGGGGGGACGCGTATCGCGGGGACGTCCGGGCCGCAGAGGGGTTCGCCGACGGAGGCTCCGCCCTGGACGCATTCGGCGACCAGGACCCGGACGCGGGGCGGGGTGAGGCGCAGGGCGAACCGGAGCAGGTCGGTGCTCTCGGCATCGAGCCACTGGGCGTTGTCGAGGACGAGCAGGACGGGCTGGCGGGCGGCGAGGGTGCGGAGCACCTCGACGACGGCGAGCCGCAGCGCGATGTGGTCGCGTCCGGCGCGGGGGGCGTCGGCCTCCCGGCGCAGCAGGGCGATGGCGGTGCGCTGGGGGCCGGAGAGCCGGTCCAGGGCGGCGCCGGGGACGGAGGCGAGGAGGGCGGCCGCGGACGCTTCGGGTATCCACTGGTCGGCGGCCTCGGGGGCGAGGCGGAGCACGCTCTCGCCGCGGGATTCGGCCGCGGCCGCTACGGCGCGCACGATCTCGGTCTTGCCCGCGCCGGCGGGTCCGGTGAGCAGGGCCCGGCCGTGCGTGGTCAGTGCATGGTCGACCGCCTTGATGAGTTCACCGTGCCCGACACTCGTGTCAGCGTTCCCCGTCGCCGCCACCACGCACAGCCACCAGCCTTCCAGTACCCAGCTTCTGTGCCTTTCCTGTGAGAGGCGAGAATACGAGGTCGGGCGGCAGGTGGACCCGGATTGTGACGCAGAATTCAGTCACACGGCACGGAAAACCCGGCAGGCCTGCCGATACGCGCGGTATCGGCAGGCCCGGGGATTCCATTGGTCCGTACTATCGGCCCGTCAGGCCGAGTTGGTACGGACTCCCCGTGAAGGGGAAGCGACTCAGAACGCGAGGTTCCAGGAGTCGATCTTGCCGGTGTCGCCGCCGGCGTTGTCGTTCACGCGGAGCTTCCAGGTGCCGTTCGCGACCTCGGAGGAGGCGTTGACGGTGAAGACCTGGTTGATGTTGTCGGTGCTGCCGCCGGCCCGGTTGTGGAGCGTGTAGACCGTGCCGTCCGGGGCCACCAGGTCGACCTTGAGGTCACCGATGTAGGTGTGGACGATGTTCACGCCGACCTTGAGGGCGGCCGGGGCGTTGCCGGTCACACCGCTGACGGTGATCGGGCTCTCCACGGTGGTGTTGTCACCGATGGTGACGTCCGTGCCGTTCTCGAAGCCCGGGGTGGGCGGGGTCGAGGTGACGGCGGCGACGGTCGCGGCGGCGTCGGCGAGGCCGGTGCCGCAGCCGCCGGTGCAGGTGCCGGCCAGCGGGCGGGCGTTCGTCTTGATCGCCGACTCGATCTGCGCCGGGGTCAGCGCGGAGTTCGCCGACTTCAGCAGGGCGGCGAGGCCCGCGACGTGCGGGGCGGCCATGCTGGTGCCCTGGTAGGGCTTGTAGCTCTCGGCGCCGGGGGTGGTGGTGCCCGCGTTCAGCGTGGAGAGGATGGCGTTCTCGGGGGTGGTGACGGTGCCGGGCGTGTCGGTGGCGCGGCGGGTCTCACCGCCCGGGGCGGCGACGTCGATGATCGCGCCGTAGTTGGAGTAGTACGAGCGGTCGCCGGCGCGGTTGGTGGAGGCGACGTTGATCACGTTGTTGCAGCTGGCGGGCGAGAAGTTCGCGGCGTCCGCGTTGCTGTTGCCGGCCGCGACGACCACGGTCGTACCGCGGGCGACGGCGGCGTTGATGGCGTTCTGGTAGCTGGTGCCGCAGGCGCCCGAGCCGCCGAGGCTCATGTTGATGACCTTGGCCGGGGTGGCGTTGGCCGGGACACCGGCCACGGAGCCGCCGGAGGCCCAGGTGATGGCGTCGACGATGTCCGAGGTGGCGCCGCCGCACTTGCCGAGCACGCGGACGGGCTGGATCTTCGCGCCGTACGCGATGCCGGCGACGCCCTTGGAGTTGTTCGTGGCCGCGGCGATGGTGCCCGCGACGTGGGTGCCGTGCCAGGAGGAGTTGCTCGCCTTGGAGCCGACGCCGCACTCGCCGTCGGTGGCGTTCCAGTCGCCCTGGTCGGCGGGGTTGTTGTCGCGGCCGTTGCCGTCGCGGGCGTCGGCGGCGCTGGAGATGAAGTCGTAGCCCGCGACGATGTTCGGGGCGACGTCCGAGTGGGCGACGTAGCCGGTGTCGATCACGGCGACGGTGACGCCGGAGCCGGTGGTCTTGTCCCAGGCACCGGGAACGTTCATGCCGGCGGTGGGCTCGAAGAGGTCCCACTGCTTGGCGTACTCGGTGTCGTTCGGGGTGACGGCCTGGGCGTAGGCGCGGGAGTCCGGCTCCACGTAGGCGACGTCCGGGTCGGCGCGGAACTGGGCCATGACGTCGGCCGCGTCGGCCGGGGCCACGGTTCCGCCGAGGTTGACCAGGGCCGCTCCGGTGCCGAGGCGGCGGTCGAACTTCGCCTTCTTGCCGGCCTTCTTGCCCTTGGCGGCGGCGTCGTCGGCGGCCGCGGTGTTCGAGCTGGCCTCGGTGGCCGAGGACTTGTACCCGACGATGAGGTTCTGGACGGGCGCCGTGGCGGCGACGGTGGCGGCCGGTGCCGCGCCGGGGTTCTCGACGGCCACGGCCACGGAGGCCGCGGCGGTGGCGGAGCCGGCGAGCAGGGTGACGGACATGGCCACCACGGATATGAGCCGACGTCTGGAAGCGTGCACGTGTTCCCCTTCGAGGGCCGTTTCCGGGCGGGCCGGAGCGGCCGGTCGGTGCAGTGTGGGAGGTTCCGGCGGCCGCGGAGCCGGAAGCGAGTTGGTCGGTCTCGCCCCGGCCGCCGCCGCGCGCCACGTCGTCCCGCCGCAACGGCGAGGCGGGGACGACGGCGGTCCCGGCGCTTCCCCGGACGGTGGGGCCTACACGCCATGTGGGGTTGGCGTGTGAACCGCCCCGTCAGGGGAAGATCGCCGGTGGGCAGACAGTAGGCAACGCGGCGATGAACTCGATACGGGGAAAACCCTTGTCCGCCCCCTGCCGCATCCCCCGGGGGTCCCTCGGCGGCCGGGAGCGGGAGCGAGGAGCTAGTTCGGCGGGAAGAGTTTGCGGTAGTAGGTCCAGCTGGTTTCGTTCGGTTCGCTCCACTTTTCCGGGGCGTGGGCGAATTCGGGGTGGTGGTCCGCGATGTACGCGCGGGTGCGCTCGGGGACCTGCGCGTACGCGTCGAGTTTGCGGCCGCGGCAGTGGAAGGTGAGGCCGCCGGGGCGCGCGCCCTGTTCCATCCAGGGCAGCCACGGCGACATCCGCGTCCAGGACATCGTGGAGGGGACGCTCGCCGCGTCGGTGGCCAGCGCCGCCCGGGGGGTGAAGAACTGGAAGAGCTCCAGCGCCCGGTAGGTGTCGTCGGCGGACTGGTCCGGGTACTCCTCTACCGGCAGGGGCGAGGGGTAGGCGAGCGGGATCTCCAGGCTGAAGCACACCTGGTCGCCCAGGTCGGTCACGGGCACCGGGAACGGCCGCCACCGCTGGTTGGCCGGATCGTTCCAGACGTGGACCACCGGCTTGCCCTCCCAGGTCTCCGTGATCTCCCGGGTGCGGGGGTCGAGGTAGAACGCGGCCTCCCTGGAGAGCAGCTGGTAGCCGCCGATCTCCTCGTCCGGGACGAGGCGGGCGACATTGAGCCCTTCGAAGCCGAAGAGGCGCCGGTAGGGCTCCCCCGGGGCCCAGGAGTGGACGTCACCGGTCCACCAGAACGTGACCTCGTCGCCGTCGAGCGAGGCGCGGGTGCGGGCGAAGGCTTCCAGGAGTTCGGCGGGTGTCGCGGCTGATGTCATACGGCTCACTGTGCGCGGTCGCGGACCGGCCGGGCAAGCGGTCCCAAGGACAACCGGAGCCCCCTGCAAGGGGCTTGAGGGGCTGGTGGGGACGGGTGGGTCCGGTGGCCCGGGACCGGGCGGAGACCGCCATCCGGATGCCAGGTTGACGGCGGTCGCGCCACCGGCGACCGTGACCGCCATGGGGAAAGAACGCCGACTGCTCACACTCGTCATCTGCCTGGTCCTGGGGGGCGGACTGACCGCCGCGGTGCTGGGTGCCTCGCGAGCGGCCGGTCCGCACGAGGGGACCCCGACCGGGCGTCCGGCACCCTCCGACTACGTGGACATACGTGATGTTCCGCGCGCCCCCAACGCCGCTCCCGCCCCGGGTGCCGACGGATCCGCCGGCTCGGTGGTGGTGGACTGCGGCCGCAACGAGCAGGGCCACTACAACGAGGACAACCTGGTGGTCTCACCGGGCCTGCGGGCCGGCGCCCACCACACGCACGCGTACGTGGGGAACCTGTCCACGGACGCGATGTCGAGCGACGCCTCCCTGGACGCGGCCGCCACCAGCTGCGCGGGCGGCGACCGGTCCACGTACTACTGGCCCGTCCTGCGGCGGCTCGACCGGCCGGGCACGCGTCCCCACGAGCACTCGGCGGGGCACGGGAACGCGGGCGAGATCCTGCCGGAGGTCTCGGTCCTGGTGGAGTTCCGCGGCAGCCCGGTGAGCAAGGTGGTGGCGATGCCGCGCTTCCTGCGCGGGATCACGGGCGACGCGGTCGCCTACACGACGGGCAGTGACGCCGACGTTCGGGCCCGCTGGGGGTGTTCCGGCTCGCCGGACCGGCCGACCACCCGCTATCCGCGCTGCCCCGAGGGCGAGCGGGTCACCCGTACCCTGGTGTTCCCGAGCTGCTGGAACGGTATCGACACCGCCGGCGCCGGACACCGCTCGCACCTGCGCTTCCCCGGCACGAACGGGGTCTGCCCGCCGGACTTCTTCCCGGTGCCCGAACTGCGCGTGTCCCTCGCCTACGAGGTCCCCGCGGGCGTGCCGGTGGCGCTCGACTCCTTCCCCGAGCAGCGGCACAGCCCGAAGACCGACCACGCGATGTTCGTGAACGTGATGACCGACCGCCAGATGGCCGTCGTCGTCGGCTGCCTCAACGAGGGGCGCGCCTGCCGGATCTGAGTGACGCAGGTCACGTGAACCGGACGGGCGCCTGTGGCGTGTTCCGACCGCACCACCCAAGCGAGGAAGACGGAGAGGGTGAGATGGCCGGACCACTGTGGCCCCGAACTCGGCGGGGCTCGACCGACGAGGCACTGATCAAGTCGGTGTACGAGGAGCACGGTCACGCCCTGCTCGCGTACGCCACCCGGCTGACCGGGGACCGGGCCGCCGCCGAGGACGTCGTCCAGGAGACGCTCATCCGGGCCTGGCGGCATTCCGAGGTCCTGGTCAACGGGAAGGGTTCGGTGCGCGGCTGGCTGCTCACCGTCGCCCGCAACATCATCACCGACCGCTACCGGGCCAAGGCTGCGCGGCCCCCGGAGGTCTCCGGAGCGTCGGCCACTCCCCCGGTGGAGGCGGACCACGCCGACGCGGTGGTCGACAGCATGACGGTCCTGGGGGCCCTCGACCAGCTGTCGCCGGAACACCGTGACGTCCTGAAGGAGTTGTACTACCGGCAGCTCAGCGTGGCGGAGGCGGCCGACACCCTCGGCATTCCGGCGGGTACGGTCAAATCGCGTGCGCACTACGCGCTCAAGGCCCTGCGCGACGTCTTCAGGGACCAGCGTTCGAGTGACAGCAACTTCAGAGACGGAAGACGACAGGGCAGGCCGCCCCAGCAGCCCGCCGGACTGCGTGAGGTGGTGGCATGAACCGGCAGCGGCACGAGGAGGAACTGCTCGGCCCGTACGTGCTCGGCGTCCTGGACGCCGAGGAGGTCCGCCGGATCGAGGAACACATGAGCGGATGCGTGCAGTGCCGGGAGGAGGTGGCCGCGTTGCGCGAGATGGAAGCGGCACTGGGTGAGGTGCCCGAGGAGGCGTTCCTCGACGGGCCGCCGCAGGGCGGGGACCTGCTGCTCCAGCGCACCCTGCGGCAGATGCGCGGTGAACGGGCCGGTGCGCAGCGCCGGCGCGCGGGGCTCGCGGGACTGGCCGTGGCGGCGTCCCTGGCGGCCGTGTTCTGGGCCGGAACGCAGCTGGGCGGCGATCCCGACTCCATCGCCCTGCCCGTGCCGCCGTCCCCGACGGCGCCGGCGGATCCCTCGCCTCCGCCCGCCGGGACGAAGGTGCTCTCGGCGGCCGATCCGGGCACGGGCGCGCGGATGACCGTGCAGATGACGCCGGCGGCGAAGTGGGTGCGCCTGCACGCGGCGGTCACGGGAGTGCCGAAGGGCGAGCGGTGCCGGCTGGTGGTGGTCGCCAAGGACGGTACGCGCACCACCGCGGGCAGCTGGGTCGTCGGCGGCCAGGAGAACGGCGAGGGCAAGGGCGCGTCGCTGGACGGCTCGGCGGCGGTGGACCCGGCGAACGTCAAGGCGGTCCTCGTGGAGAACGAGGCGGGCCGGACGTTCGTGTCGGTACCGGCCTGACCGGAGCCGCGGCCGGGGCGGGTTCCGGCGCGGCCGGGGCGGGTTCCGGCTGACGCGGGCCGGGATGTGACGGAGCCCGGGAGCATATCCAGCTCCCGGGCTCCTGTGTGCCACCCAATTGCGCACACCGGCACGTTTAAGAGTCGCGGATCATTCTTAGATCGACGTGTTCTACCTTTGAACTACCGCGCCATGAAAGAGGCACAGAGGGGACTTGAACCCCCATCCATCGATGATCGTCCACGCTCGGTCGATCCGGTGTTCGGCGGCGAATACTGAGACTGGAGCGAGAATCTGAGATTGACGGGGCCGCCTCTACCGGCTTGGGCCACCCCGGCACGCAATGCCGGGGGAGGGATTCGAACCCCCAACTGACACCCCTGTTCAGCTTCGACATTCAGTTTCAGCTTGCGCTCTCGCGCACCCCCCGCAGACGTGCGGAGGGAGATGTCGGGGCTACCTGAAGAGGTAGCCGAACACCGCGTCCCCGACCCGCTGGTCGGTGACCTCGGCGCTGTTGGCCTCCTCGCGGGCGAACTTGACGGCCTGCTGGAGCTTCTCCACGCGGTCGAGCAGCTCGTTGACCCGGCGGGCGGGCAGCGCTCCGGAGAACTTCACGGTCGTCCAGTACCCGACCGGGACGTCCTCGTAGTAGACCTCGACCTGCGCCGGGTGCTTCTCGGTGGCCTCGGCCTTGACGTGGTTGCGGGGCACCTTCTTGGTGCGGATCGTGCGCACCGGGTCCGTCTTCCAGGAGTCCGTCGACGGGTCGAGGTTCCAGGACTCGGAGGCGTCCAGCACCGGCAGCTTCCGTACGAAGGTGTGCATGTCCGTCAGCTGCTTCTCGAGGAAGAGCAGGTACGGCACGGGCACCTGCGCCAGCAGGACCGTCCCGTCCACGACGACGTCGGCGGCCGCGGTGCGGTTCGCCCAGTCCTTGGTGGCCGTCACGTCGAACAGCCGCGTCAGGGTCCCGGCGGTCGCCCGCAGCACGTCCTCGGCCTTGACCTGCACCCGCGTGGACTCGGGCGGCAGCTGCTCGCCCTCCTCGTCCTTGGGCTGGTAGGTCCGGGAGATGCCGGCCAGCAAGGCGGGCTTCTGGACGTCGTGGTGAGCCTGCGTGAGCTCCTGGAGGGACTTGGACTTGACGCCCTTTTCCACTGCGATGATCTGATTCAGCTTCGGCACGCGATCAAACTAGCAGTCGATTGTCGGATCATTCACCGGGATTTCCGGCACCCCGGCCCGCTCCAGCAGGCGGCGCATGTCCTCGGCGGGGAGCGCCGGGTTGGCCGCGGCCGCCCGCGCTGCCGTGGCGGCCTCCGGGTCGGCGTCGGCGAGCAGTTCGCGGATCCGGGCGACGGGGAGCCGGGGGTCCCGGGCGGCGTCCGCACGTGTCTGCGGGGCCCGACTGAGCCGGTCCAGGAGCTCCGGCTCCAGCCCGGGGTCGCGCAGCACCAGGCGCCGTCTCACCGGGTCAGGGGAGTCGCCGAAGCGCGCGGCGAGCCCGGCGGCGGGGAAGCCCGGCCGGGTGACGAGCATGCCCACGGCGCGGTGGGTGCCGTGCAGGTACAGGTCGAGGAGCAGCTCGGGCGGCGGCGCCGGATGGAACTCGGCGAGCAGCAGGCGTACGGCGAAGTCCTCGTCCCCGGCCAGCAGTTCGACCGCGTCGGACGGCAGACCGCGGCAGAGCGCGGCGCTGCGCCGCAGCCAGGTGTGCGAGGAATGGGCGCACTCCCGAAGGAACGCGGCGTCGTCGCGGCGCTCCCACACCCAGTCGAGGACGGGCAGCCGGTCCTCGGCGCCGACCGTGAAGTCGATGGCGACGCGCTCGGACTCGCTCAGTTCGGGGCGGGCGGAGACATGGAGGCGGACCAGCGGGTCCGGGTCGACGGCCAGCCGCGCCACCAGGTCGGGCGGGAGCCAGGGGTTGCCCGCGATGGCCGCGAGCCGTACGCCCTCGGCGATGACGCGTTCGGCGAGTTCCCGGGTCAGCCGGCCCTTCGCAAGGACCTCACCCACCTGCGCCCCCACCCCCAACCGAGCGACCAGCCAGGCGGTCCGCTCCTCGTCCTCGTGGCAGACCTGCAGGGCCGCGGCCTGCCGCACGTCCGGGTCCTCGTCGTGCAGGAGCCGCTCCCGGGCCTCGTCCGGGAGCCGGTCCCAGGCGCGGCAGGCCGCCCGCCGGAACAGCGGGTCCCCGTGGTCCGCGAGTCCCGCCAGGACGTGGGCGGGCGGCCCGCCCCACGTGACCAGTTCCTGGCGCACCAGGGCTTTGGGATGCCTCAGCAGCCGCTCGTAGGCCCAGTCGGGCAGCGGGGCGAAGCGCTGCCGGTAGCCCGTGGGGCCCATCGCGAGGCTGAGGTGGACCGACGGGTGCGGGTCCTCGACCAGCCGGGCGCGCTGGCCGGGGTCGGCGCCGCCGTTCTCGGTGAAGGCGATCCGGACGCGGCGGTCCGGGTGGACCAGGACGGCCTCGATCACCTCCTGGGGGAGAGCCGCGCGCCGCGCAACCGCTCGTCGCACCCGCTCGTCTTCGTGGCCGAGCAGCCGCAGCAGCACGTCCGCCGGTGCGGCCCTGTTCCCCACGAGCCCGTGCAGCAGCCCCCTCCACCGATCGTCGCCCATGCCCGATCCCTTTCCCGTTGATCCGAAGCGGGCAGCACAACAAGGAAGCCCACAGCCGGACCGATCATCACATTGCGGTCCATGACATCCTGTGACGTCACAACTCGCCGGACGGAATCGGCGGACGTCCGGGGAATATGGGGAAGGTCGATGAGGCTCTGCTTCCTGGTGGAGGAGCACTACCGCCACGACGGCATGCCGAACGAGGTGATCGGGCAGCTGACGGCGTGGGGGCACCGGGTGGACGTGGTGCGGCCGGGCGGCTCGCTGCTGCGCCTGTCCGAGGCCGTGGACACGGGGGCGCACGACGCCTGGGTGCTCAAGACCGTCTCGGGCGGCCCGGGGCTCACCCTGCTCGAAGCCGCCGCGGCGGCCGGGATGACCACCGTCAACGACGCCCGGTCCATCCGGGGCGTACGGGACAAGGCGCTGGCCGCCGCCATCGGGCGGGGCAGCGGGCTGCCGCTGCCGACCACGTACGCGGTGGCCTGCCCCGAACTGCTCAGGGAGGTACCGGCGGCGGAGTACCCGCTCGTCGTCAAGCCCGCCGACGGCAGCTCCGGACGGGCCGTGCGCCTGGTGTCCTCGCCGGAGCAGCTGGAGACGGTGCTCCCCGTGCTCGCGGGCGAGGGCATGCTGATCGCCCAGCCGTACGTACCCAATTCGGGCACCGACATCAAGGTGTACGGGGTCGGCGGCGAGCTGTTCGCGACCGAGCGCTGCTCCCCGCTGCACCCGGACCCCTCGGTGCGGGAGCGCCGGGTGCCCCTGGCGGCCGAGGTGGCGGCGATCGCCGCGCAGGTCGGGGCGGTCTACGGGCTGGACCTGTACGGGGTGGACGTCCTGCTGGGCCCGGACGGGCCGGTGGTCGTCGACGTGAACGACTTCCCGAGCTTCCGTCAGGTGCCGGACGCGGCGGCGCGGGTGGCCCGGGCGGTGCTGGAGCTGGCGCGCACGGGCGGCGGCCGCCC
Organism: Streptomyces sp. NPDC046308; assembly: GCF_055588065.1. Classification (NCBI taxonomy): domain Bacteria; kingdom Bacillati; phylum Actinomycetota; class Actinomycetes; order Kitasatosporales; family Streptomycetaceae; genus Streptomyces; species Streptomyces sp. NPDC046308. The sequence goes on from NZ_JBVJFB010000005.1 coordinate 41,654, forward strand.
GGCGCCGTCTCAGGCGACCGCACCGCAGCCCGCGTCCACGCCTACACCGGCACCGGCGGCGCTGCCGTTCCCGACGCTGCCCGTCTCGATTCCGGCGCAGGCGTCGGCGAGGGCGGGCGAGAGCATATGAGGATCGGCCTGATCACGCCGGATCCCGGGCATCCGCTGCTGGCGGGGGCCGCCGCGCTGCTGGCTACGGACCATGTCGTCGAAGCGCTCGATCCGACCCCGGCCGGGGACGCGCCCGTACCCGTGCCCCGGCGGCCGGCCGATGTGTACCTGCTCAAGTCGGGTACCCCGCACGCCGTGGGGCTCGCGCGGGAGCTGGAGCGGCGGGGCGCCGCCGTGCTGAACTCCGCGGCGGCCACCGCGCTGTGCCAGGACCGGACGGAGATGGCCGGGCTCGCGCTGCGGGCCGGTCTCCCCTTCGCCGCGACCCGTACCGTCGGGCCCTTCTCGCAGTGGGCCTGCGGGTCCCCCCTCGCCGCCCCGGTGGTGGTCAAGAGCCGGCACAACCGCAAGGGCGACCTCGTCGCCCGCGCCGACGACACCGCGGAGCTGCGCGAGTTGGCGCGAGCCTGGCCGCGGGAGCCGGTCGTGGTCCAGGAGTACGCGCCCAACAGCGGCTGGGACCACAAACTGTGGGCGATCGGGGGGCAGGTCTTCGCGGCCCGCCGCCGCTCCGAGCTCTCCCCCGGCGGGCGGGGCCCCGACCTTCCGCTGTCCCCGGAGGAACTGCCCTCCGGATGGGTCGGCCTGGTCCGCGAGGTGGGCGCGGTGTTCTCGCTGGACGTCTTCGGCGTGGACATCATCGACACCGGCGACGGCACCCCGCTGATCGTCGACGTCAACGCCTTCCCGGGCGTCCGCGGCCAGCCCGAAGCCCCGGCGGCCCTCGCGTCCCTGACCCTGCGCAAAGCGGCGGCCCACCGCCGCCCGCACGTCTGATAGCGGAGACGGCTTCGCCCGCCAAAACCCCCTCCGCCGGCCCCCGGGAACAGCCGCACGACAGACGTCCGGAGTCCCCGCGCCGCCCGCGTAGGCCGCAGGCGCGCTCGTCCGGCGGCGAAGGCCGGCTCGTGGAGACCTCGACCGCCGGGCTCCTACGGGTCAGGGCTGGCAGCCGGGGCCGGTGGTGGGGGCGGTGCACGTGTTCCTGCCGGGGCCGCCGTCGTTGGTGTTGGTACCGGGGCCGCCGTCGAGGCGGTCGGCGCCTGCTTCGCCGAACAAGGAGTCGTTACCGGCGTTGCCGCTGAGCCCGTCCCTGCCGGTGCCGCCGAAGACGGTGTCGTCGCCGTTGTCGCCCGTGATCGTGTCGTTGCCGGCGCCACCCTCGATGCGGTCGTTCCCGGGGCCGCCGGCCAGGACGTCGCCGCCCTGCCCACCGCAGATGAGGTCGTCGCCGCCGAGGCCGTCGACCGTGTCCCTGCCGCGCAGCGCGAAGATCACGTCGTTGCCCTCGGTGCCGACGAGATGGTCCGCACGGTTGGTGCCGATGACGGTGGGGACGGCGTTCTCACAAGTCAGCGGGTTCACGACCTGGAGGAGGGTATCGCTGGTGGAGGCCGCGTACGTGGTGTTCCCGCCGTAGACGGCGGTGATGTGGTGAACGCCGACGGCCAGGTCGCTCATGGGCAGTGACGCCGTGCCGGTGCCGTCGAGGGCGTCGGGGCCCAGGTTGGTGTCTCCGTCCTTGAAGAGGACCGTCCCGGTCGGGGTGCCCTGGTCACCGGTCACCGTCGCGGTGAAGGTCACCGTCTGGCCGACGACGGACGGGTTGACCGACGAGACCAGTACGGTGGTCGCCGGGGCCGTACCCGCGAGCACCATGCCGTCCCCCCTCGCATGCGCGGCGACGAGCGCCGGAGTGCCGTTCCCGACGACGTCCCCCGTCGCCACCGACCGCGTCACATGGCCGACGGGATGGTCGGCCGACGGGCCGAAGTCCCGGGCGTGGGCCCCCGGAGCGCCGAGCAGCACGGCAAGGAAGACGGCGCCGGCCGCGGTGGCGAGGAGTCCTCTGCGCCTGCGCCCTGCGCCCGGATCCCCGCTGCGGGTCCGGGAGCCGGTGATTCGGGCTGGGTATCGGACGGACAGGTTGATCACGCGGCACCCTCGCATGCACGGTCGGCCGGCCGGGGACACCGGAACTCTGACAGTGCCGGCCGGCCGCTCTGGTGTACGCCACCGCGGCCGCGCCGCGAAACCACTCGGAAGGCCGTCCTGCCTCCTGGGCCTCCCGGGAGGTCCGGAGCCGGCCGGGACAGGGGGCTTGACCTCAAGTGACGTTGAGGTCGGAGGCTTCTTCACATGCCGCCGGCCGTACGGCGGCGCAGCAATTCTCACGTTGGAGGAATCTCATGCCGAGCAGTGCCGTTCCGAATTCCGGCCCCGCCGTTCCCACCGCCCCCTCGGTTCAGCGTTCCGGCCCCGCCTGGTGGAAGGTGCCGGCCGCCGCCGCGGTCGGCGCGGCCGTGGTCAATCTGGTCGTTCTCGCCGTCGCCGAGCTGGCCGGTGCCTCGCTCGTCGTCGTCGACGCGGGTGAAGAGCACGCGATCACGGTCGGGGGCGTCATCGGGGCATCCGTCGTCCCGCTGGTCGTCGGGATGGGCGCCGCCCTCCTGCTGTCCCTGTGGAAGCCGGTGTTCCTGCGGATCGCGCAGTTCGTGGGCGGCGGGCTGGCGCTGTTGTCGGTCGCCGGCCCGCTGTCGTCGGACGCCGACGGCGGCACCGTCGCGGCCCTGGCCCTCATGCACATCACCCTCGGCGTGGCCGTCGTCACCGCCCTGGAGCTCCACCGTCGCCGGCGTTGAGCCCGCCTCGTCCGTCCGACCCCGCACCGGAGCCGTGAACCTCACGGCTCCGGTGCGGGGCGGACGTACGCGGCCGGACGGGGGAATGCGCGCGGTGGCGCGGCTCCGGGCCGGTGTCGTGACGGGGGTCGCGGTGGGGCGCGGTGAGGATCGGGGGATGGGCGTCGTCCTGCCGGTCCTCTTCGCGCTGTTCGCGGCGCTGAGCAACGCGCTCGCCACCGTGCTGCAGCGGCGGGCGGCGCTCACCGTGCCGCAGAGCGACGGCTTCCGCTTCGGCCTGGTCCTCGACCTGCTGCGGCGGCCGGTATGGGTCGGCGGGATCCTGGCCGTGATCGCGGCCGGGGTCGGGCAGGCCGTCGCGCTGGCCACGGGTGCGCTCTCCCTCGTACAGCCGTTGTTCGTGCTGGAGCTGCCGCTGGCCCTGCTGATCGCCTCGCTGGTGGCGCGTCAGCGGCTGCCGGGGGCTTTGTGGCTGGCCGTGGCGGGGGTGGTGGCGGGGCTCGGGATCGCGCTGGTGGCCTCCTCGCCCCAGGGCAACCGTACGGACGTGCCGGCCGCGCGGTGGGCGGTGGCCCTGACGGCCTGCGCGGTCGTCGTGGCCCTGCTGGCCGTGGCCGGACTGCGCCGCCCGCCCGGCCGCGCGCGGGCCGGCTGCCTCGGCGCGGCCACCGCCGTCTGCTACGCGCTGACCGCCGCCCTGATGAAGTCCTCCGTGCACGCCCTCGACGACGGCGGCCTCGGCGCGTTCCTGACCTCCTGGGAGACGTACGCGTTCGGCGCGAGCGGGATCTGCGCCCTGCTGCTGCTCGAACACGCCATGCAGGGCGGGCCGCTGGTCGCCTCGCAGCCCGCGCTGACCCTCGGCGACGCGAGCATCAGCGTCGCGCTGGGCGTGGTCCTCTACGAGGAACACCTGCGGACGGGCTGGTGGTTGCTCCCCCAACTGCTGGGCATCGCCCTGATCGGCACGGGAGTGCTGGCCCTCGCCCGGGCCGGGGACGGCGCGCCCTGACGACGGGTAGCGTGCCGGTCAGTCGAGCGGAGGGTGGGAGCGGGATCCATGCGAGCGGTGGTCTTCGAGCGGTACGGCGAGCTGGCCGAGGTCAGGGAGGTGCCGCAGCCGCGTCCGGCGGCGGGCGGGGTGGTGGTGCGGGTGGAGGCCACCGGGTTGTGCCGCAGCGACTGGCACGGGTGGATGGGACACGACCCCGACATCGTGCTGCCGCACGTGCCCGGCCACGAACTGGCCGGCGTGGTCGAGGCGGTGGGGGCCGGAGTCTCCGACTGGCGGGTCGGCGACCGCGTCACGGCGCCGTTCGTGTCCGCCTGCGGAAGCTGCGCCGAGTGCGCGGCGGGCGACCACCAGGTCTGCGCGCGGCAGACGCAGCCCGGGTTCACCCACTGGGGGTCCTTCGCCGAGTACGTGGCCCTGGACCATGCCGACGTGAACCTGGTGGCCGTACCCGAGGAACTCTCGTACGCCACGGCGGCCGGGCTCGGCTGCCGGTTCGCGACGGCCTTCCGGGCGGTGGTGGCGCAGGGCAGGGTCGCGGCCGGCGAGTGGGTCAGCGTTTACGGCTGCGGCGGGGTGGGGCTCTCCGCCGTGATGATCGCGGCGGCGGCCGGGGCGCGGGTGGTCGCCGTCGACACGGCGCCGGGGGCGCTGGAGCTGGCACGGAAGTTCGGCGCCGTGCACGGCGTGGACGCCGCGGCCTGCGCCGACATCGCTCAGGCGGTGCGGGAGCTGACCGGCGGCGGCGCGCACCTCTCGCTCGACGCGCTGGGGTCGCCGGCGACGGCCGCCGCGTCGGTCGGCGGCCTGCGCCGCCGGGGGCGGCACGTGCAGGTGGGGTTGCTTCCGGCGGCGGCCGGTGCGGCGGTCCTGCCGATGGAGCGGGTGATCGGCTGGGAGCTGGAGGTCCTCGGGAGCCACGGGATGGCGGCGCACGCGTACCCGCCGATGATGGAACTGGTCCGGGGCGGGGCACTGCGCCCGGACCTGCTGGTCACCTCGACGATCCCGCTGGACGCGGCCCCGGCGGCGCTGGCCGCGATGGGTACGTCGCCGGGGCGCGGGGTCACGATCATCCTGCCGGGGGCGTCGACGCCCGGTTGAGCTACGATCGCCCGACCCGAACGGACGGACCGTACGGCGAGGGCGGGCGGTGGGCATGGGCTCCGGGAACCGAGTGGCGGGCGCCGTGACCGTGGCGCTGGCGGGCGCCCTGGTGCTGGTCGGCTGCTCGGGCGGCGCGGCCGGACCGGACGCCGGGAAGCCCGGCGCCCCGGCCCCGGACACCACCCGGGCGAGCGCCCCGCCGGCTCCCTCCCCGTCGGAACCGGCGACCGCGCAGCCGTCGCCGTCCCCGTCCCCGTCCGCGACGCCCGCCGCGGACGCGAGGCCTTCGGCCACCGGCGGACCGGCCCCGCAGCGGACCCCCGGGGGGCCGTCGGGGATCCCGCAGAACCCGAACCGGGGCCCCAACCCGCCGCCGGCGCCCGACCGTCCGCCGCCGGCGAGCTGGAAGCCGACGCCTTTCGACCCGAAGGACCCGTCGATCCCGAACTACACGGTGCCGCCGCCCATGCGGTAGCCCGCCGCCCGGGAGACGGCCTGGAGCTGCCCGGGCAGCGGCGCGCGTGCGTACGTGCCCGACAGGAGGTGGCCGGCCCCGGGGGCCACGGCGTCCAGGTCCAGGGCCCGGAGCATCTGGTGGGCGGCGCAGACGGCCGCGGAGACGACCGGCTCGCCCAGCGCTGTTCGGCCTCCCCGATGGCGCCGAGGCACGCGGAGCCGGCAGCCGCGGCAGCCCCACGCCCCGGTCCGCGACCTCCAGCCGGAGCCAGCCGCCGCCGACGACCACCCCGACCCGCATCCGGCCGGCTCCCGCATGCCGGACGACGTTGCCGACGAGTTCGCTGACGGCCACCAACAGGACGTCAGCCGCCCACACGGCACCCGCCAGCCTTCGAGCGTGGCGCACACTCAGGCCCTGACCTGCGGAACGCTCCCGGCGACGGGGTCGGCGACCCAGTGCACGAAACTCCGGACCGCGGGAGGAGCGGAACGGGCGGTGGTGGTGAGCATGACGTGCTCGCGGAGGGGAAGGCGGCGCGTCCGCTGTCGCGTCTCGTGCAGCGGCCCCAGAAGTCGGACGACCCCTGGGCTTGTAGCCAGCGGAAATGCGTCGCTAGAGTCGTGATTACACGTGTAACACGCTACGCCTCTCCCGGTGACTCGCGCAAGCATGTCGGACATACGACGCGAAGCCTGCACGCCGCCCTGCCGGGACCGCCGCATTGGAAGGGCCGCAATGACGCAATTCCCGCCCACCGAGTTCGACATCGCCGACATGACCTGGCCGCCCCCGCCGTACCAGTCACCCGTGCCGCCCGTGACGGGCGCGGACGGCGTGCGCCGCTTCGACGGGATCACGTACGCGACCACCCCCGGCTACCGCCCGCGCCTGCTCGACGTCCAGGTGCCGCCGGGCGAGGGACCGTTCGCGGCGGTCGTCTGGATCCACGGCGGCGGCTGGCTGGACGGCGACCGCCGCTACCCGCCGCCGACCGTGCCCGCCGCCCTCCTGCACGGGGCGGTACTGGCGGCCGGGCTCGCGCTCGTCTCCATCGACTACCGGCACAGCCTCGAAGCGCCCTTCCCGGCCCAGCTGCACGACGTGAAGGCCGCCATCCGCTACGTCCGCACGTTCGCCGACACCCTCGGCATCGACCCGGACCGGATCGGTGTCTGGGGCGAGTCCGCGGGCGGCCACCTTGCGGCGCTCGCCGGACTGGTCGGCCCCCACAGCCCGCAGGCCGCAGCGCTGGAGGGCACGCACGGCGTCGGCTCCGGCGACACCGGGGTCCTCGCGGTCGTCGACTGGTACGGGGTCTCCGACCTGGTCGCCCTGGCCGCGCACCCGATGCCGGCCATGCCGTCCGGGATCGAGTTCCCCGATCCCTACGAGGCCCTGCTGGGCAGCTCCGTGGCGGCGAACCCGGAGGCGGCCCGAGCCGCGAGCCCGGTGACGTACGCGGCGGACGCGACCCCGCCGCCGTTCCTGTTGGTGCACGGGACCCGGGACGGCCTGGTCCCGTACAGCCAGAGCGAGTTCCTCGCCGAGGCCCTGCGGGGTGCCGGGGGCGAGGTCACCCTGCGGCCCGTGGACGGCGCCGACCACATCTTCCTCGGCTCCCCGGACATCGCGTCGATCGTCGAGGAGAGCGTGGCCTTCCTGGCCCGGCACCTCGGCGCGGGGGCCTGACGGCCGGTCCCGCGCACGGTGTTCCACCGCGGGGGGGGGCACGGCCCGGCTGCATCCCCCGCGTTCCCCTCCCCCCTTCCCTCACTCCCTCCCTCCCTCCAGCGCACAACGGCCGCGGGCACTCCCGCGGCCCCGAGAGGCGCCGCCATGCCCGTCCCTCCGGTCATCTCCCCCGAGACGACAGACCCGACGGCCCCCGCGCAGCCGCCCGCCGCGCCGTGCTCGGATCACCCCCGCGCCGCGACCGCGGAGTCCTCGTCGCGGCCCTCCTGCTCCTGGCGGCCGCCGTGGTCCCGGCACTCGTGGTCCGCGCCGATGTCACGCATCCGCCCTTCCAGGGGCTGGACGAACGCTGGCTGGTCTGGATGGGCGGCCCCCACGAGGGGCCGTAGCTGCTGCGGCCACGGCCCTGAACTGGTTCGGCGGCCCGCTCGGTGCCGTCATCCCGCTCGCCCTGCCGGCGTGCTGCTCGTCCGCCGGCGCTGGGTGTCGGCCGGTTTCCTACTCGTGGGCTAGCTCGGCGGCAACATGCTCGTCATCCAGGGACTAAAGCACCTGGTGGACCGGCCGCGCCCGACGGACCCCCTGGTCCGCGTCGACCACGGCTCCTTCCCTTCCGGCCGCGGCCACGATGGCGCTCCTCGTCGTCACGGTCGGCGTGCTCCTGGTCCCGGCCGCCCGGCGGCGGACCTGGTGGTACGGGGGCACCGCCGTCACCCTGGCCATGATGGGAGCCGTACCTGGCTCCACGCGCACTGGCTCACCGACACGGTGGCCGGCGCCGCCGCGGGCGCGGGTCTGCTCGTCTGGTGGCTCTTCCAACCCGCCCTCGCCCTGGAACGCGTACGCGGAGCGCGCGGCGACTCCACCGGGCCGTCCGAACGGCAGCCGCCGGCCCGCTAGGGGGTGCCTTCCGGATCACGCCTGGAAGGGCACACGCAGAAGGGGTGCCCTGCCGGGTCGATGAAGACGCGCCACCGCTGCCCACCCGGCTGGTGGTCCGGCTTGGTCGCGCCCAGCTCCAGGAGCAGCGCCTCCGCCTCGTCGAGGTCGTCGACGTCGAAGTCGAAGTGGGCCTGGTGCGGGACGGCTTGGTCCGGCCAGGTCGGCGCGCGGTGACCCTCGACCCGCTGGAAGCCGATGAAGAGACCGTCCTCGCCAGTGAGTCCGGCGAAGTCACCGTCGGACGCGGGGTGGGGCTCCAGCCCCGTGGCGCGCTGGTAGAACGCGGCCAGCGCCAGAGGGTCGGCGCAGTCGAGCGTGATCGCGGTCAGTTTCAGCCTCGGAGGCACGTCAACTCCCTCGTGTCCGGTGTCCGGTGTCCGGCGCGTGGGACGGCGCGCGTTCCCGAACTCCCCCGCCCCCTCACGAGGTCAGGCGGGGGACCAGGACGGCTTCCACCGCCGGAACCGGCGCCGCCGTCCCCGTCTCGATCAGCTCGTGCACGGCGTCCGCGATCCGTGCCGCCGACGGCAGGTCCAGGCGGATCGTGGTGAGCGCGGGCTGCTGGAGCGCGGAGAGGACGAGGTCGTCGCAGCCGACGACGGCGACCTCGTCCGGTACGGCGATGCCCTCGGCCCGGAACGCGTGGAGCAGCAGGGCCGCGTACTCGTCGTTGTACGTGAAGACGGCGTCCAGCCCGAGGCTCGGCCAGCGTCGGGCGAGGTCCCTCGCGGACTCCCGCGTGTACGCCAGCTCCACGGGGGTGACGGTCGCCATGCGCCGGGCCGCCACCGATTCGGCGCCCGCGAGGCGCGGCTGCGCGAGGGTGCCGAGGCCCCTCTCCTGGGGCATGACCACGCCGATCCTGGTCCGGCCGCGCTCGATGAGGTGCTCGGCCGCGGCGGCGCCGATGTGGCCGTGGTCGAAGCCGATGGTGTGCACGCCCTCGACGGGGCGGGACGCGAAGGCCAGCAGCCCGCGTACCCCGGCGCGTCCCAGCAGCTCCGCCGCCTGCCGGGTGAAGCGGTCGCCGTCCAGGGCGACGACGGCCGCGGGGCGCAGCTCGGCCCAGGCGCGGGCGGCGACGACGGGGTCGGCGAAGCGGCCCGCATGGAGCACGGCCGTGTAGCCGATGTGCTCGAGCTCGCTGTGCAGGTCGTCGACCCAGTCGCTGACGAGGCGGCCGATCGCGGAGATCGACGCGGGCATCAGGACGAGGTTGCTGCGGCCGGCGCGCAGGGACCGGGCGGCGGCGTGCGGGACGTAGCCGAGCTGCCGGGCCGCGTCGAGCACCCGGGCCCGGGTGCCGGCGCTCACCCGGTGGCCCTGGGTGTCGTTGAGGACGAAGGAGACCGTGGCGCGCGACACCCCGGCGAGGCGGCCCACGTCGGCGCTGGTGATCGACGCGGGGACGTGAGTGTCTCTGGCCATGACGTCCCTCGATGCTCCGTGTGCGACTTGCTCCGTTCTGCAGGTTACACGAGTTATTAAAGGGAGCGGTGGTTTGCGCGGACGTGCGCACGGGGCCGTGCAGAACGCGGGAGGCGCCGGCCAGGTCGTCGAGCGCGGTGACGACGGAGTCGAAGCGCATCGTCGTGCGCCGGCCGGTCTCGTAGGGCCGCCAGTGCGGCAGGTCCGGATGGTTCGGGTCGCCGGTGCGGACGAAGGAGATCCAGGCCCGGTGCATGGCGTACGCGAGTCCGTCACGGACGGCGGGAGCGAGTCCGGCCAGGAACGGCGCGTGCGCCCACTGGTCGCAGTTGTCGAAGACGAAGGGCAGTTCGGGGCAGTGCGCGGCGCCGAGCCGGCCGTCGTGGGCGGGGGTGGGGAGGTCGAACGGGTACGCCCAGACGGGACTGCCCGCCGCGGCCCGCGCCTCGGCCAGCCGGACGGCCGGCACCCGGAAGAGCTCGTCCGTGATGAGGTCCATCAGCACGTCCGCCGGACGGGCCCCGGGCCGGGCGCGCTCGTACGCCGCGTACACGTCGGCGGCGGCGTCGCTCCCGAGGGTGTCCGCGATCCGGTCGGTCACCTGCTCGCGGGTGGCGGGGCGGCGTACCCCTCGTCGAGGGCGAACTCGAAGTTGGCCTCCTCCCTCGTCCAGCCGATCATGACGTCGATGCCGACGGCGGCTCCGTCCAGCAGCGCCTGCGCCGGGTGGGTCATCAGGGTGACCCCGTCAATGACCGGCAGGAAGGGCGTCGGCCAGTACCCCCACCGCATCGTCCGCGCGAAGAGACCGCCGGCCGCCCCGATCAGCTCCTGCCAGGGCAGCGTGCGCAGTTTGGCCAGGTCCTTGGCGCCGGCCAGCTCCAGGTACGCGGCGGTGCGCTCGAGATAGGCGTCCGGGGCGGGCAGGTCCAGACCGAAGGGCGAGCTGTGCAGGATCACGCGGCGGGATCAACGAGCCCGGCATCCCGCCCGGAGTGCGACCCAAGTCGGGATGTTCCGTCGGACGCCCTGCGTTGCAGGGCGACGGACGACGTAGTCGGCACGGTCGGCACCCCCTAGCGGTAACTGGGTAATGACGAGGGGCGCCTCCCGGCGGTAGCCGGAAAAGGACCCGTCGCCGGAACACGCCGGCCCGGCCCCCCGCCCCGGAGGGCGGTCCAAGCAATGGGCCTTAGATCGGGTGCGCCGCGAGCAGGGCGGACGGGCGACCGAAGCTGCATCACCGGCACCTCCCAGCGGCAACTAGGGGATGCCGACGGGTAACTCTCGGCGGGAGCCGGAAACGGATGCCCCGCCTGACCAGACGAAACCGGCGCCCCGCCCGGAGGGCGGTCCGAGCAGGCGGTGTTCTGTCTGATGCGCCGCGCGCGGCACGATGGGCGCCTTCCGGGGGCTGGCGGATCGACGGGCGCGCCCGGCGGTAGCCGGGAAGGGGTGCCCTGTCGGGCCAGGTGGGCTTGGCGCGGCACGTCGCGAGGTTCCGCCGGCTCGCTGCGCCTGGTGGGCGCGCTCGCCGCGTGAGCCGTACGGGCCGCCGCCGCGTGGGGCGTCGCGGTGCGGGACGGAATATTGCGCATGTATGACGGCCGCCGCAAGCGCAAGAGGGTTTTTCGACACGCCGGCCTGCGCCGTGGCCTCAACGCGGTGGTTACACGTCATCGCAAAACGGCGCTGGCGTCGGTCACGATCTGCGCAACGGCCTGCCACAGCCTCTGGCGGCGGCCGGAAATGGGTGCTACACAGTCTCCAACGCAGTTGGTGACACGTGTAACAACAGCAAGTAAACCGCGGTCGTCCGCCCCACCCCCGGTGACACCGCGCCCAGCCTCCGCTCGCGGGCGCCCCCCTCCCCCACGCACCGCCACCTCCCCGCTCCGTCCCCCGAGGAGTCGTCATGGCCACGCCCGAAGCTGTCGATTCACCCGTACCTCCGCAGCCGGAACCCGCCCGCCAGCGGGGGCTGCTGCCCCTGCTGCTGGTCGCCAACTCCGCGCTCATGGCCGTCTACATGGGTGTCGGCTCCGTCCTGCTCCCCACCCAGATCGCCGAGATCGCCCCCGCTGACAAGGTCGCCGTCCTGGGACTGATCAGCGGCATCAGCGCGATCTTCGCCACCGCCTTCAACCCGGTCGCCGGGGCCCTCTCCGACCGCAGCGGCCGCCGCAACCCCTGGATCCTGGGCGGCGGCCTGGCCTCGCTCGCCTTCCTGGGCCTGCTCGGCAGCGTGAACGCCGCGCTGCTCGTCGGCATCGGCTGGTGCCTGATCCAGGCGACCATGAACATCTACCAGGCCGCGGTCACCGCAATCGTGCCTGACCGGATCCCCGTCGCCCGTCGCGGCACCGCGTCCGCGCTGGTGGGGCTCGGTCTGCCCATCGGCGGAACGGTCGGCGTGCTCGTCGCCTCGAACACCTCCGAGCACCTGCTCACCGGCTATCTGATCCTCGGCGCGATCGTCGCCGTCTCCGCTCTGCTGCTCACCGGATTCTGCCGGGACGTGCCGCGCACCGAGCCCACCGCCGAAGCGTCGGCCGCACCCAAGCGCGCCCAACTGGCCGCCGTTCTCTCAGCCTTGGCCAACCACGACTTCCGTTGGGCCTTCATCGGCCGCGCCCTGATGGTCCTCGGCTACTTCGCCGTCGTCGGGTACCAGCTGTACATCCTCGACGACCACATCACGCTGCCGGCCGCACTCACCCCGCCCGCCGCGATGGCCGTCCTCACCCCGGTGTCGATGGTCGCGATGGCCCTGTCCACCGTGCTCGGCGGGCTGCTCTCCGACCGCCTGGACCGCCGCAAGGTGTTCGTCGGCGTGTCGGCCGCCCTCGCCGGGCTGGTCATGGTGGTCCCCGTGGTCAGCCCGACCTGGCCCGGCATGCTCGTCTTCAGCGCGCTCAACGGCCTCGCCTTCGGCTGCTTCATGGCCGTCGACACCGCACTGGTCACCTTGGTGCTCCCGAGGGCCGAGGACGCCGCCCGCGACATGGGCGTCCTCAACATCGCGAACGCGGGACCGCAGATCATCGCCCCCTTCGTCGCCTCGGCCGTCGTCACCACGCTGGGCGGGTACACCCCGCTCTTCCTGGTCGGCGGAGCCCTCTCCCTGATCGGCGCTCTCGCCATCCTCCCGATCCGCGGCGTGCTCTGACCTCCCCTCCTCCGGGCCCACTCCCGCGAAACGCCGGGATCGCGCTACGCCGGGACCCGAGACGCGGGGACCCGGGACCCCGGAACCCCGGGACGACTCATCCCCCGGGACGCCCGACCCGTCCCGTGGGACCGGGCCCGGCCCGAGCTCCGGCGGGCGCGAGCCGAGGGTCGCGCGCCCGCCGGGCTGCACCGCTTCCGCCCACCCTCACCTCCCTCCGCTCTGAAGGAGCACTCTGTGAGACGCAAGCGAGTTCTGCCGCTGGCCGCCCTGTTGCTCTGCACGCCGGCCCTGGCCGGCACCACACCCGCGGTCGCAGCCCCGCAGACCGCGCCCGCCGGTCCGCTGCGGGTCCTGCTCACCAACGACGACGGCTACAACGCGCCCGGCATCCGCAAGGCCTTCGAGCGGCTGACCGCCGCCGGGCACGACGTCACGATCGTCGCCCCACTCACCAACCAGAGCGGTACCGGCACCAAGATGATGAGTGGCGCCCCCACGATCTCGGTGAAGCACCCGGAGCCGAAGGTCTGGGCCGTGGACGGCACTCCCGGCGACTCCGTCGCCTTCGGGCTGGCCGAGGTGTTCGCCGGCAAGGCCCCCGACCTGGTCGTCTCCGGCACCAACTTCGGCCCGAACGTCGCCGGACTGGCCACCCACTCCGGTACGGTCGGCGGCGCCGTCGCCGCTCTGGAGAGCGGCGTGCCCGCCATCGCGCTGAGCACCGGCGGTCTGAGCGCGCCCGACCCGGTCACCACGGTCAACGCCATGGATCCCACGCTCGATTTCGCGGTCAAGCTGATCGACCGGCTGCAGGTACGGGCCCGTTCCGGCTCGCTGCTGCCCAAGGGCGTCGGCCTGAACGTCAACCACCCGATCGTCGGCGCGGACGGCAAGGGCACGGCCGCCGGTGTGGCCACCACCTTCCAGGACCCGCAGAACTTCCTCGAGCCGGACTTCACCGACGCGGGTGACGGTACGTGGAAAGTGGGCGTGAAGGTGGCCCTGAAGCCCGCCGCCAAGGGCGGTGACATCGAGGCGGTGGCCGCCGGCAAGATTGCCGTCAGCCCGATGAACTCCGACTGGAACACCGGACCGGCGGACCAGGCCGTGACCTCGACCCTGATCGCCGGGCTCCGTCCGTAGGACCGCGGACCGGCCGGGGGCGGAGCGCCCCCGGCCGCTCCGCCCCCCGGCCTCACGCCACGCCCCCGCCCGCACGCACACACCCCGCACCCCCACCCCGCATCCCATCCCGCATCCCGTACGACCCGTCTCCGCCATCGCCGCGAAGAACGCGAACAGCAGGCGTCCGGGCCCGCTGGGGTCGTACATCCCGGGCAGCGGCCCGGCGAGCATCTCCAGCACTACGCCGCGGGCAGTCAGGTGGTCGGCGAGCGCGGTGAGTTCGGCGACGCCGCGGCCGAGGCGCTTCATCTCGTACACGGTGAAGATGACGCGGCAGTGCGGGGCGTGGGCCTTGATCTGGCGGGCGAGCGCGAGCGCGGCCTCGAACTGGGGCCGGACGCGGACGCGGGTGCTGATCTTCTCGGAGAACACCTTGTCGCGAGGGATGCCGTGCCCCGCGAGGGCGTCGAGCTGGGACTGGAGTTCCTGGGTGAGCGTCGAGCACCGGGCGTGCCCGATGCGGAAGTCGGCGCTCGGGGTGTCCGGCGCGAGGGCGAGCGGAACCAGGGTGCCGGGGCGCCACGGCTGTCCGGGTCCGCGGTCGGCGGGGGTGGGCACGCGCAGGAGCTTGGCGAGCCGGGGCACCTTGGTGAAGCGCCCGGTGTGGTAGGTGCCGGCGACCCCGCCGGAGCGCGAGCGGCACGGCGAGCCGGGTTCGGCCCGCCAGCGCGGGCAGGGGTAGCGCTCGACATCGTCCGCGAGGGACCGCCATGACACCGGGTGCTGTCACAATCGATTCTCACAAGCACCCCGAACTCGCCTTTGAGTGAGAACGGGTTCTGCGAACCGAACCACCAGTTCGCGATCACCAGGACACCGTCTTTGATCTTGCTCGGGCAAAGGGTCGTTTATGAGAGACGTTCATTGGGGCTGCGAGAAGCATCGAGGGCCTTGCCCCTGTGCCCGGGGGGCACGATACGCGCGTTCGGAGGTACGTTCACACGTCGCGACGCCTTACGACGATCACCGCGAGGGCGACCGCTACCAGCGGCCAGAGGGCGTACACGATCCAGGAGCCGGGGAGGGTGGCGGTGTAGCCCAGGGAGCCGGGATCGGGCTCCCAGGTCTGTACGAGGCGGGTCCAGGCGGCCGAGACCATCGTGTGTTTGATGTCGGCGGACCAGCGGTTGCTCTCCGAGAACATGGTGGGCAGCATCAGCAGGGTGAAGGCGCTGGTGAGCATGGTGGCGGCGGCATGGCGGAGCAGGACGGCGAGGCCCAGGCCGGTCAGGGCGCACACCGGAGCCAGCAGCGCGGATGCCACCAGCGGGCGGAGCACACCGGGGTGGGTGATCGGGACGGCGGCACCGTGCCCGTCCAGGATGGCCTGGGAGACGAGGAAGGATCCGATGGCGGCGGCCGTGCCGACCGCGGTCCACAGCAAGGCGGTGACGACCGCCTTGGCCAGCACGACCGCGCCGCGGGTGGGGACGGCCGCGAGGGTGGTGCGGATCAGGCCGCTGCTGTACTCGCTGACGACGGTGAGGGCGCCCATGCTTCCGGCGACGAGGATCAGCGTCATGTAGCCGGGCGACGAGAAGGCGTCGTAGGCCAGGAAACTGGTGGGTTCGGAGCCCGCCGCCTTATCGGATAGCGTGGCCACGGCGGCGGACCCGATGACGAACAGGGTGATAAGCGCGAGGGTCCACGGGGTGGAGCGCAGGGAGCGCGTCTTGATCCACTCGGAGGCGATCAGGTCGCGGAAGCGGGCGGGCGGCTCGGTGAGGGAGCCGGCCGAGGTGGTCGCGCGGGCGGGGGCGAGTGTGGTCATCGGGGCTGTCCTGCCTGGTATTCGATGCTGTCGGCGGTGAGTTCCATGAAGGCCTCTTCCAATGAGGCCGCCCGGGTTATGAGTTCGTTGAGCAGGATCCCGTTCTCGAAGGCAAGCGCGGCGATCCGGTCCGACGGCAGTCCGGTCACGGCGAGCTTCTCGGCGCCCGCCGATCCCTCAGGCTCGACCGACGCGCCCGCGGCGCTCAGCACCGCCGACAGCTCGGCGGCCTGCCGCGTGCGCACCACCACGCCGAGGCCGGTGCTGCGGCCCGCGAACTCCCGTACCGACTCGGCGGCGATGAGCTTGCCCCGGCCGATGACGACGAGCTGGTCGGCGGTGTTCTCCATCTCCGACATGAGGTGGCTGGAGAGGAAGACCGTACGGCCCTCAGCCGCCAGGCGCCGGAAGAGGCGGCGCATCCAGAGCACGCCTTCGGGGTCCATGCCGTTGACCGGCTCGTCGAACATCATCACCGGCGGGTCGCCGAGCAGGGCAGTGGCCACCCCCAGCCGCTGCTTCATTCCGAGCGAGAAACCGCCGATGCGGCGGCCCGCCGCCTCGGTCAGGCCCACCTCGTGCAGCACCTCCTCCACCCGGCGCGGGGAGATCCCGTTGCTGCGCGCCAGGGCGGACAGGTGGGCCGTGGCGGTGCGTCCGCCGTGGACCTGGCTGGCGTCGAGGAGGGCGCCGACGTGCCGCAGTCCGCGGGGGTGGTTGCGGAAGGGGACTCCGCTGACGGTGGCGGTGCCGCCGGTGGGCGTCTCCAGGCCGAGGATCATCCTCAGGGTGGTGGACTTGCCGGCTCCGTTGGGGCCGAGGAAGCCGGTGACCTGGCCCGGCCGCACGGTGAAGGACAGGTGGTCGACGGCGGTCTTGCCGCCGTAGTGCTTGGTGAGTTCGTTGACTTCGATCACGTGGACAACACTGCCCGGCGGACCCCGTCCGGTCATGGGGCCGTGGGTGGCAATCGCGCGGCCGGGTTCGCCCGTGGGTGTACGCCCACGGGCCGATGCCGCGGGGTCGGTGACTGGATAACCTCACGGGATGAACGACATACCGGCCACCCCGTTGCCCGCGCGCGTCGCAGGGCACGACCTTTCTCTTGAGCGAGCGCACCGCCTGGAGAGGGCACACCTGCGATGACGAGAACGAAGGTCATGGCCTGGGTGGGGGGTGTCCTCTATGTCCTCGCGGTGGGTCTGCTCATCGGAGGTGCGCCGCGGGCGTCGGGCACGGTCCATGGCATCGGGGCGCTGCTGGCGGCGAGCCTGCTCGTCGGCGTTCTGCGACGGGGGCCGATCCTGGCTCTGGCCATGGCGCTCTTCGGATCCATCGCCGTGGTGGTGGGCCCCCCGAGCTCCGCCCCGGTGGACCTGTCGGCTTCGTACCAGAACCAGTTCCTGCCGTTCCTGGCGGTGGACCTCATCCAGGGGTTCATCGTCGCCACCCGCGCGAGGCGGGCTTCGACTGCCGCCGTGGCCACGTCCCTCGTCGTCCAGCTGCTGTGCGTCGGCGGCTTCGCGCACGGGGACGGCCTGACCGTCAACCTCGTGATCGCCCTCCTGGCGATGGCCGCGGCCTGCACGGCCGGTCGGCTCATCCGTGAGCGCCGTGAGCACGCGGTGGCGCTGCGCGCACAGGAGGTGGCCGAGGCCGTCGTCGCCGAACGACTGCAGATAGCCCGGGAGTTGCACGACATGGTCGCGCACAGCATCGGCATCATCGCCATCCAGGCCGGGGTGGGGAGCCGGGTCATCCAGACGCAGCCCGAGGAGGCCCGCGAGGCGCTGCGAGCCATTGAAGCCACCAGCAGGGACACCTTGTCGGGCCTTCGGCGCACGCTGGTGGCACTCCGTCAGGCCGGCCAGGACGCGGCGGCTTCGGGGCGGGCACCGCTCGCGCCCTCGCCCGGTCTGGCGGACCTCGAACGGCTGGCGACGACGACGGCGGACGCCGGGGTACGGGTCGACGTGCGCCGCAGCGGGGAACAGCGCCCGCTGCCGGCCGACATCGACCTGTCGGCCTACCGTATCGTCCAGGAGGCGCTGACCAACGTGGTCCGCCACGCGGGCACCGGGCACTGCCGAGTGGCCGTCGACTACGGGGACGAGGAGCTGTCCGTGGAAATCGTCGACGCCGGGCGCGGCGCCACCGAGGACGGCCCGGCCCACGGCTTCGGCATCGTGGGCATGCGCGAGCGAGTCGCCCTGCTGCACGGCCGCATCAGTGCCGGACCGCGCCCGGAGGGCGGCTTCCGGGTGGCGGCGCGGCTGCCGCTGCCCGAACCCGTCGGAATTCCAGTGGAGGCCCGATGACCGGCGGTCCCGTACGTGTTCTGCTCGTCGACGACCAGCCGCTGGTGCGGTCCGGCCTGCGCGTGATCATGGCCGACCACCCCGACCTGGAGGTCGTCGGTGAAGCCGCCACCGGCGCCGAGGCGGTCCAACTGGCTGGGGACATCCAGCCCGACGTCGTGGTGATGGACATCCGGATGCCCGGCATGGACGGGATCGAGGCCACTCGCCTGATCACCACCGGCCCGGCGGGCACCCGCGTCCTCGTCCTGACCACCTTCGACGAGGACGACTACGTCTACGGCGCGCTCCGGGCCGGAGCGAGCGGCTTCATGGTCAAGGACATGGCGCTCGACGACATCCTCGCGGCGATCCGCGTGGTCGCCGTCGGCGACGCGCTGATCGCGCCGGGTGTCACGCGCCGCCTGATCGCGGAGTTCGCCGGGCGTCCCAAAGCCGCCCCGAAGCGATCCCCGAGGTCGGTCGAGGGCATCACCGAACGGGAACGGGAGGTCCTGACCCTGGTCGGGCGCGGCCTGTCGAACACCGAGATCGCGGAGGACCTCTTCATCACGGTGGCCACGGCCAAATCGCATGTGTCACGCCTGCTCACCAAACTGGGTGCCCGGGACCGGGTCCAGCTCGTCATCACCGCCTATGAGATGGGGCTCGCCACTCTGCCCGGTTGACGGGTCCCTGGGTCCCTTAAGCGGAAGTCAGGAGTCTCGTGCCGTCTCCGCATCACCTACTCCACCGCCGCTGGCAACCAGCTCACTAGTCTTCACCGCGGCTCCGGCCAGGCCCGGGCCGTCACGTCGGGGTGCTTGTTGCTTCCCTCTGCGGAGTGCGCGGCCTGGGCACCGCCGCCCGGATGGACAGGTCCAGATCGAGGCGGCTGTTCATGTCCAGCTCGAACCTGCCGTACGGATTCACATGGGTCCAGAACAGCGGCGACAGCGCCCTGCGGTCCGCGTCGGTGAGTTTGTCCGCCCACTTCGGATCGGCCAGGACCTCCTGCCTCAGCAGCGTGTTGACGTGCACCAGAGCGGACTGGAGCAGATGCAGCGCGAGCATGCTGACCTCCTGGGACTGCTTGTCCGCACCTGCCAGATCGCCGTCCTTGCCGTAGAAGAGGTCCTTGTTCGGGGAGTTCCAGTTCTCCACCAC
This sequence comes from Streptomyces sp. NPDC046308, assembly GCF_055588065.1. Classification (NCBI taxonomy): domain Bacteria; kingdom Bacillati; phylum Actinomycetota; class Actinomycetes; order Kitasatosporales; family Streptomycetaceae; genus Streptomyces; species Streptomyces sp. NPDC046308. Next base: position 60,700 of record NZ_JBVJFB010000005.1, read on the forward strand.
CTGCAATCCCTCATGGATCTCTTGGCGCGCATCTCGACGTCCGCGAGGTAGTCGCATACGAAAGAGGTCCGCACCGCCCGGCCCAGCTCTTCGATCGCCCCGTACGTCGGGTGCTTGGGCCCTCCACGGGTGAAGCGCCGCAGGACCTGCTCGGCCTCGGCGGTACCCAGCCGCAGGGCGGTGGTGTACTTCACGATCTGGCGTACTGCTGGGCGATCAGGTCCCAGTCGATCGTCTAGGTGGAGAGGACCGGGCCCAGGTTCGGCAAGGTGTCGTCCTGACCGGCCGCCAGCCGGTACAGCTTCGCCGAGCCGATGTTCTTCAGCCGCGGCATCAGCTTGAAGTCGAGCATGTGGGCGAAGGCGAACCCGACGATGGAGGCACCGTGCGTGTCGGTGTACTGCCGGTCCACCTCCATGTCGGTGCAGTGCCGCAGCACGCCCTCGATCATCGAGGCGACCTCGGAGGCCGAACATGACTTGAGCTGAGAGTAGATGCAGACCGACTCTTTCGCTCGACATGCTAGTAGATCATCCCCCCCCCCCCCCGGGGCCCCGGTAGCGCTGATGCCACTCGGTCATCAGGATGCTGGACCAGGCGCCGAACTTGCGGCTATCGGAGGCACACGCCGTACCGGTACCCCACCACAGCTCATCCCGGATGGCGAAGGTGGCGTTCACCAGCTTCCGCAAGGCCGCGCGCATGTTGGCGCGGTTGACGAACAGGTGCCGCACCCGCCTCAGCGTCGCCTCGCTCTCGCCGTGCTTGCCGGTCACCGCGACCCGCTTGATCCCATGTTCGTGCCCAAGCCGAACAGGACCAGCAGCAGCCGGCGCCGCAGCACATCCTTCGACAGCATCTCTCGGGTAGCCACCGAGGTGAACTCCGCGATGAAGTCCGTGTCGAACTCTGCGTACTTCAGGATGTCCAGCAGGTCGATGGTGCCCCAGCGCCGCTCGATCTCACCCTTGATGGCCACCAGGCTCTCGGGTTCCTCCTGCTTGCCGCGCGGGGAGACCCTGATCCACGGCTCGCCGTGCTTCTTGACGATCGCCACCCCGCCCGTCGTACCCTCCGCCAGGGTCCAGCGAGGTACGCAGCTTGCCCTGGAGGGCGGCGATGAACTCTCCGGCGTCCTGCGGCTGGCCCAGCGCGGCGTAGTGCACGTCCCGGTTGTCCTCGAAGTCCGCAGGCGGGTCGTCCTCCGGGTTACGCCACCGGTTCGCCCCCACCACCCAGATCTCCCGGCGCCGCACCGCGTGCCGCAAAGCGACCAGCACACACAGCTCGTGCGGGATGCGCTCGATGCGGCCCTTGTCGTCCACCACCGCCGCCCGCCAGTGCTCGGGCACCACCCCCGCCAGCGGCACGCTCTCCGCCGGATCGAAGAACGCGCCCTCCTTCAGCGGCTCCTCCAGGTACCGCCCCAGCAGGTCGATCGCGTCCATCACCGGCCGGTAGGCGGTGTTGTTGCACTTCAGCTCCAGCGCGCCCAGCAGCGGCGAGAGCATCCGGCGCCAGTGCGCCGAGTACGAGGAGCGCATCACCATGCGGACCCGGGCCTTGTAGCGGGCCTCGTTCGCGGCGGCCTCCGCCGCCAGTGCCTTGAGCGTCTTCTCTCCGCCGACCACGGGGTAGATCACCCGCCGCACCGATTCCCTCCCGTCGCGGCCCACGGCTCGCCGTACGTGGCCCTGTCGTCATGACGGACTCAACGTTCGCCTGCCACACGGCGTGGACGGCGCAGCGGTTCGCGTCCCAGGTACCGACGTACGTCTACGAGTTCGACGACCCGCAGTCGCCCACCCTCGCGGGGGCGCAGGTGCCGGGCCTGGACGAGTCGAACGCGCACAGCGCGGAGCTGGCCTGCCTGTACGACGTCACGATGGGCGAGCGCCCGCTGACCCCGTCCCAGGCCGCGCTCGGCACCCGGATGAAGCGCTACTGGGCCGCGCTCGCGCGCTGGGGCTCCCCCGTCGTGTCGGGCCAGATCGCGTGGCCGCTGGCCGGCGCCGGCGCCGGTACGGTCCTCACCCTGAACCCGGCGGCGACGCGGACGACGACGTCCTTCGGCGAGGACCACCAGTGCGCGTTCTGGCGGAGCCGGCCTCCCCTGCCCCTCTGACCGACGGGGACGGAGCGGGCCGACGTTGACCGGGCCGCCCGTGCGGGGAAGTTCAGGCGGCCCGGTCCTCGCGGAGCCGGCGACGGCGTCGGACCAGCGCGAAGCAGGAGCCCGCCAGTGCCAGCAGCACGGCGGAGACCGTCAGGAGCCAGACGGGGATGCCGGGCCCCACGGTGAGCAGTTCGTTGTGGTAGACCGCCCGGCGGTACGGGGTGTCCTTCGCGGTGGCGCGCAGTTCGTGGTCGGCGTCGATGCGGCCCGGCTCCGGGAACTCCTGGTCGATCGCGGTCAGGAACACCGGCTTGCCGCCCGCCAGTTCGGCGATCGGGCCGTCCTTCGGGCGGACGGTGCCGGCGAAGGTGACCTCCGGCCTGGAGCCGCCGATCGGGGAGGCGGGCTCCATGCGGTGGTCGGCCAGCACATACAGGCCGAGTGACTGGGGTGTCTTGGCCATCCGGGAGAGCCGCATCGGGTAGACGAGCCGGTCACTGTCGAAGCGGATCTTCAGCGGGTCGAGGTCGCCGCGCAGCACCCCGCCCTGCCGGCGGGGGGCGAGCCGTACCGCCACGTACTCCCAGCGCTGGTCGACGTACGGCTGGACCTCGGTGGCGAGCCGGTCGGGGAGCTTGAAGCCGTTGGTCTCCAGCCAGGTCTTCAGGGCGTTCGGGTCGGTGGCGGTGAGCCGGGCGACGTCGAAGTCGCCGAGCTGTTCGCGGCCGACGACTGCGACGGCCGCGTCGGCGGCGGGCGGGGGTGCGCCGCCGGCGAGGTCGCCCCGGCCGGAGGAGAAGGGCCAGTCGCGGTCGCGGGGCCAGAAGTAGTGCCGGGCCTTGGACTCGGGCCGGGTCAGGTCCCGCAGTTCGCCGAACACGTCCCCGTCGCCGAGCTCCACCGAGGCCCGCCCGGGCACCGGCATGATCCAGGCGGCCCGCCGGGCGTCCCCGCGGACGGTGAACCGCATGACGATCTGCTCGGTGCGGCCGTCCCAGCGCACGACGGAGGTCTCCCGGTCGACGCCGATCCGGGACTGGCCGTCGGGAACCATGGCCCCGCATCCGCACGCGTACGCGGGGTTGACGAGGGCGCCGAGCTGGGTGACGAGCAGCGCGAGGAGCAAGGCCGGAATTCTTCGTTTCATCCACACGGCGTCTCAGACGAAGGCCCTGGTGATCCGGTTCCGACCCCCCTCGCAGAGCGGTGCGCCCTGGGCTCATACTGTGCCCCATGAGGGGGAGCGAGAAGCGGCAGCATGCTCTGCTGCGCCAGGGCGCCGTGCCGCGCAGTCCGCTGGTTCCGGACGCGGTGGAGGCGGAGATCGCCCGGCACGACTGGGAGTCGACCGAGTGCGGCTGCGGGCGTTCGGCGGGCCATCTGGTGGCGGCCGTACGGGACGCCGCCGAGGGACATCCGTCCGCGTTCCGCGCGCTGGAGGGTCATGTCTTCTTCGCGGAGAACCTGAAACCGCCCGCTCCTGCGGTGTGCGCCGTGCTGATGGCCGTGTGGTCCGCGCAGCCGCCGCGGCAGGCGACCCGCGAGGCGCTGCTGTGGACGCTGCTGGCCCTGCTGTGCACGGTGGACGACGGCGGTACCCACGAGGCCGGGCTGCACGGCCAGTGCGTCGCCTTCATCCGTACGGGCACCGACGGCTTCCGCCGCGAACTCGCCGCGGCTCCCGGCTCGGGAGCGGCCGCCTACGCGGAGGGCATCCTGGAGATCCTCGGCCTGCCGGTCTCCTAGGCCCTGTCCAGGTCAGAGCGCTACGGGTGCCGTGGGGCAGGGGTGGTGCGAGGCTGGGAAGGAGATGCGGCCCGGCGTGAGCGGGCGTCCCGCGGACCTTGAGGAGACCGCATGAAGGGCACAACGCGTGCAGGCGTGGCCAGGACCTCGACCCTCTGGCTCGCGACGGGGGCCGTGACCTGCGGCCTGTTGCTGGCCGCGGGCCCGGGCGCCGCGGCGCGGCAGCCGGCCGGGCTGCGGGCTCCCGCTCCGCCCTGCACGAGCACACAGCTCGACGCGGACGCGCGGCAGATCCGCGGCAGCCAGGTGCGGGTCACCGTGACCAACGAAGGCCCGCAGGCGTGCTCCCTGAAGGGGTTCCCCACGGTGGCGCTCGCCGGTCAGGGTTCGTCGGACCTCAACAAGCCCCTGAACGTGGTCCCCCAGGGCCAGGCGCGCGCGGTGGAACTGCCGGTGGGCGGCCGGGCCTGGACCCAGCTGACCTTCACCCCGGTGCTCGGTGAGGCCGACGGGTACTGCGCCTCCGGCGCCGAACCGACCGTCGCGCCGTCGATCGTGGTGGGCGTGGGCGGCGGCGGCCTCCAGGTCGCGCCCGCCGACGGCGGGGAGTTCGCGCTGTGCGGTACCACGGTGCGCGCGACGGCCTTCCGCGGCGGCGGCTCCTGAGGAGGGGGGGGTGCCGGTCGGCTGCGCCCCCGGCTGGCTGCGCCGCTCGGGCGGGGTCGGGTGCGCGCCGGGGTGTCTCCTCGGGCGCCGAACGTGACGAGGGGTCGGACAGCTCGGCGGCAGTGCGTTCGGCGCCCTGCGGGGATCACCCCGACACACACCCGACCCCGGCCCAACCGGCCCGGCTGCTACCCACCCGAACAGCACGTCTCCGCGACGGCCACCGGTCGTCCGATCGAGTGGTCCGACGCCCGTTACCGGGCCGGCAGCGTGACCTTCAGTGTGAGCAAACGGCGCACCGGCGACCGCTGACCGGCTTTCGTCACGGCTCCCTCCGATCCCCGCTCTCCCAGCCCCCGCCCGTCGGCCCGGCGCAAGTGGTTCGTCACTTCCCCGGGCCGGGGGTCGTTAGGGCCTGGGGGTTGATCCGGGGGACGAAGGGATGACGGTATGCGGCAGTTTCCTCTGGAAATGCACCAGGTGGCGCCCGGCCGGGTGGTCGAGTGGCGGCTCCGGTCCACATCGGCGGAGGCCGGCGGCACGGACGATCCGGCGAGCAGGAAGGCGTCCTTCAACCAGGACAAGCACTTCACCGTCGCCGAGGAGAGCCGGGCGGCCGACGACCCGGTCGCGTCCTGGGTCGCGGTCACCTTCGAGGTGACGGGCCCGCTCGACGAGGAGGCCCTGGCGCAGGCCCTGCTGTCCTTTGTCCGGCGGCACGAAGTCCTGAGGTGCGCCTTCCGGCGACTGGCCGGCGAGCTGGCCTGCGAGCCCTTCGATCCCGCCGGACTCGCCCTCGATCCCCTGCACGTGGGCACCTTCGAGACCGCCGAACGGCTGAACGGATTCCTCGTCGAACGGTTCCAGCAGAGCATCGACACCCTCGCCTGGCCGCTGTTCATCATGGGCGCGGTGATCCGCGAGGACTCCGCGACGGTCTACCTCACCTTCGACCACATCGTCTGCGACGGCATGTCGATGCCGATCGTCGCCCGCGAGGTGATGACCACGTACGAGGGCCTGTGCCGCGGCGAGGACGCCGAACTGCCGGCCGCCCCCAGCTACCTCGACTTCGCGGACGAGCAGCGCCGCCGCTACCTGTCGATCGACGCCCGCGACGAACGCCTGGACTACTGGAAGGCCTTCATGGGCCGGGCCGGCGAGTTCTTCCCCCGCTTCCCGCTCGACCTGGGCGTCGAGCCCGACCGGATGTACCCGATCGTCAACGAGGCCTCCCTGCTGCTGGACGCCGGCGAGGCCGAGGTCTTCGAGAAGACCTGCCTGACGGTGGGCGGCAAGCCCTTCATGGGCGTGCTCGCCTCCGTCGCCGTGTGTCTGCGCGAGGCCGGCGGGCCGGGCGTCTACCGGGGCCTCATGCCGGTCAGCGAGCGCGGCCGGGACACCTGGACGAACTCGGTGGGCTGGTTCGTCAACACCATGCCCATCGAGTTCGACGCCTCCCCCGGCCGCGACTTCGCCCAGGTCATGGCTTCGGTGCGGGCCGGCTTCAGCGAGATGATCGGCCACGTCGACGTGCCGTTCGTGCGGGCCTGGGAGCTGCTGGCGCCCGAGGAGTTCGCCGCCCGCGCCTGGCCGCATCCGGTGAACTTCTTCTCGTACATCGACATGCGCAGGTGCCCGGGCGCCGAGCGCCACGAGGAGTGGCGGCCCACCACCCACGTGTGGTCGGCGCGTGCCAACGGGGCCTGCTCGTGGTTCCAGCGGGACACGGACGGGCTGCACATGAACTCCATCTACGTCGACACCCCGGCGGCCCGCCGGACCATGGGCGACTTCCAGGAGGCGCTGCGCCGCACCCTCCAGGACATCGTCCGCTCCGGCGGCTTCCGCCGGCCCATCGCACTGACGCCGCCGCGGCGGCCCGTGGGCACCCCGCTGGACGTGGCCGCGTACGCCCGGCGCCGCTGACCCCGGGGCCCGGGGGTCGTCGTCCCGCGCTCAGAGGCGGGCCGCGCGCCGCAGGAGCAGACCGCGCTCCTGCGCGTTGCGCGTGAGAGAGGCCGCGCGCTCGAACTCCGCGCGGGCTTCCTGCGGCCGGCCGAGCCGCTCCAGCAGGTCGCCCCGTACGGACGGCAGCAAGTGGTAGGCGCGCAGGGCCGGTTCCTCCGCCAGGGCGTCGACCAGCGGCAGGGCCGCCTGCGGCCCCTCGGCCATCGAGACCGCGACGGCCCGGTTGAGCTCCACCACCGGCGAGGGGACCAGCCGGACGAGGCGGCCGTAGAGCGCGGTGATCCGCGGCCAGTCCGTGTCCTCGTAGCGGACGGCTGCGGCGTGGCAGCCGGCGATGGCGGCCTGCACGGAGTAGGGGCCGTTCCCGGCGCGGCCGAGGGCCCGGACGCCGCGGGCGATGAGCAGGCGGTTCCACCGGGCCCTGTTCTGGTCGGCGAGCAGCACCGGTTCCCCGTCGGGGCCGGTGCGGGTGGCGGTCCGGGACGCCTGGAACTCCAGCAGCGCGGCGAGGCCGTGCACCTCGGGTTCCCGTGGCATCAGGCCCTGCAGGACGCGGGCCAGGCGCAGCGCGTCCTCGCAGAGGGCGGGGCGCAGGAGATCGTCCCCGGCGGTGGCCGAGTAGCCCTCGTTGAAGATCAGGTAGATGACCTCCAGGACCGAGGAGAGCCGTGCCTCGCGGTCGGTTCCGTACGGGACCTCGAAGGGGACCCCGGCCTTGGCGAGGGCCCGCTTCGCCCGGACGATGCGCTGGGCGACGGCGGGTTCGGTGGCCAGGAAGGCGCGGGCGATCTCCTGGGTCGTCAGCCCGCCCATCAGGCGCAGGGTGAGGGCGATCCGGGCCTCGGTGGCCAGGACGGGGTGGCAGGCGGTGAAGATCAGGCGCAGCAGGTCGTCGTCGATGTCGTCGGGGTCCGCCGGTTCGGCCGGCGGCGGCACGTCCTCCAGGGTGCGGCCCACCTCGGCGAGCTTGCGCGCGTAGGTCTCCTTGCGGCGGACGAGGTCGATGGCGCGGTGCTTGGCGGTGGCCGTGAGCCAGGCGCCCGGCCGGTCCGGGACGCCGGACTCCGGCCACTGTTCGAGCGCCGCGACCAGGGCGTCCTGGGCGATCTCCTCGGCGATGCCGACGTCCCGCACGATCCGGGCGACGCCGGCGATGATCCGCGCGGACTCGATCCTGAACACCGCTTCGACCGCCTGGGCCGCACTCACTGCCGTCACGGCCACCCATCAGAGCAGCCGTGACGAGCGGGGGCAAACGCGGGGCGAACGCCCCGGGATCACATCTCCTCGATCTCCCGGACCTCGGCGCCGACGTTCCACTCGGCCGGGTGGATCTCGAGGAACCGCTTGGTCCACTCCAGGGCCTCGGCCTTGTCCTTGCACTGGATCAGGGTGTAGCCGCCGACGACCTCCTTGGTCTCGGTGAAGGGGCCGTCGGTGTAGCTGATCTTCCCGCCGGACCAGTTGACCCGGGTCCCCTCGGGGGTGCGGAGCAGGCCGGCCGTGTCGAGCATGACCCCGGCCTTGGTGATCTCCTCCATGTAGGCGCCCATCTTCTCCAGGAACTCGGGCGGGAACTCGGTGTCGGTGGTGAGTTCCTGCTCGTTGATGCGGATCAGCGTCAGGAAGCGCGGCATGGTGACTCCTCGGTCGGGAGGGCGGGGGCTGTCCCCGCCTCTCACCCCTGCGTCGAACGGGAGACGCCCCGATCGACAGCTCCCGGGAAATTCTTCGAAGATTTTCCGGGGACGGCCACCGGGACGTCAGCGACTGTCACCCGTCCAGTCCCAGTGGCCCGGGTCCCCGGCGCGGCGGCGGTAGTGGGCGCGCCCGCCCGCTCCGTACCGTCCTATCTCCGTGGGGAGCCTGGCCTCCTCGGCGAGCTGGGGCGCGGTCCAGCCGGTGATGTCCAGGAGCAGCCCGTCGAGCGGCCCGCCGACCAGTTCGCCGTAGGTGCGGCCGGGGCGCGGGCCGGGGTCGGGGTCCTCGTGGTCGGCGCCGTAGACCCGGCGCCGGAGCATCCTGTCGTCCATGCCGATCAGCTTCACAGGTGCCACTGACAATGCGGCGATGATGGGGGCCGCCCTCCGGACCTCGGGGGCGTACGAGCGAGGAGCGACACGCATGGCACGTCGGGTGCACCAGCCACTGGAGAACGGGGAGTTCGACTTCATCCTGTCGATGACGACCGGGCCCGTTCTCGCCTACTTCTGCGGCAGCTGGCCGAAGGCCGTCGAGGCCTGCCGCGCGATGGACGCGGTGGTCGGCGAACTGACCGAGGAGTACGGCACGCGGTTCACCGCCGTCCGCACCGACATGACGCGCTGCCCGGAGCCGACCCGGCGCTACGGGGTGACCGCGGCGCCGACCGCCGTGCTCATCAGGGACGGCGAGGCGGTCGCGAGCCAGGCGGGCCCGATGACGCGCGAGGAGTTCCGGGCGTTCCTGGACGCCAACCTCTGAGCCTCGGAACAGGGCTACGGGCAACGGGGCGACAGGCGGAACCTTATTTCCTGTACAGTCGTCCAGGAAATAAGGTTCCCCTGCTGTCCCCCTCAGTCCCATTCAGCCCCCAGAAGTGGAGGCGGCCATGCACACGGTCGCTCAGATCCTGATCGGCCTCGTGGCCGCGCTACACCTGTACTTCCTGGTCCTGGAGATGTTCCTGTGGCAGCGCCCGCCCGGCCGCGCGCTGTCCGGCTTCGACGCCGACACCGCCCGCCTCACGGCGACGCTCGCCGCCAACCAGGGCCTCTACAACGGTTTCCTCGCCGCTGGTCTGATCTGGTCGCTCGTCATCGACTCGCCGGCCACGCAGGTGTTCTTCCTCGTCTGCGTGATCGTCGCCGGGGTGTACGGGGCCGCGACCGCCAACCGCCGGATCCTCGTCGCACAGGCCCTGCCCGGCGCCCTCGCCCTCGGCGCGGCGCTGCTGGCCGCGTGAGCCCGGGCGACTCCCGCGCACCGGACCCGCGCACGGCCCGGACGAAGGCGCGGCTGCGGGAGAGCCTGCTCGCGGAGTGCGCCACCACACCGCTCGCCGAGGTCAGCGTCGCGGCGGTGGTCCGCCGGGCCGGCGTCGGCCGGGCCACGTTCTACCTGCACTACGAGGACCTCACCGCGCTCGCCGTGGACGCCTGCGCCGATGTGGTGCACGCCGCGGTGGACGCGCTGCACGCCTGGCAGACCGGCCCGGCGGCGCTGCCCCCGGCGCGGCCGCCCGCCGAACTGGCCGCATTCCTGGCCGGGGCGGCCGAGCGGGGTCCACTGCACCGCACCCTGCTCCTCCCGGGCGGTGGCGGCCCGCTCGGCGACCGCCTCCACCGGGAGCTGCGGGAACGCGCCCGCGCCGAGCGCGCGGCCGTGGGAGCCCCGCACCCGGACCTGGTCGCCTCGGCGGTGGCCGCCGCCTTCACCGGCGTGCTCGCGGACTGGCTGCACGGGGCCGTCCCCGCCGATCCGCCCGCCCTGGCGGACCACCTGTGGCGCCTGCTCCTGGCCCTCCACCGGGCCGGGTAGCGGCCCGGGCCCCGGACGTGCGCGAGCCCCGCCGGGGACCGGCGGGGCTCGGCTCACGGGCGGGCCCGCGAAGCGGCACTACGAGAGGGGGACCACCTGCTCTGCCTGCGGGCCCTTGGGGCCCTGGGTGACGTTGTACTCGACCTTCTGGTTCTCCTCCAGCGACTTGAAGCCGGTGGTCTCGATGGCGGAGAAGTGCACGAACACGTCCGGGCCGCCGTCGTCCTGCTGGATGAACCCGAACCCCTTCTCCGAGTTGAACCACTTCACGATGCCTGTTGCCATCTGGCTGATCCTTCTCAACGTTCCACTGCGGGCCGCATATGCGGCCGTCTCGATCCTCCCCAACGGTCCCCCACAGCACACGCTGAACGCGGCCAACCGGGGCGCGGCGCGCATTCGAACTTCCGCTCGGCCTGTCCGTGAAAAGGGGGAGCAGCTCCTTCCGGAGACCTTCCGGAAGCCCTTCGAGAGGGGACGGACATGAGCGGGTTCGCGACATTCAGGGTGCCCGACCGGGTGACGGGGACGGCGGCGGACGGAGCCCTCGGCCGGGCGATGACGGCGGCCTGGCAGCGGGACGGGATCTTCCAGATCGCGGCCGACGCGGGGCAGCGGGCACGCACGCGGGAGGCGATGGCGGCGAGCCGCCGGTTCTTCGCCCGGCCGCCGGGGCAGAAGGCGGCGTACGTCAACGACACCTCGTACAGCGGGTACATCGCCTCCGGCGAGGAGGTCACGGCCGGTGAGCGGGACGCGGCGGAGATCTTCACCATCACCCCGGACCTGCCGGCGGAGCGCGCACTGCCGTGCCACGGGCCGGTGCCCTGGCCCGATCCGGAGTACCGCGCGGCCATGGAGGCCTACCTCGCGGGGGTGGGCGCGCTCGGCGAGCGGCTGCTGCGACTGGTGGCGCTCGGGCTGGGCCTCGGGCCGGGGCCGGCCGGTGTCGACCGGCTCGCCGGGCTGACCCGCGGCGGCTGGCACCACATGCGGGTGCTGCGCTTCCCGGCCGCCTCGCGCACGACGGAGCGCGGCATCGGCGCGCACACCGACTACGGGCTGCTCGTGATCGCCGCCCAGGACGAGGTCGGCGGCCTCTTCGTACGCCCTCCGGTCGCCGACGAGCGCCGCCCCCGCAACTGGCTGCCCGGCGAGAGCACGGCGGGTTTCGCCGAGGACTCCCCCGGCTGGTCGTACGTGCCGCCCGTACCGGGGGTGCTGACGGTGTTCCCCGGGGACATCCTGCAGTTCCTGACGGGCGGCGCGCTGCTGTCGACCCCGCACAAGGTGCGGCTCGCGGACCGGGAGCGCCACACGCTGGCCTATTTCCACGAGCCGCGCTTCGACGCCGTGGTCCGGCCGCTGCGGCCGGAGCCGGGGGACGACACGGCGATCCACTACGGGGAGCACTTCACCCGCATGTTCATGCGCTGCTATCCGCGGCGGGCAACGACACGGCGGATCGAGGCCGAGGGGCTGCTGCGGCGGCTCGGCGCGGTCCGCTGACCCTGCAGCCCAGGCAGTCGGCGTGCCCGGTGCGGGCGGTGGCGTCCCGGGTGCGCCAGTCCCAGTCGGCCTCGGGTCGGGGCCCGCTCGGCTTGCCCCAGCCGGCGAGGTGCAGCAGCCAGGTGACGAGCCCGGCGGCGGCGACGACGCCGAGGCCGAGCCAGATCCCGGGGTTCCAGGACGCGCACACGGCGACGCCCGCTCCGGCGAAGCCCAGCAGGGCCAGGGTGGTACCGGTCCAGCCGGCCACCGTGTGGCCGAGATCGACGTGGCCGTGCGCGCTCATGGTTCTCCCTGGTCGGAGGGTCGGCAGTAGGCTCGGAGAGAGGAATCATTTATCTCACGAGCTAAGTAACTTAGATGCTAAGGAGTATTTGCGTGGACGGCAAGCCCCGCCCCGCGGCCACGGCCGCGGAGGCGATGTCGCGCATGGACCAGTACGTCGCCCTGGGCATCGTCGGCCAGCAGGAGGTGGCACAGCGGCTCGGGCTCAACGTCACCGACCTGACCTGCCTGGGCCACATCCTGGGAGCCGGGGACACCCCGCTGGCCGCCGGTGACCTCGCCGAACTGGTGGACCTCACCACCGGCGCCGTCACCGGGGTCCTCAACCGCCTCGAACGCGCCGGATACGCGCGCCGCCAGCCGGACCCCACCGACCGGCGCCGGGTACGGGTGGTGGCCGAGCCCGAGGCCGCCGCCCGGGTCGTCGCCGTCTACCAGCCGTTCTACGACCGGCTCGGCGCCCTGTTCGCCGACTACACCCCCGACGAGGTCGCCGTCATCGCCGACTGGTTCGAACGTGCCGCGGTCGAGGTCCGCGCCCACTGCGCCCAGGTGCGCTCCGGGGAGCTGGACACCAAGGAGGACTAGGGGCCGCTGGTACCATGGGCGGTTGACCAACTTCTTCTCGTCTGCTTATTGCTCCGAAAGGCCCTGCATGAGGAACCCGTCAGTTCACGGACGCTTCGGTGCGAAGGGCGGTGCCCGGCCCGGAGCCAAGTCCGGCGGCAAGACCCCCCGGAGCATCGGGCCGCAGGGCGAGTTCACCATGCACGAGCCGAAGGTGCCGGGGCTGGCGCCGGTGGAGTCGTTCTCGGAGCTCGACCTCCCCCGTGAACTGGTGACGACCATGGCCTCCCTGCAGGTCAAGGAGCCGTTCCCCATCCAGGCCGCGACGCTGCCGAACGCACTGGCCGGGCGGGACGTCCTCGGCCGCGCACGGACCGGATCCGGCAAGACCCTCGCCTTCGGCCTGGCCCTGCTGGCGCGTACGGCGGGACAGCAGGCGGACCCGAAGCGCCCGCTGGCGCTGGTCCTCGTACCGACGCGCGAGCTGGCGCAGCAGGTGACCGAGGCACTGGAGCCGTACGCGGCGGCCCTGAAGCTGCGGATGGCCACTGTGGTCGGCGGGCTGTCCATCGGGCGGCAGGTGAGTGCCCTGCGCACCGGTGTCGAGGTCGTGGTGGCCACCCCGGGGCGGCTCAGCGACCTGGTCGGACGGCGGGACGTACACCTGGAGCGCGTGAAGATCGCCGTGCTCGACGAGGCCGACCAGATGTGCGACATGGGCTTCATGCCGCAGGTCACCGAGATCCTGGACCAGGTGCACCACGCGGGGCAGCGGATGCTGTTCTCGGCGACCCTGGACCGCAACGTGGACCAGCTGGTCCGCCGGTACCTGAAGGACCCGGTCTCGCACTCCGTCGACCCGCAGGCGGGCGCGGTGACGACGATGGACCACCACGTGCTGCACATCCACGCGGCCGACAAGATCTCGGCGGCGACCGAGATCGCGGCCCGGGACAACCGGGTGCTGATGTTCCTCGACACCAAGCACGGCGTCGACCAGTTCGTGAAGCACCTGCGGGCCATGGGCGTACGGGCGGAGGGGCTGCACAGCGGCAAGTCGCAGCCGCAGCGCACCCGCACCCTGGCCCAGTTCAAGAGCGGGGAACTCACCGTCCTGGTCGCGACCAACGTCGCCGCGCGCGGCATCCACATCGACGACCTCGACCTCGTGGTCAACGTGGACCCGCCCGCCGACCACAAGGACTACCTGCACCGGGGCGGCCGCACCGCCCGCGCGGGCGAGACCGGCCGGGTCGTCACCCTCGTCACCCCGAACCAGCGCCGTGACATCGTCCGGCTGATGGCCGACGCCCGGATCCGGCCGACGATCACGCAGGTCCGCTCCGGTGAGGCGGCACTGAGCCGGATCACCGGAGCCAAGGCCGCCCCCGGCGTGCCGCTGGCCGGATCCGCGCCGACCGACGCCAAGGGCCGGCCCTCGGGCTCGGACCTCGGCTTCCGCGGCATCGGCACCCGGCCGGGCCGGCCGGGGAAGGGCAAGGAGTCCCGCAAGACGGTGGAGGCCCGCCAGCAGGCCGAGGCCCGCCGCGCGGCCCGGGTCCGCCGGGGCGTCTGACGCCGGGCCGCGGCGCCGCCGCGGCCGGCCGTTTCCGCTTCAGACCGCGGTCCGCCTGCGCAGGCGGACCGCCGCGGCGTTGCGGACGCGGCGGGTCCGGGCGCCGGCGGCGAGCAGCCGCAGGGCCTCGTACGAGGTGAGCGACTGGGCGGCGGTGCGCTGGCACCAGTCGGAGGCGGCGGTCAGCTCCGCGGCGGACCAGGTCTCGCCCTGGGTGATGGCCTTGAGCAGGATCCACTCCCGCAGCCGGCGCTCGGGGAAGGCCCGCCCCGCGAGCACGTCGGACATCGCCCGGGCCCAGGCGGGGAAGGCCTCGTCGGCCAGCAGCCGCACCGCCCTGCGGTCGAGGTGGGTGACCACGGCGCTCTCGGCCATCACCGGATCGGGATCGCGCAGCACGGCGGCCACGGCCTCGGCTTCGGCGTTCTCCCCCGGCGCGACGGCCAGTGCCTCGAGGTGGCGGCCGTAGCGCCAGTGCTCCGGCGGCGTGGCGGCATCGGAACGGTTCATCGGGCGACGCCTTCGCGCACGCGCCGGGCCCGGCCGGCGTCCGGCACGGCCGGGACCCGCTCCGGTATGCCGGTGGCGGGTCGCTGCTGCTGCTTTCCTCTCCCCATGGCACCCATTCCACACGACCGCCGTGAACGGCCCGTCGTCAGGGTGCCGTCGGGGCGTTCTCAGCCCGCCGGGGCCAGCAGCAGGGACTCCGCGCCGACCGGCCGGTATCCGGCGGCCTGGAAGGCGCGGATGCTGCGCGCGTTGCCGGTGGCCTGCTGGGACCAGACGGGCTGCCCGTCGGGGACGAGGTGGCGGGCGGCGCGGGCCAGCTCCCGGCCCAGGCCCCGGTGCCGGACGCCCTCGTCCACCTCGATCGCCGTCTCCCAACGGCCCGCGACGCCCCGGCCGAGGACGAGGACTCCGCCGTCGGCCGACCAGACCCGTACGTCGTCACGGCGCTTCAGGGCCCGCCGCACCCGCGGGTGGTCGGGGTCTGCCATCTCGTCGAGCTTCAGCGGGGGTTCGCCGGGCAGCGGGTCCGCGACGGTGAGGAGGTCTATCGTGTCGGTGCTGCGTCCGGTGCGGTCCAGCAGCGCGGTCAGGAAGCGGGCGTTCATGGTGGCCGCGAGCGCGTCGCAGTCGAGGGCGGCGAGGGTGGAGCGCACCCAGTCGGGGTCCTCGTCGGTGAACACCACGGAGTGCGCGGTGAAGGCGATGACGCCCGCGTCGCGCCGGTTCTCCTGCGGGACCACGGTGGTGGCGCCGTCCGGGGGCGGGAACCGCCCCTCGGCCGCCGCGTCCAGGATCTCCGTCAGCGTTCGTCCCATGCCGTCAGCCCTGCCGCTCGCGTGCCATGTCCGCGCTCCTGTTTCGTGGTCGCTACACATGATCTCAGGTGCGGTACGGGGCCGTTCGGCCGGGGACGGCGGAGAGCCGGGCCGCGCCCGGCCCGCCGGGGCGCCGGCTCTCCGCCGTGCGGTCACTCCTCCTGCGCCCGGCGGGTCGGGCGGGTCTCGTGCGCCTCGTGACCGCCCGCCCCTTGGCTCCCCTCGTGCTCCGGCTCGGGCAGCGGAGCCCCGGTCTCCAGCAGGGTCTTGAGGCTCGACGCGAGCATCGGCCAGGCCCGCCCGCACATGCCGATCAGGGTGCCGCCGGGCTCGAACCCCTCGTGCAGGATGGTCAGCCGTGCCAGGGTCTCGCCGACCGGCTCGATCTCGTACGTCACCTTCGTGCGCCGCTCCTTGGCCAGTTCGGCGCGCAGCTCCTCGCCGATTCCGACCGAGGCCGCCCACTGCGGGGTGAAGGTGTGCCAGGTGTAGGAGAGCACCCGGTCCGGGATGCAGTCGAGGACCACCTGCTCGGGGTCGCTGGTGCGGGCCCCGCGCTCGACCCAGTCCATCGCCGAGCCCACCGCCCAGTCGGTCTCGAAGGTCAGGCCCCAGTACCGGCGGGTGAGGGCGGGGTCGGTGAGAGCCTGCCAGACCCGGGCGGGATCGGCCTGGATGTACAGGGTGTAGGTGATCGCACTGTCGCTCATGGCCCCATGCTGCGGGACCGGGGACGGCGGACGCCGGATTTCCCGATCATGGCGACCGCCGGCGCCGGAACGGGGCCCCGCGTCACCAGCGCACGCCGTCCTCCGGGAGTTCCGTGGGCGGCGTCCGGGTGGGGACGGGGAGGGACAGCCGGGCGCGGGCCGTGTGCACCGCCTCGAGTTCGTGCGCGCCGGCCGGGCCCCAGTCGCTCAGCTCGCGGA
Source organism: Streptomyces sp. NPDC046308 (assembly GCF_055588065.1). NCBI lineage: Bacteria > Bacillati > Actinomycetota > Actinomycetes > Kitasatosporales > Streptomycetaceae > Streptomyces > Streptomyces sp. NPDC046308. The sequence continues at coordinate 76,909 of NZ_JBVJFB010000005.1, forward strand.
CCTGTTCGGGAGTGGCCAGCAGCCGGGCGTACGACGGGTCCGTGGCGGGCGGGAGGCCGGTGAGGCGGGCGGCGGCACGGGCGTGGGCGCCCTCGCCGACCTGCCGGTAGCCGAGCGGGACCGCCCCGGTGGTCGATCCGGCCGTCGGAGGCGGCAGATGGGCCGTGCCGGTGGCCCGCGCGATCAGGAGCAACACCCGGCCGTCGGGGCCGAACAGCCAGCCGCAGTGATCCCGTACCGTCAGCTGCGCCGGGACCGGACCCGGGTGCCAGGTGCCGTGCTGCGGGGTCCGCCGGGTGCGGAGCACTCCCAGGCGGTCGAGGGCGGTCGGCGCGGTGGGGCGGCCGCCCTCCAGCAGGGCGGTGCCGGAGCCGTTGATGCGGGCGCGCAGGGCGGACAGGGCGCGGCGGGCGTCTCCCGCGTCCATCAGGGCGGGCAGGTCGGCCGGCTCTGCGAAGTGGATGCCGAGGATCTCCTGGTCCGGGAGCCGGACGGCGGCGATCCGCTCGGCCGTCCAGGTACCGCCGTCGTAGACGTGCAGGATCTCGCCGGGGAAGCGCATCTCGGGCGCGAAGCCGGGGGTGTCGGCCGGGATCCAGTCCACGGCGAGGCCTCGCGGGTAGTGGCCGTCGATGCCGAGTTCCTCGCGCAGCTCGCGGGCGGCGGCCGCGGAGGGTGCCTCGCCCGCGTCGACGGCTCCGCCGGGGAGCAGTCGGTCGGCGCGGTAGTCGACGCTCTGGACGAGGATCCGGCCGTCGGTGTCGGTGACGAGGACGACGGCCGCGGTCCACACGGCGGCGCGCGAGGCGCCGTACTCCTCGGGGGTCATCCAGGTGCCCGCCCGCTCGTGATCGTCGTGACCGGCCCGCGCGCATGCGACCCGTTCGGCCTCGGCCGCTTCGCTCCGGGCCTGACCCGTCTCGGTTTGACCGGCAGGGGCCTGCTCGACAGCGATCAGATCGCTCTCCGCCTGGTCGATCTTCGCGTGGTCGCTCTTCGCGTGGTCGGTCTCGGCCTGGTCGATCGTGCCCTGGTCGGTCAGCTGCGGCATCGGACTCCGTTCACCGTGGGTGGACCCGCCGACTGTGCAACAGCGGGCGCGGCCCACGGGTTACGGCGGTCCGCGCACCACGACCCCCGGCCCTCGCCTTTGCCACCCCTATACCTCTTTATTACGCGGTTATGCCGTCCTTGGTACGGTCCGCTGGCGGACTGGCGGCGCGAAACCCGCCGGTCCGACCACTTCACCGCACCGCACCGCACCCGGCCGGACCGAGGAGGGATCCGCGTGCGACGCGCTTCCCCCACGGAAGGCGCGGCTTCGCTCACAGCCCCGGCAGCCGGCGGGAGCGTCGGCCCCGCCCGGCCGGCCGGGGCCGACGCCGTGCGCGGTCCCGCGGTCTCGCGGTCCTCGGCATGCCGGCGGGCGCGAGCCTTCAGCGGTGGAGCCGTTGCATCCAGTCCGGCGGGACCCGATCGGCCGGTCCCGGCACCGACTGGTCAGCGGGATGGCAGTCCGGCGGCGCCAGCGCCGGCCCGGATTCGTACATCTCGTCGCGGTCGTAGTCCCAGAACCAGTCCTCGCCCGGTTCGAAGCTCTGCACGAGGGGGTGACCGGCGGACTTCCAGTGGGCGGTGGCGTGCTGGGCCGGCGACGAGTCGCAGCAGCCGACGTGGCCGCATTGGGCGCAGCGCCGCAGGTGGAACCACCAGCCGCCCAGCGCGTCGCAGTCGGCGCATCCGGTACCGGTGGGCGGGACGCTCGGGTCGATTCCCACGATGTCGGTCATACGGGCTCCTCGGCGGTCTCGGCTTCGCTCTCGGTCTCGGTCTCGGTCTCGGTCTCGGTAGCGGCTTCGCTCTCGGCTGCGCTGTCGGCCTCGTTCTCGTTCTCGTTCTCGGTTTCCGGTGCGGTCAGCGGCAGCAGCACCTGGAATCGGGTGTCGCCGGGCTCGGACTCGACCTGAAGGCTGCCGTGGTGCTTGTTGACGACGATCCGCCAGGAGATGTCCAGACCCAGACCCGTGCCCTCACCCACCGGCTTCGTGGTGAAGAAGGGATCGAAGATGCGGGTGCGGATGTCCGCGGGGATGCCCGGCCCGGTGTCGCGGAACTCCACCAGCAGCCGGTCCCCTTCGCGCGCCGTGCGGACCGTGAGCGTGCCCTCGCCGCCGGTGCTCCCCATGGCGAAGACGGCGTTGTCGATGAGGTTGGTCCACACCTGGTTGAGCTCCGCCGGGTAGGCGGGCACGTCCGGCAGGGAACGGTCGTAGTCCTTGACCACCCGGATCCGGCGCCCGATCTTCCCGGACAGCATCAGCAGGGTGCTGTCGAGGAGTTCGTGGACGTCGACGACCCGGTGCGGGGCCCGGTCCAGCTGCGAGTACTGCTTCGCCGCGTCCACGAGGTGGGAGATGCGGGTGGTGGAGTCGTCGATCTCGTCCATCAACAGCTCGGTCTCGACCGAGTAGTTGAGCCAGCCGATCGCCGCCGGCAGGATGTCCTCCGCCACGGTCGCCGCGACCTGGTCCAGCCAGTCCGTGTCCAGTCCGGCCTGTACGAAGGTCGGCGCGATCCGCCAGCCCTCCTGGATGCCGTGGTCGTCGAGCCAGTCGGTGAGCTCGTCCTCCCGGTCGGAGGCCTCCAGCGGGCTCAGCACCGGTGCCTTGGCGACGCGTTCGACGGTGCGTTCCTGGATCTCGATGAGGTCGGCGATGGTCTCGCGGGAGTAGCCGCCCTGGGAGATGACGGCCAGCTTGTGCCGCATCTTGCCGACCCGTTCGCGCAGGGTCGCGGTGGCCCGGACGGCCGCCGCCGCCGGGTTGTTGAGCTCGTGGGTGAGTCCGGCGGACAACGACCCGAGGGCCAGGAGCCGTTCGCGCTGGCCGATGGCCCGCTGGGTGTTCTTCGCCCCGAAGAACAGCCCTTCCAGCAGGTGGGCGGCCATCGGGAACCATTCCTGCATGAAGTCCGCGAACGACTGGGCGGGCAGCACGAAGAACCGCGTCCGCTCGGTCACCCGCATCGAGTTGGTGTACGTCTGCGGCACCCGGTCGCCCAGGTAGGCCTGCATGGCTCCGGCGTACACCCCGCGCTGCGAGGTCCGGCTCACCTCGACGTCGTCGCCGCCCACCCGGCGGGACAGGACGACGGTGCCCTCGATCATCACGTAGAAGCAGGTCGCCGGGTCGCCTTCGGTGTACACGGGACCGGCTTCGAACCGTTCCACGCGCCCTTCGGCGCACAACCGCCCGAGCTGCTCCGGGGAGAGCTTCTCGAACAGGAACAGCGAGGCGATCTCCTGCGGGCTGCAGGGCATCGCCGGCCCGCTCATGACTGCTCCAGGTACCGGTGGACGAGCATCACGGCCATGGCTCCCTCTCCGACGGCGGACGCGACGCGCTTCGCGGACCGGGCCCGCGCGTCGCCGGCCACGAACACGCCGGGAATGTTGGTCTCCAGGTGGTAGGGCGGCCGGTCCAGCGGCCACTCGGCCGGTGGCCGTCCGTCCGCGGTGAGGTCCGGTCCGGCCAGGATGAAGCCGCGTTCGTCGCGCAGCACCGTGCCGTCCAGCCAGTCGGTGAACGGAGCCGCGCCGATGAAGACGAACATCCACTGCGCGTCGGCGCGTTCGGTGGCGCCGCTGTCCACGTTCCGCAGCACCAGCTGTTCCAGGTGCTCCTCGCCGTGCGCCGCCTCGACCACGGTCCGGGTGCGCACCGAGATGTTCGGCGCCTCCTGGATCTGCTGGATCAGGTAGTACGACATCGACGCGGTCAGGGACTCCCCGCGCACCAGCAGCGTCACCGACTTCGCGCCCCGCGCCAGGTACAGGGCGGCCTGCCCGGCGGAGTTGGCGCCGCCCACGATGTAGACGTCGTAGCCCTGGCAGGAGGCGGCCTCGGTGAGCGAGGAGCCGTAGTACACCCCCCGGCCGGTCAGGTCCGCGCAGCCCGGTGCCTGGAGCTGCCGGTACGACACGCCGGTCGCCAGGATGACGCTGTGCGCGGCGACCGACGAGCCGTCGGAGAAGCGGACGACGCGCGCCGGGCCGTTGACCTCCAGCCCGGTGACCTCGCGCGCGGTGAGGAGCTCGGCGCCGAACCGGCCGGCCTGGCGGCGGGCGCGTTCGGTGAGCTGGGCGCCGGAGACGCCGTCGGGGAAGCCGAGGTAGTTCTCGATGCGGGAGCTCTGCCCGGCCTGGCCGCCGGTGGCCGACCGCTCGACGAGTACGGTACGCAGCCCCTCGGAGGCCCCGTACACGGCCGCGCCGAGCCCGGCCGGGCCGCCGCCGATCACGACGAGGTCGTAGAACTCGGCGGTCGGCGTCGTCGCGAGCCCCACGTGGGCGGCCAGGTCCGGCGCCTCCGGCTCGACCAGCACGGTGCCCCCGGGGGTGATCACGAGGGGCAGTCGCTGCCCGTCGACCCCGGCCGCCTCCAGCAGGCGCAGTCCCTCGGGCTCGTCGGAGGAGTACCAGCGGTAGGGCACCTGGTTGCGGGCGAGGAAGTCCCGCACCTGCGAGGAGCGCGCCGACCAGCGGTGGCCGACCACCTTGGTGGCGGGTACCGGCCGGTAGTCGCTGGAGCGCCAGGCGGTGAGCAGGTCGTCGACGACCGGGTAGAGCTTCTCCTCCGGCGGGTCCCACGGCTTGAGCAGGTAGTGGTCGAGATCGACGACGTTGATCGCGTCGATGGCCGCGCTGGTGTCGGCGTAAGCGGTCAGGAGCACGCGCCGCGCGCCCGGGTACACGTTCAGGGCCTGCTCGAGGAACTCGATGCCGTTCATCTGCGGCATGCGGTAGTCGGCCAGGATCACGGCCACCAGGTCGCCCCGCAGCTTCAGCTCGTGCAGTGCCTCCAGGGCGGACGCACCGGACTCGGCGCGCACGATGCGGTACCCGGCGCCATAGCGACGTCGCAGGTCGCGGGCGACGGCGCGGGAGACCCCGGGATCGTCGTCCACGGTCAGGATGACGGTCCGTGCTGGGTCGGCGACCTCTGCCATACGTCTCCCACGACGGCCTGGACCGGCGGACACGGCGAGCCGCCCGCCCCGGTTCCCGCCCATCGTATGTTCGATCGCCCGAATCCGCTCCGGGAGCCGGTCCCGGGGAGGAGGTCACCCGTGCGTCTGCCCGCGCCGCCGCCACCACAGTCCCAGCCCGAGCCGGTGTCGCGCTGCGCGCTGGGCACCGGCGTACGGTTCATCATGAACGCCGCCGACCACCGCACGGCCGGCCCCTCGACCTTCTTCCCTCCCCCGTCGTCTCGGCCGAACCGGTAGCGGCGGTCTGGGCGTTCTCGCGGCTCCTCCGGGCCGGATCATCCGAGTGGCTTCGGCCTGGCTGACCGGGGGGGGTGGAGTGGTTCGGTTGGATGGGTGGGGCGGGGCTCGGACGGGGTTCCGTACAGCCTTTCGTCCCCAGGGAGTGGCCATGGCGAAGATCGCCCTCTTCGGCGCGACCGGCAGCATCGGAGCGCAGGTGCTGCGCGAAGCGGTTCGGCGCGGCCACGAGGTCACCGCCGTCGTACGTGATCCCGCGAAGCTCGCGGATTCCGGCGGCGGGGCCACGGCGGTGGTGCGCGGCGACGTGCTCGACCCGGCGTCCGTGGCCGGGGCGGCGGCCGGGCAGGACGTGGTGATCAGCGCGGTCGGTCCCGGCTCGGGGGACCCCGCCGTCCTCGTGGCCGCCGCCAAGTCGCTGATCGGCGGAGTGCGTTCGCTCGGCACGGACACGCCCCGGCCGCGGGTGGTGGTCGTCGGCGGGGCGGGCTCGCTGCGGACCCCCGGCGGCCCGCTGGTCTGGGACCGGGCGGGCGTCCCCGAGCCCCTGCTGGCCTTGATGCACGCCCACGGGGACGCGCTGGACTTCCTGCGGACCGTACCCGTGGAGGAGGTCCACTGGACCTGTCTGAGCCCGGCCGCGCAGATCGCTCCGGGCGAGCGAACGGGGACGTACCGGCTGGCGATCGACGACCTGGTCGTCGACGACGAGGGCCGCAGCCGGATCTCGACGGAGGACTGCGCCGTCGCCGTGCTCGACGAGATCGAGCTGGACGCGCACGCGGGCCGGCGGTTCACCGTCGGCTACTGAGCGCCCCGCAGGTCCCGCCTCGCCCGTGCGGTTATTGGGTGGATGGGTCTGCTCCGGATACCTACAGTGACGAGGCACCACATCGTCGAGCAGGAGCGGATCATGCGCACCCACTATCCCCGTACGCCGCACCTGCCCTGGTCCCCCGGGGCCTCCGCGGACGACGTCCGGGCGCTCGGGCTGGAGGGGCTGGCCGGGCGCGAGGTGGTGGTGACGGAGAAGCTCGACGGGGAGAACACCACCCTGTACGCGGACGGCCTGCACGCCCGCTCGCTCGACTCGGCGCACCATCCGTCGCGGGCCTGGGTCAAGGGCCTCCAGGGCAGGATCGGCCCGGGGATTCCGGCCGGCTGGCGGGTGTGCGGGGAGAACCTGTACGCCCGGCACTCGATCCCGTACGAGGACCTGGACAGCTGGTTCTACGGGTTCTCGGTGTGGGACGGGGACCACTGCCTGGACTGGGACCGGACCGTACGGTTCCTGCGGGGCCTCGGAGTGCCCACGCCGCGCGTGCTCTGGCGGGGCACCTTCGACGCGCGCACGCTGCGCAAGCTGAAGCTCGACACCGCGCGTGAGGAGGGCTACGTCGTGCGGACGGCGGCCGGTTTCGCACGCGAGGACTTCGGGCGGTGCGTGGCCAAGTGGGTGCGGGCCGGGCACGTACAGACCGATACGCACTGGATGTTCGCCGAGGTCGTGCCCAACGGGCTCGGTCCGGCGGCGCCGTTGTGGGCGGTGCGCTCGGGGGCCGAGCCGGACGCGGCCGGGCTGGCCGCCGCCGTCGGGGCGGGTGGCGGCATCCGCGGGACCGATGGCGCCGGTGTGGACGAGGCCGCGTCCGGTGATCTCGCCGAGATCACCGCCCGGATCGACGGGGCGGCGCGGCGCGGCGAGGACCGGCTGGTCGGCGTACTGGCAGCCCTGCTGCGGCGCGAGCCGCGCGGCCGGATCGCGGCGCGGCTCGCGGCCGGCCCGGCCGGGATGGGACTCGCGCGCCGGGTCGCCGACCTGGTGGGCCTGTACCCGTACGTGCAGCGGCCGTTCCCCGACTCGGACCGGCGGGCCGGGCTGGTCCGGATGGCCACGGCGGCCGATCTCGGGGTGCTGCACGCGCTCGCCGGGGCGCTGGCCGACGGGCCGGAGGCGCGGGAGTGCGTGGAGTGGTCCGCGCTGTGGGCGGAGGAGGCGGGGCTGCTCGGCGGCCAGGACCCGCTGGACGCCTTGCGCACCGCGCTGCGGGAGCCCCTGGCCGGGCTGGACGCGGAGGCGGCGGACCGTTGCTGGGCGGAGGCCCGGCGCGCGTTCGGGCAGGGAAGGATCGGGGCCGCCCGCCTCGGCCGGGGTTCCGCAGCCGGCTGCGCCGGCGTCGAGGAGGCGGTGGCGGCGACCTGGCAGTGGCGGGACGGAACGTTTCCCCGACTGATACAGCTCAGCGGCCCCTCGGGCAGCGGGAAGAGCACCTTCGGCCGCGGCCTGCCCGGCGTGGACGCGTACATCAGTCTTGACGACCTGCGCACCGCCCGGGGTTCCCGCGCGGACCAGCGCGCCAACGCGGACGTGCTGAGCCAGGGCCTGGACCGACTCGACGCCGCCCTCGCCCGCGGCGCAACCGTGGTGTGGGACGCGACCTCGCTCACCGATCAGCAGCGCGGCCTGGCCGGCTCGGTCGCGCGGCGCCGCGACGCCCTGGTCACCCACGCCGTGGTGCTGGTCGACGAGCCGGAGCTGCTGCGCCGCAACACCGTGCGCACGCACCCGGTGCCGGATCAGGTGCTGGCCTCCCAGCTGCACCGGTTCAGCCCCCCGTACGCCGGCCAGGCGCACCGTACGTGGTACATCGGTGGGGGCGGGGCCGTCGAGGACACGGCGGGCGGCCTCGCGGACGGCCCGGATCCGATCTGCGGGAGTTCTGATGCGCACCAGTGAGCAGCTATACCACCAGGTCCGCTGGGATCCCCGGTTCGATCCGGCGCGGTTCGTGCTCGGCCTGCTCCAGCGCGGGGCCGCGCCGAAGCGGGTTCCGCTGCCCTCGTTCGTGCCCGGCGGCGACATCCCCTGGCACCGGGTGCTGTTCGTCGAGGCGGACGGCGAACTCGTCTGGGACCGGGCCACGGGCCTGGACCGGATCGATGTCAGCGCGGCGGGGCGGGTCCGCGATCCGCGCCTGCTGCGGGCGCCGTTCTTCACCGCGCGCACCCCGTACGCGTGGGATCCGGCCGGCGGCGCCTGGCGGCCCGCGACGCCGCCGCCGTCCCCGGGCCCTTCGGCGGGCCCCGCCGCGGTGCGGCTGCTGACGTGGAACACGCTCTGGGACCGGTACGACGCCCCGCGCATCGCCACCGCCCGGCGCAGGCCGCTGCTGCTGGCCGAGCTGGCGGCCGCCGACGCCGATGTCATCGCCCTCCAGGAGGTCGAGCCCGAGCTGGTCGGCATGCTGCTGGCGGCGCCGTGGGTGCGGGCCGGTTACACCCTCGGTACGGATCCCGGCGGCCGGGACGTCGCCGAGTGCGGGCTGCTGGTACTGAGCCGGCTGCCGGTGCGGGAGGCGGGCATGCACCTGCTCGGCAGGCACAAGGCGGTCACCGCCGTGACCGTGGACACCGCGGCCGGCGCCCTGGTCGTCGCCGCCACACACCTGACCAGCGACCACACCGAGAACGGGCACCTGCGGCGGGACGCCGAACTGGCCCGGCTCGCGGAGGGCCTGGGCGGCATCGAGGCCGCCGTGGCCCTGCTGGGCGACTTCAACGACGGCCGCCACGGCGCCGAGGGGCCCGCGGCCGCGCTCGGCATGCGGGACGCCTGGAGCGACGTACACGGGGCGGCCGACGGTACGCCGACCTTCGATCCGGCGGCCAACCCGCTGGCCGCGGTGGGCTCCCTGTCCGGGCGGGCGGCCCGGCTGGACCGGATCCTGCTCGGGTCCACGGAGGCGCGGGTGACGCGGGCGGCGCTGCGCGGCGACGCGCCCGCCGCGGAGGGGCTGTTCGTCTCCGACCACTTCGGTGTCGAGGCGACCGTGGAGTTCGGGGCGCCCGACGGCGGGCCGGCGCGGCTCGACGTACCGGCGACCGCGCGCACGGCGGTGGCGTGGCTGCCGCCGCAGCTGCCGGGGGCGGTACGGGAGGTGCGCGAACGGCACGACCCGCAGGCCGGCCGCTGGCCCGCGCACGTGAACCTGCTCTTCGGCTTCGTGCCGGAGTCCTCCTTCGACGAGGCCCTGCCGCTGCTGGCCGAAGCGGCCGCCGGGACGGAGCCCTTCGACGTCCTGCTGGAGGGCGTGCACAGCTTCGGGCACCGTGAGGACGCCACCCTCTGGCTGGACCCGGCGGCCGCTGGAGAGGAGCCGTGGCAGGAACTGCGGCGCGCGCTGACGGATCGGTTCCCAGGCTGCCGGGGGCGCGCCGAGGGCTACACCCCGCACCTGACGCTCGGGCGCAGCCAGGACCCGCAGCGGGCGGTCGCGGAGTTCACGGCGCGGCTGCGGGAGGGCATGCCCTCGCGGGTCGGGGAACTGGCGGTGCTCTCACGGCGCGGGGACGGACCGATGCGGGTCCGCGCGACGGTGGCGCTGGGAACGGGCGAGGTGCGCTGGGAGCCGGAGCCGGCCCGGGACGGGGGTGCGGCGCGCGGTCGTGGGTCCGGGTCCGACCTGGCCGAGGAGGTCACCGCCCGCGTCCGGGCCGCCCTGGGCGGGGCTCAGGTGCACCTGGCCGGATCGCGCCGGATGGGCTGCGCCCTGCCGGAGGCCGACCTGGACCTGGTCGCGGTGCTGCCCGGGCCGGACGAGGTCACCGCGGTACGGGACCGGCTGGCGGCGGCCCTGCCGGAGGCCGGGCCGCTGCGCGAGGTGACGGGGGCACGGGTGCCGGGTCTGCGGTTCCGCGTCGGGACGCTGCCGGTGGACCTGGTGACGGTGGCCGCCGAGGGACTGGATCCCGCGCACGCGGTAGCACGGCGGGCCGAGCTGGGTGAGGCGGCCGCCGTCGCGCTGAGCGCAGTGAGCGACGCCGACACCGTACGGGAGCGGGTGAGCGCCGAGCACGCCGCCTTCGCCCGGCTGGCGCGGGAGGTGAAGGCGTGGGCGCGGGCCCGCGGGCTGGACTCGGCGCCGTTCGGCGGGCTGCCGGGGCTGGCCTGGGCGGTCCTCGCGGCGCGTACGGTCCAGGAGGCCGGGGCACGGGCCCCGGACGACCTGCTGCGGGAGTTCTTCGGCCGGTGGGCCGCCTGGGACTGGCGGGAGCCGGTCGCGCTGTTGCCGTCGACCGCGGCGACGGCCGATCAGGCCGCGGAGGGCGGGCATGACCCGGCCGCGGCGGGCAGGCCGGACGAGGTCGCGGTGGGCAGCCCGGACCCGGCCGCGTTCCTCGACCCGGTCACGGTGCTCACGCCCTCGGAGCCGGTGCGCAGCTGCACCGCCCAGGTGGGGGCGGGCCTGCGCGACCTGCTGGTCCAGGAGTTGTACCGGGCCTGGGAGCTGCTGGAGGCCGACCCCGGCGGCGCCGGCCGAGCCCTGGTGGCCCCGCCGCCGCTGCACCGCCGGCACGCCGCCTGGGCGGTGGTGACCGTACGCGCGCCCGGTGGGGAGTTCGAGGAGACCCTGGGCCGCGTGCGGGGACGGCTGCGGGCGCTGCTCGGCGCGCTGGAGGAGGCCGGTGTCACGGACGCGCACGCCTGGCCGCGCCCCTTCGAGTCCGCCCCGGGCCTGGCCCGTTACGCGATCGGCCTCGGCTCCGCTCCGCCGGACGCGGCGGCCCTGGCCGCGCTGGCCGGCCCGTGGCGGGCCGGCCTGCGGGGGGTCGAGGTCACCCGGGCGGCCTGCGGCGAGGTGCCGGACCTGGCCTGACCCCTGGACCGTCCTGCGGGCGGGATCAGACCTCGATGACGATCTTTCCCGGGGTGTGGCCGCCCTGGCTGAGTTCGAAAGCCGCGGCGAGTTCGGCCAGCGGGAAGGTCTTGGCCACCGGTACCTTCAGCTGTCCGGCGTCGGCGAGCCGGCCCAGTTCGGCCAGGTCGCTGCCGACCGGGCGGACCCAGATCCACTCGCCACCCGATCCGAGCACGCTGGGGTCGGCGATGGAGGCGTGCCGGCCGTCGTCGTGGAGCACTTCCCGGGTGACCCCGCCGACGCCACCGACGAAGTCCGCGACGACGGTGGGCCCGTCGGGCACGAGGGCGCGGACGCGCTCGGCGAGCCCGTCTCCGTACTCGACGGGTTCGCCGCCGAGTTCGCGCACCCGGTCGTGGTTGCGCGGGGAGGCGGTGCCGATGACGCGGGCGCCGAGCGCGCGGGCGATCTGCACGCCGAGGGAGCCGACACCGCCCGCGGCGCCGTGGATGAGGACCGTGTCGTCCTTGCCGGTGCCGAGGCGGGTGAGCAGCTGGTAGGCGGTGAGCCCGGCCAGCGGGAGCCCGCCCGCCTCGGCCCAGGTCAGCGAGGCGGGCTTGCGCGCGAGGGCGCGTACGGGCACGGTGACGAACTCGGCGAAGGTCCCGCCGTGAATGTAGTCCTTGCGGGCGTAGGCGATGACCTCGTCGCCCACGGCGTACTCGGGGACGTCGATGCCGACGTGCTCGACGGTGCCGGCCACGTCCCAGCCGGGGATCACGGGGAAGACGACGTCCATCAGGGCGTCGAGCCCGCCCGACATGATCTTCCAGTCGACGGGGTTGACCCCGGCGTACTTCACCCGGACGAGCACCTCGCCCGGGCCGTACTTGGGCACCGGCAGCCGGATCTCGGAGAGCACCTCCGTCCCGCCGTACGTCTCGTACGCCATCGCCCGCATGGTTTCCTGGCTGCTCCGGCCCGACTGGGACATGTACCCGACCTCTCCGTGTGCTGGTGGACCCACCCCCCGGTCCATCCCACCACGCACGCCGCGCCCGCCCCACGATGCGGGGCGAACGCGGCGCGGCGCGTCCCCCACGGCCCGGCCCACACCACTGCTCGGCCCGGTCCGGCCCCACACCACTGCCCGGCCGACACGGACCGGCCGGTCAGACGCGGGCGGTCACCCGTGGACGGGAAAGGCCGCCTGGAAGTCGAGCCGTCCGTCCGCTCCCTCGGCGACCCGCCCGAGCACCCCGTCCAGCTCCAGGTACGCCTCCCAGCGCTCGGCTCCGGTCGCCGCGGCGAGGCGGTCCACGACCAGGTCCTCCAGGTCCTGGACCCGCTTGCCCTTCCACACCTTGTCCGCGAGGCTGACCAGCAACTCCTCCATGGTCACACCGTCTTCGCCCCACGCGGCGTGCGTCGCGGCGAACCGGGCCTGCCCCTGTGTGAACCCGTGCGCGAGCAGGAGTTCCCGCCCCGCCGGCTCGTGCGCGGAGCCCGGCCCGCTGAGTTCGGCCGTGTGGACGGTCTTGCCGATGTCGTGCGTGGCCGCCCCGAAAAGCACCGCCTCCCGGTCGAACGCCAGACCGGGGCAGTGCCCGGCCAGCCAGTCGGCCAGTTCGTACGCGACGTCGTGCACGAGCCGCAGGTGCGCGGCCAGCCGGGGCGGGGCGGCCAGCGCGCGCAACAGTGTGGACACGGTGGGCGGAAGGGGCCGCAGCAGCGGTTCCCCCGGGGTGTCGAGCGCCCTCGACAAGGCATCGGAACAGGACATCGGATCATGCTAGGAGCGCCGGACGATCACTCGTACTCGGTACCGCCCTTGCGGGTCAGGTAGGCCGGGCTGACCGCCTTGGCGATGGCGCGGCCGCCGACGACCGGGCTGTGGCGTTCCGTCGAGGGACGGATGACGACGCCTTCGCGCAGGTGCACGGACCGCCCGGACACGGTCTCGCGGCCGCTCGCCAGCTCCAGCACGGTGTCGAGGTCGTACGGGCCCTCGTACAGCCTGGGCACCAGCGGCAGTTCCCCGTCCGTCAGGACGGCGGTCGGGTCCAGCCAGCGCACCTGTCCGTCGATCTCGGCGGCCACGTCGAAGACGGCGTATCCGGGTGGCGTGTCGGCGGTGCGCACGTCGGTCCCGTAGGCCAGGTCCTGGACGCCGGCGCCGTACACCTCGGCGAAGACGCCGACCCGGGTGGCGCCGAGGCGGGCGGCGAGGGCCGCGGCGACGGCCGGCACGCCGTGGCCGCGTACGGCCCGCCAGTAGAGGTTGCGCTCGTCCTCCTTGAGCGCCAGCCCCTTCGAGCCGAATCCCTTGGACGAGACGATCGACCGCTCCTCCTGGACCACGTACGTGAACAGGCAGGCGGTGCCGTGCAGTTTCTCCGTGAGGACGACCTGCTCGCCCGGCTCGAAGATGTGCGGGTAGCGCTGGAGGTTCTCGATGTCGACCCACGGCATCAGGTCGGCGGCGGCTTCGACGTCGCCGCTCATGGTGGTGGGGATGGGCGGGGACCACTTGGTGATGCCGAGCAGCTCCGCGAAGTCCGTGCCCTCCTTGGCCGCTTGCACGAGGTCCACGTCGGCGAGCGCGCGCGGGCGGCACACCAGGCCCTGCGAGAGTTCGCCGCGCAGCCGGACCGCCTTGACCCGGTCGGCGGAGGCCCCGGCCAGCCGTCCGGTGAGGCCGAGCTCCTCGATCAGCTCGGCGGGCAGCACGGCCTGTTCGGGTATGTAGAGCGCGAATTCGCCCGTACGGTAGGCGCCCTTGGCGATGACGGCGCGGTAGAGGCCCACCTGGGCCAGCTCCAACGCGTCGGCGTTCGGGTGCTCGTGGACGGTCAGCTCTTCGGCGGTGACTCTCAAGGTCGACATGGACGGCTCCTGCAGTCGTCAGGGACGCGGACGACGTGCCGGTCCTGCGGCGCGTCGGTGACGATCACTCTCCGGGCGCCATTTTCGCTGGTCCAGCGATTATGACGGTGTTAACCTGCCGCACCGCGCGCTCTGTTCCACGCTCCGCAGGAGGCCCCCGTGTCACGTCCCCTTCCTCGCCCGGTCACCGTCGTCACCGGCGGCAGCAGGGGCATCGGTGCGGCGACCGCGCTGCGGCTGGCCGCCGACGGGCACGACCTGGCGCTGGCGTACGTCCGCGACGAGTCGGCCGCCGAGGCCGTCGCCGAACGGGTGCGGGCCACCGGGGCGCGCTGTGTGACCGTACGCGGTGACACCTCCGAGGAGTGCGCCGTAGAGCGGCTCTTCGACATCGCCGGCGCCGAACTGGGCGTGCTGACCGGCCTGGTCAACAACGCCGGGGTGACCGGCCCGCTCGGCCGGCTCGCCGACGCCCGCACCGAGGACCTGCGACGAGTGGTCGAGGTGAACTTCCTCGGGTACCTGCTGTGCTGCCGCCGGGCCGCCCGGGACATGGCGGAGTCCGGTGGCGGGGCGATCGTGAACGTCTCCTCCGCGGCCGCCACCCTCGGCAGCCCCGGGGACTACGTGCACTACGCGGCGACCAAGGCGGCCACCGACGCGCTGACCGTGGGCCTCTCCAAGGAGCTCGGCCCGGACGGGATCCGGGTCAACGCCGTGGCTCCCGGCATCATCGAGACCGACATGCACGCGGCGATGGGGGATCCGGACCGGCCGGCACGGGCCGCGGCCGGAATCCCGCTCGGGCGGCCCGGCCGGCCCGAGGAGATCGCCGGACCCATTGCCTGGCTGCTGTCCCCGGACGCCTCGTACACGACGGGAACGGTGCTGCGGGTCGCGGGCGGGCGCTGAGCACCGTCGGGCGCGGAGGCCGCCGGTGGCCTCCGGAAGCCGCCGGTCGGCCTCCGAGGGGCGGGCGGCGCTACCTCATGGCCGCCTGGGTGGCGGGCCCGTAGACGCCCGGCGGGTCGCCCTTGATGGACCGGTCGCGCTGGAGCTGGCTGACGCCGCGCTTGGTCTGGCTGTCGAAGACGCCGGTGACGGAGACGTACGTGAAACCCTGGCCGTAAAGCATCTCCTGCAACGCGCGCACTTCGGGCCCCTTGTCCCCCATCCGCAGGGTCACGGGGGCACTCGACGCTCGCGCCGCGGACGCGCTCGGTGAGCGCGTCGGCTCGGGTCCCTCGCTCGCCTTCGCGCTCTCGGAAGGCTTCGCCGTCGCGGAGGCCGGGGACGCCCCGGCCCGAGCGGACACGGCCGGCCCGGGTTTCCCGCTGGCGCCGGCGTCCGGGCTGCGCGCCGGGAGCGCGGGCAGGGACAGCTCGGGAGGCCGTCCGGCCCGGGACGGCTCCGGTTCGGACCCGTCCAGCAGGAGCACCAGGCCTCCGGCCACGGCGAGTGCGAGCAGGGTGCCGACGGCCAGCGGAAGTCGACTGCGGCTGCCGCTCGCACCGTCCACGGCTTCGCGCACGCCTGCGGGGGTGGCGGCGGCCGGGACCGCGGCGGGGTCACCGGGCTGTGGGCCGCGCGCCGGGCCGGGGAAGGCGAGGGGGCCGGCCTGCGGCCAGGCGGGCGACGCCGCCGACCGGGTCGGATGGCCCGAGGGGCCGACGTACGGGCGTACGAGCAGGTGGTCGTCGGGGACGAGCCCGCTCTCATCAGGGTCCTGGGACATGGTGGCTCCCCGGCTGGGACGGGGGCCGGCGCGGCGGTGCGGTGCCGGCCCCCACCCGGCCGGTCAGGCTCTGCGCCGCCGGGCGGCGGGAGCCAGGGGGGCACCGGTGGCGGGGACGCCGGGGGTGCCGAGTGCCGGAGAACCGCCGACCGTGGCCGGGGCGAGCGAAGTGCGAACGAATGGGGACATCTGGCGTATCTCCGAAGTGCGGCTCAAGCGGTGGTTCTTGATCGGCGCACTCTTTCCCTCCGGCGGGGTCCGGGTCAAGCCGGATGTCCGGTATCCGCCTGGTCATCCCGTCTGTCGGCGCGGCGGACCGCCGTGGCCCAGACGGTGCACGCGGCCGCGAGCATCAGGGCGGCTCCGCCGAGCGGGGCGGCGGGTACGGAGATGCCGTCGACGGCGAGACCGCCGAACAGCGCGCCCGCGGCTATGGCGAGGTTGAACACGGCCACCATCAGCGAGGTGGCCGCCTCGGGCGCGTCGGGGGACGCCTTGATCATCCAGCGCTGCACGCTCACGGAGACCCCTCCGTACGCCAGTCCCCAGGCGAGCAGCAGCGTGGTGCCGGCGACCGGTCCCGGGAGGACGGCGATCAGCGCGAGGATCGCGGTGAGGGAGGAACTGACCACGAGCAGGGTCCGGTACGCGTCACGGGTCCCGGCCAGGAAGTTTCCGGCGACACCGGCGACGCCGTAGCCGAGCAGGAGCGTGCTGACGTATGCGGCGTCGACCCCGGAGACGTCCCGCAGGATCGGCCGGACGAAGGTGTAGGCGGCGAACTGCCCGGTCACCACCAGGAACGTGACGATCACCCCCGCCCGGACCGCGGGGTTCTCGCGGAGCAGGGCCGGCAGTTCGGGGAAGGTGATGTGCCGGGTCGGCGGAAGCGGGGGCAGCAGCAGGAGCAGCGCGGTGAGTGTGACGAGGCCGAGGGCGCCGACGGCCGCGAAGGCGGTGCGCCAGCCACCGAGTTCGCCGAGCAGGGTGCCTGCGGGCACGCCGAGCACGGAGGCGGTGGGAACGCCGCCGAAGACGAGCGCGGTCGCCCGGGCCACCTGGGGCGCGGGGACGAGGCGTACGGCGAGCCCGCCCGCTATGGCCCAGAATCCGCCGACGCTCACGCCGACCAGCAGACGGGCCGCCAGCACCACGGAGAAGTGAGGGGCGAGGGCGGCGGCGAGGTTGGCGGCAGCCATCAGGGCGATGAGCACGCAGAGCACGAGCCGCCGATCGAGCCGGCCGGCCCCGACGGTGACCAGCGGGGCGCAGCATCCGGCGACCAGCCCCGGGACGGTGACCATCAGCCCGGCGGTCCCGTCGGAGACGCCCAGGTCGTCCCCGACGGGGGTGAGCAGCCCGACGGGGAGCAGTTCGGAGGTGATGAGGCAGAAGATCCCGAGGGCGACGGCGCACACGGCCGCCCAGCCCTTCCACGGCGCGAGCCCGCTCCCCGAGCCGAGTCCGCTCCCCTCGTCTTGGACGGACGCGGCCGGGGGCGGGGGTGGGGGCGGGGACGCGGGGCGGGCCGGGGGCTGCGGGGGCGGCGTGGGGCTGCCGGGCGCGGCGGCTGAGGTCATGGACGGGCACTCCGTACGGTGTTCGGCGGGCTGGACACGACGGCGCGGGGCGCCGGAGGTCGCGCCTCCCCCGTCACCCGCACTGCCGTTCCAATTTCCCACACGCCTCGGCCGCAACCACGGGGGCCGTGTCACCCGGACGCGTGAGGCGGGGAAGCAGGCTGGCCGAACCGTACGGCAAGGTGGTCGGATGCAGTTACGCCGGGCCGTGCCCCTCTCCCTCCTCGCGCTCCTCGCGAGCGCCGGCTGTGTCTCCGTCGCACCGCAGGATTCGGCTCCGGTTCCCGTACGCGGCTCCGTACCGCCCGCCGACGCGCCCGAGCTCCCCACCCCCCTGGCACTGCCCCTGGGGGAACTGCCCGCGACGCCCGAAACCGACCCGCGCCCGGACCCGGACCCGGAACCGGAACCAGCGGCGGCACAGGGCTCCGGCCCGGAGCGCGAGCCGTCGCGCGAACGGACCCGCGCCAAGGCCGTGCCGCCCCGGCGGACGCGGGTGCCCGGGCCCGCGACCGCGCATCCGCACCCGCGCCGGCGGCCGGCCCCGCCGGCCCCGCCGGCGCGCATGGACGAGCTCTGCGCGGCCGCGGACGGGGTCGTACCGCCGTCCATCGTCGACCTGTGCCTGCGGCAGTACGGCCGCTGACCGTTCCCGCGGTCCGCCGCCGTACCGGCGCCGGCCGTCCCCGTGCCGGATGCGAGGCTTGACCCTCTCCCTGTGTCAGACCTTGTAGTGGAGCACGTCATGTTCACCATCGGAGACTTCGCCAAACACGGCCGGGTGTCGGTCCGCATGCTGCGTCACTACGACGCCCTCGGACTGCTGCGCCCCGCGCGTGTCGACCCCTTCACCGGCTACCGCTTCTACGAGGCCGGGCAGCTCGCCCGCCTCAACCGTGTCATCGCGCTCAAGAAACTCGGGTTCAGCCTCGACCAGGTCGGGACGATCCTCGACGAGCGCGTGGGCGCGGAGGAGTTGCGGGGCATGCTGCGGCTGCGGCAGGCGGAACTGGAGGGCGCCATGGCCGCCGCGGCGGCCCGGCTGCTCCAGGTCGAGGCGAGGCTCCGGACCATCGAAAGCGAGGGAACCATGCCTGCCGACGACATCGTCGTGAAGAGCCTCCCGCCCGTCCGGCTCGCCGAGCTGACCGGCACGGCCGGGAGTTTCGCCCCGCAGGACATCGGACCGGTCATCGGCCAGCTCTACGACGAGCTGTGCCGCCGCGTCGAGGAGGCCGGGGTCGTCCCGACCGGTCCCGGCACCGCCTACTACGAGGACGCGCCGGGCGCCGATTCCGGAACGGCGATCCTCGTCCACGCCGGTCTTCCGGTGGCGGCCTCCGTCCGCGCCGAGGAACTCGGGGGCGAGGTGCGGATCGTCACGCTGCCCGGGGTGGAGCGGGCCGCGACCGTGGTCCACCGGGGCGCGATGGACGGCGTACTGCCCACGGCGCAGGCCCTGGCGCGGTGGATCGACGCGCACGGCCACCGCTCGGCGGGGTACGCGCGGGAGCTGACCCTCTCCTGCCCGGAGGACCCGGACCAGTGGGTCACCGAACTGCAGGAGCCCCTCGCCGGGCCCTGACGCCCGGGGGCGTCAGGGGCGGCGGCCGCAGACGTGGGCGCACCGGCGGGCCGTGTCACGCCGCACCGTACGGAACCTGCGCAGGGTGCTGTGGCCGCGCCGCTTCCACTCGCCCCGCGGCAGGGCGGCGCGCTGGCCGCCGCCCGCGATCAGGGCGTTGACCGGGGTCATCGGGTCGGCGGCCATCGCCTTGGCGAACAGGACGCCGACGACGAGCGGGACCAGGGCCACGGCCAGGGCCGAGCCTGCGGTGGTCACGTGCTGCATGCGCGGACGGACGGTCGCGCTGCGCGGGGCGTCGGAAGTCATGACCCCATTCGACCAGCGGCGGCCCGGCGGGGAATGGGGGCGGATACTCAGGCCGTTGGGCACGACGTACTCAGACGGGTGCGCGAGGAGCCCACCGGGCGCTCGACGAGCGGGAGGGTGTGAGCCGATGACGGTACCCGGGCAGGGCTTCGAGCCCGCCACCGGTGACGGCCCGGCCGCGCCACCCGGCCGGCGGGAGGCCGAGTTGCGGACGGCCTACGAGGGGCTGCTGCAGATCCGTCGTCTGGTCAACGGCCCGGCGGGTACGGCGGTTCCCGCGCCGTGGGAGGTACGGCAGCCGCCGCGCGCGGTGGCCCTCGTACTGGAGGCGTCGGGGATCACCCCGTCGGCACTGGACGCGGAGGGCCGGCGCACGCGGACGGGGTACCGGGTGGCCGCCGCGCCGGATCCCGGGCGGGTGCACGTGACCTGGCTCGGGCCCCCGGGCGGCGGCGCGGCCGAGGAGGAACAGGAGCGGCTGACGGCCTGCGCGGCCGTGCTGGAACCGCTGGGGTGGGTCTGCCTCCTGTACCGGGGCCCGCGCCGGCGCCGTTTCCTGGAGGTCGAACCCGGCACGGCCGACCGCTAGCGGGTCCGGCCCTGTCCGGGTGGGTGAAATCCGGTGGCCGGGAGCGCCGCGGGTCGCGAGGCTCGCCCGATGGGCATGCTCGACACACAGGCGGACCGTCGCACCGGCCGATCCGGAGCATGCCGCCTCGGCGGTGGTCGCCGCGCGCTGCGGACTGCGCCCGAACGGGCGGCTCCGGGACGGCGAGGTCCGCTGGGAGTCCCGTGACGGCCGGGGGAACGCCTCTTCAGGCGTCGAAGCGACGGTTGCCGGTCAGTGACCACACGGCGGAGATCCGGCCGTCCGTGACCGCGAACATGTCGATGCCGCTCTTGACGACGACGTCTGCGCCGCCGGTGTTGCTTTCGAGCCACCGGCAGGCCATCTCGCCGCGCTCGGTGTCGACCAGCGGTGCGGCGTCGGCGGCGAACGTCAGGCCGGTGAGGGCGAGGCTGTTGGCCGAGATGAACGCCGTCAGTTCGTCCCGGCCGAAGGTGGCGGCGGAACCGGTGCCGTCGAAGTCGTCCGCGAAGTGCAGCCGGAAGCCGGGGGCGAGGATCTGTTCGGCGAGGGCGAGGTCTCCGTTCCAGAGCGCCGTCCAGCCCTCCACCAGCCGGGTGCCGGCCTCCCGGGTCAGCGGCGCGGAGTCGGTGGTGGGGATCGTCGTCACAGACATGGGTGCCTTCCAGGGTCGGTTCGTGGTCACCCAGCCTCCGGGCCGCAGGCGACAACCCTCTGTCGGTGTTTAGCCCTCCGGGCAGCGGCTCAAGTGAAACTGTAGAGGTCGTCGAGCGCGACGAAATCCCTTCCGAGACCGCCCAGTTCGGACAGGTCCACGGGACGGGGCTCCGCCGTCTCCTCCAGTGCGCGCGCCTCCCGGATGTGGTCGAGGCGGAAGCCCCGCACGGCGGAGTGCAGCCGGCACCAGCCGACGAGGTACCAGGGGTCGCCGCCGAGGAAGCCCAGGGGTTCGACGGTGCGGTCGGTGACCTCGCCGTCCACGTCGTCGGCGTAGCGCAGGCGCAGCAGCCGGTGGGTCGAGAGCGCCTCGCGCAGGGTGTGCGGGAGGGCGGAGGGCCGGGCGGGGTGCACGGCGAGCCGTACTCGGGCGGCCAGCTCGCGCGCGGCCTGGCGTTCGCGCTGCGGCATGACGGCGAACACCTTGGACAGCGCCGAGTGGGCGTCCACGGCGAACGGTGTCCCGGCCAGCCCGTGCAGGGCGACGGCCAGGGCAGCCGCCTCGGCCGGGTTGATGGTCAGGGGCGGCAGGGTGTGGTCCTTGTCCACGACGTACCCGCCGCTGCGGCCCGGTTCGGCGTAGACCGGCACACCGGACTGCTGCAGGGCGCTGAGGTCGCGCTCGATCGTGCGGGTGCTGACGCCGAAGCGCTCGGCGAGCCACCGGGCGCTGCGCGGCCGGGGCGAGACCGCACGTAACTCCTCCACCAGGGCGTACAGACGCTCGGTACGGTTCACACCCAAGGACCGTAGCCGATACCCGGCGACCACGAGGCGCCGAGCCCTTGATCACCCCGACGCGAAACCCATCACCCTTTGGCCGCGGCGGTGTTCAGGTAGTTCTGCACCGGGGCGCGGCCCTCACGGACGACCATCGCGGCGGCGATGCCGGGCCGTTCCTCCGCACTCCCCTGCGCCGTGTCTGCTCCTCCAGGGCGGCCGGGATGGGCGGGGAGAGCGTAGCGTCGGGCCAGTGTGGCCACCGTTTCGGTGAGTGCGCGGCGCAGTTCGGGCGGGCCGAGCAGCTCGGCCTCGGCGCCCAGCCTGAGCAGGTCGCCGACGGCGATCGCCTCCGACTCGACGGGCAGGTGCACCCGGACCCAGCCGTCGGCGTCGGCCGGGCCGGCCTCGGCCAGGGCCCGGTCGGCCGCCGCCCCGAACTGCATGGGGAGCAGCCGCTGTCCGCGCGGCGACAGGCGCAGCTCCGCGGTCTGCTGGTGGAGTACGGCGTCCAGGCGGCGGGTGGACTCCCGCCAGTACGCGGGGAGTTCGAAGCCGACGGGCCGTTCGAACCCCTCCGCCGCGGTGTCCACGGCCAGGAACCGGGCGACCCGGTAGGTCCGTACGGCGCCCTCGTCGACCTCGGCCACCAGGTACCAGATGCCCGCCTTGAGGACGAGGCCGAGCGGGTGCAGCTCGCGCCGCACCTCGCCGCGCCAGCGGCGGTAGTGGACACGCAGGACGCGCTGGTCCCACACGGCCTGGGCGATCTGCGCGAGGTACGGGACGGGGTCGGCCTCCCGGAACCAGGCGGGCGCGTCGAGGTGGAAGCGGTCCTGGATCCGCCGCGCCCGTCCGGCGAGTGCGGCGGGCAGTGCGGCCTGGAGCTTCAGCTGGGCGGCGGCCAGGTCGGCGCCCAGGCCGAGCTCCCGCGCGGGCCCGGGGGCGCCGGCCAGGAACAGGGAGCCGGCCTGGGCGTCGGTGAGGCCGGTGAGGCGGGTGCGGTAGCCCTCGGCCAGCCGGTACCCGCCGGCCGGGCCCCGGTCGGCGAGGACGGGGACGCCGGAGGCCCCGAGGGCCTCGACGTCCCGGTACACCGTGCGCAAGGACACTTCCAGCTCGGCGGCGAGTTCGGGTGCGGTCATCCGGCCGCGGTTCTGCAGCAGCAGGAGCAGGGAGAGGAGCCGGTCGGCGCGCATGGATCTCATTGTCCGCCATACCTGACGGAAGGTGTCAGGTACCCCTGCCAGCCTGGGGGCACAGCCCGGTCAACCACCGGGCGGACCGCTCCGTTTGGCCACCCGACCGCCGACCGATAGGACAACCATGCCCACGCCCACGCCCTCGCCCACCCCCGCGCCCGTAGAGACCGGTGGCCACTTCACCTTCGCCAACTGGGAGGAGAACCCCGTCGGCTCCGCGGAGGCCGTCCCGCGGCTCGCCCACGCCCATGTCACCAATGCCTTCACCGGCGCGATCGTGGCGGCTGAGACCGCCTGCGACTACACGATCGCCTATACCGGCGAGAGCGTCGGCACCTACAGCGGCATGGAACTGCTCACCGGCACCGTCGACGGCCGCAAGGGCAGTTTCGTTCTGGAGGAGCGCGGCAGCTTCGACTCCGGGGGCACCGTCTGCCGCTTCGAGGTCGTGCCCGGCTCCGCCACCGGGGACCTCGCCGGCCTGACGGGCTCGGGAGGATTCACGTACCGCCACGGCGAAACCTCCGTCGCCTACTCCTTCACGTACGAGCTGGGGTCCACCGCATAGTCGATCCCGCCCCCGCCCGGACGGGAATCGGCGAATCAGGGACGGTGCCGTACCACGATCGGCAGGATGGGCGCATGGACCGTGGGGATGTGGGGCCGGGCGGGTCCCGACCGATGGTGGTACGAGTGCCCGTGGAGCCGGTGGAGGCCGCGGTGGAGGCCGACGCGGTCGACGCCGTGGCGCGGACCGCCGGCGTGGTGGTACGCGGCCCGTTGTTCGGGGTGGCGGCGCAGGGCGCCGGGGACGGGCCGCGGTGGCGGGTGGTGCTCGCGGTGACGGACGGCTGCCCGCAGCAGGCGCGCGACGGGCTGAACTCGCTGCTGTGGTTCCGCGCGAAGGACGATGCCCGCGACAGGGCGGAACGGCGCGCACTGCTGGCGGCGGTCGCCCGGCTGGAGAGCGAGCGCGTCGACGAACTCGAAGTGGCGGGGACCCGGTACCGGGTCGTACGCGCCGAGGAGTACGCGGGCGCGGGCCCGGACGGCATCGAACAGCCCCGTCCCACCGATCCCGATCCCCTCTCCCCCCATTGGGACCGCTCCGTCAAGGGACCGGGGGTCGACGACGACCTGCTCCTGGACCCGGACGCACCGATCACCCCCACCCAGGCCGTGGAGCGGCTGGCGCTTCGAGGCCTGTGCTACACCGGCGAACGGTTCCCCGAAGACGTGCGCGCCGACGCGCAGCGGGCCCTGGACACCCACCCGGACGTACTGCTGCTGCCCCCGACGTTCACCGTCGTGGAACAGAGCGCCGCCCGCGGCTGGAGGCCGGTCAGCGGCCCCCACGCGAGCGCGCACGAGGCCCGCAAGTCACTGGACTTCGCGCTGACATGGATGTGGCCGCGCATGCACGGCCACATCCCCGGCGACGCCGGCCCGCAGGCCGATGCCCGCACCTGGACGGCGCCGGGCGGGGCGTCGGCCGCCTCCCGGCCCGCGGAGCTGGCGGCGTACGCCGAGGCCGCCGACACCCTGCGGGCCGGGCGCGTCAACCAGCTGGAGTTCCAGGACACCGTGTACCGGATCGCCCGCACCCGCCGCCTGCTGCGCTGGGGCCCCGACGGCCCGGAGGGCCCTCGCCCGTCCGACACCAACAGCCAGGACCCCGTACGCATCCACCTCCCCCTCGACGAGGACGGTCACGTCCTCCCCGGAGACTGACCGGAACCGCCGACACCTGACCGGCACCCGAGCGGGGTGTCTGCCCGGGGCGCCCGACCGGCACGCCCGTGCGGGATGCCTCATGGGGACGCCCGGCCGGCGCGGCGAGCGCGGCACGGCGGGCGCCTGACGCCTCATCCGGGTGAAACTTTCCTCCTGTCGGGGATCGACGCTGGTCACATGGGGTGAAAGGACCGCGTGGCTCGTTTCCCGACACCGGGTGGGACGCGTTGATGGGGATGTGAGTACCTCAAGCACCGCCCCGATACTGGCCGCCACTCTCGCGCCCCTGGCCCCTCCCACCGTGCACGACTCGGGCGCTGACACCGCGCCCGGCGTCATAGACATCCGCTCCTGCACCACCCTCGGCGCCACCCTGATCGTCCGCCTCAGCGGGGAGATCGACCACTTCAGTGCCGCCCCGCTGCGGGCGCTCCTGGCCTCGGCGGCCGACGACGGCTACACCGGCCTCGTGCTGGACACCTCCGACGTCACCTTCGCCGACTCCGGCCTCCTCGCCGTCCTCGACTGGTGGCCCCGGCACGGGCGTCGCCTCAGGCTCGCCACCCGCTCCCCGGCCGTGAGACGCCTCCTGCGGGCGGCCGCCGCGACGACACAACAGCCGTCCCGGACCGCCTCACTGACGCCCCTGGCGCCCCCGGTCTTCGGCCCGATGGGGTAACCCCGGCCCGGTGGGCCCGCGATGACCGCGGGCCCACCGGCCGGCCTGCCTCGTCCCTGCAGCCGGGCGGGGCCGGGCGCCGGGCCGGGCCGGGCGCCGACCGCCGGTCAGCCGAAGCTTCGCCTGCGGTCGCCCGTCTGCTGCGGCGGGATGTGGTGCAGCCGGCGACGAGCACGCCGGCTCCGGTCGGCCCTACGCGCGTCCCCGCCCCCGGACCGCTTCGCGGCCTGGTCGGGTTCCGCGGGTGCCACCGCCGGGGCGAGCGCGATCGCAGCGATGACCGCCGTCACCACAACGAGGATGATTCCGATGCTCACGGACATGATTCCCGCCTTTCGCGTTGACCCTTATCTCTGTAGCTACTCAGCGTTTCCAATACCGACTGCGATAAACACGTTGAGTGATGTTTAGAGCAGGTCACGCCACCGACGCCCTGTGTGCATCAAGCGTGTTGGCGGTGCGGGACGTTGATACGGATCCGGTCTGGCGCCGGGGACGGCGGATCATCTACGGGTGTACCGGCGCGGGTGTGTTCCCAGCCCGTGCAGGGGCAGTTGGGGTGCCGGCGGAATCCATCGCCCCGCTCGGGTCCCTCCGGCTGTGGCCCTGGCCGCACTTACCGGTCTCGCGCTCGCCCTCCGCTGCCTTCTCCGATCTGCCTCGTCGGGTTCTCGGGCTGCAGGGCCGTGCCGCAGGCGCTGCAGTAGCGGGCGTCCGCCTCGATCGCGTGCCGGTGGCACCGGCCGCACACCAGGTGCACCTCGCACGGTCGGGGCGCGGCGGCGGGGGTGGTCCGTCCGATGCGCATGCCGCGGCGCCTGCGGTGCACGGTCAGGACGAGCAGTCCTTCGGAGCCGGCCAGCAGCGACCGGGACGTGCCGCGCGGCAGCACGCCGAGGAATCCGGGGGCCAGCTGGGACTGGGCACCGTCGAGGGTGAGCGTTCCACCGCCGCCGAGGACGACCAGCATCACGTCGACCTCGTCCTCGGTGTGCGGCGCCCCGCCGGTCCCGGGCAGGTGGCGCACCAGGTTCGCGTCCAACTGCCGGTCGACGCCTTCCAGCCGCCACAGCGCGCCGCTCTGCCCCTGAGCCACCGCCGCGACCAGCCCCGCGACCGTCACGAACTCCGCCTCCCGCGCAGCCTCCATTGCCGTACCTTCCGCGCCCGAGCCGAACCCCACGCCACACATGATCGCCCACCCGGCCCCCCTGGCGGGAACGGCGGCCGGCGCCGCCGGCACGCCGAGGCAGTCAGGGGCGGTCCGCAGGTGCCGGGCCTCGGCGGCCTGCGGCCGGGCGTCGGCCGTCGCCGCACGCCCCGCGCCCTCGCCCGCGCGGACCGCTTCCCGCTCCGCCGGAATCCGCCGCACCCGAACGGGTGACAGCCGCACCCCCCAGCGATCGGCCGCGGCCAAGGGCCCGTACGGCACCATCTGGAGCCTGCCTCTCGGAAGTGCGGTCCGCATGGTGCTGCATGCCGGGATGATCGATCCGTTCCACGGCTGAATCCACCGCAGACACGGCCGGGGCGGCGGGCGTGTTGTAGGGATGTGTGCGGGTTGTCGGGTGATGATGGCTCAGTGCGACTTGATCACGTGTCCTATGCGGTGGCCCGCGACAGCTTCGTCTCCACCGTCCAGTGGATCGGATCGGCCCTCGGCGGCGGGTTCGTCGACGGGGGCGTACACCCGCGATTCGGCACCCGCAATTTCATCCTCCCGCTGAGCGGCGGCACCTACGTCGAGGTCGTCACCACGCTCGACCACCCCGCCGCCGACCGCGCACCCTTCGGCCAGGCGGTCGCGCGCCGCGCAGCCGAGGGCGGCGGCTGGCTCGGTTGGGTGGTCTCCGTCGACGACATCGCCCCGGTCGAGGCCCGCCTCGGCCGCACCTCGGCCGAGGGCCACCGTGTCCGCCCCGACGGGTTCGACCTGCGGTGGAAGCAGATCGGTCTGCTGGAGCTGCTGGACGACCCACAACTGCCCTACTTCCTCCAGTGGCTGGTCCCCAGCGAGCAGCGCCCGAGCGCCGACCCGCGCACCTCCACCACCATCCACGGGGTCTCCATCGCCGGCGACGCGGCCTCCATCGCCGAATTCCTCGGCGAACCGGCCGACCACCCCCTCGACCAGATCGACGTCAGCTGGGTCGAGGACGAGGAACCGGGCCTCGTCTCGGTCGAGTTCGCCACGGCCCGCGGCCCGGTCACGATCTGACCAGCGCCCGACCACCCCGCGGGAGCAGTCGGCTGGGGTCCCCCGACCGGCGCGTGCCTCTTTGACGGGGGGCCACCGCGGACGACCGCTCTGGTGGCGTCGCCGCCCACCGGATCCGGAATCTCTCGTGTCATATGCCTATCGGCCTGTCGGGCCCGGCGCTTATGGTGTGGCTCCGGATCACCCCGGGCCCGTCGCCCTCCCGGCTCCCCACGGGAGGTCGCCGCGCGTCCGCGGGACGGTGGCCGCGTGCGAGGACACCCGGAAATGGAATTGCCTTGCGGCCCGGTCTTCGCGTTGGCTGGGCGGCATGACCGAACTGCGTACCGACCGCCTCACCGTCCGTCGATGGCGTGACTCCGACCTTGCACCGTGGGCGGCGATGAACGCCGATCCCGAGGTCCGGGAGCACTTGGGCGACCTGCTGACCCGCGAACGGAGCGACGCCTCCGTGGCACGGTTCCAGGCCGATTTCGACCGGCGGGGCTACGGGTGGTTGTCGGTCGAGGTACGGGCCACGGGTGAGTTCATCGGCTTCGCGGGCCTGGATCAGGTCGACGACGGCATGCCGTTCACCGGTGTGGAGATCGGCTGGCGGCTCGCCCGCTCGGCCTGGGGCCGGGGCTACGCCTCCGAGGCCGCGCGGGCGGTGCTCGCCCACGGGTTCGACACCCTTGGACTCCCCGAGATCCTTGCCGTGACGACGGCGACCAACCACCGCTCACAGGCGGTGATGCGGCGCATCGGAATGACGCGGGATCCGGCCGACGACTTCGACGACCCCACCGTGCCCGAAGGGCCCTTGCGTCGGAACGTGCTGTACCGCATCGCCCGTGGGGCCGGGGCCTGACGGTACGCTCACGAACCGCCGAAGTCGGGCAGGGTGAGCGAGCCGTCTGGCGCGAGGGGGAAGCCCGGGTTGTAGGCGACTTCCCAGGAGTGGCCGTCTGGGTCCGTGAAAGCGCCGGAGTAGAAGCCGATCGCGTTGACGGCCGCCGGCTTGGTGACGCTGCCGCCTGCCCCTCGTACCGCGGCGAGCAGCTCGTCCACATCGGTCTCGGAGCGGACGTTGTGTGCCAGGACGATCCCGCCGACTCCGCCGGCGGGTCCGGGCTCCACGCCGCAGTCGCGGGCCAGCTTGTGCCGGTCCCACAGCACCAGCCCGAGTCCGCCGGCCTGGAAGAAGACCGTCTCCTCGACCTCCTGTCCCCGCCAGCCCAAGGCCTCGTAGAAGCCCTTGGCACGTGCGAGATCGGAGACTCCCAGGGTGACCAGGGTGATGCGCTGTTCCATGCGATCACGCTAACGCCCGGAGGGAGGGCCGGGGTGCCGACGCTCGGCGTCCTGGCGGACCTGGCCTCCTATGACCGGGACGTTCCCCTGGGGAGCGCCAGTACGCGGGGCTCGCCCTGACGGGGGTGCCCTACGCCGTGGCCGCGGCGGGTGCGGGCGGGGGCGATGGCCGCGTCGGCGACCGCGGTGGCCTACGGAGGCCTCGCCGGGCCGGCGCAGGCACGGGCACGGGCACGCAGGCACGGGCACAGGCACGACGCGCAGATCGCCCGGTACCGGGCACACCCGCAGCTGCTGTACCTGGGCAACGCACCGCCGGTACGCCGGTCCGGGCGAGCGGGCCGCCTGCCGGACGCGGGTCAGCCCGCCGATCGGCCGCGGGCGGCCCGGGCCGCGCGCCGCTTGGCTGCCCGGCGTTCCTCCTCGCTCATGCCGCCGCACACACCGAAGTCCTGCCCTCCTTCGAGGGCCCACTCGAGGCACTGCTCCTGCACCGGGCATCGGCGGCACACCGCTTTGGCCTCCTCGATCTGGACGAGGGCCGGGCCGCTGGAGCCCACCGGGAAGAAGAGATCGGGGTCTTCCCACTTGCAGGCGGCCTCGTGGCGCCAGTTCATCGTCGTTCCTCCATCCAATTCGTCCGAATCCTCACTCTCCCCTCCTGGCCGCTACCGGCCGCTCTATTCAGTACGGGCGCCACCGCTTGCCGGCCGCCCCGTCCCGGTGCGGGGGCGCGCGGCGACACCCGGCAGGCCGATGTGCCGGGCTCGGGGAGGTTCGAGGCGCGAGACTGGGGCATCGGCAACGCAGCCCTTTGCCCGCCCACAGGAGGCAGCAGTGACCACCTACGTCATCACCGTGCCCGGCACGTTCCTGAAGGACGTCGACGACGCAGCCCGCTCCAAGCTGGCGAGGAGGCTGGCTTCGCACCACACCGACTTGAGCGAGGCCGAGGACGTGGAACTGCTCACGGTCCACGAGGGCGGAACCTTCTCCGCCAGGCTCGAAGTCGAGGCCCCGGACCGCGCCACGGCCGAGGACGAAGCCGTACGCCTGCTGGCCGGCGCCCTGGAGGAGCTGGGGTTCTCGGAGAAGGACGCGCCCCTGGGGCCTCCGGCGGTCACGGGGCTCGAAGGCGAGTTCTGAGAACCCTTCAGTTCACGGACCGGATGGACCGGATGGACCGGATGGACCGGATGGACGGATGGACTCGCCGGGACGGGGCAGCAGCGGGACATGGCTGTCGTACGTAAACTCGCCCGCCCCCTGCTCGCCGCCCCCTTCGTCACCGGCGGACTGCGCACCCTGCGCCGCCCAGAGGCCGTAACGGAAGTCACCCGACCCCTCCTCGAGCCCGTCGCCCGGGCGGTCGGGAAGCGCGTGCCCGCTCTCGCCGGGGATCCGCTGCGACTCCTCCGTGCCACCGGCGCGATCCAGGCCGGGGCGGGACTGCTGCTCGCGACGGGACGTGCCCCGCGCCTGGCCGCGCTCACGCTCGCGGCCACGCTGGTGCCGACCTCCCTCGCCGCTCACGCTTTCTGGACAGTGGAGGATCCGGAGGAGCGCGCGCGGCAGCGCGTTCACTTCCTGACCGACCTGTCCGCCCTGGGAGGACTCCTCATCGCCGCCGCGGACACCCATGGCAAGCCCTCGCTCGCCTACCGCTCCCGGCACGCACTCGACCACCGGCACCCGGTCCGTGCCGTCCGCCGCCCCGTCGAAGCGGCGGTGTCCCGTACGGCGAACCACGCCAAGTCCGTCGCGTCCTCCCTCACGGGCTGATCAGGGCCTCGGGCGGCGCATGGAGCGCAGTCGGTCGGCTACGTCGTACACGCTCAGGCGCAACGTGCGGATGTCGGTGATCAGGTCGCGCCAGGGTTCGAAGGCGGTGTCCACGTCCTGGCCCGAGGCCCGGATGTAGGCCACCGCCACGCCGTAGCCGAAGTACTCGTTCCGGGCCGGCAGCGGGCGCAGCAGCACGATCTGTTCCAGCAGCGCCGCCGACCGCCAGTACGCGTCCGGCTCGTCGGCCGCCAGCGCCGGAGTGTTCACGCGGTGCCGGGCGACCGCGGCCACCAGAGCGGAGTAGTCGCAGACGCCGAGCTCCTTGCCGAGCAGCTCCTCCTGCCGGTCCAGCAGCCAGCGGATGTCGATGTGCAGCTGCAAGATCAGGCCGCCCGGTGTCCGGTCGCGGACGGATGGCACCCGACTACCGAGTCGATCTCCACGTCGTTGTCTGCCACACGTCCGAGTATGCAGCCATGAATACCTCAGTGAATACGTTTTTGGGGACACGGACATCACGGCGTATCGCGTGGGTAGGGGCCTGGCATGACACAGCACGAGTTCCAGCGGTCGGAGGTCGAGGAAGACCTGCTGACGGGGCTGAGTGTGGATGACCGCCGTCCGGAGCAGCCCGTACTGCTGGACTCGACCGGCGCTCCGATCCGCACGTGGCAGGAGAACTACCCGTACGACCGCAAGATCAGACGGGGAGAGTACGAGCGCACCAAGCGGATCCTGCAGATCGAGCTCCTGAAGCTGCAGCACTGGGTGAAGGACACCCGGGCCCGGCTGGTGGTGATCTGCGAGGGCCGGGACGCGGCGGGCAAGGGCGGCACGATCCAGCGGTTCACCGAGCGGCTCAACCCCCGTGGGGCGCGGATCGTCGCTCTGGACAAGCCGACGGAGCGGGAGGAGGGCCAGTGGTACTTCCAGCGCTACGTCGCCCATCTGCCGGCGGCCGGTGAGATCGTCTTCTTCGACCGTTCCTGGTACAACCGTGCCGGCGTCGAGAAGGTCATGGGATTCTGCACCGAGGAGCAGTACGAGCTGTTCCTGCGCCAGTGCCCGACCTTCGAGGCCATGCTCGTGGAGGACGGGATCCTGCTGGTGAAGTTCTGGTTCTCGGTGTCCCGCGCCGAGCAGCGCACCCGCTTCGCGATCCGCCAGGTCGATCCGGTGCGGCAGTGGAAGCTGTCACCCACGGACCTCGCCTCCTTGGACCTGTGGGACGCGTACACCGCCGCGAAGGTCGCGATGCTCCGCGCGACCGACACCGAGCACGCGCCGTGGACGGTGGTCAAGAGCAACGACAAGCGGCGAGGCCGGCTCGAGGCGATGCGCAGCCTCTTGTCGCGCATCGACTACGACCGCAAGGACGATGAGGCGGTGGGCCACCCCGACCCCCGCATCGTCGGCGCCGCCGACACGCTCCTGGAGGCGGGCGAGGAACCGACCGACCTCTCCCCCACCCCGCTGGCCGGCCCACCCCACGGCCCCGGCCTGCATCCGCACCCACAACCGCCGCTCCCGGCCGGCACCGACGCCGACGCCGACTCCGGCACCCCGGAGACGTAACCGGACCGACCGCCGCTGACGCACCGGTTCGAGGTGGCGCGAGGAAGCCGAGCCGGACCCTCGCCTCGGCGCTGTCCGGGGTCATGCCCCCGGAGCCTCCGTCACGGGCAGGCACTCGGCGAGCAGGTCGAGGACGTCGCGCCAGGCTCGTTGGGCGTGCTGTGGGTGGTGGCCGACGCCGGGGACCGTGGGGTGGTCGACCGGCGGGTGGTGGAAGGCGTGCAGGGCGCCGCCGTAGACCGTGAGGCGCCAGTCGACGCCAGCGGCCTGCATCTCGGCGGTGAACGCGTCCCGTTGCGCGGGCGGCATGATCGGGTCTTCCGACCCGACCCCGGCCCACACCGGGCAGCGAATGCGCGCCGCCTCCCCCGGCCGGCCCGTGGTGGTTGCGTTGACCGTCCCGATCGCGCGCAGGTTGACGCCGTCGCGCCCGAGTTCCAGCCCGACGGCGCCCCCGGTGCCGTAGCCGACGACGGCGATCCGGTCGGGGTCGGCCCGCGGTTCGGTGCGCAGCACGTCGAGCGCCGCACGGCCGATGCCCCGCATCCGGTCGGGGTCGGCGAGCAGCGGCAGGCAACGGGCCAGCATCTCCTCGGGGTCGCCCAAGTAGCGCCCGCCGTGGAGGTCGAAGGCCAGCGCTACGTATCCCAGCTCGGCGAGAGCGTCGGCCCGGCGGCGCTCGACGTCGCTGAGCCCCATGCCCTCCGGTCCGAGCAGCACCGCGGGCCGGCGGTCGCCACCGGCCGGGAGGGCGAGGTGCCCGGTCATCGTCAAACCGTCCGCCGGGTACGCGACCGTACGCGTGGTGATCGTGGTCATGAGACTGGACCGTAGTGATCGTCGAGCCCCGTCCGGGCGGTGTTCTGCCACGGGCAGAACACCGCCCGTGTCCTTCGTGCCCCTCTTCCCTCCCTGCCCACGGGGCCACCAGAGGGGCCCGGTCAGACCTGGTCAGACCCGGTCACGGCAATCCGAAATCCCGTGGAGCCCATTTGCCCGGCCTGGAATGATCTTGGCGACTGCTGACGAAGGGGAAGGCTGAAAACGTGTACGTACCGCCATCGGCACGAGCTCTCGACAGGGACGAGCGTGAGCTCGTGGAGCTGGCACGCCGCACCATAGACGCACATACGGACGCCGGGCCCGACGAAGACGGGATCCACACGATGGGCGCCGCGGTCATGGCCGCCGACTACCGGATGTTCGCCGGCGTCAACCTCTACCACTTCACCGGCGGACCCTGCGCCGAACTCGTGGCTCTGGGATCCGCACGAGCCCAGGGCGCCCGCCAGATGCGCTGCATCGTTGCCGTGGGGAACCACGGGCGGGGGGTCGTCGGGCCGTGCGGCCGCGATCGGCAGGTCTTCGTGGACTACTACCCCACCATGCGCGTCATCGTGCCGACGCCCGCGGGGCCCCGGTCCGTTCTCGCCGCCGACCTGCTGCCGCTGACGCAGCGATGGACCCCGGACGGCATGAGCGGTCTCGACCCGTCGCTCTACCAAGACCCCGAGACGGCCGGTCCCCCGATCATCCGGTTCAACCCCCGCTACCTCGAAGACGTCCGCTCCGGCGCCAAGACGAGGACGACCCGCTTCCGGGACCCGGCCCGGCTCGGGCCGGCACGGCTGGTGTTCGAAAGCGACCCCGAAGTCGTCCTGCCGGCCGAGGTGACCGGCATCCGTCGCTGCCTGGTCAGCGACCTCACCGACCAGGACGCCCGAGCCGAGGGGCTGACGACCGCGACCGAACTCCGGGAAGGCCTCAAGGGCCACTACCCGGATCTGGCGGCAACCGACGAAGTCGACGTGGTCACCTTCCGGATCAACGACGAGTGAGCCCCGTCTCGGTCGGGCCGGGCCTTGAAGTAGCCTGAGCTGATCTTGGGGGGCGCAGCACATGACATTCAGACGAGTTCGGGGTTGGGCGGCGGCGGGGGCGCTGCTCGTCTCGGTCGCCGGATGCGGACCGTACTCTCTCACGGCGAGGACGGCCGGGGCCGCGGAGCAGCAGGTCCTGGCCCACGACGCGGCGCTCAGTACGGCCGAGCAGCAACAGGTCGAGCGGTACTGGGTGGGCCACGGGATCGCCCGGATGACGAAGACCGAGCGGTCCGAGGACTTCGTGCAGCCGGAGTGGGACAAGGGGGGTGCCATCGCCCTGACCGTCGGCCGCATCTATGCCACGAGCGGGCGGGACGCCGCCTGCACCGCGACGGTCGTCGGCACGAACACCGTCGTGACCGCGGCCCACTGCGTACGCACGAGCCTCTCCGACGGATCCTCGCGGACGGCGACATGGGACGAGAACCTGTACTTCGTCCCCGGCTACCGGGACGGGCAGAGCCCCTACGGCGGGTTCACCGTACGCCGGGTGCACATGGCGGAGGACTGGCAGACCGACGGCAACGACGTCGCGATGCTGGAGATGAACCCGGCCGCGGACGGACGGGCCGTCTCGGCGGTGGTCGGAGCCCAGAGGATCGCCTTCGGCGCGAAACCGGGAAACCCCACGCACCAGTTCGGGTACCCCTACACGAGTCGGGTGCTGCATTGCGAGGGCCCCGGCACCCGGCCGTGGCGCGAGCCGGGGCTCTTCCGGATCCCCTGTCTCATGGGCGTCGGTTCGAGTGGCGGCCCGTACATCGTGGACCTCGACCCGGCGGGCATGGGCACGGTCGTCGCCGTGAACGTCAGCAGCGCCGACTCCCACAGCTACGGCACTGTCCTCGGCCCCCTGGCCGGCAGGCTCTACGCCGAGTCGGAACACCACTGACCCAGGGGGCCAGTGGGCCACTGACCCCCTGGCCGGCCCTGTTGATCCCGGCCGCGGGCACCGGCCGCGGGTTCCCGTACCGTCCGTTGCGTGACCGCCGTAGACGACCTCGTCCGCCTCTGCCCGCCCCCCGCCGATCCGCCACCTGTTACGGAGTGGGACGGGGTGGAGTCCGCGCTCGGCTTCCGGCTGCCGGACGACTACAAGCGGCTCTGCGACCTGTACGGGCCGGGCGATTTCGGAGACTTCATCGGGGTGCGCCACCCACTCGGCTCCACCGACTGGATATCGCTGACGGGGCCCATGGCGGCCGTCGTGGGGCAGCAGTTGGCGGTCGACCGGGCGAACGGGTGGCCCGTGCCGTACGATCCGCGTCACCTGTTCGCCATCGGAGTGACGGACAACGGGGAGTACGTGTTCTGGGTCACCGAGCCGCAGGACGACCCCGACCGGTGGCACATCGCCGTGAACGAGCCGCGTGGGCCGTCGTGGTTCGCCTTCGAGGGGGGCCTCGTGCAGTTCCTCGCCGCCGTACTGGACGGGCGGACGCGCGTGCCTCTGTTTCCCGACCTGCTCACGGACCAGGGCGGTTGCTTCACGTCCTCGCCCGCGCTCCGCCCCGGCGAACAGCCGATCCGTGTCGTCACCCTCACCTCGCGGAACACTGGCACCCGTGACACGGACGCCATTCGGGCCTGGGGGCGCGCCCATGGGTACGACGTTCCGCTGCGCGGCCGCCTCCCCGCACAGCTGAGGACGGACTGGGAGCGGGCGCACCCCGGTGAGTGAACCGCCTGCCTCGCACTCCGGGCGCGGCGTGCGAGGGGCGTTCTCATTCCACCCTCTCCAGAAACGGGACGATCGCGTCGAGGAAGTGGTCGTTCCGATCGCCGGCCACCATGTGCCCGGCGCCGAGGACGTCGATGCGGCGCGCGCGGGGAACGCCGTCGCAGAACTGCTCGGCCACGTCCTCGCGCACCACGTCGCTGATCCCGCCGCGGACGAGCAGGATCGGCACGTCGGCGTGGCGGCCGGCGTCCAGGAGACGCTCCGCCATGCCCGGCGGGTCCATCCGGCCCTCGAAGCTGTCCGGCATCCGGGGGTCCCAGTGCCACACCCAGCGGTCGCCGTGGCGCCGCAGGTTGGTCCGTATCCCCTCGGGGTCGGCCGGCCTCGGGCGGTGGGGCAGGTGGGCGGAGACCGCCGCGGCCGCCTCCCCCACGTCGGCGAAACCTTCCGGGTGGCCTCGCATGAACGCGACGATCCGGCGGAAACCGCGGGGATCGGGTCGATGGGCTACGTCGACGAGCACCAGGGCGCGGATCGCCGCCCGCGGTGCCTCTCCGGCGGCGAGCAGCGAGGCCAGGCCTCCGAGTGAGGCGCCGATGAGCACCGGCCGGCCGCCGAGCCGGGCGACGATCGCCCGGACGTCCGCGGCGAACAGGTCGAGGGCGTAGTCTCCGTCGGCTGACCAGGCGCTGGTGCCGTGTCCCCGCAGATCAGGGGCGATGACCCACCACCCCAGCGCGGCCAGCCTGGGACCGGTCCGGTCCCAGGCGTGCCGGGTCTGGCCGCCGCCGTGCAGGAGGACGAGAGGGGGAGCGGACTCCTCGCCCCACACGTTCGCCGTGAGCCGGATCCCGCCGTGTCCCACGAAGTCCCGGTGTCGTGGCGGTGCGCCGGCCGTCATACCGCGTCCCCCGTCCGCAGCGGCGCCAGCAGTTGGTCGCGGTGGGGATCCGCGGCCGCCGCGGCGAGCGCGACGTCCAGCGCGAACAGGGCGTTCGCGAGGAACTCGTCGTCGTCGATCAGGGCGGCGACCCACTGGTGCAGCGCACCCACACACGAGGTACTGACCATGGCGGCCAACGCGTCGGTGTCGACGTCGGCGCGCAGCAGACCCCGTGCCCGTGTGTCCGCCAGCGCCCGGCGGAGCGGGACGAGCGGACCCCGGTCGAGTACGAGGCCGCTTTCCTCCCAGCCGCGCACCATGCGACGGGACACGATCGGGTCGCCGACGAAGAGTTGGACGGTCGATCTGACGACGTCCTGGGGGTCACCGGATCCCAGCGCCGCGAGCCGGTCCTCGAGTGCGTCCATGAACCCGCCGGCGAGGGCTTCCCAGATCTTCTCCCGCGGTCCGATCAGGTTGTAGACGGTGGCCGGGGAGACCTCCGCCCGCTCGGCGATCCGCTCGGTGCTGAGCACCGATTCCGGTCCCTCGCGCAGCAGTTCGCGCGTCGCTTCGAGGATCCGGTCCCGCCTCCGGGCCTTGTGCCGCTCGCGCAGCCCTCCCCCGGATGTCTGCACGCGCTCCGTCCGCACGGGCACTCCCCTCCCTACCGAACTCGGAGACTCTTCTAAACTTAGAGATGCCTCCAGATCGAGTCGGGTAAACCGATGCGCACGAGTCGGAGTGCTTACGAGCCGCGTCGACCGGCTCGGGGTGGTCCGACGTGACCTGGTCCACGACGACCGGCATGAACGCCGCGACGGTGCCGGCCTCTTCGCGGGTCAGGGAGAGGACGCTGCTGATGACGACGAGCGGACTCCCTGCGCGCACGACGGTCGCATCGGCGGTCTGCGCCTCGCCCGGGGCGCCCTCGGCTCAGCCGGCGTCGGCGCCCGCCCGCGCCGGCTCGGGAATGGGGCCGCCCGACATCGCGCGTGCCATCCACGCGGAGGAGCGCAGGGTATGTGCGACGAAGGCACCGCGCCCCACCCCCAGAGTCCGCAGGGCGGGGCCGTGATCGACCGCGACCAGTACGGCGGCGACGGCCAGCAGTCCGCGCCATCCGCACGTCACCGCCCGGCGGGCAGGCCGGGGCAGCCCGGCGGGGCCCTCCCTCAGGCGCAGGCAGTGGAACGGAACGTGCCGCTCCTCGTCCGCCAGGATCCGGCCCGCGACCTCGGAGGCCAGCGGGTCCGCGACACCGTCACGCAGGGCCCGGTAGTACCCGAGCGCCACCACCTCGGCGATCATCAACACCAGTAGCTCCACCCGCAGTCCGAGCAGCCGCCGCACCCGCACGAAGGTCGCGTCGCTCCAGTGCCCGTCGAGGGTGCCCGCCCCGCCGGCCGACAGCAGGAGCTTCAGCATCCGCGCGTGGTTCTGCTCCTCGGCGATGAAGAGCCGGACCGCCTCGGAGTAGACCGGGTCACCCGCGCGATCGGCCTTGCCGGAGAGTGCGGAGCCGTCACCGTCCTCGCCGACCTGGAACTTCTGGATGCTGCGGACGATTTCGGCCGGCAGCCGCGCGCCCTTCCCCCAGTCGGGGTCACCCAGCGCCGCCCGGCGCTCCCGCTCGGCCCGGAACTCGCTCACCCATGCGCCGTACCCAGTTTTGATCATGTTCAAGAACCTAGCGACTGTTGAGCGCGTTCAAAAGTGGTGGAGTGTCATGGCCCGGTAACAGAAGGGCAGGGGTGCACTCGCCGTCGGCCCTCGCAACCGGCACCTCGGCGGAGCGCGTCTCCATGTGTGGCGACGTCAGAAGCCGTTGCCTGACGCATCCACGGTCCATGGCCCCTACGAGGTCGGGCGTGTGGCCCCGAGCAACCAGGAGCCGTTCCATGCCGGATGAGGTTTCAGCGCACCCTGCCGTCTGGCCACCTGCCCCGATCAGGACCGAGCGGCTCGTGCTGCGCGAATCCGAGGCACGGGACCGTGCGGCGTTCGTCGAGCTGTTCGCCTCGCCGGAGGTGGGCACCTACGTCGGCGGCTCCCGGCCGCGTGACGAGCTCGAGCGCGCGATGCCCGAGGTGCCGGGGCGGCGTCCCGGCCTCTTCGTGATCGAGCTCGACGGTGCGATGATCGGCATGACCACGCTCGATCCGCGCGAGGCGGCGCGGCCAGGTCACCTCCGCCCGGAAGGCGGGGAGGCCGAGCTCGGCTACATGTTCCTGCCGCGGGCATGGGGACGCGGGTACGCCGCCGAGGCGTGCGCGGCCGCACTCGACTGGTTCGCCGGCGCGCGGCCCGGCGAGCCGGTGGTGCTCACCACCCAGGCCGCCAACGCCCGCGCGATGCGCGTCGCGCGGAAGCTGGGGTTCACCGAGGTGGAGCGGTTCGAGGAGTACGGCGCCGAGCAGTGGTTCGGCGCATGGTCATCGGCCACGCCGTCCGCCTGAGCCCGCACTCGACACCGCGGCTCGGAATGCGCGGCGGCATCGCCACGACGATCCTCTCGACGGGGCAACGCGCCTACCGGTGCTGGTCCAGCCGCACGCGGGCGGCGTCCTTGCTCGGCGGGGCACCGAACTGCCGCCGGTACTCACGGCTGAACTGCGACGGGCTGTCGTAGCCGACACGGTGGGCGACCCCGGTGACGTCGCCCCGGCCGGTGGCCAGCAGCAGCCGCGCTTCCTGGAGCCGGATCTGCTTCTGGAACCGCAGCGGGCTCATCGCGGTCACGGCCTGGAAGTTCCGGTAGAAGGCGGACTGGCTCATGCCGGACAGCCGTGCCAGGTCCTCGACCCGGAACGGCTCGGCGTAGTGGCTGCGGATCCACGCGACCGCCCGCGCCACATGGCTCAGGCCGCTGTCGGCGAGACCGAGCTGGCGTACGGTGCCGCCCTGTTCCCCGGTCATCACCCGCCACAGGATCTCGCGCTTGACCAGGGGCGCGAGCGCGGCGCGGTCGCGGGGCCTGTCGAGGAGCCGCAGCAGGCGCACCACCGCGTCGAGCAGTTCGGCGGGCGCGTCGCAGACGGCGAGGGCCGGCACGGCGCCGCCGGCCCGTGGGACGTCCCCGGGGCCCGCGAGCAGCAGCAGTTCGGCGATGTCGGAGGGCTCCAGCACCAGGCCGAAGCCCAGGGCCGGGCGGTCCGGGCCGACGCGTAGGAACTGGCCGGTGACCGGCAGGTCGACGGAGGCCACGAGGTACTGCCCGGCGCCGTACTCCAGGACGCGGTCCCCGAGGGCCAGCCGCTTGGTGCCCTGCGCGATGACCGCGAGCACGGTGCCGGTGGTCGCCGGCTCCGGTGCGTCCGACCGGTCGACCTTCGACACCAGCACCCCGTCGACGGCCGTGGTCGCGTCCGGGCGCGCGTGCCGGGCGAGCAGGCTCCGCAGCTCTTCCAGGTCCATGCTCCCAGTGCAGCACAACACCGGGCGCCCGATCCCGCACTCGGGAGGATCAGGCAAGTCTCCCGGACGATCGTTCTACTGAAGCAGCAGGTCAGAGGCGTCCAATGGAAGTACCGCATCCCAACCGACTCCCAGGAGGACCATCATGCAGGTCGCCATCGTCACGGGCGCCAGCTCCGGTATCGGGCAGAGCGCCGCCGTCCGGATCGCCGAACGCGGGATCGGCGTGATCCTCACCTACGGCCGCAACCGGCAGGGCGCCACGGACGCCGTGGCCGCCATCGAGAAGGCGGGCGGTACGGCCGTCGCGCTGCACCTGGACCTCGGAGACAGCGCCTGCTTCGACGGCTTCCGCGACTGCGTGGCCGAGGCGCTCCGCACGACGTGGAGCCGCGACACCTTCGACCACCTGGTCAACAACGCCGGCATCGCGCAGACCTCGCTGATCGAGGACACCGCCGAGGAGGACTTCGACCGGTTGACGCGCGTCCTGCTCAAGGGCCCGTACTTCCTGACCCAGCGGCTCCTCCCGCTGATGGCCGACGGCGGATCCGTCGTCAACGTCAGCAGCAGCGCGGCGACCGCGACCTCCGGGCTGGAGCCCGGATACGCGGCGTACGCGGCGATGAAGGGGGGCCTGAGCGTGCTGACCCGGTACATGGCGAAGGAGTTCAGCCCGCGCGGCATCCGCGTCAACGCGGTCTCGCCCGGCGCCACCCGGACCCGGCTCGCCGACGACGCGTTCACCCGCTTCCCCGAGGTCGTGCCGGCCATCGCCGCGAAGACCGCCTTCGGTCGGGTCGGCGAGCCCGACGACGTCGGCTCGCTGATCGCGACCCTGATAGGCGAGGAGAGCCGCTGGATCACGGCCCAGGACATCGAGGTCTCCGGCGGCTACCAGCTGTAGTCCGCGGCCCGGGCCCGGGCCGGGGCACCCGTCGTTCGGTACCGGTGGCGGAGCCCGTCAGCCGGCGCGCCGGTCGTCGATCCGAACCTCCAGGCACGGCCAGAGGGTGGCCAGGCGCGCGAGGTCGCCGGGCGGCGGCACGGTCAGCGAGCCCAATGACGCGTCCGGCCTGAAGTGGACCAGCGTCCCGGTCGTGCCGTCGGCATCGACGGACTCAAGTCCGGTGACGGGCACGCCCCGTTCGTAGCGCTGGGTCCAGGCCCCGTTGAGGCGGCGGTTGGTGTGGGCGAGCCATTCGCTGAGCGCCGCGACCACCGACATGCCGCGCCGAGGGTGGCCGTCGGGCAACGTCTCGGCCAGTGGAAAGTCGAAGAACCGGAGATCCTTCGTGGCCATGACCGGCTTCTTCACGACCTGGCCGTGCTCGTCCACGCGGGTGTCGGTGCCCCGTCCGTCGTCCTGGACGGACAGGGAACCGTCGGGATGGAGCACGACGACGCAGCTTCCCCCGCCCTTGCCTGACGCTTCGTCGGCGGCGTAGGCAAGCACCTCGAGGACGAGGTGCCAGGGTCCGTCCGGCGCGAACTCCGCGGGATTTCGCCGGATGTGTGCCAGATGGCCGGCGTCGACGAGGCCGGACCAGTCGTGTGTCGTGTTGACCCAGGAAGCCCTCGATACGTCCATCAGGCAAGTATCCCGCCTGGTCACGAGGGTCTGGAGGCCACCCCCCTTGACCGGAGCGCATGGGATTCACACGGCGGGAGCCCTGTTACAGGAGCTTGAACCCGTTCGGCGCACAGCGCACGGCATGGCGTGAATGAACTGCTTATGTGGCCGAAACCCCCTTGCTCCGACAACGCGGAGGCCACACCCGCCCCTGCCCCCCTGACGTCAACCAGACCTTGACGCTTGCCCCTTACAGCCGAGAGTTACGGACATGTCCGTATTGAGCAACACACCTCACCAGTTGTGGCGGTTGGCGACGGTCCGGGCCAGAGTGTGGCTCCTCGGCAGGACGTCGAGAACCGCACGGAGCCCGCCCGGCTCGCACGACGCCGGGCCGGGCTGACTGTTCAAGGAGCCATCTGCATGTCTGCTTCCCCCGCCACCCGCCGTCTCCTCGCCGCGGTCCTGGCCGCCGGCGCCCTGGTCGGCGCGGCCGCCGTCCCGGCCGCAGCCCACGACGACGACCGGCGCGGCCACCACGGCCGGCACTCCTCGATCGTCATCGGCGACGTCCGGCACGACAGCCGCAGCCACGACCGCGACCGCGACCGCGACCGCGACTACGATCGCGCCCGCGACAACCGCGCGCTGAACCGGGAATGGGTCGAGGTGAAGAACACCGGCCGGGGCGCCGTCAACCTGCGCGGCTTCACCCTCACCGACCAGGACGGCAACCGCTACCGCTTCGACCACCTCCGCCTGGACGGCCACTCCAGCGTCAAGGTCCACACCGGCAGCGGACGCGACACCCACCGCGACGTCTACCAGGACCGCCGCCACCAGATCTGGGACGAGCGCGACACCGCCACCCTCCGCGACGACCGCGGACGCGTCATCGACACCGAGAGCTGGGGCCGCCGCGGACACCACGACAACCACCGCCGCTGACCCGGACCGGCAGCCACTCCATCGGGGAGAGTGACCTGCCGGCCCACCCCGCAGGAGCGGGGGGGGGGGGGGGGGGGGGGGGGGGGGGTGTTGGGGGGGGGGGGGGGGGGGGGGGGGGGGGGGTGGGAGGAGGGGGGGGGGGGGGGGGGGGGAAGGGGAAAACGTGTCTGAATCCCGGGGGACTCAAGACACGCCGGTGACGGAACGAATCGGGCG
>NZ_JBVJFB010000005.1:119051-146506 GCF_055588065.1 Streptomyces sp. NPDC046308
GGTGAGGGGGGGGTCTTTGTGGGGGAAATGGAAAAGGCCCTCTGAGTCTTCCCTCCTTCCCCCCCCCCCCCCCCCCCCCCCCCCTCTGTTTTTCCCCCCCCCCCCCCCCCCCCCCCGCTCCTGGCGGTGCTCGGCGGGCGGGTCGGGGAACGGCGGCCATATCGAGGGGCCGTTGTCAGTGCCACCTGAGAGCATCACCCGTGGCCGGATGGCCGACCACGACGGGGGGAACGGGCATGGACGGCGAGAACACGTACACGTGGCCGCGCGGGGCGGCCGCATCGGCCATGACACAGCTCGAGGAGTGGCTGGCCGAGCGCGGCTGGGAGGTCGACCCGACGGTCTACATGGCCGGTGCCGGTGGCGCCGCCGTCCAAGTACGGCGCGTCGGGGCGGCCTGGGGCGACAGCGAGGGCGGCCTGCTGATCCTGCCCGCGGAAACCGTGCTGTGGGACGGGACCCGCATGCGGATCGCACCCCGAACGGCCGCGCCCGCCCGGTGCCCGGCCTCGTAGACGCCGCAACAGGGGGGCCGGGGCTTCCCTGGCCCCTCGGCGGGACCAGTGGTCGCCTCCGGATGCCGCTACGCGGAGGCGACGACCTCGCCCGCCGTGACCTGCGGCGGGTTGGGGAGGAGCGAAGCGAGGTGCTCCCGTACGAAGTCCGCCGCCCTCTCGATCGATTCGTCGGCGCCCGCACGGTCCTGGAACACGCTGGTCGACACCATCACCCCCTGGCCGGCATCGACCCAGTAGTAGGCCACGAATCCGGGGACTTGGCGCATGATCGGCACGAACCCCTCGTCGACGAGGCGTCCGGCCTCGGCCGGGTCGGTGACGCCTTCGTACCTTCGGACTGCTGCGTACATGGCTGGTCTCCTCCAGGTGCCCGGCGTCGTCGCCGCGAAGATGACCTACCCCGCCCACCCCGTGCCCGCCCCGCGAGACCCCACCCTTCACCGGAAGAGCCTCCCCCGGTCATACGAACGGTCGGTGTGCCCGGAGTAGGGTGATCGGCGCAGCGGTACCACACGACGAACAGCGCCAAGGGATGGAACACCACGATGAAGCTCGGCGAAGCACTGGCGAATCGCGCCGAGGCGGCTCGCCGCGTCGAACAGCTGCGGGCCCGCATCGTGGCAAACGCCCGCCACCAGGAGGGCGAGACCCCCGCCGAAGACCCGGCCGTGCTGCTCGCCGAGGTCACCGAGACCCTCGACGACCTGGAGTCCCTGATCCGGCGCATCAACCGGACCAACGCCACCGTCGACATGGGCGCCGACGGCACCCTCACCGACGCCCTCGCCCGCCGCGACACCCTGCGCCTGCGCCACTCCGTGCTCACCTCGGCGGCCGACGCCGCGGCCGGCAGCGGGGAACGAGGCCACGGCCGTCAGCTGCGCTCCGAGTTGATGGTGCTCCCCGCGCTGCCCGTCGCCGACCTGCGCGCTCGCGCCGACGACGCCGCCCGCGAGATCCGTGAGATCGACGTGCGCATCCAGCGCACCAACTGGGAGGCCGACCTCCTGGACTGAGACCCGCGATGTGGAGCAGGTAGTCACACCGGAGGCGTGCACGACCGAGGGCCGGCGGTTACCGGCCCGGCTGGCGCGCGGAGAGCAGCGCATCGGGTTCGACTCCCGAGATGACAGTGCAGCTCAGCAGCGTGACGAGTCACAGCGCATCGCGCACATCTCATCACCAGGTGCAGATCCGATCGTGACGAGGGCGGGTTCGGGGCATCCACATCGCAGGACGTCGCCCGGGCCGGGGGTTCAGGCTCCCGGCCCGGGGCCGAC
This sequence comes from Streptomyces sp. NPDC046308, assembly GCF_055588065.1. Lineage (NCBI taxonomy): Bacteria > Bacillati > Actinomycetota > Actinomycetes > Kitasatosporales > Streptomycetaceae > Streptomyces > Streptomyces sp. NPDC046308. Next base: position 120,850 of record NZ_JBVJFB010000005.1, read on the forward strand.
CGTGGGATCCGGGGTGACCGGCGATGCGGTAGCGCGTTGTTCCGGCATGGAGATGGACGAAGAAGACTTCCTCGGGGTGCTCGTGGACGCCGTCACGGACACCCGCCTGAAGCTGCTCACCGGGGACGAGGCGCGAGCGGTCGTGATGCTCCTCGGCGCCCTCGAGGAAGAGACCCGCTCCGAAGAGGTGCGCCGGGCCGCCGAAGAGATGCGCTGCCGTCTGGGGTCCCGCCTCGCTCTGCCCGCGGCCCTCCCTCTGCCCGCGGTCCCCGAAGCGGCCGCATGGTGATGCGGAGGCCCTGCCCCCGCACGAGAGAAGGGGCCCGGCATGGCCGGGCCCCGTACGCGTGTACGTCCGTCAGCCGCGAATGATGTTCTCGGCCTGGGGGCCCTTCTGGCCCTGGGCGACGTCGAAGGTGACCTGCTCACCTTCGGTCAGCTCGCGGTATCCGTTGCCGGAGATGTTGGAGTAGTGGGCGAAGACGTCCGGGCCGCCGCCGTCCTGGGCGATGAACCCGAAGCCCTTCTCGGCGTTGAACCACTTCACGGTGCCGCTGGCCATGCTGCTTGTCCTTCGATAACGCCGGGGGTCCCGGCTGGTCCGTGTTCGGGCCCCGTCCGTCGCCGGAAGGTGCCCGGCGTCCGTTCTACCCGTCGACGGGGCAACCATCCGACTTTTGCGCCCAGCGCGCCGTGACGGTTTCTTCTTTTTTGCCTTCCCGCAGCGGCCGCGGGCGGCGCTGCGGGGGCACCCATTTGAAACCTAAACGACATTTACTGCATATTTTTGCAACCCGGGAGTCGTGAAGCGCATCCAAAGAGGAGGACCCACCCGTTCTGCCCACCCGAGGGCAGCCGCCCCGTTCGGAGCAAAGTTCGTGCACGAATACCCGCAGCCGCATGCGCGGCCGCAGCCGCAGCGACCCAGGCGATCCCGCAAGAAGGTGTGGATCGGCTCCGCGGTGGCCGTGGCCCTGCTCGCCGGCGCCGGCGCCGGGTTGATCTCCTGGAAGACGGAATGGTTCGACGGGAACGGAGAGTCCGTCAGCTACGCGAAGCCTCCTGCCGGACCGGACAAGAACGGGGACAAGGGCAAGGAGACCGGCAGCGGAAAGCCGGCCTCGGCCCCGAGCGCGGACCCGGACATATCCCTCCCCGCCGGTCCGTTCACCGACTTCAAGCAGACGGTCAAGCTGGAAGACGGCACCCGCATATCCAAGGCCCGGGTGAAGGGCGCCAAGTCCGGCTTCGACGGCAGCGTCTGGGTGTGGACGCCCAAGGAGTACGACCGACCGGAGTACGCGAAGAGCGCCTTCCCCGTCATGATCGCGCTGCCCGGAGGCAACGGGAACGCCGACAACTACTGGGCGACCATGCCGAAGCTCGGCCTCCAGAAGGCCATCGCCGAGGGCGCGGCCACCGGCAAGAGCCTCCCTTACATCCTGGTCATGCCGATCCTCAACCCGGACAGCAAGTACTACTACGACGGCTCCGACATCCCCGGCCAGGCCAAGATGGGCACCTGGATCGGCGAGGACGTACCCGACCTCGCCCGCGCCAACTTCCGTACCTACAAGTCCCGCGACGGCTGGGCCTTCATGGGCAACTCGTCCGGTGCCTTCGTCGGCCTCAAGCAGCTCCTGCAGCGGCCGGACCGCTTCCGGGCCGTCATCGCCAACGGCGGCGAGATCGTCCCGGACTCCCCGCTCTGGAAGGGCCACCAGGCGGAAATGGACGCGAACAACCCCGAGAAGCTCGCCCCGAAGCTGATCAACGCCCAGGGCCCCGAGGTGAACGTCCTCTTCCAGTACGGCACCAAGGAGGGCGGCCGCGATCGGATGGAGAAGTTCCAGCAGCAGTTCGGGAAGGGCCCGGTCAAGGTGACGATCCACGAGATCCAGGGCGGCGACCACAACGGCTGGGACTACGTCCGAGGCATGCAGGAAGGCCCCCTGGAAGAGCTCAGCAAGCTGATGAAGGGCCCCAAGCCGCAGTAGGAGGGCGCGGCGCGGGCTTCAGCGGGCCTGCGCCGACCGTGTCCGGTGCCGGGCGGGGGCGCAGTAGTCGCGGAGGGTGATGTTCTCCGCGGCCTTGCGGGCGATCCTGGCGGCCATGGCCATGACCCAACCGTCGCCGCTCACCGCACGCTCACCGCGGACTCACCGGACACCTCGACCGTGTCGGCGCGGGGCCCGTGAGGGGGCTCCGTGGCGGGGGCCCTGGGGGTGGGCGGGGCGGCGAGCGCTACCGTCATGGTCCGAGGAGGGAGCCACATGCCCCGTACGTTCAGCGTTTGCGACACCATCATCGTCGCGGCCGACCCGTCGACGGTCTACCAGCACGTTTCCGACCCCGCTCTCATGGGCCGCTGGAGCCCGGAGAACCTGGGCGCGACCCCCGCCGAGGGACCCGGCACCGCGACAAGGGTCGGCATGGTCTTCGACGGTCGCAACAAGCGCGGTGCGTTCCGCTGGACGACCCGCTGCACGGTGACGGCCGCCGAACCGGACGAGGTCTTCCGGTTCAAGGTCCACGCCATAGGCCTGCGCCGCCCGTGGCTGCGCGGCCCGATCGCCACCTGGGAGTACCGTTTCACCGCCGTACCCGAGGGCACCGAGGTGACGGAGACCTGGACCGATGACCGGCGCGGCTGGCCCGACCCGGTGGCCAACACGTTCGACAGGATCGCGACGCGCGGGCACACCTTCGCCGAGTTCCAGCGCAAGAACATCCGAGCCACCCTGCGCAACCTGAAGGCGGCGATGGAGGCACACCCCGCCGCCCCCTAGGCACTGGACGGGTGGGAAGTCGACCGGGCTCGGTGCGTGGCGGAGGGTTGAGCCGGTCGGCCCCGAGTGGGTCTCGCACCCGACCACTTCGAGAGGTGAGCCCGTCCATGCCCGCGCCGCACAGCGAGTCCGTGTCCGTCCGTCCTGACCCGCGCCGCCTCCTGGTCTCTGCCGTCCCCGCCGTTCTCGTGGCGCTCACGCAAGGTCTCACCAGCGAGGGCAGGGTGCTGCCGAGGCCGGTCTGGCTGGTCCTCGGGGCGGCGTCCGTTGTCTTTCCCTTCGCCCTGTACTGGCTTCTCGCCGTCTCGGTGGCGGACGGATACGTCGCCGTGCGCCGGGGCCCCACGCCCCGGCGGCTCCTGCTGACCGACCTCGACAGCGTCGAGGTGACGCAGATGGGGCGTCTCGGGCCTGTGGTCCGCTGTCGTCAGGCAGGCGAACCGGAGCTCAAGGTCTCGCTGACCATGATGAGGCCGGCCGACCAACGGCTGGTGATCGAGGCCATCCGCGCCGGCGTCCGGCCGGGTGTCCTACGAGGCCGCGCTGCCCTGCGGACCCTGCCGAGACGCCGTAGACCACCTGCGCGGCAGGCAGCCGCCGGTCCGGCCGAGGCACGGGGCATCGGCCGGACCGGGCTGCGGATGGTCCGGCTCTCCGGTGGCGGTCACGCGAGCCAGAGCGAGCTGCGCCGATGACGTGCCGGCGGTATGTCCACCGTGTCCGCGGCATCGAGTGCGAGTTCGTCGCCCGTGGAACGCACCAGCCGCAGAAGGGTCCCCACTTGGGCGCGCAGCCGCTGGCGCGCCCGGCGTTCCTCCTGCGCCGACCACCGGGCGACGGACCGGTCCTGCTGGTGTCGGGGCTCCGTTCGCGGCGACCGCCGGGTACTTCCCGGCGGGCTACCTGAAGCCCGTCGGCCCTGTCGCACGTTCGTTGTCCATGCGCGCAACCCTACCGATGGGTCCCCCGGGTCAGGGTGAGGCCTCGTAGCGGGCGGCCATCGCCGCGGCGCGGTCGCGCAGGGAGGTGCGCAGCGACTGCGGGGCCAGGGCCTCCGCGTCCGTGCCGAGCTGCCACAGCGCCCAGTCTGCGTGCCGGAAGTCCTGGAAGGTCACCTCCAGCCGCAGCCGGCCGTCTGCGTCGGGTTCCTCCGCGCGGACGGCCAGCGCCGTGTCCATCAGCTCCTCCCGCCGCGCCGGATTCATCCGTACCAGCACGGTGATGTGGTCACCGCCGGAGAGGAACCGCGCGGAGCGCTCCTGCCAGATCCGGTCCAGATCGACCCGGTTCGGTCGTTGTGCCGGTTCGGGCAGTTCCTCGGCGGCCAGCACCCGCGACAGCCGGTAGGTACGGTCCTCACCGGATCTCGTGGCCAGCAGGTAGCCCCGGTCCCGTACGGTGACCAGGCCGATCGGGTCCACCGTGCGCCACTGCGGCGCCCGGCCGGCGGCCGCGTAGTGGATGCGCAGCTTGTGTCCGGCGAGCACCGCTCGCCTGACCTCGACCATCGTCGTGCCGGGTACCTCCTCGGTGACCGGCCGGCGGCGCGAGAGCAGGTCGGCCTCGGGGTCGACGAGGAACCGCTGGGCCGCGTCGTTCGCGGAGGTCCGGTGGCCTTCGGGGAGCGCGTCGACCACCTTCCGCAGGGCCGAGGCGAGCGCAGGGCCGAGTCCGAAGACCTGTTCGCCGCGCCCCGCTCCGGCGGTCAGCAAGGCGAGGGCCTCGTCGTGGTTCAGTCCGGCGAGCCTGGTCTGGAAACCGGGCAACAGCGCGAAACCGCCGTGCCTGCCGCGCTCGGCGTAGACCGGGACACCGGCCGCGGACAGCGCGTCGATGTCGCGCAGCACGGTACGGGTGGACACGTCCAGCTCGCGAGCCAGTGCGTCCGCCGTCAGCCGACCGCGTTGGCGCAGGAGCAGCACCAGGGAGACCAGCCTGTCGGCACGCATACGAGAACGTTAGGGCAATACATGACGGAGGGTGTCGTGCTTTGTTGCGAGGCTCGTTGACGCGACGTCGAAGCCGGCCGTCCCGGCGGCGGATGGGCGTGCGTACCGCCGATGCATCGCATCGCATCGAATCGAATGAAATGGAGCTGATGTGGCAGTGGAGCGAACAGCGGTCAACCCGGTGGCGTGGTCGGAGGAACTGGGTTTCAACCAGGGCGAACTCGTCTCCGGGCACACCCGGACCCTGTACGTCTCGGGGCAGACCGCGATGAGCGCCGACGGCAAGCCCCAGCACGACGGTGACATGGCCGCGCAGTTGGCGCTGAGCATGGACAACCTGGAGGCCGTGCTCGGCGCGGCCGGCATGTCCCTCGCGAACCTCGTACGGTTGAGCGTCTACACGACCGATGTCGATGGGCTCTTCCGGCACTACGGCGTGCTGGCCGGGCGGTTGGGTGCCGCCGGGGTGGCGCCGACCTCCACGATGCTCGGGGTGACGCGACTGGCGATACCCGGCCAGCTGGTCGAGCTCGAAGGGACCGCCGTCGCGTAGGGCGACGACGCCGCCGCTGCTCCTCGTGCCGGTCCCGCCCGGCACGAGGAGCAGGGCGGCCCCGCTGCGCGGCGGTGCGTGTCCTGGCGCCGGCGCGGCCGCGGGGTCAGGAAGGCGGGCATGCGGAGGCCACCTGGGCGTGTTCGGTGGTCGGGGCCGGGTCAGGTCCCCTCGTGGTGTTGCAGCGCCTGCTCGCGCAGGGCGTGGACGAGCGCCGTGACGTAGGGTCGGTCGCCACGCGTGAGCGCGGCGACGCCGATGTGCCGGATCGGACCCGGCGACGTGATCGGGACGGTGCGCAGGCCCGGGATTTCGGGGGCGAGCGCGATGGAGGGGATCAGGGAGATCCCCATGCCCGCGGCGACGAGCGAGCGGGCGAAGAAGTAGTCGGTGGTGGTGCCGCGGACGTCCGGGGCGAAGCCGGCGCGCTCGGCGTAGCGGCGCAGGTACGCCTCGGTCTTCAGGCAGCCGAGCACCCAGGGTTCGGCTGCGAGCTCGGCGAGGTCGAGCGCCTCGCGGTGGGCGAGTCGATGGCCTTCCGGCAGGACGACGTGCAGGGGGTCTTCCAGGAGCGGCGTCCACTCCAGGCCGGTGCCGGGGCCCGGACCGACGGGGCCCGGACCGACGGGGAGCGGGCCGTCGAAGTGATAGGCGAGGGCGAGGTCCACGGCGCCCTGGCGGACGAGCGGCAGGGTGTCCTCGGGTTCACCCTCCCTGATGTGGAGGACCGTGTGGGGATGGGTGGCCATGAGCCGGGTGAGGGCGGCGGGCAGCAGGAGCCGGCCGCCGCTGGTGAAGGTGGCGACGGTGAGTTGGGTACGGCCGGTGCTGAGCCGGGCGACCTGCCGGCGTGCGTGCGCGAGCTCCGCGGCGACGGATTCCGCGGCGCCGACCATGATCCGGCCTGCTGGCGTGAGGGTGACGCCGCGGGTGCTGCGGGCGACGACCTGGGCTCCGAGGCTGCGCTCCAGGGCGGCCACGTGCTGCGAGACCGCCGAGGGGGTGAGGCGCAGGGCCGTGGCCGCCTGGTTGAAGCTGCCGTGCTCCGCCACTGCCCGCAGGACGCGGAGCCGTTGCACATCGATCAACAGTTTTCCTTAACACGCATCCAGCAGGTCATGACTTCTGCTGTTGACGATAGGTCTCCAGGATGGGGGCATGCAAAGGATCTGCGTCATCGGTGGAAGCCGGTACTTCGGAAAGCTCCTGGTGAAGCGCCTGCAGGACGCGGGCCACCGGGTCACGGTGATCAACCGCGGCTCCGCCCCGCCACCCGCCGGTGTGGAGCACGTCGTTGTCGACAGGGACGACGAGACCGCCCTGACCGCCGCGCTCGACTCCCGTACCTTCGACGTCGTGGTGGACCAGGTCTGCTACACCCCCGTGCAGGCCGCCATCGCGGCCCGCGTCTTCGCCGGGCGCACCCGGCGCTACGTCATGACCTCCACGATCGAGGTCTACGACCCCGCGACCGCCGCACTGCCCCCGGTGCCGCCCGGCACGCCGGTGCCGGAGGAGAACGTGGACCCGGCCGGCTGGCAGGCCGTCATGGACCTTCCCTGGCACGACGACGCGTACCTGCGGGCGCGCTATGCCGAGGGCAAGCGCCAGGCGGAGGCCGTCTTCGCCCGCGCCGGCGGCTTCGCGTTCGCCAGTGTGCGCAGCGCCCATGTGCTCGGCGGTGGCGCGCGGGAGTTCACCGGCCGGCTGGCGCACTACGTCGGGCGCATCGGCAGGGCTGAAGAGGTCACGGTGCACGCGAAGGCGCTGCCCACGGTCTTCATCCACTACGAGGAGCTCGCGGACCTGCTGCTGTGGGCGGCCACGGCCGACTTCACCGGTCCGGTCAACGCCTGTTCCGACGGTCCGCTCGACGTGCGCGAACTCGGCGCCGTCATCGCCGCGCAGGCCGGACGGGAGCCCGTCTACCGGGTGGTCGCGGCGGGCGAGGAGGCTTCCCCGTTCTCCTTCGACCGCCACTACGCCATGAGCAACGCCCGCGCGAAGGGCCTGGGATTCTCCTTCTCCCACACCGCCGACTGGCTGCCCGGGGCCGTCGCCGAGGCCCTCGACGCCGAGCCGTCACCCACCACCTGAGGAACAGGGAAGCCATGCAGTACCGCACCATCGCCCGCACCGCCGTCAGCGCCATCGGCCTCGGTGCCATGCCGCTGTCCATCGAGCACCGTCCGGACGAGGCGCGGGCCATCGCCACCGTCCACGCCGCCCTCGACGCCGGTGTCACCCTCATCGACACCGCCGACAGCTACCACTGGCACGCCGGCGAGGCGGGCCACAACGAGCTGCTGATCGCCCGCGCCCTGGCCCGCTACGGCGGCGACACCTCCGACGTCCTGGTGGCCACGAAGGGCGGCCGCGGCCGCCCGGGCGACGGGAGCTGGACCGTCACCGCCACGCCCGCCCACCTGAAGCGAGCCGCCGAGGCCTCCGCCAGGCGCCTGGGCGTCGACGCGATCGGCCTGTACCAGCTGCACAAGCCGGACCCGGCCGTGCCGTGGGCGGAGTCCGTCGGTGCGCTGCGCGAGCTGCTCGACGCCGGCACGATCCGCGCCGCGGGGATCTCCAACGTCACGACCGCCCAGATCCGCCAGGCGCACCGGATCCTCGGCGACGGACTCGTCTCCGTACAGAACCGGTATTCGCCCGCCGTCCGCGACAGCGAGCCCGAGCTGCGCCTGAGTACGCGGCTGGGTCTGGCGTTCCTGCCCTGGAGCCCGCTCGGTGGCATCGCCCGCAGCTCCCTCGACGGCCCGTCCGGCCCCACCTCCGTCGGCACCGCCTTCCACCAGGTCGCGGCCGAGCACGGCGTCAGTCCGCAGCAGGTCGCGCTGGCGTGGCTGCTCGCCCGCTCCCCCGCGGTGATCCCGGTGCCGGGAGCCAGCCGCCCGGCCTCCGTCACCGACTCGGCCCGGGCGGTGGAGCTCACGCTGAGCACGGAGGAACTGGCGCGGCTCGAGGACACGGCGCTGCCGGGCCGAGGCGGGCCGGGAGCGCGCATCACCGCCTTCCCCGACCACAAGGCCGCCGGGGCCTCTTGAGCGGGGGTCAGTTCGAGGTGGGGATGTGGCGTTCCGCTGTCACGGTGCGGGCGCGCATCATGTGGTGGATGTCGCCGAGGCGGCCCGCGCCCGGGCTCCGGTGGTTCTTGATGCCGAGGCGGATCTCGTCGAGTACCCGGTGACCACGCTCGTCGCCGCGAAGGGCCAGCCCGGCGGCGGCTTCGAGCCGCGCGTCGAAGTGCGGGTCCGCCAAGTGGGCCGCCAGGAGGGCGCGCAGTTCCGCCGTGTCGACGTGTGACATGGCGAGCCCGCAGAGCGCGGTCACCCGGATATCGGGTACGGGGTCCTCGGCCAGGCGGGCGAGAGCGGTCAGGACGTCCGGGTGGTCGGCCGTGACGAGGAGGCTGTTGTTGGCGAGGGGTGAAGCGACGCAGCGGCGGACACCGGGGGCGGCGTGGCCGGCGTGGACCAGGACGGCCTTCACCTCCTCCGCCGAACAGTAGGAGGTGAAGGCGGCGATGACGCTGCGCAAGGCGTGGGGATCCTGTTCGGCGTCCAGCAACGGCCGGAGGAAGTCGGCCGCCTCCCGCGCGAAAGGCAACTGCCCCTCGTCCTTCCGGTGCAGGTCCGGGTCGTACGGCGAGTCGAGTCCGAAGGCGATGAAGTTCAGCACGCCGAGCCCGAAGCGCCTGCGGTCGCGTGAGGACCGGTCGCTCGCGACGTCGCGCGCCCAGGTGAACACCTCCTGGTCGGCGCGGTATCCCAACTGGAGGAGCGACTCGGACCAGTCGTCGTGGTCCGGGCGGGCGTGTACCAGTGCCCGCGCCATCAGTTCGTCCGGGGAGCGGTGGACGCCGAGTGCGGCCTCCAGGTGGCTCACGATCGCCCGGTGGGCGGGAGGTGGCCCCGGCTCCTCCCCCGCGGCCTCGGACGCGATCCCGGCTTGTGCCACGCGCAGCGCACGACGGTGTGGGCTGTCGGCGCCCATCGGGTCGCCGCTGCGGATCAACAGGGCCAGCAGGACCGGGTATGCGCCGCGGCCGGCCGCCCACGTCACCGGGTCGACACCACCGGCCCACGGGCGGTTCACGTCGACGCCCGCCTCGACGAGTCGCCAGACGACCTCGTCACGCCCGGCGTACGCGGCGGCGGCCAGGAGAGCGACGCCGTCGTCTCCGGTGATCTCCTCGTCCGACACGTCGTCCAGGAGGTCGAAGGCCGTACGGTCGTCGCCGCGCGCGACGGCGGCCAGCAGTGGGGGAAGGTTCACCGGCTGATTGTGCCCACGGGGCGACGCCGGGGCGAAGGCAATTCGGCCGGCCCCACCGGCCTCGACTAAGTACCGGGCCCGGCGGCCCAGGAGGGGCCGGAGGAAGTCGGTCGGCTCCAGCGCATCCGCTGACGTAGCGTTCGGGCATGACCATGCCACCACCCCAGCAACCCCCGGGCCCGTACGGGTCCCCGCAGCCTCCGAACCCGTACGGTGGGCAGTACCCCGCCAGGCAGCCCTCGCCCCACCCGCACCAGCAGCCGTACCCGGGGCAGCAGCCGTACCCGGCGCAGGTCCACCCGCCGCAGCCCTACCCCGGCCAAGGCGCCTGGGGTCAGCCCCCGTCGGGCCCGCCGCGCGGGAACCGCACGGGCGTGGTGATCGGGATCGTCGTGGGCTCGCTGGTGGTGTTCGGCGCCCTCGCGGCGGTCGTGACGGGCGCGGCGGGCGGAGGCGGGTTCCCCGAGGCGAAGTACCGGCTCACCGTTCCCAAGACCGTGCTGGACGGCACGTACACGCTGGTCCAGGACCTGTCGGACACCGAGGGCAGGCAGGCGCTCGAGGGCAGCCGCGACGCGCGGATACGCGATCCGAAGCCGATCGTCGCCCAGTACTCCTCGGATGCCCCGGACCCGGGGAGCGCCCTCGTCATCTCGGGGATGTACGGCCGGTTCAAGGACCCCGCGGGCGCCCGAAAGAAGATGCTGGCCGGTGCGGAGGACGCCGAAGGAGCGTCCCTGGCGGTCCCCGCCCGGGACATCACTCCCGCCGGTTCCGACATCACCGTGTCGTGCGAGGTGCTGACCATGAAGAAGGGCAGCGTCAAGAGCACCCTGCCGATGTGCGCCTGGGCGGACGAGAACACCGGCGCCTCGGTCGGCATCTTCACCCCCGAGATCGCGCAGCAGCAGCCGGGGGCCGTCGACCTCGCCAGGATCGCCGAGCTCACCCTCAAGCTGCGTGCCGAGTCCCGGCAGCCGATCGGCTGACTCCGAGCGGGCGCGCCCCGCCGGTCAGCCGCGCACGTGGAGCCCGAAGCCCGTGCGGCCCGTGGGCTCCAGGCCTTCCTTCAGGTGCAGCGAGGGGATCTCGTAGTCACCGAAGTTCTGCCGCCGGAAAGGGATCGGCTCGGCCGACTCCAGGGTGAGCAGGCGCTGTTCCCAGGCCTTGGCGACGTCCGCGTAGTCCTCGTCGGTCATCTGGTCGGTGCCGTACAGGACGAACGGCGGCAGCGACTCGACGCCCGGGTAGTAGAGGATGCCGTGGTGGATCGGGAACAACAGGTCGTCGATGGGGCCGTTGATCCCGCGAGCGGCGTAGTGCGCCTCCGGGCCGCCGAGGGTCACCGACAGCAGGGCCCGCTTGCCCGCGAGGGTGCCTTCGCCGAAGCGCTCGCCGTACTTGGTGTCGCTGTGCTCGCCGACGCCGTACGCGAACCGGTGGGTGAACACCCGGTCCACCCAGCCCTTGAGGATCGCGGGCATCGAGTACCACCACATCGGGAACTGGAAGATGATCGTGTCGGCCCACAGCAGCTTCTCCTGCTCGCCGAGGACGTCCGCGGTGAGCGTCCCGGCCTCGAAGGCCCGGCCGGAGTCCCGGGCGACCTTCAACGGGCTCGACGCCTGGGGGCCGTAGTCGGCGGCGTCCACGACCGCCTTCCAGTTCATGGCGTACAGGTCGCTCACCCGCACCTCGTGCCCGGCGGTCTCCAACGTGGCGACCGCCAGGTCCTTCAGCGAGCTGTTGAGCGACTGCGGCTCGGGGTGGGCGTGGACGATCAGCGTCTTCACGGGAACTCCTCGGGATCGGATGGATCGGTGCCCTCGATCCTGGCCGCCGCGGCGCCCGCTGTTCAGGGGCGCCGCTTCCGTCGGACCGGAGTTCCTGGTACCGGCAGGACCACCCTCGCGGGCGGCGCCGAGGTCATACTGGGCGCATGGACGATCTTGCGGGCTACCTGCGGACCCGGCGCTCCCGGGTCGACCCCGCGTCCGTCGGCATACCCGCCGACAGCCGCCGCCGGGTCGAGGGGCTGCGCCGCGAGGAGGTCGCGCACCTGTCCGGGGTCAGCGTCGACTACTACGTACGCCTGGAACAGGGCCGCGCGACCCAGCCCTCCGAGCAGGTACTCGACGCCCTCGCCCGCGTCCTCGGCCTCGACGAGACCGAACGCGGCCACCTGCACCGGCTCGCCCGGCAGCGCCGCCGCCCCGCGAGGGCACCGGGCGGGAGGCTCCGGCCGGAGGTGCTGCGCGTCCTCCACCTGGTCACCGGCGCACCCGCGCTGATCGTGGACCACCGCCTGGACGTGCTCGCCGGTAATCGCCTCGCCGGGCTCCTCTACGGCCGCCCGATGCCGGGCCTGAACACCGCCCGGCACATCTTCCTCGAGGAGGCCGAGCGCGGCCTCTACGGGGACTGGGAGCAGTGCACGCTGGACGTGGTCGGGCACCTGCGCCTGGCCGCGGGCAAGTACCCCGACGATCCCCGCCTGGCCTCGCTCATCGGCGAGCTGGCGATGGGCAGCGAACGCTTCCGCCGCCTGTGGGCCCGTGCGGACGTGCGCGCCCGCACCCAGGGACGCAAGCAGTACCGGCATCCGCTGGTCGGGCTGCTGGAACTGCATCACGAGAACTTCGCGCTACCGGACGCATCGGGCATGGAGTTGCTGGTGCTGTCCGCGACTCCCGGGAGCCCCGCCGAGGACGGGCTGCGCCTGCTCTCCGGCCTGGGAGCGGACAGCGGCGACACGCGACCCGCGGTCAACGCTCAGGTCCGCGAGTAGTCCGGCGCCATCGGTTCGGGTGGGGGGCGACCGAGGACTCCGGCGCGGAACGGGACGGTCAGGACCGCGGCGCGTCGTGATGGCGGGTGTACTCGCCCAGAGGCTGGAGGGGTCCATCGAGTCCCTCTTCAGCCGTTACGCCTGAACCGCGCCCCCGCCCCTCGCAGGAGGGGCGGGGGCTCGCGTGGTCACCGCGGGGCGTGATCACTCCGGGGTCCGGTCACCGCACCCAGGGCTTCCACACGTCCTCGTGGCGCTCCACCCACTTCTTCGCCGCCTGCTGCGGCGACAGCTTCTCCTCGGCGATCATCAGGGACACCTCGTTCTGCTGCTCCTTGGACCAGCGGAACTTCTTCAGGAAGGCGGCCGCCTTGCCGCCCGACTCGGCGAAGCGCGTGTTCAGGTACTTCTGGAGCGGTGTCTGCGGGTAGGCGCACGCCACCTTCTGCGGATCGTCCGCGCAGCCCTCGGTGTACTCGGGGAGCTTCACCTCGGTCATCGGGACGCGTTCGAAGAGCCACTGCGGCTCGTACCAGTACGTCAGGAAGGGCTTGTGCTCCTTGGCGAACTGCTTGATCTGGGTGATCTGGGCGGCCTCGGAGCCGGCGAAGACCACTTCGTAGTCCAGGTCCAGGTTCTTCACCAGTGCCTTGTCGTTCGTGACGTAGGACGGGGAGCCGTCCATCAGCTGGCCCTTGCCACGGCTCTCGGGGGTGCGCAGCTGGTCGGCGTACTTGTCGAGGTTCTTCCAGTCGGTGACGTCGGGGTGGGCCTCCGCGAAGTACGTGGGGACGAACCAGCCGATGTGGCCCGTCACTCCGAGATCCCCGCCGGGGGTGATGGTCTTCTTGCCCTCGACGTACCGCTTCTCCTGCTCGGGGTGGCCCCAGTCCTCCAGGATGGCGTCGACGCGGCCCTGGCTGAGGGCGTCCCAGGCGGGCACCTCGTCGACCTGGACGGTGTCCACCCGGTAGCCCAGCTCGTGTTCGAGGAGGTAGGAGGCGACGGCGGTGTTCGCCTGGGCGCCGACCCACGACTGGACGGAGAGGGTGACGGTCTTCGCGCCCTGTGCGGCGGCGTACGGGGAGGTCTGGCGGGTCATGTCGGCGGCCCCGCAGCCGGTGAGGACGGCGAGTCCGGTCACGGCGGCGAGGACGGCCGCGCCGCGGCGGCGGCGCAGGGGGCGCCGGTGGTGTGTGTCGCGCATGTCTGTCAGGCCTCCTTCGCGGGCTGGGTGACACGGTCGAGGAGCAGGCCGAGGCAGACGATCGCGGCGCCGGCCACCAAGCCGGTGGCGAGGTCGCCCTGGGCGAGGCCGAGGACGACGTCGTAGCCGAGCGCACCGCCGCCGACCAGGCCGCCGATGATGACGACGGCGAGGACCAGGACGACCGCCTGGTTCACGGCGAGCAACAACGCGGGCCGCGCCAGGGGCAGTTGGACCTGCCGGAGCACCTGGGAGCGGGTCGCGCCGAGGGAGCGGGCGGATTCCACGACGGTCGGGTCGACCTCGCGCAGGCCCTGGACGGTGATCCGGACGACGGCCGGCAGCGCGTACACCACGGCAGCCGCGGCGGCCGGTGCGCGGCCGACGCCGAACAGCGCGACCACGGGGATGAGGTAGACGAACTGCGGCAGCGTCTGGCAGATGTCGAGCACGGGCCGCAGCAGCCGCTCGGCGCGGGCGCTGCGGGCGGCGCCCACGGCGATCGCGAAGCCCAGGACGAGCGTGACCGCGACGGCGGCGAGGACCTGGGAGAGCGTGTCCAGGGAGGCCTCCCACACGCCGAGCACCCCGACGGCGGCGAGGGCGAGGACCGCGGTGAGCGCGGTACGCCAGGTGCCCGCGAGGAGGGCGAGTGCGCAGGCCACGAGCAGGAGCAGCCACCAGGGGGCGGCCTGGAGGCCGCTGCGCAGCGGGTCGAGGATCCAGCCGGTGAAGCGGGCGGCCCAGTCGGCGGTGCCGCCGACGACGGGTACGCCGGAGTAAAGGTGGTCGGTCATCCAGGCGACTGCGGAGTTCACCGGTTCGGCCACGGAGACGGTCCAGGACTCGGGCCACACGGTGGTGCCGGCCATCCGGCCGACGATGGCGACGGCGACCGCCGCGAGGAGGGTCAGAAGGCGGCCGTACCAGCCGGAGAACACCCGCCGCAGCAGGTGCTGTTCGCCCAGCGGTACGGGGTCGGCGCCGAGCCGGCGGCCCGCGGCGTCGGCGGTGCGGTCCAGTATGACGGCGAGCAGGACGATCGGGATGCCCGCGGCCAGTGCGGCGCCGACGTCCACGGAGGCGAGGGCCTGGTAGACGCGGTCGCCGAGGCCGCCCGCGCCGATGACGGAGGCGATGACGGCCATGGACAGGCCGGTCATGATGGCCTGGTTGACGCCGAGCAGGAGCTGGCGGCGCGCGAGCGGGAGCCGGGCGGTGAGCAGTCGCTGGCGGCCGGTGGCGCCGAGCGAGGCGGAGGCTTCCATGACGCCGGCGTCGGCCTCGCGCAGGCCGAGGGCGGTGAGGCGGGCCATGGGCGGGGCGGCGTAGACGACGGTGGCGAGGACGGCGGCGGGCACGCCGATGCCGAAGACCAGCACCATCGGCAGCAGGTACGCGAAGGCCGGCAGGATCTGCATGGTGTCGAGCACGGGGCGCAGGACGCGGTCCGCGCGGCGGGACAGGCCCGCGGCGAGGCCCAGCAGGGCGCCCAGTACGACGGAGGCGGCGACGGCGACGACCATCAGCGCGAGGGTCTGCATGGTCGGCACCCACATGCCGAGCAGTCCGCAGGCGGCGAAGGCGGCGGCGCAGGTCGCGGCGAGCCGGATGCCGGCGAGGCGCCAGGCGACCAGCGCGGCCAGGGCGGTGACTCCGGTCCAGCCGGCGGCCAGCAGGAGTACGTAGACGGCGCGGACGCACACCACGACGGCGTTGCTGACGTGGCCGAAGAAGTAGAGGAACAGCGGGTGGCTGTCGCGGTGGTCGATGATCCAGTCGCCGGCGCGGCCGAGCGGGCCGGAGAGGTCCACGGCCAGGGCGGAGGGCCAGCCGCCGGCGCCCGGGAAGGCCAGGGCGAGCGGGATCAGCAGGGCGGCGGCGACGGTCATCGGGATGAGGAAGGCGCGGCCCGCGGCGAGGCCGCGCGGGCCTCTGCGGGGGCGGTCCTGCGCAGCGGCCGCGGTGTGGGTGCGCGCCGGGCCGCGGGCTCGTCCGCCGGCTCGACCGCTGGCCGGCGCGGCTCCGGAGGACGGGGCGGCTGGGGCGGGGGCACGGGAGCCGGGTATGCGGGCCGGGGTACGGGCTTTCGCGTGGGCCGGGGTCGCGGTCACGCGCACCACCTCCGTGTGTGGGGGACGGGGACCGCGGGACGGGCGGGGCAGGTCACGCCGCCACCCCCCGTCCGGTCGGGGCCGGCAGACCGGCCACGACGGCGAGCAGCCCGGCGTCGTCGACGACGCCCAGGCAGCGGCCGCCGTCGACGACGCGGGCCGGTCCGCCGCTGATGGCGACGGCCTGGATGGCCTCGACGACGGTGGTGGCGGGGGCCAGGGCGGGTCCCTGTTCGGCCTCGCCGGCGGTGGCGGGGCGCATCGCGGTGCGGACGGTGAGCACCTGTTCGCGGGGGACGTCGCGGACGAAGTCCCGTACGTAGTCGTCGGCGGGCGAGCCGACGATCTCCTCGGGCGTGCCGAGCTGGACGATGCGGCCGTCGCGCATCAGCGCGATCCGGTCGCCCAGGCGCAGGGCCTCGGCGAGGTCGTGGGTGATGAAGACCATGGTGCGGCCCTCTTCGTGGTGGAGGCGGGCGACCTCCTCCTGCATCTCGCGCCGGATGAGGGGGTCGAGTGCGCTGAACGGCTCGTCGAAGAGGAGCACTTCGGGGTCGGCGGCGAGGGCGCGGGCCAGGCCGACGCGCTGCTGCTGGCCGCCCGAGAGCTGGCCGGGGCGCCGGTGCTCCAGTCCGTCGAGGCCGACCTTGGCGACGAGCTCGGCGGCCTTGTCCCGGCGGTCGCCGCGGCCGACGCCCTGGATCTCCAGCCCGTACGCGACGTTGTCGAGGACGGTCCGGTGCGGGAGCAGGCCGAAGTGCTGGAAGACCATGGCGGCGCGGTGGCGGCGCAGGGCGCGCAGCCGGGTGGCGTCCATGGCGAGGACGTCCTCGCCGTCGATGGCCAGGCTTCCGGCGGTCGGCTCGATCAGCCGGGTGAGGCAGCGGACGAGGGTGGACTTGCCGGATCCCGACAGGCCCATCACGACGAAGACCTCGCCCTTGCGCACGTCGAAGGTGACGTCGCGGACGGCGGCGGTACAGCCGGTGCGCTCGCGCAGTTCGGCGGCGGGCAGGTCGGCGTCGGCGGAGCCGGGGACCTTCGCGGCGGCCTTGTCGGGGCCGAAGACCTTCCAGAGGCCGTCCACGGAGAAGACGGACGGCGTGTCGGGGCCTGCGGGCGCCGAAAAGGAGGTGGCGGGGGTGGTGTTCATCGGGCACCGCCGTCCCGGGCGAGCAGTTCGGCAGCCTTTTCGCCGACCATGAGCACTCCGATCATCGGGTTGACCGCGGGGATCGTCGGGAAGACGGAGGCGTCCGCGATGCGGATGCCTTCGAGCCCGCGGATCTTCAGGTCCGGGCCGACAACAGCCTCGGGGTCGTCGGCGGCGCCCATCCGGCAGGTGCCGGCCGGGTGGTAGACGGTGTGCGCGACGGAGCGGGCGTAGGCGCTCAGCTCCTCGTCGCCGGTGATCTCCGGGCCGGGGCAGACCTCGCGCCCGAGCCAGCCGGCGAGCGGCTCGGTCGCGGCGATCTTCCGGGCGAGCTTGATGCCGTCCACCAGGGTGCGGCCGTCGTAGTCGTCCTCGTCCGTGAAGTACCGGAAGTCAAGGGCCGGTTTGACCTCGGGGTCCGCGCTGGTCAGGTAGAGGCGGCCGCGGCTGCGGGGCTTGGGGATGTTGGGCGTCATCGACACGCCGTGCGCCGGGCGTTCGTAGCCGATGCGCTCGGGGTTGTCGGTGAAGGGGACCTGGTAGAAGTGGAACATCAGGTCGGGCCCCGGGGATTCGGGGTCGCGCCGGACGAACAGGCCCGCGTCGCTGTCCATCGCCGAGTTCTCCGGTATGGGGCCGTCGGTCTCCCAGACGATCACCGACTCGGGGTGGTCGAGCAGGTTCTCCCCGACGCCGGGCAGGTCGTGCACCGGCGGGATGCCGAGGGCCTCCAGGTCCGCGCGCGGGCCGATGCCCGAGTGCAGCAGCAGCCGCGGGGTGTCCACGGCGCCGGCGCACACCACGACCTCGCGGCGTGCGGTGACCAGGGACTCCGTACCGTCCGAGGAGCGTACGTGGACCCCGCGCGCACGGGTGCCGTCGAGTTCCAGGCGGTAGGCCCAGGTCTCCAGGAGGATCCGGAGGTTGGGGCGTTCGTCCATGACGGGGTGGAGGTAGGCCACCGACGCGGAGGAGCGCTTGTTGTCCTCGGGGTGGTAGGCGAGGTCGAAGAAGCCGGCGCCCTCGTGGAAGGGCTTGCGGTTGAAGCCCTCGACGCGCGGGACGCCCAGGGCGCTCTGCGCGGAGTCGACGAAGTCGCGCGCGATGGCGTTGCGGTCCTTCTCGGCCACCGGGACGATGTTGTTGAGGAGCCGGTCGAAGTACGGGTCCATGGCGGCCGCGTCCCACCCCTCGGCCCCCGCCCCCTCCCACTCGTCCCAGTCGGACGGGAGCGGCTTGAAGGCGATCAGGGTGTTGTGCGAGGAGCAGCCGCCGAGGACGCGGGCGCGGCTGTGGCGGATGTGCGAGTTGCCGCGCGGCTGTTCGGTGGTGGGGTAGTCGTAGTCGAGCTCGCCGCCGAGCAGGCCCATCCAGCGGCGCAGGGTGAGCACGTCGGGGCGGTCGACGTCGCTGGGCCCGCCCTCGATGACGGCGACGGTGACGTCCGGGTCCTCGGTGAGGCGGGAGGCGATCACGGAACCGGCGGTGCCGCCGCCGACGACGACGTAGTCGTACTCCTGCTCCTGCTCCGCGGGAGTGGGGGTGTGCGTGGGGGTGGTCATGGCGGTGCTCCTCCTTCAGCCCGCGAACCAGCGCACGGGGCGCGGGGCGAGGTTCTGGTACACGTGCTTGGTCTCGCGGTACTCGGCCAGGCCCGACGGGCCGAGCTCGCGCCCGATGCCGGACTTGCCGAAGCCGCCCCACTCCGCCTGCGGGAGGTAGGGGTGGAAGTCGTTGATCCAGACGGTGCCGTGGCGCAGCCGGCCCGCCACGCGGCGGCCGCGGCCCGGGTCGGAGGTCCACACCGCGCCGGCGAGGCCGTACTCGGTGTCGTTGGCGAGCGCGACGGCCTCGGCCTCGGTGCGGAAGGTCTCGACGGTCAGGACCGGCCCGAAGACCTCCTCCCGTACGACGCGCATCCCGCGGTGGCAGCCGTCGAGCACGGTCGGCCGGTAGAAGTAGCCGGGCCCGTCGGGCCGTCGGCCGCCGGAGCGGAGCACGGCTCCCTCGGCGAGGGCGGAGGCCACGTACCCCTCGGTGCGTTCGCGCTGGGCGGCGGAGACGAGCGGTCCGCACTCCACGTCCGGGTCGGTGCCGCGGCCGAGGCGGATCCGGTCGGCGCGGCGGGCGAGTTCGGCGACGAAGCGCTCGGCGACGCTCTCCTCGACGATGAGCCGGGAGCCGGCGGAGCAGACCTGGCCGCTGTGCATGAAGGCGGCGTTGAGGGCTTGGTCGACGGCGGTGTCGAAGCCTTCCTCGGTGGTGCAGGCGTCGGCGAAGACGACGTTGGGGTTCTTGCCGCCGAGTTCGAGGGCGACCTTCTTGACGGAGTCGGCGGCCGCGCGCATCACCTTCGTACCGCTGGTGAGACCGCCGGTGAAGGAGACGAGGTCGACGTCGGGGTGGGCGGCGAGGCGGGCGCCGACGGGGTCGCCGGGCCCGGTGACGAGGTTGGCGACGCCGGCCGGGAGTCCGGCCTCGGCCAGCAGGCCGATGAGGGCCACCGTGGACAGCGGGGTGATCTCGCTGGGCTTGACCACGAAGGTGTTGCCCGCGGCGAGGGCCGGGGCGATCTTCCAGGAGGCCTGGAGGAGCGGGTAGTTCCACGGGGTGATCAGGGCGCAGACCCCGACCGGCTCGTGGACGACGACGCTGTGGACGTCGGGGGTGCCGGCGTCGACCACACGGCCGGCGGCCTCGCCGACGACGAGGTCCGCGAAGTACCGGAAGGCGTCGGCGACGCAGTCCACGTCGACGCGGCCCTCTTCCAGGGTCTTGCCCGCGTCACGGCTCTCCAGCAGCCCGAGGATCTCGCGGTCGCGGTGGAGCAGGTCGGCGGTGCGGCGCAGCAGTGCGGCCCGCTCCTGGACGGGGGTCTGGGGCCACTCCCCGCCGTCGAAGGCGGCGCGGGCGGCGCTGACGGCCGCGTCGGTGTCGGCGACGCCGCCCTCCGCGACGACGGCGAGGACCGTGGCGTCCGCCGGGTCGAGGATCTCCCGGGTGGCTCCCGAGACCGCGGAACGCCAGGCCCCGGCGATGTGGATGGTCGTCTGCTCGGACACGACGCGCTGTACCTCCGATTGCGGCACCGCGGCCTACCCGCGGTGGTGCTGCTCGGGCGCGCATGCCCAGGCCTCCGGGAGCCATGTCCCGTACGTCACTGGAAGTGACAGGAGTCACTCCCCGTCACTCCGAAGGGAGATGAGGAGATATGTAGACATTTCAGACACCCGGTGGATGTCGTGCGCATCATCGGCCCGTCTCGGGCAACACGGCTGCCATGACGACACGAAGCGGCACGGACGCGAGACGCTCGCGGCTCCTCTGGCTCCTACCGGCCCAGGCCGCCGTGATGGTGGCGCTGGGCCTGTTCGTGACCGCCGTCCCGGTGGGCCTCCGCCTGGTGTCGCCGGAAGACCGGGTCACGGACGGGTTAGCCGCGCACCGGACCCCGTGGGCCGACTCCCTGTCGCAGGGGCTGTCCGTCGCGGCCTCCACGGAGGGCATCGTCGGTGTGACGCTGATCTGCGTCATCGCCCTCCTCGTACTGCCCCGCACCCCGCGCAGGGCCGACGCGGTCTTCCTCGGCGGGTCGGTCGCCGTACAGTCGGCCGTCTTCCTGTTCGTGACGATGTGCGTGGAACGCCCGCGCCCCGACGTGCCCCGGCTGGACGGCGCGCCGCCCACGTCGAGCTTCCCGTCCGGCCACGTCGGCGCCTCCGTGGCCCTGTACGGCGGGCTGGCCGCGCTGGTGTGGTCCCGCGCCCGCGGCCCGTGGCGGTACGTCGCGGCGGTGGTGCTGGTGCTGGTCCCCTCGGCAGTCGGACTGTCGCGGATGTACCGCGGCATGCACTACCCCTCCGACGTGGTGGGCGGCCTGGTCAACGGCATCGCCACGCTGCTCGTCATGGGCTCGGCGTTCCTCTGCGGCCGCACCCGCGACACGGAAGGCGCCCACGAGCCCGACGAACGGAACCCCGCGGGGCGTTCCGGCCGGCGGGCCGTCGTGGTCCGCCACCCGCACGGCTGCGGCGACGAACTGGCCGAGCGGGTGCGCCTGTTCCTGCACCGCCACGGCTACGACGACCAACGCTGGACCGCCACCTCCGTCGAACGCCCCTGCGGGAACCTGCCCGAGGAGTGCGCCGACCCCGGAGTCGGCCTGGTCGTCGTCTGCGGCGGGGACGGCACGGTCCGCGCCTGCGCCGACGTGGTGGCCGGCACCGGCACACCCTTGGCACTCGTCCCCTGCGGGACGGGCAACCTCCTTGCCCGCAACCTGGACCTGCCCCTGGATCCGCTCGCCGCCCTCGAAACGGCCCTCGCCGGCGACGTCTTCCCGATCGACGTGGGGCGGGTGTGGGGCGACGGCCTCCCCTCGACGCGGTTCACCGTGATGACGGGCGCCGGATTCGACGCCGCCATGGTCCGCGACACCTCGCCCGCCCTCAAGTCCCGTCTCGGCTGGGCCGCCTACGCCCTGTCCGCCGCCCGCCACCTGGGAGACCCCGGCATGCGCCTGTCCGTACGGCTGGACGACGGCCGAGCCCGTCGCCGCCGGGCGCGGATGGTCGTCGTCGGCAACGTCGGCGCGCTCCAGGGCGGACTCGAACTCCTGCCGCGGGCCCGCCCGGACAGCGGACGGCTGGAGCTCGTGCTGTTCGACCCCCGCGGCGCGGCGGGCTGGCTCGCCGCGGCCGGTCACCTCGCCTCCCGGTTCGTCCGCAGGGGCACGCGCACGCCGGACGCGTCGCCCCATGCGTCGCCGGCCGGCGGCCGGACCGCGGCCGGAGGTGCCCTGGAGTACTTCAGCGCCCGCCGCATCGAGATCCGCTTCACCGACGCGCAGGCCCGCGAGGTCGACGGCGACACCATGGCCGAAGGCTTCCGGCTGTTCGCCGAGGTGGAACCGGGGACCCTGCGGATCTTCCTTCCCAGGGCCCCGGGAAGCGCACCGAGCGTCCCCCGGGCGAGCAGCCCCGCGCACACGTCCCGTACCCCGCGCCACCGAACCCGTCCCGGCGCGCCGCGCACCGGGACCCCTCACAGTCAGGAAGCCGATGGGAACCGCGAGCCGAGTACCACAGAGACGTGACGTGGTGGGCGAGGAACTGTCCGCCGACGAGGCCTGGTCCGCCCTGCGCCGCTACGGGGGCTGGAGCCTGGTCCGCGACTCCTTCGTACGCTTTCGCTACGCGGACGGCTTCAGCCACTCCCGTGCGCTCGCCCTGCAGACCGTCCTGTCCATCGTGCCCCTGGCCATCGCCGCCATCGGCCTGTCCGGCGTCCTCCACACCGAGGGCGTCGGTCGCGTGGCCGAGCTGACGATCGGACGGATCACCAGCGGACCCAGCCGCGAGGTGGTCGACGAGGCGCTGCGCGAGAGCCGCCGCCACGCCGGCGACGGCGGCCAGGCGGCCCTCTGGCTGGGCCTGCTCTTCTCCCTCGTCAACGTCACCACGAGCCTGTGCCAGGTCGAGCGCGGCGCCAACCGCATCTACGGCAACGAACGCGACCGGCCCTTCCTGCACAAGTACACCCGCGGGCTCGTCATGGCGGTCCTCGCCGGTCTTCCGCTGGGGCTCAGCTTCGTCATCACCGTCCTCGGCGCCGACCTCATCCACGCCTTCGCCGAGGTCTACCACCTGGGGCCGAGCGCCGTCCACGCCTGGGACGTGCTGCGTTGGCCGGTCGGGATCCTGCTGGCCGTGCTGGCCACCAGCGCGATCTTCCGCCTCTCGCCCCGCCGCGACCAGCCGGGTTACACCTGGCTCGCCTTCGGCGCCGTCGTCTACCTGGGACTGTGGATCACGGCCACCTGGGCGCTGAGCCTGTACGTCGGCGCCAGCAGCTCCTTCACCAGCGTGTACGGGCCCCTCAGCGCCCTCGTCTCGCTGTTGCTGTGGTCCTACCTGACCTCCCTGGCCCTGTTCCTCGGCCTCTCCTTCGCCGCCCAGCTGGAGGCCGTACGAGCCGGCGTACGGCAACCCGTCACGCGGGACCCCGGAGTCTGACGCCCACCGCCCGAACACCCCCGACCGAAAGCCGCGTACCCATGGCACAGCGCCCGCCCCGCTCCCGACGTCGCACGGCCCGCGCCCTCCTGGCCGCAGGCTCCGGGCCCGATGTGGCGTTCGGGACGAGACTCCTGCTGACGGTGGCGGCGACGACCGCCGTGACCGTGCCGTTCGTCCTCGCCCTCGTGCTCGTCGAGTCCCGGTGGCCCCCGCTCTACCGCCTCGACCGGGACACCGCCGAACGGCTCCACCGGGCCGCCCTCGAAGACCCGGGGCGCGTACGGGTGTTGGGCTTCCTCACGAACGTGCTGTGGGACCCGGTGACCATGCGGCTCCTGGTGGCCGCCCTGGTGGTGTGGCTCCTGACGCGCCGCGCGTGGCGCCTGGCGGCCTGGGCCGCCGTGACCGCGACGGCCGGCGCCCTGCTGGGGTTCCTGACGAAGAACGCGGTGGAACGGGCACGCCCACACCTGCCCGACCCCGTCGCCCACGCACCCGGGTTCTCCTTCCCCTCCGGGCACGCAATGACGGCCATGGTGTCCTGCGCGGTGCTCCTCCTGGTCCTGCTCCCGCTGGTGCCGCCCGCCTGGCGGCCCCTGCCCTGGGCGCTGGCGGTGACGAGCGTCATCGGAGTCGGCTACACCCGTGTGGCGCTGGGCGTGCACTGGGTGAGCGACGTCGTCGGGGGCTGGCTCCTCGGGCTCGTCGTCGTCACGGCCACGACGCTCGTCTTCGAAGCCTGGCGGGCCGACATCGGTCGCCGCCGGACCGGCCTCGGGGAGGGGCTGGAGCCCGAGATCTCCGCAGCCGAGCCAGAGCCGGCCCTCGGCACACCGGGCCGGCCCGGGTCCGCGGACGAAGGGACCGGATCCGCATGACCGCGGCTCCGGAGCCCCCGGCGGTGTCCGGCCGCCGTCAGGCGTCGGTGCCCGCGTGCGGGGCGGGGGTCACCCGGGGATGGAAACAGGCGGTGATCGTCTTGCCGCCGTGGAAGGAATGGGCGTCCCACTCGTCGGCGAGGGCGTCGATGATGGCGAGTCCCCGTCCGGAGGTCGCCTCGCGTGAGGGGTCGCGCGGGGCCGGCAGGCACGGATCGCCGTCGGCCACGCTGACGTGCAGGCACCGCCCGTCCCAGGTGAGCACCAGCCCGGCGCTGCTGCGGGCGTGGATGTGCGCGTTGGTGACGAGCTCCGACACCGTCACCAGCACGGAGTGGGCCGTGTCGGGGGCGTCCGTCGTCCACCGCAGCGAGTCCAGGTGTTCCGCGGTCCACCGGCGGGCCTCACGCACCCCCCGGTGGACGGGGAAGGACGTGGCCCACCCCTTGGCACGCATGGACACCGCGCTCACCTCGCTCGCGCTCTCGTGTGACGCCGATCCGGAGGGACCGGACGGATCGGCTGGATCTGATGGATCGGATGGATCGGGACGTGTGTCAGAACCGGCTCGCCCGGTGGCGTGCCCGGTGCCCGTCCTTGCGGTGGACGAGCAGCAGGGCCAGCACCAAGGGTGCGATCAACAGGACCATCGTCGTCATGGGAGTGTCCTTCCATCGAAGTCCGTCTCTCTGCGCGTGTGGCCGCGATGGGGCGTCCGAAACCCAACAGCCGCCATCCGTCCGCGTCATCCACCCGATCGTGGGGCGGGCGTACCGGCCGCCGCCCTGCTCGCCCGCACGGCCCGCCGGGCGCTACGGGCACGGCGTCAGCACTGGTCGGAGGCAGCCCGAGGCAAGGGCGTCCGGGCGCGTTCGGCGTTGAACTGGGCGCCGGTGAGCAGGGCCAGGTTGGCGAACCAGAGCCAGACGACGAAGACCACGATGCCGGCCAGCGAGCCGTAGAGGCGGCCGTACGTGTCCAACTCCGTGTAGAGCGTGAAGAGCGCCGAGGCGGCCAGCCACAGCAGCGCCGCCAGTACGCCCCCGGCCAGGCCCCGGCGGACGCCCCGGGTCTGGGCCGGCCCGGTGCGGAAGAGGACCAGCACCAGGAGGGTGACGACGACCAGCAGCACGGGCCAGCGCAGGAGCGCGATCGTCTCCGGGCCTCCCCCGGCGGCCCGTGCGGCCCATCGGGCCGGCGGTCCGGACATGACCAGCCCCGCGGCGCCGACGACGAGCAGGGTCAGCAGCATCGTGGCGTTGATGAGCAGCATGTGGGCGGCACGGAGCGGCCGTCGGGTATCGGGAACCCGGTGCATCGTGTGCAGGGCGCGGCGGAACACCGCCAGGTAGCTGCACGCCGACCACAGTGCGCTCGCCACACCGCTGACGAGCAGGGCCATCATCGAGGAGTGTTCCGCCGTGAGGCCTCCGAGCGCGTCCCGGAGCACCTGCGCCGACTGCGGAGGGGCGTAGGCGGTGAGGTCGGTGATCAGCCGGTCCCTCGTCGCCCCGCCCAGCAGCCCCACCAGGGAGACGGCGATGACGAGCGCGGGCAGCAGCGCCAGGAGGGCGTAGTAGGTGAGGGCGGCCGCGTGGTCGGCGAGATTGTCCGTCCAGACTCGGACGGCCGTACTCCGCAACTGGGCGCGGGTGCGCGCCACGAGGGCGGCGGCGGGGGCGGTGGGGGCACCGCCTCGGCATGATGCGGTGCGGGGGATGTCGGTCACGCCCTGCACGTTCCCTGCCGGCCGGTGCCCATGCGCGCGCGGGGTCCGCGCCGTCGGCGAGGGCCTTTCACCCAGGAGGGGGGGGGGGGGGGGGGGGGGGGGGGGCGCGGGGGGGGGGGGGGTTGGGGGGGGGGGGGGGACAGAGGGGAGAGGGGGGTGTGGGGTTGCCCTTTTTTTTTCTGTCTCTTGG
>NZ_JBVJFB010000005.1:146516-630360 GCF_055588065.1 Streptomyces sp. NPDC046308
TTTCCCCCCTTTCCCTTTCCCTTCTTTTCTGTTCCCCGTCTGTGGGTTGTTCCCCCTCTTTGGGGGCTTCCTTCCCGGGGGGGGGGGGGGGGAGCCCCCCCCCCCCCCCCCCCCCTCCTGGGTGGTCTGCTTCAGGTCACGGTGCGCCGAAGGTCAGGGTCAGCTGCGGTGTGCCCTCGTTGGCCTGCGCCTCGGAGGACCACAGCCACAGGGCGTCCGTGCCGCTGCTGGTCAGTGCCAGGGCGTAGCCGTCGCCGAGCGCCGCCGCGACCGTCGCGGTGGTGAGCGCGGTGGTGTGCACCGCGCTGCCGTCCGGGAGGCCCGCGAAGCCGCCGAGTGCCGGGCCGCCCAGGGCGGGGCGGTTGTTGTAGGTGGTCCCCTCCTCGCTCCACGCGCCGGTGACCGGGACGACGGAGACGGTGTCCGTCGTACCGGCGCCGCTCATGGTGCTGGTCTTCACGCTGAGGGTGGCCGACTTGAGGACCGTGCCGGCGGGCGCGGCCGGCAGGTCGAAGCGCAGGTAGCTCGCGTAGAAGGAGGTGCCGCGCACCGCGAGTGAGGACGAGGTGCCGTAGTTGGTCGCGGGCGCGCCCGCGTTGGCGTAGGTGTCCTCCGCGGCGGTGACCTGGACGACCGAGTCGGCCGGGGCGGTGGCGAGGGCGTAGTGGTTCTGGACCTGGGCGGCGCTGAGGACGGTCGGGTAGACGGCGGTCTCGTCGAGCCGGCCCGCCCAGTACTCGCTCGTCGGGCGGTCGGGCCAGCCGCCGAGGCTGTCGCCGCCGACGTGCCAGTAGCCCGAGAAGTTCTCGTGGGTGGTGACGTTCAGGGTGCCCTTCGGGGCGCCGTCCACGTAGAGGGTCATGCCGCCGGGGCCCTGGCTCGCGACGACGTGGTGCCATTGGTTGTCGTTGTACGCGCCGCTGGTGGTGACGGTGCGGGTGGCTCCGGTGTAGACGCCGTAGACCAGCCGGCCGTCGTTGGTCATGTAGATGTGCTTGTCGTACTGATTGCTGCCGCGTGCCTGGTTGTTGCCGAAGCCGAGGAGCTTGCCGCCCCGGGTGGTGTTCGTCTTGAACCAGGTCTCGATGGTGTAGGTGCTGCCCACCGTCTGCCGCTTGTCCCCGTACACCTGGGTGTCGGCGCCGTTGAAGCCGATCGCCGTGCTCGCGCCGGAGACCGCTCCGGGGCTCTGGCGCAGGGCGGGGGCGTTCAGGTGCACGCCGCTCTGGTTGCCCGAGACGGAGGAGTCGGCGGCGAACGGCAGGGCCGACTCGTCGTAGCGCCAGTACTGCTGGGCTCCGTCGGCGCGGACCTGGTTCGGGTAGCCGTCCACCTGGGACGGGACGGTCACGCTCGCCGTCGCCGAGGGGGCGCTGGTGTTGCCGGCCGCGTCGGTGGCCGTCACCCGGTAGGTGTACGACTGGCCCGCTGCCGCGGTGGTGTCGGTCCAGGAGGCCTGCGGGCGCTTGAAGAACAGCGAGTCGGCGGTGACCGTGGCGATCGGGGTGGCCGCGCCGTTGCGGTAGATCCGGTAGGTCAGCGCGCTGTCGTCGAGGTCGAGGCTGGTGCGCCAGCGCACCTGCACCTCGCCGGGCTTGAAGCTGACCGCGCTCGCGACGGGCACGGTGGGCGCGCCGGTGTCCCCGGTGGAGGCGAAGCGCGTCAGGCTCTGCTGCGCCGCGCCGTTGACGGTGGTGAACTCCCCGCCGACCCACAGGTACTGGACGCCGCCCTTGGACCCGACCGTCATCACGCGCGGGCCGATGCCCTCGCCGATGCCGTCGTTGGTGTCGGGGGCCCAGCCCAGCTTGCCGGTGCCGCTGGTGGGCTGGGCGAGCAGGTGGTGCCGCTGGCCGTCGGGGAACTCGCCGACGCTGGAGCAGTCGTGCGCGTGCGAGGCGCTGTAGAGCACGCTCTGGTACGGCAGCACGGCCTGGGTGGCGCCGAGGCAGGTGTCGCGCCAGCGCTGGGCGAAGTCGCCGAGGTTGAGGGCGATCCGGCCGTCGAAGACCCCGCCTCCGGTGCCCTCGTTGGCGGTGTAGAAGCCGGTGGCGTCGGTGGCGATGTCCTTGACGACGGAGTTGGTCTCGATGAAGCCGGCGTACGACTTGGTGAGCGCGCCACTCGTCGCGTCGACGACGGCCAGCGCGTGCGTGTTCGTACCGTTGACGGTGAAGAAGTCACCGCCGAGCACCACGTTCCGGCCGTCCGGGGTCACCTCCACGGCGCGGCCGGGTTCGTCGGCGTCGGCGGTGAAGGGCTTGAGGGCGCCGTCGGCCGCGCCGACGGCGGCGAAGCGCTCGCGCGGCTGGCCGGCGACGCTGAGGAAGTCGCCGCCCGCGTAGACGGTGTCCTCGGTGACGGCGAGGGCGCGGACGGTGGCCGCGAAGGCCGGGCGGAAGCCGGTCTTCACCGTGCAGCTCGCCACGTCGATGGCGGCGAGGCTGGACACGGCCGTTCCGTTGACGGCGCCGAAGTAGCCGCCCGCGTACAGGGTCGTCTTGTCCGGGGAGAGGGCGAGGGCGCGGACCGTGGCACTGCCGGCGGCGATGGTGAAGGACAGGGTGCAGGAGGTCGGGGCGCCGGTCGCGGCGTCGAGCGCCACGAAGTTCACGGCCGACTGCTCGCTGCCGGCGCCGCCCGCGGGCGGGCGGACGGTGGAGAAGGTGCCACCGGCGAAGACCTGGCCGCCCGCCTCGGCGAGGGCCCAGACGACGCCGTCGGGCTGCCAGGTCGACAGCGGGTCGGCGGTGAAGGCGACGGGCGGGGTGACGGCCGCCGCCTGGGGGACGAGGCCGAGGCCCAGCCCTGCGCCGGTTCCGGCCAAGGACAGGGCGAGAGCGGCCGCCAGCTTTCTCGATCTACGCATGAACCCCCCAGTTCGGTGTGGCGTGCGGCCGTGTGGCGCGGCCGGGTGAGTCATGGCCGAAAACAGCCGAACGGCCGTGCGCGACCATGCGTACGGGCGCACCTTAGGGCGGTTTGGCGCTCGGTTCACCCCGCTTGACACATCGGATGCCAAATCGCGTCGGCCGCTGCGCGTGCGCCCGCGTCACGCGCGCGGTTTGGCGCGCAGGTGCATCCGCTCCCCCTGGCGCCCGAAGAGGCTCAGGATCTCCACGGGCCGCCCGTCCGCGCTGGTGAACCAGTGGGGCAGCCGGGTGTCGAACTCGGCGGCCTCGCCGGGGCCGAGGACCAGGTCGTGGTCGGCGAGGACGAGCCGGAGCCGGCCGTCGAGCACGTACAGCCACTCGTAGCCCTCGTGGGTGCGGAGGTCCGGCTCGGTGCCCCGGTCGGTGATGAGCATCTTGAAGGCCTGGAGGGGGCCCATGCTGCGGGTGAGCGGGACGGCCGTACCGCCGTTGGGCAGGGTGCGGGGCGTCAACCGGACCCGCGGGTCCCCCACTTCGGGGGCGCCGACGAGGTCGTCCAGGGGCACGCGGTAGGCCGTGGCGAGCGGCAGCAGCAGTTCCAGGCTGGGGCGGCGCTGTCCGGATTCGAGCCGCGAGAGGGTGCTCTTCGAGATGCCCGTCGTCTCGGAGAGCGCGGCCAGCGTCAGGCCCCGCTGGGCGCGCAGCCGTCGCAGCCGGGGGGCCACCTCGTCGAGTACCGCCTGGTGGGCTGCCGGCTTGTCCGTGCGGTCGTTCTCCATGCGGCCATTCCATCGCGCCGTCCCGGAAACGGCAACAAGGTTTGCCGTCCGGGCACCGGCGCGCGCAGGCTCCGCGGCATGAACCCACCCAGTGATTCCAGACCCGCGCAGGGACAGCAGTACGCCGACACCACCGCGACGGCCGGGCGGCAGGAAGCGGCGGTGCGTGGGGTGCTGGCCGGACTGTCGCTGTCGATGCTGCTGTCCTCGCTCGGCACCAGCATCGCGAACGTCGGCCTGCCGGCCCTGGCGCAGGCGTTCTCCGCGTCCTTCCCACAGGTCCAGTGGATCGTCCTCGCCTATCTGCTCGCCATCACCACCCTGATCGTGAGCGTCGGCCGGCTCGGTGACCTGATCGGCCGCCGCCGACTGCTCCTCGGCGGGATCCTGCTGTTCACCGTGGCCTCGGTGGGGTGCGGCGCCGCGCCGACGCTCTGGCTGCTGATCGCCGCCCGGGCCGCGCAGGGACTCGGCGCGGCCGTCATGATGGCGCTCACCATGGCGTTCGTCGGGGAGACGGTCCCGAAGGCGCGGACCGGCAGCGCCATGGGACTGCTCGGCACGATGTCCGCGGTCGGCACGGCTCTGGGCCCTTCGCTGGGCGGCGTCCTCATCGCCGGGCTCGGCTGGCGGGCGATCTTCTTCGTCAGCGTGCCGCTCGGCCTCCTGACGTTCCTCCTGGCCCACCGCTACCTGCCCGCCGACCGGCAGGGGGCGGCGGGGGCGGGCCGGCCCCGCTTCGACCACCAGGGGACCCTGCTGCTGGCGCTCACGCTCGCGGCCTACGCGCTGGCCATGACCCTCGGCCGCGGCCGTTTCGGCCCTCTCCACCTGGCCCTGCTCGTGGCCGCCGCTGTAGGGGTCGCCCTGTTCCTGCGCACCGAGGCACGAGCGGCGGCGCCGCTGATCCGGGGGGCGGTGTTCCGCGATCCCGTCCTGCGCGCGGGCCTCGCCACGAGCGCGCTCGTCTCGACGGTGATGATGTCGACGCTGGTGATCGGACCCTTCTACCTCGCCCGGTCGCTCGGGCTCGACGAGGTCCTCGTGGGACTCGTGCTGTCGGCCGGTCCGCTGGTCGCCGCGCTCACCGGGGTACCGGCCGGCCGCGTCGTGGACCGGCTCGGCGCCCCGCGCACGACCGCCGTCGGGCTCTGCGCGACGGCGGTCGGCGCCTTCGCCCTGTCCGTGACGCCGGAGACCTCCGGCGTCCTCGGCTACGTCGTGCCCCTCGCGGTCGTCACCGCCGGCTACGCGGTGTTCCAGACGGCCAACAACACCGCCGTCATGGCGGACGTCTCCCCCGATCAGCGGGGCGTCGTCTCCGGCATGCTCAACCTCTCGCGCAACCTCGGGCTGGTCACCGGCGCGTCGGCCATGGGCGCCGTGTTCGCGTTCGCCTCGGGGACGACCGACATCACGACGGCGGGCCCGCATGCCGTCGCCGTCGGCATGCGGGTCACGTTCGCGGTCGCGGCGGTACTGGTCCTCCTCGCCCTCGCCGTCACCCTGGCGGGGCGCCCCCGGAAGGACGGGCCGCGGCGCGAGCGCTGAGCGCCCGCCCGCCGCGGGGTCACGCAGGGTCACCCTGCGGAAACGGCCCCGCGCCGGCCCGCGCGCCTCTACCGTGCCCTGAGGTGATGGGCACGGCACCGGAGGTGGGGCGGATGGACGAAGAAGAGGACATGCGGCTGGCGGGGCTGACCCCGGAGATCTCCCGCCGCACCCTCACCATGCTCCGCGGCCTCGCGGGCCTGGAGCCGCCCGAGCAGGTCCCCGAGGACGCCATGGTGGTCGCCGACGCCGTTCTGGCCGAGCACGGTACGGACGGGCTCCGGGTGCTGGTGATGACGCTGGCGGCCTGGGCGACGGCCCAGATCGAGAACGTCGCCGAGCTCAGCGGGCGCAGCCACGAGGCGGTGCTGGACGCGATGGAGCTGGCCTGCCTGGAGGCGAACGCCGAGGAATAGGACCTGCCCGGCGGCGGACTCCGGGGAACGGGCGTCCGCCGGGTGGCGGCGGCCGCCGGAGTGGGTTCCGCGGCGGTCCGGAAGAAAGACGGTCCGGGCCGGCCGGGATCGGGCGGGTGTCGGCGACACTGGGAGGGCAGGAGCGTCGCCGGGGGGTCGTGATCGGAGGCCGTCGTGAGCACACCTTCCCCCATCCGCATCGCTGCCGTCCTGTCCACGGAGCATCGTGGACGTCTGATGTCCCAGGCCCGCGAGGTCAATTTCCCGGAGAACGCGCGGATCTTCGACGAGGGGCACCGGGCGGAGTCCTTCTGGATCGTGCGCTCCGGCACGGTGACCCTGGAGGTCCCCGTGGCGGGCCGCCGGCCCGCCGCCGTGGAGAACCTCGGCCCCGGTGAGCTGGTGGGCTGGTCCTGGTTGTTCCCGCCGTACGTGTGGCAGCTCGGCGCGCAGGCGATGACGCCGGTGCGCGCGTACGAGTTCGACGCGGCGGCGGTACGGATGCTGATGGACGCCGATCCCGCCTTCGGGTCCGCGATCGGGCACTGGGTCGGGCGGGTGCTCGCGATGCGGCTCCAGCAGACCCGCACCCGGCTGCTGGACCTGTACGCCCCGCGCCTGAGCGCTGCGGGTTAGGTCCCCCGAATGGCCGGTCGCCCGGCGGCCGCGCAGGATGGAAGGGTGCGAACAGAGGCTCACGGCACGGGCAGCGGGCCGGTGTCCGGATTCCTGGAGAACCCGGTCGTCGGGATGGCTCCCTGGATCCTCTTCTCCCTGCTGGTCGGACCGGGACGCTTCGAGATCTCGGTCGCGATCGCCCTGGCGGCGGCCGTCACCCTGGTGGTGCTGAGCCGGGTCGTCAACCGCGGCAGCTCCTGGAAGCTGCTGGAAGTGGCCGACGTGGTGTTCTTCGCCGCGCTGGCCGTCGTCGGCGCCCTGGCGAGCGAGGGCACGCTGCGCTGGCTGGAGACGTACGCGGGCGAGGTCGCGAACATCACCCTCGCCGTCATCGCCTTCGGCTCCATGGCCGTGCGGATGCCCTTCACCCTCCAGTACGCCCGCGAGCAGGTCGATCCCTCCCTGTGGCACACGCCCGGCTTCGTCCGCACCAACTACGTGATCACGGCGGTGTGGGGACTGGCCTTCCTGGTGGCGGCGATCGCGGGCGCGTACGGGGACCTGGTCCTGCACAACCCGGACAACATCTGGACCGGCTGGATCATCCAGATCCTGGCGATCGTCGCGGCGCTCCGCTTCACCGGCTGGTATCCGGACGTGGTCCGGGCCCGCGCCGCCCGCGAGGCGGCCGGCCAGGCGCCCGAACCGCTCCGCCTGGCAGGGCTGCTGCTGCCCGTGGCCGGGCTGTTGGTGCCGATCGGGATCGCCGTCCTCGTCTTCGACGGCAACGTGTGGTGGCTGGGTGTGGCCCTGATCGTGGGCGGCGGACTCCTGACGAAGGCGCTCCAGTCGCAGAACTGAGCCCCCGCCGCACGCCACTGCGCGGTGCTGCACCCAGACCCCACGGCAACTCCCGCCGTCTCAGGGGGTAGCGTAGGCGCGACATAAAACCATGGGCAGGTATGTGTCGGTGTGGTCCGATCCGTGCCGCCCGTCGCCGGACGCGGTGTCACCGCCTGGCCGTTGGTTGCGTCTCACCCCCTGAGCAAGGAGCTCCCCACGCATGTCCATACCGCCGCAGCCACCGTCGTCCCCTCAGCCCTACCCGCAGTCCGGACCGTACGGGCAGCCGGTGCAACCGGGGCCGTACGGCGGCCCGCAGGGCTGGCAGGGGCAGCCGCCGGTGTCGCAGAAGACCAACGCGCTGGCCATCGTCGCGTTCGTCATGTCGCTCCTCTGCGCGCTGCCGCTGGTTCCGCTGATCCTCGGCATCATCGCCCTCTCCCAGATCCGCACCCGGGGTGAGAAGGGCAAGGGTCTGGCCATCGCGGCCATCGCCATCCACTGCGTGACCCTCGTCAGCACCGTCCTGCTCCTGGTCTTCGGGCTGTCCGGGGCGCTGGACACCGGCACCGCGCCGAAGCGCGACACGGGTGGCCAGGTCACCGGGTCGGGCTCCAGCAAGGTGCAGGACATCCGCAAGGGCGACTGCTTCAACACCGGCGGCGATCTGGCGGAGTACGAGGACGAGGACGGCGGCCAGGCCGGCTACTCGGTGAAGATCGTGCCCTGCGGCCAGCCGCACGAGGGTGAGGCGTTCGCCGTCTTCAACCTGGACGACGGTGCGTACCCGGGCAAGGACAAGGTCGTCGCGATCGCCGAGGAGAAGTGCGCCGGTACGGCGCTGACCGACTACGTCGGCAAGGACGCGAACGTCTCGGACAAACTGGGCGTGTTCTACTACTACCCGCAGCCCAGCACCTGGGCGTTCGGCGACCGCGAGGTCACCTGCTTCGTGGGCGACTCCAGCGGCACGAGCACCGGCTCGGTCCACTCCGCTTCCTGAACCGCGCCTTCCGTCCGGACGACTCCCCGTCGCGGGGAGCCGAGGGGTGTCCTGCCGATCGGCGGGGCACCCCTCAGTCCTGTCCACCCCACCCCCGGAGGGTGGTTCCAAGCACCCGTCCGGGCCGATCGCAGCCGGAAATTCAAAGGTTTCGGGGGGATTTCGTGTCGGTGTTCGGCCGATTCGGCGGGTCGCTCCCCCACAGGTCAGCCCGCCCGCACGGCCGCTGTCTGCACTCATTCGTACACGATGGGTGACGAAAAATGGGGGTGCGAACGGGCGTTCACGGCTCGCGTGGGCGAGACTCTGTCCGCTATCCGAAACACCAACCCAAGGGAGTGTTCGAAATGCGGTCCATCGCAAGGGGTCTCGGGCTCGGTTCCGCCGCCATGGCGCTCACCGCGCTCACCGCACTGGCCTGGCCGGGCACGGCCGGAGCCGCGCCGACCGGTACGGAGAGCCTGTACGCGCCGTCCGCTCTCGTGCTCGGCGTGACGGCCGGTCAGGACGCCGGAAGCGGTACGGTGCTGCGTGCGGTGACTCTCGTCTGCTCGCCGACGCCGGGCGGGACGCACCCGAACCCGGTCGCCGCGTGCGCCGAGTTACGCGCGAACGGTTCCCGGCTGGACGCGCTCACGGCCCCGGCCGCCGACGCGGTGTGTACCAGGGAGTGGAACCCGATGACGGTGACGGCCGACGGGGTGTGGCAGGGCCGACGGCTCAACTACACGTACACCTTCGCCAATCCGTGCGGCTTCCGGAACACCACGGGCGTGCTGTTCGACTTCTGATCGCGCACGGCACGACGGGCCGGGCGGCGCCGTGCGACCGCCGTCCGGCCCCCGGGGGCCGTGCGCGACCCAAGGGTGACGGGGCCGACCGCCCTTCCTCTCAGCCCAGTTCGAGGCTGGTCACCCCGAACAGCTCGGTCAGCGCGAGGTCCGGGACCGGACCGGTGTACATCCGGGCGGTCTCGAAGACCGGGACCAGGCCCAGGCCCGCGACGAGCGCCGCGGCCCGCGGGTTCGCGTCCGGCACGTCCACGGAGACCAGGCCACTGGGCGCGTGCCGGGCCAGCCGCCTCAGCAGGGCGGCCGCCACCGCCGGGTCGGCCGCGTAGAGCGGGCCGATCCGGTGGGCGGCGCTGCACGGTCGGATCACGCCGAGGCCCTCGATCCGGCCGTCGCGGACGGCGGCGAGTGCCGTCCGGCCGGGCAGCCCCGTCCAGGCGGACAGGAAGGCGGCGCGCGGTTCGGGGAAGAACCGCCGGTCGTAGGCGGCGAGCAGGCCGAAGGGCAGCGAGGCCGCGTCCACGATCGTGGTCCCGGCCCCGGCCCCGGCCCTGGCGCCGGTCACGCCGTCGCCGCCCCCACCGTCCCCCTCGGGGACGCCCTCGTAGCGGACGTTGTTCCAGGCGTGGCGGAAGCCGGACTTGCGGTAGTTGTCCTGCTGGGCGACGACCCCGTCCAGTCCGACGAGCCGGCCGGCGAGGCGCTCCATCCCGGCGTCCCACAGCCGGATGCCGTAGCCCTGGCCGCGGAAGGCCGGGCGGGCGATGTAGAAGCCGATGAAGCCGAAGCCGGCGCCGTACCGGACGGCGGAGATGCAGGCCACCGGTTCGCCGTCGAGCCGGCCGACGAGGAAGCCCTCCGGGTCGGCGACCGCGAAGGCGAACCGGTCCGAGTCCCCCGGATTCCAACCCTCCTCGTCGGCCCAGCACCGCATCAGTTCCATGTCGGCGGCGCTCGCCCCGGTGATCTCGAATCCCGTCATGCCGGTGTTGTACCAGATGCGGACGGTGTGCGCAGGAGTGCCTGATCGGCCGTCAAGAGCCTTACGAACGCCGCCTGGTCGGCCTCCCGGTGGAGGTCGCTGACCTGCCCGTCGCCGACCTCGACGACCCGCCAGACCCCGTCGGCGCGCAGCGCGAGATCGGTGGTCACGAAGGGGCAGTCCAGCGCCGCGACGGCCGCCCGGACCGGTTCGAGATCCGGCTCGGGGATCTCCGGGACCTCGGCGACCGGGCTGTCGGGGTGGGCGGTGAGCAGGCGGGGCACCCCGTCCCGCCACCACACCCGCACCTCCGCGGCCGCCGAACGCGGCGCGACGAAGGTCTCGAAGGCCCTCAGCACCACCCCGCCGACGAGGAACTCGTCCTGGAGCGCGACGAAGCGGGCCACCACTCGGTGCAGCGCGGCCGGATCGCCGAGGTCGGGCACGTAACAGGCCTCGTCCCACTCGTGCTTGCGGGACTTCACGTAGTCCTTGACGACGGCGGCGCCCGGCGGGAGGCCCGCGGCGAGTGCCGCGAGCCGCCCCGGGTCCGGGACCTCTCCGGGGGCGGTCGGCAGCCAGCCGCTGACGGGGGTGAGGCCGGTGAAGGCCGCGTACCAGCCGGGCAGTTCGTGCGCCCGGCGGTACGCCTCGGGGGTGACGACGAGTTCGGCGCCGCGCCGGCGCAGGGCCGCGTCCAGTTCGGCGTACCGCCGCGCGGGGACCATCCAGCCCCGGTACCAGAGGGCGCCCGCACCCTCGGGCACCCGCGCCACCGCCCGCTCGGGGTCCCCGGCGAGCAGCGCGTCGTGGTCGACGAGCAGGGCCGTGCCGCCGGCGGCGCGCAACTGCCCGACCTCCGCCGCGAAGTGGGCGTCGGCCCGGCGCTCGTTCATCGGGTCGCAGCAGTGGAGGACGGTGGCGGTCGTGGTCGTCGTCGGCATGCACCCACCCTATGCAGGGCCCCGCGGCTCGCCGTACGGACGTCAGCCCGCGCAGATGACGTCGTCGAGCCGGATGGGCTTGGAGTCGAGGCGGACGTACGCGGTGAAGGTGTCGGTGACCCCGCCGGCCCAATGGGTGGTGACGGTGGCCCAGCCGACGCCGGCCGCCTGGGCGACGGTGACCGGGCCGATACCGATCTTCTGGGGTTCGTTCTGGGAGCAGAGGAGGACGTCCGAGTCCGGACTCACCTGCTGTCTGTCCTTGAGGACCTGCGAGACGTACTGCTCGCGGTCTTGCGGGGAGGGGCCGTGGTCACCGTAGAAGGTGGTGAGGAAGCGGCCGATCTGGTCGGCGGTGTGCCCCTCCGCGCTCGCGACGGGTGCGACGGCTGCGACGTGCGCGGCCGGCGCGGCGTGGACGGCGGGGGCGGACGACAGTGCCGGCAGCGCGAGCAGGGTCAGCAGCAGGGCACCAAGGCTGTGCGGCTTGAGCATCATGTCCGGCTTTGTACCCGGCTGGCCGGTGTACGGGGAGGGAGCCGCACGGATCTCACTCCTGTGGGGGGCCGGATTCACCGCAGAAACGACCCTCCGGCCTGCGCCCGACCTGTTCGCGGCCTGCTGTGCGGCCTGCTCGCGACCCGTCGCGCAAGGAGCGCCGCCGGGGCGCGGAAATGCGGTCGCGAGTGCTCCGCGCCGGTACGTAGGGTCGGTGCATGGGAAAGCCGCTTGTCGCAGTGTTCAGCGGGGCCGGGATGTCCACCGACTCCGGGATTCCGGACTACCGCGGGCCACAGGGCCTGTGGCGCCGGGAGCCGGATGCCGAGAAGCTCGTGACGTACGCGTACTACATGGCCGACCCGGAGATCCGGCGCCGGTCCTGGCTGATGCGGGCCGAGCTCGCCGCCCTCGGGGCGCGGCCGAACGCCGCGCACCTGGCCGTGGCCGCCCTCGAACGCGGTGGCACCCCGGTCCGGGTCGTCACCCAGAACGTGGACGGGCTGCACCAGCTCGCCGGGCTGCCCGCGCGCAAGGTGTTCGAGCTGCACGGCACCGCCCGGTCGGTGGTGTGCACGGCCTGTGACGCCCGCTCGGACATGGACGAGGCGCTGGCCCGCGTCGCCGCCGGGGAACCGGATCCCGCCTGCCGGGCGTGCGGCGGGATCCTGAAGGCGGCGACCGTGATGTTCGGGCAGCGGCTCGACCCCGTGGTGCTCGGGCAGGCGATGGCCGTCGCCAAGGGGTGTCAGGTCTTCATCGCCGTCGGGTCCACCCTCCAGGTGCAGCCGGCCGCGTCACTGGCCGGGATGGCCGCCGAGGCCGGAGCCCGGCTGATCATCGTGAACGCCGAGGAGACCCCGTACGACGCGCTGGCCGACGAGGTGGTCCGCGAGCCGATCGGGACCGCCCTGCCCGCGCTGCTGACCCGGATCGCGTCGGGTTGATCGCCGCCGGCCCTGGCCCGCACCACGGCGAAGACCGTTGCGGTGCTAGGCCGTCTCTTTCGGATCTTGCCTGACCCGCGCCGCCTGGCACCGCACCTCGCCGCGTTGTCGGGGCACCCAAGTACGTCCAGTACACGGGCGCCCCTCCGCCTTGCGATGCACGGCGCCAGACGACGCGGGCTTAACCGGCAAGATCCAAAAGAGGCGACCTAGGCGGCGTCGGCCGCCCGGCGCATTTCGGCCACGTCCAGCTTCTTCATCCGCATCATGGCGGCCATGGCCCGGGCGGCGCGCTCCGGGTCCGGGTCGCTGACCAGGTCGACGACGCCGGGCGGGATGACCTGCCAGGACACCCCGAACCTGTCCTTGACCCAGCCGCAGGCGGACTCCTGGCCACCGTCCTTGGTCAGCGTGTCGTAGTAGTAGTCGGCCTCGGTCTCGTCCACACAGTCGATCATGAAGGAGATCGCCTCGGTGAAGGGGAACTGCGGTCCGCCGTTGAGACCGACGAACCTCTGCCCGTTGATCTCGAACTCGACGGTCATGACCGATCCGGCCTGATGGGGGTTCGCCTCCGTGTAGCGGGCGATCCGGCCGAGCCTGCCGTCCTTGAACACGGACACGTAGTACTCGGCGGCCGCTTCCGCGTCGCCGTCGAACCACAGGCACGTGGTGAAACCGTTGCCGCTCATCTCTGCCTCCAGGCCGGTGTGGGCACGGTGGATACCGTTCCTCACATACAGACCGGCCCCGGGCCCGAAATTCATCGGTGGGCCCGGGGCCGGTCTGCGCTCAGCCAGGATTTCGCCCGTACGGCTTACTTCGCGGGCGCCGCACCCATGGCGAGCATGCGGTCGACGACGCGCTCGGCGGCGTTGCCCTCGTCCAGGTCGCAGAACTCCGCGCGGAACGCCGCCCGCGCCTCGGCGTACTGCGCCCCGACCTCGTCGGCGTTGCGCACGGCCTCGATCAGGCTCGCCGAGTCCGCCAGCAGCGGGCCGGGCGCCTTCTCCTCCAGGTCGAAGTTGAAGCCGCGCAGCGTGCCGCGGTAGTGCGCCAGGTCGTACGTGAAGAGCAGGATCGGCTTGTCGGTGAGCGCGAAGTCGAAGATCGCGGAGGAGTAGTCCGAGATCAGCACGTCGGCGACCAGCAGCAGATCGGCGGCGTCGGGCCAGCGGGACACGTCGACGACGAAGCCGTCGCGGACGCCCTCGCGGACCTGCTCGGTCACGTGGTGGTGGCCGCGGACCAGCAGGACGTGGTCCTCGCCCAGCTCACGGCGGGCCTGCTCCAGGTCGATCCGCAGGTCGAGCTTGTAGCCGCCCGACCAGCCCTCGCAGTTCTCCCGCCACGTCGGCATGTAGAGGACGACCTTCTTGCCCTCGGGCAGGCCGAGCCGCCGCCGGACTTCCGCGATCCGCTCGGCGTCGGGCCGGACGAGTGCGTCCGCGCGCGGGCTGCCGGCCTCGATGACCTCGCCGTCGTAGCCGAGGGCGCGCTTGAGGATCGGGGTGGCGTAGGAGCTCGGGGAGGCGAGCAGGGACCACTGGGCACTGTCGTGCTCCAGCCCCTCCAGGATCTCCGGGCTCGTGTAGTAGTCGTGCACGAAGTCGTGCCCGATCTGCTTGATCGGCGTGCCGTGCCAGGTCTGGACGACGACCTGGCCGGCGCGGCGCTGGAAGAGCCGCGGCACGTTGTCGTTGGTCACGACGTAGCGGGCGCGGGCCAGCACCTCCCACCACTCCACGCTGCCGTACTGCACGGCGCGGGCGGTCGACGGAACCTCGGCGCGGCCGTCGCGGACCAGCCAGATGTGCTCCAGCTTCTCGCCGCGGCGCACGAGCTCCTCGTGGATGGCGCGCGGCGAGTCGCCGGCGCCGTGCCCCTGGAAGGTGTCGTAGACGACGATGTCCTTGACCGGCAGGGCGCGCTGCGCCGGATAGGTCTCGAACCGGGCGACGCGCTGGGCGAAGTTCGAACGGTCGTGGGGGCTCAGCAGCGGGTCGGCCACCAGCACCATGCGGTCGTGGAAGCGGGTCTCGATCCGCATCCGGCGGCCCTGCGTGCTGAAGGGGTGCGGGCCGGCGAAGAGCAGGCCCGGCCCCATCTGCACGGGGGCGCCGCGGTCGACGCCGAGCAGGCCCGCGGTGGTTCCGCCCTGGGCGGCCGGGCGCAGGGTGGGCCACCAGCGGCCCTCGGGGAGCGTGGTCCGGCCGGCGTACGGCTCGGGGAGCACGGGCTGGAAGGTGGTCTCGAAGGTGTCCCCGTCACGGGTGACCGGGTAACTGAACTCCACGCCGTGCGCGTTGTGCACCACGAGCTCGTAGGGCTCGTCGGTGGGGGCCACGAACCGGCCCCGCAGGGTCACGGTGCCGTCCTCGGCCGTGACCTCGTCGACGAGCGGCGGGGAGGGCTGCACGGAGAGGGTCAGGTGTCCGGTGTTGCCGCGCTTGGCGAAGAGGGCGCGGTCGCCGTCCTGGCCGGGCAGGGGCAGGACCAGGCCGTTGAAGCCGCCGCGCTCGTCGTGGACCAGGCGGTGCTCGGTGCCGTCGGCGCCGAGCACGGAGAGGCTCCAGGGCTCGGGGGCCCACTCGCCGGGCTCGACCTCGGCGTCCGGTACGGCGGCCAGGTCGGCCAGCGGGACGCGCGCGGTGAACGGGACGCGGCCGGAACGGGCCGCGGCGGTCTCCAGCGGGAAGCTGAGGACGGCGCCGGTGGTGACGTGGACGGCCCGGAGTGCGGAAGCGGTGCCGGCCCCGGCGGAGAGCTCGCCGGTGATCTCGACGGCGTCGTCACCGGCGGGGTGGACGTCCAGGGCGCGGGCGCGGGCGATCTCGACCTGGATGGTGAGGGCACCGGAGACCGCCGGGACGATCCGGACGTCGGGGGCCACCCAGTACGGGGGCGGGTTCTGGCCCGTGTCGTGCTCGCCGCCGCGCAGGCGGGCGCGGTGCAGGCCGCCGGCTCCGGTGACGGCGATGGACGTGGTCCATATTCCCTCGCGCCACTTGCCGCCCGACTGGAAGATCGAGGGGTCGACGGTGGCGGTGAAGCCGGCCCAGTCGGCGTGCCGCAGGGCGAGGTGCGGGGCCTTGACGGTGGCCATCGGTGAGGCGACCGTACGGGTGCTGACGACGGAGCGGCGGCGCTTGCCCCCCTCGCGGAACACCAGCATCTTGCGCGAGCCGAGGCGGCTCTCCGCGCCGAGGTGGCCGGGGAGGGCGTAGCCGCGCAGGTGCAGCTTGCCGTCGGCCCAGGCCGCCTGCTCCAGGCGGCTGACGACCCGGCGCTCGCGCGGGCCGAGGGTCAGGACCTTGGCGGGGACCGGCGGGCGGCCCTGCAGGAAGGGGTAGTCCGCCTGCGGGCGGGCGAGGCCCTTGACCGGCACGCTGTAGTGGTAGTCGCGCTGGTGGTGCAGGAGCGCGATGAAGTCCTCGACGCGGCCCTCGCCCGCGAGGTAGGCCTTGAGGCGGTCGGCGACGGTCAGGTCGGGCCAGGGGCCGGTGCCGATCTCGCGGACGAGCCCGCCGACCTCCTTGACGAAGGCGGCGCGGAAGTCGGCGCCGCCCTCGGCGACGTACTTGTAGATGAGCGGGAGTTCCTCGCTCAGCACGTTGTAGTCGTAGTCGCGCAGGTAGCGGACGTACTTGGCACCCTGCTTGGCCTTGAGGGACTCGCGGACCAGGCGGACGGACTTCACGCGGTCGATCAGGGAGATCGGGTCGGTGGAGCGCTGGGTGATCGAGCGCTCGCCGGTCTCGCGGACGCGCCAGTGGTAGACGCAGTCGCTGAGGATGTCGACGCTGGACGCGAAGTAGTGCGCGGGGATGCTGACCGGGGCGTCCTCGTAGAGGATGCCTTCCGGGTACTGGAAGCCGTGCTCGTCCCAGAAGGTGCGCCGGTAGACCTTGTTCCACGCGGTGCGGTCGGTGACCAGCGCCGGGAACTTGGAGATGTGGGTCTTCAGCTGGGTCTTGGCGAACGCGGCCCGGTGGCCCCAGGACTGCTGCATGCCGACGGAGCGGAAGCGCTTGACGTTGCCTCCGGCGAAGTCCGAGCCCGTCTCGTCGAGGGCTTCGATCATCCGCTGGTAGGCGTAGTCCGGCATGGTGTCGTCACTGTCGACGAACGCCAGGTACTCGCTGTCCGGGTCCGCGTGGCGGGCACCGACGTTGCGGGCGGCGCCGAGGCCGGCGTTCTCCTGCATCACGACGCGGAACCGCTTGTCCCGGGCGGCGAAGGCCTTGGCTATGACGGCGCTGGTGTCCGTGGACCCGTCGTCCACGAGGATCGCCTCGAAGTCGCCGAAGGTCTGAGCGGCGATGGATTCCAGGCACTCGTCGAGGTAGAGCTCGACGTTGTAGACGGGGACGACGATGCTCAGGCGCGGGGGCATGGGTGGCGGATTCTCCAGCGTTTTGTGCTTTATCGATGATCAGCTGCTCACAGCATCCTACTAGGTGGCAGAATCATGAACTCCTCCCTTATCGGGCATACCACGGCTGATCGCCGGGGCGGACGGCAAAGATTTAAGCCGCCCGCCACCTCGACGTCCCGGTCCCGGGTCAGACCTCCAGACCCGCCTCGATCCTCTTCAGCTGGTGGCGGGCCATCGCGAGGTTGGCGCGGCCCTTGTCGAGGGCGAGGTAGAGGAAGAAGCCCGAGGTGCCCCGGCCCTTCAGCAGCCGGATCAGGTGGTACTGGCTGCCCAGGGTGATCAGGATGTCCTCGATCTCGTCCTGGAGGCCGAGCATCTCCATCGTGCGGACCTTGGCCCGGACCACGTCGGTGTTGCCGGCGGCGGCGACCGCGAGGTCGAGGTCCTTTCCGCCTCCGACGGTCCCGAGGGCCATGCCGCTGCCGTAGTCGACCAGGGCCGCGCCGAGCGCGCCTTCGATCGTGGTGGTGGCTTCCTTGAGCGTGGTCTCGACGTTTGCCATGAGGGGTTCCTCTTTCCTCGTTCGTTGTGTCGTGCGTTGTGTCGTGCGTCTGTTCGTTCGCTAGGGCCGTGCAGGTCAGCTGGGGAGAGCGGGGGGCAGCGGGGGCAGCGGTGGGACACCGGCGCCGCGCCGCCCGAGGGTGTGGTCGATCAGCTCGGCTATCCGGAGGCTGGAGCGGCGTGCCTCCAGGTGGAGGCGCCCGACGTTGACGCGGGGCTCCGCGGTCAGGGTGAGGACGGCTGCCATGCCCGCCGCGTAGGTGGCCACGTATCCGTCCTCGCCGCGCACCAGCAGTTCGCGGAACGCGCCCTGCCCGGTGCAGTCGCTCAGCCGCTGGGCCACCCCGAGGGCGGCCGCGGTCAGGGCCGCGACGGATTCGGCCTCGGCGGCGGCGCTGTCCTGGGCGAGGACGAAGCCGTCGGCGCTCGCGGCGAGCGCACCGGTGAGCTGGGGTACCCGGGCCCGCAGCCTGCGGAGCTCGGCGAGTATCTCGGCCTCCGCCTCGGGGGGCACCGTACTCATGTCGGCCTTTCTCCTTTCGGGCTGCCTCCGCTCGGAGCGGTCGGCGCGCAGGGCCGGTCGCAGCGGGAGCCTCACAGGCTTGCCTCCAGTGCGTCGCGTAACCGGCGGAGCAGCGCCACGTCCGGGGATTGGGCCTGGGTCATCCAGTCGGGCAGGGGGACCGCTACCGGCGGCGGAGCCGGGATGTGCGGGGTTTCGACCAGTCCGGCCGCCGCGAGGCGCCGTACGTCGAGCAGGGTGTGGAACGCCGGCCGGCCCAGCACCCATGCGAGGTCCGCGGGGGTGCGCACGCCGTCGGCCTCGCGCAGCAGGATCCGCTGCCGGGCGCTGACCGTCTGGCCGGGCGCGGCGGCCCGGGGCACCACGGGGGCGGTGTCCAGCAGCGGGTAGGGCCAGACCGCGTCGAGCAGTTCCCGGCGGCGGCGCGTCTCGCGTTCGACGGCGGCGGCCGGCACGGAG
Organism: Streptomyces sp. NPDC046308; assembly: GCF_055588065.1. Classification (NCBI taxonomy): domain Bacteria; kingdom Bacillati; phylum Actinomycetota; class Actinomycetes; order Kitasatosporales; family Streptomycetaceae; genus Streptomyces; species Streptomyces sp. NPDC046308. Next base: position 164,683 of record NZ_JBVJFB010000005.1, read on the forward strand.
CGGACCGAGCCGATCCAGTGGGTGGCACCGCGGCGGAACCGCGAGGGCCCGCTGCCCGGGGACAGCGCGAAGAACGCGGCGTCGAAGATGGCGGCGAGGTGGCAGATCTCCAGCTCTCCGCCGGCGAGCCCGCCGCTGTCCACGAGGAAACGGGCGACCTGGCGGCGGGCGCCGGCGCGGTCGACCGCCTCGCGCCAGCGCTCGGGGGCGAGGCCGCCGCCGGTGGTGAGCAGGACGTCGAGGCCCGGGGTCGCCGGGCTCTCGGCGTGGACTATTCGGCCGTCCTCCAGGAAGAGGGTGCCCCGGTCGCGGAGCAGGGCGCCGGTGGCGCGCTCCGCGGCGAGCCGGGTGAGGAGCGGGGAGACGGCGGCGAAGGCGTTCGCGGCCGGTGCCGGGGTGGTCATCGGAGCACCAGCCCTTCGGCCAGGGCCCTGAGTCTGTGGCGGGCGAGCGCGAGGTTGCCCTCGGTGCGGTCGAGCCACAGGTGCAGGAAGACGCTGCTGTCGAAGCTGGTGTCCACGAAGCGCAGCACGTGGTAGCCGCTGCGGGTCGTGACGATCAGGTCCTCGACGGGCGGTCCCGCCGTGTCATCGCCCGGCGCCGCGAAGGCGAAGGACTCGTACTCGGCGGCCGCCCGGGCCAGCTCGGCGGTCTCGGCGGCGGTGGTCTCGTGGTCGCCCACGGGCGACTCCCCGGCGGTGCCGAGGGCCAGTCCGCTGCTCCAGTCGACCAGCGCGGCCCCCCGCGCACCAGGCAGGGCCATGGCTTCGAGCAGGCATTCGTCGATCCCGGGCACGCGGGCTCCCCTCCCGGCCGGACGTGCTGTTTGCACGGTCGTACGGCGCGACAGGAGGGAACTTACTCAACTTCCACAGTACGAAAGGGCGTTCTGGCATTTTCCGCTGGAACGTGCCACGAAGCACGTGAGACCTTGGCCGGAACGCGTCGATATTTGATCACGAAGCGAGCGGAAGATCGTCCGCGAGGCGAAAAGAGCCCCCTTCGCGCTGCACGTAGCCCTCGTGGCTGAGGGTGCGGAGCAGGTGGTAAACGGTGGGCAGGGGGATCCCCGTGACCCGGGCGAGCCGTTTGGCGGTCGCCCCGCCCTCGGCGTACATCGCTTCCACGAGGCGCAGTGCGCGCTGCACGGAACCGATCAGGGTGGGTGCGCTGTCCTTCTGAGTGTGGTCGGTACTCATGATGAGTCCCCCTGCTCGCTACGAGGCCTGGCACACCCATCAAAGTCGTTCACCGGCCGCAAAACCAGCGGACTCGCGTAAACCTGAGCATAAGATCACCGGATACCTCCTGGTCGGTACCGCTCCGACCCGCCACACGTCCGGTACCCGCCCGGTCCCGCTAGCGCGTGCACGTCACGTACGCCGGGAGCGGGGCGTCCTCGATCAGCCGGCGCGGCAGCGCCAGCCCGAAGCGCTGTTCCAGGACGGCGAGGGTGTGGCGGTCGCGTTCCTCGTACGGTTCCCCGTCGGGGCTCGGGCACGCGCCGTCCGGGGCGAGTATCTTGGCCGCGATCAGCTCCGGAAGCAGGAAGTCCGGCTGATGGCCGCCCCGCCAGCATTCCTCGCCGAGGCCGAAGCAGCACACCAGCTCGCCGTCGCGGGCGTACGCGAACTGCTTGGGCGGGTGGTCGGGCTGCGGGTCGAGGTGGACGGCCTCGACGCCGCCGCGGGAGACCTCGGCGAGCCGTTCCGCGCCGGCCGGGAGGCCGTGTTCCACGGCGAAGGACCAGTCGCCCCACCGGCCGACGCGGGCCACGCCGTCCCCGTCGACCGTCTCCGTGACCATGCTCCAGGCGGCCGGCGCGCCCAGCGGCCCGGGCCGGACCCCCGGCAGCGCGCCGAGCCGCGCGGCGAGTTCGTCGGGGCCGATGCCCCGGGCGAAGGTCAGGCCGACGAACCATCCGTCCCAGTCGGCCAGCCACTGGATTCCGCCGGCCGCGCCGGCTCCGCCCTCGGCCATGTGCGCCATCCCTGCACTCCCCACGGTCTCCCCCGCGATGCCGGTGCGCGCTCACCGGCACGATAGTCAGTGCGCGGACCGCTGCGGGAGGAGGCGCTCGACCATCGTCTCGATGAGCCCCTCCACCGGGTGGGCCTCCAGCATCGCCGGCGCGGTCAGGTCGTCGACGATCAGGCCCAGCATCGCGAGGTACGTCAGGACCACGCCCTGCCGGTCCCCGGGCAGGCCCGCCTCCAGGTGCCAGGCGATGTTCGCGTCCAGCTCCTCGCCCTGGAAGCCGGCCAGTTCCGCCTGGAGTTCGGGGCGCCGGGTGCCCTCCAGCCGCAGCTCCAGCATCGCGATGTGCACGCTGCGCTCGCGCCGCATCCGCTCCAGCAGCCGGGTCAGCAGCACCTTGGTGTCCGGCGGGCCCGCCAGGTCCGCCGGCTCCGGGCTCAGCCGTTCCCGGGTGCGGTGCAGGATCTGCACGAGCAACTGGGCCCGGTTGGCGAAGTAGTTCGAGGCGGTTCCCGTGGGCACGCCGGCCTCGGCGTCCACCGCGCGCAGCGTCAGGCCGCGCGAGCCCTCGCGCGCCAGGACTTCGATGGCGGCGTCGAGCAGTGCGGCGCGGCGCTGCGGATTCTGGCGCATGGGCGGTCCCTGGGGGTGGGTGCGGCACATCGCGTGAGGCACATCGGTGATCACTGCAAGTGCAGTGATTCGCACACGGTAGCGGATGTGCCGTCTCCGGGCCCTCCCCACCGTCCCCTCCCCCGTGTCAGGCTGCCCGTCATGGAGCGGATCATCGAGGAGATACGCGAGGACCTGTCCCGCCGGCTCGCCGTCGCGGCGGACCGGCTCGCCGACCGGACGCTGACCGAGGATCCCGCCTACGCCGCCCTGCTCGGCCGGGCCGAGCTGCGCGAGGGGATCCACCACCACCTCCGCCAGGCCGTCGAGGGCCTGGTCCGCAGCTCGCGGGGGCTGCCCCTCGAGCTGGCCGACGCCCGGGCCACCGGGGCGCTGCGGGCCGAACAGGGGCTGCCGCTCGCCTCCCTGCTGCGCACCCGCCGCCGCGGCGGCCGGCTGCTCTGGCAGACCCTCACCGAGGCCGTGGCGGCGCACGACCGGGCGGCGCTGCCCCGGCTGCTGCCGGGCGCGCCCGCGTTATGGGACGTCCTGGACCAGATGACGGACGCCCTCACCGAGTCGTACCACCGCACCGAGGCCGTGCGCGCCGACCGCGACAGGGAGCGCCGGGCCGCCCTGCTGGACGTCCTGCTCGACGGGGCGGCGCCCGCCGGGGGGCCGTCGGCCTCGGAGGCCGCGGCGCGGCTGGGCCTGCCGGAACGCGGCCGCTTCGCGGTGGTCGTGGTGGGTACCGGCGGCGAGGGCCCGTCCGCCCGCCCGGCCGCCGCCAAGGCCGGGGCCTCCGCTCCGCGCGTGCTGTGGCGGATCCGCGGCGAGGGGGAGATCGGCTTGGTGGAGCTGGGCCACCATCCGCTGGAGTCCGTACGGGAGCTGCTCGCGCCGCTCGGGCTGCGCGCCGGGGTCAGCCCGGTCGTCGGGGCGGCGGGCGAACTGGCGGGGGCGCACAGGCTGGCGGCCCTGGCCCTGCGCACGGCTCCCGAGTCCGGCGGCCCGCGCACGGCGCTGCTGGACGAACGGCTGCCGGCCGCGCTGGTCGCCGGCCAGGCCGAACTCGCGGGCCGGCTGCGGCAGGTGGTGCTGGGCCCGGTGCTCGCGCTGGCCGCCGAGGACCGGCGGACCCTGCTGACCACCCTCGGGACCTGGCTCGCCTGCCAGGGCTCGACCACGCACGCCGCGCAGCGGCTGTACTGCCACCGCAACACCGTCTCCAACCGGCTGCGCCGCCTGGAGCAGCTCACCGGACGCTCCCTCACCGACCCGCGGCACGTGGTCGAACTGGCGCTGGCACACGCGGCGGTGGTCCAGCACGCCGCCGCCCGGCACGCCGCGGCCTCGCAGACGGCGGGCCCGCACGCGGCGGGCCGGGCCCCGGTGGTCCGGCAGGCCGGCGGGGAGGCTCCTACCCCTCCTGGCCCGCGGGCCGGGCGGACTTCGCCGACTCCAGCAGGTACGGCACGTCGATCACCGCGACGCCCGGCGTGAACAGCAGCCGGGCCTTCAGCCGCAGGGCGTTCTGGTTGTGCAGCGGCTGCTCCCACCAGTGCCCGACGACGTACTCCGGGATCACCACCGACAGCACGTCCGTGCCGTCGTCCGCGGCCAGTTCCTGGACGTGGGCCATGATCGGGCCCACCACCTCGCGGTAGGGAGAGTGCAGGATCTTCAGGGGGAGCCCCGGATCGTGCGCGGCCCATGCCTCCCGCAGCCGGGCCGCCTCCCCTTCGTCCGCGGCGACGGTGACCGCCGTCAGGGTGTCGGGGCGCAGCCCCTGCGCGTAGCCGATGGCCTTGAGCGTCGGGGCCTGCACGGCGGAGACGAGCACGAGGACGTGGTGTCGGGCCGGCTTGCGCGGTTTGACGTGGGGGGCGACGGCGACCTGCCGGGCGACCTGTTCGTAGTGGCGGCGTACGCCCTTCATTCCGAGGAAGAGCAGCGGCATGGCGATGACGACGAGCCAGGCGCCGTGCGTGAACTTGGTGAGCAGGACGATGACCAGGACCAGCGCGGTCAGGGAGGCGCCGACCGCGTTGATGGCGCGCCTGCGGTGGATGTGGATGCGCTCCTCGCGCGGGGTGGCGGGTGAGGCGAGCTCCTTGCCCCAGTGCCGGACCATGCCGGCCTGGGAGAGGGTGAAGGAGACGAAGACGCCGATGATGTAGAGCTGGATGAGGCGGGTCAGCTGGGCGTCGAAGGCGACGATGAGGGCGATCGCGGCGAGGGCGAGGAGCACGACGCCGTTCGAGTAGACGAGCCGGTCGCCGCGGTTGGCGAGCTGGCGGGGCGCGTACCGGTCCCGGGCGAGGATCGAGGCGAGCATCGGGAAGCCGTTGAAGGCGGTGTTCGCGGCGAGGATCAGGACGCCGGCGGTGACGGCCTGGAGCAGGTAGAAGAGGAAGTGCCAGGTGCCGAAGGTGGCGCGGCCGATCTGGGCGAGGGCGGTGGAGGTCGCGGTGCCGGGCGGCAGGCCCAGTTCGGTGGGGTCGGCCGCGACGTGGACCTGGTACGACATGGCCAGGGCCGTGATGCCCATGAACATCGTGGCCGAGAGCGCGCCCATCGCGGCGAGCGTGGTCGCCGCGTTCTTCGCCTTGGGCTTGCGGAAGGCGGGTACGCCGTTGCTGATCGCCTCGACGCCGGTGAGCGCGGTGCAGCCGGAGGCGAAGGCGCGCATCGCGAGGAAGACCAGGGCGATGCCGGTGAAGGTGCCTTCCGCGGTGATCGGCAGGTGGGCGGATTCGGCGCGGATGGTCTCGCCGGTCCCGAGGCGTACGGCGGCGACGGCGAACATCAGGTAGATGACGAGGACGAAGCCGTAGGTGGGGATGGCGAAGACCCGGCCCGACTCCCGTACGCCGCGCAGGTTCATCAGGGTGAGCAGCACCACGAAGGCGACCGACAGGGCGACTTCGTGGTCGTCCAGGGAGGGGATCGCGGAGGTGATGGCGGAGACGCCGGAGACGACGGAGACCGCGACGGTCATCACGTAGTCGACGAGCAGGGCGCTCGCGGCGGTGAGCGCGGCGCTCTGGCCGAGGTTCTCGGCGCTGACGACGTACGCGCCGCCTCCGCCGGGGTAGGCGTGGCAGGTCTGCCGGTAGGAGGCGACGACCACCACGAGGAGGAAGACGATGGCGGCGGCCGCGTACCAGGTGAGGTGGAGCAGTGCGACGCCGCCGAGGGCCAGGATCAGCAGGATCTCCTCGGTGGCGTACGCCACGGAGGAGAGCGGGTCGCTGCAGAAGATCGGCAGGGCGAGCCGTTTGGGCAGCAGGGTCTCGCCCAGGCGCGCGCTGTCGAGCGGTTCACCGACCAGCACGCGTTTCGCATTGATTCGCCTCATTGGGGCATGATCGTCGATTCTTTTCGCCGATCATCCCTTTTGCGGCTTGTGTCCGCAGCAAGCTCCTCCGCCCGGTGAGCCAGCCACAGGTCGTGGCGGGCGCTCGGGGACTGGAGCAGCGAGCGCTCCAGCAGCACCTCGATGCGGGTCAGCCGCTTGCGGGCGCCCGGGACGGAGACGCCCAGCGCCGCTGCCGCCGCGGCGAGTTGCGCGTCGTGCGCCAGCCAGGCGCGGACCGTGTCCCGGGCGCCCGGCGGGGCGTCCGGCCCGCTCAGCGCGCTGAGCTGGGCGCGGGCCCAGGCGGTCACGCGCGGATCGCGCAGCACCGCGTCGAGGCCGGGGGCGGCCGCCGCCGTCGCCGCGTTCCCCCGCCACGCTCCCGGGGTCAGCCGCAGCGCAAGGGAGAGCGCCGCCTGGTCGCCGAGGCGCGCGAGGTCCAGTCCGAGCAGCGCCTCGACCAGCCGGATCCTGGCGGCGAGGGTGTTGCGGTGGATCTTCAGCAGCCGCGTGGCGTGCGAGGTGAAGTTCAGCCAGGCGTGGGCGGTGGTGCGCAGTTCCTGTCCGCCGGGGTCCTGGGGACGCCGGGGCTCGTACGCGTACAGGGGCGCGAGCAGGGCCTGCGCCCAGTCGGCCCCGGCCTCGTGCGCGGCGAGCACCAGCTCGGGCCCGGGCCCGAAGCGGGCGTGCCGCTCGCCCCGCTCCCGTGCCACGGCCAGGGCGTGGAAGGCCTGGTGGTAGGCGGCCGGCGCCTCGCGCAGGCGCAGCTCCCCGCTGACCCCGACCGTGCAGTCCGGGGCCACCGCCACCAACGCCTCGGCGAGGGGGTCGTGGCCTGCGGGCACCGCGGCCGGGCCGGCCGGGACGAGCACGATGAGGTGGCGTACGTAGACCGGGCAGCGCACGATCCAGGCCCGGCCGTCCGTCAGCTCCTCGCACCGTCGCGCCACCTCGGCGCGCCGCCCGGCGCGGCATTCGACGAGGTACATCCGCATCGGCTCGGGCAGCGAGGGCCCCAGCGCTCCGGCGATCTGGTGGGCGGTGGAGAGCCGCCCGTTCATCAGCAGGTGGAGCACCGCTTCGCGGGCCCGCGACTCGGCGAGCGCGGCCCGCTCCTCCCGCCGCGCGGCCTCCTCGGCGCGCAGGACGAGCGCCAGCGGTACGGCGGCGTCCGCGAGCAGGGTGGCGGCGTCGGGGTGGTGCGGCTGTTCCAGTACGGCGGCCAGCGCGCGTCCGCCGTCCAGCGCGAACAGCAGCGTGGCGGAGCCGGGGGCGTGCAGGACGGCCGACCGTACGCCGCGGGCGCTCAGCTCGGCGGCGCCCCGCACGGCGGTCTCCGGCCCGCGGCCCCGCCCGGCGTCCACGACCCCGGTCCATCCGCCGAGGCGGGCGGAGAGCCACTCCAGCAGCGCGGCCGATCCGCCGGCGTGGGCGAGCCGGTGCAGCTTGAGGACGTCGTCGGACCGGGACACCGGCGCATTCAACCACCCGTCGCTCACTGTGCGCTGTGATACCCGTCTCGCCGGCTCACTGGGCACGGTGAACCCTGCCAACGCCCACCGGGCCGCGTAGGTTTGGCCAGGAGCGGCCGGATCCCGGCATCCACGGGGGAAGACCGGGGTCCGCCGCCGCTCACATCCTGGCGGCCGCGCTGCGGATGGCCTCGCGGATCCGGAAGTACGTGCCGCAGCGGCAGATGTTGGCGATGGCGTCGATGTCCTCGTCCGTGGGCTCGGCGGTGCGCTTGAGCAGGGCGACCGCGGCCATGATCTGGCCGGGCTGGCAGAACCCGCACTGGGCGACGTCCTGTTCGAGCCAGGCCTCCTGGACGGGGTGCAGCTCGTCCCCGTTCGCCAGCCCCTCGATGGTGGTCACCGACCTGCCCGCGCACGCGGAGACGGGCACCACGCACGGGCGGACGTCGGCGCCGTCGAGGTGGCTGGTGCAGGCCTTGCAGACGTCCACACCGCAGCCGTACTTGGGGCCGCGCACTCCCAGCATGTCGCGGAGCACCCACAGCAGGGGCAGGTCGTCGGGCGCGTCCACGGTGACGCTCCGCCCGTTGACGGTGAAGGTGTGCGAGGGCACGGCGTACTCCTGGATCCGGGACCGGCTAGGGGGTGAGTGGCTGGCGGGAAGGGGGTCAGCGGGGGTAGGGCGTGAAGTCGACGTCGAAGTCGAGGGGGAAGCTGCGCGGCTTGGAACCGGTGGCCCGGGCCCAGGCGTTGGCGATCGCACCGACCGCGGCGGGCACGCCGAGCTCGCCCGCCCCGCCCGGCTCCTCGCCGGTCGCGGGCAGCACGAAGACCCGTACGTCACGCGGGGTGTCCCGCTGCCGCGCCCAGTGGAACTGGCTGTAACTGCCTTCCAGGGGCAGCCCCTTGTCCAGGTGCAGGCCGGCGCGCAGGGTGGTGGAGATGGCGTCGGTCAGACCGCCGATCATCTGGGCCTCCAGTCCGCGCGGGTTGACGGGCAGGCCCACGTCCACGGCGATGACCGCCTTGGTGACGCGGACGTGCTCCGGGTCCCGGGTGTCGATCTCGACGAGGCACGCGGTGCGGGACTTGTACTCCTCGTGGAAGGCGATGCCCTGCGCGCAGTCCGCCTCCATCGGCCGCCCCCACTCCCCTTCCGTCGCCACCTTGTCGAGTACGGCGCGCTGGGCGTCGGTCTTCAGGAAGGTGCGGCGGAAGCGGTAGGGGTCCCGGCCGGTTCGTGCGGCGAGTTCGTCGACCACGATCTCCTCGGCGCCGCGCGTGTTGGCGGAGTACACCGAGCGCCAGGATCCGGTGGGGATGCCGGTGGGCACCTCGGTGAGCGCCTGGGTGGTGAGCCCGAAGTGGTACGGGGACTTCACCGTGGTCAGGAACAGGGTCTGGGCGAGGGTGGCGTTGCCGATCCCCGACGGCAGGCTCGCCGCCGTGGCGGTGATGATCTCGCCGAGCCCGTGCCGGAAGTCGGTCTCGGCGGCGGCGACCCGGTGCTCGAAGCTGAGGACTTCCCCCAGCAGGTGGGTGGCCCGGATCTTGTGGTGGGTGGCGGGGCGCATCCGGCCGTGCCGGGTGTCGTCCACGCGGGTCCACATCAGCCTGACCGGGCGGCGGCAGGCCTTGGAGACGCGGGCGGCCTCCAGGGCCGCGTCGAAGAAGAGCCGCCGGCCGAAGGAGCCGCCGGCCTGGACCACGTGGACCTTCACCTTGTCCAGGGGCAGACCGAGGTCGGCGGCGATGGTCTCGCGGGCCACGATCGGGGACTTGAGGCCGGACCAGATCTCGGCGCGGTCGTCGCGGACGTCGGCGATGGCGGAGTTGGTCTCCATCGGGGCGTGGCTGACGAAGGCGAAGTCGAACTCGGCGTCCACGTACGGGGTCAGCAGGGGCGGTACCAGCAGCGGCGGGGTGGCGGCGCGCAGCTTGGCGCGGATCTGGGTGTCGGACAGCTGGTCGGCGGGGCCGGGTCCCCAGGTGACCTGGAGGGCGGACTTGGCGGTGATGGCCTGTCCGAAGGTCTCGGCGACGACGGCGACCCCGGTGGGGACGGTCACCACGTGCAGGACCCCGGGCATGGCCCGGACGGCGGCGAGGTTGGCGACGGCGCGGACGGTGCCGCCGAGGGTGGGCGGGCGGCGCACCACGCAGGGCTTGGCGCCGGGCACGTCGAGGTCGAGGGTGTACTGCTGGGCGCCGGTGACCATGGCGCGGGCGTCGACGCGAGTCGTGGGCCGGCCCACGAGCGTGTGCTGCGCCGTCTTCTTGGGGGTGGCGCCGAGGGCGATCAGGCCGGGGTCGGCGGCGGCCGCGGCGAGGGAACCGTAGTCGGCGGTGCGGCCGTCGGGGGCGCGGACGGCGCCGTTCGAGGTGGTCAGTGACGCCGCGGAGAGGCCCCAGCGGCGGGCGGCGGCCGCGACGAGGCGGGCCCGGGCGGTGGCGCCGCACTGGCGGACCGGTCCGTAGAGGGAGCGGATCGAGTTGGAGGATCCGGTGAGCTGGTTGAAGAGCAGTTCGGGCCGTGCGTCGTCCAGTTCCACGCGTACGTCGGCCAGCGGCGCGTCGAGTTCCTCCGCGACCAGCATGGCCACCGCGGTGGTGAGGCCCTGGCCGACCTCCTCGCGCGGCAGCCGGAAGCGGATGGTGCCGTCCGCTTCCACGGCGAGCGCCAGCAGGGCGGAGGTGGGTGCCCCGGCCAGGATGAACAGGTCGCCGAGGTCGATGACATCGGCGATGGCGGGCAGGGACGGCACCACGGCGTGGGCGGGCTGCGGGGCGAGCGCGTCGGCGCCGGCGCGGGTGACGAGGGCGAGGGTCGGCGCCGCCACGAGGTAGGTGAGGAAGGACCGGCGGCTCTGCCCGGCGGGGCCGGTCGGCCGCGTGGCGCGCTCCTGACCGGTGGTGACGTCCCGGCGCGTGGCGCGGTCCTGCCCGGCGGCGTGGTCGTACCCGCTCATGTCGTTGTGTCCCCACGCTGCGCGGGCCCGCCCGCGCGGACCTCCCCCGGTTCGTTACCGGCACGTAGAGTAGCGACCCGCCGGAGCGGTGGGAAGCCTCTGCTCCGCGGCGACTCGCGGCAGGGGGTCCTCCGTTCGGGGGTATCTCGGTGAGGCTCGTTGATCCGGGCCGGGTGCGGGTACGACGGCGGGCCGACCTCGCACAGCTCGGCCGTACGATCGAGCGGCGGCCGATGGAGGGCCGGTTTCCGGCCGCGTCCGACACCCCGCTCCGGCCCCGACCGGCAGGTGCCGGTCCCGCCCCGCCGAAGGGCGCTGACCGGATTCGTTCGTACAGTCGTCAACCGCCGGAAGGCCTACGGCATATGCCACAAGCAAGAACGTTGCGGATGTTGCCAAACGTCTTACACGCCGTCGCGCCCTGTGCCACAGTCGTTACCGGTCCTTCCTTCAGACTTGGCCGTGCCGCGCCTGTATCGGAGTCCTCATGCCGTCCCACCTGTTCGCGGACCGTTCCGCGCAGCCGCCAGAGCCGGGGTCGGTGGACGCGCTGATCTCTCAGACCCGACGGCTGCGGGGAGAAGTGGACGCGGTCCGCCGCGACACCGTCGTGGACGACGACGACGCCCAGGGCCGCTGGCAGCGCGCGCTGTGCGATCTCGCCGTCCACCACCTCGACGACCTCCGCGAGCACCTCGACCAGCTCAAGGAGGGCCTGCCTCCGGCACCCGAGACCGTCGAGCTCCCCCAGGCGGCGCCCGAGGCCGGGCCCGAGGCCCAGACCCGCGTCGGCAGCGCCGAGTGGAACCTGCTGACGGACGAGGTCAGCTGGTCCGACGAGCTGTTCCAGATCTTCGGGCGCTCGCCCGAGGCCGGCGCGCTCCCCCTCGACGAACTGGGCTCCACCCTGTTCTCCGAGGACCAGCCGCTGCTCACCGCGTGGGTCACCGCCTGCCTGGTGGACGGCAAACCGATCGACGGCGAGTTCCGCATCGTCCGGGCCGACGGCCGCGTCCGGACGCTGCACATGAGGGGCGAGCCGGTACTCGACTCCGACGGCTGCACGGCCTCCATGTGGGCCGTGCTGCGGGACGTGAGTGAACTGCGCCGGAGCCAGCGCGCGGTGCGCGAGTCCCGTGACTCGCTGCAGCGCCAGCGGGAGATCGCGCAGACCGAGCACCGGCTGGCGGTCGAGCTGCAGGAAGCCGTGCTCCCCCCGTGGCGCGGCTCCCTGCGGTTCCCGCACAGCAGCGCGGGCACGCTGGACGTGGCCGCCCACTACCTGCCGTCGGCGACCAGCGCGCTGATCGGCGGCGACTGGTACGACGCGCTCGAACTCCCCGACGGATGCTCGATGCTGACGGTCGGTGACCTGACCGGGCACGGGGTGACCGCCACCTCCGGGATGGCGATGATGCTGGGCGCCCTGCGCGGGATGGCCATGGCGGGGATCGAACCCGGTCCGCTGATGGGCTGGCTCAACCAGCTCCTGGAGACGTCCGTGCAGCCGGCGCTCGGCTCGGCCGTGTGCTGCCGCTACGATCCCGCGCGCCGGGTGCTGTCCTGGGCGCAGGCGGGTCACCCGGCACCGCTGCTGTTCCGCCGCGGGTCGGGCCGGTCCCTGCTGCCCCCGGAGGGCGTCCTGCTGGGCGCGACCTCCGGAGCCTCGTACGGACAGGCCGAGGAACGGCTCGAGGCCGGCGACCTGTTGGTGCTGCACACGGACGGACTGACTCCGCGCAGCATCGAGTTCAGCCGGGCCGACGGTACCGAGCGGCTGCTGGCGCTCGCGCCGCGGTTCTCGGCGGCGAGGTCGGCGCAGGAGTGCGTACGGATCGTCATCGAGGAGTTCGGCGAAAGCGAGCGGGAGGACGACGCCTGCGTGCTCGTGGCCCGTGTGGGCGGGTAACGGGCGACAACCGTACGGGCTTCAGGGCCCACTTGGTTCAGGGGCCGCGCCGGAGGGCGCGGCCTTTCTCGTCTCCGTACACGTACACGGCGTGGTACGCGTACGCGGCGTGGGGGGCACTCGGGGCGGACGGGGGTCGGCGTGGGACTACACCCCCGTGGCGCGCTGCGCCGGGCTGTCCGGGAGGGCCAGCTTGATCTCCTGGCGCAGGTCCTCGATGCGCGGGTAGCCGGAGTACTGGGCGGTGAGCCGGTACATCTCGCGCAGCCGGTCCCAGGTCCGGTGCGAGGAGGTCTCGTTCATCGAGACCAGGGCGAGGCGCGCGTAGCGGTCGGCCTGTTCCGGCTCGTCGGCGATGAAGCAGGCCGAGGCCATGGAGATGTAGTCGAAGATCTGCGAGCGCTGGTAGCCCTCGCCGCGCAGCCGCAGGGCCTCGCGGGCGTGGCGCGCGGCGATCGGCGCCGCCGAGGCGTCGTGGTCGGCGAGGGTGCGGTAGGCGAGGGCCTGCATGCCGTGCAGGTCGGCCTCGTCGAAGTGCTGCATCCAGCTCGGCGGCGGCACGTCGCCCTTGTCGGAGACGAACAGTTCCTCCGCCTCGCCCAGGGTGCGGCGCATGGCCTGGCCCTTGCCCATGGCGGCCTGCGCCCAGGCCTCGATGGTGTGCAGCATGGCGCGGGTGCGCGGCAGGGTCTGCTCGCCCGAGCCCGACTGGGCGAGCTTCATCAGGTCCAGGGCCTCGTTCGGCTTGCCCAGGTGGACCATCTGCCGGGCGGCGCGGGACAGCGCCTCGCCGGCGCGCGGCCGGTCGCCGCCCTCGCGGGCCGCGTGGGCCGCGATGACGAAGTACTTCTGCGCCGTGGGCTCCAGGCCCACGTCGTGGGACATCCAGCCCGCGAGCACGGCCAGGTTGGCAGCCACCCCCCAGAGGCGCCGCTGGAGGTGGTCGGGGTGGTGGTAGGCGAGCATCCCGCCGACCTCGTTGAGCTGGCCGACGACGGCCTTGCGCTGGAGACCGCCTCCTCTGGAGGCGTCCCAGGCGCGGAACACCTCGACGGAGCGCTCCAGGGCCTCGATCTCCTGGGAGCCGATCGGGGCCGCCTCGTAGCGGTCGTATCCGGCGGGATCGGCCTGGAAGGCCTCCCCGAAGTGCCGCGCCTCCTTGGCGAGGCCGGGGTCGGTGTGCAGCCAGTCGTACATGGCGTTGCTGAGGACAGAGCCGGCGGTGAGCACGGCGCCCGCGCCCATCAGACCGCGACGGTTGAGCATGAGGTCCATTCCCGTGAATTCGGTGAGGACCGCGGCTGTGCGTTCGGGCGCCCACGGCATCCCGTCGGGGTTCTCACGAGCCCCTTCCGGCTGCCGTCTGGAGGTGCGCCGCTGCCGTACGAACCCGAGGTCCTCGATGGTCACGACACGACCGAGCCGCTCGGTGAACAGTGCTGCCAGTACCGTGGGCACCGGTTCGCGCGGGGTCTCCCCCATGTCGATCCAGCGCCGTACCCGCGAGGTGTCGGTGGCCAGCTGGGGGTGGCCCATGGCCGCCGCCTGCCGATTGACCATCCTCGCCAGTTCGCCCTTCGACCAGCCGGCCAGGCCGAACAGGTCGTTCAAGCGGGTGTTTGGACCTTTGCTCACGTCAAGCCCCCAGGTTCTCGGCTGAGTTGACAGTAGCCCCCCGTCAGATGCCCAGCGACTATTCGCCAGGCTTCGCCAGGGCACGCCCGATGGTTCGCCACCTCGCGCCGGGTGTCAGGTAGGAATGCGCCTCCCCGACCCGGTCACCGGCGGAACTCCCCAGGGTGAAGCACGGGATCCGGCGGGGCGGCGTACGCAACTCGTCGGCGCACGAAGGGATCCGTATCACCATGTACGCAGCAACGTCCTCCGTGTCCGCACCGGTCCGGCCGCACCGCACGCTCCCCGCCGGCGGCGGCCCCTACCTCGAACCCGGCCGCCCGTCGGCACCGGTGCAGGGCACCGTCCGGGCGCGGCGCATGCCGGGTACCGGGGCACAACCCGTCAGCGGCAGGATCGACCTCTCGGGGCCGCAGGGGGCGCAACTGCGCACCGCGCTCGCCTCGGTGCAGCGGATCTGTCCGGAGTTCGCGCCGGTGCAGGTGCTGCGGCGCAGCGGCCGCTCGGTCCTCCTGGTGGGCACCACAGGGCGGATGACCGCCGTCGCGAAGGTTTTACTGGACCACTCGCCGGAGTGGCGCGAGCGCTACCGGCACGAAATAGCGGCATACCGGACCTTCGTCCGGCACCGCCCGCCGGTCCGGGTGCCGCGGCTGATCGCCGCCGACCCCGAGAACTGCACGCTGGTGGTGGAGCGGATGGCGGGCCGGGTCGCGGCCCTGCAGCGGCATCCGGTGGAGCCGCCCCCGCGGGTGGACCTGCGGGCGGCCCTGGGCGCGGTGTGCCGGGTCAACCAGTGGCGGCCCCCGGCCGAGCTGTTCGGCACCCCGATGAACTACGCGCGGCGGATCGCCCGCGACTACGAGTTGGGCCTGCTGACCGACCGGGATCTCGGCGACCTGCAGAAGCTGCTGCACGGCGTGAAGCTGTCGGGCACGGCGCTGCAGTTCAACCACGGTGACGCACTGCTGTCGAACCTGCTGCTGTCCCCGGCCGGTCCGGTGCTGCTCGACTGGGAGCACGCGGGCTGGTACCTGCCGGGCTACGACCTCGCCACGCTGTGGACGGTCCTGGGCGACGCCCCGGCCGCCCGTGCCCAGATCAGCCGGCTCGCCCAGTCGGCGGGTCCGGCCGCGCGGGACGCCTTCCTGGTCAATCTGATGCTGGTGCTGACCCGGGAGATCCGGATGTCCGAGACGGCGGTCCAGCGCTCGATGCTGGCGACCGCCCCGACGCAGCCGCTGCCGGCGGGCTCGCTGTCCTGCGGTGAGGAGCAGCGGCTGCTGCTCCGCCGCCTGCACGACGACGCCGGGATGGCGCGCAGAGCGGTACGTGCGGCGGTCGGCACGCGCTGATCCGCTCGGACCGGCGCCCCTTGTACGCGAAGTCCCGTGGCCCCCACCGCCACGGGACTTCGCTCGTTCGCGGGTGCGCAGACGCCCGGGCGCCGCGCGGGCGGCTCCCCGGCCGCGCGGTGCGGTCGCGCCCCGGATGTCCCGTCGGGCTCCGTTAGCGTGGGGAGACGATCGACGGGAGGCGCTGATGAAGTCCGGAGTGCGCAAGTGGGAGGCGGTGCGGGAGTTCGCCCTCGGCCTTCCGGAGGCCGTGGAGGAGTATCCCTGGGGTCCCGAGGACTGTGTGGTGAAGGTGAACAAGAAGATCTTCGTCTTCCTGGGCAGCACCGACGGGCCCGCGCAGCCCGGCCTGTCCGTCAAGCTCAAGGACGAGGCGCTGCACGGGCACGCGATGGCAGCGCCGGGAGCGGAGCCCACCGGATACGGCCTGGGCCGCTCCGGCTGGGTGTCCGTCCCGCTGGCGGAGAAGGGGGCGCCCTCCCTGCAGGTGCTGTGCGAGTGGGTGGAGGAGAGCTACCGCACCGTGGCCCTCAAGCGGCACGTGAGGGAGCTGGACGCCCGGATGGGGGCGGGGGGCTGAGCGCTCGGTCGTGGGGCCGTGCGCCGGATGCCTTGACATCACATGATCCCCCGAAGACCTTTTCTGACTCAGCATCAGAATGCCGGAGGAGCGCCACTCCTCGTCCTCCCCACACCGCTGGAGCCTGCCCATGTCCGCAAGCGCTTCACGCACCTCCCCCGGAACCCTCCCGTCGAGACGTACGGTCCTCGCCGGTACGGGGGCCGGGGTGCTCGCCGCCGCCGTGCTCCCGCCGGCCGCGGCGCGGGCCGCCGCCCAGGACGGCCCCCCGCTCGGTGAGTTCGACGTCGTCGTGGTCGGGTGCGGGGCCGCCGGGATGACCGCGGCGCTCACCGCCGCCAAGCGGGGGCTGAGCGTGCTGGTCGTCGAGAAGGCTCCCACCTTCGGCGGTTCGGCCGCCCGTTCCGGGGCCGGCATCTGGCTGCCGAACAACTCCGTGATCCTGGGCGCCGGGGTTCCGGACACCCCGCAGAAGGCGGCGGCGTACCTCGCGGCCGTGGTCGGACCGGAGGTGCCGGCCGACCGCCAGGCCGCCTTCCTGTCCAACGGCCCGCGGATGCTGGACTTCGTGATGGCCAACAGCCCGCTCAGGTTCCGGTTCATGGAGGGGTACAGCGACTACTACCCCGACCTGCCGGGCGGCCTGCCGAACGGCCGGTCCATCGAGCCGGACCAGCTCGACGGCAACATCCTCGGCGCCGAGTTGGCCCGGCTGAACCCGGCGTACATGCCCGTCCCCGCCGGCATGGTGGTCTTCAGCCAGGACTACAAGTGGCTGAACCTCGCGGCGGTGAGCGCCAAGGGGCTCGCGGTGTCCACCGAGTGCCTGGCGCGCGGCACGAAGGCGGCGCTGTGCGGGGAGAAGCCGCTGACGATGGGCCAGTCCCTCGCGGCGGGGCTGCGCGCGGGGCTCCAGCGGGCCGGGGTGCCGGTGTGGCTGAACAGCCCGCTGGTCGACCTGGTCCAGGAGGGCGGCGCGGTCACCGGCGTGGTGGTGGAGAAGGAGGGCGTACGGGGGACCGTACGGGCGCGGCGCGGCGTGGTGGTCGGCTCGGGAGGCTTCGAGCACAACGCGGCGATGCGGGCGCAGTACCAGCAGCAGCCGATCGGCACGCAGTGGTCGGTGGGCGCGAAGGAGAACACCGGCGACGGGATCCGGGCGGGGCAGCGGGCCGGGGCGGCGCTGGCCCTGATGGAGGACGCGTGGTGGGGGCCGTCGATCCCGCTGCCCGGGGAGCCGTACTTCTGCCTCGCCGAACGGACCCTGCCGGGCGGGCTGATCGTGAACGCGAACGGGGCGCGGTTCGTCAACGAGGCGGCGCCGTACAGCGATGTGGTGCACGTGATGTACGAGAAGGACCGGGGTGCCACCGGTTCGCACATACCGGCGTGGCTGATCGTGGATCAGAACTACCGCAACAAGTACCTGTTCAAGGACATCCTGCCGACGCTCGCCTTCCCCGATGCCTGGTACCAGGCGGGCGCGGCGAAGAAGGCGTGGACGTGGGACGCGCTGGCCGGCCAGATCGGGGTTCCGGCGGGGGCGCTGCGGGCGACGCTCAACCGGTTCAACGCGCAGGCGTGGAGCGGTACCGACGCCGACTTCCACCGGGGCGACACGGCGTACGACCACTACTACACGGACCCGAACGTGCAGCCGAACTCGTGCCTGGCGCCGATCTGGGCCCCGCCGTTCTACGCGTTCAAGATCGTGCCCGGGGACCTGGGGACGAAGGGCGGCATCGTGACGGACGCACGCGCCCGGGCGCTGCGGCCGGACGGCTCGGTGATCCGGGGCCTGTACGCGGCGGGCAACGCGAGCGCGGCGGTGATGGGCCACAGCTACGCGGGGGCCGGGTCGACGATCGGGCCCGCGATGACGTTCGGCTACGTGGCGGCGAACGACATCGCGGACGCGTGACGGCCCGGCGGAGAGGTCAGGGCGAGACGGCCTAGCCCTGCTGGAAGAGCTCGGCGGGGAGCGGCTTCAGGAGGGCGTAGAGGTCATCGGTGATCGGCCGGTCCCAGCTGGCGATGGTCACCAGCACGTTGTCACTGCGGTCGAACTGGACGCAGGAGATGCGGGACTCGGACAGCTTGATCTTCCGGACGATGAGGAGGTTGTCGCCCTGCATGACGGGGCAGTCCTCGACGCCGGTGACCTCGACGTCCTCGTCGTTCTCCAGGGCGTCGAGGAGCTGGGCCACCTCGAAGGGGACCTCGCCGTCGGAGAGGTCCCGGGCCGGGGACCCCTCGGGGAGGTTTCCGATGATCATCGCGGGGCCGCGTCCGCCGAACAGGTCGTAGCGGAGGAAGACACCCTGGCAGCTGCCGTCGGGCGCGGGCAGCAGCCCGGCCCCGAGATTGCCCGGCCAGTCCCCCGGGTCCATGGCCAGGACGTCGAAGTCCGGGCCGGCGGGTGTGGCGGCGCGGTGGCGGCGGAGGAAGGACATGCCGCCATGGTACGTGGCCGCACGGGTTTTCCGGCCCGGGGGCCCTGATCCCGGCGCCGTCCGGGGATCGCGCGCGCCGCCCGGGCCGGGCGGCGCGGGGCCGGCCGCTCGGACGGGGGGAACGAGGGCGGCGTCACCGGCCGTGGCCCGCAGGGCGGGGGCGGCAGCCGCCGCCGGAGGAAGAGGGCGAGGTCCGAGGCCGTCCCGGCGGCCTCGACGTCCGCCGGGGTGGTGGACCCGGGCTCCAGCCGGTCCGCTCGGCCGACCAGGTCCACCCCGGGGTGTCCGGACCCAGCTCCCGGAGCAGCTCCGCCTGCTCCCGGGCGCCCTGCGCGACCCGTTCCGTCAGCTCCTCGGGGGCGGCCGGGCCTGCGGGAGGCCGAGGCCCGCGGGGTCCGGTGGGGCCGTGAAAAGCCGTTCCCGCAGGACGGGTGCCCGGTAGCGGCGCACGCCGCCCAGGTGCGCGCCGAGGTCGAAGGCACGGCGGACGGCCTTTCGAATGCCGATGTGTGCTCCGGAAGCGGGAGACGCGTTCACCGTGATCCATGTGGTTGACCCTGCCGCCGGACGGTGGAATCTCCCGCCTCGCTCTCCGGGCGAAACCGTCTGAACAGGTTCAACACCATACGTCCGCCCGCAGGCCTACGGTGCGTACGCCTTCAGGGCGGCCGGCAGACCCGGGAGGTCGGTGCCGAGCTTGCGGCAGGCCGCGGACAGGTCCCATTCCGGGGTCCGTGCGGGGCGGACGGAGCCGTCGGGGGCGGGCTCGCCCGCGGCCCGGCGCGCCGCCCGGAGCTCCTCCTCCGTGAGCTCGTGCTCGCCACCCTTGCCGTCCGGCCCGCACGGCACGGTGCCGCCCAGCCCGAGCAGGACGTCGGTCGCCCGGGCCACCAGCCCGTCGGCGCCGCATTCCCGGGCCGTCACCACCGCCCGCGCCAGCAGGTCCGCGTCCCGCAGTTCCGCGCCGAGCGCGCCCAGGGCGCGGGCCAGTTCGTAGCCCGCCGGTGCCTGCGCGAGCAGGCCGACCGCCTCTTCCAGCAGCCCGACCCGGTCCTCCGGGGCCGCGACCTCGGCCGCCACCCGCAGCGCCTGGCCGATGCCCGAAGGGGCGCCGAAGGCACGGGCCCGCCGGACTGCGTCGCCGGCCAGGGCGCGCGCCCGGTGCGGATCGTCCGCGACGACGGCCCGGGCCAGGTGCAGCTGCCACGGGCACCACGCCGGGTTCTGGATGCCGCGCGGGGTCAGCCGCCGGTCGACCTCCTCCAGTTCGGCGACGGCCGCCCGTACCTGGCCGCGGGCCAGTAGTAGTTCGGCGTAGACCGTCTGGGAGTCGGGGAAGACCACGGCCGCCGGGAAGGGCCTGCCGTACTCGTGCTCCCGTGCCAGCTCCCAGGCCTCGTCGATCCGGCCGCGCGCGAGCAGCGTGGTGAGGAGGATGGCTATGGCGTACCAGTGCACGGGGGTGCGCCGGCCCACGCGTTCGGCCAGCCGCAGCCCGGCCCGTGCCAGCTCCTCGGCCTCGGCGAGCCGGCCGCGCCGGTAGCGGATGTAGGCGCGCAGGCTGTAGGCGAAGGAGAGGTGCGCCCCGCGCCAGCCCTGCCGCTCGAACTCGGCGGTGCCCGCCTCGAACAGCTCCTCGGCCCGGCCCGGCCGGTCGGCGTACATGTGGGCCATCGCGACCAGGACCGGGACCTCGAAGCCGCGGTCCTCGTGGGCCCAGCTGAAGGGCCGCTCCAGCACCCGTCCGGCGTGGTGCAGCACCACGTCCACCGGCTCGCCCCGCAGGCAGGCGTCCCAGGCCCGCAGCCCGATGACGTACCGCTCGGTGAGATCGCGGCCGGTGAGCCGGTCGGCGAGCCGGGCGAGGCGCCGCGAGCGGGCCGGCGAGTCGGTCTCGGCGGCGTTGAATGCGTCCCACATGAACTGCTCCGACTGCAGGCGCAGTCGGGCGCGGACGTCCTGGGTGTTCGGGATCTCCCGCGCCAGGGACTCCGAGGCCTCGGCGAGGCGGTCGCTGTGCGCGAGCACCTGGGCCAGCCGGATGACGATGCCCTGGCGCAGCGCCGGGTCGTCGAAGGGCTCGGCGAGCGCGGCGCGCAGGTGGTTGACGGTGTTGGCGGGCTCGGTGAGCAGGGAGGCGCAGCCGAGTTCGTAGAGCACGGCCGCGCGCTCGTCGAAGTCCGGGGGTTCGCGCAGCGCGCGGGCGAGCTGGCGGCGGGCGGCCTCGGGGGCGCCGGCGCGGAGGTTCTCGCCGGCTGCCTCGCGCAGGATGCGCACGACCCACGGGTCGTTCTCGGGGTGGGTCTCCAGCAGGTGGCGGGCGGCGGCGGAGGCGCCGAGTCCGGCGTCGACGACGGCCGCGGCGGCCTTGCCGTGCAGGGCGACGCGGAGCGCGTCGGGGATGGCGCGGTAGATCCCGGTGGCGATGAGCGGGTGGACGAACTCCAGCCCCGCGTCGGGCTCTTCCGTGGCGGCGGACAGGATGCGCGCGTCGCGCAGCCGCTCGGTGGCGTCCACGGCCTCCTCGGTGCCGAGGGCGGCGACCCGGGCGGCGAGGTCCTGCGGGATCGCGGTGCCGAGGACGGCGCAGGCCCAGGCGAAGCGGACGGTGGAGGGGCCGAGGCGTTCGAGGCGGGCGGCGAGGCCACTGCCGCGCTGGGCGGCGACGAGGTCGCTCAGCAGCGGGGCGTTCGCCTCCACCGGGGTCAGGCCCTTCTCGCGGACCTTGGCGGCGAGTTCGACGGCCTCGAAGGGGTTTCCGGAGGTGACGGCCCAGGCCTCCTGGCAGAAGGCGTCGTCGGCGTGGTCGCCGAGCCATTCGCGGACGAGGGCGGCGACGGCGGCCGGGGTGAGCGGCGCGAGGGGCAGCGGGCGCTGTCCCGCCCGGCCCGGCAGCGTACGGAACGCCTCGGCGTCCGCGGGGAGTTCGTCGGGCCGGTAGGCGACGACGAGGAGCAGCGGGAGGTGTTCGGCGCGCGGGGCGAAGGCGGCGAGCCAGCCCAGGGACTCGGGGTCGGCCCAGTGGGCGTCGTCGAGGACGAGGGTGACGGGGGCGCGTTTGACGACGAGGTGGGTGAGGACCCAGTCGAGTCCGTCACGCAGGCCCTGGGGGTCGGGCGGGGCGCCCTGTTCGGGGGCGCACAGCCCGAGGGCCGGCCCGACGATGGAATACCAGCTCCCGAGGGCCGCGCGCAGTTCCTGCTCGGAGGTCCCGGCCAGCTGGGGCTGGATCAGCTGGCGGGCGACGTGGAAGGGCTGGGTCTGCTCCTGTTCCCCGCCGCGGGCGGCGAGGACGGTGCAGGAGCGGGCGTGGGCGCGGCGGCACAGTTCGGCGAGCAGGGTGGTCTTGCCGAGTCCGGCCGGGCCGGAGAACGCGAGCAGCGCGCCGCCGGCGTCCGGCCCGGGACCGGTGAGCTGGTCCAGGGCCTCGTCGACGGTGGCGAGTTCGGCCTCGCGTTCGACCATCGTACGCCGCCGCCGCTTGCGGGTCCGGCGGTCCGTCATGGCTGGTACCCCCCAGGCCTGTTCGGGAGATCAGCGTACGCCCGCGCACAGGGCGAGGTGACCCACAGTGCGGAAAGAATCCGATCTTCTTTACAACCGACCTTCCGGAGGTATCCCGGGGGGTATCCCGGGGGTGTCAGTCCCGTGCCGAACGCGCTGCGAGCCCCTCCAGGACGGCCACCGCCTCGGCGGCCCGGTCCGCTGCCACGAAGAGGTGGTCGTGGTGGTAGCCGGCGATGACGTTGCAGCTCAGTCCGTGCGCGGCGAGTTCGGCGGCGAAGGCTGCGGTGAGGCCGACGGCGTCGAGGGCGGAGTGGACGCGGAGGGTGATCCACCCGGCGACATAGTCGTACGGCAGCCCGGCCGCGTCGGCCTCCTCCTGCCGCAGCACCAGAGTGAGCCCCTCCCGCTCCAGAACGGTGGCGACGGGGGCGGTGCCGGCGGGCACCGTGCCTCCGGGCACGGTGCAGAACACGTACCGTCCCTCGTTCAACTCGGGCCGCATACCGCTCAGGAGCTTGCGCAGATCGTTCTCTCCACTCATGCCCCCACCCTACCCATCGTCCCGATATGCCCGATTGGGGACCATCGGCCGGGCGTCCCGGCCGGCGCCGGCTCACGTGTCGTCGTAGAGCCGCTGGTGCCACCAGGCGCGCGGACGGCCGCGCCAGTCCGCCCACCGGTCGGCGGGCGGGTCGGGGTCGGGAAGCGTGCGACGGAGGAACTGCGCGTCCAGGCCCCGTAGGACGCGGCCCAGCGCGGTCCGGGCGACGGGCGGCAGGGCCCGCTGGATGTCGGCCAGTTCGTCGCGGACGACGGCGATGTCCTCGCGTGCGCAGCCCGGGCAGCCGGGGCAAGGGGAGGGGCCCAGGAGCAGTCTGCTGCCGGGGCGGCGCAGGAAGCTCCGGTACCTGCCGAGCAGTTCCGCGATGTCGGCGGCTCGGCCGGGCCGGCCCCAGTGGGCGGCGGCAGCGGCATCGGGCGGCAGCCGGTCCACGGGCGGGAGTGGCCGCGTCCAGGCGGGTGGCCGCCGGTCCTCGTACGTTCCTCGTTCGGCGCGCAGCGCGCCGGGCCGTCTACGCGGCATCGCCCTTTCGGCGGATGATCGACATGGGTTCATCCTGCCGGGGCGCTCCGCGGTCGGCAAGGGGGATGCGGGCGGCCGGCCAGGGATGCGGGCCGGGGGGCGGGGTGTGCGCGGCCACCGGGGCGGCGGCTCCGCGCCCGGTGGTGCCGCGCGTACAGACCTAGGTGAGGTCGAACTCCCCGCCGCGGGCGTTCAGCACGAACTTGTGCCACTCGTCCGGCGTGAAGATCAGCGATGGGCTCTCCGGCCGCTCGCTGTTGCGCATCGCGATGAAGCCCTCCACGAAGGCGATCTGGACGTCACCCGCCCCCCGGCTGCTCGACTGCCAGTCCGCCTCGGTGAGATCGAGGTCCGGCTTGCCCCAGCCGGCGAGGGGTTGCGAAATCATGCTCTCGGCCACGTGCGTGCTCCTCCCGGTACGTCGTCCGGGGGCAAGGTTAACCACCGCAGCGCGTGGCGCACAGGCCACGGTGAGTCACCGTGGCCTGTCCCGTACCCCGGGCCCGTCCCGCCGAGGCCGGCCGAGCCGCCGTCAGGACGTGGGCTCCTCCGCCCCCACCAGCCACATCGCGAAGAACTGGGCGCCGCCGCCGTACGCGTGACCCAGGGCGCGCCGGGCGCCCGGAACCTGGTGTTCCCCGGCCAGGCCGCGGACTTGGAGGGCCGCTTCCGCGAAGCGGATCATGCCGGAGGCGCCGATCGGGTTGGTGGACAGGACTCCGCCGGACGGGTTGACCGGAAGGTCCCCGTCGAGTTCCGTCACGCCCGCCTCGGTGAGCTTCCAGCCCTCGCCCTCCGCCGCGAAGCCGAGGTTCTCCAGCCACATCGGCTCGTACCAGGAGAACGGCACGTACATCTCCACCGCGTCGACCTCCCGGCGCGGATCGGTGATCCCCGCCTGCCGGTAGACGTCGGCCGCGCAGTCCTTGCCGGCCTGCGGCGAGACGAAGTCCTTGCCGGCGAAGAGGGTGGGCTCGCTGCGCATCGCCCCGCCGTGCACCCAGGCGGCCGGCTTCGGCGAACGGGCCGCGCCCGCCCGGTCGGTGAGGATCATCGCGCAGGCGCCGTCCGAGGAGGGGCAGGTCTCGGAGTACCGGATCGGGTCCCACAGCATCGGCGAGGCCTGGACCTTCTCCAGGGTGATGTCGTGCTCGTGCAGGTGCGCGTACGGGTTCTTCAGCGCGTTGCGCCGGTCCTTGTAGGCGACGAGCGAGCCCACCGTGTCGGGCGCGCCGGTGCGCCGCATGTACGCGCGCACGTGCGGGGCGAAGAACCCGCCCGCGCCGGCCAGCAGCGGCTGCTGGAAGGGGACGGGGAGGGAGAGCCCCCACATGGCGTTCGACTCGGACTGCTTCTCGAAGGCGAGGGTGAGCACGGTCCGGTGGACGCGCGCCGCGACGAGGTTGGAGGCGACCAGGGCGGTGGACCCGCCGACGGAACCGGCCGTGTGCACGCGCAGCATCGGCTTGCCGACCGCGCCGAGGGCGTCCGCCAGGTACAGCTCCGGCATCATCACCCCCTCGAAGAAGTCGGGGGCCTTGCCGATGACGACCGCGTCGATGTCCGCCCAGGTCAGCTCGGCGTCGGCGAGGGCGCGCGCCGCCGCCTCGCGGACCAGTCCGGCGATGGAGACGTCGTGGCGGGCGGCCACGTGCTTGGTCTGGCCGATCCCGACGACGGCCACCGGCTCCTTGCCCGTGGTGCTCATGCTCGGTCCCCTTCCAGGACGGCGACCAGGTTCTGCTGGAGGCAGGGGCCGGAGGTGGCGTGGGCGACGGCCCGGTCGGACTCGCCGCGGTGGATGCGGGCGGCCGCCTCGCCGATGCGGATCAGGCCGGCGGCCATGACCGGGTTGGCGGCGAGCGCGCCCCCGGAGGGGTTGACGGCGACGCCGTCCCCGAGCCCGAGCGCCTTGCGGAGCACGACCTCCTGGGAGGAGAACGGGGCGTGCAGTTCCGCCGTGTCCACGGGCGCCTCGAAGACGCCCGCGTGTTCGGCGGCGATCCGGGTGGACGGGGAGTCGGTGAGGTCGCGCAGCCCCAGGCCGTGGGCCTCGATGCGGTGGTCGATGCCGGTGATCCAGGCCGGGCGTGCGCACAGCTGCCGGGCGAGGTCGCCGGCCGCCAAAATCACGGCGGCCACGCCGTCGCCGATGGGCGGGCAGTCCCCGGTGCGCAGCGGCCGGACCTGGTAGTCGCCCTGCGGCACCGGACCGCTCAGCTGGGCGTGCGGGTTGGTCTCGGCGGCGGCCCGGCTGCGCGCCCCGATCGTGGCCAGGGCGGCCTCGTCGGTCTCGCCGGCGTCGATGAGGGCCTGGGCCTGGAGGGCGGCGAGGGCCACCGAGTCGGGCCAGAGCGGAGCGAGGTAGTACGGGTCCAGCTGGCGGGTCAGCACATCGCGCACGGACCCCGGCGAGGTCTTTCCGTACGAGTAGACGAGCGCGGTGTCGGCCTCGCCGGTCTGGATCTTGACCCAGGCCTCGTAGAGGGCCCAGGCGCCGTCCATCTCCACGTGCGACTCGGAGATCGGCGGCCAGGCGCCGACCCCGTCGAGGGTCATGGTGAAGGAGAAGGCCCGGCCGGCCAGGTAGTCGCTGGAGCCGGAGCAGGTGAAGCCGATCTCCCCGGCCTTCAGGCCGGTCGCGGCCAGCACCTGGTGGAGGACCGGCATGACCATCTCGACTTCGCTGAGTTCGTCGGTGCGGCGCAGGTGGTCGCTCTGCGCGAAGGCGACCACCGCGACCTCACGGGCGTATCGGGCCATCAGATGAGCTCCTTGTACGCGTCGTAGTCCGCGTCCGGCTCGCCGGTGGGGCGGTAGTGGTCGGGGTAGCGGCCGCCCTCGGTCCACACGGGCTCGACCCGCAGGCCCATGCGCACCTGGTCGTACGGGATGCCGCCGATCCGGCCGTGGAGGGCGAGGCCGGCGCCGTCGAGGGCGATGTGGGCGTAGACGTACGGGACCTCGATGTCGAGGTTCCTGGCCTTGATGTTGACGATGCAGTAGGTGGTGACCGTGCCCGCCGGGCCGACCTCCACCTGGTCGGTGGTGGCCACCCCGCAGGTGGGGCAGGCGCCGCGCGGAGGGACGTACACCTTGTGGCAGGAGGGGCAGCGCTCGCCGACGGTCTTCTGCTCGGAGAGGGCGTTGATGTACGCGGTCTGGGCGCGGCCGGGGCTGTAGACGTAGTCCAGGCGGGCCTGCGCGACGATGCCGGTGACGGGGTCGGCGAACTCCCCGTCGTGCGGGGCGGCCCCGCCGCCCGCGGGGCCCTCGTACGGTTCGAAGCAGGCGATGTCGGTGATGGCCCCGGTGCGCTCGGCGGCCCAGCGGACGCGCACCCGCATGCCGGTGCGCACGGCCTCGGGGCCGGGCGCGTCGAGGGCGTGGAGCAGGGCGGTGTCCGCGCCGTCGAGCTTGACCAGCACCCAGGCGAAGGGGGTGTCCAGGGGCTGGTTGGGGCGGGGCCGGTCGTTCCAGGCCCAGGTGGTGACGGTGCCGGTGGCGGCGACCTCGACGAGGTCGCGGATCTCCTCGGCGGTGACGGGGTCGTACTCGACGGGCGGCACCATCACCTTTCCGCCGGAGGTCCGCACCCCGAGGACGACGCCTTCGCGCAGCCCGGTGAGGAAGGCACTCTGAACGGGCCCGAGGGACCGGGTGAAGGGGAACTCGACGACGAGAGGCGCGCGGAGCACCTCCGGTGGGGAGGCAGCGGTCATGGTGGCTCTCCGATGCATTGATTCCGACAAATCCGGCCCATACAGCCCCGCCGGCGTTTGAGGCGCGGGGTCCGGGGCGGAGCCCCGATCATTGACCTCCGCGGACATCCCGGCCCCGCCGGCACATACAGCCCCGCCGGCGTTTGAGGCGCGGGGTCCGGGGCGGAGCCCTGGGCACCTTCAGCCCCGCCGGCGATCGAGGCGCGGGGTCAGGGGCAGAGCCCCGCGAGCGACGCGGCGGCGGCTACTCCCGCCGATACACCGCGGGCCGCTTCTCCGCGAAGGCCCGCGCCCCCTCCTTCGCATCCGCGGTGTCGAAGATCGGCCACCCCCGCAGCAACTCCGAGGCCAGCCCCTCCGTCTCCGTCAGCTCGGCGGTCTCGTAGACCGACGCCTTCACCGCCTCCACCGCCAGCGGCCCGCACGCGTTGATCCGCTCCGCGGTCTCCAGCGCGGCCTCCAGCGCCGTGCCGTCCGGCACGACCCGCCCCACGAGCCCGATCCGCTCCGCCTCCCGCGCGGAGTACGGGCGGCCGGTCAGCAGCATCTCCAGGGCGTGCGTACGCGGGATCTGGCGCGGCAGCCGCACCGTGGAGCCGCCGATCGGGAAGAGGCCCCGCTTGACCTCGAAGAGCCCGAAGGTGGCCCCCTCGCCCGCCACCCGGATGTCCGTACCCTGGAGGATCTCGGTGCCGCCGGCCACGCAGTACCCCTCCACCGCCGCGATCACCGGTTTGCGGGGCCGGTGGTGACGGAGCATCGCCTTCCAGTGCAGGTCGGGATCGGCCTTGAGGCGGTCCCGGTACTGGTCGCCCGCCATCCCCTTCCCGGCCAGCGCCTTGAGGTCCATGCCGGCGCAGAAGTCCCCGCCGGCGCCGGTCAGGACGACGGAGCGGATCGTGTCGTCGGCGTCCGCCTCCAGCCAGCCGTCGTACAGCCCCACCAGCAGCGGCAGCGAGAGCGCGTTCTTCGCCTCGGGCCTGTTCATGGTGAGCACCAGCGTGGCGCCGTGCCGTTCCACGGTCAGGTGTTCCGTCCCACCCATTGCCGTCCTCCCGTCTCAAGACCTAGAACAGGTTGCAGTAGGGGCGGGTGCAGTTCAATAGTTTTCTGACACTCAGTCAGATTTCTTGGGCGGCGCCCTTCCCAGTTGCCGGCTCCGACGCTCTAATGACCGCCGGAGCGGGCCGGCCACGGGGCCAGTCGTCGGGAACATCGGGAACATCGGGAACATCCGGGGTCAGGAGGAACGGTGGAGTACAACCTTGCCGACCTGTTCGAGTCGGTCGTGGACGTGGTCCCGGACCGTGAGGCCCTCGTCTACGTGGACCACCCCGGGACCGGCGCGGAGCGCCGCCTCACGTACGCCGAGCTCGACGCGGCGGCCAACCGGATCGCGCACCACCTGCTGGACAGCGGGCTGAAGCCCGGCGAGCACCTGGGGCTGCACCTCTACAACGGGGTCGAGTACCTCCAGACCGTACTGGCCTGCCTGAAGGCCCGGCTGGTCCCCGTGAACGTCAACTACCGGTACGTGGAGGAGGAGCTGGTCTACCTCTACAACGACGCCGACCTCGCCGCGCTCGTCTTCGAGGGCGAGTTCACCGAGCGGGTCGCGGCGGCGCTGCCGCAGACGACGCGGCTCCGGCACCTGATCCGGGTCGGCGAGGTCCCCGAGGGCGCCCGGGAGCCCTCGATCGCCCCGGTCGCGTACGAGGACGCCGAGGCGGCCGGCTCGCCCGAGCGCGGCTTCCCGCCCCGCTCCCCCGACGACCTGTTCATCATCTACACGGGCGGCACCACCGGCATGCCCAAGGGCGTCATGTGGCGGGCCGAGGACCTCTTCTTCGCGGGGCTCTTCGGCGGGGAGCCGTCGGGCGAGCCGGTGAAGAGGCCGGAGGAGCTGGCCGAACGGGTCGCGTCCAAGGGGGCCGGGCTCACCTTCTTCCCCGCTCCCCCGCTGATGCACGGCACGTCGACGCTGACCTCGTTCATCGCCTTCAACTACGGCCAGCGGGTGGTCATCCACCGCAAGTACGCGCCGGAGGAGGTGCTGCGCACGATCGAGAAGGAGAAGGTGTCGAGCGTGTCGCTGGTCGGCGACGCGATGCTCAGGCCGCTCATCGACGCCCTGAAGGGCCCGCTCCGGGGCACGGACCTGTCCTCGCTGTTCAGCGTGTCCTCGTCCGGGGCGATCATGTCGGAGACGGTGCGCGCGGAGTTCCAGCGGCTGGTGCCGAACGTACTGCTCCTGAACAACTTCGGGTCGTCCGAGTCCGGCTCCAACGGCCGCGCGG
Organism: Streptomyces sp. NPDC046308; assembly: GCF_055588065.1. Taxonomy (NCBI): domain Bacteria; kingdom Bacillati; phylum Actinomycetota; class Actinomycetes; order Kitasatosporales; family Streptomycetaceae; genus Streptomyces; species Streptomyces sp. NPDC046308. Next base: position 193,616 of record NZ_JBVJFB010000005.1, read on the forward strand.
CGGACGACTCCGGCCCGGAGAAGGGCTTCCGCCTGGTGGTCAACGACCGTACGCAGGTGGTGGACCCGGTGACGCACGAGCCGGTCGCGGTGGGCGAACCGGGGCGGCTCGCGCAGCGCGGGCACGTACCGCTCGGCTACTACAACGACCCGGCCAAGACCGCCGAGACGTTCTTCCAGAAGGGCGCCGAGCGCTGGGTGCTGCTCGGCGACATGGCGACGGTCGACGAGGAGGGCATCGTCACGGTGCTCGGGCGCGGCTCGCAGTGCATCAACACGGGCGGCGAGAAGGTGTACCCGGAGGAGGTGGAACAGGCGCTGAAGTCCCACCCCGACGTGTACGACGCCCTGGTCGCCGGCGTCCCGGACCCGACGTGGGGCAGCCACGTGGCCGCGGTGGTACAGGTCCGCCCCGGTTCACCGGCGCCGACCCTGGACGAGATCCAGAGCCACTGCCGCACCCGCCTGGCGGGCTACAAGATCCCCCGCCAGCTGGTCATCGCCCCCGCCATCCAACGCTCCCCGAGCGGCAAGGCGGACTACCGCTGGGCGAAGACGGTGGCGACGCAGGCCGACACGGCGAAGTAGGGGTGCCGGGGGCGGACGGACCCGCTCCGACTCCCAGCCGAGCATTCTGTACGTCCCACGCCGGGGGTTTCCGCACAGACCCTCTGCCTCGACGCAGATACCCTGGCCTGTTCGGTCGACTACGGCGTTCACCCTGTCTGGCCAGGGTTCCGGCCATGAATGATCATCTGATGGACTCGGTCTCCTGTGGAGGCGTGGCATGACGGCGGACGCCGCCACGTCCCGTCGACATGGTCAGCTGGGTTCCAGGGCTCGCCGCGTGGGCGGGGGACACGGTGCGCATGCACCCAAGAGGGGTGCGCCATCGACAACCGAGAGCTCCGTGGGCGGGCCGGTGTTGTGGCCCACAGACGAGGCCTGCCCGGTCTGCGCTCGCAGACATCACGCCTTCAGCGACGGCCTGCCGAGCAGCTCCAGGGTGCCGATGGGGCCGGTCGTCCAGGCCTTCCGCTCGCACCTGCCCCCCGGTGTGGTGCCTTTCCCAGGACCGGGAGGAGGACGGCGGCCGGGCAGTCCCCGTAGACCCCACGGGCCTGGATCCAGGCGGAGTGGGCTCGGTGTACGTCTTCGAGTGTCGCGTCTGCCCGGATCGCCCCTTCCCGCACTGGTGGGACTGCAGCTGACCATGGGGATCCTTCCGTCACCGCCTACGGAAGGCCAAGGCCGCAACCAGCCTCCAGAACCTCTGACCTGGGCGAATGTGACGCTCCACCCGGATGAGCCCGACCCGCTCCGGACGCTCGTGTGAGCGAGGCCCGGTGACGGCGCCTGTCGCGCGGTTTCCGGCGCGATCAGGTAGTCAGGAACGGTGAACAAGGACGCGACCGACCCCTTCGTGCATGTCCGGGGCGCCAGTGAGAACAACCTGCGGAACATCGACGTCGACGTTCCGCGGGACGCGATGGTCGCCTTCACAGGCGTCTCCGGTTCGGGAAAGTCCTCGCTCGCTTTCGGCACGCTCTATGCGGAGGCCCAACGACGCTATTTCGAGTCCGTGGCACCGTACGCCCGAAGGCTGTTGCAGCAGGTCGGTGCACCGCATGTGCGAGAAATCACCGGACTGCCACCGGCTGTGGCCCTGCAGCAGCGGCGCGGGTCGCCCAGCTCGCGCTCGACGGTCGGCACGCTCACCACGCTGTCCAATCTGCTGCGCATGCTGTACTCCCGCGCCGGCACCTACCCACCCCGGGCCGAACGGCTGGAAGCCGAGTCATTCTCACCCAACACCGCGGCCGGCGCCTGCCCCGAATGCCACGGACTGGGCGTCGTGCACGACGTCGCCGAGGACCTGCTCGTCCCGGACCCCTCGCTCAGCATCCGCGAGGGGGCGATCGCCGCCTGGCCGGGCGCGTGGCAGGGAGCCAACCTGCGCAGTGTCGTGAGCGGCCTGGGGATCGACATCGACCGACCGTGGCGCAGGCTAAAGAAGAAGGACCGGCACTGGCTGCTGTACGCGGACGAGCAGCCCTCCGTGTACGTCGAGCCGGAAGAAGACCGCGTCGACTACGGCTACCAGGGCAAGTTCTGGAGCGCCCGCAAGCACGTCATGCACGTCCTCGCCGACTCCAAGAGCGAGAAGATGCGCGAACGGGCGCTCCGGTTCGTCAGGAGCGTGCCCTGCCCGGAGTGTCACGGCAGCGGACTGCGGCCCGAGGCGCTCGCCGTGACCTTCGCCGGACGTTCCATCGCCGAGATCAACGCGATGCCGCTCACCGAGGTCGTGGGGCTGCTGCGGCCCGTCGCGGGGCGGTCCGAGGCCGACGCCACCACGTCGACCGCCCGGTCCGGGGAGACGACCGAGGTCGCTGTCCGCATCTGCGGCGACCTGGTCGCGCGGATCGACGTACTGCTCGACCTGGGCCTCGGATATCTCAGCCTCGGGCGCCGCTCGACGACCTTGTCGCCCGGCGAGGCGCAGCGCCTGCGGATCGCCACCCAGCTGCGCTCGGGGCTGTTCGGCGTCGTCTACGTCCTGGACGAGCCCTCCGCGGGCCTGCACCCGGCTGACGCGGAACCGCTGCTGGACGTGCTGGAGCGCCTCAAGGCGGCGGGCAACTCGCTGTTCGTCGTGGAGCACGACATGGACGTCGTACGGCGGGCGGACTGGGTGGTCGACATCGGCCCCGGCGCGGGCGAGGGTGGCGGCCGCGTGCTGTACAGCGGCCCGGTCGCCGGTCTGGAGCGGGTGGCGGAGTCGGCCACGAGCCAGTACCTGTTCGGGCGCGCCACACCGCTCGCTCACCGCCCGCGCACCCCCCATGGCTGGCTGCACCTGAGGGGCGTCTCCCGCCACAATCTGCACGACGTGTCCGTCGACGTACCGCTGTGCGTACTGACGGCGGTGACGGGCGTGTCCGGTTCCGGAAAGTCGACGCTGGTGACGCAGGTGCTCGCCGAGGTCGTCCGCGGCCACCTCGGACTCGCACCCGAGGAGCCCGATGAGGCGCAGCTGGTCGTTGACGTCCAGGACGCGTCGGGGGTCGAGTCGTTCGACCGGCTGGTCCGGGTCGACCAACGGCCCATCGGCCGGACTCCCCGCTCCAACCTGGCCACGTACACGGGGATGTTCGACGCGGTGCGGAAGCTGTACGCGGCGACGGACGAGGCCCGGGCGCGCGGCTACTCGGCCGGGCGGTTCTCCTTCAACGTGCCCGAAGGACGGTGCGAGACCTGCCAGGGCGAGGGGTTCGTCGCGGTGGAACTGCTCTTCCTGCCCGGCACCTACGCACCGTGCCCGACCTGCCGGGGCGCCCGGTACAATGCCGAAACGCTGGAGGTCACCTACCGCGGCAAGAACATCGCGGAAGTGCTGGGGCTGTCCGTCGACGCCGCCGCCGAGTTCCTGTCCGCCGTCCCGGCCGCCTCCCGCAGTCTGGAAACGTTGCGCGAGGTTGGACTGGGGTACCTGCGGCTGGGGCAGCCCGCGACGGAACTCAGCGGTGGTGAGGCGCAACGCATCAAACTGGCCACCGAACTGCAGCGGGCCCGCCGCGGCCACGCGCTCTATCTGCTGGACGAGCCGACGGCGGGGCTGCACCCCTCGGACGTCGCGCTGCTGCTGCGACAGCTGCACCGGCTCGTCGACGCCGGCAACACGGTCGTCCTCGTCGAGCACGACCTGGACACGATCACCACCGCCGACTGGGTCATCGACCTCGGGCCGGGCGGCGGCGACGCGGGCGGGCGGGTGGTCGCGGCGGGTCCGCCGGCCAAGGTGGCCAGAGCCCGCCGCAGCGCCACCGCGCCCTACCTCGCGGCCCGACTCGCGCGCTCCTGACGCCGGTTTCAGGGCCGACCTGCAGCTTGGCGAGCCCTCCGGTGCGCGAGCGCTGGACAGTTCCAGTTTCCGCAGACGTTGCCGCCGTCAACACCGTCGCCGTCGGCGAGTGTTCCCCGTGCCGTCCCAGCGCGAACGCAATACTCTCGTGCATGATCTCGCCGATGTCGTGGTGAGCGGCCTAGGGGTGGTGGCGGATGAACCAGCCGAGCGTCTCCGCGACCGGGCTCGAAACGTACAGCATCCAGAGCCTGTCCTCGCCTGGGCCGCTCGTCCTGTCGCGGTCCATCTCGACGGCGTCGGCGAAGCTGTGGAGCACCGCGTCCACCACGGTGGAGCCCACGAGGTGGGTGGGCAGGATGCGGTCGCGGCCAGCGGCGACATTCCAGGCCAGGGCGTCGGAGACCTCCCGGACGGATACTTCGTTGCGGGCCCGCAGGACCCACCGCTTGCGCACGTCCGGACGCTCCCACAGGGTGTTGTGGAAGTTCACACCCTCGCGGGAGCGCTGGCGTGGGCTGGCCTCCTTCGCTCTGCTCAGAGCGCGCGTCCTCCTCCAGCCGTAGGCGTCACGGAAGAGCGGTCAGAACCTCACAGCTGCCCCGTAAGGACAACTGCGATGCTCAGCCCGCTTTCGTACGGACGAGCGAGAGATCAGCGCCGCAGAGGACAGCGCCGCTCACGGAAACGCTCGCACCACGTGGCAGTCGAGCGTGGACGCCCCGCCTCAACCCCACGATTGACCGACAATGTCGCCTGTGCGGCGGGGCCGGGCCGGTCAGGCCCCCGTGGACAGGAAGCGCTCCACCCGGGCGGCGAACCAGGAGGCGTCGTCCAGCCACGGGAAGTGCCCGGCCCCGGACTGGACGTCGAGCGACCCCGCGGGGAACAGCGCGGCGAGTCGGGCCGCCAGCGCCGGGCCGGGGTTGCCGTCCAGCTCCCCGGCCAGCACCAGCACCTCTCCCGTGAGCTTCCGCAGGGCTTCCCGGGTGGCGGGCGGATCGAACGCGCCGGGGCCAGCGTAGGCGTGGGCGGCCTTCTCGTTCTGCTGCCGTCCGTTCGCCGCGCAGTGCGCCCGGGCGGTCTCGTCCCAGCGCCCGTAGAACAGCGGCGCGGCCAGGTCCCAGTCCGCCTCGCCACGGCTCTCGCCCCCGAGGATGCGCTCGTAGGCCGCGATGGCCGTGTCGTACGGCTCGGTTCCCGCGCGCAGCCGGGCCGCCTCCAGCCGCTGCTCCGGGGTGACCGGGAGGTCCACGGCCCACGCGGTGGGGGTGACCAGGACGGTCCGGCCCAGCCGCCGCGGGTGCGCGGCCGCGTAGAGCAGGGCGAGGTTGCCGCCGGCCGAGTGCGCGAGGAGGTCCACGCGCGCCAGGCCGAGGTGCGTCCGGAGGGCCTCGACGTCGGCGACCTGGTGGTCGACGCGGTAGATCGACTCGTCCGCCGGTATCGCGGAGTCGCCCGTACCGCGCAGGTCGAGCAGGATGAGACGGCGGCCGGCGGCCAGCCCGCCGAGGTCACCGAGGTACGCGGAGGCCCGCATCGCGCCGCCCGGGAGGCAGATCAGCGGTTCGCCCTCGCCGTGCGGGTGATAGGCGAGTTCGGTTCCGTCGTAGGTGGTGAAGGTAGGCATGGGAGCCATCAGAACAGACGATCACTCGTTCGAGTCATTGCTTTCACCTGCCCGATCCTGGCAATCTACCGAATGATCGTTCGGTTGGCTCAGGATGAGGTGACGGCATGGCAGTGCACGCGGATCTCCACGACGAGGGCGAGCGGCTGAGCCGCGAGGAGCTGGCCGCCCTCCAGCTGGCGCGGCTGCGCGCGACCCTGCACCGCGCCTACGAGAACGTGCCGTTCTACCGGCATGCCTTCGACAAGGCGGGCGTCCATCCGGACGACTGCCGCTCGCTCGCCGATCTCGCCCTGTTCCCCTTCACCGCCAAGGCCGATCTGCGCGAGCAGTACCCCTTCGGGATGTTCGCCGTGCCGCGGTCCGAGGTGCGGCGCATCCACGCCTCCAGCGGCACCACCGGGCGGCCCACGGTCGTGGGGTACACCGACGGGGATCTTTCCACCTGGGCCGATGTCGTGGCCCGATCCATACGCGCGGCGGGCGGCCGGCCCGGCCAGATCGTCCACATCGCCTACGGCTACGGGCTCTTCACCGGCGGCCTCGGCGCGCACTACGGTGCCGAGCGCCTCGGCTGTACGGTCGTGCCGGCCTCGGGCGGGATGACCGACCGCCAGGTCCGGCTCATCGAGGACTTCCGGCCGGAGGTCATCATGGTGACCCCGTCCTACATGCTGACCCTGCTCGACGAGATGGAGCGCCAGGGCATCGATCCCCGGGCCACCTCGCTGCGCACCGGCATCTTCGGGGCGGAGCCGTGGACCGAGGAGATGCGCCGGGAGATCGAGGAGCGGCTGGGCATCGACGCGGTGGACATCTACGGCCTGTCCGAGGTCATGGGGCCGGGCGTGGCGCAGGAATTCGCGTCGCACAAGGACGGCCTGCACATCTGGGAGGACCACTTCTACCCGGAGGTGGTCGATCCGCTGACGGGCGCGGTCCTGCCGGAGGGCGAGCAGGGCGAGCTGGTGTTCACCTCGCTCACCAAGGAGGCCATGCCCGTCATCCGTTACCGCACCCGGGATCTGACGCGGCTGCTGCCCGGTACGGCCCGGCCCGCCTTCCGCCGCATGGAGAAGATCACGGGCCGCAGCGACGACATGATCATCCTGCGCGGGGTGAACCTGTACCCGACCCAGATCGAGGAGATACTCCTGCGGACGGCCGGACTGGCTCCGCACTTCCAGCTGCGCCTGACCCGGGAGGGCCGGATGGACGCCCTGACGGTACGGGTCGAGGCGCGCCGGGAGACGGACGCCGGCGGGCGGGAGGCCGCGGCCGCCCAGGTGGTCCGGGCCGTCAAGGAGGGGATCGGGGTCTCCGTCCGGGTCGAGGTGGTCGACCCGGAGACGCTGGAGCGTTCGGTCGGGAAGATCAAGCGGATGGTGGACCTCCGTGGAGCGGCGGATGCGGCGGACAGGCGTCCGGGCGGCTGAAACCACCTCTTCGGGCCCAATTCGGGGCGGCTGGCGGGAGCCCGATCACCCTCGCGGGTAGTGCATGACCTGTGACCTCGTTCTTCCGGCAGCTGCACGACCGGCTTCAGGGCTCCCAGATCGGGCTGGCCTGGAGCCGGGGCCGGGAGATGGAGCTGATGCACCGGGCGATGGGCTTCGCGGCCCTCGGGTTCCTCACCCTGGTGCCGCTGCTGGTGGTCGTCGCGGCCGCCGCACCGGGCAGTGGTTCCGGCTTCGGCCGGTGGCTCGGGCAGGCCCTCGGGGTGGCGCCGTCCTCGCGGGCCCGGGTCGAGATGCTGTTCGGCGCCGCGGACCTGGCGCTGGAGCGGACCACCGCGTTCGGCCTGGCCGCCCTCGCCGTGTTCGGCCTGACCTTCGGTTCGGCCGTGCAGACCGGCTACGAGAAGGTCTGGGACCTGCCGACGGCCCGCTGGCACACCATGTGGCGGCACGTCGTCTGGCTCGCCCTGCTGGTCTGCTACCTGGCCCTGCTCGTGGAGATCCCCGCGCCCTCGGACGACGTCATCGGCACGGTCGTCGGCACGGTGGGCGACCTCCTCGGCACCTGCCTGTTCTTCATCGGCTCCCAGCGCCTGCTGCTCGGCGGCCGGGTCCGCTGGCGCGCCCTGGTCCCGGGAGCGGTGGCGACCAGCCTCGGGCTGCTGGGGCTGCGGGTCTTCTCGCAGCTGGTGTTCTCCCCGCTGATCGCGTCCAACGCGGTGACCTACGGCCCCTTCGGCACCCTGCTGGTCGTCCAGTCCTGGCTGGTCGGTGTCGGCTTCGTGGTCTACGGCGGCGCCCTCGTCGGCCGCCTCGTACACGAACACCTGACCCTGCGGCGCCTGCGCCGCAGCGGGCACCTGCCCCCCGAGGCCTTCCCGCCCCACGCCCCGCATCCCCACTGGCCGCGCCCGCCGCACTGAACCGGCCGGCCCGTCCGGGTCAGGCCGACCTGACCCGGACGGGACAGCGCACCTAGGCCGTCGGGGTGGCGAAGCGGTCGCGGAGTTCGCGCTTGAGGATCTTGCCGCTGGCGTTGCGCGGGAGGGCGTCCACGAAGAGGATCCGCTTCGGGGCCTTGAAGTGCGCGAGCCGCTCCCGCGCGTACGTCATCAGCTCCGCCTCCGTCACCTCCCCGCGCGGGACCACCACCGCCGTGACCGCCTCGATCCACCGCTCGTCCGGCAGCCCGACCACGGCCGCCGCGGCGACTCCCGGGTGGGTGTAGAGCACGTCCTCGACCTGGCGCGAGGCGACCAGCACCCCGCCCGAGTTGATGACGTCCTTCACCCGGTCCACGACCGTGAAGTAGCCCTGCGCGTCGCGCACCGCGAGGTCGCCCGAGCGGAACCAGCCGTCCCGGAAGGCCTTCTCCGTGGCCGCCGGGTCGTTCCAGTAGCCGAGGCACAGCTGCGGCGAGCGGTAGACCACCTCGCCCGCCGTGCCGTCCGGGACGTCCTTGCCGTCCTCGTCGACGACCTTCGCCTCGACGTGGCGGACCGGCCGCCCGCAGGAGTCCATCCGCCCCTCGTGCTCGTCCGGCCCGAGCACGGTGGCCAGCGGCCCGATCTCGCTCTGCCCGAAGCAGTTGTAGAAGCCGAGCCCGGGCAGCCGCGCCCGCAGCCGTTCCAGGACCGGGACCGGCATGATCGAGGCCCCGTAGTACGCCTTGCGCAGCGCGCCCAGCTCGCGCGCCGCGAACTCCGGGTGGTTGGCCAGGCCGATCCACACGGTGGGCGGGGCGAAGAGGCTGTCCGCCTCCCCCGCCTCCACCAGGTCGAAGACCTGCTCCGCCACCGGCGCGTCCAGGATGGTGTTGCGCGCCCCCACCGCGAGGTACGGCAGGAGGAAGACGTGCATCTGCGCCGAGTGGTACAGCGGCAGCGAGTGCACCGGCCGGTCCTCCTCGGCCAGGTCCAGCGCCTCGATCGCGCTCTCGTACTCGTGGGCGAGGGCCCGGTGGGTCATTACGGCGCCCTTGGGCAGGGCGGTGGTCCCCGAGGTGTAGAGCAGCTGCGCCACCCGGCCGGGGTCCGCGTCCACCTCCGCGTCCGCGTCCGTGTCCGTGCCGGTGTGTGCAAAGGCCGACGGCTCGGTCAGTTCCGCGAGGAACGAGCCGGGAGCGTCGCGCAGCGCCCGTACGGGATACCCGGAGCCGATCCGCCCCGCCAGGTCCGGATCGGCGAGGACCAGGGCGCTCCCGGAGTTGTCCAGGATGTACGCGAGGTCCTCGCCGGTGAGGTTCTGGTTCACCGGGACGTGGGTGAGTCCGGCCCGGGCGCAGGCCAGGAACGCGAGGAGGTAGGCGTCGCAGTTGTGGGCGAAGGTGGCGACGCGGTCGCCCGCGGCCAGTCCGTACCGCTCCCGCAGGACGGCGGCGCCGGTGGTGACGGCCGCGTCGAGTTCCGCGTAGGTCCACCTGCGGTCCCGGTAGCGGACGGCGAGGCGGTCGGGGACCCGTAGGGCGCTGGCGCGCACCAGCCCGTCGACCGTGTCGTCCCGCACCGCTCGCTCTGCCCGCACCGCTCGGTCTGCCCTCATGGCGTGATCCTCGTCCTCCCGCACGCCGGAGGTCAATGACCGGGATACCAAACGGGATGTTGACAGATCATCGGACCGCCTGCATGAGTGTGGGGGCACGGACGCACCGCCTGTCCCACGGGCAACCATGCCCACCCGCAGGCTACTTGGGAGGCATCTTGCACCTCAGCACCCGTCCGATACTCCGCCGTGTCGCCCTCACCGGCGCCGCGCTGCTCGCCGCGACGGCCGCGGTGCCGCAGGCCTCGGCGGCGACCGGGGACCGGATACCGGCCGGCGGCGGTCTGTCCGCCGTCATCCGGTACACCGAGAACGGCATCCCGCACATCCTCGCCCGCGACTACGCCCAGCTCGGCTTCGGCACCGGCTGGGCCCAGGCGGCCGACCAGGTCTGTGTCCTCGCCGACGGGTTCGTGACCGTCGCCGGCGAACGTTCGCGCTGGTTCGGACCCGACGCCGCACCCGACGGATCCCTCTCCTCCGCGACCCGGAACCTCTCCAGCGACCTGTACTTCAAGGGCGTCCGGGAGTCCGGCACGGTGGAGAAGCTGCTGGCGACCCCCGCCCCGGCCGGTCCCACCAAGGACCTCAAAGAGCTGATGCGCGGCTGGGCCGCCGGGTACAACGCCTGGCTCGCCCAGCACAGGATCGACGACCCGGCCTGCAAGGGCGCCGGCTGGGTCCGCCCGGTCACCACCACCGACGTGGCCGCCCGCGGCTTCGCGGTCTCCGTCCTCGGCGGCCAGGGGCGCGGGATCGACGGCATCACGGCCGCCCAGCCGCCCGCCGCCCAGCCGCCCGCCGCCGCTGCGCCGGGCTCGGCGACGGCCCCCGGCCCGGCCCCCGCGCCCGATCCGGCCTCCGCGCCCGATCCGGCGGCGGCGGCCGAGGCCGCGCGGGAGTTCTTCGACACCAGCCGGTACGACATGGGTTCCAACGCGGTCGCCTTCGCCGGTTCCACCACGGCGAGCGGCAGCGGGCTCCTCCTCGGGAACCCGCACTACCCGTGGCAGGGCGGGCGCCGGTTCTGGCAGTCGCAGCAGACCATCCCCGGCGAACTGAACGTCTCGGGCGGCTCCCTCCTCGGCACCGCCGTCGTCAACATCGGTTTCAACGAGAAGGTGGCCTGGAGCCACACCGTGGCCACGGGCACCCCCGTCAGCCTGCACCAACTCACGCTCGACCCGGCCGACGCGACCGCCTACCTGGTCGACGGCAAGCCGGAGCGGATGACCCGGCGGACCGTCACCGTCCCGGTGTCCGGCGGCGATCCGGTCACCCGTACCCAGTGGTGGACGCGCTACGGACCGGTGGTCTCGAACCTCGGCGCGGGCCTGCCGCTGCCCTGGACGGCCGGTACGGCGTACGCGCTGAACGACCCCAATGCCGCGAACCTGCGCGGCTCCGACACCGCCCTGGCGATGGGCAGGGCACGCTCGGTCTCCGGGATCCAGGACGCCCTGGCACGCACCCAGGGCCTGCCGTGGGTCAACACGGTGGCCGCCGACTCCGCGGGCGGCACCCTCTTCACCCAGTCCCAGGTGCTCCCGCGGATCACCGACGAGCTCGCGGACCGCTGCTCCACCCCGCTGGGCCGGGCCACCTACCCGGCCTCGGGACTGGCCGTGCTGGACGGCTCGCGCACGGACTGCGCGCTCGGCTCGGATGCGGACGCGGTGCAGCCGGGCGTCTTCGGCCCCGGCAAGGCGCCGACGCTGCGCGACGCCCCGTACGCCGAGAACTCCAACGACAGCGCCTGGCTCGCCCATGCCGACCGTCCGCTGACCGGCTACGAGCGGGTCTGGGGCAACGTCGCCACCCCGCGTTCGCTGCGCACGCGCGGCGCGATCGAGGACGTGTCGGCGATGGCCGCGAAGGGCCGGCTGACCGTGGTCGACCTGGAGGAGCAGCAGTTCGCCAACCGGGTCCCGGCCGGTGACCTGGCGGCGGCGGACGCGGCGAAGGCCTGCGCCGCGCTGCCCGGCGGTACGGCCACGGGCAGCGACGGGAGCGCGGTGGACGTCTCGGCCGCCTGCCCCGTGCTGGCGGGCTGGGACCGTACGGCCGACAGCGCCAGCCGCGGCGCGTTGCTCTTCGACCGGTTCTGGCGCCGGCTGACGGCTTCGACCGCGGCCAAGGACCTGTGGCTGGTGCCGTTCTCGGCGGCCGATCCCGTACGCACCCCCCGTACGCTCAACCAGGCGGCGCCCGGCCTCGGGCGGGCGCTCGCGGACGCGGTGGCCGAGCTGAGGGCGGCCGGGATCGCACTGGACGCCCCGCTGGGCGAGCACCAGTTCGTGGTGCGGGGCGGGCAGAAACTGCCGGTGGGCGGCGGTACGGAGGCGCTCGGCGTCTGGAACAAGATCGAGGCGCCGTGGAACGCGGCGGCCGGCGGCTACGCGGAGGTCACGCACGGCTCCAGCCACATCCAGGCGGTCGGCTGGGACCGCGGCCACTGCCCGGTGGCGCGCACCCTGCTGACGTACGGCCAGTCCTCGAACCCGGGCTCGCCGCACTCCGCCGACCAGACGCGGCTGTTCTCCCGGGAACGCTGGGTCACGGCGCGCTTCTGCGAGCGGGACATCCTCGCCTCGCCGCAGCTGAAGGTGGTCTGGGCCCGCGAGCGCCGCTGACCGGGCCTCTTCCCGGCCGTCGGCCCTCAGGGGCTGACGGCCAGGAAGAGGTACGCGGCCAGCAGCACGATGTGCACGCCGCCCTGGAGCAGCGTGGCGCGGCCGGGGGCGATGGTGAGGGCGCTGACGACGACGGTCAGGGCGAGCAGCACCATGTGGACCGGACCGAGGCCGAGCAGGAGCGGGCCGGAGAGCCAGATCGAGGCCAGGGCGATGGCGGGGATGGTCAGGCCGATGCTGGCGATGGCGGAGCCGTAGGCGAGGTTGAGGCTGGTCTGGACCCGGCCGCGGCGGGCTGCGCGGACCGCGGCCAGGGTCTCGGGCAGCAGGACGAGCAGGGCGATGATCACGCCGACGACGGCATTGGGCAGGCCGGCGTCGGCGACGCCCTTCTCGATGGTCGGGGAGACCGCCTTGGCGTCGCCGACGACCGCGATGAGCGCGACCAGCAGCAGGCCGGTGCTGATCAGGGCGGCGCGGGCGGTGGGCGGCGCGGCGTGGTCCTCGTCGTCGGGGCCGTCGGGCCGGCCGGTCGGCGGCTCGGTCTCCACGGGCAGGAAGTAGTCCCGGTGGCGGACGGTCTGGACGGCGACGAACAGGCCGTACAGGGCGAGCGAGGCGACGGCGGCGAAGGTCAGCTGGGCGCTGGAGAACTCCGGGCCGGGCTTGCTCGTCGTGAAGGTGGGCAGGACCAGGCTGAGGACGGCGAGGGTCGCGACGGTGGCGAGGGCCGCGCCGGAGCCCTCGGGGTTGAAGACCGCGACCCGGTTGCGCAGGGCCCGGACGAACAGGGACAGGCCGACGATGCCGTTACAGGTGATCATGACGGCGGCGAAGACCGTGTCCCGGGCGAGCGAGGCGGTCTTGTCCCCGCCGTCGGCCATCAGGGTGACGATGAGGGCGACTTCGATGACGGTCACCGCGACGGCGAGCACGAGGGAGCCGAAGGGTTCCCCGACCCGGTGGGCGACGACCTCGGCGTGGTGGACGGCCGCCAGCACCGCCCCCGCGAGGCAGAGCGCGACCAGCACCACCCCGAGCGCGGGCAGGTCGCGCCCCCAGCTGAGGACGAGCGCGACGAGCGCCACCAGGGGGACGAGGAGGGTCCAGTCGGTCAGGGCGGATCTGCGGGTAGCCGTACTCATATCAGCCAACTTGCCAGAAGTGTCCCTCCGATGCGGCCCGAGCGTCGTCCTCACCGCCCTGACGTGGCTCTTCTCACGCACGCGCCGGGCGTGGCGGGCGTGGCGGGCGTGGCGGGCGCGCCTGGCGTGGCGGGCGCGCCTGCCGCAGCTTCCGCGCCGGCGCCGGGCGCCCCCGAGGTCCCCCACCGCGCGGCGGTCCGCCACTTCACCCGGGGGTGACTCGGGCTCACATGGCGCGGTCGTGGCCCTCCCAGTACGGGTCGCGCAGGCGCCGCTTGTAGAGCTTGCCGTTCGGGTCGCGCGGCATCGTCTCGATGAAGTCGACCGTCTTGGGGCGTTTGTAGCCGGCGAGCTGCCGTTCGCAGTGGTGCAGGATCTCCGCGGCGAGCGCGTCGCCCGCGGCGAAGCCCTCGGCCGGTTCGATGACCGCCTTGACCTCCTCGCCCCAGTCGGCGTGCGGGATGCCGAAGGCGGCGGCGTCCGCGACGGCCGGGTGGGTGAGCAGCGCCGACTCGATCTCGGCTGGGTAGATGTTGACCCCGCCGGAGATGATCATGTCGATCTTGCGGTCGCGGAGGAAGAGGTACCCCTCCTCGTCCATCAGGCCGAGGTCGCCGACGGTGAAGAAGTCACCGATGCGGTTCTTCTTCGTCTTGGCCTCGTCCTTGTGGTAGCTGAAGCCGCCCGTGTTCATCTTGATGTAGACGGTGCCCAGTTCGCCGGGGGGCAGCCGGTTGCCGTCGTCGTCGAAGATGGCGAGCTCGCTGATCGGCCAGGCCTTGCCGACGGTTCCCGGCTTCTTCAGCCAGTCCTCGGCGGTGGCGAAGGCACCGCCGCCCTCGCTCGCCGCGTAGTACTCCTCCACGCAGCCGCCCCACCAGTCGATCATCGCCCGTTTGACGTGGTCGGGGCAGGGCGCGGCGCCGTGGATGGCGTGCCGCATCGAGGAGACGTCGTACGCGTCCTTGGTCTCCTGCGGGAGCGCGAGGAGCCGGTGGAACTGGGTGGGGACCATGTGGGTGTGGGTGCAGGAGTGAGCGTCGATCAGGCGCAGCATCTCCTGCGGGGTCCACTTGTCCATCAGGACCAGCGGGTGCCCGATGTGCAGGGCGGCGCCCGCGAACTGGAGGACGGCCGTGTGGTAGAGCGGCGAGCAGACCAGGTGGACGTTCCCGTCGAAGGGGCGGATGCCGAAGATGCCGAGGAAGCCGCCGAGGTGCGTCTCCTCGGGGAGCTTGCCGGGCAGCGGGCGGCGGATCCCCCGCGGGCGGCCGGTGGTGCCGGAGGTGTAGTTCATGACCCAGCCGAGCGTGCGCTCTCCGGGCACCGACCCGGGCTGACCGGCGAGGAGGTCCCCGTACGGGCGGAAGCCCGGGACCGCTCCGACGCAGTAGCGGTGGCTCGCGGGGAGGGCGGCCTCGTCGGCCGCGGCGACGGCGGCGTCGGCGAAGCGCTCGTGGGCGATGAGCACCTTGGCCCCGGAGTCGGAGACGATCCAGGCGATCTCGGGGCCGACGAGGTGGTGGTTGACGGGGACGAGGTAGAAGCCGGCCTGGGAGGCGGCGAGGTAGGCGGTGAGGAACTCCACGCCGTTGGGGAGGACGACGGCGAAGACGTCCCCCTGCCGCAGACCGGCGGCGCGCAGGCCGTGGACGAGGCGGTTGACGTCGGCGTGCAGCCGGCCGGCGCTCCACTCCTCGCCCTCGGGGGTGACGAGGACGGTGCGCTCGGGGTCGGCGGCCGCCTGGGCCCAGAAACCTCCCCCGGACTTCGTCCGGGGGGACACCCATGCGGGCTGGTCACTCATGCTGATCACACCTCTCAGGCCCGGCCGGCGATGCGGTTGATGCGGTCGATGGCGCGCTCGAAGCCGCTGGTGAGGTCGTCGAAGACGGCCTGGACGCTGCGTTCGCTGTTCATCCGGCCGACGATCTGGCCGACGGGGGTGCCGAGCAGCGGGTTGACCTCGTACTTCTGGATCCGGGAGACGGCCTCGGCGACGAGCAGGCCCTGGAGGGGCATGGGGAGCGCGCCCGGCCCCTCCGGGTCGTCCCAGGCGTCGGTCCACTCGGTGCGCAGCTGGCGGGCGGGCTTGCCGGTGAGGGCGCGGGAGCGGACGGTGTCGCCGGAGCCCGCGGCGAGCAGCTTCTCGGTGAGGGCGCGCGAGTGGAGATCGGCCTCGGTGGTGGTGAGCCAGAGGGAGCCGAGCCAGGCACCCTGGGCACCGAGGGCGAGTCCGGCGGCGATCTGCTCGCCGCTGCCGATGCCGCCGGCCGCGAGGACCGGGAGCGGGGCGACGGCTTCGGCGATCTCCGGGACGAGGACCATGGTGGCGATGTCGCCGGTGTGGCCGCCGGCCTCGTACCCCTGGGCGACGACGATGTCGATGCCGGCTTCCGCGTGGCGGCGGGCGTGCTTGGCGCTGCCCGCGAGGGCGGCGACGAGGACGCCGTGGTCGTGGGCGCGGGCGATGACGTCGGCGGGCGGGGAACCGAGGGCGTTCGCCAGGAGTTTGATGGGGTAGTCGAAGGCGACGTCGAGCTGGCCCCGGGCGACCTGCTCCATCCAGCCGGTGATCCGCCAGCCGGAGGCCTCGCCCTCGGCGAGCTCGGGCACGTGGTGCTTGGCGAGGGTGTCGCGGACGAAGGCGCGGTGCCCGGCCGGGATCATCGCCTCGATGTCGGCTTCGCTGATGCCGTCGACGGCCTTCTTGGCGGGCATGACGACGTCGAGGCCGTAGGGCTTGCCGTCGGTGTGCGCCTGCATCCAGTCGAGGTCGCGTTTGAGGTCGTCGGGAGCGGTGTAGCGGACCGCACCGAGTACGCCGAAGCCACCCGCGCGGGTGATGGCAGCGGCGACCGCCGGGAAGGGCGTGAAGCCGAAGATGGCGTGCTCGACTCCCAGTTTCTTGCTCAGCTCCGTCTCCATGGGCGGCAGGATGCCGCAGCCCGGCATGCGAGGGAAGAGATTTTCTGATGCAGTGTCAGATTCTTTACGGGCCGGTCGGTGCGGAGGGTGCCCGGCGGGCGGGCAGATACCCACTAGCGTGCGGATCGCCTGCGGCGCGCTCGGCAGATCCGTGGGGCCCGGGCCCGGTCCGCCTGCGGCGCACGCACGGCAGACGCCGGGCCCCGGCCGACGCACAGCCGACGGCGGACAGCGGGTTGCGGGTGCGGGTGGCGGACGAGGAGGGCCGGATGGCAGCGGACACGGGGGCCGAAGCGGTGGCGGAGGCCGGCACGGAACGGACCAGCGGCACGGCGAGCCCGGAAAGCGCGGACCGCACGAGCGGCACCGCTGGCGCGGAACTGACGGGCGGCACGGGCGGCACCGCGGGCGCGGAGCGGACCAGCGGCGCGAGCGGCACGGCGAGCGCGGAACGGCCGGACCGCACGAGCGGCTCCGCGGGCGCGGAACTGACGGGCGGCGCGGGCCGCGTGGCCGGCGCGGAACTGACCGGCGGCACGAACGGCAGGTACGGCACCGCGGGAGCGGAACGGGCGGACGGCACGAGGGCCACCGGCGCCACGGCCGACGCGGGACGCACGGGCGGCACCGCGGCCGCGGAACTGACGGGTGGTACGAGCGGCACGCACGGCATGGCCGGCGCGGAAGTCACAGGCGGCACGAGCGACACCGCAGGCATGGAACTGACGGACAACATCGCGGGCACGGAACGGACGGACGGCAGGAACGGCACGGCGGGCGCGGAAGGGACGGACGGCACGAGGGCCGCCGGCGCCACGGCTGGCACGGAACGCTCGGGTGGCACGGGCGGCACCGCGGGGGCGGAACGGACCAGCGGCACGGGCGGCTCCGCGGGCGCGGAGCGGACCAGCGGCGCGAGCGGCACGGCGAGCGCGGAAGGGCCGGACCGCACGGGCGGCTCCGCGGGTGCGGAAGGGACCAGCGGCGCGGGGCGCGTGGGCGGTGGGGAGGGGACGGGTGGTGCGGGCGGTGGCGGCCTTGGGCGGTCGCAGGGGCTCGGGAGGGGGTTGACGCGGCGGCGGCTCGGGGCGCGGCTGCTCGCGCTCGGCGGGGTGCTCGTCCTGCACGCCGCGCTCCCCCGCCCCGCCGGCGCCGCGGGCAACCCGGCCGAGCGGCGCGCGCTCCAGGGCCTGCGCCTGCGCTACGGGTCGGCACGCCAGGCCGGGCTGCTGGAGAGCCACCTGGAGGGGGTCGCGGACGAGGCCCGACGGTTCCTGGGCCCCTCCCCCGAACACCCCTACTACGCCGGCGCCGTGGTCCTCGCGGGCCGGGGCCGCACGATCGCCCTGCACCGGGCCATGGGCGAGGCCGTGCGCTACGCGGACTACGACGGGCGGACCGACCGGGTCCGGGAATTCCCGGCGGCCGAGCGGATCGCGATGGCGGAGGACACCGTCTTCGACCTGGCCTCGCTGACCAAGCTCTTCACCTCCATCCTGGCCGTGCAACAGATGGAGCGGGGGAAGTTGGAGCTGGAGGCACCGGTGCGCCGGTACGTACCGGAGTTCACCGGGGGCGGCAAAGAGGTGATCACGGTCCGCCAACTGCTCACCCACACCTCGGGACTACGGTCCTGGGCGCCCTTCTACAAGGAGTCCACACGGGAGGGTCGCCTGAGGCTGCTGTGGTCGGTGAGGCCTCAGGAGACTCCCGGGACGGTCTACCGGTACTCCGACCTGAACCTGATCACCCTCCAGCTGCTCTTGGAACGGATCACTGGTCGCACTTTGGACGTCCTGCTCCACGACGAGATCACTGCTCCACTCGGGATGCAGCGCACTCGTTACAACCCACCGCTCTCCTGGCGCCGGGTCACCGCCGCCACCGAGGTGCAGCGCCCGCCCTGGTCCGGCCTCGACCGCGGGCTGGTGTGGGGCGAGGTCCACGACGAGAACGCGTACGCGCTCGGCGGGGTCGCGGGCCACGCCGGCGTCTTCGGCACCGCCTGGGACCTGGCCGTCCTCGCCCGCGCCCTCCTCGACGGCGGGGTCTACGCGGGCAGGCGCATCCTGCGCCCCGCCTCCGTCGAGCTGCTGTTCACGGACTACAACACGGCCTTCCCCGGCGACGACCACGGTCTCGGCTTCGAGCTCTACCAGCACTGGTACATGGGCGCGATGGCCACCCCGCACTCCGCCGGCCACACCGGCTTCACCGGCACCTCCCTCGTCCTCGACCCGTCCACCGACTCCTTCCTGGTCCTGCTGGGCAACTCCGTCCACCCCGTACGCACCTGGCGCGCCGGCAGCGCGCCGCGCGTCGCCGTCGGCAACCGCTTCGCCCGCGCCGTACCGGTCCGCACCCGGCACGGCGGCGCGGCCTGGTTCTCCGGAATCCAGCCGGGCGCCTCGGGCACGCTCACCCTGCCGCCGCTCACCCCGGCCACGCCTGCCGCCCGGCTGCGCTGCGCGGTGTGGTGGGACACCGTGCCCGGCGAGGGCGCCCTACATCTGGAGGTCTCAGCCGACGGCGAGCACTGGGAACCACTGCCCTTCAGCACCGTCCGGTCCACCGGCGGCGCGCCCGAGCAATGGCCCCGAGGCTCCGTGAGCGGCTGGTCCGGCCGCACCTGGCACCGTCTCGAAGCCCCCCTCACGGCCGCGTGGTCGGGCCGCGAGGTACGCCTGCGCTTCCGCCACACCGCGACCGGCCGCTACGTCGGCCGTGGGATCTACGTGGACATCGTCCGCGTGTCGGAACCGGCCCGCCTCCTCTTCGCGGAGGACCGCCCCGCCGACGCCCCCCGCCTGGAGGCCATCGGCTGGACCCGCTCCACGGACTAGGACAGAAGGGGGGCGGCCCCTCGGTGGCCCGGCGAAGCTACCGGCCGGGAGTCGGGTGGGGTGAGAGGGGCGAGCGGGGCGGGCGGGGCGGACGGTTCGTACGGTTCGCCCGGTAGACGAAGTGGGTGCGGTCGTCGACGGGGTTGTCGGGCTCCAGGGAGGCCTCGGCGACCCGGTGCAGGCCCGCCTTCTCCAGCGCCCGCCAAGAGGCCCGGTTGGCGGCCGGTACCGGGACGATGATCGCCGTGGCGTCGGGGTGGTCGCTCCAGGTCGCCTCGACGACCGCGTGGATCATGCGCGTGCCGTGTCCCCGGCCGGCCAGGCGGGGTTCGCCGATCAGGTAGTCGATCGTCACCGCCCCGTCGGGTACGTCGACTTCGGCCGCCAGCTCGGCCAGGTAGTCCGGGTAGTCGGCGAGCCGGCAGCGCTGCACGAGCCCGATCGGTTCGCCGTCGAGCAGGACGAGCAGGTCCTCGGCCGGCTCCTCCCCCCGGACCGCGGGCCCGAAGTCGCGCTCGACGGCCTCGGGGGAGGTCTCGTGGTTCCACCAGCGTGCGACGTGCGGCTGCGCCAGCCACTGCCCCAGTCGCGGGAAGTCGGACTCCTCGAGCCGGCGCCAGGTGATCATCGGAACTCCTCGGTGGGTCTGCGGGACCCGCAGTATCCGCCCTGGCCGGTCTTCGCCGCCCCCGAATTCAGCGGCTCACGCCGCCTTTGGGGGGCCGGTGCGGGCGGGCCTTCACCCGGCGTTCCGTCGGCGCACCATCTCGGTGATCCAGATCGGCGCGAACGGGGAGGTGCAGCCCGGGGAGGTCGGGTAGTCCCTGAGCACTTCGAGGCGCTCACCGATGTCGAGGGCGCGGGCGCGGTACTCGGCGTGCTCGATGCCGATCTGCGCCAGACAGTGGTTCATCGCCCACTGGAGGCGGTCCGGGGCGTCCTTCATCTGCGCCTCGATCACGTCGAGGAGCCCCGCGAGGTCGAGGCCCTCGGGCCTTTTCGCCACGCGGTCGGTGGTCAGCGCCCAGCCTGCACTGGCGACCACCGGGTCGGGGTCGGCGGACCAGGCCAGGCGCAGCTCTTCCCGGTGCGGGTTCTTCTTCACCACGTAGTTCATGAGCCAGTCGTGCACCTTGGGGGCGCGCGCCCCGCGCAGCATGACGTCCAGGTCGTCGCGCTCGAACGCCTTCGGGCGGCAGATCAGGATCGCCAGCAGTCTCGCCGCGGTGTCGTCCGTCTCCCAGAGCCGGCGTGCGAGGTCCTGCTGCGTCTTCAGCCGCTTCGCGAGCGCCCGCAGCCTGCCGAGGTTCACACCGTGATCGTCACCGTGCTTCTCGTTGACCGCGCGGGCCTTCGGATCCTCGAGCGCGGCCAGCTCGGCCATCACCTCGGCCACCGTCACCTCGGTCACCGTCACCTCGGTCACCGTCACCTCGGTCGCCGTCACCCGGCTCACCACCGTCTCGGCCATCTCGGCCTCCCGTCCGTCCGTGCGGGAGGCAGCCTACGACGCGTGCCGGGCCGGGGCGAGCGGCCGTCCGTCACCCACGAGGCCGGGTCCGCCCGCCCCGGCGTGTCAGACGGCCCGGGCGTCGGCCGCGGGGCGTGGTTCGCGGCGCATCGCCCACAGGGTCGGGCCGCCGCCGGGCAGCCGCAGCTCCTCGCGCACGGTGAAGCCGAAGTGTGCGTAGAAGGGGAGATTGGACGCCTTGGAGGACTCCAGGCAGGCAGGCAGGCCCGCCGCGTCGGCCTTGGCGAGGCCCGAGCGCAGCAGCGCCGCTCCCTGGCCCGTGCCCTGGGCGGCGGGGTCGGCGCCGATCACCGCGAGGTACCAGTGCGGTTCCCGGGGGGTGTGCTGCGCGGCCGCCTCGACCGCGGCCCCGAACAGCTCGGCGCGGTCCCCGAGGATGTCCTGGAGCCGCCGGATGGTTTCCGCGTCGGGAACGGCCTTGGCCTGCGCTTCCGGGGGCACCCAGAACGCCGCGGCGGCCTCGGTGACCTCGCACACGGCGTTGGAGACGTACTGCCGGGTGAAGAGCGTGGTGAAGTAACTGCCCAGTGACGCCTCGCGCGAGGCGTCGTCGGGGAAGAACCAGCGCATCATCGGGTCGTCGTCGAAAGCCCGGGCCAGGGAGCGGCTGATCAGCGCGGCATCGTCGATCGCTGCCGTCTTCAGCGTGTTCGGTATCGGCATGTGGACATTCTGCATTTGATGATCTTGGTCGCCGCAGGCGGGGTCCGACTTGTCGGACACGGCACCGCCACCCGCCCCCCGTCAGCCGCTAGTGGCGGACCAGGCAGAAGGGGTGCCCCGCCGGGTCCGCGAAGACCCGCCAGCCGCGCCCGCCCGCGTCCCCGTCGAGCAGCGTCGCGCCGACCGCCAGCACCTGCTCCTGCGCGCGGTCGAGGTCAGGGACGCCGAGGTCCAGGTGGAACTGCTGCGGCCGGGTGGGGTCCGGCCAGCGCGGGGGCAGGTGGTCCGCCACACGCTGGAAGGCGAGGACCAGACCCGACGGCGCGTGCAGCGTCGCCCAGTCCGCGCCGACCGCCCACCGCCGGTCCGGCTGGTCGACGTTCCCACCCAGCAGCGACCGGTAGAACTCGGCCAGCGCCTGCGGATCGGGGCAGTCCAGGACCACGCACTGCAGTTCAGCGATCATGACCGGATCCTAACCGTGGTGCGCGAGGACCGCTTCGATCATCCGGCGTGCCACGGCGGTCAGTTCGGCCTGGTCCGGGGCCACGCGGGAGCGGGCGAGGGCGCCTGCCAGCCGGTCGTACAGGAGCCCGTCCGTCCAGGCGACCAGCAACTCGGCGGCCTCCTCCGGCCGATCGGCCCCGAGGGCCGCGAGGATGCCCGCGGCGCGGGCCCGGGGACCCTGCCCCGCCCGGAGGAGGTCCGCCTCCAGTGCGGGGTTGCGTGCCGCCTCCAGGGTGAGTTCGAAGCGGGCCAGCTGGCGCTCGCGCCCCACTGTCAACCAGCGGTACAGCACCCGGGCCAGCGCGGCGGCGGCCGCGTCCCGGTCCGCCACCGGGAGCGCGGACGGGCCCCCGCCGTCGAGGTCACCGACGTCGCCGACGTCACCGAGGTCACCGACGTCACCGAGGTCCAGTTCGGCCAGCCGCTCGTAGCAGGCGGCGATCAGCGCCGTCCGCGTACGGAAGTAGTACGAGGTGCTGCCCGCGGGCAGCCCGGCCGCGCCGTCGACCGCGCGGTGCGTCAGCCCGCGGAGCCCAGAGGCGGCGACGAGGCCGATCGCGGTGTCGGCGATCAGGGTCCTGCGGTCCGGGGAGCGTTCGCCCCGGCGGGGGGCGGGGGGCGTGGAGGAGGTGGACACCCCCTCACTCTACAGCTGTAGAGTGAGGGAATCAGGCTCTACAGCTGTAGAGGGAAGAGGGGATGCGCGATGTCGACAGTTCAGCGTGAGGCGGTCGTGGCGGGCGCGGGGATCGGCGGACTCACCGCGGCCGTGGCCCTGCACCGACGGGGCTGGCGGGTCACCGTCTGCGAGCGGGCTCCCGGCCCGTCCGCCGTCGGCGCCGGGATCGTCCTCGCCCCCAACGCCCTGCGCGCCTTCGACGCCATCGGCTTCGACGTCACCCGCGCGGTGGGCCGGGCCGTCCCGGCCGCGATGGGCCTGCGCCGCGCGGACGGACGCTGGCTGAGCCGCGCCGACACGGCCGCGCTCGCCGCCCGCTACGGCGGTCCGCCGCTCGCCGTGCACCGCTCGGCCCTGGCCGACGCCCTGGCCGCCGCGCTTCCCGAGGGCACGGTCCGGTACGGCGTCGCCGTCGACTCGGTGACCGGTGCGGACGGCTCCCCGGTGGTCCGCACCTCGGACGGCGACCTCGGCGGCGCCGACCTGGTGCTGGCCGCCGACGGCATCCACAGCCCGCTCCGGCGCCGGTACTTCCCGGACCACCCCGGCCTGCGCTACAGCGGGGAGACCGCCTGGCGCACCGTCCTGCCCGCCGCCGGGGGCCACGCCGGAGCGGTCACCGCCGAGACGTGGGGCCGCGGCGAGCGCTTCGGCGTCGTCCCGCTCGCCGACGGCCGGACGTACGTCTACGCCACCGCCGTCGTCCCCGAGGGCCACCGCCCCGCCGACGTCCGCACCGAACTGCTGCGCCGCTACGGCACCTGGCACGACCCGATCCCGGCCCTGCTGGAGCGGATCGACCCGGCGGCCGTGCTCCAGCACGACCTGTACGACCTGGCGGCCCCGCTCCCCCGCTTCCACCACGGACGCCTCGCCTGGCTCGGCGACGCCGCCCACGCCATGACGCCCAACCTGGGGCAGGGCGGCTGCCAGGCCGTCGAGGACGCCGTGGTCCTCGCCCATCTGCTGGACGGGGCCCGCGGTACGGACGTGCCGAGCGCTCTCGCCGCCTACAGCGCGGCCCGCTGCGCACGCACCGACGCCATCCGCGTCCGGGCCCGCCGCGCGGGCCGGATCGCCGCCCTCACCCATCCGGTCGCCGTGGCCGTCCGCGATCTCGCGGTCCGCGCCACCCCGGCCCGTGCGGCGCACCGGGCCATGGACGCCCTCTTCGACGGATTCACCCTCCCGGACGGAATGGACACCGTGCCCGCGGGCGTTGGCACTCGTTGGTGAGGTTCGTTGACCGTTCAACGCGAAGGCAGGCGAGACCGCATGACCACCGCCATCGACTGGGACAACCCGACCGACCCCAGGCCGGGAAGCTGGCAGCTCGACCACGTCAAGCAGTACGTGGCCTCCAACGGCTCCGAGGGCCACGACTGGAACGGAACCCAGACCCTCCTGCTGACCACCGTCGGCCGGGTCTCGGGCAAGCCCGTGCGCACCCCCCTCATCTACGGCGAGGCGGACGGCCGCTACCTGCTCGTCGCCTCCAAGGGCGGCGCGCCCGAACACCCGCTCTGGTTCCGCAACCTGACCGAGCACCCCGAGGTCCGCATCCAGGTCGGCGCCAGGATCCTCCAGGGCACGGCCCGCACCGCGACCCCCGAGGAGCGCGCCGCGTACTGGCCCGTGATGGTGAAGCACTGGCCCGCGTACGACGAGTACCAGACCAAGACGGACCGCGAGATCCCGATCGTGGTCATCGAGCCGATCGCGTAGCTGGTTCAGCCCGCACTAGTGCCCCAGGACCGCCATCGCCGCGTTGTGTCCGGGGACGCCGCTGACGCCGCCGCCCCGGACCGCCCCCGCACCGCACAGCAGTACGTTGCGGTGGGCGGTCTCCACGCCCCAGCGGCCGCCCCCGCCCGATTCGGCGAAGGGCCAGGACAGGTCGCGGTGGAAGATGTGCCCGCCGGGCAGCCCCAGTTCGCGCTCCAGGTCCAGCGGTGTCTTCGCCTCGATGCACGGGCGGCCGTCGGCGTCGAAGGCGAGGCAGTCGGTGAGGGGTTCGGCCAGGTGCGCGTCGAGCTGCGCGAGGGTCGCGGTCAGCAGCACCTCACGGGCCTGGTGGTTGTCGTGCCCGAACAGCCGGGCGGGGGTGTGCAGGCCGAAGAGGGTCAGCGTCTGGTATCCCTGCTCCACCAGCTCGGGTCCGAGGATCGTCGGGTCGGTCAGCGAGTGGCAGTAGATCTCCGAGGGCGGTACGGAGGGCAGCTCGCCGGAGGCGGCCTCCGCGTGGGCCCGGGCGAGTTCGGCGTACCCCTCGGCGATGTGGAAGGTGCCGCCGAAGGCCTCGCGCGGGTCCACGGTGGTGTCCCGCAGCCGGGGCAGCCGGCGCAGCAGCATGTTGACCTTGAGCTGGGCGCCCTCGGGGGCCTCCTTCGGCGGTTCCTCGCCGAGGAGTTCGGCCAGCGCCCGCGGTGAGGCGTTCACCAGGACCGTACGGCCGACGACCCGGCCCTCCCCCTTGGCCGTACGGAAGACCACCTCGGCCGGAGCGGTTCCGTCCGTGTCGATCCTCAGCACCTCGTGGCCGGTGGCGATCTCCGCCCCGGCGGCCCGCGCCGCGGCGGCGAGGGCGTCCGTCAGGGCGCCCATGCCGCCGACCGGGACGTCCCAGTCCCCCGTCCCGCCGCCGATGACGTGGTAGAGGAAACAGCGGTTCTGCGCGAGGGAGGGGTCGTGCGCGTCCGCGAAGGTGCCGATCAACCCGTCCGTGAGGACCACCCCGCGGACCAGGTCGTCGGTGAAGTGCCGCTCGACCGCCTGCCCGAGCGGCTCCTCGAACAGCATCCGCCACGCGACCTCGTCGTCGATCCGGGCCCGCAGCTCCGCGCGCGTGGGCAACGGCTCGGTCAGGGTGGGGAACACCTTCCGCGCCACCTCCCCGGTGGTCCCGTAGAAGGCGCGCCAGCTCTCGTACTCCCGGTCCGAGCCGGTCAGCCGGGCGAAGGACTCCCGGGTGCGCTGCTCGCCGCCGCCGACGAGCAGTCCCCCGGGCCGGCCGTCGCGTTCCACGGGCGTGTACGAGGAGATCGTCCGCTTGCGCACCGCGAACCGCAGGTCCAGGTCGCGCACGATCTTCGCCGGGAGCAGCGAGACGAGGTAGGAGTAGCGGGAGAGGCGGGCGTCGACGCCGGTGAAGGGGCGGCTGGAGATCGCCGCTCCGCCCGTCTTCCCGAGCCGTTCCAGGACGAGGACCGATCTGCCCGCCCTGGCCAGGTACGCGGCGGCCACCAGGCCGTTGTGCCCGCCGCCCACGATCACGTCGTCGTACACGTCCCGCCCGAAGGTCGTCATGGCTCTTGGTAACACACCTGGCCGAGCCGCTCCAGACAGTGGGCCTCGTCGGCGTGGGCCAGCGCCGTGTCCGGATGTTCGTCGCCCAGGGACCGTTCGCGGATGCCGGAGAGTTCCCGGTAGATGGGCAGCGCCTCGTCCCAGCGGCCCAGCCGGCCGAGCCCGACGGCGAGTTCCCGGCGGCTGACCAGGGTGTCCGGGTGCTCGGCGCCGAGCACCTCGGCCCGTACGGCACCCACCTGCCGGGCCTCGGCCACCGCCTCCTCCCAGCGCTCCAGGCGGCCCAGGTTGACCCCGAGGACGTGCCGGGCGCGCAGGGTCTCGGGATCGGCGGCCCCGTAGGCGCGGGTGCGGTCGCGGACCAGCGCCCGGAAGAGGTCGAGGGCCTGGGCGCTGTTCCCGGTGCGGCCGAGCGCGATGCCGACCTCGTAGCGGGCGGCCAGGGTGTCGGGGTGGTCGCGGCCGAGCACCCGCTCCCGTACGGCGGCGACCTCGTGGAAGCCGGCCAGGGCCTCCTGCCAGCGCTCCAGGCGGCCGAGCGCGTACGCCGCCTCGTACCGGGTCAGCAGCGTGTCCGCGTGCTCGGGGCCCAGGACGGCGGCCCGGTCGGCGGCGACCGCGGCGGCGGTGGCGTGGGCCTCCGCGAACCGGCCCAGCGCACCCAGGGCGCAGGCCAGGTTGTGGCGGCAGCGCAGGGTGTCGGGGTGGAGCCGGCCCGTGGTCCGTTCGCGGGCGACGAGCACCGCCCGGTAGGTGTCGTACGCCTCCTGGTGGCGACCCAGCCGGCCCAGCTCGTACGCCGTCTCCTGGCGCGCGGCGAGGGTGTCGGCGTGGTCCGGGCCGAGTTCCCGCGTGCGTCCCTCGGCCACGGCCGTGTACACGGCGAGGGCTTCCTCGGGCCGGCCCGAGCGGCTGAGGGCGTAGGCGCGGGTGTGGCCGGCGGCGAGCGCGTCGGGGCCGCTCTCCCGGGGGCCCGGGCCGCGGGGGACGCCGTAGGCCACGGTCAGGCGCGGGTCCTCGGCGGGCTCGGGGCGGACGATGCGGACGCCGGGGCCCGCGGCGGGCTGCCCGCCGGACGGTCGGACGACGGCGTTCCCGCCGCTGGGGCGGAGGACGGGGTGCCCGCCGCTCGGACCGAGGACTGTGTTTCCGCCGCTCGGACCGAGGACGGGGTGCCCGCCGCTCGGACGGACGGCGGACGGCCCGGCGCCGGGCCTGGCGGCCGTCCAGGAGCCGGTGAGCACGGCCCACTCGCCGCTCGCGGGGCGGGCGTCGATCCCGGCCTTGCGCCCGGCGGTCATTCCGCGGGCCCACGCCGGGAGCGGGGCCTGGGCGCCGGGCAGCCCGCCCGGTCCCAACCGGGCCTCGACGAGCCGGCGGTGCACGTCGCGGGCGTCGGCGGGCCGGTCCTCGGGGCGCTTGGCGAGCAGCTCCAGGACCACCCGCTCGAAGGTGGCGGGCAGTTCGGGGCGGTGCTCGCGCAGCGGCACGGGCGGGGTGTCGCGGTGGCCGACCAGCACCGACCAGGAGTCGCCGAGGTCGAAGGGCGGGGCTCCGGTGGCGATCTCGTAGAGGACGCAGCCGAGGGAGTAGAGGTCGCTGCGGTGGTCGACCTCGCCGCCGGCGATCTGCTCGGGCGACATGTAGTGCGGGGTGCCCATGGCCATGCCGCCGCCGGTCAGCTTGGCGGTGAAGCCGATGTCGTGGGCGAGGCGGGCGATGCCGAAGTCGCAGATCTTCACGGTGCCGTCGGTGAGCCGCATGATGTTGGCCGGCTTCAGGTCGCGGTGCACGACGCCCTGGTCGTGGGTGTAGCCGAGGGCTGCGGCCATCTGCTCGGCGATGTCGACGACGACGTCCACGGGGAGCGGCCGGGTCTCGTTGTCCTCCAGGAGCTGGCTGAGGTTGCGGCCTTCGAGGAGCTCCATGACCAGGTAGAGGGGACCGCCCGCGGCGCTGTCGTCACCGAAGTCGTGGACGACCGTGACACCGCGGTGCTGGAGGGAGGCGGCCACGCGTGCCTCGCGCCGGAACCGCTCGCGCAGCACCTGGGTGAAGTGGGCGTCCTGCTCGGCGCCGATCGGCTTGAGGCACTTCACCGCGACGTGCCGGCCCAGCGATTCGTCGCGGGCGCGCCACACCTCGCCCATGCCGCCGCGCCCGATCAGATCGAGCGACCGGTACCGGCCCTGGATCAGTCTGGACTCCGCCATGTCTTAAAGCCGCCCCCGTTGTCGTGCTACGCCCTCCCCGGCCGGTCCAGTATGGCCGCTGATGTACGCAGTGTGTACGGCGAGGGGCGGCTCCCGGGGCCCATGCGACGCATCGCTTTCAAGATGTGACCTGGAGGCAGCTTCCAGCGCAGACCTGCGGGAATGCTGCGCAACACGCGTCCCGTGAGGCGCAGGCGCCGGGAGGTGCTGCGCGGGGCCGGTGCGGGTCGCCCGTACAGCTGGTGCGCCCAGTCGGGGAGGGAACCGTACGCGAGGCCCGCCAGCGGGCGCCACAGCAGGTTTCGGCCAGGCACGAGGAGGGGGTGGATCGGCGGGCCGCGCAGGAAGTCGTCCACGGCGTGCGCGTCGGGGCCGGCGGCGAGCTCGGGACGGATCCGCTCGAAGTAGGCGGCGAGCCCGGCGGTGCCCGCGGGCACGGCGGCCGGGTCGAGGCCGACGAGGCGGGCGTTGACCCTGTTCTCGTCGACGTAACGGTCGGCCTGGGCCGCGGTGAGGCGGACGCCGGAGCGGCGCAGGACGTGCAGGAAACTGTCGATCTGCGCGCAGTGGATCCACAGCAGCAGTTCGGGGTCGTCGACGGGGAAGCGTTCGCCGGTGCCGGGATCGGTGGCCGAGAGCTTGCGGTGGATCGCGCGGACCCGGCTGCCGGCGCGCTCGGCGGCCTCGGTGGTGCCGTAGGTGAGGGTGCCGACGAAGTCGGCGGTGCGCAGCAGCCGGCCCCAGGCGTCCCGGCGGAAGTCCGAGTTCTCCATGACGCCGCGGACGGCGCGCGGGTGGAGCGCCTGGAGGTAGAGCGCCCGGACGCCGGCGATCCACATCATCGGGTCGCCGTGGCAGTGCCAGGTGACGGACGCCGGGCCGTACAGCCCCGGGTCAACGCCGGGTGCCGGCCCTGGCGCGGGTCCCGGTTCCGGCGTGGGTTCCGGTTCCGGCGCGGGTCCCGGCTCCGGTTCCGGTGCGGTAGCGGTGTCGCCCATCCCGTACCTCCCCGTCGCAGGCGCCCGGCGGTCCCAGCCTACCGAGCCGGGACCGCCCAAAGCGGTGCGCCGGCTCAGCGGCCGAGGACCCGGGTGGTGGCCGTGTCGGTGTTGTTCCTCCGGTTCTGGTCCGGTGTGGGGGAGGTGACGGCCGCCCTGGCCGTGACGGCATGCCGCTGGGTGGCCCGGACCGTGACGTGGAAGACGCGCAGCTGTCCGGCGCCCAGGGCCTCGACGTTCCAGGTCAGCGGAGTGGGAGCGGGAGTGCGGCGGCCGGCGCCGGGGGGTGCCTCGGTGACCTGCACCCCGCGCGGCAGGGTCAGGGTGACGGCCGGGTCCGCGGCGGCGAAGGGCCCCTTGTTGGTCACCGTCACGTCGTACGTGTACTCGGTGCCGCCGCGTACGGAGGCCGGTGCGCTCAGGCGGACCGCCAGGTCGGCGCGGGGCGGACCGGCGTCGAGCTCCAGCCGTCCGACGCGGTCACCGCCGATCTCGGTGAACCACATGCGGGCGTCCGGTCCCGCGGTGATGCGGATCGGGAGGCTGCCCGGGTGCGGCAGCGGGTACCGGGCGAAGTCCCCGGCGGGGGTGATGCGCCCGATCCCGTCGGTGAGCTGCTCGGTGAACCACAGGTTGCCGTCGGGCCCGGCGGCGATCCCGTCCGGGCCGCTGTCCGCGTCCGGCAGCGTGTACTCGGTGATGACCCCGGCCGGGCTGATCCTGCCGATCCGGTTGCCGAAGAGCTCGGTGAACCACAGGTTCCCGTCGGGCCCGGCGGTGATGACGTCCGGGCCGCTGTCGGCGTTGGGCAGCGGGTACTCGGTGATCTTGCCCTGGGGGGTGATCCTCCCGATCCGGTTGCCGGAGATCTCGGTGAACCAGAGGTTCCCGTCGGGCCCGGTCACGATGGACTCCGGGCCGCTGCCGGGGTGCGGCAGGGGGTACTCGGTGATCTTCCCCGTGGGGGTGATCCGCCCGATCCGGTCCCCGGGGTCCTCGGTGAACCAGAGGTTCCCGTCGGGGCCCGTGGTGATGGCGAACGGTGTGCCGCTGCCGGCGGGCAGGTCGTACTCGGTGATCAGGCCCGCCGTGGTGATGTTCCCGATCCGGCGGCTGGTGTCGGTGAACCACAGCCTGCCGTCGGGTCCGGCGGTGATCCCGACGGGGCTGTTGTCGTCGCCGGGCAGCTGGTACTCCGTCAGGTCCCCGGTGGGGGTGATCCGGGCGATCTTCCGGACGCCCTGCTCGGTGAACCACAGGTTCCCGTCGGACCCCGTGGTGATGTCGCCGGGAGAGCTACCGGCCGTGGGCAGCGGGTACTCGGTGATGTCCCCGGCCGCGGCACGGGCGGGGGCCGAGGCCACGGGCAGGCTGATCAGGCCGAGGAGCAGGGCGGCGGCCAGCTGGAACGCCCGGCGCGGGCGGCGGCGTCGGGGGGTCCGGGGCGTCCGGGGCGGGTACCCGCACGGCGTGCGTGGGGACATGGGAAGGCAGACCTTTCGGCCGGAGATCGGGGGCGGGCCCGCCGTCGCGGCGAGACCTCGCCGGCGGGTCTGGGCGCTGTCGGGCGGCGCTCGAGGTCGCGACAGCGGTGCGCTGCGCAGTGCCCGGGGGGCATGCGCACTGCGCAGCGTAGGACCCCGGGTGACGCGATGTCAGTCTCCACTGGGCCAACAGGCTGACGCCCGGACGAGTAGGGGGTTGGGGAACATCGGAACGAGAACCGGCGCCAAACCATCGTCGCCCCTGCTGGGCGGCCGGCGGGTCGTCGGCAGCAAAGCCGGTCTGACGTCGTCCCACAACTAAACACCCGCATATCCGCGGCAGCTTGATCCGCCACCTGCGGTGACGGTCTCCGGCTGCTGCGCTAAAGCGGCCCTTTTATCTGCGGCAAGGGGGAAGTGGTGTCCAGCGTCGTGCAACTGCCGACAGGGAAGGCGTTGACCGTCCGGGCGGCGGCCGAGGTGTTCCTCGACTCGCTCGGCAACCCGAACACGGTCCGGAGCCACGGGGTCGGGGTGGGCAAGACGTCTGCTGCACCCGGCCCCGAACCGAGTCCGGACGTCAACGACCACATGCTCTCTTCCGACAACCGCTCGGCCATCGGCTGGATCGCCTGTGGATCACACCATGGCAGGCAGGCGTAGCCGACATGCGGTTCCAGACGCGCTGAGTTTTACTAACCCGTGGGCACTGGACCAACCCCGCTGCCGTACAACGCCAACTCCGCCCCGTGGCGCACGAGCGCGCCGCGGGGCGGACGGCCGCGTCGCCGCATCTTCCGCTGGACCGTGCGATCCGGCCGGTCCACTCGACCAGACGTAAGGACGGGCAATGAGCACGGTGACCACCCCTGACGGTACGGACATCTTCTACAAGGACTGGGGCCCCCGCGACGGCAAGCCCCTCGTCTTCCACCACGGCTGGCCGCTGAGCGCCGACGACTGGGACAACCAGATGCTGTGGTTCCTGGCCAAGGGCTACCGCGTCATCGCCCACGACCGCCGCGGCCACGGCCGTTCGAGCCAGACCGCCACCGGCCACGACATGGACACCTACGTCGCCGACGTCGTCGCCCTGACCGACGCCCTTGACCTGAAGGACGCGGTGCACATCGGCCACTCCACCGGTGGCGGCGAGGTCGCCCGCTACGTGGCGCAGGCCAAGCCGGGCCGTGTCTCCAAGGCCGTCCTCGTCTCGGCCGTTCCCCCGGTCATGGTCAAGAAGGAGAGCAACCCCGAGGGCCTGCCCATGGAGGTGTTCGACGGTTTCCGCGCCGCGCTGGCCGCCAACCGAGCCGAGTTCTACATCGACGTGCCGTCGGGACCGTTCTACAACTTCGACCAGCCCGGCGTCGAGAAGTCGCAGGGTCTGATCGACCGCTGGTGGCTGCAGGGCATGATGGGCGCCGCCAACGCGCAGTACGAGTGCATCAAGGCCTTCTCGGAGACCGACTTCACCGAGGATCTGCAGAAGATCGAGGTCCCAGTGCTGGTCATGCACGGCACGGGCGACCAGGTCGTGCCGTACGCAGACTCCGGCCCGAAGTCCGCCAAGCTGCTCAAGAACGGCCGGCTCAAGACCTACGACGGCTACCCGCACGGCATGCTGTCGACGCACCCGGACGTCCTCAACCCCGACATCCTCGCCTTCATCGAGGAGTGACCGGAGCACGACCGCCTCGATCCGCTCCCCCATCGCCTCGAACGACCCCACGGCCGGACCGGTGACCTCGCCGGTTCGGTGTCGACCAGCCCGCTCGTGGTGTCGACCACCACCCGGAACTCGGTCGCCGGCTTCGCCGAGGCCCGCTCGACCCTCGGCAGCGTTTTCATCCTCTCCTTGACCGTCGCGCACTCGGCCTTGGCCGGCAGCTTCGTCGCGTTCAGTACCTCCAGGAGGTCCAACGCGTCGTCGACGGCCCGGGTCGTCGGGTAGACCGTGGTGGCCAGCAGGGTTGCGAGCCGGCGGGAATCGCCGTGGCGGCGTAGGAGCGATGCCTTGCCGTCCACGCCGTACCGGGACAGTCGCCGTCCAGCTCCCCCATACCGAGGGCCGCGATCTCCTCCGCGCGCTGGAGCGACCACTTCATGTGCGGGCCGGATTCCCGTACTGGGCCGGCGTCGCAGCCGGTCCGGCTCCGAGACCCGCTCACCCGACGGGACGGTCAGCAGCGGGTCCAGCACCGCACGCTGACCGACGTTCAGCAGCCCGTACGAGATGTCACCGAGGCCACCAGCCGGGTCAGCGTTGTCACCCCGGGCAGCAGCACCCGCCGCTCGCGCACCAGCCGGCCGCCGCGTCGAACAACGCCTTCGGGCCCTCTCCCGTCGTCCAGGCCCGCGCGTCCACCCAGGCCCGCGAATCGATCAGCTCCCGGTCCGCGTCGTCCAGGAAGAAGAAGCGCTCCAACTCCGTACGGGACGGCGCCCCGCGATACACCGCGTACGCGCAGCCTGCTCATCCGTCAAAATCTCGACCGGCACCCCGGACCTCCAGAACAATCGATCAACACGACTGCCGAAGGTTCAGCCCCCACAGAAGCCCAGGTCAAAGCCCTCGCCGAGGCCCGACGGGCTGAGCGCCGGTTTTCGTTCCGATGTTCCTCGACCCCCGAGAGCCCCGTGGGTTCAGGCTTATTCAGGGGAACTCGCGGGTCGGTCCGTGTGTATCAACTGGGTGGATCCGTGGGTTCGGCGGGAACGGTGGGGTGGGCCGCGAGGCGGCGGGCTTCCGCCGTGACCTCAGCATCAACCTGAGCTATTGCTTCGTCGCCGTCTTCGAGCATGCCGTACTCGTCATCGAGCTCGGCGAGCCGCTCAGCCAGGGGCAGCTCGTGCCCGTAGCGCCGGTGAATCCGGAAAGTGAGCTCCCAAGGTTTCAACTCGCCGGCGAGCATGCGCCGTGCGAGCGCTCGCACGGCAGCTTCTTGGCCAGCCTCACTGCCAACCGGATGGAGGGTGAGGCCGAGTTCGGCGAGTGCCGGGGGAAGCAGGTCATGGACGTCGTAGTCCGCCTCGGCGCGCGTGCAGGCGGCGAGGATCCGAAGGTTGGGGGTGTCGAGTCCGGCGACGAGCGCGTCGCAGGCAGAATCGACCACCTCGCTCGCACTGATCTCCCCCACCCTCCAGAGGGCGGCATGGTCCTGTAGAGCGATTGCTACTGCTTCGGTCGACGTCACCCGCTCATGATTCCCTTCACGGTGCGTCCCGGTCGAGCACATTTCAGCGAAGGTGCTGTTCAGCGGCCTGGTCCAGCAGGGCTCGTGCGGAATCCGCGTAACGCATCGCGGTCTTCTCGTCGAGCCCGATCCGCGAGATGGAGTGGGTCAGGGCCGCGGGTTAGGGCCTCTTCGAGCTGCCCGTCAACGCGAAGCCGCTCCAAGGTGGCGTCCTGCCCTCGTATGGGAGCGCTGATCCAGTGGTTGCTGGCCCGGCCGGTCGTGTTGGCGGTCTGGTCGTTGATCAGCCGGTGGAGGTTCGCGGGGCTCGGCCACCGGCGCCGCCGGTGGTCCAGCCAGTCCGTCAGTAGCCTCAGGGTGAGGTCGTCGAGAGGCCGGGCGCGCCCGGCGAGGGCCAGCCGGCGGTTGCCGAGATCGACGTCTTCGAGCATGAGGGCGGCGATTCTGGGCGACCCGGGCGGCGTGGACCGCCGCGAGCGCCAGGACGAGCCGTGCCGCCAGGGTGGTGGCCGCTGCGACGGAGTTCTCGACATGCTCGGGGAGGAGCGGTTGGAGCTGCCGTACTCGTTCTGCCCGACCTTGATCCGGCTGGTGGGGTTGCGGAAGATCAGCCCCTGCCGTTGGGCCCAGGTGAACAGAGACCGCAGGGCAACGAGCCGGTCACGCCGCTGATGACCGTGCAGCGTCTTGATGTGTGCGAGGACATCGTCGCGAGTCACCTCCCGCAGGTGGTCGTAGCGGTTCGACCACACAAGCAGGACCGGGCGGACGTAATTAAGGGAGAGCCAGACCGTGCCCTCCTTGCGCGCGAGGCTGCGAGGGCCGCCGTCGTGCAGGAGGCGAGTCCAGCGCTCGAAGGACGGCTCGCTGTCGTCCTCGAAGATCCCCATCTCCTCCAGCACCGTGATGATGTGGCCGACGGGCAGGTTCAGGGCCCGTAGCGGGGAGAAGATCTCCGTGTGTCGGATGACGTCACCCTTGACGTGACCGGTGAGGGCGAGGCCAGGCCGCGGTTAACCGCGAAGTGGATGTTGCGTCCCCAGCCGCGGGCCTCGGCGAACCGGGGGGCGAGGTACTTCGCCCAGGCCAGCCACGGGCTGGCCAGATCGGCGTCGGACGGGTCGAGCCGATCGAAGTGCCGGGGAATCTGCTCGAACAGCGGCGACTGCCGCCAGCCGGAGTCCGGACACCAAGCCAGCGCCGGAGGCGGCTTGCGCGGGGCCACGCCGTCCTCCCTTCCGTCGGGCTGGAGGCGTTGGTTTTTTGCGGTAGTGCATCCCGACGAAGAACAGCTGATGGTGCCGGACGGCAGCGAGTCGCACCCGCACGTCTGCCCCTTCCGCCGCCTGGCTGTCAGCTGTCTCGCGTCGAGGCGGGCCTGGCACCAGCACAAACGGCAGTAGGTCCACTTCAACGGCTGGACGCGACGGCAGCCGACGCATTCCGCCGCGTCGTGCTCGCGGCCGAACATGTAGCACGTATGGCAGAGCCGTCCGCGGAAATCGCCCCAGGCCAGGCAGCCTGGGCAGGAGCTGGTCGGCTTGAGGTAGCCCATCGGGAAGCGTGCCACCTGCTTACTCCGGCGACAGCGACCGGCCGTCCCGGCGCTTGGGGATCACCTTCGGTGCGGCAGTCCCCGAGCCGACAGCGGCCCGGATCGTTTCCTCCTGACCGGGGCGGCATACCTTCTCCAGCTCGGGAATGAGGAGGTCGCCGATCTCACAGCCGAGGACAACGCAAATGAAGTCCAGGTCCTCCAGCTTGCGGGAGACCGGCTGGCCGGACCACAGCCCGGACATCTTCCCGGCCGAGATGACCAGGCCGTGCTCGGCCAGGCTCCGCTGGACCTCGGAGACTTTCCAGATCCCCTTGTTCCCGGCAGCCAGCCGCAGGTCTGCTCCAGGTGGCCGACGTCCCCGCGGGTCGTGCCGTCCGCCAGTCCCGCCGAGGCCCGCGCCAGCACGAACCCCGCCAGCACATCGGTTCGAACTGCTCCAGCTCCTCCGCCGTGGCCGGCGGTCGGACATCGCGCAGGTCCCGTACGGCAGCCAGCGCCAACCCGAGCCTCCGCACCTTTATCCCGATCGTGAACCGATCGGACGCAGTGAGAACACTTCAGGAATCCCGAAGTTACGTCAGTCCGTGAGCCGCTTTCAGAGAGAGGACGAACCTCCTGGTCACGGGGTTGCGGACTCCGGAGAGCTCAGAGCAACCCACGGGATGTCGCACAGTAGGCCCGGCGCCGGCCCGCGGCGGTGGGACGCCTGCGACGGGACCGCGCTCACCTGGCCGGATGCCCTGAGCGTGCGGTCCCGGCCGTCCTCTAGAGTGCTTCCGTCCCCCATCCACGCGCCCGTGGCCCCGGCCCTGCGGCGCGCCCCGACCCCGCCCACGGGCCCGACCGAGGAGCAGCCGTGACCGACCTGGCGTCCATACCCCTGCAGCAGGAGATCGCCCGGGATCTCCAGGTGAGCGCGTCCTTCGACGTGCGGCAGGAGATCGAGCGCCGGGTGGCCTTCCTGGCCGGGCAGCTGACCTCCACGGGCCTGCGCTCCCTGGTGCTGGGCATCAGCGGCGGCGTGGACTCCACCACTGCGGGCCGGTTGTGCCAGCTCGCCGTCGAGCGGGTCCGTGCCGGCGGGCAGGACGCCACGTTCTTCGCGATGCGGCTGCCGTACGGCACCCAGGCCGACGAGGCGGACGCGCAGCTCGCGCTGGAGTTCATCCGGCCCGACCGGATCCTGACCGTCGACGTGAAGGCGGCCAGCGACGCGGCGCTGGAGGCGGTGCTGGCGGGCGGCACGGTCTTCCGCGACGCGCACCACCAGGACTTCGTGCACGGCAACATCAAGGCCCGGCAGCGCATGATCGCCCAGTACGCGGTCGCCGGCGCGCACGAGGGCCTGGTGGTCGGCACCGACCACGCCGCCGAGGCGGTCTCCGGCTTCTTCACGAAGTTCGGCGACGGCGCGGCCGACGTGGTGCCGCTCACCGGCCTCACGAAGCGGCGCGTACGGGCCATGTCCGAGGCCCTGGGCGCGCCCGCCGGCCTGACCGTGAAGACCCCGACCGCGGACCTGGAGACGCTGAAGCCGGGCCGGCCCGACGAGGAGGCCCTCGGCGTCACGTACGACGACATCGACGACCTCCTCGAAGGCAAGCCCGTCAGCGAGGCCGCCTACGAGGCCATCACCCACCGCTACCGCCTCACCGAGCACAAGCGCCAGCTCCCGATCGCCCCCTGAGCCGGCGCCGGGCCCCGGGGGGAGGTCCCCCGGGGCCGCGGCCACCGGCGTTCAGCGGTCGGAGCTGCGGCCGTCGAGGTCGGCGTCCAGGTCGCCGTCGGGGATCCAGGAGCCGTGGATGCCTCCGGTGACCCGGCGGGGCAGGTGGACCGTGGCGATCCGCTCGAGGGCGGCGGAGGCGTCCAGGACCAGCAGCTGGGAGGCGTCCTGCTTGAGGTCGGAGACGACGGTGAGCAGGTAGCCGTCGTCCTCGCGGGTGGCCCCGGCGGCGGGGACGAAGACGGCCTCGCTGGGCAGGCGGGCGTCGCCGGCCTCGTGGATGTGCCGGGCGCCGGTGGTGCGGTCGTACTTGACGATGCCGTAGCCGTCGTGCCCTTCCTGGTCGGGGAAGGAGACGGCGTACTGGTAGCGGTGCTCGGCGCCGAGGTACTCCTCGTTGAGCGTGGGGAACTCGATGGCGAGGTCGTCGACCACACGCTCGTCCACACGGCCGGCGGCCAGGTCGATGACCCAGCGGCGGTTGTAGGAGCGGGTGTTGGGCTCGGCGCCGCGCTCGGGCGCGCCGACCCACCAGTTCCACGAGAGCCGGAAGCCCTCGCGGTCCACGGTGGGGCCTTCCAGGACGATGCGGCCCTGGGCGTCCTCGTAGGCGTTGGCGGCGTGCAGCATGTTGCCCGGCTCGATGGAGAACCAGCGGGTCTTCGCCGCGCCTTGCGGGCCGCGGGGCATGACGCCGATGCGCGCCGGCTGCGCGTCGTTCCAGCTGTAGGGGATGCCGGAGTGTTCGGTGGGGTCGAAGGTGACGTTGCCCTCGATGAAGATCACGTGGTGGCGGGTGACGGCGAAGTCGTGCTTGAGGGCGGCGGTCGCTCCGGGCACCTCGGTGCTGTGGCTGATCTCGCCCTTGGCGTCGGCCACGTAGTAGGTGAGGAACGGCGGGAACGGCGAGGAGCCGAAGAAGTGCAGCTCGCCGGTGACCGGGTCCTCCTTGGGGTGGGCGGTCATCGCGCCGGTCAGTTTGCCGTCGAAGTCGTAGGCGCCGACGGTGTCGAGGTCCCGGGTGAGTTCGAAGGGGAGGTTGGCCTCGCACAGGGCGAGCAGGCGTCCGGCGTGTTCGATGACGTGGGTGCCGGCGGTGCTGGCGGTCAGGTCGGGGCCGTTTTCGGTCATGTAGGGGGCGCCGTCGAGGGCGGGGGTGTGCACCCAGCGGTTGCGGTACCACTCGGCGCGGCCTTCGCGAAGCCGGATGCCGTGGACCATGCCGCTGCCCTTGAACCAGTGGGTGGGGGTGACGCCGGGCTTGGGGTTGTGGCTGTTGCGGATGAGCCGGCCGGTCAGCTCGGGGGGCAAGGTGCCTTCGACGGTGAGCCCGGTGGCGGTGATCTCGTCGACGACGGGGGTGTAGTGGCCGGTCAGGTACGGCTTCTTGGCGGTGGTCATGGCGGGAACCTCGCTTTGCGTGACGGTGAGGGGTCGTTGCGGGCTTCGGGGGTGGGGCGGGGGTGTCAGTCGGTCTGTTCGGCGCGGGTCTTGAGGGCGGTGAGCCAGGCGGTCAGCGAGTCGTGCAGGGCCTGGCCGAGGTCGTCGGGCGCGGCGTCGACGGGGGCGCCGCTCCAGGACTCCTCGGTGCGGACGGTCACCTGGCTGCCGGTCTGTTCGAAGGTCCACACGTGGACGCCCTCGATGCCGTGGGCCGGGCCGTCCCAGACCAGCCGCCGGCCGGGGACGATCTCGCGGACGGTGGAGGTGATGTCCAGTCCGTGCGTCTTCCAGGTGAAGGAGTGGCCCGGCAGCAGCGGGCCGTCGAGTTCTGCCTGGTCGATGTGGGGGTTCCAGGTGGGCCAGGCGTCGATGTCGGTGTGCAGGGCCCAGACCCGCTCCAGCGGGGCGTCGATCACGGTGGACAGGCGGACGATGGCGGGGGCGGTCTCGTCGATGGTGAACACGGCTGTTCTTCCTCTCGGTCAGTGTGGTGTCGGTGGGGTGGTCAGCAGCGGCGGTCCGCGGCGGGCCGCGGGGCCGGGGGTGGGGCCGGGTGTGGGGCGGCGGTTCCGGAGGCGGGGCGGGTGAGGAGCGGGGTGAGGGCGGCGGTGGCGACGAGGACGGCGGCGCAGACGCCGAAGGCCACGCGGTAGCCGGCGGTGAGTGCTTCGAGTGGTGTCTGGTGGGTGGCCGCGTGGGTGGTGACGGTGCCGGCGAGGGTGGCCAGGACGGCGAGGCCGATCGCGCCTCCGACCTGCCGGGAGGTGTTCACCAGACCGCCGGCGAGCCCCGCGTCCTCCCGCGGGACGCCGTCCACGGACAGGGCGGTCAGCTGCACGAAGGCGATGCTCAGGCCCAGGCCGATCAGGACGCTCGGGCCGAGGAGGTCGGCGAGGTAGCTGCCGTCGGCGCGGATCCGGGACAGCCAGAGGAATCCGGCGGCCTCGGTCAGCAGGGCGCCGGTCACCGTGGCGGTCGCGCCGATCCGCCGGGAGATCCGTGGGGCCAGGGTGGAGCCGAGCATGTTGGCGGCGGCCAGGGGGAGTTGGCCGAGGCCGGTGACCAGCGGGCCGGACCCGAGGACCTGCTGCTGGTAGAGCGGCAGGAAGAAGAACAGGGCGATCCACACGGACCCCAAGAGCACCATCAGCAGGTTGCCCGCGGCAACCCGGCCGGCGCGGAACAGCCGCGGCGGCAGCAGCGGATTCGGGTGCCTGCGTTCGACGAGGACGAACACGGCCGACAGCGCGGCTGCGGCGGCGAAGGCCCCGAGGACGGCGGTGTCCGTCCAGCCCGAGCGGCGGGCGGTGGTCAGGCCCCACACCAGGGCGGTCAGCGCGAGGGTGACGGCGGTCGTGCCGGGCAGGTCGAACCGGCCGCCGCCGGTGACCGGGATCCGCGGCACGCTCACCGCGATGCCGGCGAGGACCGGCAGGACGCCGATGGCGACGGCGAAGAAGATCCACGGCCAGCCCCACGCCTGGGTGAGGACCCCGCCGAGCAGGACCCCGGCCGCGCCGCCCGCGCCGGACACCGCGCCCCACACGCCCAGCGCCCTCCCCCGCCCCGATCCCGGCGGGAACAGGTCCATCACCAGGGCCAGCGCCGCCGGTGCGATCGCCGCCGCGCCCAGACCCTGTACCGCACGGGCCGCGATCAGGACCGGGGACGCGGTGGCCAGCCCGGCCGTCAGCGAGGCGGCCCCGAACACCGCGAGCCCCGCGATCAGCACCCGGCGGCGGCCGAGGAGGTCAGCCGCCCGTCCACCGGCCGGCAGCAGCGCACCGAAGGCGAGGCCGTAGGCGTTGACCACCCAGGTCGTGCCGCTGTCCGACAGCCCGACGCCGGCGCGGATCTGCGGCAGGGCCACGTTCACGATCGAGGTGGCGAGCATGACCGTGAACTGCGCCCCGGCCAGAGCCGCGAGCGCCGCTCCGGGGCTCCGGGTGGTGGCGGTGGTTCTCACTGCATCCTCCTTGAGTGGTTAACCACTCACACTTGACGCCAAAGAAAAGGCGGAGCTCCTGCCCCGCTGACGGGCCCGACCGCGCGGTGACGCGGCCGGGCCGGCCTCAGTAGTGCGTGATGCCCGCGGACAGCGCGCGGATCCAGGGGGCGTCCACCTCGTCGGCCCCCATGGAGACGATGAGGTGGCACAGCATGCCGAGCGCGAAGAACTGCTGGACCTGCTCCTCGGTGCCACCGGAGGCGCCACGGACGTACTCCACCACCCGGGCGTAGCCCTGCCGGACCACCTCGCGCACGGCCGGCTCGGAGACCGCCGCGGCCTGGGCGTGCAGCTGGATCAACATGAGGTCGTTGTCCTTGATCAGCAGCGCGTACGCATCCCCCATGGCCTCCAGCACCACCTCGGCGGAGCTGCCCTTCGCCTCGGCGGCCGCCCGCTCCAGTCCGGCCCGGACTTGCACGAAGCAGTGCTCGACCACCGCGGTGAACAGCAGCTCCTTGCTCGGGAACAGCCGGTAGACGTACGCCTGCGAGATGCCGGCCGCCTTCGCCACCTCGGTGGTGGTGGTGCCCCAGTAGCCGCGCGCCGCGAAGGCGCCGATCGCGGTGCGCAGCACCGTCTCGCGGCGCTCTTCGGCGGTGGACAGCTTCCGGGGGCGTTCGCTCTTCATGTGAGTACTCAACCACTCACACTCTTGTGTGTCAACGCCGGAGCCACCGCTCCGGCTAGCCGGCACTGGCAGATGCGGACCTGGCGCGGCGACGGCCTAGCGGCGTGAGCGCTGGGCCTCGACGATCTGCCGCACGGAGCCGTCGACGTCAGTCCGGGCCTGGACCCGTTCGGCGAACCCGGGGAACTGCCCGGCGATGGCGCTCAGCAGCCGCAGCTCCAGCGGCGCCACGTTGACCTCGCAACGGTCGCGCCGGACGGCTCGTACGACGCCGTCGGCGACCTGGCCGGGTGTGACGGTCCTGATGCCGTTCGGGGTGGCGGCGCCGGTGGCCGCGAACATCCCGGCGTCGCGGACGAAGCCGGGCTGGACCAGGGACACCCCGACCCCCGTGCCCCTGAGCTCCTGGCGCAGGGCGAGGGCGAATCCGCGCAGCCCGAACTTCGTCGCGTTGTACAGGGAGGTCGACTTGGTCGCCGCCTTGCCGGAGATGGAACCGACCAGCACGATGTGGCCGCGCCCGCGGGCCACCATGTGCGCCGCGAGCAGCTGTGACAGCAGCACGGGCGCGCGCAGGTTGACGTCGAGGGCGCGGTCGACCTGCTCCTCGGTGTAGTCCAGCAGGTTGCCGCTGGCGGGCAGGGCCGCGTTGGCGACGAGGATGTCCGTCTCGGCGCAGCTCTCGGCGAGGCCGACGACGTCGGAGCGGACGGCCAGGTCGGCGACCACCGTACGGGCGCCGCAGGCCTCGGCGGTGGCCTCGAGGGCCTCCGCCCGTCGCCCGGTGACCGTAAGACGGGCCCCCTGCGCGGTCAGACGCGAGGCGAGGGCGGCGCCGATTCCTCCGGTGGCCCCGGTGAGCAGAACGTTCGATCCGGATATGTCCACGATGTCTCCCGTGACTCCCGCGCGACGGCACTCTACTGTTCGTTCGAACGAACAGTAGGGATCGCGCTGCCGCCTGTCCACACCGCGGACGCCCCGACTCCCCTTGCCCGTCAGGGCCGACACGCCGTCCGATGGGGCAGAATGCCGACATGCCCCACGCTTCCGACACCCGCCAGAGCATCATCGACGCCGTGCTGCGGATCATCGGGCAGGACGGCATCGCCGCCGTCACCAACCGGCGGATCGCCAAGGAGGCGGCCGTGTCCCTCGGGTCCGTCACCTACCACTTCGCCACCCAGCACGAGCTGTTGCGCGAGAGCCTGCTGCACTTCGTGGCCGAGGAGACGCGCCACTTCACCGGGCTGGCCGACGCGTGCACCGACGACCGCTTCGACATCGGTCAGGCGGCCGAGGTGGTGGCGCAGGTCGCGGGCGGCAACGCCTTCGACAACCGGCACATCGCGCCGTTCGAGCTGTACGTCCAGGCCGGCCGCGACGAACGGCTGCGCGTCGCCGCGGCCGAGTGCTTCGCCGCCTACGACCTGCTGGCCACCCGGGTCCTGACCCAACTCGGCGTACCGGACCCGGAGCGCCTGGCGGGGGTGGCCGTCGCCCTGGTCTTCGGCCAGCAGCTGCGCCGGCTGGCCACCGGCGCCCCCGCCGAGGACCTCGTCGACACCCTGCTGGTCCTCACGAGGCTTACCCCGACGCAGACCCCGTAGCCGAGCAGGCCGAAACGGGAGCCGCCTCGCCCTGCGCCTCGCCGAGGCCTACGCCGACGACACCGCCGGGCGCGGCGACATCGACGGTCGGCGCTCCCCCGTCGGCGTCCGCGTCGGTCAGTGGGTGCGGAAGGTGCCGGTGTACACGTCCGTGCGGTTCTGGGGTGCGTCGGAGTGGGTTTCGGTGAGCACCGCCCGTACTCCCTTGCCGTCTGCCACGAGGCCCTGGTAGTCACCGAGGAAGTAGCCCCCGGCGTACGGTGCCTCCAGCCAGTCGAAGATCCGCGAGATCCGTCGCTCGGTCCGGCGCTGCGGGTCCCCGTGCGGCAGGGTGGCCAGCTGGTAGGCGGTGGGCAGGGTGGTGGTGTCGCCCGGCTCGAGGAAGCGCAGGTCGTAGTAGGTGAGTGCGACCGTGCCCCGCTCGTCGACCGCGATCGACGGGGAGAAGGCCGGCACGCCTTCCGGGCTGATCAGCTCCGGGGCTCCCCAGGTGCGTCCGCCGTCGGTGGAGCGCACCAGCTGGACGGAGTCGAAGCTGCCGCCGGAGAAGTCCGAGCCCTCGTACGCCATGTAGAGCGTGCCCGTCTTCGGGTCGACGGCCGGGCTGGGCAGGGTGGCCGCGGCGCGCAGCAGTCTGGTGGGGTCGTTCGGGTCGACCTCCGGTACGGAGGTGTCCCGGGCCACGGTGACCGGGGCGCTCCAGGTCTCTCCGGCGTCCGTTGAGGAGACCATCTCGTAGCGGGCTTCGACGACGGTGCTCAGGTCGTCGGAGTGGGTGATCCGGTCGAAGAAGTCGTACAGGATGCCGGTGTGCCGGTCGACGACGATCAGATGGCCGATGGTCTGGGTGTTGGGCACGGCGCCGGTGTCGACGAACGGCCGGGCCTCGCTCCAGGTGCGGCCGCCGTCGCGGGTGAGGGAGATGTAGCCGGGACCGTCGAGGGAGCTGGGGCCGGGCGGGTCGTTGTCGAGGCGGTTCCAGACCTGGTAGGCGGTGCCCTCGCGGATCGGGTCGGCGGTGAGTGAGGGCTTGTCGTTGAAGAACGGCTGCTCGTCGACGTGCGTGGTGGTGAGGTTCTGCCAAGTGCGGCCGCCGTCGCGGGAGGTGACGGTCAGAAGGGCGCTGCGCGTGCTCTTCGTGAAGTCGACGCCCTCCCCACTGGCGTAGACCGTGCCGTCGGGTCCGGTGCTCACCCAGGGGTCGGAGGCCCGTTCGTAGTCCGCGCCGCCG
The DNA here is from genome assembly GCF_055588065.1 of Streptomyces sp. NPDC046308. Taxonomy (NCBI): domain Bacteria; kingdom Bacillati; phylum Actinomycetota; class Actinomycetes; order Kitasatosporales; family Streptomycetaceae; genus Streptomyces; species Streptomyces sp. NPDC046308. The sequence continues at coordinate 237,442 of NZ_JBVJFB010000005.1, forward strand.
GGAGCGCACAGGCTGAACGGCAGCGTGCTCCGGTGGAAGGTGTGCCCGTCCGTGGTCCAGGCGGCCGCCAGGCCACGGGCGCCGCCGTCGTTCCAGCGGTCCTGCTGGAACACGGTGACCACGCGCCGGGGGTCGCGCGGATCGACGGACAGGTACGGCTCGACCTCGGTGGCCGGGTAGACGACGCTGTCGGGGGACCTCGCTCCGATGGTGCACTTCGCGTACGGGTCGCCCTGGGACACCCGGACCAGTGGTGTGCCGTCGGGGTTCCGGTCGTTCCGGTCTGCTGCGGCGGGAGTCGCACCGGTGACCGTGACCAGCAGGAACGCGGCGGTGGTGACGGCGGTCAGGGGCAGGCGGACGCGCATGCGGGATTTCCTCCGGGCCTGTCGGCTGGGACACGGGACCGCCGTCGGCGGGGCGGCCTGGGGCACGGAGGCGTACGGGAACGCGAGGGTGGGGTGACTCCGCTTGGTCCTTTTCGGCGTTGCGGCCGGTGCCCTTGATGGGCCGAACGACGGAGTCGTCCCCGGGGGACGTCGAGGAGCACGACGAAGCCGACCGGCGGGTGCACCGTGCCGGTCGGCCCAGGGGGGACGAGTCGGGGGAATCCGTAATCAATACAGCCGGGACATGCGAACGACCTCGTCGGTCACCGCATGACGAGGGAGCCGAGCAGGTTCAGGACACGGCACGGACCGCCCCGAAGCGGCCTTGGCTTCGAGACGGTCGGACCTCACGAGTGCGCGGTGTCGCGGTGTCGCGGTGTCGGTGTCGCGGTGTCGCGGTGCGGTGTCGCTGTGTCGCGACGGGCGCGGGCGATCCGCCCAGCGGTGGGCCGGGGGCCGTCACCCCATGCCCACCGTGCGCCGCATGGTCAGGTGATCGTCAGGTGATCCCCGGCTTGGTCCCGTCGGGAAGCGCGCAGGCCTCGCCGGCGTAGGGGTTGGACACGATCCGTCCGCCGGCTGCCGTGCACTCGTCCCGGGAGATGTCCGGAGACGAGGCGGCTGCGGCGCCAACAGCGCCGACGGCGCTCACGCCGGCAAGGGTCGCCGCGGCCAGGGCGAGGCCCAGGATTCTTCGTATGCGCATGGGTTCCTCCTCCTCTCAGGCGCCTTCGTTCGGCCTTCGGGAAGGACAAGTCGCAAGACGACGGCGCCCTCTTACTCAGCATGGGCGCTCCGCATGAGGCCCGCGAGGCGAGGCCGGGCGCCGCGCCCGGACGGTGACCGACCGGCCGCGCAGAGGTATGACGGCGTCCTCTAACGCGGTTCGTGGGCCGCGGCCCGGCAGGCACCGGTCGCGGCGCCGCCCGCCACTCCGGCCTCGGTCAGCCCGGTCACACAACTCTGCAGGTCTCCGACCACGCCACGGCTGCAGGCCGCGGAGACGGAGTCGGAGGCGGTGGCACCGGCCTGCTCGGCCATCTGCGTGCAGGCCGGGATGTCCGCCCGGACCGCGGGAGCGGCGAGGACCGCACCGCCGAGGGTGAGGGTGAGGCCGGTGAGGGCACCGGCAATACGGATCGACGTGCGCATGGGACGCACCTGCCTTCCGGGTTGGTCTCACTCCAGCGTCGCACCCTCTCCCCCGTCCGTCCTGGGCACCACCACGCCCCGGGGCCGCCGGATACCGACGTCTCCACCACCGCTGCGCACGCAAGGCCGACCATGCGCGTTTCCGCAGGTCAACATGGCCCTGGGCTAGGCGCGTCGGTCCAACATGACGTGCCACCCCCATGGGTGAGAAGCTGAAGAGTGCCCCAACCGAGGCAATCCGTGAAAGGGGAACCGAATGCGCATTCGTCGAATCCTCGCCGCCGTCATGGCCACGGCAGCCCTCGCCGGACTCGGCCTCACCGGCGCCGCCACCGCTACCGCCGCCACTCAGAGCGCCCCGTCCGTCGTCACGCCTTCTGAGTGCAAGCAGGGCGGCGGAGTACCCGCGGTCAATGAGGACGGCAACTACTGCAAGGGCGGTACGTACAACGGGGAGCAGGTCGACTGACCCCCACAAGGCGCCCCGCAGCCACGCGCCGCGGGGCGCTCCGTGACGTCGAGGTCCGTGCCCGCCCGAGGGCCGCCGACATGGCTCGTCGTCAATTCCCGTTGCCGGACGAGAAGGTGTACGCGGTCTCGCGCAACGCCACGCGGCACCATCGAACGCCCAAGTAACGGCGCCTCTGTCATCGCCGGCCATTACGGTGGCCCGCATGGACGAGAACACGTACTGGACCTCCGCGCCGGACCGGATCGTGCGCGGCTCGATGAGTCTGTGTCACCTGACCGCGTTCGAGGCGCCCTTCAACGTCGACGCCCGCACTCTGCCGCCCAACGACCCGGCCCGCGCACGGGCGTTCGTCGAGTCGTTCGAGGGCATCGAGGCCGTCCTGGAGGACCTCGGGCCGCGCTCCGCACAGACCCCGCTGCCGTCGGCGGCGCGGTCCGATCTGGACATCGTGCACGGTGCCGCGTGGGGCGGCATGTTGAGCATCGCGACTCCCGCATTCGCGACCGACGGAAACGACGAGCCGCTCCTGTCCGCGGCGAAGGAGTTGCGGGAGCGGTTCCCGGATGCGCGGATCGTGGGACGGGTCTCCTACCACGGGGGGATGGAGCACACCGAGAACCTCGTGTGGCTGCCGGACGGAGCGATGTTCCACGCATCGGGGTGGCCGGATGACGAGCCGTTCGTCGTCTCGGGCGATCCGCGTGCGGTGATCGCGTCCCTGGATCTCAGAGGGTGGATGGTGGACAACGCCGGCGTCGACCTGGACGCGCCCGCGAACGAGGTCTACTGGGCGGCCCTGGGGGGCCTGGCGCTCGGGCAGTCGGATCCGTGGGGGTGGGAGGAGATGGAGACGACGGCGTTCCGTGTACGGCACTCCGAAGACGCGGTCAGGGACATGGAGCGTTTGTACTTCGTGTAGGCGCAAGCCGGGCGCGAGCCACTCGGGGCGAGGGTCCTGGCACGTGAACTGACGTTCCGCACAGTGGTGTTGATGGTTCGGCGACACGCTTTAACTCGTCTTTACTTGTGCCCGGTGAGGGCTATGGTGGTCGGGTGGCGCGCACATGTCACGGGGGCCCGCGCGCCGCCCACACCCCCTCAAGGCCTCCACCGGAGAGGGAAAGACGAGCTCTTGAACAAACACATCCGCATACCGTCCAAGTGGCGCTTAGCAGCCAGGTTCACGGCCGCTGTCGGCCTGACGGCCGCGATCGTCACCACCGGACTCCAGGCCGTCGAGGCCGCACCACCGAAGCTGCCGCCGGTCTCGGCGAAGCTGAAGGCGGGATCCGGGAAGCGCTGCGACACCCGCAACGGCCTCCCGACCGCCCCGACGACACCGCCGGACTCCGGGTTCCCCGACAACCCCACCGGGAACCTGTACAAGGACACCGCCCTCCCCAAGAACTTCGAGTTCGACCTTCCGGGACAGGCGTACGACGGCCTGCAGACACCGACGGCCGCCCAGAAGGCCGAGGCCCTGTCGAAGGTCCCCGGGGACCTGGACAAGAACGTCGAGGCGTGGAAGAAGATCGCCAACGCGTCGGGGAAGCCTGCGGACCGGGCGATGGAGATCTACGCCCGGTACTTCGCGAACAAGGAGAACCTGGGGTTCAAGCACTGGTTCGACAAGCGGTACATCCGCAACCAGATCAACAACCACAAGGGCTCGGGCTTCGAACGGCAGCTCGTCAAGGACTACAAGCTGATCGGCCCGGACTGGCTGTGTGAGGTCACCGTCGAGCTGTTCGACAAGAACGGCGACAAGGTCGGCGAACGCCGGTACGACGCCTACAACCAGAAGAGCAAGGAGTTCAACGAGTTCAAGTCGAACTCCAAGCTGACGGCGAAGCAGCTTGCGGACGACCGGGTCGTCGCCAAGTCGCTGCCCGACCACAAGTTCCGCTTCACCGGCGCCAAGCCCTTCACCAAGGGCCAGGCCAAGCTCATCGACGACCTGGAGCGCGACGTCCGCAACATGCGGAACGGGAAGACCGGGCAGGTGCGCGGAAACCAGCGCCTGTACAACCCGGTGCCCAAGACCACTCCGATCCAAGGGTATTCGGACCATCAGCGGTGGTTCGCGCCCGCCTGCCAGACGGGCACGCCGCAGCTCTCGGCGGCCGGCGCCAACACGTGCGGCACCCGCGGCCCCGCCAACGACCGGGCCCTGTCCTCCGGGAAGACCCTGGAAGAGGCGAAGCGCTACCAGCGGGACGCCAACCGCCTCGACCCGAGGGGCACCCTCCCCAGGGGCGGCCCCGGCGGCGTCGACTTCACCACCATGGAACTCCGGTACGTCGGCGGCCTCGAAAAGGGCAAGGGCATGACTTTCTCCATGCGCGCCGACCAGATGCCCGACCCGGACAACAACCCCGGTTTCGGCGGCGAAGCCCGCATGCAGCTCTCCTCCGACGCCCTGTTCACCTGGCTCGCCCTGACCCCCGAGAAGTTCTGGGTCAACCTGAACCCGGACCAGCCGAACAAGGTCATGGACGCCAAGTTCGGCAAGACCGACGCCGGCCGCGTCCTCCTCGACGCCGACCTGGTCATGAAGCACGACTTCTCCGAGGCCCTGAACCCCGACAAGCATCCCGGGGGCAAGCGGTACTGGGACACCGCGCCGCGCCGCAACGGCATCCCCTGCTTCCCCGGCACCCGCTTCTGGATCGAGCCCGACGAGGCCAAGGTCCGCGAGCAGGACGGCGGGATCTACATCCTCGAATCGCCGATGGACGTCTCCGCCCAGTGGCTGGACGTCGACTACACCGTCCCCGGCTCCACTGAGTGCACCGACCTCTCGGACGCCGAGAAGAAGGCCATCGAGGTCTCGGTCAACGCCAACATCGTCCCGGTCATCCAGGAGCGGGTGAACAAGGACCCCAAGTACGCCGAGCTGCGCGCGGTCTACAACGCCCGCGTCGCCGCCGAGTACATCCGTCAGCAGGACGCCAAGTCCCCGACGGACTTCCACGACATCATCGACTCCAACGACGTCTCGGCCTGGCCGATCCGCGCTCCGCATGAGGACTGGACCCGTGAAAAGGTCTGGGACCAGTACATGCAGTCCATCAGGGAGGGCATCGAGTGGTTCGAGCTGGAGTACGGCGGCAAGCTGTACAAGCAGGGCGTCGGCGGCGTCGACTTCTCCAGGCAGCCCAAGCAGAACATCCCCAAGGCCCAGTTCGACGCCCAGAACCAGGACCTGGACAACACCACCGTCAACTCCGGCAAGTCCGATGACACCTCCTACCGGGACCTCGACACCTTGTACCTCGGCGCGGGCCCGGTCACGGACGGCAGCGGCGAGGACCCGGGCGGCGAGGATCCCGGTGACGACCCCACCCCCACACCGACCCCGTCGGGCACCGGCAAGCCGACCCAACCCCCGACGACCCCGGCCCCCGACCCCACCCACTCCGGCGGCGGTGACAACACGCCGCCCACGCCGGAGGACCCCGACGGCGACCTCGCCGACACCGGCTCCCACACGCCGGTGGGCCTGATCGCCGGTGTCGCCGCAGCCATGGCAACGGCCGGCGTCACCCTGACCTGGTGGATGCGGCGCCGCCGCACCGCGCAGGAGTAACCCGACCAGGCAGAAACGTCTCACAGTGAAGGGCTCCACCCGTCAGTACGCACCGGGTGGAGCCCTTCGCCGTCCCGCTGATCGCCTCCGTCCTGAAGGGGGAGGCGACGTGTGGTGAAGGGGGCGTCAGCCGCGGGGCGGGAGGAGGGGACCGAGGGGGCCGAGGTCGATGTTGAGGTCCTCCAGGGCGTAGCCGTGTTCCTCGCAGAGGTCGGCGAGGCTGTCGTGGAGGGCGAGGAGGGTGGCGCCGAGTTCTTCTTCCTGTGCGTCGGTGAGATCCCCGGCATCGACGCGGCGCAGGGCTTGGCGTTCGATGAGCTGGCGCAGAAGCTCGATGATGGTGAGGACGAGCTTCAGGAGGTCTTCCCCGACGGCGTCCGGGTCGGTCGTCAGGCGGTGGGCCGGGCGGGCGGACTCGTCGTGACGGGTGGGGGGCGCCTGGACCAGCCGGAAGGCCTGGGAGAGGCTGTCGCCCAGGTCTTGGACTCGGCCGCGCCGGGAGTGTGGCGCCGGTGGGTGTTCATGACTCATCGTGACCGGCCTCCCACGCCCCCCGCGGGGGCGGTCTCGGAGCTGACGGAGACGATGAGGGCGCGCAGTGAGATGCGGACGAGGTCGATGTCGGCGATGGACAGGACGATGTCGCCGGTGAGGACGACTCCGCCGCTCAGCAGCCGGTCGAGGAGGTCGACGAGGGCGACCTGGCGGCCGGGCAGGGGCTCGCCGTGTTCGCCGCGTTCGCCGACGGTCATGGTGGCGGCTCGGGGGCGTCGGCCGGGCCGGCTGCCGGCGTGGCGAAGGAGTAGGGAGCCCAGGGGCCGGTGACCTCGATGCTCAGGTCCGGGAACCGCTGGGCGGCATCGGCGATGGCGGCCTGGAACTGCGGGGCCTGGTCGTCGGGGATGAGGTAGGCGTCGTTGAGGACGTTCTCCCGGGGCCCGGTGAGTTCGCCGCGCTGGGGTGCGTGGCGTACCCGCTCGGTGGCATGGCGGGAGGCGATGGCCTCGATGGTCTCGGCGGCCTGCTCTGCCTGCCGGTAGGCGGCGTCGCGGGAGTGGCGCTGGGCCCTGCGGGCCTGGAGGTAGGCCTTGCCCGGGCCGGCGGACGGGGCGGCGGCCGCCGGAGGGGGCTGCGTGGCCTCGGCGGTGAGGTAGATCTTCACGCCGTACTCAGTGTGGGCGCGCAGCTGGTCGAGACGCCGGCCGAAGGCGCCCTGTCGAGCCGAGAGCGCTTGCCGGGCCCGCTGGTCGTCCTGGTAGACGGTGGCCATGCGCAGGGGCAGGACGGGGGCCCGGGCGGCGACGGCCTGGACGACGTCATGATGGGTGCGGGCTACGTACTCGAGCCAGTCCAGGTCCTCGAAATGGTGCTTGAGGGCGATCTCGTTGAACTCCCGTTCGGGTACGTCGCCGGCCACGCAGGCGAGCGACGCGATCGAGGCGCCGGGGGCGGGCTCGGTGGCGTCGGCGGTGAGCGGAAGGAGCCTGAGCGGCGCCTGGCCGATGCCGCGCAGGCCGGCGAGGGCGTCGCCCAGCAGGCCGGTCCGGTGGGTGACCGCGTAGACGTAGGTGAGGCTGCCGGGGGTGTTCACGGAGGGCTCTCCCGTCGTCGGCCTGCCGGTCGGCCGCCCGGTTTCCGGTCCTGGGCTTCCTCTTCGTCGTACGCGCCGCCTTCGAGTCGGCCGCGGAGGTCTTCGAGTTCCGCGCGCAGCCGGCGGTTCTCCTGTTCGAGGGGGCTGCCCGTGTGCCGGGACGACAGGGAGGGGTCGTGCTCCCACCAGTCGATGCCCATTTCCTTGGCCTTGTCCACGGAGGCGATCAAGATGCGGAGTTTGATGGTCAACAGCTCGATGTCGAGGAGGTTGATGCGGATGTCGCCGGCGATGACGATGCCCTTGTCCAGGACGCGTTCCAGGATGTCGGCGAGGCTGGAGGAGGACTGTCCGTACGGCATCGGCGCGCGGGAGGCGAAGCTGCCGGGTCGGCCGGGCAGTGGTTCGGTCACGGTGGCCCCTCCTCCTTCGACTCAGGGCTGCTGCTGCCGGAACGCTGCGATCTCTTCGAGCCTGTCGATCAGCTCGTCCTCCTGGCGCTCGAAGGTCTCCTGGTCGATCTCTCCGCGGAGCAGCTGCTGCTCCAGCTCGGCCAGCCGGCGCCAGATCGGCGCGGGGTCGTAGTACTCCTCTTCCGCCTTGTCGACCACGCGCTGGGCGACCCAGGTGACGGCGCGTACCGGGGCGACGGGGAGCGTCAGGAGGTAGGTCAGGAGTCCCATGGCGTCCCCCTCCCGGGGATGGGGTGGTTACTGGACGAAGCTGTACGGGGGTAGCGGTCCGGAAAAGCGCAGTTCGACGCCGCTGCCGATCTCCCGGGCCAGGTTGGCTTGCGCGGTGCGCAGGGGCTCCTCGTGCTCTTCGGGTACGAGGAGGGAGAGGTTGAGGAAGTCGTTCCCCGAGGGCGGGTGGGTCAGGTACTCGCGGGAGAAGGGGACGAGCGCCTCGGTCAGGCCGGCCGCCAGGGCCTCCTGCCGTACCTGCGCCTCGCGGGCGACCATTTCGCCGAGGGCGAGCGGCAGGGCCGGATCCGGGTCTCCGCCGCGGATCCGGTCGTTGAGGTCGCTCGCCTCGGGCACGTCCTGGAGGATCTGCTGCAGCAGGGGAGCCTCATCGGCCTGCGAGGCCCTGACGTGGAACTCGGCGCACCCCTCCAGCCGCTTGAGCGCACCGAGGTAGCTCTCCGCGTTGGACTCGAGCACCTGGCGGACCGCGAGGTCGTCGGTGGCGATGTAGCCGAACTGCAGCGGCAGGATCACCCCGTCGGCCATCAGCAGCTCTTGGACCTGTTGGTGGGTGTTCAGGTCGCGGCGTTTGGGGCGGATCTCCTCGGCGATGTCGCTCACCACCGCGCTCAGCGTGCCTGCGGTGACCGTGCGCAGAGGGGAGGGCTCGGCGCCGACGCCGCTGACGCCGTCCAGGTGGAGGGGGTGGTCCTTCGCGGTGATCGAGTACACGTAGAGCGGCATCGGTTACTCCTTCTCCCGCCGTGCGGGGCGTCGGGCAGCCGGACGCCGCCGCCTGGGCGCCTCTTCCTCCGCTTCTTCCTCTTCTTCCGGCTCCCTGGACTTGGAGGATTTGCCGGTCAGGGAATCGGTCACGGCATCGACGGCGCCGCTGAGGGCACCCTTCGTCTTCCCGCGGGCACCGCCCTCAAGCATGTTCCCCATGACCTCGGGAAGCTGGGCCGGGGCCTTGCGGCCTGCTTCGAGGTCGAGGCGGTTGCAGGCCTCGGCGAAGCGCAGGTAGGTGTCGACGCTCGCGACCACGATCCGCGCGTCGATCTTGATGAGTTCGATGCCCACCAAGGAGACGCGGACGAAGACGTCGATGACCAGCCCGCGGTCGAGGATGAGCTCGAGGACGTCGTAGAGGCTGCTCGTGCCGCCTCCCTGCCCTCGGGCGACGGGGCCGCCGCCCTGCGGCACCATGGTCATGGCGCCTCCTTCCGCCGGTCGGCCTGCCCTCAGGTCGGCCGGTCGATCATGCCGCGCGTGTAGCGGCGGGTGCGTTCGTAGGAGATCAGCTCACCGTCCTCGTCCAGCGCGACGCGATAGCTGGCCATCACGCTGGTGGTGTCCGGGATGCGTTCCAGCTCCACCACTTCCACCTGCGCCTCCCACCCGTCCTCGGTCGGCTTGAGCGAGGAGACGGAATCCGGAGGTCGGCCAAGCAGTTCGGCGAGCTGCTGCGCCGCGGCACGCATCGCCGCCGCCGCGCCCGCCTTGCGGGAACGGCCCCGCGGCGCACGCCCGGTCCTGTCCCTCGCCTGCCCTTCGCCCTCACCGGCGGCATGCGCAGAGGCCCGCCGGGGGCGTGCAGGTTCGGCTGCGGCCATATGCCCCTCCCTGGGGGAGACGGGCTCACACAAACTAGAATGTCACCAAATCCAGGCATAGGCCCCACATAGGGGGCAGAAGCCTTCCGAGGACGGCCTCCGGCCGGACCTCCTTCTCGCCAGCGGGCAGTGTGAGCGTGGGGATCCACTCCCCCGGGCGACACCACGTAGACCGAAAGCGCCCTGGCAGGGGAATGACCATGGAGGACACCAGCAAGATCGCGCTCGCAGCCGCTGTGGCTGGGGGATACCTACTCGGCCGGACGAAGAAGGGCCGCCTTGCGTTCACCGTGGCGACCTATCTCGCCGGTCGCCGCTTCGGGCTCGAACCCGGACAGCTGCTCAAGGAAGGTGCGTCCCGGCTCAAGGAGATGCCGCAGTTCGAAGAACTCGCCGAGCAGCTGCGCGGAGAGGCCCTCGACGCCGGCAAGCAGGCGCTGGCTGTCGCGGCCAACCGGAAGCTCGCCGACCTCGCCGGCGTGCTGCACGACCGCACCCTGGAGCTCACCCGCAGCGGTCAGGACGAGGAGGGCGAGGACGAGGACGAGGACGAGGAGCCGTACGAGGACGAGGAAGGCAGGGAGTACGCCGGAGAGGACGAGGAGGGGGAAGCCGAGCCCGAGGACGAGCCCGAGGACGAGCTCGAGGAAGACGAGGAGGAGGAAGAGGAGGAAGAAGGCGAGCAGGGACCTGAGGCGGAGGCCGAAGAGGACGAGGAACCCGAGGAAGAGGAAGAACCCGAGGAGGAAGAGCCGGAGGAGGAGGAAGAAGAGGAAGAAGAAGAGCCTCCCCCGCCGCGCCGCACTCGTACCTCGGCTCGCGCACGCAGCGACAGGACCGCGACCCCCGCCAGGAAGAGCGTCCGGCGCCCCACCCCGGCGAAGAAGTCAGCACCTGCGAAGAAGGCCGCACCCGCGAAGAAGGCCGCACCCGCGAAGAGGAGCCCCGCGAAGAAGGCAGCGCCCTCCCGGCAGGCCACACCCGCCAAGAAGGCCGCGACGAAGAAGTCCTCCCCCGCCAGGAAGACGGCGGCGAAGGAGACCGGCGGCGCTCGGCCGGCGAAGAAGGCGGCGCCCGCAAAGAAGAGCGCCCCGCGAAGGGCGGCCGCGAAGAAGGCCAGTGCCCCGCCGCGCAAGCGGAGCACCGCTCAGAGTCCGGCACGCAAGAGCGCTGCCACCAAGTCCACCGCCAAGAAGGCCACAGGCCGCACCCCGGCCGCCCGCAAGACGGCCGCCAAGAAGACGGCGGCGCGCAAGCCGTCCACGCGGAGGTAGGCCATGGCAACCTCAGACCGCAAAGGCTCGTCGGACTCCCTCTCCGGGATGGACAAGCTGCTGAAGGAACTCACGGGATATCTCGCCGCCCAGGCCGACCAACTGGCCGACAAGGCCACTGACAAGCTGTCCGACGTCACCGACCAGCTCTACGACGTCGCCGACAACAACGGCAGCCTCTCGGACGTCGCCGGCATCGGCGGCCGGATGCTGCAGGGCGACTCCCCGCTGAAGGCGTTCGCCGGCCAGAAACTCGGCAACATCAAGGACAAGGTCACCGAGGCGTTCGGCGGCGGCGGTAAAGGCCGCGGCCGCAAGGGCAGTGGCGGCAAAGTCGTCAACATCGTCGAGGCCCTCGACGTCGGCCTGCCGCTGCGCACGGTCTACGACCACTGGACGCAGTACGAGAACTTCAGCGGGTTCACCAAAGGCGTCCGCGACGTCTCCCGCGACGACGACACCAACAGCGACTGGAAGGTCAAGGTCGGCCCCTCCACGCGGAGCTGGAAGGCCACCGTCCAGGAACAGGTGCCCGACGACCGCATCGTGTGGACCTCTCAGGGCGCCAAGGGAACCACCCGCGGCTGCGTCACCTTCCACGAACTCGCCCCGTCACTGACCCGCATCGTCATCGTCGTCGAGTACTACCCTTCAGGACTCTTCGAGAAGACCGGCAATCTCTGGCGCGCACAGGGCCGCCGCTTGCGCCTGGACCTGAAGAACTTCCTGCGCCACGTCATGCTCACCACCGACGAACCGGAAGGCTGGCGCGGCGAGATCCGCGACGGCGAGGTCGTCCGGACACACGAGGAAGCCGTCGACGAAGAAGAGGCCGAGGAAGCGGAGGAGGGAGAGGACGAGGACGGCGGCGCCGAGGAGGACGAGGAGGAGTACGAGGACGGCCAGGAGCAGGGCGAAGACGCGGAAGCGGACGAAGACGAGGACGAGGACGCTCAGTACAGCGACGAGGAGCTCGAAGAGGAGGACGAGGAGCCTGAGGAGGCGGAGGAGGAACCCTACGAAGAGGAAGACGAGGAACCGGACGAGGAGGCAGCGGAGGAGCCCCCTCCGCCCCGTCGGCGCCGGCACCGGCAGCCCGCGTGAAGCCGTCCTCGTGAAGCCGTCCTTTCGAAGCACCGGCGGCTGACTCGTGACGCGTGTGAGGGCCGGTGGGAGATCTCCCGCCGGCCCTCACCCCCACATCACCTCAGGCACCTCTCGGCGTGTCAGTGCTTCAGCGCGTCCTTCGCCTTCTGGGCGGCCTGCTTCGCGTCACCCATCGCCTGCTCACCGCGCCCCTTGGCCTCCAGGCTCTCGTTCCCCACCGCCTTGCCGGTGGTCTCCTTCACCTTGCCCTTGCTCGTCTTGGCCACGTTCTTGACCTTCTTGCCTGCACCCATTCCTCTCACCTCCCCGCCACTCGGCGCTTGGCAGATCAGCCTGCTCAGCTGCTACCCCTCGCGAGAGCGAGTACGCATTCGCCGCATCCCGAACAAAAGGGTCCCTAATCGGCACGGTGGGCTTTGTGCGGGGTCAGGTGCAGGTGCGCCCGTGCGGGAAGGGTCCGGCCTGTGGACCGGCAGGCGCGTTTCAGCGGACCGTCGCGCAGCGCCCGCAGGACGGACCCCGGCTCGGTGTCAGGGGTCAGGGTGAGGTCGAGATGGGCTTCGGGATGGCTCGACGAGCCGTCCATCCGTGCGCGGGCCTGGTGAACACCGGGCAGGTGCCGGGCGTCGGCTGCCAGAGCGTCGCTGAGGGCGCCCTCGCGCAGTTCCACTCCGTCCACGGCGTGGGCTCCTCCCACGGCCAGGGTGCCGGGGTGAGCGCGGCGCAGCTGCGCCAGCAGCCACCACAGGGCGAGCAGGGTGACGAGGGCCAGGACGGCGATGGCAGCGGGCCACCACCACCCTTCGTCCGCCCAGCGGGTGCGGTCGGCGTCTGCGAGCAGGACGTCGCGGGGAGTGGTGAGGGGCCAGCCGTCGGGCGGTGACAGTCGCCAGCGCCGGTACAGGTCGAAGCCGCCCGCCAGGACCAGGAGGCCCGTGCCGAGCAGGATGATGCCTGCCAGGGCGAGCAGAGTTCGATTGATGGCGGTTTTCCTTTTCATCGGATCCCCTTCTGCCTCCTGCTTGGCGGCGGACAGCCCCAGGTACGACTACTTGCGACGCGGGCGTACCCGCACGGCGAGCGACGGAGGGCGTGCGAGGGCGAGCCTGTCACGTTCCTCCCGCAGAACGGCCAGCAGATCGGACTCGACGTCGGCGGGGGCACGGAACCGCACGTCCGCGCGTACCTTGACGCGGCGCTGGAAGAACCGGACCTTGGCAGCGCTCACCCCGGGGACGCGCATCGCGGCGTCCCGCAGCTTCAGTTCCGCGGCCCCGCGGTCCAGTACGGCGTGCATCCGCGGGTCGGGAGTCTGGAGGGGCAGCCGGCGGCGCAGCCCTGGGCTCAGCGCCAGGATGATCAGCCAGAGGCCGATAACGGCGACGACGGCGGCGCCGACCTGCACCGCGAGGTCATCCAGCGGGCGGGTGGCCAGTTCGTCGGCCAGGTGCCTGCGCCAGCCTGCCGCGGCCTGGCCGGCGCGGACCCTGATGACGTCGAACAGGAGGAGGCCGGCCGCGACCGCGATGACCAGGGCTGTGAGCGCGGCGGGTATGCGGCGCGCGGACCACGGGCGCCGGGCAGCGGATTGCGGTCGGGCCGCAGGCCGCTCGTCCAGCAGTCCTGTGGTGGGGGAGGTGGCCCCGTCCGTCGCGATGGGCTGCTCTTTCTCGGCCGGGGCGTCTTGCTCGCGTTCCATGCCGGCTCTCCTTCCCGGTGGGAATGCGGTCCGGTTCACTGCACGCGGCGGTCTTCCAGGCCATCGGCGGGAATCAGGTGCTCGATGGCAAGGGTGACTTCCGTGACCCGCACCCCGGTCAGATGGGTGACGCGCTCGCTGACGTCCTGCTGTATCCGGCGGGAGACGTCGGCGAGGTCCACCGGGTAGGGCAGGTCCAGAGTCAGCCCCAGCCGCGCCGCGCCGCTGCCGACGGCGACCGAGGCACGCGGCCCGGCCAGTTTCACGTGAGTGGCCGAGGCGTCCGTGTGCGTGGCCAGTGCCTCTTTTGCGGCGCGGGCCGCGATGCGGGCGACCACCCTGTCGGGGATCACCGTGGCCCCGCGTTCGGCCGCCGGTAGCACCGACGGGGTGGGGGCTGCCGCCCGCCCGTGCGGCGCAGCCGCAGGTTGCGAGGTCACTGCCGGTTCCGGGAGCGCGTGAAGTCGGACAGTTCCAGGTCACCCTGCAACATGCGGCCGATGATCAGGCCGACCAGGCCCAGGAACGCCACGAGCAGGAACGCCCAGAAGCCGCCGAAGAAGGCGGCGAAGCCCAGGGCCATGCCGGCGATCAGCCCCACGGTTGCTGCGCTCATTTCACTCACCTGAATTTCTCATCGGTTGTTTCGCGGCCCTCCGGTTCCGGGGCTGCGAGGGGTCACTGCACACGTCCCTCGCCTTCGTCCTCGTCCTCCTCGTCGGGGAGGTGGACGTCGTCGACGGCGATGTTCACCTCGACGACCTCAAGGCCGGTCATACGTTCGACAGCGGTGATGACGCTCGTGCGCACGTCGGCGGCGATGTCCACGATGGCCACGCCGTACTCCACGACCACGTCGAGATCGACGGCGGCCTGCCGTTCGCCCACCTCGACCTTCACACCGCGGCTCACGCTGGTACGACCCCCGGGGACCTTTTCGGTCACTGCCCCGAGCGTGCGGGCCATGCCGGATCCGAGGCTGTGGATGCCCGGCACCTCGCGGGTGGCCAACCCCGCGATCTTCTCGACCACGCTGTCGGCGATGGTCGTCCGGCCCCGCGTCTCGGCCGCGGTTCCGGCGCCTGTGGGGCCCGTGAGGGTTTTGCCCGCAGGGCGTGACTCCCCGCCTGAGGTGGGGTTGATGGTGTCCGACATGAGGACCTCCCCGGGGTGGATATCCGGGCGCCGGTGCGGCGCCCTCATGCTTGGGACACCTCGCGTGGACATTCCTCACGCGGCCGCGCGGCGGAATCCGCCTACCATCGAGGAGTACCCACGCGGACCGCGACGAGCGTCGTCGGCAGGAAGCGAGCGTCGGATGCGCAACCGGACCGACCCCTCCCCCCAGCCCGGCGCAGGCCTGCCCCTGCGGTCGGCAGCGGTGCCGATCGTCGCCGTCGCCGCGGAGCGGGACGCCGTCGGCGCACTGGACGACGGCGTGCTGGCGATACGCGCCTCGGAAGGGGACGAGGACGCCTTCGCCGTCCTGGTCCGTCGGCACACCGGCCGCCTGCTCGCCCTCGCCCGGCATCTGCTCGGCAACCGGGCGGACGCGGAGGACGCGGTCCAGGAAGCATTCATCAGCGCTTGGCGGCGGCTGCCGGAATTCCGGCACAGCGCCTCGTTCAGCACCTGGATGTATCGCATCGTGACGAATCGCTGCCTCAACGCGCTGCGCCGTCGGCCCCATCCGCTGCCCCTGGACTCCGTCCCGGAACCCCCTGCCTCGGATGCGAACAGCTCACCACCCAAAGTGGCCGAGACGGACGCGGCGACGGCCGCCCTGACCCAGGCGCTCCTGGAACTGGGCCCCGAGCTCCGGGTGTGCTGGGTGCTACGGGAATTGCACGGTCTGCACTACGAGGAGATCGCCCACGTCGTGGGCAGCAGTGAACAGACGGTGCGCGGCAGACTCTTCCGCGCACGACGCGCTCTGACGGAGGCGATGCGCCCATGGCGCTAGACGACCCGCAGCCGACCTACGGCGGCGAGCCCGCAGGCGTGAGCGCCGCAAGGGCCGAAGCGTCGCCGCCTTTCGACGCGGAACTGCCGGCGGGTGGGGAGCTCCTGCCCTGCGGACGTCCTCTCGGCCGTGCCTGGAAACAGGCCCGTGACGCGGTCGGCGTCTCGGACCCGCACAGCAGGCGCTGCCCGCACTGCCGCGAGGCCATCGAAGGGCTGACGGCCCTGGACCGGGCTACGTGGGCTCTGCGCGCCGAGGAACAACCCGATGACCGCAGCCTCGTCAACCGGGTCATCAACGCGGTCCGCAGCGAGGTACGACTCGGCGCCATGTTGCTGCTCGACGACCCCGGTCACGACCTGCGGATCGCCGAGAGCGCCGCCGCGAAAGTGCTGCGCCGGGCCGCCGACACCGTGGCCGGCGTCCGTGCCGCCAGCTGCCGCATCGCCTCGGCGACGGACGGCCACGTCGTCCACGTCGTCGCCATCACGCTGGCGGCCACGCTCGACCAGCCGCTGCGGGGGCGAGCCGAGGCAGTACGCCAAGCCGTCCTCCACGCGGCTGAGCACGTGCTCGGCCTCGCCGTCACCGCCGTCGACGTGGAAGTCAACGCCGTGCTGGAACCGTCCCGCGCGCCCAGTGGCGAGCAGTCCGAACCGAGCGGACCATGACCGCCTCCGACCGCGAGAACATCCACCGGGCGACAGCCCGGGCCGCCCTCGACGTTTCCGGCGTGGTCGCACTCCAGCCCGCGCTCGCCGACCGGCTGGCACTCGCCGCCTCCCGCGCGTACGAAGCCGTGGCCGCAGGTCCCACCGGGCACCAGGGGGCAGCCGGCGTCCGCTGCGAGCTCACCCCGGCCGGCGCTTGGCACCTGGAGGTGCGCTGCGTCCTGGACGCGGGCCACCGGGTCGTCGACGTGGCCCGAAGGGTCCGCGAGGACGTGCGGACGGCCGTCACCGCCTACCTGGCCCAGCAGGGCACGGCAGCGCCCGTGACCGTCGTGGTCACCGTCACGCGCACCGGGTAGCGAGCCGCTCGGCGTTCTCATCCTCGGAAACCGGGTAGGTGGCACATGTGGGCTCGAGAACGCCGGCCCGTAGCTGCGGGAGGCAATCGTGAAGCTGATCCCGGGGCGGCACGGACACAAATGGAGACGGCGTTGGGCGCTCGTTCGCTGGATGCGACGACCTCTCGTCGGGGGGATCCTCTTGCGACTGGCGACGTGGGGTGTGCGCGTGACGGTGTGGGCCGCCCGGCGGGCCCTGCGTCGGAGGATGAAGCGCCTCCTGCGTGGGTTATGCGTATCCGCGCCCGGCGCGGTGAACGAGGGAAACGGCTTCGCCCGCTCGTGCGGGGAAGCCGTTTCGCGTGTCAAAGGGACCGGCGTCGGGTTGCCGCTGCCCGCTAGTGCCTAGCGCGGCTGAAAATGCGGAAGATGCCGAGGAGGATGAGGGAGCCGACGATGGCAGCGATCCACGTCGAGATCTCGAAGAAGCCGTCGACGGAGTCCACTCCGAAAATCACCTTACCGAGCCAGCCGCCGAGCAGGGCGCCCGCGATGCCTATCAATATGGTGATGATGATGCCGCCCGGGTCTTTCCCGGGCATCAGCATTTTCGCGATGATGCCCGCGAACAGACCGATAAGAATCCAAGCGAGTATGCCCATGATTCCTTCCTGTCTCGTCGCGCAAACGTGTACTAACTCAACGCGTCCTTGCCCTTCTCCTTGACGCGCCGGGCCTTGCCCCGGGCTTCCAGAGCGGCACCCTTGGCTGCCAGAGTCTCCTTGCCCACGGCATGGGCCGCCTTCTTCACGACCCTTCCCACCACTCGTTCCATCTCCGCCTTCGCTTTCTCACCGGTGCCCATATCATCCCCTTAAACCCTTTATGCTAGGCATATGTCCGCACCGGCGATTCCCAAACAGCTCACTCGGCCACAAGGGCGTCAGCGGCGGACTCGGGGCATTCCCAGGCCGATCCACGAGATGATCTCGCGCTGGATCTCGTTGTTGCCGCCCCCGAAGGTGAAGATGACGGCGCTGCGGTAGCCGCGTTCGAGCTCGCCGTGCAGGACCGCGCCGGCGGAGCCGTCCTTGAGGGAACCGGCCGCGCCGACGATCTCCATGAGCCAGGCGTACGCGTCGCGGCGGGCCTCGGAGCCGTAGACCTTGACCGCGGAGGCGTCCTGCGGGGTGAGGGTGCCGGCCTGGACGGCGTTCACCATCTGCCAGTTGAGCAGCTTCATCGCGTCGAGCCGGGCGTGGGTGCGCGCGAGGCGGCCGCGCACCCAGCCGAGGTCGATGACCCGGCGGCCGTCGGCGAGCTTGGTCGAGGCGGCCCAGCGCTGGACGTCGTGCAGGGCGCGGATGGCCATGGTGCCGTGCGCGGCCAGGGTGACGCGCTCGTGGTTGAGCTGGTTGGTGATCAGGCGCCAGCCCTTGTTCTCCTGGCCGACCCGGCGGCTCGCCGGGACGCGGATGTCCTCGTAGTAGCTGGCGGTGGTGTCGTGCGAGGCGAGGGTGTTGATCAGGGTGCAGGAGTAGCCGGGGTCGGAGGTCGGCACGAGGAGCATGGTGATGCCCTTGTGCGCGGGGGCGTCCGGGTCGGTGCGCACGGCGAGCCAGACCCAGTCGGCGGTGTCGCCGTTGGTGGTCCAGATCTTCTGGCCGTTGACGACGTAGGTACCGCTCTCCTCGTCGCCCTCGCGGACGGCCTTGCACTTGAGCGCGGCGAGGTCGGTGCCGGCGTCGGGCTCGCTGTAGCCGATGGCGAAGTCGATCTCGCCCGCGAGGATCTTCGGCAGGAAGTACGCCTTCTGCTCGTCGGTGCCGAACTGCATGATGGTCGGCCCGACCGTGTTCAGCGCCATCAGGGGCAGCGGTACGACGGCCTGCGCGGCCTCGTCGAAGAAGATGAACTGGTCCATCGGGGACATGCCGCGGCCGCCGTACTCCTTGGGCCAGCCGACCCCGAGCCAGCCGTCGGCGCCGAGCCGGCGGATCGTCTCCCGGTAGTAGCGCTTCTGGGCGGCCGGGTCCTCGTAGCGGGCGTAGACGTCGTCCGGTACCAGCTCGGCGAAGTAGGCACGCAGCTCGGTGCGCAACTGCTGCTGCTCAGGCGTGTATTCGAGGTGCACGGCCCCTCCGGGAGTGTCGCGGTCCAGCCGGTTCGCTGTGGCGGCGGTCAGAGTAGAACCAGTTGCAGAAATTGGGAAGGACCGGGTGCCGCCGGTCGGGCGGCGGCGGCCATGCTCTCGGTTATGACCATCCCACGGAGCAGAGCGGAGTTCTTCGTCGAGCCCGAGCGGGACGGCCGCTTCAGCGGCCCCGCCACCGGTGACGAACGGCGCATGCCGGCCGCCTTCCTGGCGGACCACCGCGCGACCTTGGAGCTGAAGTGCGCGGGCCTGGGAGAGGAGTTGGCGCGGCGGTTGATCGAACCGTGAGCCGCCGGCCGCCGGCCGTCAGGTGGAGAGGTAGACGAGGTCGAAGTGGACGAGGTCCCGTGCCTCGTCGAGGTGGTACGCGCCCGCGGGGCGGCCGTACGACTGCGGTCGGTTCGCGTACGCGTCGAACTGCGGGCTGTGCTGCCAGGCGGCGTCCGCGGGCACGTACTTCGCCAGCGGGGCGGGCAGCGCGGACGCGGGCCCGGTGGGCGTGAAGACGTACTCGGCGTTGCGCACGATCGCCGCCGCGCCGCCGGCCGCGAGGCGGGCGACACCGGCCAGGCGGATCCGGGAGTCCGGGCTCGGGATGGTCCGGTCCCCGGGGCTCTCGTCCATGTCGTAGCCCACCCAGTGCGCCTCGGTCAGCTCGCCCACGTACGTCCCGAAGCGGGACTTCAGCGGGTCGAGGTCGGTGCGGACCCGGAGCTTGTCCGGGTTCGGTTCCGGCCACGCGGCGTACGTGACGAGCCCTCCGGCGGCGAGCAGGGGCAGGCCGGCGATCAGCAGGAACCTGCGCCGGTTCGTACGTCCGGATTGCGCTTCCACGACCGCCCCGCCCCCGTGCCCCGTCAGTTCAGGGCGCCGATCATAGCCGCCGCCGTCGCCGCCATCGCCGTCCGGGCCGCTGTCAGGTACGGCCGCGGGTCCGCCGGGGTGAGGTGGGTGCGGATGGCCTCGGTCATGGCCACGTTGAGCGCGGTGCCGATGTTGACCTTGCGGATGCCGCCGGCGACGGCCGCCGACAGCTCTGCGTCCGGCAGCCCGGAGGAGCCGTGCAGGACGAGCGGCACGTCCACCGTCTTGGCCAGCCGGGCCAGCAGTACGTGGTCCAGCGCCGCGGTCCGGCTGGTCATCGCGTGGCTGCTGCCGATCGCGACGGCCAGCGCGTCGACCCGCGAGTCGGCGACGAAGCGCCGCGCCTCGTCCGGGTCCGTACGGGCGCCGGGCGCGTGCGGGTCCAGCGGGGCGGCGCCGTTCTTGCCGCCGACCTCGCCCAACTCGGCCTCGATCCACAGCCCGTTGGCGTGCGCCCAGTCGGCGGCGGAGCGCGTCGCCTCCAGGTTCTCCCCGTACGGGAGCTGCGCCGCGTCGTACATCACCGAGCTGTACCCGGCGTCGCAGGCCTGGCGGAGCAGTTCCGTGCTCTTGACGTGGTCCAGGTGCAGGCCGACGGGGACCCCGGCGGCCTCGGCGCAGGCGGCGGCCGCGCGGGAGATGGGCAGCAGCTGCCCGCCGCGGAACTTCACGGCGTTCTCGCTGAGTTGGAGGATGACCGGCATCCCGGCGGCCTCGGCCCCGGCCACGACCGCTTCGGCGTGCTCCAGGGTGATGATGTTGAAGGCGGCGACGGCGCGGCCCGCGCGGGCCGCCTCCAGGACGAGGGGGCCCGCGGGTACGAGGCTCATCGGACCGCCTCCTCGCCGGTGGTGAGGATCACCGAGCGGGTGAGATGGCGCGGCGCGTCCGGGTCCAGCTGCTGGTGGGCGGCGACGGCGAGCGCGAGGCGGTGCACGCGGACCAGTTCGGCGAGCGGGTCGAGCCGCCCGGCCACCCACTGGGCGCCGGTGGCCCGTACCTGCGCGGCGAGTCCCTCGGGGGCCTCGTCGAGGGACCAGGTGGCGGTGCCGGGTCCGGAGACGCTGATCGGCCCGTGCCGGTACTCCATCGCCGGGTAGGACTCGGCCCAGGACAGCGAGGCCTCCCGCATCTTCAGCGCGGCCTCGTTGGCCAGCCCGACGCTCCAGCCGCGGCCGAGGAAGGTGAACTGCCCCCGGCTCGCCAGCTCGGCGGGCAGCGGTTCGGTGAGGGCGGTCCGGGCGTCGGCGACCACGGCGGGGGTGTGCAGCCCGACGTGGGCGCGCAGCAGGGTGAGGGCGGTGGTGGCGAAGCGGGTCTGCACGACGGACTGTTCGTCGGCGAAGTCGAGGACGACGAGCTCGTCCGCGAGGGTCATCACCGGGGTCGCGGGATCGCCGATGACGGCGGTCGTGGGCACACCCGCGTCGCGGAGCGCTCCCAGCAGGTCGAGCACCTCCGTGGTGGTGCCGGAGCGGGTCAGCGCGACGACCCGGTCGTAGCGGCGGTGACGGGGGAACTCCGAGGCGGCGAAGGCGTCGGTCTCGCCCTGCCCGGCCTCCTCGCGCAGGACGGCGGCCGCCTGGGCCATGAAGTACGAGGTCCCGCACCCGACGATCGCGGTACGCTCCCCCGGCTGCGGCAGCACCGCCCGCCGGGCCGGGGCCAGTTCGGCGGCCCGCTCCCAGCATGCGGGCTGTGTGCCCAACTCGTACGCGACGTGACTCATACCGGCTCCCTCGTGCGACAGGCGGGTCTGAATGCGTTTTCCTGCAAGGTATCGGGCAGTTTCACGCAACTTCAAGCATCGACGAAGTGATCGACTGAGTTAGTGTCGCCGGGGTGGGCCGGTGGAGACCGAGGGAACCCACCGGCGAGCGCCGTGGAACGAATGTCGCAGGAAACACCGAAGGGGGCGGCCGATGACGCGCAAGGAACGCTGGCAGACACTGCTGGACCTGCTCGTGGAGCGGGGCGAGCTGGAGGTGGAGCCGGCGGCGGAGGCCCTCGGCGTGTCGGCCGCGACCATCCGCCGCGACCTCGACCAGCTCGCCGAACAGCAGCTGCTGGTCCGCACCCGCGGCGGGGCCGTGCTGCACGGGGTCTCGTACGAACTCCCGTTGCGCTACCGGACCTCGCGCCGGGCCGCCGAGAAGCGCCGGATCAGCGAGGCGGTGGCGGCCCTGGTCTCGCCGGGTGAGGTGGTCGGTCTGACGGGCGGCACCACGACCACCGAGGTGGCGCGGGCCCTGGCCGGCCGCCCGGACCTGGCCCAGGGCTCGCCGGCGCTCACGGTGGTGACGAACGCCCTCAACATCGCGGGCGAGCTGGTGATCCGGCCGCAGTTCAAGATCGTGCTGACGGGGGGTGTCGCCCGGCCCCAGTCCTACGAGCTCACGGGCCCCCTCGCCGAGCAGGTGCTCGGCCAGCTCGCCGTGGACACCGCGGTGCTCGGCGTGGACGGCTTCGACCCGGCGGACGGCGCGGCGACCCGGCACGAGGACGAGGCCTCGGTCAACCGCCTGCTGTGCGAGCGGGCCCGCCGGGTGGTCGTCGCGGCCGACTCCAGCAAGCTGGGCGTGCGCGCCTTCGCCCGCATCTGCGCGACCTCACAGGTGGACGTACTGGTGACGGACACCGGTGTTCCGGCGGAGGTGGCGGCCCGCTTCACGGCGGCCGGGGTGGAGGTCGTCCGGGTGTGAAGCCCCCGGCCGGCCTCGGCCGGGGGCCTTGCCCCACCCGCTTCCGCGGCGCTACGGCTGGGGGCTCACCGCCACCCACTGGGACGCCGGGGTCGTGCCCGTGGCCGGCGCGGGACAGATGAGAGCGGTGCCGTTGGCGGCGCAGTGCAGCGTGTGGACCGTTCCGGCCGTGGTGATGACCTTGTAGAACACGTCGCTGCCGTTGCCGTCCACCGAGACGTCGCACACCGGGGAAGCCGTCGGGTAGCCCGTGATGGTGCTCAGGTTGGTCCAGCCGGGGGTGTTGAGGCTACCGGACACGATGTTCGCGTTGTCCGGGTTGGTGTTGATGTTGGGCCGCCTGCCGGCGTACGCCACCCCGTTCACGAGTGCCGCGAGGAACTGCTCGTTGCCGTTCTGCTGCGTCGAGTCGACGCCCGTGCCGCACGCGGTGGTCGCCGTGGCCGTCGGGCGGGCGGTGACCGTCCTCGTCACCGTGACGGTCGGTCTGGCCTTCGGGGTCTTGCACTTCCGGTTCTGGTGCTGGCCGTCATCGTCGTCGTAGTCGTCGTCGCAGTGCGGATCGGCGGCGTACGTCGTGCCGGTGCCGGACTGGTTGGTCGCGGCGGCGGCCACCGCCACCGCGGGGGTTCCCACCGCGACGGTCACCGCCGCCGCGATCGCGACGAGTCTGCGGATCCCCTTCAGCCCGCCACGGGGCGTCGGCCCGTCCTGCGGGGTCGCGCTGTGCTCAGGATTCATGCGAGTGCTCCTGCTCTCGGACAACCCCGGGGCGTTCCCCGGGTCTGAACCAGAGCGTGACCCGTACCGACCGCGACACCGTCCCCCGGCCCGCCGGACACGCGAGCAGGCCAGCACATCGGCCCAACGGCGATCGTCCGAAGGCGTGCCCCTCAGTGACCTGGCACCCGTTCCGCTTCCCGGACCAGGGCGGCCAGGACCGGGGCGATCAGGGGATGGGTCTCGGCGCCGCGGCGGGTGGCGGCGAAGACCCGCCGGGTGGCGGCCGGGCCGATGACCGGGCGGACCTGGACCTCCTTGAGGTCCATGCCGCGCAGCGCCGAGCGGGGTACGAGGGCCACGCCGGCCCCGGCGCCGACCAGCGCGGTCACGGCGCGGAAGTCGTCGGAGGAGTGGACGAGCCGCGGTTCGAAGCCGGCCAGTTCGCAGGCCAGCAGCGTCACGTCATGGCAGGGGTTGCCGGGGTACTGGCCCACCCAGTCCGCGTCGGACAGGTCCGCCAGCGATACCGCGGGCGGGTCGGCCAGCGGGTGGCCCGAGGGCAGCACCGCGTCGAAGGGCTCCGCGTAGAGCGGCAGGACCGACAGCCGGGCGTCGTCCGCCCCCGGGCCGCCCCGGTACTCGACCGCCAGGGCCACGTCCGCCTCGCCGTCCAGCAGCAGCGGCAGGCTCTGGTCGCCCTCCGCGTCACGGACCCGCAGCCGGATGCCCGGCCGCTCCAGGGCGAGCCGGGCGATGGCCGGGGCCAGGACCTCCGCGATCCCCGTCGCGAACGCGGCCACGGTGACCTCGCCCGCCGAGCCGCCCGCGTACGCCGCGAGTTCGGCCTCGGCCCGCTCCAGCTGCGCCAGGACCTCGTGGGTGTGGCCGAGCAGGATCTCACCGGCCGCGGTGAGCCGTACGCCCCGACCGCTGCGGGTGAGCAGCGCGTGGCCGGTCTCCTGTTCCAGCGCCGCGAGCTGCTGGGAGACGGCCGAGGGGGTGAGGTAAAGGGCTGCGGCCGCGGCGGTCACCGTACGGTGGTCCGCCACGGCCCGCAGGATGCGCAGCCGGCGGGGGTCGATCACCCCTCCATTGTCGCAGGCCACGCGGGGCCCCTCGGCCGCCCGGACCTCTGGAACCTCGTGGACCCCTCTGGCCCCTCAGGCCCCTCAGGCCGCCGAGGCAGCCGAGGCCGATCGGGCCCCTCACAGCTCTCCGGCATCTCAGACGACTTGGGCCACTTGGGCCACTTGGGCCACTCCGGTACTCAGCCCCCTGCGGCCACTCGGGCCGTTCAGGCCTTCTCGACCGCCAGCGCCGCGCGGGCGTCCGTGAACGCCGCCACCGCGCGCTCCACGTCGGCCGTCGAGTGGGCCGCAGAGAGCTGGACGCGGATGCGCGCCGCGCCCATCGGCACCACCGGGTAGGAGAAGCCGATCACGTAGACCCCGCGCTCCAGAAGCAGCTCCGCCATCCGGCCCGCCTCGGCCGCGTCGCCGATCATCACCGGGGCGATGGCGTGGTCGCCGGGGAGGATCTCGAAGCCGGCCTCGGTCATCTTCGTGCGGAAGAGCGCGGTGTTGGCGGCGAGCCGCTCGCGCAGGTCACCAGCGGACTCCAGCAGGTCGAGGACCTTGAGGGAGGCCGCCGCGATGACCGGGGCGAGGGAGTTGGAGAAGAGGTACGGGCGCGAGCGCTGGCGCAGCAGCTCCACGATCTCGGCGCGGGCCGCGACGTAGCCGCCGGAGGCGCCGCCGAGGGCCTTGCCGAGGGTGCCGGTGATGATGTCGACGCGGTCCATGACGCCGTGCAGTTCCGGGGTGCCGCGGCCGCCGGGGCCGACGAAGCCGACGGCGTGCGAGTCGTCGACCATGACCATGGCGTCGTAGCGCTCCGCCAGGTCGCAGATCTCGGCGAGCGGGGCGACGTAGCCGTCCATGGAGAAGACGCCGTCGGTGACGATCAGCTTGCGGCGGGCGCCGCCCTCGGTGGCTTCCTTCAGGCGGGTCTCGAGCTCGGCCATGTCACGGTTGGCGTAGCGGAAGCGCTTGGCCTTGCTCAGCCGGATGCCGTCGATGATGGAGGCGTGGTTGAGGGCGTCGGAGATGACCGCGTCCTCGGCGCCGAGCAGGGTCTCGAACACTCCGCCGTTGGCGTCGAAGCAGGAGGAGTAGAGGATCGTGTCCTCCTGACCGAGGAAGGCCGACAGGCGCGCCTCCAGCTCCTTGTGCACCTCCTGGGTGCCGCAGATGAAGCGGACGGAGGCCATGCCGTAGCCCCACCGGTCCAGTGCGTCCTTCGCTGCGGTGACGACCTCGGGGTGGTCGGCCAGCCCCAGGTAGTTGTTCGCGCAGAAGTTGAGGACCTCGCCGGGGGTGCCGCCCGCGGTGACGGCGACCGCGGCGTTCTGCGGGGTGCCGATGACGCGCTCGGGCTTGTGCAGGCCGGCGGCGCGGATCTCGTCGAGGGTGGTGCGGAGGTCCTCGCGGACGGTCTCGAACATGTGCGGTTCTCCTTGTGCGGCGGAGGGCGGCGAGGGGACGAGGAAGGGGGGCCGGGCCCCGTGGGGGGTGGGGGTCCCCCGGACGGAGTCTGGGGGAGAGGGTGCGGGGCCCGGCCGGAGGGAGAGGGTTCGGATGACGGAGGGCGGTTACGCCGTCCAGTCCAGGATGATCTTGCCGCTGCGGGCGGTCGACGCCTCGTCGAAGGCGGCCTCGAAGTCGCGGTGGGAGTAGCGGCCGGTGATCACGGGGCTGAGGTCGAGCCCGCCCTCCAGCAGCACGGTCATCGCGTACCAGGTCTCGAACATCTCGCGGCCGTAGATGCCCTTGATGGTGATCATCGAGGTGACCACCTTCGCCCAGTCCACGGGGAACTCCTGCGCGGGCAGGCCCAGCATGGCGATCTTGCCGCCGTGCGTCATGTTGTCGATCATGTCGCGCATCGCCTCGGCGCGGCCGGACATCTCCAGGCCGACGTCGAAGCCCTCGCGCAGACCGAGCCGCGCCTGCGCCTCGGCGATCGAGGACTCGGCGACGTTCACCGCGAGCGTGGCGCCCGCCTTGCGGGCGATCTCCAGCCGCTCAGGGCTGACGTCCGTGATGACCACGTTGCGCGCGCCGGCGTGCTTGGCCACGGCGGCCGCCATGATCCCGATCGGTCCGGCGCCGGTGATCAACACGTCCTCGCCGACCATCGGGAAGGACAGGGCCGTGTGCACGGCGTTGCCGAAGGGGTCGAAGATCGCCGCCACGTCGAGGTCGACGGCGGTGCGGTGCACCCACACGTTCTGCGCGGGCAGGACGACGTACTCGGCGAAGGCACCGTCGCGCCCGACGCCGAGCCCGATCGTGCTGCGGCACAGGTGGCGGCGGCCGGCCAGGCAGTTGCGGCACTTGCCGCACACCAGGTGACCCTCGCCGCTGACGAGCGCGCCGACCTCGATGTCGCGGACGTCCGCGCCGAGCGCCGCGACCTCGCCGACGAACTCGTGACCGAGGACGAGCGGGGTCTTGACCGCGCCCTGCGCCCAGCCGTCCCAGGCCCGGATGTGGAGGTCGGTTCCGCAGATGCCGGTGCGCAGCACCTTGATCAGCACGTCGCCGGGGCCGTACTCGGGCTCGGGGACGTCCATCAGCCACAGTCCGGGCTCGGCCTTGTGCTTGACGAGTGCCTTCATGGGGTGGCTCCAGGCATGCGGAAGGGGGCGCCTCGGGCAAACGGCCCCGAACGGCGGCGGTGACGTGCACCAATCTGCCGATCGGCGCGGTGATCAGTCCATCGAGACTTTCTTAAGCGGGTCGACAGCGCAGCTTCACGCCTATGCTCCTCCCGTGACGGGGAAGGGGCTCGCGCCGGCGACGGCGTGGGGAAAAGGGGAGGTGAGGGGCGTGCCGAGTCTGCGCAGCAGGGCGCTGTCGGCGGCGCTGATCGCGGCGGGACGCCGAAGACGGTTCGCGAGCGCCGAGGCGGTACGGACCCGGGTGGCGGAGTCCGCCCGCCGGCCCGCATCGCATCTGCCGCCGCGTTCGCTGGGCCGGGTCGCCGACATCTCGCGGACCTTCGTCGGAGCCTGGCCGGTGTACGACGTCTCCCCGCTCGGGAGGGAGCCCGCGGCGCAGGTGCTGTACGTGCACGGCGGCGGGTACATCAACGAACTGGTCCGCCCGCACTGGGCGCTGATCCGGACCCTGGTCGCGCAGGCGCGGGCGCGGGTCGTCGTACCGGCGTACGTCCTCGCTCCGCGCGGTACCGCCGACCGGACCGTCCCGGTCGCCGCCGACCTGCTCAGCGGCCTGATCGCGGGCGGCGGTGGCGGCGGGACGGTGCTCATCGGGGACTCGGCGGGGGCCGGGCTGGCGCTGGCGGCCGCGCAGCGGCTGCGCGACCGCACCGGGGCGCAGCCCTCCCGGATCGTGCTGATCTCGCCCTGGCTGGACGTGACCATGAGCCATCCGGACCAGGCGGCGATCGAGGCGGCCGATCCGATGCTGGCGCGTTCGGGGCTGCGGGAGGCCGGCCGGCTGTACGCGGGGACCCTGGCGGCCGACGATCCCCGCGTGAGTCCGCTGCACGGGAGCTTCGCGGGCCTGGCTCCGCTGACGGTGTTCACCGGGACCCGGGACGTGCTGACCACGGACAGCAGGGAGCTGCTGCGCCGGGCGCGCGCGGAGGGGGCCGAGGTGGAGTTCCACGAGGCCGTCGGGCTGCCGCACAGCTACCCGCTGCTTCCGGTGCCGGAGGGGCGGGCGGCGCGCGACCGGATCGTCGAGCTGATCAGGGCGACGGCGGAGCTGTGACCTGTCGGTCATGGCCCGTCCGTCAGCCGAGGTGCCCTACGCGGTGCAGGTCATCAGTGAGCTGATCGGCCAGGCGCGGTACCCCGTCCAGTACGCCTCGTCGCGCAGGGAGTCGGCGGGCGGGGTGCGGTTGGGCTGCCAGCCGACGGTGACGAAGCCGGCCTCGACGGCCGCTTCGGCGAGGTCGGCGTGGGCCCACTCGCGGAACTCGAAGGGCACCGGCGGCTCGGTCAGGAAGTGCGCCTTCAGCAGGGGCGCGTCGCCGTCCGGGATCCGGTCGATGATGCGGACCCCGTACGGCGACCAGTCCACGCGCGGGAACGCCCCCGCGTTGGGCACGATGGCCAGCAGCCGCCCGCCGTCGCGCAGGTTGGCGCGGACGGACCGGAACATCGCGTGCAGGGACCTGCGGTCGGGCGCGTAGCTGAAGACGTACGCGGCGGTGGCGAGGTCGAAGGGGCCGAGTTGGGGAAGGCCGGCGGCGTCGGCGACGTGGTACTCGACGTCCGCGCGGTCCTTCGTGGCCTCGTGCTCGCGGGCCAGCCGGATCATCTCCTCCGAGACGTCCACGCCGACGGTCCGGCGGGCGCCGCCGCGGGCCAGGAGCCGGGTGTTGTAGCCGTATCCGCAGGCCAGGTCGAGGGCGTCGAGCCCGCGTACCCCGCCGAGCGCGTCGAGGGCTCCGTGCAGGGTGTAGGTGTCGGCCGCCGAGAACGCCGCCGTGGTCTTCGACTCCGCGTAGCGCTCGCCGATGGTGTCGTACTGGAACCGCATGCTCTGCCTTCCGGGGGCCTGCCGCAGGTGGGACGGGTGCGTATCGTCCCCCGCGGCGCGTCCGGGGGCCGGGCCGCACACCCGTACGTCCCCCGGACGAGGG
Organism: Streptomyces sp. NPDC046308; assembly: GCF_055588065.1. Taxonomy (NCBI): domain Bacteria; kingdom Bacillati; phylum Actinomycetota; class Actinomycetes; order Kitasatosporales; family Streptomycetaceae; genus Streptomyces; species Streptomyces sp. NPDC046308. The sequence goes on from NZ_JBVJFB010000005.1 coordinate 266,106, forward strand.
AAGCGGTCGGCCTATCGCGGCGGCTCCCGCTCCGGTGGCGGGACCAGCTCGCGGGCGCAGGCGCGCAGCCAGGCGTGTGCCGGGTCGGCGTCGTGGCGCGGGTGCCAGGCCATGCCGAAGGGCAGGGGCGGCAGGTCGAGCGGTATCTCGAAGGTCTCCAGTCCCAGCGCTGCGGCGAGCGGTGCGACCTGGCTGGTCAGCAGTCCGATGAGGTCGCTCTCGCGCAGGACGAACAGGGAGGCGGGGAAGGTGCCCACGCTGCCCACCACGCGCCGGGTCAGCCCCTGGCCGGCGAGGGCGGCGTCCACCGGGCCTTCGAGGCGGCCGCGCCGGGAGGCGGTCAGGTGCTCGGCCGCGGCGAACCGGCGCACCGTGAGGCGGCCGCGGAGGAGCGGGTGCCCGCGGCGTACGACGCCCAGCATGCGCTCGTCCGAGAGGTGCTCGACGCGCACTTCGGGGGAACGGGTGTCGACGACGCCGAGTTCCAGGTCGGCGACGCCTTCGCGCAGCGCGGGGACGTCCACGTGGCTCTCCGGCAGGAACCGCAGCCGCACCCCGGGCGCCTCGCGGGTCATCCGGTTGAAGAGCGTGGCCCCGTAGACGGCGGTGAAGGCGTCGTTGGCCAGCACGGTGAAGGTGCGGGTGAGGGTGCGCAGGTCCACCTCGGACCCGGTGAGGAAGAGGGCACGGGCGCGTTCGACGACGGCGCGGACCTCCCCCTGTACGGCGAGCGCGTGCGGGGTGGGCACCATCACCCGGCCGGCCCGGACCAGGACCGGGTCGCCGAGGGCCTTGCGGATCCGGCCGAGGGTGCGGCTCATGGCGGGCTCGGACAGGTGCATGCGTGCCGCCGCCCGGGACACGCTCGCCTCCTCCAGGAGGACGTCCAGGGCGACGAGGAGATTCAGGTCCAGCCCGGATTGCGTCACACGCATACGTCCCTTGCACAACTTGCACTGGAAAGCAGGTCGGCCCAACTCTACGGTGATCCGAGGGCGAAGCCGCTGCCGGCCGCCCTTCCTTCCTTCCTTACCTCCTTCGCTTTTCCTGCCGCCGTACCGTCACCGACTCCGAGGAGGAGCCGTGCTCCGCCATGCCGTCAAGCAGGGTCCCGCCGTTCCCGCGCCCCCACTCACCCGGCCCGCCCTGCTCGTCCTGTGCGCCTGCGTGCTGGTCGCCCAGGGGATGGTCGCCGCCGTCAACCTGCTGATCCCCCAGCTCGCCGCTTCCGAGCTGCATCCGGATCCCGGCGAGCTGCTGTGGTCCGTGGACGCGTACGTGATCGTCTTCGCCGCGCTGCTGATCCCCGCCGGGGCGCTCGGCGACCGCTACGGCCGCAAGGGCGCGCTGCTGGCCGGGCTCGGCCTGTTCGCGGTAGGCGGGGCCACGAGCGCGCTCGCCCAGGACCCGGCCGTGCTGATCGCCGGGCGCGCTGTGTGCGGAGCGGGCGCGGCCCTGATCATGCCCGCCACCATGTCCGTCCTCGTCCACCTCACCACGCCCGAGCGCCGCGGCCGCGCCCTGGCCACCTGGACGCTGTCCGCGGGCCTCGGGGGCCTGGCGGGCAACGTCGGCGGTGGCCTGGCCGGGGAGTACCTGACCTGGCGGGCCCTGTTCTGGGCCGTGGTCCCGCTCGGTGCGCTGCTCGCGCTCGCGGTCGCCCGCGCGGTGCCCCGTACCCCGTCCCAGCCCACCGCCGCCGTCGACCCGCTCGGGGCGGCGCTGCTCGCGGCCGCGCTGCTCGCGGTGGTCTACGGGATCATCGAGGGGCCCGCGTACGGCTGGGCCTCGGTGCAGGTGGTGGCCGCCTTCGGCCTGGGTGCGGTGCTGCTCGCCGCGTTCACCGGCCATGCGCTGCGCGCCGCCCGCCCGCTGCTGGACCCGCGGATCTTCGGCTCGCGCAGGCTGCGGGCCGGGACGCTCGGCATCGGAACCGCCTTCTTCGGGCTCTTCGCCCTGTTCTTCGTCAATGCCCAGTACCTCCAGTACGCCAAGGGCTTCTCCCCCGCCCAGACCGGCTTCGCGATCGTCCCGCTCACCGTCGGCATGGCGCTGGTGCCCCGGTTCGGCGCCCGGCTCCAGGAACGGATCGGGCCGCGGCTGCCGGTCGGCGCCGGGCTCGGCCTGATCGGGGCGGGGCTGCTGCTGGTCTCCACCGTCGACGCGGGCACCCCGTACGCCCTGTACGCGCTCTACCTGCTGGTGCTGTCCGTGGGCACGGGCCTGGCCGCGCCCTCGCTGACGCTGACCGTGGTCGCCGAGCTGCCCTCCCACCAGGCGGGGCTCGGCTCCGGGCTGAACACGGCGGCCCGGGAGATCGGCGCCGCCCTCGGCGTGGCGGTGGTCGGCACCGTGCTGGCGTCGCGCTTCCACGGGAACCCGCAGGATCCGGCTCAGGTCGCCGCCTTCACCGACGCGATGGGGGCCGCGCTGCGAACGGTGGCCGTGGTGCTGCTGTGCGCGTCGGCCGCGGTGGTGACCTGGTACCGGGCGGGACGGCGCGGGCGCGGCCGGGATGCAGTGGCCGCCGCCGAGGGCGCATCCTGACTGTGTGATCGCGAGAGCGGACGGCGGCGGCGTCCCGCCCCCCGATGCCGTGGCTCAGGCACTCGCCCGGGCGACCGTGGGCGCCGTGCAGGCCGTGGGCGGGTACGCGGGCGGCGTGTACATGCGCTCGCCGACCGCCGGGATCCTGCTGCTCGCGGTGTTCCTGGGTCTGCCGCTGCCGCTGTTCCGCCCGTGGTGGCGGATCCAGGTGAACCGCCCGTACCCGCCCGCCGAGGCCTACCGCAGCGGGCAGTCCGTCTACTTGGCCGACGCGGAGTCGGCCGTGGGCCGCTTTCCGCAGATGGTGGCCAGCCTGCCGTTCCCCTTCGCCTCGCTGTACGAGCCGGTGACCGCCGGGACGCAGCGGTTCGGCGTGCTGCTGGTACTGCGCCCGGCGACCCCCGGCACCCCCGTCGGGGCCGCCGACCGCGAACGGTTGCGGGAGGCCGCGGACCGGCTGGCCCAGGAGCTCGCGGAGCTCGCGGCGGGCGGCGCACCGGTGGCGTGGGAGGGCGACCCGGTGGCGGTACCGACGCCGCCGCCCGACACCGGGCCTGCGGGTGCCCGCGCGGCCCTCGACCGGCTCCGGCTGGCGGTGCTCTCGCTGGACCGGCAGGGCCGGATCGGATTCGTCAACACGGCGGCCGAGGAACTGCTCGGCCTCACCGGCCCTCAGCTGTACGGGAAGGTGCTGTGGGAGGCCCTTCCGTGGCTGGGGCACCACGCCTACGACGACCACTTCCGGGCCGTCTTCATGTCCGGCGAGCCGGCCCACTTCCCGGCCCGTCGCGGCCGCCACCCGCCCGGGGAGTGGCTGTCGGTGGACCTGAGCCCCGCCCCCGACGGCGTAACCCTGACCATCGCCCGCCTCGACAAGCCCGTCTACGCGCCCACGTCGGTGGCCGAGCCCGCCGCGGATCTGGGTTCCCCCGTCGACCAGGCCTCCGCGCTGTACCGGCCGGTGGCCCTCGCCATCGCGCTGTCGGAGGCGGTCACGGCCCGGCAGGTGTCGGCGGTGGTCACCGAGGAGCTGCTGCCGGCCTTCGGCGGCCGCCAGCTGGCGATCTACCTCCTCGACGAACGGCACCTGTACCTCGCCTGGGAGACCGGTTTCCCGCGGGGCTTCCTCAACCGGTTCGACGGGGTCTCGCTCGATGTGCGGCTGCCGGGTGTGGAGACGCTGACCACGGGCCGGCCGATGTTCTTCGAGTCGATGGAGCATCTCGCCGCCGCCTATCCCGGCATTCCGCTCGACGCCGACGTCGGGGCCCGCGCCTTCCTGCCGCTGATCGCCTCCGGCCGGCCGGTCGGCTCGTGCATCCTGGGCTTCGACTCGCCCCGTGGCTTCAGCTCGGAGGAGCGTACGGTCCTCACGGCGCTGGCCGGCCTGATCGCCCAGGCCCTGGCGCGGGCCCGGCGCTACGACAGCGAGGCCGCCCTGGCGCGCGGGCTCCAGGCGGCCCTGCTGCCGCACCGGCTGCCGGTGCGCGAGAACGTGGAGACGGTCGGCCGCTATCTGCCGGGCACCGCGGGCATGGACGTCGGCGGCGACTGGTACGACGTCATCGAGACGGGGCGCGGCCCACTGGCCCTCGCCATCGGGGACGTCCAGGGCCACGGGGTGGCGGCCGCGGCGACCATGGGGCAGCTCCGCAGCGCCGTACGGGCCTTCGCGCTCAGCGGCAGTACGCCGGAGCAAGTGATGCGGGGCACCAACCAGCTGCTCATCGACCTGGATCCGGGCCAGTTCGCCAGTTGCTGCTACGTGCTGCTGGACCCGGCATCGGGCGCCGTGCGGGCGGTACGGGCCGGGCACCCCCAGCCGCTGTTGCGCCACCCCGACGGCCGGACCGAGGTGCTGGACCTGGCGGGCGGGGTGGTGCTCGGCGTCGACCCGGACGCCTCGTACCCGGTCACGGAACTGCGTCTGGAGACGGGCGCGGTGCTCGCCCTCTACACGGACGGGCTGGTGGAGGCGCCGGGCACGGACATCGACGACGGCGTCGAGCGGCTGCGGTTGGCCTTGGCGGCGGCCCGGCCGTCCCCGCTGACCGAGACCGCCGACCGGCTGGTCGGCGAGGCGGACGGCACCGCGGACCGGCCGGACGACATCGCCTTGCTGCTGGCGTCCCGCAGGGGCGAGGACGCGTAGGACCGCAGGGCCCGCAGGACCGTCAGGCGTTCGTCAGCCGGCGTTCGTCGGCCGGCCCGTGGACCCCTCCGTGCCGCCCGCCAGGATCAGCGCGGTGTTCACCAGCCCGACGTGGCTGAACGCCTGCGGGAAGTTGCCGAGTTGGCGTCCCGCATGGGGGTCGTACTCCTCCGCGAGCAGTCCCACGTCGTTGCGCACGGCCAGCAGCCGCTCGAACAGGGCGCGGGCCTCCTCCTCCCGGCCCGTCATGTGCAGGGCGTCGGCCAGCCAGAACGAGCAGGCCAGGAAGGCTCCTTCGTCGCCGGGCAGTCCGTCGACGGCGGGGCCCTCGGTGGTGTAGCGGCGGACCAGTCCGCTGCGGCCCAGCTCCGTCCGCACGGCGTCGACCGTGCCGATGACCCGCGGGTCGTCGGGCGGGAGGAATCCGGTCCTGGGGATGAGCAGGGTCGCCGCGTCGAGCTCGGTGGAGCCGTAGTACTGGGTGAAGGTGCCCCGCACGGGGTCGTAGCCCTTGGTGCACACGTCGAGGTGCACCGCGTCCCGCATGGCGCGCCAGCGTTCCACGTCCCCGGGCAGCGAGGGATCGCGCTCCAGGGCCTGTACGGCCCTGTCGGCGGCGACCCACGCCATCACCTTGGAGTGGACGAAGTGGCGGCGCGGGCCGCGGACTTCCCACAGGCCCTCGTCCGGCCGCTGCCAGTTGCGCTCCAGGAAGTCGAGGAGCGCGAGCTGGATCCGCCAGGCGTGGTGCTCGGAGGGCAGTCCGGCGGACCTGGCCACGTGGAGGGAGTCGATGACCTCCCCGTACACGTCGAGCTGGAGCTGGTCCACGGCCGCGTTGCCGACCCGGACCGGGGCGGAGGAGGCGTAGCCGCCCAGCCACGGCAGTTCGCTCTCCGGGATCCGCCGCTCGCCGCCGATCCCGTACATGATCTGCAGGTCGGCGGGGTCGCCGGCAGCCGCGCGCAGCAGCCACGCGCGCCAGGCACGGGCCTCGTCGAGGTAGCCGGTGGCGAGGAGGGAGCCGAGGGTGAGGGTGGAGTCGCGCAGCCAGCAGTAGCGGTAGTCCCAGTTGCGGACGCCGCCGAGTTCCTCGGGGAGGGAGGTGGTGGAGGCGGCGACGATGCCGCCGGTCGGCACGTAGGTGAGGGCCTTGAGGGTGATCAGGGAGCGGTTCACGGCCTCCTTGTAGGGGCCCTCGTAGCGGCACTGCGAGCTCCACTCGCGCCAGTCCGCGACGCTCTGCTCCAGGGAGTCGAAGGGGTCGCAGGGATCGGGGCACGGTTCGTGCGAGGGGTGCCAGGTGAGGACGAAGGCCACGCGCCGGCCTGCGGAGACCGGGAACTGGGAGCGGGTGCTGTTGGCCTCGCCCCAGGTGCGGACCGGGGGGTCGCTGCGGAACCAGACGGCGTCCGGTCCGGCGATGGCGACCCGGTCGTCCTCGACCCGGCGCACCCAGGGGACGACGTTCCCGTAGTCGAAGCGCAGGCGCAGGGTGCTGTGCATGCGGACGGTCCCGCTGACGCCCTCGACGATGCGGACCACGTCGGGGGCCCGGTCGCGCTGCGGCATGAAGTCGGTGACCTTGACGGTGCCGGTGTCGGTGACCCAGTACGACTCCAGGACGAGCGTGCCGTCGACGTAGGCCCGGCGGGTGCACGGTTCACCGTCTTCGGCGTCGACGGGGGCGATGCGCCAGTGGCCGTTCTCCTCGTCGCCGAGGAGCTTGGCGAAGCAGGCGGCCGAGTCGAAGCGGGGCAGGCACAGCCAGTCGATGGACCCGTCACGGCCGACCAGTCCGCTGGTCATCAGGTCGCCGATGAGTGCGTAGTCTTCGATGGGTTGTGTCATTGGTGCGCTCTTCCCGTGAATGCCCGGGGTCAATCAGCTCGGGCCCCGGACACCCCCGTGCGCGCTACGTCAGGCTCTGGGCTCCCGTCGCGCTGCTACGTGCCCGGCGGCACCATCACGGCACGGAGTTGTCGGCCACCGCTCCGAATTTGAAGGGGCCTTGTGTGCTGGCGCCGACGCCCATCCCGAATGCCGCGAATGCCGCCCAGATTCCCGTTTTGGCCGACGCATGCCCTGAGACAGGGAGGGCGCCGCTGTCCCGTAGGTCATCAAGTGTGAGGAGGAGCTCGTCGCGGCCATCCAGGAGGCTCGGGTTGGCGGACAGGCCCTTCATCGACTCGATGACCAGTTGGAGGCCGAGGTTCGCCCCGATCCTGCGGTTCATCTCCAGCAGGGCGGCACACCAGAGGCTTCCGATCTCGTAGGTGGACAGAGCGCTCAGCGTGGCGAAGTTGATCTGATCCGTGGGGAACTGCTCGTCATACGGGAACCGCCGCAAACCCCTGTCGTCGTTGGCGAGCCACTGTCCGATGAGCGGCGTGCCCAGGACCGTGCACGCGACGTAGTCGCCCCAGCCTTCGCCCATGCCGCTGCTTTGGGCTTCCAGTAGCGGGGTGCGGGTCGATCCGCCGCCGACCAGCCGAGAGCTCACTCCGTGCATGTACTCGTGGAAGACGATGGTCATGTCGAGTGCGGTATGCCGGCTGGTGTCCTGCTTGGGGCCCAGGCGCATGGTCGGGATACTGCCCAGGGGCCACCAGTGCGCCGTGCCCATGACGGGCTGCGGGCGGACTTCCACCTTCACCGGCCCGGAAGGAAGTCCGGTGGCACTCACCACACCGTCCTGGTAGCTCCCGTTCGGCTCGCGGAACCCCAGCAGGTATGTGAGGTCATGCATGAAACACGTGCCGTAGAACGCGTTGAGGACCATTTGATCGACACCCTGGGGATCCGCAGGGTTGAAGATCACGCCACCGTCGACGCTGTCGCCTGAGATGGATGGGCCGCTCGCGCCGACCCGTGCCACCGACGTATATCCGGCAGTCTGTTGGTCAACCACCCAGGGGGGAGGCGAAGGAGGCAGACCGGGAGGCGTCCCGAGTCCGTAGGCCGGCCATTCGAGGGGAAAGGGCACGACCGTTCTCGACGTGGCCGGATCGCTTCGGAAGACATTTCCCTCGCAGACGGCCCCCGGTACCAGCTGCACGCAGTACAGAATGTCTCCCCCACGGCCGTCTACCACGACACGGAACGCGCCCTCCACCTCTGAGAGCCCGATCGTGATGTCCCAGGCCGCCCGAAGTTCCTTCACGCGGGGGAACCAGACGAGGCAGGCGGTGACGGGCTCGTCGACCCCTTGTAGTTTCAAAACGGTCGGCTGGCTAGCCAGATGCGTGAAACGTGCCAGGACTTCCGGCTGGTACCACGTCCCGTCCGCGGGCGCAGCAGACCGAGGCGGGCCCAGCTGATCCCCCGCGCCGGCCCCCTCCTCGTCAGCACCCGACACATGGCGGATGGCGTGGTGAACCGCTGCCTCGGCCGTGACCTCTACGGACACCTCGGGTGGGCTCTCCTGGCCCACCAGCCGGGCCCGGGTGCCCTGCGCTTCCCCTGCCGACGAGAACCGAACCGACTGGCCGGCCTGGAAGACGGGCAGCCCGCGCCACTGCTGTTCGAGCTGGATCGTCGTCGCCCCCGCCCGGTTGGGTGGCGGCGCCGGCAGGGGGCTGAACTCCACCGGCTGCGAAGGTTGGGCGCCGAAGATCACGGCCGTGACCTGGGCGACCGTAAGCGCTCGCTCGACGAGACTGCCGACGTCCGGTTGCGCCCCCAGGGGCAGATCCTCTTGACGGAGCGTAAAGGTCAGATACGCGTCCGGGGCGCGGAGATCGACCTCGATGGGCATGGTCACTCCCCTTCCTGCCTTGGCTGTCCGCTGATGCGCCTGGCCACCCGGCTTCCGGGAAGCGCGGGCGCCGCGCAGCGCCGCAGCCACTGCGGCGAGAGCACCGCAAAAGCTGAGCCTGCACTGGCGAGGGCGAGCTGGGTGGCCGGGCCCATGAAACCCACCCACAGGTCGGGGGTGACGACCGAGGGGTTCTCGGACGACCACACCGTGGCTCCACCCTGCGCGCGGTGCAGCAGTCTCAAGGCATTGGTGGTCTGAGCGAGACGACGGCGGGCCCGGCCGGAGTGCTCCGGCAGCGCCCCGAGCATGCGCCACGTCTCCATCACCCCGGCCAGGCCATGGCACATCGTGGGATTGTCCAGAACCGGCGTGGCACGGTCGAACGCCGTGGCCGCCAGCTGCCGGGCGGCGTCAACCGCGATCCCAGGATCGGGGGAAGCCTGAAGAAGACACCACAGGAAGCCCGCCACCCCGTGGCACCAGTGATGCGCCGCGCTGATATCGCCCGAGGTCGTCGTCAGAATGTTGGCCTTGTCGGCCGTCAGCCCGTGATCGGGGATACTGCCCAACGCCTCGTCGGCGAGATCCCTCGTCGCCGTGCAGCCTGTGGACCTTCCCCACACCGCGAGGGCCATCCCCACACCCGCTGTGCCATGTGCGGCCCCGACGTATACCCGACCGGACGGATCGAACTCCGGGTTGGGGAGCCAACCGACCAGTCCGTCGACCAGCCGGGCGCCGGCCCGGACCCTCATCACCTGCTGTTCGGCGAGGCTGCGTCCCCAGGACGAGCCGAGAACGGCGTCGAGCAGGCTGCCTGCCCATACGATCCCGGCCGCTCCCGAGAACAGGTCGTAGTCGGGGATGCGGCTGTTGGCCGCATGCTCGAAGCGCCGCCGTGCAGAGGCGATCAGGTCGGCTCGGCACAGGCGCTCCCCCGCCACCGCCAGTGCCACCGACACACCGCTGTTGCCGGTGAAGAAGCCCTGCGCCTGCGTCAGCGGTGGCCGCGCCGCGAGCCATTCGGCCGCGAGCGCGATGTCGTCGGTGAAGTGCTGGGTACCCAGCGCGGCGTCGAGCGTCGCCAGCGCGATGATGATCCCGGCGGCTCCCAGGTTCAGACCCTCGCAGTCGTATGCGGCGAGAAGGTGTGCGTTGCGCCAGTGCTGGGCGCCGCCCCGGGCGACCGTGAACTGTCGGGTTGCGGTCCCGGCACTCATTGCCGCGCTGCATGCCCAGCGCCGGTCGAATACGTCGTGGCGTGTGTCGAGGTCGGCCGAGGACTCGGCGCGCATGGCCGGAAGCGCTGTTCGCAGCCGCTCCGCCACCTGCTGCGCAGTGGGTCTCCTCAGTGGATCAGGCTCGTGGCACGCCTTCACGATCGAGGCGGCCGTCGGTCGCATGTGCTGCCGCAAGAGGCCAAGCTGGCGGCCGGCGTTGTTCTGCGGCGGGAGATGGCCCGGGCAATGCCCCGTGACCGCATGGGTCACACAGGATCCGAGACCGTAGACGTCATACGACGGGTCGGCGACGGCGTGCTGCCCTTCCGGAGGTACATATCCCGGCGTGCCGGCAGGTACCGGGTGTTCCGTCCCGATCAGCGCGGCGAGTTCGAGGTCAACGAGGCGCAGACCGTCAGGTCCGATACGCACGTTGGACAGCTTCAGGTCCCGGTGCACGATGCCTCGTGCATGCAACTCGGCGACTGTCACGGCGAGTTCGGGCAGATGCTTGAGGCGGTCCTGAGCGGGGAGGTGTTCCGGACGGATCCCTCCCGCATCGGAGACGACGAGATTCCCGCCCGGCAGATCGTGGGCCACAACCTCCGGAGCGATGCGCGAGCCCTCCAGGTGAAGCAGCGCTCGCTTCTCGTTGTCGAGCCGGGTCCTCGCATCGTTGCCGAGGTCGTCGCTTTCGACCCCTCGTACCCGGTGCCGGATGATCACCAGACGGCGGTCGGAGATTCTCAGCGCGAGCGCCACGTGCCCGAGCAGGCTCGCTGCCAGAACCTTCATCGGGAGGAATGCGGCGCCATCGATCACGATCGGGGCACTCGCATTGGCCCTGCTGCTCAGTGCGACCGGGGGAACAGGAGGGACAGCCCAGTCCGGCTGCCGGCCCTTGGTGTCGCGCAGGTCCGGGAACAGCGTCCCATCCGGGGCTCGAAGGGCCGTGCGGGGAACTCCTACGGAGTCGGTGACAACGCTGGTGGCCTGAAAGGCTCCGTACCGGATGAACAGGGCGCCGCCCGATCCCACCGGCAGATCAGAAGTGATCGCTGGTGCGCGGTCGGGACGCCACAGCCTGTCCAGACGATCGATGAGCCCGGGCAGCGTGTCCTTGGCAGCCGGATATACGGTGACGATCTTGCCGACCTGGGACGCCCCTGCGAGCCCGGCGTTGATCCGGATCATCGTGTCGACGTCAGCGGCAAGTTTGAACGTCGCCCCGGACTTCACCAGCTCGGGGAGTACGACTTCGAGCAGGTCGAGGGCATCGGTGGGTGCTGCGGCGACGTGCAGCTTCCATCCCTGACCAGGCAACTCATCGCCGGATTCGCATACTTGCCATGAGATCGCGCCGTCGCGCCGTACGCTGGCGCGCCACCCCGGTGCAAGCCGAGCCGTGAACGCCTCAAGGGCGGACGCGTACTGAACGTGGAGGCTTTCACCGGTCAAGGCACCGGTCATGGCCCGCCCCTCGTCGGCTGCCCTTCGGGCACGTGAGGGCGATCACCAGGGCCGGATACGAACGCCAACCAGGGCGGCGAACCGTCCGGCCACCGCAGGCGACTGCCTCCGCGACAGGGCGTCAAAGGCAGCTCGATCGGTGCGGAATCCGCCGCCTGGTGCCGCATGGGCACGTCGAGGGGCAGCGCCTTGTAGGTTCCGGGCGGCCACGACATGGTCCGCTCCGCCGACTCGGGCCGCGCGCAGTAAAAGTCCTGGGACAGCAGTTCGCGGGCCGGCGAAAGTTCGCCCCTGCACAGATGGTCGCGGGCGTCGTTGACGCGAACCGGAGCCCTGTACCGGTCGGTGACGGTGACACGGATCCCGAGCCGATCGCAGTACCTGTGAATGGTGGAAGCGCCGCCGCGAATTCCTCGGCCGAGAGACTGTCCTTTCCTCAACAGGAATTCGTCGATCGTCACGTGGCGGCGAAGCCCGTTCAGAATCAGCGAAGCCCCTTCTTGCTCGACTTCCCAACGGCTCAGGCTGACCACCAAACGGCTCTGCACACCGCACTGCGCTTGGAACCACAAACGGTACTCGACATCCTGGAACGGCGGACGAACGTGCGGGCCCCGAAAGACGGCCACGGGATCGGGGTCCAAAGTGACCACCAGGACGCTCAACCCCTTCACCTGAGCGTCCGACACCGTATCCCGAAAGAATTCAGCCTGGGCATCCGAAACCGGATCCCAAACGCCCACCAGCGCGACGTGGCCTCCTGACGCCCTTGCGTCCACGCGTTCCCGCACCCCAAGTCCCGTCAGCCCGAGTCGACGAACTATTGCACCACAATGGTGGTGATGACGCAGGTGATGTAACAGTCGGCGCTCGCACCGGCGACACCGGCCGCCAGCAGGAGCTCTCGCTGAACATCCAACGCCAGCCCTCGTTCCCCAAGGACGAGACCGGGGTCGTCCTCGAATCGGGCCTTGAGTTGAGCATCTGTTTCGAGTGCGGCGCTGAACTGCGACCAGAACTCACGTACAGCCGCTTCATCCGGGATGATCGCGGCTTCTTTGACTTGGACGTAAAATTTCTGCTGCTGATTGTTGGACACAGATAGCCCCTTCTCCGGTCACGACACTGACCCATTGCTATCAGCAGGCTGCCACGTTGACTCGTTGACACGTCCAGGCAAACGAGTGAGGCCGCCGCCAGACGGTTGTCCCGAACACGCGAGAAGTCGCAGATCCAGGCCCTGGACCGCTGGCAACCCGTCCTCTGGTGACCGGCACGACCACCCTCTTCGCCGCCCTCGAGGTCGCCACCGGCAAAGTGATCGGCTCCTTGCACCGCACGAGCAAAACCTGGCTGATGGCACACCTGGCGGGTTCACATCTGAGGCCAGGGGTCACACTCCAAGATGCATTCTCCGTGCCACCACCCGCAGCAATCGCCGCTGCGCGCGGGGGATCGATCGACGTATTCCGTGATGACGCGTCCGTCTTCGATGTGGGCCACGCCTACTTGCTTGCTGAAGTCGATCTTCAAGACGTCGACTTCCATCGTCATGCATTTGACCGCGTACTTGCTGGCGGCTTCGGGGTACTGAGCGAAGAGTCTGTTGAGTGCGTCGAAGAACTCGGGGTCGCTCTGCGGCCCACAGCCGGCTTTGGTGTTCATGGCAATGCTCCAAAGCGTCGAGTGCTCTGAACCCCCAGGCGAGTGCTTTGAACCCTCAATTGTCATCGTCTCGCGGGCCTCAGGCTGGTGCCACTCAAGGAGCCACTCGAAGGCTGCGCGGCGAACCTGACGATGCGCCTGCCGGCCGACACCTAACGAGGCCGGCGCGCCTGGGCGCCGTAGAACCGGCGTACACCGGCCGCCTTGAGGCGCTTGCGCTGCTTGGCCAACTCCGCCTTCCTCGCCTTGATGGACTTCGGCTTACGGGGCCGCTTCCAGCAATTCTGGGACGTCATGGCGCTCGCACGGAGCTAGTCGCGTACGAGGAGCAGCGCGGCGGCGAGGAGCACGCCGAGGGCGACGGCGAGGGCGCCGTGGGCCAGGCGGTGGCCGCGCAGGACGGGCAGGAAGCGGTCGACGGCGTAACGGCCGGGGCCGGTGAGGGCGAGGGCGGCGGCGCCCGCGGTCAGCAGCAGTTCGTACTCGATGCCCTTGGGGGCGAAGAAGGCGCCGGCGCCGTGGACGGCGATGGCGTTGATGAGGGTGCCGACGATCGCGGCGCCGGCGAGCGGGGTGAGCAGGCCGAGGGCGAGGCCGAGGCCGCCCAGGGTCTCGGTCAGCCCGGCGAGGACGGCCATGGCGTCGCCGGCGGGGTAGCCGCTGGCGGTGAAGAACTGGCCGGTACCGCTGATGCCGCCGCCCTCGAACCAGCCGAAGAGCTTCTGCGTGCCGTGCGCCGCCATTGTCAGGCCGAGGACGAGGCGCAGGAGCAGCAGGCCGGTGTCGTGGCCGGGCGTGGAGACGGTGACGGTCTGGGGGCGCGCGGCCGGTGCGGCGGCCTGCGGCTTCGTCGTGGTGACGAAGGGGCTGGTCATGGGGGGTCCTTACGGTCGGGCGGCCCGGCGGAACGGGCAGGAGTTGTTCAAATTCGAACCGCTGGGGGTCGACCCTAACCATTGATTCAAATTGGAACAACCCGTGTAGGCTGGCGGCATGGCAGAACCGAGATGGCTGGACGACCGCGAGATGCGGGCCTGGAGCGGCTTCCTGGCCGCGTCGGCCCTGGTGAACCGCCGTCTCGACCAACAGCTCAAGGACGAGGCCGGGCTCTCGCACCCCCAGTACGAGATCCTCGTGCGGCTCGCCGCGGCGCCCGGGCGCGAGCTGCGGATGACCGAGCTCGCCAACGGCCTGATCAACTCCAAGAGCGGGCTCACCTACCAGGTCACCCAGATGGAGAAGGCCGGACTGGTCCGCCGCCGCAGCTGCCCCTCCGACGTGCGCGGCGTCTTCGCCGTCCTCACCGACGCGGGCAGCGCCAAGCTCGAACAGGCCGCGCCGGGACACGTGGCGACGGTCCGCGAGATCCTCGTCGACGTCCTGACCCCCGGCCAGCTCGACGCCCTCGCCGAGGGGCTGGGCGAAGTCGGCCGCCGGCTGCGCGAGCAGGGCGCCTGAGCGGATCCGGCCGTCGTTCGGTAGCGAGTGACGGTTTCGGGGTATAGGCGCGCCATGGACGGAAAGGTCTGGCTCACCTTGGCCACGGTCATCGCGGTGGGGCTCGCGATCGCCGCGGCCGTGCTGCTCGTACGGGTCTTCAAGGCGCGGCGGCTGCTGGTCGACGCGGGGATCCCGTTGCGCGACAAGGCCCTGTTCTGGGCCGCCGTGATCTACACCGTCTCGCCCGTGGACCTGATCCCGGACCCGGTGTACCTGGACGACATCGGCGTGCTGCTGCTGGCGCTGCGCTCGCTGCACGCGGCGGCCGGGGCCGCCGGGGTCGGCCGGGCCGCCCGCACGGCGAAGGAGCCGGACGCCGTCGGGTAGCGGCCCCGGCCGTACGGGGCGGCGCGTACGGGCTCAGCGGTGCCGGTGGAACGCACCCGGATCCACGCCTGGCAGGGTCAGGCGGGACGGTGTGCGGTGGGGCCGCGACATAGCCGGCCCGCCGCGGAGCGTGCCGTCAGCGGACGCCCCGGGCCCGGAACTGGACGCTGATGCGGGGTCCGACCGCCCTGACCGACTTGGGGACCGCGTGCTCCATGGTGCGCTGGCAGGAGCCACCCATGACGACGAGGTCGCCGTGCCCCAGGGGCAGCCGCAGCAGGGTGGCTCCGCCGCCGCGCGGGCGGAAGGCGAGATCGCGCGGGTCGCCGACGGAGACGATGGCGACCATGGTGTCCTCGGTCGAGGAACGGCCCGTTCGGTCTCCGTGCCACGCGACGCTGTCCCGGCCGTCGCGGTAGAGGCACAGGCCGGCGGTGGCGAAGGGTTCCCCGAGCTCCGCGGCGTAGTGGCGGGTGAGCGCCTCGCGGGCCTCGGTGAGTGAGGGGTGCGGCAGGGGCTCGCCCTCCCCGTAGAAGGCGAGCAGCCGGGGCACATCCACCTCGCGCTCGTACATCTGCCGCCGCTCGCCGCGCCACGGTACGTCGGCGGCCAGCCGCTCGAACAGCGCGTCGGCGCCGCTCAGCCAGCCGGGCAGGTGATCGACCCAGGCGCCCGCGCCGAGCTCGGTGCGTCGCAGGCCGCTCAGGGGGCCGAGCCTGATCTCGTCACCCTGGTCGAAGAGGGAGCCCTGAAGTCCCTGGACTGCGTGCATGCCCCCAGCCTAACCCCAGAACCGAACAGGTGCACGAATTTGCGGCCGAGGCTCGGCGCCCCACCGGCCGCCCGCGCGGACGACGTACGGCCGGCTGAGGACGGTGACGGCGACGGAGACCGCGGCCACGACCGCGATCGCGGCGCCCGGGGCGAGGTACTG
This sequence comes from Streptomyces sp. NPDC046308, assembly GCF_055588065.1. Lineage (NCBI taxonomy): Bacteria > Bacillati > Actinomycetota > Actinomycetes > Kitasatosporales > Streptomycetaceae > Streptomyces > Streptomyces sp. NPDC046308. The sequence goes on from NZ_JBVJFB010000005.1 coordinate 281,681, forward strand.
GGCCAGGCCGCCGGCGAGCGCGGCGCCGAGGCCCTGCCAGGTCATCCGGCCGGCCGACTCGACTCCCTGCACCTGGCCCCGCACCGGGTCGGGGGTCAGGTCCAGCAGCTGCTCCTGGAGGGGCAGGGTCGCCGCGAACCCGGCACTGGCGAGGAACACCGCCGCCGCGACGGCCGGGAGGGGCGGGTGGAGCGCGAACACCAGGAAGGGGACGGCGAGCAGCAGGCGCAGGGCGAAGGCGTGGCGGCGGCGCTGCCCGGCGGTGAGCAGCCGGCCGACGGCCAGGTCCCCGAGGAGCATGCCGGCCGATCCGGCGGCCAGGAGGGTGCCGGCGTGGCCGGGGTCGTAGGAGATGAACAGGGCTTCGCAGCCGACGACCATGCCGTTGGGGACCCACAGGTTGAGCAGCAGCGCCCGCCGGCCGGGGTGGGAGAACAACTCGGCGTTCGTCGTCCAGGTCCGGCGCAGCCCGGGGCGACGGGTGAGCCGGACCGAGCGCTCGCGGACGGTGGCCGCCACCACGACGAGACCGAGGGCGGTCAGGGCGGCGGCGACGAGGAAGACCCCGTACGGGCTCAGGTACGACAGCAGTACGGCGCCGAGGGCGTAGCCGAGGATCGCCGTGCCCCCCGAGGTGATGTTCATGAGCGAACGCGCCGGCGCGTAGGCGCAGTTCGGCACGATCTCGGCGAGCAGCCCCAGCCGGGTGCCGGTGCCCAGGGACTGGAAGAAGCCCAGCATCAGCAGCAGCGCGAACCGGACGACCAGCGGCAGCCCCGGAACGGCCTGGGCGCAGACGCCGATCAGCGAGGCGGACTGGAGCGCGACGACGGTCCGGCGCGGCCGGTTCCCGTCCGCGACCGACATCAGCGTCAGCGCGCCGAGCACCGTGGCGAAGGTGGCGCCGTACATGCTCACGGCCGTCAGGAACGGGGAACGGGTCTGCTGGTCGACGAGGGTGCCGAGGGCGAAGCCCGACAGGGTGCTCGCGGCGACGGTCAGGGTGAAGCCGACGTAGAGGCCGGTGAACTCCCGGTTGCGGAGCAGGTCCCGGTAGCCGGTGGCGGGCGCGGGGGCCGGCTTGAGGGACCGCTGGGGGGCCGGCTTCGAGGACGAAGGGGAAGGAGAGGGCGGAGAGGAAGGAGAGGAGGAAGAGAAAGGAAGGGAAGAAGGCATGAAAAAAGCCTCCGGACGCGTACACGGGGCACGCACGCCGAAGGCCAACACCGGGATTCTAGCAGTCTTTTCACTTTCTTCCGTACCGCTCCGTGGAGCCTTCCGGTGCGCCGGACCAGGTCAGGGGCGGGATCCTGCCCGTACCCGCGTGTGATCAGCGACTCACGCACTTGGCCGAATGCCCGCAGCACGGTAGCGTCACGGCGACATTTGCACATAGCGACGACGGCGAGACGGAAGTCCGGTGTGAATCCGGCATGGTCGCGCCACTGTGTGCTGCGGTGACACCCCTTGGGGGGCGGCGCCGCGGCGAGTCAGACCCGAGGGCCGTCGTCCTGCACCACCGTATGGGACGCGTGTTCCCCGAGGAGGTTCCATCATGGCCGAGGCTGTCGCTTCCGCTGCCGTATCCACCCCCGCCGGCTCCCTGTCCGCTCCGCTGCCTGTCCGCGCGGTGCTGCCCTGGGCGCTCTTCGTCGGTCTTCTGATGCTCGTCGCCCTGTACTTCGTCGGCGCCGAGCAGGGCGCCACGGCCGTGTTCGCCGGCGAGGGCGTGCACGAGTGGGTCCACGACGGTCGTCACCTGCTCGGCTTCCCCTGCCACTGAGAGGCCAGGCACATGCACGCCTCGACCGTCAGAGGTCTCCTGGTCCGCGGCATGCTCGCGGGCCTGATCGCCGGGCTGTTCGCCTTCGCCGTCGCCTACGTGGTGGGTGAGCCGCCGGTCCGGGGTTCCATCGCCGTGGAGGAGGCCCAGGCCGCCAAGGACGCGGCGGGCGCCCCGAGTGCCCACGCCGGGCACGGCGGCGGCGGCGACGCCGCCGCGCCGGCCGAAGCCGCGGAAGAGGAGGAGGAACTGGTCAGCCGGCCGGTGCAGTCCACCTTCGGCCTGGCCACCGGCGTCCTGGTCTACGGGGTCGCGCTGGGCGGCATCGCCTCGCTCGCGTTCTCGTTCGCCCTCGGCCGCGTCGGCGGGTTCAGCCCGCGGGCCACGGCGGCGCTCACCGCGGCCGGTGCCTTCGCGACCGTCTACCTGGTGCCGTTCCTCAAGTACCCGGCCACGCCGCCGGCGGTGGGCAATCCGGACACGATCGGACAGCGCACCACGCTGTTCTTCCTGATGATCCTGCTGAGCGTGCTGCTCGGCGTCGGCGCGATCATCCTCGGGCGACGGCTGGCACCGCGCCTGGGCAACTGGAACGCGACGCTGACCGCGGGCGGCGCCTTCGTCGTCGCCGCGGCCCTGGCGTTCGTGTTCCTGCCGGACAACAGCGACGCGGTCCAGCCCGGTTTCCCGGCCGCCCTGCTGTGGGAGTTCCGGCTCGCCTCGCTGGCCGTCCAGTTGGTCCTGTGGGTGGTGTTCGCCGTCGTCTTCGGCGTCCTGGCCCAGCGGCTCCTGGCCGCGCGCGCCGACGGCGCGCAGGCGACGGGCCGGCAGCCGGCGCCCGCGGCCGGCTGATCCACCGCACCGCCCCACGGGCCCCGTCACCCCTGCCGGGGTGGCGGGGCCCGTGGCATTGCGCCGTGGCCCCCCTACGATGTGCGCATGAGCGCAGGCACGGATCTGGCAGGTGCACAGGTCCCGCAGGAACGGGGTGACCGGCTGGAGGTCGCCGCGTCCGTTCTGGCGCTGCTCGCGGACCGCACCCGGTTGGCGCTGATGGAGCGGCTCGCCCGGGGCGAGGCCGATGTCACCACCCTCACCGAGGCGTGCGGGGCGGCCCGGCCGTCGGTCAGCCAGCACCTCGCCAAGCTCCGCCTCGCCGGGCTGGTCACCACCCGCAAGGACGGCCGCCGGGTCGTGTACGCCGTACGTCACGGGCACCTGCGGCGGCTGGTCGACGAGGCCCTGAACGCCGCCGACCACCAGCTCCGTTCGCTTCCCCCGCACGACTGACCCCGGCGAGCGGCCGGGGCCCTGCCCGTACGGCGGCCAACAGGTGCACAGGTACGCACATGTTGGCTACGCTGACGTCGAGTCATCGACCCGCCGACCGGACGGGGCCGCCCGTGCTGTCCGTACTGCGCAACGGCACCTATCGCCGCCTGTTCACCGCCCAGGTCATCGCCCTGGTCGGAACCGGTCTCGCCACGGTCGCGCTGAGCCTGCTCGCCTACGACCTCGCGGGCTCCGACGCCTCGGCGGTCCTCGGTACCGCGCTGGCGATCAAGATGATCGCGTACGTCGGCATCGCCCCGCTGATCGGAGCGGTCGCCGGCCGGATCCCCCGCCGCACCCTCATGGCGGCGATGGACCTCACCCGCGCGGGGGTGGCGTCGGCCCTTCCGTTCGTCACCGAGGTCTGGCAGATCCACCTGCTGGTCTTCCTGCTGCAGGCGGCGTCGGCGGTCTTCACCCCGACCTTCCAGGCCACCGTCCCCGAGGTCCTGCCCGCCGAACGCGACTACACCCGGGCCCTGTCGATGACCCGGCTCGCCTACGACCTGGAGAGCCTCTTCAGTCCGGTCCTGGCCGCTGCCCTGCTGACCCTGGTCTCCTACGACTGGCTGTTCGCCGGCACCGCCCTCGGCTTCCTCGGCTCGGCCGCGCTCGTCGTCGCCACCGTGCTCCCCCGGCCCTCCCCGGCCGAACGGCCCGGCGGCGTCCGCACCCGGGCCGGTTTCGGCATCCGCCTCTTCCGGGCCACTCCCCGACTGCGCGCCCTGCTGGCCCTCGACCTGGCCGTCGCGGCCGCCGGGGCCCTCGTCTTCGTCGGCACCGTGAGCCTGGTCCGCGGCCACTTCGGCCGCCCGGCGGGCGCCGTCTCGCTCGCCCTGGGCGCGTACGGCGCCGGATCGATCCTGACCGCGCTGGTCCTGCCCCGCCTCCTGCAACGCGCCACCGACCGTACGGTGATGCTCCGCGCCGCCTTCGCCCTTCCGGCGCTCCTGGCCGCGGCGGCGGCCGTCACCCGGGCCGCGCCGGGCTCCTGGTCCTGGCCCGCGCTCCTCGCGGTCTGGGCCGCGCTCGGTGCCGCCTGCTCCGCGGTCCTGACCCCGGCGGGCCGCCTGATCCGCCGCTCCACCGCCGACGCGGACCTGCCCGCCGCCTTCGCCGCCCGGTTCTCCCTCTCCCACGGCTGCTGGCTGCTCACCTACCCGCTGGCCGGATGGCTCGGCGCGGCGGCGGGCCTGCCGCTGACCGCCCTGGTCCTGGGGGCCGTCGCCCTCGGTTCCACCGCGGCCGCGGCCGCGACCTGGCCCGCCCGTGACCCGTACCGCCTGGAACACGTCCACCCGGACCTGCCGCCCGGCCACCCCCACCTGGCCGACGCCCACCCCTCGGGCACCGGCTGGCGCCACGACCACCACTACGTCATCGACCGCCACCACCCGCACTGGCCCTGACGTCCCCGCAGCGCGCGGAAAACCGTTCACAGACCGGGGGTCCCGTCCGCGCAGGGTGCGTCAGGAAGGCCGTGGTCGTCGCGACGAAGCGGTCGGCGTCGTCGAGCCAGGGGTAGTGGCCCGCTCCGGGCTGCACGGCGAGGGTGGCGTCGGGGAACAGCTCCGCGAACTCGGCCACCGTCCGGGGCGGGCTGTTCAGGTCGAACTCCCCGGCGACCAGCAGTACGGGGGCCTCGAAGGCGGCGAGCGCGGCGCGGGTGGTCTGCGGGTCGAAGGCACCCTCGGCGGCGAAGAGGGCGACGGCCTCGTCGTTGACGGGCCGGCCGGCGGCGTGGTGCCGCCGCGCCGCGGCGTCCCACCGGCCGCAGAAGAAGGGCGCGACGGCCTCCCAGTCGCTGCCGGTGCCCTGGGCCATCGCCTCCAGGGCGGCGAAGGCGGCCGGGAACCACGGCTCGTCGCTCCGGAGCAGCGCGAGCTCGCGGCGCGTCTCCCCGGTCACGGCGATGCCGACGGCCCGGGTGCCGGGGCCGATCAGGGCGAGCCTGGCGACCTTGTCCGGATGACGGGCGGCGTACTGCGCCGCCAAATTCGCGCCGCCGGAGTGGGCCAGCAGGTCGATCCGGGAGAGCCCGAGGTGTGCGCGCAGGGCCTCGACGTCGCCGACCAGGCGGTCGCAGCGGTAGGAGGAGGGGTCCTCGGGTACCGCGGACCGGCCGGTGCCGCGCAGGTCCAGGGTGATGAGCCGGCGGTGGGCGGACAGGCCGCCGAGGTCGCCGAGGTAGCGGGAGTCCGAGGGACCTCCCGGAAGGCAGACGAGTGGTTCGCCGTCACCGCTGACACGGTAGGCGAGCCGGGTTCCGTCGGGGGCGCAGAAGGTGGGCATGGCGCGGATCCTGCCAGTCATAACCAGGTTGTACAACCTGGTTATCGCCGAGGCGGCGCACGGTGTATAACCGAGGCATGACAGGGGAAGAGGACACGAGCCACGGACCCGGGGCACTGACCGAGGAGCAGGCCGGGCGGATGTTCGCCGGCATGAACGAGGTCATCCGCGCCGGAGAGGAGATGCGCCGGCTGCGCACCGAGATGATCGGGGTGCTCGCCGGATGGGGCTGGACCCAGGAACGGATCGCCCGGCTCGCCGACATGAGCCAGCCCGCCGTGTCCAAGCAGGCGGCGAAGCACCGGGCGGAGGGGCCACCGGCGCCGATGGGGCTCGCCCTCGACCAGTACGACGCACCCTGGCTCGAAGGGCGACTGTGGGGCCTCGCGGAGGAGATCTCCGAGGCGTCCGGCGGCGTCGCGCGCTGCGGTCGGCTCGTCGACGCCCTCGCCCGGGGGAGGAAACGCTTCACGCCGGCGAACGTCGACGCGTTGCGCCGCCTGGTGGAAGAGGACCTGAGGCTGCACCGGGCCGAACTGTCCGCCGGGTACCGCAGCGCGTACGACGAGATCAGCCGGGGCCTCGACGTCCCGGCGAAGGCCGCCACCGGCGCCACCGCGTCGGCCTCCGTGCGGCGCGCCCTGGCCCACCGCATCCAGCGCGACCACCTCGGTCGGCGCTAGACGGGCTTGAGGGTGGCCGCGCCGAAGGAGACGTCGAAGCGGTCGCACCAGATGGCGAGGCTGGTGTAGTCGGCCAGGTTCACGTCGGCCGGCACGGGATAGTTCTGGTCGCCCTTGTTGCCCTTGAGGGCGCCGAGGCTGACGTGCTTTCCGTCGTCGAAGACGCGCCAGCCGTCGACACCCTCGATGACGGGCGCGTCGGTCAGCCAGACCCTCAGGTCGGGGCCGTTGCTCGTGTCCAGGTCCTCCACGCGCAGGACGTGGGAGCCGTCGGCGAGGCGCAGGAGCTTGACGGTGCCGGTGGTGGCGTGCTCGTGGCTGATCAGGCTGCCTTCGGCCACCGTGCGCGGCGCAGCGGGCGGGTTCGCCGACGCGGTGGGGTTCGGGGCGGCCGAGACGGACGGGGCGGCCTCGTGGACCGACTCCTCCACCCACAGCTTCCAGGGCTCGAACCAGTACAGGCCGAAGGCCAGTCCGGCCGTCGCCACCGCCGCGCCGCCGATCAGCAGCGGCCTGCGCCGCCGTCCCCGCTCACGCACCACGCCCGGTCCTCCGTCATGCCGCTGTGCACCGCCGCCCGTTGCGGGTCGGCGCCCGGAGGTGTCCCGCCCGGTGCGATCATCAAAGCACGCCCGGTGGGGCGAAGCCGGTCAGAGCTCCCAGGACTGGGAGAGGACGGCGAGGTCGAGGCGAACAGCACGCGGTCGGTCGTCACGGGCGCTTCGTCCAACTCCTTCTCGGACGCGGCCGCCAGGCACGGCTCGATGGCTGACGCGCGGGGTCAGAGCCGTTCGACGACGCCGGTCAGCGCGTCCATGACGTAGGTCCGCCAGCCGTTGCCCATGATGTTCCGGGCCGTCATCTGCATCGCGTCGTCCGGGTCGAAGCCCTCGTGGACGAGGAAGAGGCGGGTCCCGCGCCCTTCCGGTTCGAGGGTCCAGGTGATCGTCCAGTCGGCGGGGTGCGTGCCGGAGGCGTCCTGCCAGCGGACCCTCAGCATGCGGCCCGGTTCGAAGGCGAGGACCTGCGCCGCGGTCGTACCGGAGAAGCCCGTGTTGGGGCGGGGCGTGCTGGTCATCGTGTAGCGGTGGCCGACCTCCAGGCGGAAGTCGCACGGCATGAGCCACTGGGCGATCAGGTCGGGCTCGGTGAGGGCCCGCCACACCTTGGCGGGCGGGTGGGGCAGGAACTGGGCGACCCGGACGGTCGTCAGGTCCTCGGAGCCGTGGGGTCCGGCGGCGGGTTCGGGTACGGAAGGGTCCGGCACGGAGGGTTCGGGTGCGGAGGTCATGTCTCATCGTCGGAGATGCGGTCGAGGAGCCGGCCGAGGTCCGTGAGCCGGTCGCGCCAGAACCGCTCGTACGGATGCAGCCAGTCCTGTACGTCGGCCAACGGCGCGGCTTCGAGCCGGTAGATCCGCTGCCGGCCGGCACGTTCCTCGGATACCAGCCCGGCCTCCCGTAGCACCCTGAGGTGTTCCGAGAGGCTGGGGCGGCGCATGTCGAAGTGGTCCGCGAGCGCCTGGACGGGCTGCGGGCCCCGCTCGCGCAGCAGGCGCAGCACTTCACGGCGGGTGCCATTGGCGAGCGCGGCGAACACGCGGTCCTCGTCGACACCCGTCGCGACCATGGCGCTAGAAGCCTTCCTTCTCCGTGAGCAGCATCAGGCTGTTGCCGTCGGGGTCCCGGAAGCCGGCCGTCCGCCCCCAGGGGGCATCGTCCGGACCGGTCACCTCGGCTCCGGCCGCGGCAAGTCTCGCGCAGTCGGCGTCGACGTCAGCCGTGACCAACATGATCCCCCGGGTGGAGCCGGGCGTGAAATCACCCATGCCCGGACCCGAGAGGGTGAAGACCGTACGGGCGCCCGCGGGGGCGACCTGGAGCCAGCGGATCGGCCCGACCCGGCGGTCGGCGCGGACCTCGAAACCGAGGACGTCGGTGTAGAAGGCGAGGGCCCGGTCCTGGTCGGCGACGGGCAGGGTGACGAAGGAAATGTGCGAGATGCTCATGCCCCCCACCATAGGTAGGAGATTCCCTACGCGTCAAACGTAGGGAATCCCCTACCTATCCCGCGAAGCCTAACGCAGCACGCGGTACCAGCGGAGCTACGGGCGGGTGGCCGTGACCAGGTAGTAGTCGAGGATCTGCTGCTCCCAGGCGGCCAGGAAGTTCCGGGGCCAGGTGCCCGGCTTCCAGAGGCGGGCGAGCCAGCGGTCCCAGCCGGGCCAGACCTGCGCTCCGATCGAGGCGACCTCGACGTCGGCGAAGCCGGCCTCGCCGAGGGCGTCGGCGAGGCGGGACACGGGCCGGGCGATGTCCAGGCCGCTGGCGAACGAGTCGAGGAGCCCCGCGAGCCGCTCCGCGGGGGAGGGCGCGCCGTCGACGGTGAAGAAGCTGGCGACCGCCACCCGCCCGCCGGGGCTCAGAACCCGCGCGGCCTCCCGGGCGAAGGCGGACAGGTCCGGGAAGTGCTGGGCCGCCTCGACGCTCACGAGGGAGTCGAACTCCCCGTCGCCCAGCGGCAGGCTCTCCGCCGCCCCGAGGACGAACCGCAGCCGGTGCGGCTGGGCTTCGAGGTGCGCGGAGTTCGCCTCGCGGGCCCGCTGGAGCTGCTGGGGGTGGATGTCCACCCCGGTCATCGCGGCCGGCCCGTACTCGTCGAGGGCGAGGGCGCAACCGAGGCCGAGACCACAGCCGATCTCCACGGCCCGGCCGCCCGCGGGGGCGGCCGCGTCGAGCACGTGCCGGTAGAGGTCCTGCTCGCTCCGGATCCGGTCGCCCTGCGACAGCGGCCCTTCGAGATCCACGGACTGCCAGAAGCCGAAGTTGATGAACCCGCCGGCGAACACCGGCACGGCACTGAGATCGGCCGGTCCGTACGTCTCCCAGACCGCGGGGCGCACGACCGGAGCGGGCTGCTCCGCGGATCCACCAGACAACTCCCCACCGCCCTCCTCGTGACGGGGCGCGCCGCCCCGAGGTGATCAGTGTGGCGCGGGAAGCACCGTCACGACAGAGGGCCTCCGCAGGACCCCCCTATCGGGGGATCATTCGGCATCTGCCGAAATCATGGGGCATCCTGGACGCATGAACACCTCGCACGCCGGGACGCAGGCGGACGAGCCGGCGCCCGCCGCCCGTCTCGCCGCCTTCGCCTCGGCCCTCGCCGACGAGACGCGGGCCGCCATCTGCATGACGCTGCTGGAGGGGCGGGCCTGGACCGCGGGCGAGCTGGCCCGGATGACCGCGGTCGCGCCCTCCACCGTCAGCGGCCACCTGTCCCGGCTGCTCGACGCGGGCATCTGCGTGACCGAACGGCAGGGCCGCCACAGCTACGTGCGCATCGCGGACGCCGCGACCGCCCGCCTCGTCGACCAGCTCGCCTGCCACGCGATCCCGGACCGGGACGCGGCGCACGCGGTCCCCGTGGTCGCCGCACCGGACCCGCTGGCCCGCGCCCGGACCTGCTACGACCACTTCGCCGGGCGGTTCGGCATGGCGGTGACCGACGCGATGGAGCGGCGCGGACTGCTGCGCACGGAGGGCGTCTTCGAGCTGACGGACGACGGCCGGTCCTGGTGCGGGAAGGCGGGCATCGACCTCGCCCACGAGGGGCGCAGGCCGCTGGCGAGCTCCTGTCTGGACTGGACCGAGCGGCGCCGCCACCTGGGCGGCGTCACCGGGGCGCGGCTGTGCGCGCACGCGTTGGGCGAGCAATGGGTGGTGCGGCCGGCCGGCGGCGGCCGGGCCCTGGACGTGACCCGGGCCGGGGAGCGGGCCTTCGGCGAACTGCTCGGGCTCGCTCCGGACGCGTGGAGCTGACCCCCTCACGATCCCAATCCATATTTCGGTCGACAGCGAAATGTTGCAAGTCGTAGGGTGCCTGTATGACGTTCCGCTCGGGTCGAATCCCGCCCCATGTGCTCACGATCGGCGCCGTCTCCTTCACGGTGTTCGCCTGGGCCTCCGCCTTCGTCTCCATCCGGAGCGCGGGCGCCGCCTACTCCCCCGGGGCCCTCGCCCTCGGCAGACTGCTGGCCGCCTCACTCGTGCTCGCCGTCCTGCTCCTCGTCCGCCGCCAGGGGCTGCCACCCCGCGAGGCCCGGCGCGGAATCCTGGTGTCGGGCGTGGTGTGGTTCGGCGGCTACACCATCGCGCTGAACTGGGGTGAGCGTCTGGTCGACGCGGGTACGGCGTCCCTGCTCGTGAACACCGGGCCCATCCTCATGGCCCTCCTCGCGGCCCGCCTCCTCGGCGAGGCGCTGCCCCCGCGGCTGCTGGCGGGCATGGGCGTCTCCTTCGCCGGAGCGGTGGTCGTGGGCCTGTCCATGTCGTCCGGCGAGGGCGGCTCGACCTCGGTGCTCGGCGTCGTCCTGTGCCTGCTCGCGGCGGTGGCCTACGCGTCGGGCGTCGTCGCGCAGAAGCCCGCGCTCTCCTACGGAACACCCCTGCAGATCACCGCCTTCAGCTGCCTGACGGGCGCCGTGGTCTGCCTGCCGTTCGCGGGGCAGCTGGCCTCGGAACTGCCGCACGCCCCGCTGTCGGCGACCCTGAACATGGTCTACCTGGGGGTGGTGCCCACCGCCCTGGCCTTCACCACCTGGACCTACGCCCTGGCCCGCATGCCCGCGGGCAGGCTGGGCGCGACGACCTATGCCGTTCCGGCCATCGTCGTCCTGCTGAGCTGGGCCTTCCTGGGCGAGGTACCCGCATGGCTGTCCCTGCTCGGCGGCCTGCTCTGCCTCGCCGGGGTCGCGGTGTCCCGCTACGGGCCGCGCTCCCCGCAGGCCCCCGTACCCGACCGGCCGCTTCCCGCGGACAGCCCGGAACCAGGCCTGGCCGGATCCCCCGAAAGGCGCTCCTCATGAGAATCCTCACGGTCGGCGCGGGCGCCGTCGGCGGCTTCTTCGGCGCCCGGCTCGCCGCAGCGGGCCAGGACGTCTCCTTCCTGGTCCGGCCGGCCCGCGCGGAGGCCCTCCGGGCGCGCGGACTGCGCGTCGAAGGCCGAGGGGAGGAGCTCCACCTGACGCCGGACCTGGTGACGGCCGACGCCCCGGGCGGGCCGTACGACCTGGTCCTGCTCTCGGTGAAGGCGACCGCCCTGCACACGGCCCTGGCGGACATCGAGCCCGCCGTCGGTCCGGAGACCGCCGTCGTCCCCCTGCTCAACGGGGTCGCCCACCTCGACGCGCTCACCGCGCGCCTCGGGCCCGCAGCCGTCCTCGGCGGGGTCGCGAAGGTGGTCACCACCCTGAGCCCGGAGGGCGACATCCTCCGCATGGCCCCGCCCGCGGTCGTCCTGACCGGTGAGGTCGACGCCCGCCCCTCGGCCCGCGTGGAGCGGATCCGTACCGTCCTGGCCGGCGCGGGCATCGACTCGCCGGAGACCGGGGACATCGTCGCGGCCATGTGGCACAAGTGGGTCTTCATCTCCACGCTGGTGGCCCTGACCTGTCTGATGCGCGGCACGGTGGGTGAGGTCAACGCCGTCCCGGGCGGCCCCGAACTGGGTCCGTCCCTGCTCGCCGAGGCGGCGGCGGTGGCCGAGGCCGCCGGCCACCCGGTGCCGGAGTCCGAACGCGCCTTCACCACCTCGACCGTGACGGCCTCCGGCTCCCCCCTGACCCCGTCCCTCTACCGCGACCTGGTGGCCGGGGCGCCGACCGAGGCCGACCACGTGCTGACCGATCTCACCGTCCGCGCCCGCGCGTTGGGGGTGTCCACTCCGCTGCTGGACCTCGCCGCCCTGCACCTGCGGGTCCACGAGCACCGCCTCGCCGCGGCGCGTTCCTGACCGGGGAAGGGCGCAGGAAGGGCGCCCTACCGGCCCGGGCGGGCTTCGGGCAGGATGACCGGCGCACCGACCGAACCGAGCGCCCGGGGGTCGTCGCCCACGGCGGCGACCTCCGAACCGGCCCGACCGTCATCCGGAGGTCCCGTGACGTCGTACGACGACCAGGCGCGGCGTGACGAGCTGTACCGCGACCCGTACCCGCTCTACGACCGCGCCCGCCGGTCCGAAGGCCTCACCTACGTACCCGAGTTCGACGCGTGGCTGGTGGCGCGCGACCGGGACGTACGGGAAGTGCTGTCGCGCGCCGAGGACTTCTCCTCGGCCAACTCCCTGCTGCCCGACGTCGCCCTGTCGCAGGCGGCGCTCGGCGTCCTCCCCCGGGGGTTCGGACCCCGGCCGACGGTCGTGTCCTCGGACGGCGCCGCCCACCGGCGGCACCGGGCCCCGCTGAACCGGGGGCTGTCCGCCGCCCGAGTGGCGGCGCTGGTGCCGTACGCCCGCGCCTGCGCGAGCGAGCTCCTGGACGGCTTCGCGGCCGACGGGTCGGCGGAGCTGGTGGAGGCCTACGCCCGGCGGTTGCCCGGGATGGTGGTCGGGCGGCTGATCGGGCTGGACCCGGCCGACGTGCCCGCCGCGGTGCACGGTGGCTACCGGGCCGAGGAGCTGCTGTTCCGGCCGCTGTCGCCGGAGGACCAGGCGGCTGCCGCCGAGGACGTGGTGGCGCTCCAGCACCTGCTGGACGGGTATGTCCGCGACCGGCGCGCGGAGCCCCGGGACGACATGTGCTCCACCATGGTGGCGGCGCTCGCCCCCGGTGACGGCGAGCTCACCCTCGAACAGCGCCACGAACTGGTGACGAGTCTGCAGAACCTGCTGATCGCCGGATTCCTCACCACCGGCGCCCTCATCGCCACCACGCTGCTGCACCTGCTCGGTGACCGGCGGCAGTGGCGGATGCTCCGCGCCGATCCGTCGCTCGTCCCGGCGGCGGTGGAGGAGGCGGCCCGCCACGACACCGCCATCCAGGCCTTCCGGCGGGTGACGACCCGGCCGGTGACCCTCGCCGGGACGCGACTCCCGGCGGGGGCCGCCGTGCTGGTGGCGTACGGTTCGGCCAACCGCGACGAGGAACGGTACGAGCGGCCCGCCGAGTTCGACATCACCAGGCCGGCGAACCGCCGCCACCTCGCGTACGGGCACGGAGCCCACGGCTGCCCTGGCTCCCGGCTGGCGCGCGAACAACTCCGGCTGACACTGGACCTGTTCGTACGCCGCCTGCCGGGACTGCGGCTCGACGAGGACCGTCCGCGACCGCGGATGCGGCCCACGCTGATCCACCGCTCGCCGCAGGACCTGTACGTGACCTGGTGACCTGGTGACCGGGCCGCCGGGCGGGCGGCGAGTGCCGGCTCAGTCGTGCAGCAGCTCCTCGCGCAGGCTGCCCAGCGTGCGCGCGAGCAGGCGGGAGACCTGCATCTGGGAGAGGCCGAGCCGCGCGCCGATCTCCGCCTGCGTCAGCTCCTCGCCGAAGCGCAGCTGGAGGATGCGGGTGGAGCGCTCGTCCAGGTCGGCGAGGAGGGGCGCCAGGGCGTGCCGGTCCTCGACCGCCTCCAGGGCGGGGTCGGCTTCGCCCAGGGTCTCGGCGAGGCTGCGCGGAGCCTGTCCGGCCGCGGGCGCCTGTGCGCTGCCGCCGGTGTGCTGCTGGGGCGCGTCGAGGGACTGGGTGGAGTAGCCGTTGGCCGCGACCAGGCCCTCGCGGACCTCGTCCTCGGTCAGGTTCAGGTGCGCGGCGAGCTCGGCCGGAGTCGGCGGGTGCTCCGACACGGAGGTCAGCGCCTCCGTGGCCTTCGCCAGCTCCACGCGCAGCTCCTGCAGCCGGCGCGGGACCCGTACGGCCCACGTGGTGTCCCGGAAGTGGCGTTTGATCTCGCCGGTGATGTACGGCACGGCGAGCGTGGCGAACTGCGTGTTGCGCTCGGGGTCGTAGCGGTCGATGGCCTTGATCAGGCCGATGACGCCGACCTGCACGACGTCCTCGTTCTCGGGGCCGCCGGGGCGGTCGCGGAACGGGCGGGCGACGAAGTGCACGAGTGAGATGTTCATCTCGATGATCGTGTTGCGCACGTACTGGTACTCGCGGGTCCCCTCTTCGAGGCTCCGCAGCCGTTCGAAGAACAGCCGGGTGAGCTGCCGGGCGTCGGCGGTCGGCACCTCCCGCGGGCGGGGCACGTACGGCAGCCCGCTGAGGGCAGGGACGGATCCGACCCCGCCGGTGGCGGCAGGGGTCGTCGTCGGGGGCGTGGCCGGGCTCTTGGCCTCGGCCGTGGCCGTGGGGGTCATCGTCGGCGCTCCTTGGGCACAGGTGCTTGCGGCGCGTTGCGCGAGTGCTGGGTCATGCGGAATTCGGCTTCCGCTCACCTGCACCCTGCCCGGGCCACGGACACACGTCAAGTCATACCGGAAATTCATTTCTGGATTTGCTTTTCCCGGGAGGTCGTCCAAGGATGTCTGCGTGGAGAACGAGCACACCGGTTCCCGCCGGAACCACTGGACCTTCCTGACGAACCACGCCCGCGTGCTGATCGCGATCGCGCGCGACCCGGGGGTCCGGCTGCGCGACCTCGCGGCGATCTGCGACCTCACCGAACGCACCGTGCAGACGATCGTCACGGACCTGGAGGCGGACGGATATCTCACACGGACCCGGGACGGCCGGCGCAACCGCTACGCGATCGCCCCCGGCGCGCGCTTCCGCCACCCGGCCGAGGCCGGCCGCGAGATCGCCGGGCTGCTGGCCTACCTCGCCGGCCCCCAGACCGAGCCCACGGCGTCCGCCGCGCAGGCGTCCCCCGCCGGTGCGGGCGCGCCGCCCGGTGAGGACAGAGGAGCGGGTGAGGCTTAGCGTGGCTGGTGGGGGGCAGCCACCCCGGGCGAACGCCCACGGCAGGAGGGTCCGCCATGAGCACAGGCCACGAAACTGAAGCCCCGCACGCGGAAGCCTACGAAGTGGTCTTCGCCGCCACCGACCGGCCCGGGGAGGACGTGGTCCGGATGACCCGCACCGACGCTGTGGGGCCGGGCGGCCACCCCGTCTACGAGGACGCCACCGGCATCCTCCGGGCCGAGATCAGCAGCGAGGGTGAGGTCCGCATGCTGGCGACCGGCGGCGGACAGGACCCGGCCCGCGTCCTGCGGGCCCGCGCGGTGGCCTGACCGGGGGCGGCGTGCGGGCGGTGGCCCGACGGCCGGACGCCGCCACCGCACCCGCACCGGTACCGGCACCCGCACCCGCACCCGCACCGTGACGGTGTGACGCGGCGGGTGTCAGCCGACCTGGATGCCGATCACGCACGTGTCGTCGTCCGTGTCGGACCGGCTCTCGGCGAGCAGGCGGTCCAGCCGCCCGTCCAGTTCCCCGGCTCCGGCGGCCGCCGCCTGCACCAGATGGCCCAGCGAGTCCTGGACCGAGCAGTCCCGCCGTTCCACCAGTCCGTCCGTGAACATCAGCAGCGTGTCGTCCGGTTCGAGCCGCACCTCCCGCTCGACGTACGTGACGTCCGGCAGCGCGCCGAGGAGCAGGCCCTCGATCAGCGGGAACGCGTGGGCCTCGCCCCCGCGCAGGAGTACGGGCGGCAGGTGCCCCGCACGCGCCCAGCGCATCACCCGGGTGCTCGGGTCGAAGAGCCCGCAGACGGCCGTGGCCGTCACGTGCTTGGCCAGGTGGTGGGTGACCGTGTTGAGCCAGGACAGCAGCTGGGCGGGGCCCGCGCCCGTGACGGCGAGGCCGCGCAGGGCGTTGCGCAGCACGACCATGCCGGTGGCCGCCTCGATGCCGTGGCCGGCGACGTCACCGACGGACAGCATGATCAGCCCGGAGGGCAGGACCACGGTGTCGTACCAGTCGCCGCCGACGAGCGACTCGGTCTCCGCCGGCCGGTAACGGACGGCGACCCGCAGGCCCGGGGCCTCGATGGCCTGTGGCGTGGGGGGCATGATGGCGTGCTGGAGCTGGAGGGCCAGCCGGTTGCGTTCGGCGGACTCCGCCTCGCTGTGGGCGAGCTGGTCCCTGGTCGCGGCCAGTGCGACCTCGGTCCAGTGCTGGGCGGAGATGTCCTGGCAGGCGCCGCGCACGGCCTGCAGCCGCTGGTCCGCGTCGAGTACCGGTTCGGCGACGACCCGGATGTGGCGGGTGACGCCGTCGGGTCTCTGGAGGCGGAAGTTGACGGAGGCGGGACGGCGGTGGCCGAGCACGGCCCGCAGGAAGCGGTCGAGGGCGGCGGAGTCGTCCGGATGGGCGTGCCCGGGCAGTTCCCGCAGCCGCACCGGGGGCGCGGTGGCGGGGAGTCCGTGCAGGGCGTAGAGCTGCGCGTTCCACGTGGTCTCCCCGGTGGCGAGGTTCTCCTCGAAACCGCCGATGCGGCCCAGGCGCTGGGCGTGCTGGAGGAGGTTGGCCAGCCGGACCCGCTCGTCCTCGATGCGCCAGATCAGCAGGACGGCGGAGCCGTGACGGCTGACGCTGATGTCGGCGACGGAGGTGAGCGGGATCTGGTCGACCAGCGCGGTCAGGCTCATGCGTTCGGCCCTGAACGGCTCCCCCGTCGCGTGCACGCGCTCGATGATGTCGAACAGTCCGCTCTCGCCGGCGGCCATCGGGTAGGCCTCCAGCAGCAGCGCGCCGTTGACGTCGCCGCGCGGCCGTCCCACCGGGTCGACGAACCGGCTGCCGGCGTGCCGGATCCGGAAGTCGCGGAGCCGGCCCTCGGCGTCGAGGACCGGCGTGAGCACGACGGCGGGGTCCTGCAGTCCTTCGGCGAGGTCGATGAGCTCCGCGACGTCCGGGAGCACTCCTTCGGTGGTCGCGAGCTCGCGCGGGGGTGCGGCGTCCATCATCCGGGCGCACAGCTCGGCGAGGGCCTCGACCTGGCGCTCGATCTGCGGTGGCTGCGGCGCCAGGGGCTGCGGCCAGCAAATCTCCAGGACGCCGTGGACGCGTCCGCCCGTCCCCGTCGGAACGGCCATCCGGCCGCCGTCGGGCCACTGCAGGTGGCCGATCGAGGGCAGCCCCTCGTGCGTGAGGCGGGCGAGGGTGACCAGGCGGCGCTCGCGCAGCGCCAGGCGGGCGACGGTGGAGACGCCCGGGGGTACGTGGCGCCAGCGCAGGGCCTCCCCGGGCGGGAACCCGGCGTGGCCGGCGAGGGCCAGCGAACCGTCGGGCACCGCCGTCCACACGGCGACGGCGACCGCTCCCAGCGGGCTCAGGGCGTTCGTCAGGAGGGAGTCGGCCACCGCCTGGGTGTCGGCGTCGGCCGCCAGCATGCCGCTCTCGGCGGTGCGCAGCCGGACCGACACGGTGGAGTACGGATCGGCCGGGTCGTCGTCCGTCCCGGTGCGCTCGACGAACGCGGCGGCGATCTCGCTGACGTGGTCGCGGGAGGCCTGGTTGACGATGTCGGCGGCGAGTTCGAGCGGGGACGTACCGCTCTCCCGGCACAGCAGGTCGAGCTGGCGCGCGGCCGCGGCCGGCGTGCAGTGCAGCTGCCCGATCAGGATGCCCTTGGCCAGCTCGACCAGGGCGCGGCCGTCGGCGGCCGCCTGCGCCTCCAGGACCTCCCGGCGCAGCCGTGCCACGGTGGCGACGAGGC
Organism: Streptomyces sp. NPDC046308; assembly: GCF_055588065.1. Lineage (NCBI taxonomy): Bacteria > Bacillati > Actinomycetota > Actinomycetes > Kitasatosporales > Streptomycetaceae > Streptomyces > Streptomyces sp. NPDC046308. The sequence continues at coordinate 299,206 of NZ_JBVJFB010000005.1, forward strand.
GTCCCGTCGAGGTCGGGATTGGGTGCGGGACGGCGCCGGCCGCCGGGTCGCCGACCGGCGCGGGCCGCGCGTCCGTACCGTCGTGGCGCTGCGTGTCACCGGTCATCGGGTGAGCCGGTACCGGACGCGGCCGACGAGGTCGTCGGCGTCCACCGGCTTCGTCACGTGGTCGCCGGCGGCCGCGGCGAGGCTCTTCTCCCGGTCCCCGGTCAGCGCCTTGGCGCTGACCGCGATGATGGGCGGGCCCGCGTACGCAGGCATCCGCCGGATCCCGGCGGTGATGACCTCGCGGGCCGTGACGTTGATCTTCTGCGAAAGGTCGCCCTTGGCGACGGCGGTCGCGACCCGGGCGATCGAGCGCACCTGGGCCGTGAGGTTTCCGGCCATGAAGTTGACCGAATCGGTGAGGTCCGGCCAGGCGCCGCCGACGCCCGGCACGTCCGCCTGGCCGCCCGGGGTCCCCTCGGTGCCCACCTCGCGGGCCACCCGGGGCACCTCGGAAGTGAACAGTGACAGCTGGTCGGCCATCCCGTTGAAGACGGTGGCGATCTCCCCGGGCAGCCCGTCCGCCGTATCGGGCAGCGGGGTGCGGAAGTCCCCGTCGCGTACGGCGGTCGGCGCGGCCGGCAGCTGCCGCAGCTCCGACTCGCCGGTCCCGCCCCCGCCCGGCAACGGTGGCACCCCGTTCGGTGCATCCGTGCCCGCCCGCTCGGCCATCCGCCCACCTCACTCTCGTTTTCCCCGCACCGAGGACGGACCCCTGGCATCAGGGCGCGCCGCAGCGCCCGGTTCCGTCGGGCCTCCGACATCGCCCGGGGGCACGGTCGGGTGAAGGCTAACGCCACCGAAGGGACGACGAACCCCGGTCGATCGCACCGGAGGCAGCGTCTCCGGCTGCGGGGCGCACCCTCGGCGGGCCGCCGGTGCGCCGGCCCGCCCGGGCTCAGGCCCCCACGGCGTCCTCGACGCTCGCGTGCAGGGAGAGCACGGTATCGGCGCCGGTCACGGCGAAGAGCCGGCGCAGCTGCTCGCCGGGGGCGGCGATGCGCAGGGCGGTGAGGTGGTGCATGCGCAGCAGCAGGTTGAGGAAGGAGGAGTCCCCGAAGGTGATGGCGCCGGCGTCCAGCACCACGAGCGGGTACCGGTCGGCGGCGGCGGTGAGGGCCTTCTCCAGCGGGGCCAGCGTGTCCTGGTCGAGCTCCCCGTGAGCCGCCACCACCCATCCGGTCCCCGCCGGGTAGGCCTCCCCGATCACACCCTGCTGGTGCGCGTCCCTTGCTCCGGTCATGTCCGCCTCCCCGGATCGCCGCCTGTACGTCTGTACGTGGTCCTCAGGGAGTATGCCTGCTCGTCGCGGCGACGCGGTCGCCCCCCGTCCGAGTCGACGCTCCTTCGGCCGCGCCGCGCGCCTTGCGGAAAAAGTAATTCCGCCCAGCTGTGTAGAACCGCGAAGTAGGGGCAGAAGGGCTCCGGCAGCCGTCAGTCGATCGGGAGGGAGCGGCCACCATGTCTCGCTCGTCCACCGCAGTAGGCCCCATTCGTGCAACAGAGGCGCACGTCCCTGCTTGTGACCGAGGCACCGCGGGAGCGCCAACACAGGACGAGGACCTGTTCCATGTGGAGAACGCCCGGGAGATGGCGCCGGCCGACGCACGCGAACTGTCGCGGCTCTTCTTCGGGAGGCTGCGCACGCTGGAGGAGGGGACGCGCGAGTACCAGTACACGCGCAACACCCTGATCGAGATGAATCTCTCCCTCGTGCAGTTCGCCGCGCGCCGGTTCCGCAACCGGGCAGCCGGCGGGGGTCTCGACATGGACGACATCATCCAAGTGGGGACGATCGGCCTGATCAAGGCCATCGACCGCTACGACCTGGAGCGCGAGGTCGAGTTCTCCACCCTCGCCCTCCCCTACATCACCGGTGAGATCAAGCGCTACTTCCGCGACACCACCTGGGCCGTGCACGTCCCGCGGCGCCTGCAGGAACTGCGCATGGAACTCGCCAAGGCCCAGGAGACCCTGACCGACGACCTGGGCAGGGCTCCCACGGTCAAGGAGGTCGCCCACCACCTGAAGCTGTCCGAGGACGAGGTCATCGACGGGCTGGTCGCCGCGAACGGCTACACGAGCGGTTCGCTGGACTCGGCCGGCGCGGAGGCCGACGCACCGTCCACGACGAGCCCGTCGACGCGGCCGCTGGCGGAACGCCTCGGCGAGGTCGACCCCGCCATGGAGCTCTTCGAGGAGTTCCACACCCTCGCGCCCCTGCTGGAGCAGCTGGACGAACGCGACCGGCGGATCCTGCGGATGCGCTTCGGCGAGGAGAAGACCCAGGCCGAGATCGGCGCCGAGCTGGGCATCTCCCAGATGCAGGTCTCCCGCATCCTGTCCCGGACCCTGGCCCGGCTGCGCGCCGGCATGCTCACGGTGTAGGGACGGGCCATGACCTCCATGGGGACGGGATCGGGAGCGGGGGCGGGAAGGGACGCGGCGGCGCCCCTGACCGTCCTGCCCCTGCAGGGGCGCCCCGGCGCACGCCTGAGCGGCAGCTGCGACCTCGACACGCGGCACGCCCTGTCCGCTGTGCTCGGGGTCGTGACCGGGGTGCCCGGCCCCGTCGTCCACCTGGACCTCTCCGCCGTGGGCTTCCTCGACACGGCCGCGGTCGCCGCCCTGGTGCAGGCATCGGCCGCCCTCAACGGGCAGGGGCGTCGCCTGCTGCTCCACGACCCGCCATACTCACTGCGCAAGGTAGTGGAGATGTTCCCGGACGAATGCGCCGCGCTGGAGGTCGCAGCATGATCACTGTTCCTGCGCCCCCCGGGCCCGGGGCCTTCGTCCACCCCGCCCTCTTCTACCGGGACCTCGACGAGTACCTCACCGGCGTGGGCGGTTTCGTACGCACCGCCCTGTCGGCCGACGAGCCCGTGCTCGTCGCCGTGCCGGGCCCGCACCTGGACGCCCTGCGCCAGGACCTGGACACGGGCGGAGCCGAGATCGCCTGGACGGACATGACGGAGCTGGGCCGCAATCCCGGTCGCATCCTGGCCTCCCTGCAGGACTTCGCCGACCGGCACGCGGGTCGTGCGGCCCGGATAGTCGGCGAGCCGATCTGGCCCGGCCGCTCCCCCGCGGAGGTGCTGGAGGCCACCCGCCACGAGGCCCTCATCAACACGGCCTTCGCCGGTCGGCCGGCCACCATCCTGTGCCCGTACGACGTACGGGGGCTCGCGCCCTCGGTGGTGGCCGACGCCCGGCGCACCCACCCCACGCTGATCGAGGAGGGCCGGGACCTGCCGAGCCCCGCCTACACCGACGCGTCCAGGGTCGGCGCGGACTGCGATCTGCCCCTGCCCGAACCCGACGGCGAGGTGTCCCGGCTCGACTACGCCCCCGGCGGGCTGGCCGAGGTACGCGAGCACGCCGAGAACTGGGCGCGCGGCACGGCCCTGCCCCCGGCGCGGCGCGGCGACCTCGTCCTGGCCATCAGCGAGGCGGCGGCCAACTCCCTCTCCCACGGAGGCGGGAAGGGCACCCTCCGGCTGTGGACCACCACCGGAGCGGGAGCCGGAGCCGGAGCGGGAGCCGGGGCACGAGCGGGAGTCGTCGCCGAGATCCACGACGCCGGCCGCCTGGCCGACCCCCTGGCCGGGCGCCGCCGCCCTTCCCTGGCGTCGGCCCGGGGAGGCCGCGGGCTGTGGATGATCCACCAGCTCTGCGATCTGGTCGAGGTCCGTGCCACGGAGAGCGGCTTCACCTTGCGGCTCCACATGGCGACGCTCTGAGAGCGGCGGTCCCCTAGACTGTCACGGGCAAGTACCGAGAGCAGAGTCCAGCGTCGACGCGGGGGTGAAAGACCACAGTGGAGACCATCGGTCCGGAAACGGGCGATACCGTCAGCGCCGCCGTGCCCGTCCGGGGACAGCGCCGTCGGCTCGCCCTGTCGGGCGTCCGCGGCTCCGTGGCCAAGGGCCGCGACTTCACGCGCCAGGCCCTGCGGGACTGGGGCTGGGACGGGACCGAGACCTCCGAGGACACCCTGCTCCTCGTCTCCGAGCTGCTGACCAACGCCGCGCTGCACGCGGGCGGCTGTCACGAGCTCGTGCTGACGGCCGGGGAATGCCTGCGCATCGAGGTGTACGACGGGACGACGACGCGGCCCCGCCCCCTCCCGGCCCCGCAGCGCGGCCTCCCGGGCGGCCACGGGCTGCACATCGTGGAGCGGCTGTCCGACCGCTGGGGCGCGCAGACCCACGAAGGCGGAAAGGCCGTCTGGGCCGAGATCGACGCCGCCCGGCTGGTGTCCGGCAGGCCCACGGGCGGCTGACCGCCGGTCCCGCCGGACCCGACCGCTGCCCCGCCCGCCCGGCACCCGGGGCGTGAACCCCGCCGCCGCGGGCACACGCGCGTCATGACCTCCCATCAGCTCACCGCCCTGTCCCTCACCCCGGCGCCCGGGCCCGCCTGGGTGCACCTGCTCGTCATCGGCTTCGCCCTGCTCGTCCTCGTGCGGTCCCTCGCCCGCCACCGGTAGCCCGGCCACGCGGATCCGCGCTGGAGCCGCCTCCACGGGGTATCCGCGGTGCATGGAAACCTCTTCGGCTCGGCCGGGCGGCTCGTGGCGCCCGTGGTGGCGGCGGATCGCCGTCGGTCTGACGGTGGTCGTGGTGCTGCTCGTGCTCACGGAGCGCTTCAGCCTGGTTCCGGGATTCGGCGGCCTCTTCGGCGAGGACACCCGGGACCGCTCCGGTCCCGCGCTGCTCAAGTCGATCCAGGACATGGACCGTTACGAGGCCGCCGTCGGCACCTTCCAAGTGGTGGTGGACCTGGAGAAGGACGCGGCGCTGCTGCCGGACGTGATCCGCGGCACCCGCACCCTGTACGTGGGCGCCGGCACCGTCGGCGGCTACGTCGACCTCGGCGGGCTCGACGAGCGGAGCGTCACCGTGAACGGCGACCGCACCAAGGCCTCGATCCGGCTCCCGCACGCGGTGCTCGGCACCGCCGCCCTCGACCCGGCCCGCTCGTACGCGGTGTCGAAGCAGCGGGGCCTGCTGGACCGGCTCGGCGACCTGTTCTCCGACAACCCCGCGGGCGAGCAGGCCGTACAGAAGCTCGCCGCGCAGCACATCGACGAAGCGGCCCGCGACAGCGGTCTCGTCGAGCGCGCCGAGCAGAACACCACGTCGATGCTGGAGGGTCTGCTGCGCTCCCTGGGCTTCCGCGAGGTGGCGGTGACGTACGGCTGAATCGTGCGCCGGCCGCGGCGTTTTCCGGTCCGGGCCGGGTAGCCGCGCCCCAAGACGTCCTGACGGACGACCCGCACCCCAGGGTGCGGGGCCGCCCACCACACGGAAGAGGTGCACATGTCGCACGTCGAGGAGTACGTCGAGGTCAACGTCCCGGTACGCACGGCCTACAACCAGTGGACGCAGTTCGAGGACTTCCCCGCCTTCATGGAGGGGGTCGAACGCGTCGACCAGCGCACGGACACGCTCACCCACTGGGTGACCAACGTGAACGGCGTGCAGCGGGAGTTCGACGCGCAGATCACCGAGCAGCTCCCGGACCGGCGCGTCGCGTGGGTGACGGTCGACGGTGAGGCCCGCCAGGCCGGGCTGGTCGTATTCCAGCCGATCGACGCGACCACCACCAAGGTCGTCCTGCACATGAACTGGGTGCCCGACGGTCTGGCCGAGACGGCCGCCGACAAGCTCGGCTTCGTCAAGCGTCAGGTGACGGGCGATCTGAAGCGGTTCAAGCTGTTCATCGAGTCGCGCGGGGTCGCGACGGGAGCCTGGCGCGGCGAGATCTGATCTCTGTCGAAGGACCGGGCGGGGCCGTACCGGCCCCGTCTTCAAGGGGGTTACCCGCCTAAGGGAAGCCGATTCCCCGGGTATCTCGGCCAAGTTGTCCGTGCGCCCCTGACCGCCCCCCGCAGTGACGTTCCATCACCCCTGATCGGGGGCACCCGTGGTGCCGTTGGTACGTCTACCGAGGAGAGCACTGATGACGAAGGTCCTCGTCCTGCACAGCGTCAGCCTGGTCAGGTCGGCACTGGCCGCCCTGCTCAGATCGGAAGGGCGCTTCGACGTCACGTCGGCGGGCTGGCGGACCGCGGTGCGGCAGGCCGAGTCCCTGCGACCAGACGTGACGGTCGTCGACCTCGACTGTCCGGGGACCACGGCCGTCCTGGCCGACGACGGGCGCGCGGACCGCCAGGTCCTCGCGTCCCCGTCCCCGGTCCTGGTCCTCGCGTCGACCGGCGCTCCCGGTTCCCTGCACCGGGCCTTCCGGGCCGAGGCCCTCGGCTACGTCGACAAGGACGGCTCCCCGGGGCGGCTCGTCCGGGCGGTCCGGAAGGTCGCCGCGGGGGAACGGTTCATCGACGCCTCGCTGGCCTCCGCCTTCATGGAGGCCGACCCCTTACCGCTGAGCCCGCGGGAACTCAGCGTGCTGGCCCGGGCCGCGGAGGGCGATTCCATCGCCGAGATCGCCCGTGCACTGCACCTGGCGAGCGGCACGGTGCGCAACTACATGGCCGCGGCGACCCGCAAGACCGGCGCGCGCAACCTCATCGACGCGATCCGCATCTCGCGGCGGGCCGGCTGGGTGTGATCCGCGGCCGCCCGGCGGTGGCGGCCGGCCGTTCACTCGTCCGTCCCGGTCCCGTTCCACCCGCCCACGAGATCGCGGTACAGGGGCGACCTCGCCGGGAGTTCCGCGTGCGTACCGCACACGGCCCGGGTGCCGTCGAGGACGAGGACCCGGTCGGCGCGGGCCGCGGACGAGACCCGGTGGGCCACGACGACGAGGGTGCCGGGACGCTCCGCGAGGGCCCGTTCCGCACGGTCCTCCGTACGCGGGTCCAGGTGGCAGGTGGCCTCGTCGAGCAGCAGCAGCGGGGCCGGTGAGAGGTAAGCGGCGGCGAGCGCGAGGTGCTGGCACTCCCCTCGGGACAGCAGCCGGGGGGACACCTCGGCGTCCAGGCCGCCCAGCCGCTCCACCAGCTCCTCCAGTCCCAGGGCGCTGATGGCGCGCCGCACCGGTGCGTCCCCGGATCCCGGGGCACCCGGATCCGGGGACAGGTGGGTGAGGTTCTCCCGCACGGTGCCGGTGAACACGTAGGCCTGCTGCGGCAGCAGGGTCCGCCGCGGGTCCGGCCCCGTGGCGGCCCGGTCGCGGCGGGCGGGCGCGCCGGCGACGAGGACCGATCCCGCGTCGGGTGACAGCATTCCGGCGAGCAGCGCGGTGAGCGTCGACTTGCCGATGCCGCTCGGCCCGACCACGGCGAGGTGCTCCCCCGGCCGCACCACCAGGTCGAGGGCGTCGAGTACGGGGACCGCACCGGGCCCGTAGGCGAAGGTGACGTCCCGGAGCTCGGCCGCGGCGGCGGTCCGCGGGCCGGTGTGGACGGGCGCCCGCGGCTCCGTCGCGCGGTGAGCGTCCGGCTGCCCCGGCGGTGGGTCACAGAAGCGTTCGAGGACCACCACCAGCCGGGTACCGGCGGAACCCAGCGCCGTCATCAGCGAGTTGAGAGCCGGCAGCAGCGCCTGCACCAGGTACGTGACACCGCCGGCCAGCGTACCGGCCGTGATCCCCCGGCCGAGCAGCCAGGGCGTCGCGGCGAGGAGCGCGATCACCGGGAGCCGGCCCGCCGTCGCCAGGGCCAGGGTGCGCACGGCCGCCCAGCGCGCGAGGGTCCGCGCCAGCCGCTCCTGGGCGGCGATCAGCGGCTCCACCCGGGCTCGCGCCGCCTCCTGCGCACCGCAGGCCACGACGTCACGCAGGCCCTCCCCCAGTGCCCCCACCCGGTCCGCCAGCGCCTCGTCGGTGTCCAGGGACCGGCGTTGCGCGGACGCCATGGGGCGCAGCGTGGCCAGGAAGGCGGCCACGCCCAGCAGCAGCGGGGGCAGCACGACCAGCAGCAGAACGGGGGCCAGGGCCGCCATGCCCGCGAGGACGCCCACGGCGGTGAACAGGAACGAACGCACCGTCAGGACCAGCCCCGCGAAGGAGTCCCGGGCCATCTCCGTCTGCTGGGTCAGCCGGGACACCGCGCCCGTGTCGGGGGCGCGCACCGGGTCGGCGACCGCGCGGTCCAGTGCCTGCCGCACCGCCCGCCGGACCAGGCCGTCCCGCAGCGGCTCCACGAGGTCGGCGAGCGCGGCGAACACACCGCGCAGCGCGTACCCGCCGAGCAGGGCTCCGGCTCCCGCCGCGGCCAGCCACGCGAGACCGGTGGCGGTGCGGCCGGCGAGGAAGCCGTCGTCGAGGGCGCGGGCGACGCCGTAGCCGCCGAGGAAGGTGTGCGCGGACTCCAGGAGCGACCAGAGCGCCAGCCGCCCCACGGCGCGCTTGCGGCCGCGCAGGAAGCGCCGGCCCTCAGGGGCCACGCGGCGCCAGTCCTCGCCTTCGCTCTCGCTCTTGCCCGGGGTCAACGCGCCGCCTCCGGCACCGGTCCGGGCGCCCCTTCCCCGTCCGCCGCGGCTCCCGCGTCGGCGGCGAACACCGCCCGGTAGGCGGGTTCGTCCCGCCACAGTTCGGCGTGGGGGCCGGCCGCCCGCATCCGTCCCTCCTCGAGCCATACGACGAGATCGGCGCGGACCGCGGACGAGAGGCGGTGCGCGACCACGATCCGGGTGCCGGGCCGGACCCGGTGGGCGAGCGCCCGCTCGACCTCACGGGCGGTGACGGTGTCGAGGCTGGAGGTGGCGTCGTCCAGCACGAGGAGCCGGCCCGCGTGGCAGAACGCCCTTGCCAGGCCCAGGCGTTGGACCTCCCCGCCGGACAGGGGGGCGTCGGCGAGGCGCGTGCCGTAGCCGTGGGGCAGGCGCCGGACGAACGGGTCGGCGCCGGCGGCACGGGCCGCGGCGCGCACCGCTTCGGGGTCCGGGGCCGGACCGGCGCCGCATCCGATCGCCTCGCCGATCGTGTCCCCGAGGAGCACGGGCCGGTCGAAGGCGTGCCCGACCTCGTGGCGCAGTGCTTCGGCGGTCAGCTCCCGCAGGGGCACGCCGTCCAGCAGCACCTCGCCCGCGTCGGGGTCGGTGAGCCGGCCGGCCACGGCGGCGAAGAGCGTCTTGCCGGCGCCCGAGCGGCCCACCACCGCCACGGTGGAGCCTCCGGGGACCACCAGGCTGATGTCGTGCAGCACCGTCGTGCCCGACCGTACGACCCGGACCCCGCGCAGTTCCAGGGTGCCGGGGCCGCCGTCCGGCAGTTCCGCCCGGCCGTGGCCGAGCACGGGAAGCGTCAGCAGGTCGGCGGTCCGGCGGGCGGCGGCCCGGCCGCGGACCACGGCCGCCAGCCCGCCCGTGACGGCGCCGATGCCGGCCGCGAGGCCGGCGTACCGCAGGACGGCGAGGAGTTCGCCGACGCCGATGGCCCCGGCCGACAGGCGGATGCCGCCGACGGCGAGGACCGCGTACAGGAGCATCGGCATGAGGGCCGCGGACCGGGCCGTGGTGCCGCCGTAGACCTGCCACATGCGCCTGCCCTCGGTGCCGAGCTCGGGCAACCGCGCGAGGATCCGGGCGCGTTCGCGGTCGACGGTGCCGGCGGCGGCGATCGTGCGCGCTCCGGCGAGGGCCTCGACGAGGCGGCCCGCGGTCGCGAGCTGGACCTGCTGGTAGCGGGCGATGCTGGTACGGGTGTCGCGGGTGAAGGCCCGCAGCAGGAGCAGCAGCAGCGGCACTCCCGCGAGGAAGACGAGCGCCGCCCAGACGTCGATGAGGAAGAGGGCGACCACCGCGCCGAGCGGCGGCAGCAGTGCGGCGAGGGCGTGCGCGACGGCGGCCGGGACCTTCCCGGCCTCGGCGGCGTGCGCGGCCAGCCGGGCGGCGGTTTCGCCGGGCGCGTGGCGGGCCGCGTGGTGCGGGGCCGTCCGCAGCAGCCCGGCGAGGGCGAGCCTGCGCAGCCGGGCGGTGGAACGGCCGTCCACCTCGCCGCTCAGCCGGGCGGCGACGGCGTCCAGGGCCACCTCCGCCACGATGACCGCGGCGCACAGCAGCGTCCAGGCGGGGCCCGACGGGTCGCGGCGGAGCAGCAGGTCGAGGGTGTGGCCGAGGACGGCGGGCTCGGCGAGGGCCGCCGCGGCGGCCGTCACGGCGCATCCGAGGACGGCGGCGGTGCGACCGCCGCTGTGCCGGGCCGCCGCCACGAGCGTCCGGTCCGCGGTGCGTCCCACGGACGGCTCCCGCGCCGGGTCGGCTGCCGCGTCGGGCACCGCGTCGGGCACCGCGTCGGGAGGGCTCATCGGCGGATGCCTCCAGGGATGTGGTGCGGGCCCGGGCGGCGAACCGCCCGGGCCCGAGGTGACCTGGGTCAGTTACAGGTCGTGAGGCTCAGGCTGCTGTCCCCGCAGAGCAGCAGACTGGCCCGGCTGCCGCCACCGGTCAGCGCGGCCTCGGTGGTCTCTTCCTTCGGGGTCTCCATCGACTGCAGGTCAAGAAGCGTCATGTCAGGTTCCTCTTCTTCTCTGAGGTGGTGCGATGGGTCACGGCCCCGGACGGGACCGGCTTGGGGGCCGCCGCGCGCTCGCGCAGCGGCGGGAGGAACGGCAGGTGCGCGCGCCCGCCGGGCGCGGCGCTGCCGAGGGCAAGGAGCGCGCCGGCCGTGCCCGTGGCGAGGTCCATGGACAGCCGCATCATCTGCTCGCCGGGGAAGGCCAGATGCCCCTGGTACGGCACGGCGTGCCGGGCCAGTGCGTCGATCTGGCGGGCGATGGCGCCGGGCCCGGTGCCCGGGCCGGGTGTGGTGGTCCGGGCCAGGTGCAGGATCATCCCGGCGGCGCCGCGCAGCAGCCCGGGCTGGGCGTAGAAGGTCGCCTGCGCCGCCCGTACGATCTCGCGCCGGGCCTGCTCGAAGCGCTCGTCCGGGCCGTGCTCCAGCCAGTCGTCGAGCACCATGCCGATGCCGACGCTGCCCTCGCCGAGGTACGGCATCGTGCGCCAGCCCTCGTTCACCTGGAGGGTGCCGAACGCGCTGGTGACGCAGCGGTCGAGGTCGCGGTGGAGCGCTTCGGCGGCCTGGACCAGCAGTTCCTTGTCGCCGGTGCGCTCGTAGAGCCGTACGAGGAGCAGGGCGGTGCCGGAGTTGCCGTACAGCAGCCCCGCGCGCCGCGGCCGCCGCTCCGGCCGGACGGTCAGTTCGGCGCAGCGCAGGGCGGCGGTGTGCAGCCCGCTGTCGCCGGTGGCGGTGCCGAGCGCGTCCAGGGCCAGGCCGATGCCGGCCAGTCCGCTGTGCAGGTCGGGGCCCGCGCTCTCCCAGGGCTGGTCCAGCAGCAGGTCGACGAGGGCGAGGGCGCGGTCGTGGTGTCCGAGCCGGTGCAGCGTCCAGGCCGTGCCGGCCAGACCGTCGTAGAAGCCGAGCGGGGTGCCGGAGGCGGGTTGCGCGGTCCGCTCGAGCAGCCATTCCTCGGCTTCGGGCCAGGGTCCGGCACCGGTCTCGGCGAGGGCGTGGAGCACTCCGGCGATCCCGTGGCCGAAGCCGACGCCCCCGCCGGCGGCCGCGAACTGGGCGATGTCGCCCGGCACGATGCGGTCCTCGCGTTCCGGGGTGGCGCTCGCCCGCAGCGCCGCGGTCATCGACGTACGGGCGGCCGGCCATTGCCCCGGCTCGACGGGCAGGTACGGTCCTGCCGGTGCGGGCAGGCGCCCGCCGGGGGTTCCCTGCGGGACGCCGGACAGGATCTCCTCGACGGCCTCGTCGAGGAACCGCCGCGGTACGGGGAACTGCTCGGCGGCGACGGCGGCCAGGTGCACGGCCTTCGCCCGGTCCAGGACGAGCAGGCTGGTCAGGGGGAGGAACAGGGCGAGCCGCAGGCAGGCGAGGGCGTAGCGGTCCACGGAGAACCCGCGCCGCTCGGCCGGGGCGACGAAGGCCGGGTTGGCCACGGTCTGCCGCAGTCCCTCGTCGACGTGCGCGGCGGCTTCGAAGTCCAGGAGGGCGACGGTGGGTTCGCCGCTCTCGTCCTCCGCGACCATGATGTTGAAGAGGTGGAGGTCGTTGAAGACCACGCCGCGGGCGTGCACGGCGTCGACGGCCTCGGTGACCCGCCGGTGGATGGTGAGGGCCCACTCGGTGTACGAGGCCAGCTCCGCGGGGTCGGGATCCGCCTCGATGAGGGGGTGGCGTCGGGCGAAGTAGGTGTTGAGCGGTTTTCCGGCGAGGTGTTCCAGCACCAGGAAGTGGTGGTCGCCGACGGTGAAGGTGCCGCGGACCGCCGGGACGCAGTCCAGGCCCGCCAGCCGTTCCAGTGCGGCCCGTTCGCGGTGCAGCCGGGTCACGGCGTCGGCGCCGTCGGCCGCGAGGCCCGCGTACGGCCGGGCCTCCTTGAGGACCACGGACTCGCCGGTGCGGCTGTCCTTGCCGACGTAGACCCCGCCGCCGTTGGAGAAGTGCAGCGCCCGCTCCACCGTGAAGGGGATGTCGGTCAGGGTGACCGCGGAGCGCGCGGCGAGGTGCGGCTCCAGGAAGCCGGGCAGTTCGAGCCACTCGGGCGGCTGGAAGGCGGGCCCGCGCCGGTCCGGTACGAGCCGCCCGTCGGGGGCCTCGATCGCCGGGACCAGTTCGCCGTGCTCGTCGTAGCAGTGCCGCAGGGTGAAGCTGCCGTAGCGCAGGTGCACCGGTCCGGCGCCCCACCGCAGGTCGCTGAGGATGTACGGGCCGGCCGCCCCCGCCAGCGCGGCGTCGAGGTCCTCCGCGATCCGGTGGCACTGCTGCTCGTCGGCCGGGTAGACGGTGACGAACTTCCCGCTCGCGGCGCGGTCGGCGTACTTGGCGTTGCGCAGGTGCAGCAGGTACCGGCTGGGTATGAACTTGAAGGCGATGTCCCGGGCGGTGCAGTACTCGTACACCGTCGTCAGGATCGACTCGGCGTTGTCGAGCGTGGCCGACACGTGGATCTTCCAGCCCTGTGAGGGCAGTTCGGCGTGGACGGGACGCAGGGCGAACCAGTCGCCGCTGCGGTGCGAGCGCCACCCCGCCGGGACGGGGGCGTCAGCCGCCGCGTAGTTCTCACCGGCTCGCCGGTACGGCGCGTCGTAGAACCAGCGGTCCGTGTCGCAGAAGGCTGCGTACCCCTTGTTCACACCTGCTCCCTCGGTCGGCGGCAGACCGAAGGTGTCACGCCCGGCGGACGCCGCGACAGTCACCGCTGTCACCGATGGGGTGTGCAGTACTCATGAGTCACAAGTCAGGGCTCACGCGTCGGGGCTCACAAGTAGGGGCTCACAAGTCGGGCGGCTCACGCGTCACTTGTCGCGCGGCTCCGTCGCCGTCCCGCGCACGACAGGGCGGCGGCGGGGCAGGCGGAGGTGGGGCAGGCGGTGCCACCAGTGCCTGCGGCGCGGGTGCACGGCACGGCCCAGCCGGCGGCCGATCAGCAGGTACCCGAGGAGCGCTCCGGCCGTGTTGAGGATGACGTCGTCGATGTCGAAGACGCGGCCGGTGACGAGGGCCCCCTGGGTGAGCTCCACCAGGGTCATGAGGCACACCGTCACGACGGCGACCCGCAACAGCCCTCGGGCCGGGGGCAGCAGGACGGGCAGGAGCACGCCGAAGGGCAGGCCCAGCAGGAGGTTCCCGCCCAGCTGGCGCACCGCCTCGATGGTCGAGGCCCCGTCGAGGTAGGCCCTGATCGAGCGGCCGGGATGGACGTTGCTGTGGACGAGGGCCGCCGAGGCGGCGGACGGTTCCAGCGTCAGCCGGGCCAGGACCACACTGAAGGCGACGGTGCCGGCGAAGGCCGCCACCATGGCCAGTGCCCGGACGGCGGGGTGCGCCGGACGGCGCCGCCCCCCGGAGACCGGTACGGCCGCTTCCTCCGCCTGCTCACCGCGCGGCGCTCCACTCCATGTCATGCGGGCGCGCTTACCCGGCGAACGGCGCGCTACGCGCGTCCGGCTGACGGTCCGCCAGCCGGGAGGCCTCGAACTCCGCCCAGACGACCTTGCCGGTCCCGTGGACGTAGGAACCCCACCGGTCGGACAGCCGCTGCACGATGTGCAGGCCGTGGCCGCCGGGGACACCCGGCCGGGAGACGGCTCGGCGGCGTGGCAGCGCCGTCGCGCCGTCGAGCACGTCGATGCGCAGGGTGTCACCGGCGGTCAGTACGAGCTCGTGGCAACCACGGGCGTGCAACGCCGCGTTGGTCACCAGCTCGGACACGACGAGCAGGGCGTCCTCGGCGGTGTCGCCGCGGTCCCAGCCCCAGTCCCGCAGGGTCTGACGGGTGAAGTCGCGGCCCTTGCCGACCGCGCCCCGGACACTGCGCAGCGCGAGCCGGCGCCGCTGCCCGGTGACCGGCACTCCCGTACGCCGGGTTTCGCCGGCGGCTGTTCCCGTCGTGTCCACTGTGGCCTCACCCCGACCGTCGAGCTGCTGTCTGTGTCGGACGGAGCCGTGCCGCCCCGTCCACGGACCCGCCCCGGACCGGCCGCTTCCCGCGTCCGGCCCGGGGCCGGCCGGCTACCAGTAATGGCGCCGACCGCCGACCGCGTGCCCGACCGAACCCAGGACCCACAGCACCGCCCCCACCACGAGCAGGATGACTCCGATGGTCCACAGGATGGAAATTCCGGTCAGGAATCCCACGAGCAGGAGAATAAGTCCGACGAGAATCATGATGCCCCTCGTTCGCGTTGGGAATTCGGCGGAACAATGGGAACCGCCGTGGCCTCTCGGATCGCGTCTGCCCTCGAATTTCGGATACGAACGGGTCGGAGGGCACGGAAATGGGCCCGAACTCGACTGCTCCGGACCCATTCAGGTGGCGCGTCAGGCCGGGCGGCGGCCGAGGGGGCCGCCGGCCGAGTAGTAGTACGTGCCGAGCGCCTCGCGGTAGTCGACGTCGCCCAGGTGCGTGTCCCGGTGGAATTCCGGGGCGTTCCTGATCTGCTCCTTGGTGCCGTCGACGTAGACCTTCTCCTCGTCCGCGTCGATCCGGATCACGGTGCTCGCCGGGAGCAGGACCTCCTTGCCGAAGATCCACACACCGGTGTCGACGACCAGGTAGGCGTCACCGGCCTCGTGGGAGTGCTTGTCGACCTTGCCGATCTCGCCGTCGGTCGCCTCGACCTTGTAGCCGGTCAGATCGGCACCGGCCAGGTGGCCGGAGGCCGGCCGGTAGGTCCACACATGTTCGGTCACGCGAAAACAACTCCTCCGACGGACAGGGGACGACGAGGTCTTCCTGCCGTCCCGCCCTCTTCGATGGCGTACGCGGTGGCGTCGGTGCCCCGCCCGGACTCGGTTGCCCCGGCCCCGGCGCATCATTCACGGGACCGCGTTCGCCGGAGTGCGCGATGCACCGGAATGCGCGTGCGCGCGAGTGCCCCGCCGGGCCGCGGCCCGGCGGGGCACTCCGTACGTGGAACGGGTCGGGAGGCGGGTCAGGACTTGCGCGTGCCCTTCATCTTGTCCGAGGCCTTCGCCGTCATGTCCTCCGCCTTGCCGCTCATCCGCTCGGCACTGCCTTCCGCCTGCATGCCCTTGTCGTCCATGGCACTGCCGGCGCTCTCCTTGATCTTGCCCTTGACCTGCTTGGCCTTGCCCTTTGCCTTGCTCATGACGGGGTGGTTCCTTTCTGGAAGGGGTGCTGCCCACCTTGCTTCCGCCGCAGGCACTCCGCAATTCGTGCCGTAATTCCCTGGTGAATACGGGTGGCGTCGGCGCCCTCAGTCCGGGGGTTCAGGCACCGCGGGCGGCTCGCCGGGCGTGGGCCGGTCGGGATCCGGATCGGGATCACGGGGCTTGGGGCCGGGACTCGGGTGGGCCGGCTCGCGGGGCACCGGATCGCGCGGCACCGGATCCGGACTGCCCGGCGTGGGCCCGGGGCCTTCGGGTTCCGGTTCGGTGGTCCAGTCCATGGGGTTCACCTCGTGTTCCTTGGCTTGCGTGGCCTCGCCGGCCGGTCCTGCCGAGCGGGCGCCCCTGGCGCCTGCCCCGTCGCACGCACCTCAAGCGGGGACGGCGGCGACCACTTCCGGGCCCGCGCGCCGGGACTGCCGCCGGGCCTCGCCACCTGGGCGCACGCGGGGTACAGCCGTGGCATGCTCGAGGAATGAAGGGAGACGCCGCACCCGCGGGGGAGGGCGCCGGGCCCGAGGTGCTGGCGCTCGCCAAGGTGGTCGCCAGGCTGCGAACGGAAGTCGTGGACCTGGAGGGCGCCGCCGCGACCACGGCCGTCGTGGAGCGGGCCAAGGGCGTCCTGATGGCCCGGTCGGGCGTATCCGCCGACACCGCCCACGAGCTGCTGCTCGGCCGGGCCCGGGCGGGCGGCCGCACCCTGCTGGAGGAGTGCTGGCTCACCCTCGGGCAGATCTCCTCGAATCCGCAGCCCGCGACCGCCCCCGCCGCCCAGCCAGGCGCGAAGGACGAAGCGGCCGCCCCGGCCGGCGGCTCCGGACACCGGCTCGTCGGCAGTCGCGCCGGTACGGCCGCCCTGCGCCCGCCGCTGGCCCGGCTCGCCGACGGCCTGACGGCGGCACACGGCGGTGACGACATCGCGGAGCTGCTACGGACCGTGCTCGGCACCGTAGCCGGTGTGGACGCGGTGATGATCTACGCCCTGACGTCCGCCGGAAACCTGGAACTGGTCGGCCATGCCGGCATCGACGACGTGCTGGCCGAGCGGTGGAGCCGCATCCCCCCGCTCGCGGGCGTGGCCGCGCACGAGGCGGTCACCGGGCGGCGGGCCCTGTGGCTGGAGGATCCGGCGCGGGACGCCCGCCACTACCTGCTGATCGGGGACGCGACGGACCGGTGGCACTCCCGCGCCTGGATCCCCGTACCCGCCGACGGGCCCCCGCAGAAGGCCATCGGCTTCCTGCGGACTCGGCCGGGGCCCTTCCCCTCCGACATCCGGGCGCTGCTGCGGCGGGCGGCCCGGTTGTGCGCCGGCCCGCTGGGGATGCCGGAGCGGCACCACGACGCCGGAGCCGAGCCGGCGGACGTGGACGTGGCCGCCGCCCAGCGGATGCTGGACGCGCTGGCCGGGCCCGCCATCCTGCTCACCCCCCTGCGCTCGGAGACCGGCGAGGTGGAGGACTACCGCATCGACGCGGCGGCGCCCGAGTCGGTGGACGTCGCCGGGCGGCGCGGCAAGGAACTGGTCGGCCGCCGGGTCCTGGAGACGTACCCGACCGTGGTGGGCACCGCGCTGTGGGACGGGTACCTGGAGACGCTCACGACGGGAACGCCGTACGAGGGCGAGCCCTTCACCTACGAGGAGGTGGTCGCCGGTGTCCCGCAGCAGTCCGTCTACTCGGTCCGGGCCTCCAGGCTGGGGGACCGGCTGGTCGTGTCCTGGATCCGCCACGACACGAGCGAGCGCGAGGCACGGCGGCTGGCCGACATGCAGCGGCTGGGCAACCTCGGCTGGGCCGGATGGAACCTGGCGGCGGACACGGTCACCTGGTCCGACCGGGTCTACGCCATCTTCGACCGCGATCCCCGCCACGGGCCGATGTCCCTGGAGGAGCTGCCACGGCACGTGGTCCCCGACGACCTGCCCAAGCTGGGCACCGCGGTCCGGCGGCTGCTGAGCGAGGGGGAGCCCGTCGACCAGCCGTTCCGGATCACGACCGCCGACGGCGTGCGCCACCTGCGGCTCGTCGCCGAGGCCCAGACGGACGCGGACGGCACACCGGTGGAGGTGCACGGCTTCTTCCAGGACCTCAGCGCGCAGCGGGGCGTCGAGCTCGCGTTGCGCGAGAGCGAGCGGGCCGTCCTCCTCCAGCGCGGCATGCTCCAGGCCGAGCGGGCGCTCGCCGCGAGCCTCCAGGACACCCTGCTGCCGATCCCCGAGCAGTCCCTGGGGCTGGCCGGCCTGCGCATCGACGTCGCGTACGTCCCGGCCGACCGAGGGGTCAACGTCGGTGGCGACTGGTACAGCGCCATCGAACTGCCCGACGGCAGCGCCCTGTTCGTCGTCGGGGACGTGGCCGGCCACGGTCTGGCCGCCGTCGGCACGATGGCTCAGCTGCGGTTCACCACGAAGGGCATGACGATCACCGGCTCGCCCCTGCCCGAGGTGTTGCGCCGGCTCAACACCCTCCTCCTCCACACCGCCACGGACCCCTCCGCCAGCGCGACCGCCACCATGGTCATGGGCCGCTACCAGCCCTGGGACCGGCGCCTGACCTGGGTACGGGCCGGCCACCTGCCCCCCTTGCTGGTCCGCGGCGACCAGGCGAGCTTCCTCGAACAGCCGCGGGGCAACCTCCTCGGCGCGACCTTCGACGCCTCCTACGGCCAGGCCGTCCTCGACCTGCTGCCCGGCGACCGCCTGCTGTTCTACACCGACGGACTCGTGGAGGAACCGGGCGAGGACATCGGCGTCGGACTCGACCGGCTCGCCGCGTCCACGCTGCGGCTCCTCAAAGCGGGGCACGACGAAACCCTCGCCCGGACGCTCGCCGCGCTGTGCCCGGGCAACCGGGACGACATCTGCGTCCTCGACATCCATGTCCCGGACGACGCGTGATCCGGGCCGCAGGCTTGGACGGCAACCGACGGGGTAGGCGCGCTGTACCCCGAGAATCCCGGACGGGAGAGGGAGTGTGTGCCTGATGTCCACGGCGAACGGAGAACGCTTCACCGTCGAGGCGCGGTCCCTCCGAGGGGCCACGGTCCTGGCGATGACGGGGGAACTCGACCACGACACCGCCGAGCCCCTGCGGCAGGCCCTGGACACCGCCTGGCCCGATGGCGGCCGGCTGCTCGTCGATCTGACCCGGCTGGACTTCTGCGACTCCACGGGCTTGAACGTGCTGTTGCGCGGACGGCTCGCCGTCCAGGAAACCGGGGGCACCCTCGAGCTGGTCGGCCTGCACCCACCCGTCGCACGCATGTTCCACATCACGGGGGCGGACCGGCTCTTCCGGATCCACACGGACGTGGAATCCGCGCTCGCGACGTCCCAGCACCCGTAGGTACCGGCACCCGTCACCCGTAGGTACCGGCACCCGTAGGGAGGAGCACCGATGGACGAGGGCCGGGCTCCGGAGCTGACCCGGCTCCTCGTGCTGCACGAGGCCGCGAACGCGGTCACGCGGTGCCGCGACTTCACGCGCCGGGCCCTCGCGGACTGGAGCTGGCCGCCGGGACCCGCGGAGGAGGGCACCCCCGGGGCGGAGATCACCGACGACGTCCTGCTCCTGGTGTCCGAAGTCGTGGCCAACGCCTGCCTGCACGCGGGCGGGCCCACCTCCCTGGCGCTGCGCTGTACGAGCGAGCGGCTGCGGATCGAGGTGACGGACGCGAGCCCCGCCGCACCACGGGCCACGCACGGCTCCGACCCGTCGCGCCCCGGCGGTCACGGCCTCCTCATCGTGGAGCGGCTGGGCCGCACCTGGGGCTGGAGTCCGGTGGGCGGCACCGGCAAGTGCGTCTGGGTGGAGATCGGCGCGACGTAGGGGTGTGAGTTCACAGGCACCGGGCCGTGCGGGTCCGTCAGTGACCCGTATGGACTCGGCCCGCTGCCGTAAAGGTCGCGTCATGGGGTGGCCGGGGGTGCGTACCGGCGGGGATAGCTTCGGTGTCGCGCCCCGGACCGCCTCCCCGCATCCGGGGCCCCAACCGCCGCTCGTGGTTCCTCTGGGAGGGCCTCATGTGTTTGTTCCAGTACGACGACGACCCGGAGCCTGAAGAACGCGTCCCCGCCGGGCCCCTGTACGTGCCGGTCCTGCCGGGAAGGACGGAGGTGGCGGTACGCCTGTTCCGCACCCCGCTGGGAGCACGTACCGCCGTGGGCTTCACCAGTGCCGAGCGGCTGGCCGCGACGCTCGGCGCCGGACAGCGCTGGATCCGGCTCTCCGAGTCCGCGCTCCACGCCATGGCCGAACCGGTCGGGGCGTCGCTGCTGACCGTCGACCCGACGCTCACCGCACCGGCGGTGACCGGGGCGCCCAGGGGGTCCGCGAGCGGGACGGACGCCGCCCGGGCCCCGCACGCTCCCGAGACCGCCGCCCGGACCGTCTGAGAGGGAGCCGCACGATGACCGGCGTCGACCTCTCCGAGATCCCGGCCCATGCCGGGGAACTGTCCGTATGGCCCGCCTCCACGACCCGGCTCCCGCACGGTGACCTGGCCGTCGGCGGGGTGTCCCTGACCGAGGTGGCCGAGCGATTCGACACCCCGGTCTACGTCCTCGACGAGGGCGAGGTGCGCGGGCGGTGCCGGACCTACCGCGACGCCTTCCCCGACGCCGAAGTGCTGTACGCCGCCAAGGCCTTCCTCTCCCGCGCGATGGTGCGCTGGGTGGAGGAGGAGGGACTGGGCCTGGACGTCTGCTCGGCCGGGGAGCTGGAGCTCGCCGTCACCGCGGGCTTCCCACCCGAGCGCATCGTGCTGCACGGCAACGCGAAGTCGCCCCGGGACCTCGAGGCGGCGCTGCGTCTCGGCGTCGGCCGGATCGTCATCGACAGTGCGTCGGAGATCGCGCGGATCGCCGCCGCCGTCGGGCCCGATGGGCGCCAGAAGGTGATGGTCCGCGTGGTGCCGGGTGTCCCGGCCGGCGGCCACGACAAGATCCGTACGGGTACGGAGGACCAGAAGTTCGGGCTCTCGCTCACCGACGGGTCGGCGCAGGACGCCGTCGCGCGCATACTCGGCCAGCCAAAGCTCGAACTGACCGGCCTGCACTGCCACATCGGCTCCCAGATCACCGAAGTGGAGCCCTACCTGGTGGCCGTGCGCCGGATGGTCGGGCTGCTGACCGGCATCCGCGACGCGCACGGAGTCGTCCTGCCCGAGCTGGACATGGGCGGCGGCCACGGCATCGGCTACCGGCCCGGCGAAGCCGCCCTCGACCTCACCGCCCTCGCCCGCGGCCTCCGCGCCGAGCTCGGCGAAGGCTGCGCCGCCGCGGGCCTGTCCGTACCCCGGCTCGTCATCGAGCCGGGGCGTGCCGTCGCCGGTCCTGCGGGGGTCGCCGTGTACCGCGTGCTCGCCGTCAAGCACACCGGCGGAAAGGTCTTCGCCGCCGTCGACGGAGCCATGAGCGACAACCCGCGCCCCGCCCTGTACGGGGTGCGCTACGCACCCCGCCTGATCGGCCGTCACTCCGCCGCCGACGCCCGGACGGCCACGGTCGTCGGGCGGCACTGCGAGGCGGGGGACGTGCTCGCCGCCGACGTGGAGCTGCCGGGTGACGTCCATCCCGGTGACCTGCTCGCCGTACCGGCGGCCGGCGCGTACCAGCTGTCGATGGCCTCCGGCTACAACATGGTGGGGCGTCCCCCGGTGGTCTCCGTCCACGAGGGCGCGTCCCGCGTACTGCTCAGGCGCGAGACCCTGGACGACTTCCGCAGCCGGGACATCGGCCGCTAGGGGCCCCTTTCGGATCTTGCGCCCCACCTCGCCGCGTGGTCAGGGCGTTAGCATCGGCTCCCATGATCGTATGGCTGAACGGCACACACGGCGCGGGCAAGACGACGACGAGTGCACTCGTGCAGCAACTGATTCCGGGTTCACGGGTGTTCGACGCCGAGAAGGTCGGCGAGACACTGATGGACATCCGGCCGGGGTTGCCCGCGACGGACAACTTTCAGCACTGGCCGCCGTGGCGGCCGCTCGTGGTCGAGACGGCCCGCCGCGTCCTCGACTACACCGGCGGCACCCTGGTGATCCCCATGACCGTCCTGGTCGAGGAGTACTGGCGCGAGATCAGCTCGGGCCTTGCCCAGCACGCCATTCCGGTCCGGCACTTCGTCCTCCATGCCGACCAGGACGCCCTCCGCGCGCGCATCGCGGGCGACACCGTTCTCGGCCCCGACTCCCCCTTCCGTCTTCAATACCTCGAGCCCTACGCCGAGGCGGCCCGCAGGTGGCTGCACACCCAGGCCGAGGTCGTCGACACCACGCACCTCACACCCGCCCGGGCAGCCCTGCAGATCGCCGAGGCCGTCACGATGTGAGGACGGGTCAGTCCCCGGTGGTCGCGTACGTGCGCCGGGAGCCGGCCGGCCGGGGCTGCGGGGCTGCCGCTTCGGGTACGGGAGCCTGAGGCGACTACGGCCGGCGCCGCCCTGGGCCCGGCCGGCCCGCCCCACCAGGCCTGACCGTCCGCAGGAACGCCCGACGAGGCGGCGAGGTGCGGTGCCGGGCGGCGCGGGTCAGGGGGCACCTCCCGGCGGTAGCTGGGGGAGCAGGATCCGGACGAGACGGCCTAAGGTGTCATGGGACTGGCCAGACGGATGCGAGGCGAGGAGATCCGGTGCGCGACACAGACTTCTTCCGGCGCTGGATGGCGGCCGCCGCGGCCGCGGTCGAGCGGGAGGCGGACCGGCTGACGGAGCTCGACTCCCCCATCGGGGACGCCGACCACGGCAGCAACCTGCTCCGGGGTTTCAGGGCGGTGCTCCCCGCTCTGGAGGCGGAGGACCCGGCGGCGCCGGGCGAGGTGCTGCAGCTGGCCGGGAGGACGCTCATCTCGACGGTCGGCGGCGCCTCGGGGCCCCTGTACGGGACGCTGCTGCGGCGCACCGGCAAGGCGCTCGGGGAGGCGGCCGAGGTCTCGGACGCGGAGCTGCGCGAGGCCCTGGACGCGGGGGTGGCCGCGGTGGCGCAGCTGGGCGGGGCGGCGCCGGGTGACAAGACGATGCTGGACGCGCTGGTGCCGGGGGTGGCCGCGCTGAGCACGTCGTACGGGGCGGCCGCGGAGGCGGCGGAGAACGGATCACTGGCGACGGTCCCGCTGCTGGCGCGCAAGGGCCGGGCCAGCTACCTGGGCGAGCGGAGCATCGGGCACCAGGATCCGGGCGCGACTTCGTCGGCGTTGCTGATCCGGGCGCTGGCGGACGTGGCGGAGCCCGGCGAGGAGGCGCGATGACCGGCCCGGACGCAGGCGCGGGCGCGGGCGCGGCCCCGGACGCGGGCGCGGGCGCGGCCCTGGTGGGCATCGTGCTGGTCTCGCACAGCGCGTCGGTCGCGGAGTCGGTGGCGGCGCTGGCGCGCGGCCTGGCGGCCGGCGGCCCGCTGGCCCCGGTGGCCGCGGCGGGCGGCACCGTCGCCGACGGGCTCGGCACGAGCGCGGAGCGGATCGTCGCGGCCGCGCGGGAGGTGGACCGAGGCGCCGGGGTCGCGCTGCTGGCCGACCTGGGGAGCTCGGTCCTGACGGTGAAGGCCCTGCTGCTGGACGACGAACTCCCACCGGACTCCCGGCTGGTGGACGCCCCCTTCGTGGAGGGCGCGGTGGCCGCCGTGGTGGCCGCCTCCAGCGGCCTCCCCGTCGGGGAAGTGGCCTCGGCGGCCACCGAGGCGTACGCGTACCGCAAGACCTGATCCGCCTCAGCGGCAAGGCTCGTACCGCCGGACCGCCGGACGCTACGGGCGGCCGCGCAGGGATTCGATCTCGCGCCGTTCGCGCTTCGTCGGGCGGCCGGCCCCGCGGTCGCGGATGCCGACCACGGCGGCCTCGACGGGGGTCGGCGGCGGCGGGCTCTTGTCGATCATGCACTCCGCGGCGACGGGAGCGCCCACCCGCTTGGACACGGGCCGCGTCACCACCACGATCCGCTCGCGCCCCGCGTGGAAGAGCCGTACCTCGTCACCCGCGCGCACCGCCTGCGCCGGCTTCGCCCGTTCCCCGTTGACCTTCACATGGCCCGCCCGGCAGGCGGTCGCCGCGATCGAGCGGGTCTTCGTCAGCCGCACGGACCAGATCCACGCGTCGACCCGCACCGTGCCCGATTCCGTTCCCGATACCTCATCAGCCATGCCCCGACTCTAGTGCTGTGACCGGCAAGGTTCACCGGGTTGCGACGCCCGGCACGGCACCAGCGAGGCGGAGGGGGCGGAGCGGAACGACTTTCGGCAGATACACCAAGAGGCGTGGCATCTGCCATGGATATAAGCCCAACAGGATTGCAAACGCGCCATATGTGCGCCTACCTTGTCGCACATGCAGTCCTACACCATCGGACAGGCGGCGCGTCTGCTGGGCGTCAGCCCGGACACCGCGCGCCGCTGGGCCGACGCGGGCCGGGTCGTGACCCATCGCGACGAGGCCGGCCGTCGCCTGATCAACGGCCGTGACCTCGCGGCCTTCTCCGTCGAGGTGGGCCAGGGCGCACACACCGAGGACGGCGAGCCGTACACCTCGGCACGCAACGCCTTTCCCGGCATCGTCACCGCCGTCAAGCTCGGCGACGTGGCCGCCCAGGTCGAGATCCAGGCAGGTCCCCACCGTCTGGTCTCCCTCCTCACCCGTGAGGCCGTCGAGGAGCTCGGGCTGGAGGTCGGCATGCAGGCCACCGCCCGCGTGAAGTCCACCAGCGTGCACATCGACCGCACCTGAAGCCCGGACGGCCCGCCCGCAAGTGCCCGCGAGGGCCCGCGGATCCCCGCCCTCACCCCGCACCACCCGCTCAGCCCCACCGCACGTCCTCACCCGCTCCGCCCGTCACCGGCGCGGGTCACCACCGCGCGGATCCGGCACCCGCCGGCCGCCGACCCGACCGAGGAGCCCTGCTCATGTTCCCGACCCCGACCCGCCGCCGCGCCGCGGCCGCCGGGCTGACCGCCGCCCTGCTCGTGCCGCTGGCCGCCTGCGGCAAGGCCGACGAGAAGCCCGCCGCCGGCTCCACGCCCGGCTCGTCCTCGGCGTCCGCCGAGCCCCAGGCCGCGAACCTCACCGTTCTCGCCGCCTCCTCCCTCACCGACGTCTTCAAGAAGGCGGGTGAGGCGTACCAGAAGGCCCACCCCGGTACGAAGATCACCTTCTCCTTCGCCGGTTCGCAGGAGCTCGCCGCGCAGGTCAAGCAGGGCGCTCCGGCCGACGCGCTGGTGACCGCCGACACCAAGACCATGGACGGGCTGCGGGCCGAGACCGGCGAGCCCACGGTCATCGCCAAGAACCGCCTGGTCATCGCCACCGGCAAGGGCAACCCCTTCAAGGTCGACGAGCTCAAGGACCTCGCCGACACCAGGCTGAAGGTCGTGCTCGCCGCCCCCGAGGTCCCGGTCGGCCGCTACGCCAAGCAGATCCTCGACGCCCAGAAGATCGAGGTGAAGCCGGTCTCCCAGGAGCCCAACGTCCGCGCCGTGCTGAGCAAGGTCGAGCTGGGCGAGGCCGACGCCGGCCTCGTCTACAAGACCGACTCCGCCAAGTCCGGCGACAAGGTCGTCACGGTGGACATCCCGGACGAGCAGAACGCCGTGGCCTCCTACCCGGCCGCCACGCTGAAGCAGTCCAAGAACGCCGGGGCCGCCGCCGCGTTCGTGGCCTGGCTGAGCACCCCCGAGGCCCAGAAGATCCTCCAGGACGCGGGCTTCCAGAAGGTCTGAGCGCCACCGGCGACCGCGTGAGGGGGGCCGCCTGCTCCGGGGGGACAGGCAGCCCCTCTCGGCCCACCCGCGCGCGTCCGTCCGTACGATCCTCCCCACCGCAGTCGCCCCTCCCCGGCCAGGAAGCCCATGAGCAGACTTCGCACCCGTACCCGGCCCCCGCTGACCCTGGCGATCCCCGCACTGCTCGCCGTCGCGTTCCTGCTGATGCCGCTCATCGGCATCCTCGTACGCACCCAGTGGGGCGAGCTCGGCACCCATCTCGGCAGCCCCGGCGTCGTCGAGGCGCTGAAGCTCTCGCTCCTGGTGTCCCTGTGGGCCCTCGGCCTCTCGCTGCTCCTCGGCGTACCGCTCGCCTGGCTGCTGGCCCGCGTCCCCTTCAAGGGCAAGGCGCTGGTCCGCTCCCTCGTGCTGCTCCCGATGGTGCTGCCGCCGACCGTCGGCGGTGTCGCCCTGCTCCTGGGTTTCGGCCGGCGCGGGCTCCTCGGGCCCTGGCTGGAGGACACCTTCGGGGTCACCCTGCCCTTCCACACGTCGGGCGCGGTCGTGGCGGCCACCTTCGTCGCCATGCCGTTCCTGGTCATCAGCCTGGAGGGCGCCCTCGGCGGGCTCAAGCAGAGCTACGAGGAGACCGCCGCCTCACTCGGCGCCTCGCCGGTCCGCGTGTTCTTCACGGTGACCCTGCCCATGGTGGCCCCCGGCCTGATCGCCGGAGCCGCACTCACCTGGGCCCGCGCGCTGGGCGAGTTCGGCGCGACCATCACCTTCGCCGGGAACCTGCCCGGCACCACCCAGACGCTGCCGCTCCAGGTGTACCTGCTGCTCCAGGACCGGCCTGAGGCCGCCACCTCCGTCTCGCTGCTGCTGCTGGCGATCGCCATGGGCGTACTGATCGCCCTGCGCGGCCGGTGGACGGGGACCCCGGTGGCCGCCCGCGAGGCCGTGGCCACGCCGCCGGTGCCGGACGAGGCGCCCGCGGCCGTGCCCGGCGCCGGCCGCGCCACCGGGGCGGCCGCACGGCGGGCCGCCGCGCCGGAGTCGGCGCCGGAGGCCGCGCCGCTCGAGGGCGGCCACTGGCCGCTGCACGCCACCGTCACCGGTTTCAACGAGCTCACCCTCGCCGCCGAACCGGGCACCACCATCGCCGTCGTCGGCGAGAACGGCGCCGGCAAGACCACCCTGCTGCGGGCCCTGCTCGGCCTGACCCCGCGCGCCCACGCCGACCTCCGGCTCGGCGACGCCGACGTCACCGCGCTGCCCGCGCACAAGCGGCAGGTCGCCTGGGTCCCGCAGGACGGTGCGCTGTTCCCGCACCTGAGCGCGCTGGCGAACACCGCGTACGGACTGCGTGCGCACGGGGTGCCGCGCGCCGACGCCCGCCGCGAGGCGCTGGCCTGGCTGGACCGGCTCGGCGTCGGGCACCTCGCCCAGCGCAGGCCGGCCCAGCTGTCCGGGGGCCAGGCCCAGCGCGTGGCCCTGGCCCGCGCGCTGGCCGCCCGCCCGCGGCTCCTGCTGCTCGACGAGCCGCTGGCCGCCCTCGACCAGACCACGCGGGCTCGCGTCCGGCACACCCTGCGCACGCACCTGGCCGGCTTCGGCGGGGTCTGCCTCATCGTCACGCACGATCCCGTCGAGGCGGTGTCGCTGGCCGACCGGGTCCTCGTACTGGCCGACGGCCGCACCCTCCAGGACGCGCCGCCCGCCGAGGTCACCCGGCACCCGCGGTCGCCGTGGGTGGCCCGCATGCTGGGCCGCAACGCCTGGCCGGGCATCGCGTCGGCGGACGGGCTGGCCCTCGCCGAGGGCGGGCGGCTCGTCGTCGCCGAGGTGCTGCCCGAGGGGGCGCAGGCGCTGGCGATCATCGCCCCGGAGGCGGTGTCGGTGCACCGGGAACGCCCGGCCGGCAGTCCCCGCAACGTCTGGCCGGGCACCGTACGGGAGATCACCGCGGTCGGCAGCCGGCTGCGCGTGCTGATCGCCCCGGCCGGTGCGCCCGACCTGGTCGCGGAGATCACCCCGCAGGCGGCGGCCGAGCTGGGCATCGTCGACGGGTCGCAGGTGTGGACCAGCGTGAAGGCCACCGAGATCACCCTCGTCCGCCTGTGACCACCTGACGGGCGGACGGGCGGACGGGCCGACAGCCGGACAGTCGGCCCCCTCCGCCCCGCACCCGGGGCCTGCCGCTGCGGAGCCGGTGCTCAGCCGGCCTGCTCCGAGGCGTCCACGGCGAACTCGCACCACACGCGCTTCCCGCCGCCCCGGGGCTCCACGCCCCACTCGTCCGCGAGCCGCTCCACCAGCATCAGGCCGCGCCCCGACACCGCCCAGTCCCCCGCCTCCCGCCGCCTCGGCAGGGCGCTGCTGGAGTCCTCGACCTCGATGCGGATCCGGCCCTGGGCCGTGAGCCGCATGCTGACGTCGCCGCCGCCGTCCGTGTGGACCAGGGCGTTGGTCATCAGCTCGTCCGCCGCCAGTTCGATCTCGTCGGCCCGGTCCCGCGCCCCCCAGGCGGCCACGGCGGCCCGGATCAGGTGCCGGGCCAGCGCCGGCGCCTCCGCGTCCCCCGGTTCCAGGCGCTGGCGCAGCGGACCGCCGCCGCGCGCGCCCGGCGTGCCGCGGCGGCGCAGGACGAGCAGCGCCATGTCGTCGCCGCCGCCGGAGTCCCCGACCAGGTCGCACAGCACGTCGGCGAGTTCCTCCACGTCCGTCGGACCGCTGTGGACCGCGGCCATGAACTCCCGCATGCCGGTGTCGTGGTCCGCGCCGGGGCGTTCGATCAGGCCGTCCGTGCACAGGACGAGGGTGTCCCCGGGGTGGAGCTCCAGGGTGGTGACGGGGTAGCCGGTGCCGGTACCGGACTGTTCGCGGGCCGGCAGCCCGAGCGGCAGCCCGCCCACGACCTGGATCCGGTGGCAGCTGCCGTCGCCACGCCGTACGACCGGGTCGAGGTGGCCGGCACGGACCATCCGGAGCATCCCGGTGGTGAGGTCCACCTCGGCGTACGTACACGTGGCGAACCGTTCCGTCTCCAGTTCGAGCAGGAAGGCCGAGGCCCGCGCCATCGCCGCCGCCGGGGTGTGCCCCTCCACCACGTACGCGCGCATCACGATCCGCAGCTGTCCCATGACGGCGGCCGCGTCCGTGTCGTGTCCCTCGACGTCGCCGATCATCACCCCGACCCGGCCGTCGCCGAGCGGGATCACGTCGTACCAGTCGCCGCCGATGTCCCGCCCGATCCGGGCGGAGCGGTAGCGTACGGCGATCCGCGCACCCGGCACCTCCGGGATCCGGCGCGGCAGCATGGCCCGCTGGAGCCCTTCGGCCAGGTCGTGCTCCTGCTCGAAGAGGATGGCGCGCTGGAGGCCCTGCGCGACGCCGCTGCCGAGCGCCATCAGCAGGTTCCGCTCCTCGGCGGTGAATTCCCCCTCCCGCGTGTACAGCAGCCCGAGCGCCCCGATGGGCCGCCCCTGGGCGATCAGCGGCAGGTAGACCCCGCTGCGGACGGCCAGCGGCTCGATGTACGGCCACAGCTCCGGGTAGCGGCGCTGGAAGTCCTCGCGCGAGACGAGGAAGACCGGCTGCATGGTGCGCACGGTCTCGCTCATCGGGAACCGCGCGTCGATCCGGGTGTACTCGATCTCCGGCACGTACGAGCCGAGCTGCCCCTCCGCGACCAGGTGGATGCGGCCGCCGTCGACGATGCCCAGCATCACGCTGACCGCGCCGAGGTGCCCGAGGGCCTGGGGGTCCTTGAGGACGTCGGTCACGTCGTTGACGGTGCGGGCGTGGGCGAGGATCGCGGTGGTCCGCTCGACGACGCCCGTCATCCGGGCCCGCCCCTCGGCCTGCTCCCCGGCCGCCCCGGGCTCGCCCGGGTCGTGCGCGGCGTCGCGCAGGATCCCGATGACGCGGTACGGGCGCCCGTCCGGCCGCCGCAGGATGTGGCCCTGGATGTGGGTCCAGGCCGGCGACCCGTCGCGGCGGCGGGTGCGGACGTAGGCCCCGTAGTGGCTTCGGCCGTCCTTGATCGCCTGCGCGACGCGGGTGTCGAGGCGGGCCTCCTCGGCGGGGGCCAGCCGCACCCGGAGCCCCTCGGGGGTTCCGTTGTACTCGTCCGGGCGCAGGTCGAGGACCTCGAGGGCGGTGGGATCCAGGTGCATCCGCCCGCTGTCGAGGTCCCAGTCGAAGGTGCCCATGCGGTTGAGCGCGAGGCTCGTATCGGGCCGCGCGGGCCAGTCGACCTCGGGGTTCTTTCCCCTGCGGGCCATGCAGCCAGGGTCTCACTCTCCCCCGCCGGTGTCCCCGTGGGACACGACCACCCCACGGACCCGCCCGGGCCGGCCGTCCCCCGGCCGGCCCTGGCGCCCCGCCGTGCCGGACGGTGGCCGCCGCGGCGGCGCGGGCGCCCCCGGAAACCCCGTGGCCGCAAGCCTGTTGGCCCTCTAGCATGGCGCGCTATGCCCACGAACGAACAGATCATCGAACAGGCCCTGGACCGGATCGGTGCAGGCTACGTCTTCCCCGAGAAGACCCCCGTCATCGACGCCGCGATCCGCGGCCGTCTCGCGGCGGGCGCGTACGAAGGCCTGGACGGCCCGGCGCTCTGCGAGACCGTGACGGCGCACCTCCAGGAGGTGTGCCCGGACAAGCACCTGCGCCTGCTCTGGACCGAGGAGCCGCAGTCCCTGGAACCGGTGGACGCGGACGGCGGGAAGGCCGCTTTCATGAGTCTGCTGCGGGAGCAGAACCAGGGCGTCAGCCGCGTCGAGCACCTCGAAGGCAACACAGGGCTCATCGAGATAGGGCTCATCGCAACCGCCGTCGAGGGCGCGAGCGTGATCGCCGCGGCCATGCAGCTGGTCGCGGGCACCTCCGCGCTCGTGCTGGACCTGCGCGGGTGCCGCGGCGGGGCGCCGGAAGGGGCCGCGATGTGGTGCAGCTACTTCTTCGGCGACGACCAGGTGCACCTGAACGACATCTACGACCGGACCACCGACACCACCCGCCAGTACTGGACGGTCGGGCACCTGCCCGCGCCGCGCTACACCGACCGCCCGGTGTACGTGCTCACGAGCGAGACCACCTTCTCGGGCGGCGAGGACGTCGCGTACACCCTGCAGGCCCACCGCCGGGCCGTCGTCGTCGGTGCGACGACCCGCGGCGGCGCCCATCCCACGGCCCGCCACGCGGTGGACGAGCACGTGCTCGTGACCGTGCCGACGGCCCGGAGCATCAACGCGGTCACCGGCACCAACTGGGAGGGCGTGGGCGTCGTTCCCGACGTTCAGGTCCCGGCGGACCAGGCGCTCGACACCGCGCTCAAGGCCGCACTGCGGCACACGGAGGAAGCGGCGGAGCCGCTGACCCGGCGCGGCAGCGCCTGATCCGGCAGCCGGGGACGGGGCACGCCCGCGTCGTGGGAGTGCACCGGTTCCTCCGTTCGGGGGAACCGGTGCACTCGGAGACACCGCTGGGGGCTGCTGTCGGGCTACTCGGGCTGGTCAGGCTGGTCGGGCTGGTCAGGCTGATCGGGCTGGTCGGCCGGGGCCTCCGGCTCCGGCTCTGCGGGCGGCGGCTCGACCGGGGTGTCGGGTTCCGGGGCGACTGACTCGGGCTGCTCCGTGGGCGTGTCCGGCTTGGTCTCCGGCGTCGTCTCGGGCTGGGTCTCGGGCGTCGTCTCCGGCGTCGTCTCCGGGGTGGTCTCGGGCGTCGTCTCGGCCGACGCCGTCGTGAACGTCTCGGTCGGCGTCACCGGCGTGGGAGTCTCCTCCGGTGTCGCCGACGGCTCCGTCTCGGTCGGCGTCGTCTTCGGCGTCTCCGTCTCGGTCGGCGTCGACTTGGGCGTCTCCGTCTCGGTCGGCGTCGTCTTCGGCGTCTCCGTCTCCGTGGGCGTCGACTTGGGCGTCTCGGTCTCCGTGGGCGTCGTGGTCGGCGTCCCGGTCTCCGTGGGCCTCGTGGTCGGCGTCCCGGTCTCCGTCGGCGTCTTCGTGCGGGTGTCGCTCGGGGTCGGCGTCGTGCGCGTGCCCGTGGGCGTCGGATGGGTGCGCGTCCCTGTCGGCTTCGGCGGGATGAGCGTCGGCGTGGGGATCGGCGGCGGGGGCACGGGACGGTCGGGCTTGCGGTGGTGGCTGCCCTTGTCGCGCTCGTACCAGTGCCGGCTGTGCGGGTCGTAGATGACGATCTTGTGGATCACGGTCGTCGCCGGTGCGATGACCACCACCTTCTGCGGCTGGTACGAGGACCACGTCTGCCCGAAGCGCTTCGGCGAGGCCTTCAGCGCCACCGGCGGACCGAGCGGGTTCCCGCACGCGCAGCGCACCCGCGGCACGCCCCGGTCGTCGACCAGGACGGCCGTCCCGGCCTGCAGCACGGCCTGGTAGGCGGTGAGCTTGCCGTTCTGGTAGCCGTGGTTCGTGACCCGAGTGTCCAGCCGCAGCTGCACCGAGGTGAGCGAGCGGAGGTACGCGGGGACGGCCTGCGGCTGGATGCCCTGGGCCGAGGCGAAGGCGGCGTTCTTGGACGGGTCCGCGGACAGCGACTTGACCAGCTTCTCCACGTCGCAACTGGCGCTGTTCCTCGTACCCCCGTACACGCCCGGCGCGGAGCCGCTGATGCTCCGCGTGCCCGTCGTCGTGCCCGCAGGGGAGCTGGGGCTACCGGGGGGCTTGGTGCCCGCGGGGCCCGTGGGGGACGCCACCGGGGTCTCCGGGGGGGCCTGCGTGGTGGTCGCGACCGACTCGGTGAACGGGTCGGGACCCGAGGCGGCGGCCGGTTGGAGAAAGACCTCCCCGCCGGCGTTGTCGGTGCCGCTGGGCCGGGTCAGGACGACGGCCAGGGCGACGACCGCCACCACCGCCACGAGCATCGTGGCCAGTCGGGGAACGGATCGCCACCACGGCCCCTTGTCGGGCCCGCCGGGCGGACCCGAAGCGGGCGGTGCGGACGGGGGCGGGGGCGGCGGCGGCCCTTGCTGCCCGCCCGAGAGCGGGCCCGAAGGCGGCCCGCTGGGGCGCTCTGACGAGGGCGGCCGGCCGGAGGGTTGCGTGGTCACGGGCTCTTCTTCCCAGGAGG
The DNA here is from genome assembly GCF_055588065.1 of Streptomyces sp. NPDC046308. Classification (NCBI taxonomy): domain Bacteria; kingdom Bacillati; phylum Actinomycetota; class Actinomycetes; order Kitasatosporales; family Streptomycetaceae; genus Streptomyces; species Streptomyces sp. NPDC046308. The sequence continues at coordinate 331,570 of NZ_JBVJFB010000005.1, forward strand.
AGGGAGTTCCCTGCGGACCATTGTGTGCGCCATCCAGGTGGTGCCCGCAAGCCGAGGGTGCCACCGTTGCAGGGTGAGCCGGATACCGAGATCACCATCGTCCGGGGTCTCAGCAAGGGCATGGCGCGACGCTCTCGTCGCCGTCGTGGCGGGGTTCGCCGTGATGACCGCGGTCGCCGCCGCCGGGCTGGCGTGCGCGGGCGCGGACGATCTGCCGGACGGCGCGTTCCCCCGTGTGGTCGCCGCGGTCGTCGTGATGGCGGCCGGCGGTTCGCTGGAGGTCTCGGGCGACGCCGGTCTCCTGGCGGGGGCGGACGTGAGCCTTTCGGTGATCCCGCTGTCGGTGAGCCTGGCCGGCGCCCTCACCGCCGGCTCCTGCTTCCTGCACCCCCTGCACAACCGGGCGGTGGCCCGGCCCCGCGAACTGGTCGGCCGAGCCCTGCCGTTGGTGGTGCTGTGGCTCCTCGCCCTGACCGGCGCCGCACTGCTGGCCCGGCAGACCTTCGGCCTCTCCACCGCCGACTCCCCCGCCGGGGTGATCGGTGAACTCATCGACTCCGCCGCGACGGTGGGGTTCCGGGCCGACCTGCCCGCCACGCTCCTCTTCGGACTGCTGTGGATCCTGGGCCTGTTGCTGATCGCCCTGCTGGTCTCGCGCCGCGCGCCGCTCCCGGCCGGGCTGGTCCGCTTCCACGCGGCGCTGCGCCCGGCCGCCTTCGCCACGATGCTGCTGCTCCTCGCCTACGTCGTCCTCGGCATCGGGGTCGGCCTGGTGGTGGCCGCGACCCAGGGCCACGCCGCTCGCACCTTCGCCGTGTTGCTGCTCGGGCTGCCGAACCTCGCGTGGCTCGCCTTCACCCTGGGCTTCGGCGGTGCCTGGCAGGGCCAGGTGGACGGCCCGTTCGGGCTGCCGATGCCACAGCTCCTGGACCAGGTGCTGCGCGGCTCCGAGCCGTCCACGGTGGACGTGGCCTCGCTCGCGGAGCACGACTCCCGGGCGTGGTGGCTGGTGGCGGTGGCAGCCGTGCTGTTGCTCGGCACCGGCGTGCTGGCGGCCGTACGGTCCCCCGCGCACGTCCGGCCCTGGCAGCACGCGCTCCACCTGGGCGTGGCCCTGGCCCTGGCGACCCTGACGGTGTGTCTGCTCGGGCGCGTCCAGGCGGAGTTCGGCCTCTCGCTGCTGGGCATCGGCGAGGTGGACGGGCTCGGCGGCACGCTCCTGCTGGATCCCGTCCTGTGGCGCACGGTCGGGCTCGCCCTCCTGTGGGGGGTGGTGGCGGGCTTCCTCGGCGCCCTCCTGGCCCGCCCCCTGCACCGCCGCGGCCGCGTCGAGGCACCGGCCGCGCCGCCGGCCTCGCCCTGAGCTCCGCCGAACCGGCATCCGCCCACCACCGCACCGGAGACGGGATCCCGGCACGCCGGGATCCCGTCGCGCCGGATCGCGTTCAGTCGGTCTCGGGGTCGTGCGTGTCCACGATCCGGGTCTTCTCGTGCTCCGGGTCGGGCTCCTGGCGGCCCCCGACCGCTCCCTCGCCCGGTGGCGGGCCCGGGGGTACGCCGGACCCGGATCCCACCTGCGTCGGCGTGGGCAGGGCGGGTGCGGCCGGGGGCTGCTGCGGGCCGGGAGAGGCCCCGGGCGCGGCCACGACCGCGAAGGTCGTCAGCCGGCTCTCGTCCCCGTACAGCCACTTCCCCACCGTGGGGTCGTAGACCCACACCGCCTCCCCGTCCAGGACCACCCCGGCCCGCAGCCCGCGTACGGTCCGCCGGAAGGACTCGGCGTCCGTTCTGCCCGAGGCGAGCTCGTCCACGGCGCGCCGGTAGCGCTCCAGGGCCTCGGCTGCGCGCGTGAGCTGCGGCCGCGCGTCCTCCGTACGGGCGAGCGGCCGGTCGGCCGTCGGCGGGGGCTGCGGCACCGACACCAGGAGCCGGCCGTCCACCCACGCGGACCAGCCGTTGGCGCACAGGACCTCGCCCCAGTCACCGCGCCGGGACAGCAGCTGTACGGGCAGGAAGCCGTCGAGCGGCACGGTGGGGCGGGACACGTCGGGGCTCTCCCAGGCGGGCAGGCCCTCCTGGGGGACGATGTGGGTGGGCCGGAAGTCCTCGGCCGGACCGATGCTGGTCATGGGCGGCTACTTCCTCATGACCGCGGGCTCGTTGCGCCGCAGCATCCGGGCCACCAGCACGGTGAACAGCACGGACAGGACGAGCAGCATCCCGATTTCGAGGACCCACAGGCTCGTCTTGTGATCGAACAGCGGGTCCTGGGTGATCTTGAGGGGCACGATCGCGCCGATGTCGGTGGTGGTGCCCATCGCGCCCATCGCCCAGCGAGCCGGCACGAACCAGGCCAGCTGTTCGAGGACGGGAACGCCGGAGATCTTCAGCAGGGCGCCGCAGAAGGCGGACTGGACGATGGTGAGGAGGACCAGCAGCGGCATGGTGGCCTCCTCCTTGGTCACCAGGGCGGAGATCATCAGGCCGAGCAGCATCGAGGTGAACGACAGCAGGGCGACGGCGAGGGCGATCTCGACCAGCGGCGGCAGGAAGATCCCCTTGCCGCCGGGGGCGTTGGTGTCGACCCCGGCGAGGCCGACGACGGTGAGGACCACGGCCTGGGCGATGGTGAGCACGCCGAGGACCACCACCTTGGACATCAGGTAGGCCGACCGGGACAGGCCGACGGCGCGCTCGCGCTGGTAGATGACGCGTTCCTTCACGATCTCGCGCACCGCGTTGGCGGAGCCGGTCAGGACACCGCCCAGGACCAGGATGAACAGCGCGTTCAGGCCCGTCTCGGCCGTGAGGGCGCTGCCTGCCAGCGCGCGGGCCAGGCAACCCATGACGAACGGCAGCCCGATCATGATGGCCAGGAAGGTGCGGTCGGCACTGAGCACGGCGGTGTACCGGCGGATCAGGGTGGAGAGCTGGGAGCCCCAGCTCTGGGCCTTGGGCGGCGGCTGCGGCACGGCGCCGGCAGTCCGTGCCGCCTCCTGCGCGGAAGGGGGCGGCGGCCTTCCGGCGGAGACGTCGACGTAGCGGCTCTGCAGCGGTGAGGCGCGGTACTGTCCGGCCCAGTCGCGGTTCTGGTCGTTCTCGAACGCCTCGTAGGCCTCGGGCCACTGCTCGAAGCCGAAGAATCCGAGGGCCTTCTCCGGAGGGCCGAAGTAGGCGGTGCGTCCGCCGGGCGCGAGGATCAGGAGGCGGTCGCACACGTCGAGGTTGAGCACGCTGTGGGTGACGACGATGACCGTACGGCCGTCGTCCGCGAGGCCGCGCAGCATGTGCATCACCGAGCGGTCCATGCCGGGGTCGAGGCCGGAGGTGGGCTCGTCCAGGAAGAGCAGTGAGGGCTTGGTGAGCAGCTCCAGGGCGACGGACACGCGTTTGCGCTGGCCGCCGGAGAGGCTGTGGATGGTCTGGTCGGCACGCTGCTGGAGGCCGAGTTCGCCGATCACCTCCTCCACCCGGGCCTGACGTTCGGCCTTGGCGGTGTCCTGCGGGAAGCGCAGTTCGGCGGCGTAGCCGAGGGCGCGCCGCACGGTGAGCTGCGAGTGCAGGATGTCGTCCTGGGGGACGAGGCCGATGCGGCGGCGCAGTTCGGCGTAGTCGCGGTAGAGGTCGCGTCCGTCGTAGAGGACGGTGCCCTGATCGGCGGGGCGCAGTCCGGTGAGCGCGCCGAGCAGAGTGGACTTGCCGGCGCCGCTGGGGCCGACGACGGCCAGCAGGCACTTGGCTCCGACGGGGAAGGACACCCGGTCGAGGAGGATCTTGCGGCCCTTGTCGACGGCGACGGTGAGGTCCTGGACGTCGAGCGAGACCTCGCCCGTGTCCACGTACTCCTCGAGCTGGTCGCCCACGAGGCAGAAGGCCGAGTGGCCGATGCCGACGATGTCGCCCTGGCGCAGGGGGGCGGCCCGGCGGTCGAGGCGGGTGCCGTTGAGGTAGGTGCCGTTGTGGCTGCCGACGTCGGCGATCTCGTAGCTTCCGTCGGCGAGGGCGCGGAGTTCGGCGTGCCGGCGGGAGACGGTGAGGTCGTCGATGAAGAGGTCGCTCTCGGGGTCGCGGCCGATGCGCAGGGCGGTACGGGCGAGCAGCGGGCGCACGGTCGTCGGCCGCTGGAAGGTACGCGACAGCGACGAGACCCGGGACGGCCGGCCGGCGTACGCGGCGTCCGGCGCGGCGGAGGGCTCGGCCGCGGCCGGCGGGGGCGGCGCGGCCGAGGGGGGCGGCGGAGGACCGACGAGGACGGCGCGCGGGCCGTCCTCCGCGTCGCCGAACCGCAGCTGACTGCCGGCGCCGACGCTCCATTCGTGGACGCGCCGGCCGTCGGCCCAGGTGCCGTTGGTGCTGTGCTCGTCCTCCACCGTCCAGTGGTCGCCCTCCGGGCGCAGGACCGCGTGGTGCCAGGAGACCCTGCCGTCCTGCAGGCAGATCTCGCAGAGCGGGTCCCTGCCGACGCGGTACGTCCGGCCCGGGCTCATCGCGACGGAGCCCGTGTCGGTCACCAGGACGAGCTCGGGTGCGGTCGGCACACCGGGGCGCTGGACCATGAGCAGATTTTCCCACGAACCCGCCCGCCCGGCAGCGGCCCCACATCACCGCAGGTCAGAGGCCTCTTATGGGTAATGACAACGGTCCCCGTTGCAGCCTTTGCCCATCTCGCCGGGGTGCGCTTCACTTCACGCGACGGAACCGAACACACGGGTGCCGCGCTGAGACGGGGGACGCCATGAGTGGGCACGACCACACGCACGACGACCACGGGCCGGGGAACGGAAACGGGCACGAGGACGGGCACGGTCACGGTCACGGTCACGGGCACGCGGGACACAGCCACGGGGTGTCCGCCGACGCCGATCGCCGCTGGCTGGCGATCGCGCTGGGTCTGATCGGCACGTTCATGGCCGTCGAGGTGGGCATCGGCATCGTGGCCAACTCCCTGGCCCTGATCTCCGACGCGGCGCACATGCTGACGGACGCCGTCTCGATCGTCCTCGCGCTGATCGCGATGCGGTTGGCGGCCCGCCCGGCCCGCGGCGGATTCACCTACGGCCTCAAGCGCGCGGAGATACTCTCCGCCCAGGCCAACGGTCTGACGCTGCTCCTGCTGGCGGTCTGGCTGGCGTACGAGGCGGTGCGCCGGCTGGTGGATCCGCCGCCGGTGGAGGGCGGGCTGGTCCTCGTGACGGCGCTCGCGGGCATCGTCGTCAACGTGGCGGCGGCCTGGTGCATCTCCCGGGCGAACCGGTCCTCGCTGGCCGTCGAGGGTGCCTACCAGCACATCCTGAACGACCTCTTCGCCTTCATCGGGACGGCCGTCGCCGGTCTGATCCTGCTGACCACCGGCTTCCGGCAGGCGGACGCGATCGCGACCCTCGTGGTGGTGGTGCTGATGGTCAAGGCGGGCTACGGGCTGGTCCGCGAGTCCGGCCGGATCTTCCTGGAGGCCGCCCCGGCGCATGTGGACCCGGACGCGGTCGGCGACCGGCTCGTCGGGCACCCGCCCGTCACCGAGGTGCACGACCTGCACATCTGGACCATCACCTCGGGCCAGGCGGCCCTCTCGGCGCACGTGCTGGTGGAGCCGGCGGGCGACTGCCACGCGGTGCGCCGCGACCTGGAGGGGCTGCTGGCCAAGGAGTACGGGATCACGCACACCACCCTCCAGGTGGACCACGTACAGGATTCTCTCCTCACGGTCGGCCGCGCGGGCGAGGGCCCCTCCGACCCCCACTGCGCGGACGCGCACGGGCCGGTTCACCGGCAGGGCCCGCACGCCCACTGACCGCCCGCCCCGCCCGCGCGACCCCCGCCCCGGCGCTCCCACCCGCGCTCCCCGACCCCCGCGCTCCCGCCCGTGCGCCCCTCACCACGTGCCGCTCGACCCGGAGCACTGATGCGCGCCCGCACGGGGCATGGATGGTCCCATGACGCACAAGCGCAGTGCCGGACTGCTCCTGTTCCGGCGGACCGGCGGACGGCCGGAAGCGGAGGGGGCCGGGGTCGAGGTCCTGCTCGGGCACATGGGCGGCCCGCTCTGGGCCGGCCGGGAGGCCGGCGGTTGGGCCATCCCGAAGGGCGAGTACGGCCCGGAGGAGACACCGCGGGACGCGGCCCGCCGGGAGTTCACCGAGGAGATCGGGCTGCCCCCGCCGGAGGGCGAGTACCTGCCGCTGGGCGAGGTACGGCTGACCAGCGGGAAGCTGGTGACCATCTGGGCGGTGGAGGCGGACCTCGACCCGGAGCTGATGGTGCCCGGGACCTTCACGATGGAGTGGCCCCCGCACTCCGGGAAGGTAGAGGAGTTCCCGGAGCTGGACCGGGTGTCGTGGTTCGCTCCGCCCTTGGCCGAAAAGATGCTGATTAAGTCTCAGGTACCCTTCCTGGAGCGGCTGTTGGAGCTCCTGGGGGGCCTCGGGGGCTGACTCGTACGTGCGCTTGCCAACTCCCCCACCTGCATGGACATTGCACATATGACGAACGTCGTGCTGGTGGGAACCCTGGACACCAAGGGTGTGGAGTACGGCTGGCTGCGCGAGAGGTTGCTGCGCGCCGGCGTCGAAGTGGTACTGGTCGACACAGGAATCATGGGCGAACCCCGGGTGCCCGCCGACGTGCCGCGGGACGCGGTCGCCCGGGCGGCGGGAACGGCATTGCCGGAACTGCGCGCGGCCGCCGACCGGGGCGCGGCCGTGACCACGATGGCCCGCGGCGCGGAGGCGACGCTCTTACGTCTGCACGCCGAGGGCCGGCTGCACGGGGTGCTCGCGATCGGCGGCAGCGGCGGCACCTCCATCGCCACCCGGGCGATGCGCGCCCTGCCGCTGGGCGTACCGAAAGTGATGGTCTCGTCCATGGCGTCCGGGGACGTCAGCCCCTACGTGGGCTCCTCGGACATCACGATGATGTACAGCGTGGTGGACATCGCGGGGATCAACAGCGTCTCCGGACCGGTCCTCGCGAACGCCGTCGAGGCGGTCGTCGGGATGGCGAGGGCCTACGCCCGCGCCGCCCTGGAGCTCCGCCCGCCCCGGCTGGGGGCGGGCGGCCGCCCGCTGATCGCGGCGAGCATGGCGGGCGTGACCACGGCCGGTGTGGACGCGGCGCGCGAGCGGCTGACGGACCTCGGCTACGAGGTGCTCGTCTTCCACGTCAGCGGCACCGGCGGCCGCACCCTGGAGACCCTGGCCGGCCAGGGGGTCTTCGCGGGCGTCCTCGACCTCACCCTCAGCGAGCTCGCCGACGACCTGTGCGGCGGCATCCTCACGGCGGGCCCGGACCGGCTCAGCGCGGCCGGGCGGGCCGGGATCCCGCAGGTGGTGAGCCTGGGGGCGCTGGACATGGTGAAGTTCGGCCCGCTGGAGAGCCTGCCCCGGCGGGTCCTCGACCGGGGCGTCCACGTCCACAACCCGTCCATCACGGTGATCCGAACGAACCAGGAGGAATGCGCTGAACTCGGCCGCCGCGTCGCCGCCAAACTCCGCGCCGCGACCGGCCCCACGGCGGTCTGCGTCCCGCTCCGCGGACTGTCCACGCTCGGAGCGCCGGGCGGGCCGTACCATGACCCCGGCGCGGACCGGGCTCTGTTCACGGCGCTGCGCGAAGGCTTGCGGGGCAGCGCCGCCCGGCTCTACGACTACGACACGCACATCAACGACCCTGCCTTCGGACGGGCGGCCGCCGACCGGTTGCACGACATGATCGGCGCGATGGCGGCCGCGGCCTGAGAGCCGCGCCTGAGACACCCCCACGGCTGGGAACCGGCCGTGCCGGAATCGTGTCCCAGGGGGTGGCCGGTCACCGACCGGCCACGGGGACACGGTGCGGCACGGCACGGCGGACGGCCGGACAGGGGGGCGGGAACGATGAAGGACACACGGGCGGCATGGTCGGTCCCCGGTTACACGGAGGTCCGGGAGCTCGGCGCGGGCGGCAGCGGTCGCGTGGTGCTCGCCGTCCACGACGCCACGGGCACGGCGGTCGCCGTGAAGTACCTCAGCGACCGGCTGCGCGAGGACCCCGCGTTCGTCGGGGAGTTCCGGGCCGAGGCCCGCCTCCTGGGCGGGCTCGGGACCCCGTACGTGGTGCGGCTGTACGAGTACGTGGAGGCGCCCGGCGGCGCGGCCATCGTGATGGAGCTCGTCGACGGCATCTCGTTGCGCGCGCTGCTCAAGCAGTCCGGGCAGGCGGACGCCGAGGCCGCGCTGGTGGTGCTCAAGGGATCGCTGCTCGGGCTCGCGGCCGCGCACCGGGCCGGTGTCGTCCACCGGGACTACAAGCCGGAGAACGTGCTGGTCGCGGCCGACGGCACCTCGAAACTGGTGGACTTCGGGATCGCCGCGAACCGCGGCGCCACGCCCGGAGTGGCCGGAACCCCCGCCTACATGGCCCCCGAGCAGTGGCAGGGCCGGCCGGCCTCGCCCGCGGCCGACGTGTACGCGGCGACGGCCACCTTCTTCGAGTGCCTCACGGGCCGCAAGCCGTACGACGGGGAGAACTTCGCGGAGCTCGCCGTCCAGCACATGGAGGCGCCGGTCCCGGAGACCGAGGCCCCCGAGCCCGTACGACCGCTGATCCGGCGCGGCCTCGCCAAGCAGCCCGAACAGCGTCCGGAGAACGCCGAGGCGTTCGTGGCGGAGCTGGAGGGCGTGGCCCTGGCCGCGTACGGCCCCGAGTGGGAGGAGCGCGGGCAGCGCAAGCTGGCGGCGCTGGCCGCGCTGCTGCCGTTGCTGTTCCCCTCGGCCGGCGCCCCGGCGGCGGGCACCACGGCGGTGGCCACGACCACCCTGGGCAGTGGCTCGGGCTGGGCGCCCGGCCGCAGCGGCTGGCTCGCGGCGGGGGTGGCCCTGGTCCTCGGCGCGGTGGTGGTGCTGACCACGGACGCGATCGGCGCGTCCCCCGGCGGTGCCTCGGCGTTGAGCGCCTTCGCCACGACGAGCGCGGCCCCGCCCGGATCGGCGTCCCCGACCCCGAATGCCACGCCCTCCCCTTCCGCTTCCGCTTCGCCGAGTCCCAGCGCCTCGGCGTCCCCGAGTCCTTCGCCGTCCACGACCACGTCCGCGTCCGCATCGCCGACCGCGTCGCCCTCGTCCCCGCCGAGCCCCACCCCGAAGCCGACGGTGAGCTGGTCGCCCACGCCGACGCCGACGCCGACCCTGGTGGTCACGAAGGTCGACGTGTCGCTGAAGAACGGCGTGTACCGGGGCGATGCGACCGTCTCGGTCGCCGCGCAGGGCACCGGGCCGGTCACCGTGGTGCTGGAGTGGTTCCTGGGCGGTGCGCAGGGCTCCTACTCCGTCGCCGACGGCACGGAGTCGTTCACGGTCCAGGCCGGCTCCCCCGTCACCGTGGTCAAGTCCCACACCTTCACCCGTGACCGCGGCTGCTACGGAGGCGTCCGGGTGACCACGAAGCCGGCCGCCGGGAACAAGTCCGCGTCGGCCTCCCAGTACCTTCTGCGCTGCCAGGACGTGCCCCGATGACCGATCCGCGCGCCCCCGAGGGCGACGACTACAGCGCCACCGTCCTCGGGAGCCACTGGTTCTCCGGTCCCCCGGTGGCCCCGGAGGTGACCCCGGACCGGGTCGAGGGATCCGTGCTCCGGTTCGGGCCCGGGGTGACCGCGGCCATGCCCGCGCCGTTCCCCGTGGTGGTGGCGTCCGTCGCCGCGCCCCGGCGCCGCCGGATCGCCGGCCTGCGGCGGTACGCCCTCGCCGCGCTGGTGCTGGCCGCCGTCCTCGCGTACCTCGGCTGGCAGCGGTTCGGTCCCGGCATCGAGGTCCGGGACGTGGCCGTGAGCACCGGTCCCCAGGGCCCGCCCTGTGACGCGACGGCCGACGTGGTCGCCGTCGTCGGGACCAACGGGCGCCCGGGCACCCTCTCCTACCGCTGGATCCGCAGCGACGGCACGCAGTCGGAGGAGCTGACCGAGCGCGTGCCGCGCGGACAGCGCGAGGCCCGGCTGCACCTGCTGTGGACCTTCCGGGGCGCGGGTGACTATCCGGCGCGGGCCGAACTGCGGCTGCTGTCCCCGGAACGGCGCACGGCCGCGGTGGACTTCACGTACCACTGCGCCCCGTAGCGGCCGGCCGCTCGGCTGCGGGGAGCGTGGCCGTCCCGCGCGGATGCCACGTCCGCGCGGGAGGCCCGCGGCCGCTTTGGGTAGCGGCCGCGGGCCGATGCGCGTTCCGTCCCCCGCCGCAACCGGGGGACGGAAGTCCGTGGGGCGTGACCGAGGTCAGAACCGGGCGTGCGCCGTGATGTCCGCCTCGAACTCGCCCGTCATCGCCGGGGTCACCGTCGGCCGGCACTGCCGGACCGCTGCCAGGTAGTCCTCCGTGGTGGCGCCCAGCTGAGCGGCGGCGGCGCCCCGCGCGCCCACGGCCTCCAGGTCCCGTTCGAAGGACACCTGCGCCGCGATCCGGGCCGCGTGCTCGATGTCGGCCGGCGTGAACAGCTCGGTCGCCGCCACCAGGGCCGCCACGTCGACGTCCGCGCGCCCCGCCGTGTAGCGGGACCAGATCGCGGCGCGCGCCCCGGCGTCCGGGGTGCCGATCGGGATCAGGTAGTCGAAGCGCCCGGGCCGCAGGAAGGCCGGGTCGAGGGAGCGGATGGAGTTGGTGGCGCACACCAGCAGCCGTTCGTCGCCCTCCCGGAAGCCCGGTATCAGCTTGAGCAGCTCGTTCGTCACGCCGTGGATCCCGCCGGGCTGCGCCGGCTCGGTGCGCACGGGTGCGATCTCCTCCACCTCGTCGATGAAGACGAGTACGCGCTCCAGCTCGGCGATCCGGGCGAAGGCGTCGCGCAGCGCGGCGGCCAGGTTGCCCTCGTCGGCGAGGCGGGAGGGCAGCAGTTCCACGAACGGCCAGCCGAGCCGGGAGGCGATGGCCCGGGCGAAGGTGGTCTTGCCGGTGCCGGGCGGGCCGAAGAGGGTGATCGCCCGCGGCGGCCGCACCCCGTGCGAGGCGGCCCGCTCGGGCTCGGCGAGCGGCAGCACCACGCGCCGCTCGATCAGGTCCTTCTCCTTCTCCATGCCGGCGACCTTGACCCACAGGTCGTTGGGGAGGAAGCGGCCGCCGAGGTCGTCGAGGAGGCCGGCGGCCGGCCCGTGCAGGGGCTCTGTCTTCTCGAAGTAGGCGACCGCGGGCTGCCGGGTGTAGCCGGCGTTGAGCAGGCCCTCGCCGAGCAGGTCCTCCTCGGGCAGCACGTAGGCGATGCGGCCGACGCGCGCGGCGATGAGCCGTCGCTCCAACTCGACGAGCAGGGCGCTGGCGAGGCCGCGGCCGCGCCAGCCGGCGGCGATCGCGATGCGCATGACCCAGGCCCGCTCCCCGGTGACGCAGGCGAGTGCCGCGCCGATCGGGACGCCCTGGTGGACGGCGACCACGCAGGGCTGGCGGTCGGTCAGCGCGCTGATGCACTCGGCGAGTGAGAAGACGGACTCCTGGCCGAGTTCGGCCGTGGTGTCGATCAGGTGGACCACCGCTGCGAGATCACTCTCGCGGTAGTCGTGGATGAGCCATTGCACCGGGTACCGCCCCTCGTTCGTGCTCCTGCGGCGAGGCTAGGGGCGGCAGTACCGGACGATCACGCTCCGTCGTGCACAACAGGCGGTCCGGAAACCGTCCGTGTCGTCCATAGACTGGTGGCTTCCGCCCGAACACCAGACCGAGGATCCCAGCACCTTCATGCTTTGCCACATATCCGCGGCCCGACGCGGGCTCCTCCTCCCCCTCGTCCCGCTCCTGTGGACCCTGGCGTTCGGCCTGTGGGGGCTCTCCCGGCAGGACAGCGTGTGGCGGGACGAGGCGGCGACCTGGCAGGTGGCGGGGCGGCCGGCCGGCGAGATATGGCGCATGCTCGGGAACGTCGACGCCGTGCACGGGCTCTACTACCTGCTGATGCACGGGCTCTTCGAGGCCTTCGGGGCGAGTACGACCACCCTGCGGCTGCCGTCGGTGCTGGCGGTCGCCGCCGCCGCGGCGTGCGTGGCGCTGATCGGTAGCCGGCTGGCGGGCTTCTGGGCGGGGCTCGGCGGCGGGCTGGCCCTCGGGCTGCTGCCGGCCGTCCAGTTCTACCTCCAGGAGGGCCGGCCGTACGCGCTGGTCGCGGCCGGGGCCGGTCTGTCGACCCTGCTGCTGGTCTCGCTCGTGGAGGGCGGGCCCGCGCGGCGAGTCTGGCCGCGCTGGACGGCGTACGCGGTCACGGTGCTGGTGTGCGCCCTGCTGAACTGGCTGTCGCTGCTGGTCCTGCCGGCGCACGCGGCGACCCTGTGGTGGGTGCGGGCCGGGCGCGGCGTCCTGCTGCGCTGGGCGGCGTACGGCTCGGCCGCGGTGGCGGGGGCGCTGCCGCTGATCCTGTTCAGCCGGGGCCAGTCGGACCAGGTGTCGTGGATACCCCCGTTGACCTGGCACATGCTGATCGGCCCGGCGATCCTCCTCGCCGTCGGCGGGCTCGGCGCGTGGGCGGACCGGCCCGACCGCAAGAGCCTCTCGGCGGCCGCGGTGGGCCTGCCGCTGCTGGCGGTGCCGCAGCTCGGGCTGATCGGTCTCTCGCTGGTCCAGCCGCTGTTCCTGGACCGGTACGTGCTGTTCTCGATGGTGGGTCTGGCGCTGCTGATCGGCGCCGCGCTGGGCGCGGCCGTACGGGCGTGCGCGCCGCGCTTCCCCGGGGCGGCCGGGCTGCTCGTGCCGGGTGTGGTCGGGGTGGCGGTGGTGGCCCTGCTGCCGGTCGAGCTGGGCAAGCGGGCCCCGGCCAGCCGCGTCGACGACGTCCTGGCGGTGGCCGGCGAGGTGGACCGGCTGAAGCGGGACGGGGACGCGGTGCTGTTCGTGCCGGCCGCGCGACGGGACACCGCGCTGGTCTCACCCGGCGCCTTCACGGGCCTGACCGACCTGGCGCTGGTTCGCACCCCGGCCGACTCGGCGACGCTCAAGGGCGAGGAGGCGCAGCCGGACCGGATCCGGGCTTCGCTGCTCGGGCAGCGGCGGGTGCTGCTGGTGACGGACTCGGCGAAGGTCGCGAAGGCCCCGTCGGCGGAGCGGGACAAGGCGAAGGCCGCGGTCCTGCGGGAGCACTTCGCGGTGGTGGAGGACCGGCAGGTGCGGGGCCGCCGCGTGACGGTGTACGAGCGCCGCGGCTAGTGCTGTGGCCGGCTCGTCCGGGTTTCACCTCGGGTCCACGGGATTCACAGGGGATTCATACGGAACACCGAGCTCCGGACATGGGTTCGGCGGGCAGGGTGGAGACATGATCCACCGCTTGCTCCCCCGGCCGGCCCGGCGCATCCGTGCGCGGCGGGCGTCACGGATCCTGCTCGCGCTGACCGCGATGGCGGCGCTGCTCGGCGTGGACCTGCCGGACGCCGCGGCCGGACCGCCGTTCGGGATCACCGCGTGGGCACCGCCCGACGCCACGGCGGACCGGGTGGGCGCGCTCTTCGCGGACGGGCTCGACGGCGGGCACTTCTGCACCGCCGCCGTGGTGCGCAGCGACGACCGCGATGTGATCGCCACGGCCGCGCACTGCCTGGAGAGCCCGTACACCACCGTCTTCGCGCCGGGCTACCGGGACGGCGAGGCCCCGTACGGCCTGTGGAAGCTCACCGGGGTGTACCTGGCCCCGGGCTGGACCGAGGGTCACGACCCGGACGACGACATCGCCTTCGCGACGGTGGCCCCGGTGGACGCCGGGCGGGGCGGGTCCGTCGAGGACCTCGTGGGCGGCTTCCCGGTGGCCGCCGAGCAGCCGGACGACGCCGCGGTGACGGTCATCGGATACCCGCGGACCCTGGATGCCCCGCTGCGCTGCGCCAACACCACCGACCTGTTCTCCGAGACCCAGCGGCGGATCGGCTGCCCCGACCTCAGCGGCGGCACCAGCGGCAGCCCCTGGCTGGTGGACGGCGCACTGGCCGGGGTGCTCGGCGGCCACGAGGACGGCGGGAGCGTGCCGGAGATCTCGTACAGCGCGGTGATGGGCGACCAGGCGGTGGAGCTGTACCGGGAGGCGGCCGACGCCGGTTAGGCCCGGCGGCCGCCGGCCGGGATGCGTTCCGCCTCGGGCGCGGAGGGCTGCGCGGGCAGCCGTAGGAGCGGGGGCGCGGCCGGGGTGCCCGAGCGGATGTCCTGGATGCCGCGCCGCAGCCGGTCGCGCAGGAAGCGGCCCAGCGGGCGTTCGACGAACCGGTGGATGAGCCAGGCGAGCAGCACCATGAGGGTGGTGACGCCGATGGCCAGGGGTACGGGCGCCACTTCGTGGCGGAAGTGGTGGATCAGGGTCAGCCCGGCCAGCATGTGGATCAGGTAGAGCGGGTACGTGATCGCCCCGGCGCGCGGGAGCCAGCGCCAGCGGATGCCGTCGAGGGCGCCGAGGGCTATCGCCGCCATGAGGAGGAACCCGAGCAGGATGATCACGTGGGCGGGCCAGACGGGCGTCTGCTGGGTGACGCCGGGGCCCAGGCTGGCGGTCATGCGGTCGTGGACGTGGTGCTGCGCGAGGAGGAACTGGAGGCCGACGACGACCCACAGGACCGCGTTCGGCCCGAAGCGCCGCATCAGGTGGAAGGCGATGCCGGCGATGAAGTACGGGGAGGCGGATGACGCCGCGAAGAAGGACAGCACGCCGCTGTCGACGGCGGGCGCCACCACGCCGGCGAGGGTCCACACGCCGCAGAAGAGGACGCAGTTGCGGTACGTCACACCGCGCATGACGACGACCGCGAACAGGACGTAGAACTTGAGCTCCACGAAGAGGGTCCAGTACACGTCGTCGATGTGCGGGACCCCGATGCCGGCCTGCATCATCGACAGGTTCACCACCGCGTCACCGGCCTTGATCCTCCGCACCTCGGGCCAGGTGAACAGCACGAGGGAGGTGAAGGCCACGGCCGCCCAGTAGGCGGGGAACAGCCTGGATATCCGGGACACCGCGAAGTCGCCCACGGTCCGGCCCCAGGCGCTCATGCAGATGACGAACCCGCTGACCAGGAAGAAGATCTCCACGCCCAGCCAGCCGTAGACGGCGAACCCGTGGGCGGCCGGGAAGACGCCCTCGGTCGGTTCGCCCCAGGCGCTGTCGAGGACCACGTAGTGGTAGAAGAGCACGGAGAGCGCGGCGAGGACGCGGACGCCGTCGAGGACCGCCAGGCGTCCGCCGGCGGCTCCCCTGCGCGTACGGCCGTCGTGTGCGGCACCGGCCCGCGTGCCGTCGCCCGGTTGCGGCCCTCCGGCTGAACTGCCCGCGCCCATCCCTCGACCACCCCTTGTGAACGTACGACTGTCCGATGACCGCCGTCGGATCTGCGGAACCCTACAGCCCGTTCCCGATCATCCCCAGGTGAGCCGGACCACACCCGGCCGGTTTGCCGGACGCGTCCTATTCCGGGATCTGCGCGGGCGCCGCGAACCAGGTGGGCTCGTCGCGCAGGGCCCGGTGGATCCGGTCTAGGGCGAACGGCTCCAGCGGCGGCAGCGCGTCCACCTCGAACCAGGCCACCTCGAGGGACTCGTGGTCGTTGGCCCGCGCCTCGCCGCCGGTCGCGCGGCAGCGGAAGGTGATGTCCTGGAACTGGCAGATGTCGCCGTTGGGGTAGGTGATCGGCTCCAGCATCTGGACGAGCACCACCCGCTCGGGGACGCAGCGCACCGCCGTCTCCTCGTACACCTCGCGCACGGCGGTCTCGGCGGGCTGCTCCCCCGGTTCGGCGATCCCCCCGACCACCGACCACCGGCCGGTGTCGGAGCGCCGGCCGAGCAGCACCCGGCCCAGGTCGTCGAGGACGATGGCCGTGACCCCGGGGAGCAGGAGCAGCTGGTGCCCGGCGGTGGCCCGGATGGCGCGGATGAAATCGGGTGTGGTCATCCCCCGACCCTACGAGGCCGGGCGCCGGCCCCGGTCTCACGCCTCCCGGCGCGGGCGGATACGTCGGGCCAGGAGCAGGCCGAAGCCGCCGGCGGCGAGGAGGAGCAGCGCGTACTCGGGCAGCGGTCCGACGACGGTGGCCGGGGTACGGGTGGAGCGCAGCGGGATCTCGGCGACGAGGGCGTCGGCGGTGAACATCCTGGTCTGCGCCGTGATCCTGCCGTCGGGGCGGATGACCGCGCTGACTCCGCTGGTGACGGGGACGAGGACGGTCCGGCTGTGCTCGACGGCGCGGATCCGGTCCATGGCCAGCTGCTGGTAGGTCATCTGGGTCCGGCCGAAGGTGGCGTTGTTGCTCGGCACGGCGATCACCTGGGCACCGTCCCGGACGGTGGAGCGGACGGCGTCGTCGAAGGCGGCCTCGAAGCAGGTGACCATGCCCACGCCGCTGCCGGCCATGTCGAAGACGCCGGGGTCCTTGCCGGGGCCGAAGTCCCGGCGCACCCGGTCCACGTCGGCGCTGAACAGCCGGACGAAGGAGCGCATCGGGATGCGCTCGCCGAAGGGCTGGATCTTGCGCTTGTCGTAGGTCTCGGTCGGGCCCGCGACCGGGTCCCAGAGGATCATCGTGTTGCGCAGCGGACCCGTCTCCGGGGACACGACGGCACCGATGGCCACGGGCACGCCGATGGCCTTGACCGCCTCGTCGATGACGGCGCGGGCGTCGGCTTCGGCGTACGGGTCGAGGTCGGAGGAGTTCTCCGGCCAGACGACGAAGTCGGGCTTCGGGACGCGGCCGGCCTTGACGTCCTCGGCGAGCTGAATGGTGCGCCTGGCGTGGTTGTCGAGGACGGCGCGGCGCTGGGAGTTGAAGTCGAGGCCGAGGCGCGGCACGTTGCCCTGGATGACGGCGGCCACGACGGTGCCGTCCTCGGCCGCGTCGGAGACGAGCGGGCGGGCGGCGAGTCCCGCGCCGATCGGCGCGGCGATGGTGAGCGCGGTCAGCGCGGCGGCGGTGCGGCCGGGGTGACGGCGGCCGATGCGCACGGCTTCGTAGAGGCCGAATCCGCAGAGGGCGACGCCGAAGGAGAGCAGCGGGGTGCCGCCGAGCGCGGCGAGCGGGGTGAAGACGCCGTCGGCCTGCCCGAAGGCGAGCTTGCCCCAGGGGAACCCGCCGAAGGGCGCCCGGGCGCGCAGGGCCTCGCCCGCCACCCAGACGGCGGCGGCGAACAGCGGCCAGGCCGGGAGCCGGGTGACGAGGGCGATGCCGAGGCCGGTGAGGCCGATCAGGAGGGCTTCGAGGCTGACCAGTGCCAGCCACGGCACCGGGCCGACCTCCTCGCCGGTCCAGACGAGGAGCGGGAGCAGGAAGCCGAGGCCGGCGAGGAAGCCGAGGCCGAATCCGGCCCGGGCGCGGCGGCCGTGGAGGCAGCCGGCGAGCAGGGCGATGCCGAAGGGCGCCAGCCACCACAGGGGGCGGGGCGGGAAGCTGAGGTAGAGCAGCACGCCGGAGAGGACGGCGAGCACGGGGCGCACCAGCCGGGCTCCCCTGCGCCGGGCGGGGGCGGGTGCCGTGACGGCGTCGCCGGGGGCCGTGGCGTGGCGCGGGGCGGCCTCGGCCGGGGGGCCGTCGGCGGGCTGCGAGGGCTCGTTCCCGGCCGCGCGGGTGACACTGCTGCTCATCTGGCGGAGTGTACGTCCCCGCGCCTCGGAGGCCGGTAAGCGCCCGGGCTGGTCCGGGCCGGTCCGGGCCCGTCGCGACCACCACCCAAGTGATGACAAATGGGATATCCATCGCATATACCGCATTCAACTCGACTTATTCCATATGCCGTTTGAGGGTGTGTCAGTCGCAAACCCGCGGGGCATAATCGGGGCCGGTCGTCTCCGGAAGCGGTGGAGCCATCGGGACACCGACTCACTCCCTCGGCGGAACTCCGCACCGGACCGATCCTCAAGGCGTCGTACATGTCCCTGGCCAGCCGCACCCGCCTCGCGGCCCTGCTCACCGCGCTCACCATCGGCGCGGCCGGGGTGACGACCTGGGCCTACGGATACGGGAACGCCCCGGAGCCGGCGGCTCCGGAGGCGGTCGTCCGACCGAGTGTGACCGAAGGCACGGTCCTCCACGTCGTGGCACACCCCGACGACGACCTCTTCTTCATGAACCCCGACCTGAGCCGCTCCATATCGACGGGCGTGAAGGTCGCCACGGTGTACCTGACCTCGGGCGAGTCCGACGGCAGGAACGAGGCCCACAGCCCGCACCTGGAGGACCCGGCACGCCCCGCCGACCACGCCGCCTACGCGGAGGCCCGGCAGAACGGCATCCGGGCCGCCTACGCGCAGATGGCCACCGGCAACCGCACCAGCGCCTGGCAGCGCACCTCCATACCCACCGCCGGTGGCGGGAGCGCCGAGGTCGACGTCCTCGTCGCCCGGCCCGAGGTCAGCCTCATATGGATGCAGCTCCGTGAGGCCCGCAGCATCTCCGGCGACAACCCGGACAGCCTGCGCGGCCTGTGGGACGGCAAGGTGGCCGCGCTGGGCTCCCAGCTGACCTCCGGGACGCCGGTCAAGAGCGCGTTCTCGTACACCAAGGACCAGGCCGTCGAGGCCATAGCGGACGTCCTCGCGAGGTTCCGGCCGACGACGATACGGACGCAGGACCCCACGCCCGGCCGGGCGCAGGGCGGCGGGGCCTTCCTCGACCACCAGGACCACATGTACGGCGCCCGCTTCGTGCAGGCCGCGGCCGAACGCTACGCGCGCTCCACGGACCGGCCGCACTTCTCGGTGCAGAACTACGTGAGCTACCCCAACAGCTCGCTGCCCCCGACGCTCGACCCGCAGGCGGCCGAGGAGAAGCTCGGCTACCTCAAGACCTACGCCTGGACGGACCACCAGGACTGGTGCGGCAGCACCGCCGGCTGCGGCGACCGCAAGACCGCGACCCGGCCCACCGGCGCCGGCTGGAACCAGACCATCCGCTACAGCCGGGGAGACGGCACCTCCTGGATGACCGAGGGCGCGGCCGGCCGGCTGTGGGCCTTCGCCGTCCTCGACGGCCGGATGGCGTACTGGTCGCGCAGCGGCCCCAAGGCCCCCTGGCAGGGCCCCGCGTTCCTTCCCGGCGCCGGGATCGACGCCGGCGCGACCTCCGTCCGGCTCCCCGACGGCAGGATCGCCGTCTTCGGCACCCGCACCACCCTGGGCACCGCACCCCAGGAGTACGGACGCGACCTCGTGTACGCCGTCCAGAGGGCGCCCGGCGGCGCCTTCGGCCCGTGGCAGTCGCTCGGCACCCCGGACACGGACGACGTGTCCGGCACCTCGGCGATCAGCGCACCGGCCGTGGCCGTGGACCGCGCGGGCCGGATGACCCTGTACGTACGCGACTCCCTGCGCACCCTGCGTGCCCGCGCGCAGGACACCCCGGACGGCTCCTTCGGCGCGTGGCGGTCCCTCGGCGGCGCCGCGCTGCAGGGCGACCCGGTCACCGCGACCGACGCGGCGGGACGGCGCCACGTGTACGCGGCCACGGCCCGGTCCGTACTGGCCTGGGTCCAGCCGGCGCCGGACGCCCCGTTCGGCGGCCCCCTCCCGACCGGACTGCCGGCGACCACCGGTCCGCTCTCGGCGAGCCCGCAGGGCGACGGCGTCCGCCTCTGGTTCCGCCGCCCCGGCACCGGCACGGTCGGTACGACCCTGGCCACCGCGGGCGGTTCCGCGCCGGTGTTCTCCCCGGTCACCGAGGCGGGCGGCGAGGGCGGCTACGGCGCCGTCGGCGTGACGGGCGGGTTGCTCGCCGGCCGCGCCGGCACCGGCACGATCGGCGTGTCGGGCCCGGGCGACGCGCCGTCCTGGTACGAGTCCCAGATGCTCTACACGGGCGCGCCGGCGGCCGTGGCCGAGCCGGACGGCACGGCCCTCGCCGCGGCCCTCGGCCTGGACGCCGGTCTCCACGTGACGACGGCTCCCCCGGCCGGATCCGGGCCCCCCGGCAGCCGCCCGCCCTCCTCCCCCTGGCACCGCGCCGTCCAGCCCTCGACGATGGTCCAGGCCGGGCGCTAGAGCGCCCGCTCCCGTGGCTCCGGGTGGCAGCGCCGACCCGTGCGGGTGACGATGGCGGGCACCACGTCGGGACGCGGCCGGGGCCGGCTCCCGACGGGCTGACCGGCTGACCGGCCCCCCGCGGGTGACGGGAGCTGCCATGACCGCTCGCTCCACCGCGCGCGGGAGCGCGGGACCGGGACGGGTCCGCGCCGTGGCCTGCGCCGCCGTGCTCGTGGCCCTCGCCACCGGCTGCCGGAACGACGCGGCGCCGACGTGGGGGTACCCGGAGCTCGGCGCGACCCTCGGATCGCTGTCCCGGGCCCTCGGCGAAAGCTGCGCCGGCCAGACCCCCGCACGCTGCTCCGACGACCTCGACCGGCTCGACGCGCCGGCCGGGCGCGCCTTCGCCGAAGTCCTCGACCACCGGCTCCTCGACGACGCGTACCTCGCGGCTCGGACCGAGGTGGACCGGGCGCGGCGGCTCCGGATCGCGGCCGCGGCGCGGGCCCGCTCCGTACGTGATCCGTACCACCCGCCGCTCGTCCGGGCGGTGGCGGCCGAACGGCTCGCCTACCGGCACCTGCTGGCCGCGCTGGAGCGGCTGCGCACCGCACCGCCGCCCGGTGACGGCACGGATCCGGTCTGAGCCTGCCTCAAGACCGCAGGGGCGGGGCAGGGAGTGCGGTGCCGTCGAGCGCCACGAGGGCCAGGAGGGCGATCGAGCCCGTCCACGCGAGGGGAGCGACCGAGGCGGGCCTGCCCTCCTTGTCCACCTTCTCGGGGAGTTCACCGAGCGCGTTCCGGTTGGCCAGCACCCAGTCGAGCACCGGTCCGGCCTTCGCCGGCCTTCCCGTGGCGGCCCAGGCGAGCGCGAAGAGCGCCGTACTGGGCGTCCAGGCGTTGCCGCCCCAGGGCGCCGTGGCGTCGTTTCCGGGGGTCAGGCCCCCGTTGGGCAGGAGCAGCGCCCGGTACGTGGCGTCCAGCGCCCCGGGCAGGCCGGCGGGGGCCGCGTTGAAGGGGGGCGCCATGAACGTCACCGCGCTGTCGCGTCCGTGCCGGCCGTCGACGGTGCGCTGGTAGCCCAGCGGAGCGAACCGTGCGGAGATCCCGGCCGACAGCCGCCGCGCGGCCCGGGCCCAGCGCGCCGCGTCCTGCGGCCGGTTCGCCTCCCGGGCGAGGTCGGCGGAGGCGTTGAGACCGGCGAGCAGCGGGGCGGCGGTACCGATGTTCGTGGTGGCCGTCATCAGCTCCCAGTAGTCGGGGGAGGCCGGTGGCAGGCCGTCCGCCCGCAGGGAGGCCGCCGCGCGGTCGGCCGCCTTGCGGATCATCGGATAGAGGACGGCCAGCCGGAGGCGGCGGGTGTCCGAGGGGGCCGTCCGGTACCACTGCCAGGTGGCCCACGGGACCCAGCCGTTGGCGTCGAGCTGCCACCACCTGCCGTCGGGCGGGCCGGAGGCGTCGAGCTTCGTCCGCGCCTCCCAGGTGCCGTCCGTGCGCTGGGTCGCGGCGCTGTAGCGCAGGATCCGGTAGGCCTCCTCGTCGTGGCCGGTGTGCGCGAACGCGGCGGAGGCGAAGCTGGAGTCGCGCGGCCAGGAGTACTGCCAGCCGGGGCTCCACCCCGCGGCGACGGCGCCGTTGGGCCGCAGCAGGCCGCGCAGGGCGAGGAGGGCCCGCTCGGCCGCCGCGCGCTGGGCCGGCGACCTGCCCGGGACCCGGCCGGAGGCCAGCCAGGCGCGGCTCTGCGCGATCTGCCGCACGGCCGGCGGATGGCCGTCGTCGACGACGAGCGACGCCTTCCGGCCGGCGGGCAGGTACTGCCACCGGCCCGACGCCAGCCTCAGGACGTTGCTCCCCTCGACGTACCGCGCGCCCTCGGCGACGGCCGGCGGAACCCCTTCGGCGGCGGTGGTGTTGGAGAGCAGGCCGACGGTGGGTGCGACGAGGGCCGACAGGGGCGCGTGACTGCCCACGGGACACAGGGGGACCGCGAAGCTCGCGAAAGCGGCCGTGGCGACCGCCCAGCAGCCGAGGACACCGGGCATCGCCACTCCCTCCGCCGTCCCCGGGTCCGTGCGGACCCGGCTTCCCCATCCTGGGAGAGCGGGGCGGCGGCTGCCACGGATCGGCCGCCGCCCGGGTGACCGAGGGGCCGAGTCGTCCCCGGGGGCCTCGCCGCTCCGCACTCGTCCGTCCGGGCGCCCCGGGATGCAGGGGGCGGCGGGCCGTGCACACGATGGGTATTCCCGGGCCCCCGCCGCGAAGTGCGGGTCCCCGCCGCGAAGAGGTGGTGAATGAGCACGGCTGCGATAGAGGACGAGGACGTCCGTGCCCCCGGTCCCGCGCCGGGCGGGGGAACGGGCCGCGGACCCGTCCTGCGCCGGCTCCTCCGGGCGACCGGGGCGACGCTCGTCGCGGTGGCCGGTGCCCTGGTCGCCGTCGGCTGCTTCCTCGGTCTCTACGTGCGGCCCACCTCCGACGACTGGTGTGCCGCGTGGAAGACCCGCGATCTGGGGGTCCTCGGCATCACGTCCGACTTCTACCGGACCCAGAACGGCAGGATCGCCAACGCCTTCCTGAGCGGCGTCGTCTACGGCGACGGACCGGCCGGGACCAAGATCCTGCCGACGGTCATCGTCGTCTGCTTCACCGTCGGACTGGTCCTGCTGGGGCGTGAGCTCGTCCGGTTGCTCGGCGGCCGGCCCCGGCTGCTCGTCCTGACCGCCTGCGCCCTGGTCGTGCAGGCGCTGATCTACTTCGCGGGCACCCACAGCTACCAGGTACTGCTGTGGGCCCCGGCGACGATCTCGCACACCCTGCCGAGCGTCCTCGGCGTGTGGGCGGTCCTGCTGGCGCTGTGGACGGTCCGCCGCCCCCGGGGCCCCGCCCGCGTGGCCGGTTTCGTCTCGGCGTTCCTCCTCGCCTTCGTGCTCGGCACCCTGAGCGAGCCGTTCACGCTCGTCAGCGCTCTGCTCGCCGGCCTGGTCGCCCTGGTCTGCGTGCCCAGGTTCGCTCTGGCGCGCAACTGGCTGCCGTCGGCCTGGTGCCTGGTGTGGTGCTCCGGCCTCGTCCTCGGCATGGCCGTGCTGTACACCTCGCCGGGCGCCCGGTGGCGGCGGGCCCAACGGCTGAACAAGGAGTCCATGCTTTCCGCGGGCGAGCTCCGGGGCGCCTTCGCGGACTGGCTGCGCGTGTGGGACGTCGTCACGGGCCAGTGGGCGTACCTCGGAGCCGCGGCCGTCGGCGTGCTGTTGGGCCTGGCGTGCTGTGTGCCCGGGCGGACGGCCGGCAAGCGGGAGACACGGCGGACCGTCCCGCGCCGGACGCTGACGGCCGCGCTGCTGCTGCCGGTGCCCGTGGTGGTGCTGGGGTCGTTCGCGGTGGTCGTGGGGCTGCACAGCGGCTACGGCCCGAGCGGGTGGACCTTCGGCCGTGCCTGGACGAACTTCATCGTGCCGATGGAACTCGCGCTCTGCGGCTACGGCGCGCTGCTGGGCGCCCGGGGCGGCCGGTGGCTCGCCGGCCGCCGCTCCCCCGACGCGTCCCTCGCGACCGCCGCCGTGGCGGCGGGCTGCCTGGCGCTGGCCTCGGTGACCGCGCTCGTCCCGAGCGTCCGGCAACTCACCACGACGACGGTCGCCCGCTCGGTGGCCTGGGACGCCCAGAACTCCCGCATCCTCGCCGAGACCGCGCAGGGCGCCACGGACGTGGGCTACCGGCCCCTGTACATCGGGGTCCTCTCCGAGCCCTTCTTCACGGAGGACTACGAGCGGGACTGGGTGGCCGCCTGCGTCTCGAACTGGTACGGCGTCGAACGCATCCACCGCGTCTGACCACCGGCTCACCGCGGGCGCGGCAGACCGGATCCGGAGGAGACGGGTCAGCGGGCGAGGGCGCGCAGGTGGGTGCGGATGACGCGGACGGCGTCCTCCGCGTCGTCGACGGTGACCGTGAAGAGCTTGCCGTCGCCGAGGCGCAGTTCCAGGCCCTCGCCCCGGCGGACGATGACCGCGGTGCCCTTCTCGGGGCGCCAGCGGTAGCCCCAGCCGCCCCACTGCTGCGGGGTGATCCGCGGGAGGAATTCCGCGGAGGTCACCTCGGTGAGCCGGATGGTGCGGCGCGGCAGCCCCATGTGGCCGCAGCGCACGATCAGGGCCTCGGAGTCGATGGTGACGGCGACGTGCACGAAGGCGAGCGTGCCGTAGAGGATGAGCAGTCCGGCGGCGAGGCAGCCGGCCACCGCCATGAGCAGCGGGACGAAGCCGGAGGTCCAGGCGTTGTCGACGGCGAGCTCGACGCCGAGCGCCAGACAGGCCGCGCCGGCCGCTGCGAGCAGCCACTGCACGCGGTTGGAGGCCCGGCCCGTCCAGAACGGACCCGGGGGGTGAGCCGTCATGTGTAGCAGCGTACTCACGTTGCGCTGGTACGCCACCGCCCCTCGCCCGGTCGGATCAGCGGGCCCTCCGCGGGCCTTCAGCCGGGGAGCAGGCCGACGAGCGCGTCGCGCAGGGCGGGCCGGCAGGCGGTCGCGAAACGGTGCAGGTTCCGGGATCCGAACGCCACGCGCTGGGCGCTGCGACGCCGCTCGGTGTCGTACGCGCGCAGGGCGCCGGGCAGGCCGGCCGGTCCGCCGGCGGTCCCGGTGGCGGCCACGGCCCGGGTCAGCGCCTCGGCGTCGAGGAGGGCGGTGCAGGCGCCCTGGCCGAGGTTGGGCGTCATGGCGTGGGCGGCGTCGCCGACGAGGGCGACCCGGCCGTCGGCGACGAAGGTGGGGAGCGCGGGGTAGAGGTGGCGCATCTCGTACCGGATCCAGGTCGCCGGGTCGGTCTCGGCCAGGACGCGCGGGACGGGGTCGTGCCAGTCGGCGAAGGCGGCCCGTACCTTGCGGGCGGTGGTGGCCTCGGGGACGGTGGCGTACCAGTTGGTGCGGCCGGGCTCGACGGGGGTCATGCCGAAGAAGCGGCCGTCGCCCCAGGTCTCGCCGTACAGGCCGGTCTCGAAGCCGGCGATGCCGATCCAGGCGACCGTGCCGATCGGGCGTGGCCCGCTGCGGTGGCCGAAGTACGCCGTACGCACCACGCTGTTGATGCCGTCGGCGCCGACGACCAGGCGGTCCGGGCCGGCGGCGAGGGCGGCCGCGTCGGTGAGCCGGTGCCCGTACTCGATGCGTACGCCGCCGAGCCGGTCGAGCTCGGCGAGCAGCGCGTCGATCAAGTAGGGGCGGGAAATGAGCAGTTCCGGCCTGCCCCCCTTGCGTTCGATCCGTTCGAGCGGGAGGGCGGCCAGCACCGTGCCGTCGGGGCGCCGGATCCGGGCGTCGCGGTACGGGACCGCACGCGCCCGCAGCGCGTCGCCGAGGCCGAGGCGGTCGAGGGCGGCCTGGGCGGTGGGGTGGATGCCGAAGGCGGTGCCGTAGCGGTCGGGCGCGGTCCGGCGCTCCAGGACGGTGACCGTCCAGCCCGCGCGGCGCAGGCCGATGGCGGTGGCGAGCCCGCCCACCCCCGCCCCCACGACGACGGCCTCGTGCGCGGTCTCGCTGCTCATGGGGCGGCCCCTCACCGTGCGTCCAACCCGACTACCACATCCGTGGTACTACATCTGTGGTACCACGGATGTAGTTAGGGTGGCAAGGTGAATCAGGACCGGAGGGACCGGCTGCGGGACGCGGCCGTCGGCGTACTGGCGGAAGCGGGCGGGCGCGGGCTGACGCACCGGGCCGTCGACGCGGCCGCCGCCGTGCCCACGGGCACGGCCAAGAACTACTTCCCGACCCGGGACGCCCTGCTGCGGGCCGTCGCCGAACGCTGCGTCGAGCAGTACCGGGCGGTGGCCGCGTCGCTGGCCGGCGCGGGGCCGGGGCCCGCCGACGCACAGCAGCTCGCGGCACTGCTGGCCGGGCTGCTGCGGAACGTCGCCGGCCCCGGCCGGCCGCGCGTCCTCGCGTACCTGGAGCTCCAGACCGAGGGGACGCGGCGGCCGTGGCTGGCCGGGCTGCTGGATCCGATCGCCGCGGCGGACTTCGCCGCGCACGCGCAGCTGCTGCGCGCGGCGGGGCTGCCGGCCGATCCGGAGCGGGCCCGCGCCCTCACCCTCGCACTGCACGGCGCCATCCCCCACCTGCTGTCCGGCGCCCCCGCCACCCTGGCGGCGGCCGGCCTGGACGACCTCGACCGCTTCGCCCGCACCCTGCTGGCCGCCGTCTGCCCCGAGGAGGCTCCGTGACCACCCACCTCGACCGTGCCGTGGGCGCCGTCCTGGGTTCGGCGGCGGGCGACGCGCTCGGCGCGCCGTACGAGTTCGGCCCGGCCGGACAACTGACCGAGCGCGGGGAGGAGATGCGCGGGGGCGGCGGCTGGGATCCGGGCGAGGCGACCGACGACACGCAGATGGCCGTGCTGGTAGGCGAGTCCCTGCTGGAGCGGGGCGGTCTCGAACTCCCCGATGTCTTCGCCCGGTTCCGGCGGTGGGCGGCCGGGCAGCCCAAGGACATCGGCCTCCAGACCGAGGACGTGCTGACGAACGGCGAGCCGTGGGACCTCGCGGCCGCCCTGCACTTCCAGGTAAACACCCGGGCGGCGGGCAACGGTTCCCTGATGCGGGCCGCCACCTCGGCGGTGTACTTCGCCGCCGCCGGACGGGAGCGGACCATGGACGCCGCGCGGCGGATCGCGGCGCTGACGCACGGGGACCGGGCCGCCTGGGAGGGCACGGCGGTCCTGCACGAGCTCGTGCGCGTCGCCCTGGACGGAGCCGATCCGCTCGCCGCCCTCCCGGCGACCCTCGCCGCGGTGCACCCGGACCACCGCGAGCGGTACGGCCGCGTACTGGCCCCCGACTGGCACCCGGGCCTGGCCACCGAGTTCAACGGGGCGGTGTGGCCCTGTCTCGGCTCCGCGGTGTGGGCGCTGCGGACCACCTCCGGGTTCGCGGACGCCGTACGGGCCGCGGTGGACCTCGGCGGGGACACCGACACGGTGGCCGCCGTGACGGGGGCCCTGGCCGGGGCCCGGTACGGCGAGGGGGCGGTCCCGGAGTCCTGGACGGCTTCGCTCCACGTGCCGCTGCCGGGGTTCGGGGATCGGGTCCTGGACGCGGACGACCTGCGGGCGCTGGCTCAGCGGCTCGCGGCGGCCGGCCGGAGGGCGGCCGCCGGGTCCCGCTGAAGCTCCAGGCGGCGGCCCCGGAAGGCCCCGCGCAGCCGCCGGTCGTGGGTGACCAGGACCAGGGTGCCGCCGAACCGGGCCAGGGCCGCCTCCAGGTCCTCCACCAGGGCGGGGGCTAGGTGGTTCGTCGGCTCGTCCAGGAGCAGCAGGTCGAGCGGGCGGGCCACCAGCCGGGCCAGCTCCAGCTTGCGGCGCTGGCCGGCCGAGAGGGTGCGCACCGGCCGGACGAGGTCGTCCGGGGCGAGCAGGCCGTGCCGGGCCGCCTGCTCCGCGCGCTCCTCGCCGAACATCTCGACGGCTGACCGGGGTTCGCGGGACCACGTGTCGTCCTGCCGGAGCAGCCCGACGCGCGGGGGTGTCCGTACGAGGCCCTGGGCGAGCCCCAGTTCACCGGCCAGCAGGTGTAACAGGGTCGACTTCCCGGTGCCGTTGGGTCCGGTCACCAGGAGCCTCTCCCCCGGCGCGAGCGCGAGGGAAAGGGGTGCGAGCCGCCCCGGCACGGCCACATCCGCCAACTCCACCGCTGTGGCGGCACCTTCGGTGAAGCGGCCGGTGAAGACGAGCGGCCGCGGGGGCGGCGGAACGGGGTTCTCGGTCAGCCGGTGCAGCCGTTCGCGGGCCGTACGGACGCGGGCGGCGGCGCCGTGGGTCCGGGAGCGGGCCCGGAAGGCGCCGG
The DNA here is from genome assembly GCF_055588065.1 of Streptomyces sp. NPDC046308. Taxonomy (NCBI): domain Bacteria; kingdom Bacillati; phylum Actinomycetota; class Actinomycetes; order Kitasatosporales; family Streptomycetaceae; genus Streptomyces; species Streptomyces sp. NPDC046308. Next base: position 359,329 of record NZ_JBVJFB010000005.1, read on the forward strand.
CTCCGCTGAACCCGCGGGGCAGCTTGCGCGGGATGGCGGCGAACCGCCCGATGTTGGTGTCGGCGAGCCGCTCGGCACTGCGCACCTCTTCCCGCCACTGCTCGTACTCCCTTTCCCAGCGGGCCCGTTCGGCGGCGCGGGCGGTCAGGAACCCGGCGTAGCCGTTGCCGTAGCGGCGGACCGTCCGGCGGCCCTGGTCCACCTCCAGGACGGCGGTGGTGACGCGGTCGAGGAAGAGCCTGTCGTGGGTGACGGCGACGACGGTGCCACGGTGGGCGGCCAGGCGCTCCTCCAGCCAGCCGACCGCCTCGTCGTCGAGGTCGTTGGTCGGCTCGTCGAGCAGGAGCAGCTCCGGCTCGGCGGCGAGGGCCGCCGCGAGGGCGAGCCGGGAGCGCTGGCCGCCGGAGAGGGTGGCGAGCCGGCGGTCCGGGTCGAGCGCGCGGCGTTCGCCGAGGTGGCGCAGGGTGGTCGCGACGCGGCGTTCGGCATCGCGGCCGCCGCGGGCCTCGTAGGCGGTGAGGAGGTCCCCGTACGCGGCCAGCTCCTCGGGACCGGCCCGGTGCAGGCGGGACTCGGCGGCGCGGATGCGGCGTTCGAGGGCGCGCAGGTCGGCGAGGGCGAGGTCGACCGCGTCGCCGACCCGGGCGGCGGGCGGGAGGTCGAGGGTCTGGGCGAGGTGCCCGAGGCCGCCGGGGGCGGTGACGGTGACCTCGCCGTGGTCGGGGCGCTCGCGCCCCGCGAGGAGCCGGAGCAGGGTGGACTTGCCGGAGCCGTTGTCGCCGACGACGCCGACCCGCTCGCCGGGCCGGACCGTACAGCTCACGCGGTCAAGGACGACACGGGTGTCGTAGCTCTTGGTGACCTCGGACAGGACGATCTGGGTGGAGGCGGGCGAAGCACGCAAAGGGCGATCCCTTCGATAGGAGACGAGCCGTTTCGTCTCGTCATACACGCAACCTTAAACCCCGTCCGGGCGTTGAGCAAGACGGTCCGTCTCGTTTCTTTTGGTCAGTCGGCGCCGGTCAGCCGACGGGCGCGCCCTGGCCCGCGAGCAGTCGCCCCTCGGCGTAGGTGAGCGCGGCGGCGGGCAGCGAACCCTCGCGCCCGCTGCGCAGCACGGTCAGTCCGCCCGTGCGCGGCAGGGCGGGCTCCGGCCGGGCGCCGACGCGGCGCAGCGCCTGGACGGCGACGGGCTCGGCGGAGCCGTGGAAGACGAGCTCGGCTCCGCCCGTCCGCGCGGCGAGGGCGGCCCGGATGGGGCCCTCGACCAGCTCGTAGTGGGTGCAGCCGAGCACCACGTCGGTCACGTCGGCCGGGGTCAGCTCGGCGGCGGCGGCCACGGCGGCCCCCACGGCGGCGTCGTCGGCGAACTCCACGGCGTCGGCCAGCCCGGGGCAGGGCACCTCGGTGACGCGGGCCCCGTCGGCGAAGTCGCGGATCAGCCCGCGCTGGTAGGCGCTGCCGGTGGTGGCGGGGGTGGCCCAGATCGCGACCCGGCCGCCGGCGGCCGCGGCCGGCTTGATCGCCGGTACCGTCCCGATGACCGGGATCGCGGGCTCCAGCGTCGCTCGCAGGGCGTCCAGGGCGTGCACGGTGGCGGTGTTGCAGGCCACGATCAGCGCGTCCGGGCGCCGCTCGGCGGCGGCCCGCGCGACCGCGAGCGCCCGCTCGGTGATACCGGCGGGGGTCCGCGGCCCCCAGGGCATCCCATCGGGGTCCGAGGACAGGACCAGGTCCGCGTCCGGCCGCAGCCGGCGCACCGCCGCGGCCGCCGCGAGGAGGCCGATTCCGGAGTCCATGAGCGCGATCTTCACCGGGCCACCTTAGTCGACCCCCACCTCACCCGACCCCGCGACCGCCCACACCCGCAGCACCTGGAAGCACCGGAACGGCGGCCGAGCCACCCCACGGACGGCGAGCGTCGACGGCCGGTCCGGCCCGACGAGCCCGACCTCGAGCACCGCCCGACCCGACCGCTCCAGCCCCGTCAACGGCCGACGATGCGGCCGGAACCAGGCCGGCCGACCGGCCCCCGGGACCACCCCGTACGGCAGCCACCCACGCGGATCCCCCACCATCCGGCCCGGCACCCGGTACCCGGCGCCGCACCCGGACGTCCGGCTCGGGGACCGGCCGGAGCGGGCAGCCCGGCCTCGACGGCCGCCGGCCCGGGCCGCGCCCGGGGCCGCCCCGACCAGCCCGGTCACGAAGCCCACCCCGTCCAGCCGGTTCGGCCTCGGAAACCGGACCGGATCCGGACATGCGGCTGGAGAGGCCACCCCGGCAGGAGCGCAGCCGCCCGCCCCCCGGACCGCCCCCGGCCCAAGCCGCAGGAGTCGAGGCTCACCGCGACCGGCCGACGGGCACGGGCGCGAGCCCCGGCCCGGCCCGCCCGGTGGGGCGCGGCGCGCGGGACGATGCGCGACACGTCCGCCCGGGCCCGGCACACTGCCGACATGGGCCTCCTCACCGCCGCCTGCGCGGCCTACGCCTCCCTCGCCGCCTGGCTCTGGCTCACCCTCGCCCAGGGCATGTTCTGGCGGACCGACGTCCGCCTTCCCCCGCGCACCGCCCCCGCCCACTGGCCGTCCGTCGCGATCGTCGTCCCCGCCCGGGACGAGGCCGAGGTGCTGCCCCGCAGCCTGCCCTCGCTCCTCGCCCAGGACTATCCCGGCGAGGCCGAGGTCATCCTCGTCGACGACGGCAGTACCGACGGCACCGGCGCCCTCGCGCTCCGGCTGGCCGGCGGGCAGCCCGGGCTCCCGCTCACCGTCTCCTCCCCCGGCGACCCCGCCCCCGGCTGGACCGGCAAGCTCTGGGCGCTGCGCCACGGCATCGCGCTCGCCCGCACCGCGCACGCCACCGAGCCCGACTTCCTGCTCCTCACCGACGCCGACATCGCGCACGAGCCCGACAGCCTGCGCGAACTCGTCGCCGCCGCGACCTCCGCCGACCTCGACCTCGTCTCCCAGATGGCCCGCCTGCGTACCGTCGGACTCTGGGAACGGCTCGTCGTACCGGCCTTCGTGTACTTCTTCGCCCAGCTCTACCCGTTCCGCCGGATCAACCGGCCCTCCGCCCGGACCGCTGCGGCCGCCGGCGGCTGCGTCCTGCTGCGCACCGAGACCGCCGTGCGCGCCGGGGTCCCCGACCGCATCCGCCAGGCCGTCATCGACGACGTCTCGCTCGCCCGCGCGGTCCAGCGCTCCGGCGGCCGGATCTGGCTCGGGCTGGCGGAGCGGGTGGACAGCGTGCGCCCGTACCCGGCGCTCGCCGACCTGTGGCGGATGGTCTCCCGCAGCGCCTACGCCCAACTGCGCCACCAGCCCCTGCTGCTGGCCGGGACGGTCGCCGGGCTGGTGCTGGTCTACCTCGTGCCCCCGGCGGCGCTCCTGACGGGGCTCGCCGCCGGACGGCCCCCGATCGCCTGGGCCGGGGGCCTCGCCTGGCTCCTGATGGCGGGTACGTACCTGCCGATGCTGCGCTACTACCGGCAGCCCGCCGTGCTCGCGCCGCTGCTTCCGTTCACGGCCCTGCTGTACCTCCTGATGACCGTCGACTCGGCCGTCCAGCACTATCGGGGCCGCGGGGCGTCCTGGAAGGGCCGTACCTATGCCCGTCCCAGCGACGCCTGAAACGACGAACTGCTGCCCGACGCAGCATCATCCGAGGTCACCGCGTTGTGACGCTGCGTCAGCACGAAGTCGGTGCAACACCCATCCGGTGAGTACGAGTGGGAACAAGGTGGGGTGGAAGTGGCGAATCGTGCACGTGAACGTCAAGTGAAAGGTGCGGCCCTGACCTGCGAAGATGCAGGTCAGGGCGGTATTGACGGCACCTCGCTATGGACCCGGTGAAGTCGTGGGCTTAACTTAGGTCCCATGACCTCCCCCCGCTCCACTTATGGCGGCGGTTACTACTCCGCGCCCTCCTTCCCGGACACCCCCATCTACGACTCCCTCGTCGCCGAACGCGGCACTCCGCAGATCGCCCCGATCCGCGTTCCGGCTGCCTACGAGTCCCCGAGTGCCGGCTATTCGAGCGGTGGCTACCTGCCGGCTCTGGCGTCGGCGCTGCCCGCGCTGCCGCCGGCTCCCCAGCAACAGAACACCCACGGGTACGGGTACCCGTACCAGCAGCAGGCCGCTCCGCAACCGATGCCGCTGCAGCACGCGCCCGCCCCGTACATCCCGCAGCAGCAGGTTCCAGCGCGTACCGGATACGTGCCGCAGCCCCAGCCGCAGCAGCCCCGCCCGGCCGCCATGGCCACCGGGTACGAGGCCATGCGTCCGGCCGCGCCGCGGCCGATGCAGGTGCCCGCGCCGGTGCCGGCGGCCTCGTACGAGGACCCGTACGGCCGTCAGTACCAGGGGCGTGGTTACTGACCGGGCCACCGGGAGGCGCCGGGGCAGCGGAGGGGACTGGCAGTATTCCCCCATGTCGAAATTGCACGTCCAGGCGCTCCATGTCCATCCCGTCAAGTCGGTAGCGGGGACCGCTCCCGACGAGGTGGCCGTGGAGCCCTGGGGTCTGTCCGGAGACCGGCGCTGGGCGCTGGTCGACACCGAGGGCACCGTCATCACCCAACGCCGCCATCCGCAGCTGGCCTTGGCGGCGGCCCGCCCGGTGGCCGGCGACCGGATCGCGGTGACCGCTCCGGGCATGACGGAGCTGGTCGTGGAGGTGCCCGAGCCGGGTCCGCTGGAGCCCGTCGTCCTGTTCGGGAAGAAGGTCGAGACCGTGGTCGCGGCGAACGCCGCGGCCGACTGGTTCAGCGCGTACCTCGAAGAGCCGGTGCGCCTGGTGCATCTGGACGACCCGGCCGTACGCCGTCCCGTGGACCCGGACTACGCACTGCCGGGCGAGACGGTGAGCCTCGCGGACGGCTATCCGCTGCTGATCACCACCCTCGCGTCGCTGGACGCGCTCAACTCGCTGATCGCACAGGGGGAGCATCCCGAGGAGGGCCCCCTGCCAATGAACCGTTTCCGCCCCAATGTGGTGGTATCGGGGGCCGAGGCATGGGCGGAGGACGACTGGCGGCGCATCGCGATCGGCGACGCCGTCTTCCGCGGGGCGCGGGAATGCGGCCGGTGCGTCGTGACCACCACCGACCAGGAGACGGCGCAGCGGGGCAAGGAACCCCTGAAGACCCTGGGGCAGCACCGGCGGATCGGCAGGTCGCTGGCGTTCGGGCGGCTGCTGGTGCCGGTGCGGCTGGGCACGGTGCGCGTCGGCGACGAGGTCCGCGTTCTGGAATGACGCACATGAGGTGAAGAGGGTGAAGGGCGTGCCGGCACTGACCAGCCGGCTCGGAATGACACCTTCGAGGGGCTCCGTGTCCGCGCTGGAACCAACAGGCACGACCAGGCCGTTGCATCAGTCGGGAACACATGGGCAGAGGGAGACTGGCACAAGTTGGGGGAGCCGGACCATGCGGACAGCAATGGGTGTGTGGCGTTGGCGGCGCAATCCGCTGCGCCGGCCGACCGATCTCTTCGAGGCGTGGGTGGCGTTCGCCGCGCTGGTGTGCGTGCTGCTGGTGGCTCCGGCCATCGGATGGGTCGCGGGCCTGCGGGTGGACGGCACGCTGCAGCAGGCCGCCCAGGAGCAGCGGCAGGAGCGGCATCTCGTGCCGGCGGTGGTGGTCCGGCCCGCGGCGGTGTCGGCGGAGGAGGTGTCCGCCGACCCGTCGGCGCAGCGGACCGCCCCGCACCGTACGCAGATCGTGGCGTCGTGGACCGCGCCGGACGGCAGCAGCCACGAGGGGACCGTGCCGGCCGCGGAGGAACCGCCGCGCGCCGGCGACCGGTTCCGGATATGGACCGATGCGCACGGCCGGCTGGTCGGGCAGCCGCTCGACCCGTCCGCGGCCGCCTTCCACGCGGGGATGGCCGGCCTGGCCGCCGCGATCGGGGTGGCCGTGCTGGGCGAGACGGTCCGCCGCCTGGTCGTACGCCGGCTCGTGCATCAGCGGTACATACGTCTGGACCGGGCCTGGGCGGCCGCCGGACCGGACTGGGGTCGAGCGGGCGCGGGCAGTTGACCTGGCACCTCTTCGGCTCCGCGCGCGCTACGGTGGAGCCCCCGGATCGGTCGCACCGGCGGTTTCGGTGGCCCCGGCCGTTTCGACGGCTCTGAACCACACGGAACGGCCGCGGCGGATCCGGTGACTCCAGTGGTTCCGGTGGCTTCAGACTTCAGTGGCTTCGGTCGCATCGGCAGCGCGAGTACGAGGGTGGGGGCACGACAGCACCATGGTTCAGGGCACGGTCCAGGTGACGCACGGCGGGTCTTCGCGGTGGCGGCGCCGCTCCGGTGAGTATCCGACGCTGACCGCCGCGCTCGCCGCCGCGGGCGACGGGGACGTGCTGACCGTCGCCCCGGGCACCTACCGCGAGAACCTGGTGCTGCACCACGCCGTCACCCTGCGCGGGCCCGAGGGCGGGCTGGGGTCGGTGCGGATCGCCCCGCTCGACGGGGTCGCGCTGACCGTGCGCGCCTCGGCCGTGGTCCAGGACCTGTACCTGGAGGGCCAGGACCGGGCGGCGCCCGCGCTGCTGGTGGAGGACGGCTGCCCCGAGCTCACGGATCTGCGGGTCAGCACCCACTCGGCGGCCGGCATCGAGGTGCGCGGCCCCGGGGCCCGGCCCCTGGTCCGGCGGTGCACGGTGGAGAACCCGGCCGGCGTCGGGATCGCCGTACTGGACGGCGGCGGCGGGGTGTTCGAGGAGTGCGAGGTCGTCGCCGCCGGGCAGAGCGGCGTCTCCGTGCGCGGCGGGGGCCGGCCCCGGCTGGAGCGCTGCCGCATCCACCACGCGACGGGCGCCGGCATCGGGGTCACGGGCGAGGGTTCGGGCCTGGAAGCACTGGGCTGCGAGGTGTACGAGGTCAAGGGCGCGGGGGTGCAGATCGCCGCGCGTGCCACGGCCCGGCTCACCGACTGCGCGGTGCACCGCACCTCGGCCGACGGGGTCACCCTCGACACCGACGCGGTCCTCACCCTGGCCGGCTGCGACATCCACGACATCCCGGAGAACGCCGTCGACCTGCGGTCCCGTTCGGTGCTCACCCTCAGCCGCACCACGGTCCGCCGCTTCGGCCGCAACGGTCTGTCCGTGTGGGACCCGGGCACCCGCGTGGACGCCGAGTCCTGCGAGATCCACGACAGCACGGGCGACTATCCGGCGGTGTGGATCAGCGACGGCGCCACCGTCGCCCTCGATTCCTGCCGGGTGCACGACGTGCCGGACGCGCTGTTCGTACTGGACCGGGGTTCGCGCGTCGACGTGGTCGACAGCGACCTGTCCCAGGTCCGCAACACCGCCGTCTCGGTGAGCGACGGGGCCACCGCGCAGCTCGACGACTGCCGGATCCGCGAGGCGGCCACCGGTGCCTGGTTCCGCGACCACGGCAGCGGCGGCACCCTCGCCAACTGCACCATCGACGCCGTGCAGACCGGCGTGATCGTGACCAAGGGCGCCGACCCGACGCTGGAGCGGTGCACGGTCAGCTCACCGGCCGAGGCGGGGTACTACGTGTCGGCGGGCGGCCGCGGCACCTTCACGGCCTGTCGGGTGACGGGTAGTTCCGGTTTCGGCTTCCACGTCATCGACGGCTGCCGCACCACGCTGACCCGCTGCCACACCGAGCGCTGTGCCCGCGGCGGCTACGAGTTCGCGGAGGACGGGCCGCTCGCCGAGGAGTGCACGAGCGACGAGTCCGGCCCGCGCCTGGCGGCCCAGTCGGCCCCGGGCGGCGCGCCGGCGGGGTCGCAGGCGGGGATCCGTACGGTCACGGCGGCGCAGAGGTCCGTACCGCGCCCGGCCCAGGCGTCCGCGCCCGTACCGCGGCCCGCGGACCGGCCGGAGGACGGCGCGGCGGCGGTCGTGCGGGGTTCCGGCGAGGTGCTGGGCCAGCTCGACGCGCTGGTGGGCCTGGACAGCGTCAAACGCGAGGTGCGCGCGCTCACCGACATGATCGAGGTGGGCCGCCGGCGGCAGCAGGCCGGCCTGAAAGCCGCCTCGGTGCGCCGGCACCTGGTCTTCACCGGCTCCCCCGGCACGGGCAAGACCACGGTCGCCCGGCTGTACGGGGAGATCCTCGCCTCCCTGGGGGTGCTGGAGCGCGGTCACCTGGTCGAGGTGTCCCGAGTGGACCTGGTCGGCGAGCACATCGGCTCCACGGCCATCCGTACGCAGGAGGCCTTCGAGCGGGCGCGCGGCGGGGTGCTGTTCATCGACGAGGCGTACGCGCTGGCCCCCGAGGACTCGGGCCGGGACTTCGGGCGCGAGGCGATCGACACGCTGGTGAAGCTGATGGAGGACCACCGGGACGCGGTGGTGGTGATCGTCGCCGGGTACACGGCGGAGATGGACCGCTTCCTGACCGTCAACCCCGGTGTGGCCTCGCGGTTCTCCCGGACCATCACCTTCGGCGACTACGGGCCGGGGGAACTGCTGCGGATCGTCGAGCAGCAGGCGGAGGAGCACGAGTACCGGCTCGGCGAGGGCACTTCCGAGGCCCTGCTGGCGTACTTCACGGAGCTGCCGAAGGGGCCGGCCTTCGGCAACGGCCGGACCGCGCGCCAGACCTTCGAGTCGATGGTGGAGCGGCACGCCGGCCGGGTGGCCCAGCTGTCCCAGCCCAGTACGGACGAGCTCACCCTGCTGTACCCGGCGGATCTCCCGGCCCTTCCGGCCCTGCCCGCTCCTTGCTGACACGGGCCTGCTGAGCGGGTACTCCCCCGGCTGCCGCCCGGCGGGGCGCCCGGTCCCGCGCGGCCGCCTCCAACCGGGCGAGCAGGGCGTCGCGTTCGGCGGCGAAGGCCGGATCTGCCTGGTAGTCGGAGTGGCCGAGGATCGGCGCGGGCAGCGGGTGGCGGACGCTGCGTCCGTAGGCGATCGGGTCGGCGAGCGGGCCACGGTCCACGTCCTGCCCCGCGCCGGGGAGCGCCGGGCCTCCGATGGGGTCGGTGGCCCGCCAGAGGTTGCGCCAGCAGTCGACCTCGTCGTGCAGGGCGGCGAGCGGCCCGGGGCCGAAGTAGGCGGGGAACCAGCGGCCGTAGAGCCGGCCGAGCGGGGATCCGTACGTGAGCAGGGCGACGCGGCGGCGGGCGGGCGGCGGGAGTTGCCAGACGGCCGCCGCGGCGAGCACGCTGCCCTGGGAGTGGCCGGAGATCACCAGGCGGCCGCCGGTGCGGCCGGTCCAGCCGGCCATCCGCCACGTCAGGTCGGGGACGGCGCGCTCGGCGTAGCAGGGCGGTGCGAAGGGGTGGGCGGCGCGCGGCCAGAACGTGCCGACGTCCCACAGGATGCCGATGGTCCGGCGGGCGGAGGGATCCCGGTAGGCGCGACGGCCCCAGGTGACGAAGACGGCGATGCCGAGGCCGATGAGCCAGGACCCGCCGTCCTGGGCGGCGCGGGCGGCGCCCTCCAACAGCGGGTGGGTCCCCCGGGCCGCCTCGCCCGGGACCTGCCCGCTGAGCCAGGCCCCGGCGAGGGCGCCCGCGCCGAGCACCAGGGTGATCCCGGAGACGGCCGCGACGAACCAGGGCGCGGAGTCGGTGAGCGCGGCCGCGGTCCGCGCCCCGGCGATCCGGCGGCTGCGGGCCCCGTCCGGCGCCTCCCCCGGGTATTCGGCGGCCACGGTCGCGGCGAGCCGGACCCGGGCACGGGCTCCGCGCACCGCGCACCAGACGCCGAGCAGGGCCAGGACGAGGAGCATGGGCGGTAACACGGCGGCCTGCCACGACAGCAGCACCGGCGGCCCGGGCAGCGGGCCGCCCGCCATCCCGGGCGTGCCCCCGCCGTCCAGCCAGTCGGCGACGCGCTGGGCGACCCCGCCGGACATGACCCCGCCGAGCGCGCAGCCGAGCATGGCGACTGCGGGTCCGCCGAGACCGTGCAGGGCGGCCGCCGGGTCGGGGGCCCGCCGGTGCAGGGACCGGGCGACGGCGGCGAGGGCGAGCACGCAGCAGCCCTGCCCCAGCATGAGCACCCCGAAGGCGAAGTCCCCGGGGAGCCGCCCGGTGGAGGCCCAGCCGGGGCGCGACCAGCAGGCGTGGAGGAGGACGGCGGCGAGGAGGGCGAGGGCGGCGCGGGGCAGCAGCGTGACGGCGGCCCGGTCGAGCCGGTGGTCGGCCCGGTCCTCGGAGCGGCCGCGCCGGCAGACGACCCAGGCCACGGTGACGGCCCCGGTGGCGAGCAGCGCCAGGATGACCCAGCCGAGCGCTTCGAGTACGGGGGCGGCGGCCCGCCGGTCGTAGCGGGCGGTGGGGACGGCGACGGCCACCGCCACGGTGAGCAGCCCGGCGGCGGTGTGCGCGGCGCGCAGCCGGGCCACGATCCGGCGGCCGTACCAGAATCCCGGGCGGCCGAGCGCGGGCGCCGTCCCGGAGGCGGCGTCCGGGTCGGCGGAGCCGGCGGGCGGCGGCTGGGACTCGTAGGCGCTCCAGGTGCGGTTCGAGAGGAACCAGAGCAGCCCGGTCAGCGCGGCGGGGACCAGCGCTCCGAGGGCGAGGCGGCGCCCCGGCTGCGCCCACCAGCCGCCTCCGGGCGCGAGGAAGGCGAGCCGGGAACGGGATGCGGTACAGGTGCCGGAGCCCGCGCACTGCCAGGCGAAGAGGTCGAGCGCCATCTCGCAGGCGGCGGCGATCAGCAGCACGGTCAGGCTGAGCGCGAGGATCCGTACGAGCACCCCGTACGTGCGCACGGCGCGCGGCGCGGGGTCGGCGGCGGGCGTGGCCGGCCGGGCCCAGTGGGCGAGGTTGGCCACCATGAACGGCAGGAGCAGCAGCCACAGGGCGCGGGCGCCGTTGCCCGAGGTGAGCCGGGACCAGCAGTAGGCCTCGGGGACGGGCCGTCCGGCGTACCGCTCGGGGTGCGCTTCGGCGTCGGCGTCCTCGGTGCGGCGGAAGACGGCGGCGGTGGAGTCGCCGGTGACGCGGACGGTGCGCGGGTCGCCGAGCAGCTCGCCGGGGGCGGCGCCGGCGACTCCGTGGACGAGGAGTTCGAGGGCGAGGGGAGGGTCCGGGATGGGACGGTCGGGCACAGGAGCCTCCGCTCGCGGGGCGGGATCGGCGCGGGTCCAGCATCCCGCGCGCCGCCGCCCGTGCACAGGCCCCGCACGGGGGAACCCCACGCGGGCGAATGCATTGGGATCGGCACGGGGCCGGGGGGCCGGCACGAGGCGGGGGCGAGGCCGGGGCGGGCCGGGGCGGGGCCGGGAGGACCGGCACGAGGCGGGGGCGGGGCCGGGCGGGTGGGGTCGGGCGGGGCCGGGGCGGGACCGGCACGAGGCCGGGGCAGGGCCGGGGCGGAGCCGGCACGAGGCCGGGGCGAGGCCGGGCGGGGCCGGGGCGAGGCCGGCACGGGGCCGGCACGGGGCCGGGGCGAGGCCGGGGCGGGCGGGGCCGGCACGAGGCCGGGGGGTCGGCACGAGGCCGGGGCGGGACCGGCACGAGGCCGGGGCAGAGCCGAGGCGGAGCCGGCACGAGGCCGGGGCGGGCCTGGGGCGAGGCCGGGGCCGGGAACCGGAGTGGGAGTCCGGCGGGGAGTCCGGCCCGGCCGGGAGTCCGGGCCCGCCGGGAATCCGGCCCCGCCGGGAATCCGTTCGAGATCGGCAGCGGACATCTCCGGACCGCCCCGCTATGGTGACGCCCACGCAGATCCCGAACCTCGTCCCAGGGGGTACCGCCATGGCTCGCCGACTCCGTCCGGTGGGGCTGGACTTCATCGAAGAGGCACCGATCCGGCTGGTCTTCGCCACCGAGGCGGCGGCGCCGCCCGAGGCCGTGTACCAGGCGCTCGCCGAGGAAGTGGCGGGCTGGCCGCGCTGGTTCAAGGCGGTCACCCTGGCCCGGCCCACGCACGGCGGCGCGGGCCGCGAGGTCAGGCTGATGGGCGGCGTGCGCTTCCAGGAGACGATCATGGCCGCGGATCCCGGGCAGCGCTACGCGTACCGGGTCGACACGACCAACGCCCCCGGCGTTCAGGCCCTGTTGGAGGAGTGGCGGCTGACACCGGCCGGCTCGGGCACGCACGTCCGCTGGACCTTCGCCGCGGACGGCCCGGCTCCGTTCCGACTCGGCCTGACCGCCGCCCGGCCGGGCCTGGGCCACTCATTCCGCACGGCCGTCCGCACTCTGGACGCGCGGCTCACCGCCCGGCGCGCGGCGGATCAGTAGCCGCCGAATCCGCCCGCGGGCCGCTCGCGCGGTGCACTTCGGCCGGCTCTCCGTAGCCCCCCGCACCCCAGACGGCCCTGCGGAACTCCTGCAGGGTCATCGTCTGCCCCGCGCCGAGATGGACCACCGCGCACCGCGCGCAGCACCAGCCGCGGGACCAGACCTCCTCGGCGGCGTCCCGGCCGGCCGAGATCCGGGCCCGGAACGCCCGTTGGGTCCGCACGAACGAGGCGATCAGCAGGGCCGCCCCGAGCAGGGCGAACACCGAGACCCAGCCCAGGAACAGCAGCTCGGCCTCGGGCGCGGGCGCGGTGGCCGCCCACGTGGCACCGCCCGGGAGCGTCATCGACCCGTGGTCCGCTTCGGCCGCGGGCGCGTCGGCGAACCAGTGCCCGCCCAGCGCGCCGCCGATGAACGTACCGATCGACACCAGGACCAGCAGCACGCCCGACGCCGTCCGCCCCGCGGTCACGGGCGGCGGCGGGACGACGGCCGGCGCCTCGGCCGGCCTTGGGACGACCTCGAGGGTGCCGACGCCCCGGTCGCCGCTGGCTTCCTCCCGGCACCCGCTGTGCCCGCTCGAGCTGGCGGGGACGGCCCGCACCTCGGTCACCGTCGCGCCACAGGCGGGACCGGCGGGACCGGCGCCCGACGGGTCAGGCCGCCGGCTCGCGCCAGACCCCGGTCGTCAGCAGGGTGTCGATGGTCTTCGCGTACGGGGCGATGTCGAGCCCCTGGGCCGCCAGCCACTCGTCGGAGTAGTACTTGTCCAGGTAGCGGTCGCCCGGGTCGCACAGGAGGGTGACGACGCTGCCGGTACGGCCCTCCGCCACCATCTCCGAGATGATCTTCAGGGCGCTCCACACGCCGGTGCCGGTCGAGCCGCCCGCCTTGCGCCCTATGGCCGTCTCCAGCGCGCGGCAGGCGGCGACGCTCGCCGCGTCCGGGACCTTCATCATGCGGTCGATGGCGCCGGGCACGAAGCTCGGTTCCATCCGCGGCCGACCGATGCCCTCGATGCGGGAGCCGCAATCACTGCTCGCGTTCGGGTCGTTGTCGGTCCAGCCGTCGAAGAAGCAGGAGTTCTCCGGGTCCGGGACGCAGACGCGGGTGTCGTGCTGCATGTAGTGCACGTAGCGCGCGATGGTCGCCGACGTGCCGCCGGTGCCGGCGGTCGCCACGATCCAGGCGGGCTCGGGGAAACGTTCCAGCTTGAGCTGCTGGTACATCGACTCCGCGATGTTGTTGTTGCCGCGCCAGTCGGTGGCCCGCTCGGCGTACGTGAACTGGTCCATGTAGTGGCCGCCCGTACGGGCCGCGAGCCGCGCCGACTCCTCGTACATTTTCATCGAGTCGTCCACGAAGTGGCAGGCACCGCCGTGGAATTCGATGAGCCTGCACTTCTCCGCGCTGGTGGTGCGCGGCATGACGGCGATGAACGGCACGCCGATCAGCTTGGCGAAGTACGCCTCGGAGACGGCGGTGGAGCCGGACGAGGCCTCGATCACCGGGCGTCCGGGGCGGATCCAGCCGTTGCAGAGCGCGTACAGGAACAGCGAGCGCGCGAGGCGGTGCTTGAGGGAGCCCGTCGGGTGCGTGGACTCGTCCTTGAGGTAGAGGTCGATGCCCCACTCCTCGGGGAGCGGGAAGCGCAGGAGGTGGGTGTCCGCGGAGCGGTTCGCGTCGGCCTGGACCTTTCGGACGGCTTCCTTCAGCCAGGCGCGGTAGTCCGCGTCGCTGCGGTCGACGTCGATGGTGGTCGCCGTCGTACCGGTGCTGCCGGTGGTGCCGGTGGTGCCGGTGGTGCTCATGCGCCGCGCTCCTTCATGGGTGTACTTCGCCCCCTGCTTTCGCAATGTACCTCGCTCACCTGCACAAACGTTCGCTTTGGGGTTCCATGCAGATTGCTTTCGATCGCGTTCGGTTGCACTGCGCGGCACCGTGGGTGACCCTGGTGGAGCATTACCGAGGGTGCAGCACCCGTAACACTCATGTCGGGGAGTCGCAGCCGTGATCAGTCATTCCCGCAGGCACTGCGTCGTCGAACTGCAGGCCTTGCCGTCGCGGATCGGCCAAATCCGCAGAATCGTTTCTGCACAGCTGCGCCACTGGCAGCTCGATCCGCTCATAGACCGGGCTGCGCTCGGCGTGACGGAACTGCTCACGAACGTCCACCGCCACGCGCAGCCGGACAAGACCTGCGTCGTCGAGATCGAACTCCGCCTCGGGCGCCTCACCGTCTCGGTGATCGACAGCGATCCGCGGCTCCCGGTGCTCCACGAGACGCCGGCCGGGGCGCTGGAGACCTGCGGTCGCGGCCTCGCCCTGGTGGCGGCGCTCAGCGAGTCCTGGGGCGCACGGCACCAGCCCGACGGGCCGGGCAAGGTCGTGTGGTTCTCGCTGGCGGCGGCCCCCGCCCCGGCGGCGCCCCCGCAGCCGGTACGGATCGAGACCAGGCCCGTACGGGAACCCGCGCGGACGGTGCTCGTCTCCGTCGACCCGGGAGTCCTCGACCCGAGCGCGGTCGGCACGGGCGTGCCGGTGGCATCGCCGGTGGGCGCCGGGCCGGGCTAGCCCGGCCCGCGACGCCCGCACCGCCCCAGCCCGCCCTCCGCCGGCTTGATCGGCCAGATCGGCCTAGGCCAGGGCGCCCAGCGGGTCGTCGAGTACCGGCTGCCACGCCAGCTCCGCAGCGCCGACCAGGCTGTTGTGGTCCAGGGTGCACGGCAGGATCGGTACGCCGCCGCTGCGCCCCCACAGGCTGCGGTCGGCGACCACGGCGCGCAGCCGCTCCGGGTCGGCGTGCAGCAGTTCCCGGTGCAGGCCGCCCAGGATGATCCGGTCCGGGTTCAGGATGTTCACCAGGCCGGCGAGACCGAGCCCGAGCCGGTCGATCAGTTCCTCCGTGGCGGCCCGTACCGCCGGCTCCGCGGGTTCGTCGCGCAGCAGGTCGCGGGCCTGCTGGAGCAGCGACACCTCGGGGCCGGGGCTGCGGCCCGCCGCGGTGAGGAAGGCCAGCGGATCCGCCTCGACGTCCAGGCAGCCGCGGCCGCCGCAGTGGCAGGCCCGTCCCTCGGGGTTCACGGTGAGGTGACCGACCTCCAGGGCCAGGCCCGAACTGCCGCTGTGCAGGCGACCGTCCAGCACCAGCGCGCCGCCGACGCCCCGGTGCCCGGTGGCCACGCACAGCAGGTGCTGGGCGCTGCGGCCCGCGCCGTGCCGGTGCTCGGCCAGGGCCGCGAGGTTGACGTCGTTCCCGGTCAGGGCCGGGCCGTCGATGCCGGCCGCCTTCACGCACTCCGCGAAGATGGCCCGTACGGGAGAACCGGCCGGCCAGGCCAGGTGCAGCGGGTTCAGCGCGGTGCCCTCCGGCTCCGCGACGGCCGAGGGGACCGCGAGCCCCGCGCCGACGCACCGGCGGCCGCTTTCCGCGAGCAGTTCGGCCCCGGCCTCCACGACCGCGCCGAGCACCTGGGCCGGGTCGGCGGAGACGGTGACCTTGCCGGGGGCGGTGGCCACGATGCGGCCGCCCAGGCCGACGAGGGCCGCCCGGAAGCCGTCCGAGTGCACCTGGGCCGCGAGCGCCACCGGGCCGTCCTCGGCCACGGAGAGGCGGTGTGAGGGGCGGCCCTGGGCTCCGCCGGCCCCGCCGGGGCGGGAGTCCACCCGGATCAGCCCGAGCGCCTCCAACTCGGCGGCGACGGCTCCGGCGGTGGCGCGGGTGACCCCGAGCTCGGCCGTCAGGACCGCGCGGGTCGGGGCGCGGCCGGTGTGGACGAGCTCCAGCGCCGGCCCGAGCGCGCCGCGACCGCGTTCCAGTCTGGTCCGCGTGGCGCTCGTGGACGCGGATGGCGTGGTCACATCCCCCACCCGCCGCGGGGCCCCGTTGCCGTTCATGGCATCGATCCTCGCATGATCGGGGGGTGCCGGACGCCGCCGCTCAGCCCAGCCCGCCGACCCGCAGTGTGATGTTCAGCCGCCCGGTCAGCCCGAGGTCCCGCGGGCCGGTGCCCGGCAGGACCTTCGGCACTCCGTGGTAGGCCAGCCGGCTCGCGCCGCCGAAGACGAAGAGGTCCCCGCTGCGCAGCTCCACGTCCCGGTACGGTCGCCCGCGCGAGGCGGTGTTCCCGAAGCGGAAGACGCAGGTGTCGCCGAGGCTGAGCGAGACCACCGGAGCCGCGGACTTCTCCTCGGCGTCGCGGTGCATGCCCATGCGGGAGTCGCCGTCGTAGAAGTTGATCAGCGCGATGTCGTAGGCCTCGGCGGGGTCGGGCGGATCCGACGCGTCTGCGTACGCGGCGGCCACCGCCTGCCGCCCCAGCTCGGCCAGCCACCCCGGCATCGGCTTGACCGGCGCCCCGTCCCCGTCGACGACGGTGCGGGCGTACCCGTACGGGTACCAGTGCAGCCCGAGGCACACCTGCCGGGCGGTCATCACCCCGCCGCCGGGGGTCCGTACGGTGCGCAGGCCGGCCGGCGGACGGGCCCAGGCGCGGCAGGCCGCCAGCAACTCGCCCTGCTGCCCGGCCCCGAGCCAGTCGGGCACGTGCACGGCGCCGGGGGCGATCAGGGTCCGCTCGCGCGGGAAGAGTTCCCCATCCATGTCCCCATTGTCGCGGGCGGGCTGATAAGACTCCCGGTATGGAGATCACCGAACTTGTGAAGACCCTCGCACGAGAGGGCGAGCTGCTCGCCGACGTGGCCGAACAGGCCGGTACGGACGCCCCGGTCCCCACCTGTCCGGGATGGCGCGTCACCGATCTGCTGCGCCACACCGGGTCGGTGCACCGCTGGGCCGCCGGGTACGTGGCGGAGCGGCGGCGGGAGCCGGTGGGCTTCCCCGACGCGCCGGAACTGGTCGACGGGGAGCTGCTGGCGTGGTTCCGGGAGGGCCACGCGGACCTGGTGCGCACCCTGACCGAGGCTCCGGCCGACGTGCAGTGCTGGACCTTCCTCCCGACGGCCCCGCCGTCGCCGCTGGCGTTCTGGGCGCGGCGGCAGGCCCACGAGACGACCGTGCACCGGATGGACGCGGAGGCCGCGCGGGGTGTGGCGTTCTCGGCGGTGGAGCCGGAGTTCGCGGAGGACGGGGTGGACGAGCTGCTGACCGGCTTCCACGCCCGGCCGCGCAGCCGGGTCCGCACCCCGGAGCCCCGGGTGGTGCGGGTCCGGGCCGCCGACACGGGTGCGGTGTGGACCGTGCACCTGTCGCCGGAGCCGGCCCGGACGGTGCCGGGTGACACGGGCGAGGCGGCCGACTGCGAACTGACGGAGGAGGCGGCCTGGCTTTACGCGGCCCTGTGGAACCGGCTCCCGCTGGCGGGTCCGGGCGTGACGGGCGACGTGGCGCTGGCCCGGCTGTGGAGCGAGACGGCCGGAATCTGAACCGGGCGGCGGGAGCGGCCCGGCGCGGGCCCCCTTGTGACGGGCCGTACGCACTGTGACACTGCACGCATGGAGCACCGTACGCAGGCGGACCGGGACGCGATCACGATCGAGATCGGCTACGCCCTCGTCAGCGCCTGCTTCGCGGCCGCCCTCACCTTCGGCGCGGTGTACGGGCCCGCGCCGGCGTTCTCCCTCTCCCCCGCGGCCGGCCACGCCTTGGCGGTGGCCGGCAAAATCGCGGCGGGCACGGTCTTCGTCCTCCGGATCACCCACGTCCTGTGGCGCTTCGCCCGCCGCCCGGAGAACGACGGCCGCTGACCCCGGGGCCACCAGCTCACCGGGCGGCCGGACCCACCGCGGCCCACCAGGCGACCAGCCGGTCCGCCATCGCGTCGGTCCGATGGCCGACGGGATCCAGACCGAAGTGCTCCTCCAGCTCGTACCAAAGGAGCTCACCGGAGTTTCGGTCTGTCAGAGAGCCGGTCCGGCCGGTGGTGGGGTCTGCAATCATCACCGGCTTGTACCCGCTGTCCGGGGCCGGCTTTCTTCGCGCCCGCCACTCAGTGCGTTTCGCCTGGACTCGCTCGTCTCCCCGGGGAGGTCGCGGCAGAAGTAGCCCACGGCGGCCGTCAGGGGCGGGTCACCAAGCTGGTCCCGTTCGGCGTCTTCGTCCAGGTCACCCCCGACATCGCGGGACTGGCCCATCGGCAAGAGCTCACCTGGACGCCTGTCGAGGTTTCAGAGACGGTCGTCCGAGTAGGCGACAATGACGGTCGTCGTCACTGAGATCGACCTGGGGCGACGCAGGCTGGCCCTCTCCCGACGGCAGACTTCTACGGCTCTCGACCGCCCTCTCCAGGACTCGCCGCAGCCTACAAGCTCTGACCCCACCGCCTGCGTTCCGGCAAACTGCACTGCTGACACCATGCGTTGGCCGCGACCACCCTTCAGAATGCGCGAACCCACGGAAGACCCGCCTTCGACGCATTCTCCTGCCGGCCGGGCGTCGAGGGCGCCCGCGAAGCCACGAGCGGCAGGGCCGGCCGTTGGGTCGGGAAGGTCAGAATGATTCGAACGTCCAGATCAGGGCGACTTCGGTGTCGTTGACCGCGAGCAGCCCAGCGTCCCAGCGGCTCCGGCTGAATGGACTGGTCGCGTTGACCGGCTGCTCGTAAAAATTCGGTGCCTCGCCGTCCCAGCCGATGTTGGAGTAGAAACGGGTGCCGACAGGAAACCGAGAGAGCAGCAACTGAGCACGGCGTTCCATTTCCGGTCGCCGCTCGTTGAAATCCCATGTCTTCGCCGCGTCCATGCCGACGATGGCAAGAAGGACCAGCAGTGACGTGGCCGAGGAGCGTGGCAGCTCATCGACGGAATGCCGGAACCGAGCCACGTCGGCCGGATGGGTGGGGGGCTCGATCCAGGCGAACGTCTCGACCTCGCGGTCGACCTCCTCCTCGTAGGGATCGAGTGACGCCCACCCCCGGGGATCAGCGGTTTCACCGCGCATTATCGCTGCAACGTCGAACCACCACTCCGCGTGATCGCGGGGAGCAACGGTCGCAAAGGCCCAGCGGTCCTCGTACAGCCCGAGTCCGTCTGCCCAGCCTTCCGCAGTGAGGTCGTGCATCATTCGCTCCATTATTCCGGCATCGACGTGAGGATGACGAAGGGCGGGTTGAGGTTAGGGTCGTACTTGATCCGAGTGCTCACGCCATGGGCATCATGGACTGGGCCCGCATAAGAGGCGCTTACCTTCTCCGAGGTCCGGCCTGTTACCGCGTCCGTGCTAAGGGCTGTCCCGTAAATGATCTCCAAGTCGTCCCGGGCATCGTTTGGTTGCGGTGTGGCCCGCTGGTCTATCCGGCGAGGGCAAGGTTGTGCATCCGGGCGATGCCGAGCATGGCGTGGTGGACGCCGTCGCCCCTGAGGCGGCAGTCGCGGAGGATCTTCCAGGTCTTCATGCGGGCGAAGACGTGCTCGACGCGGGCCCGGACCTGTTTGTGGGACCTGTTGTGGTCTTCTTTCCAGTCCGGGAGTTCGGTCTGACCGCGCTGTCGGCGGTGCGGGATGACGAGCCCGGTGCCCGGGTAGCCGCCGTCGGCGATCGTGAGGGTCTTGCCGACGGCGGCCTTGGCGCCGGATTCCTCCCAGGCCTTGCAGTCGTTGCGGTTCCCGGCAAGCGGCCGGCCGACCACGACGACCAGGCGGGTGTCGGCGTCGATGACGACCTGGTGGTTCGTGGAGTATCGGTAGTTCTTCGACCGCTCGGCGATGGTGTGGTCCCGGGTGGGGACCAGGGTGCCGTCCACGATCAGCACGGTGTCCTTGGCGAACCGTTTGCGGGGTTGGAGTGCGAGCAGCGGCCCGAGGTGGTCGATGATGCGGTCCGCTGCCGACTTGGACACCCCGAACAGCGGAGCGAGCTGTCGCATGGTCAGGTTCGTGCGCCAGTAGGCCGCGACCAGCAGTGCGCGGTCCTCCAGCGGAAGGCTCCACGGCCGGCCTTTCCGAATGGCGGCCGCACCCTGGCGTCGCAGAACGGTTACCAGCTTCCCGAAGGTGCGAGGACTCAGCCCGGAGAACGGGGCTATCCAGGAAGATTCCGACGCCGTGATCACACCAGCCATACCAAGATCTTCCATGGTGTGATCAGCGGTTTTGGTCCACCTCTCAGCCGCCGCTCAACGGAGACGCCCACGCAGGGTCATGTCGGGATCTCCTCGTAAGGTGCGCCAGCAGGTGCTCCGCCGTGAGGGAGGCCGTCTCTTGCGGCGCGCCGACTGCGGTCAGGGCCGCGATAAGCCTTGCCGATGCTGTTTCCGGCACGTCCGGGTCGGTGAGGAGGGGAAGCAGAAGCAGGAAGCGGGTGGCCTCGTCCTGGACGCCTTCGTCCGCAAGGAACGGGTTGTCAGCGATCCGGATCACTTCATGCCACGTCAGCCCAGTGCCCGAGAAATCTCCGTCCCAGCTGGCGATCTGCTCGGCGTAGCTTCTGTCTGGATGGGTGAGGAGGTAGTCGGTGCCGTAGTCGCCGTCCAGGTTTCGGTAGATCACCACGGCTCCGGGTCCGTCTTGTGCTGGCATCCTGAACACGGGCCAGTGTTCGGGATCGAAGAGGACCTCGGACAGGGCATCGACATCGGCGCCGTCCTCACCGAACCACTCCGGAACCGGGCGCTCGGCACACCCCCCGTCGCTGCACATCGCCAAGAGGTAGTTCGACCAGAAGCCCGAGTGGAGCAGCAGTGACTCGCCCGGCACCAACGGGCCGACGTCGTATCCCTTGATCAGCACCCCTCGATCCTGTCACCAGCCACTGACACGGTCCGATCCGGGTCGGACAGGGGACGCCGTCCAGTTACGGGACAGCTCTTAGCCGAGGGTGGCGGCGTAGGTGGTCTGGGCGCGGTACTTCCATGTCGGGCCCGTGTTCCAGGGGTTGGGCATGAGCGTGCTGGTGGCGTAGGCGTAGCCCGCGCCGCGGTCGAAGGCGGTGCGCAGGGTGGCGCGCATGGCTTCGGTGTCGGGGACGTCGTGGACCAGGTGCCAGAACGCCGTTCCGCTCGGGTCGAGTTCGGCCCCGGGGCGGTAGCCGGCGAGCGGGTCGAAGACGTTGCCGCCGAGCCAGCCGGCGCCGGTGTACGCGGCGTACGTGTCCTCGAACGTGACGAAGACGTCCGCGGTGCGGCGGCCCGGTTCCAGGTAGCAGTCGGCTATGGCGGTGCCGGGGTTGTTGACGACGAGGTCGGGTACGGCCGGGTCGACGGCGCTCATGGTGTCCTGGACGTACCGGCGCAGTTCCGCGTAGTGGTCGCGGGTGGCGTTGGCGGGGCCGCAGTCGCGGCTGACCACGTCGAAGAAGATGCCGTCGACGTGGAGGCGGCGGTCGGAGGTCCGGAGGTAGTTGTCGACGGAGGCCTTGACGGCGGCGATGTCGCGCTTGCCGTGGTCGGTGTGGACGTAGCCGAGCACCTTGGTCTTCTCGCCGGTGGAGGTGGTGCGGTTGCGCAGGGCGTCGGCGCGGGCCCGCCAGGGGGCGTCGAACGGGGCGTCGCCGTTGCCCGGGTTCAGCACGACCACCGAGGCGGCCGGAGCGGTGGCGGTGAGGTCGGTCAGCATGCGGTCGTTCGCCGAGACGTACGCGGGAACGCCGATGTCCAGGCCCCGTACGCCGGGCATCCGGGGCATGGGGGGCGGGGTGGGCGTCGGGGAGTCGGCCGTGACCACGGGCGCGTCGCGCGCCGACGCGGTGACGGCCGGCGCCGGCGCGGCCAGTAAGAGCGTGGCCAGGACGGCATACAAGGCCTTGACGGCGCGAGGCATGAACGTTCCTCCGGCGGCGGCAGGGGGGCGACCTCAGGAACACTAGACGGGCGGCCCATCGTTCAAGGCTGAACCGCCCGCATTGGTGTGAGGAACAGAAGAGCGAGTCATCGCCTCATCATGTGAATCTCCGGAACGGGCCGTGCCCCGCTCCCCACCCTCGCCGTCCGCCCCGGCATCACCGGCCTCCCCCTGTCCCCCTCCTGTCACACGGCGGGCAGGCCGACCCCGTGCGCCAGTTGGTCGGCGGCGTGCGCGAAGAAGGCGGCGCGGTCCTCGACGACGCGGTTGAACTGGCCGAACAGCTCGAAGGAGACGAGGCCGACCAGTTGGGCCCAGGCGGCGACCAGGGCGGCCGTGACCTGCGGGGGCAGGCCCTCGGCGAAGTCGGCGGTCATCCGGTCCGCCTCGGGGCGCAGGGCGGCCGGTAGTGGCGGGAGGGCGAGGCCGCGTCCTTCGTGGGCGGCGCGCAGGATGCCGATGAAGGCGTTGCCGACCCGGGAGGCGGGACCGACGGTGTCCATGGGGGCGCTGTAGCCGGGGACCGGGGAACCGTAGATGAGCGCGTACTCGTGCGGGTGCTCCAGCGCCCAGGAGCGGACCGCCCCGCAGACGGCGCTCCAGCGGGC
This sequence comes from Streptomyces sp. NPDC046308, assembly GCF_055588065.1. Classification (NCBI taxonomy): domain Bacteria; kingdom Bacillati; phylum Actinomycetota; class Actinomycetes; order Kitasatosporales; family Streptomycetaceae; genus Streptomyces; species Streptomyces sp. NPDC046308. Next base: position 381,859 of record NZ_JBVJFB010000005.1, read on the forward strand.
CCGGGGCGGTGAGCCGGCGGCGAGGGCGTGGGCGTCGGCCTCCTCGGCGGCGGCGCCGATGCTGTCGTACGCGTCGATGATCAGCGCGGTGAGCAGCTCGTCACGGCTCGGGAAGTAGCGGTAGAGGGCGGACGAGACCATGCCCAGCTCGCGGGCCACGGCGCGCAGGGAGAGCTTGGCGGCGCCGTCGGCCGCGAGCATGCGGCGCGCCTCGTCCTTGATGGCGGCGGTGACCTCGATGCGGGCCCGTTCCCTGGCCCCTCGCACGGTGTTCATGCGGGCCAGTCTGCCACGCGTCCGGAGCACTGCCCAGAAAGTGGGCCACCGCTCCATTTCGAGAGCACTGCTCTTGCTTTGGTGCACCGATCCGTGCACACTGAGCCCAAGAGAGAGCAGTGCTCTCTCAACCGCGGAACCGACCCCGGAGGTCACCATGAACGCGTCCACGCCGTACTACGTCCAGGCCGGCCCGCTCGCCACCCGCTTCAACTCCTTCCTCGGCAAGCTGGCCCGCTTCGGCATCAGCCTGGCCGGCAGCGCCGAGATGTCGGTGCGCGGGCGCAAGTCCGGCAAGATGCAGCGGATCCCGGTCAACCCGCACATGTACGAGGGCGCCCAGTACCTGGTCTCGGCGCGCGGCCACTCCCAGTGGGTCCGCAACATGCGGGTCGCGGGCGGCGGCGAGCTGCGCGTGGGGCGCAAGGTGCGTACGTTCACCGCCACCGAGCTGACCGACCCGGTCCAGCAGGCCGCCGTCCTGCGCACCTACCTGGAGAAGTGGGGCTGGGAGGTCGACCGGTTCTTCCAGGGCGTCTCCGCGAAGTCCTCCGACGCGGAACTCCAGGCGGCCGCCGCCGACCACCCGGTCTTCCGGATCACGGTGTCACACTGACGGGGCGGACCGGGCGGCCCCGGCCGCCGGCGGCCCCGGCGGACCCGGCCGGCCGCCGCGCCCGTCACGACCACCGCACCCCGCGCCCGGCCACAGCGACGCGCGCGGCCACGGCGACGGCCGCCTCGTACGGGGGGCGACGGCCGTGCCCGCTCAGCCGAACGGCCGGCGCGGCCGCTCGACCAGCCGTTTTCTCCGGCGGTTCCGCCACAGCCGGAGCGGCAGCTCTCGGTGCGGCCCGGGTCGTCGTCGGCCTCATCGCCGCGAGGGCTACGGCGCGGCGCAGCAGTTCGAGACAGCGCCGGTCCCGTGCGGTGGAGCCGCCCGGCGTGCGCCACGGCGACCGCTCCCTGCCGCCGGGCCTCCCGGCCCGCCGACTCCAGCGCCCGGGCGGCCACGGGCAGCACGGCCGCGGGGCCGGGGTGGTCGAGCGTCGGCGCGATCACCGCCACACCGACCCACCTCTCGCCGCGTTCGAGGGCCGCGAGGAACTGTTCCGGCCGCTCGACCGGTCAGGTCCACGCCGCCCCACCAGCGCGGGCCCAGCGGCCCCGCACCGCCCTGACACCGCCCGCACCCATGGCCACGCCCCGGCCCCTGGCCTCACGCCCCGGCCCCTGGCCTCAGGCCTCGTCCGGGCCCCGGCCGCCGTTGCCGACAGCCGCCGCCTTCGCCGCAGCCGCAGCCGCAGCCTGCCTCGCGTCCAGCATGTGCAGCGCCCTGCGGGCCAGCGGGTACGTACGCACCAGGTCGGCGAGGGTCGTCGAACCCCGGGTGATGCGGGCGAAGGCCCGCCACGCCGGACGGAAGCCGGTGATCGCCGCGTGCAGCATCCGCGGCCGGGCCTCGAAGACGGTCAGCATCCGCTTGCCGACTCCCATCTCCACGCCCAGCCCGGCCTTCACCGCGAAGGCGTAGTTGAGGGCCTGCCGGCGCGCGTCCACCGCGTCCTGCGCCTCGGAGATCTTCACCGCCCACTCCCCCGCCAGCCGCCCCGAGCGCAGCGCGAAGGAGATGCCCTCCCGGGTCCACGGCTCCAGCAGCCCCGCCGCGTCGCCCGCCACCAGGACCCGGCCGCGCGAGAGCGGCGAATCGGGCTTGCGGCACCGCGTGAGGTGCCCGGAGGAGACGGCCGGTTCGAAGCCGGCGAGCCCGAGCCGGGCGATGAAGTCGTCGAGGTAGCGCTTGGTCGCGGCGCCCTCGCCCTTGGCCGAGATCACCCCGACGGTGAGGGTGTCGCCCTTGGGGAAGACCCAGCCGTAACTGCCGGGCAGCGGACCCCAGTCGATCAGCACCCGTCCCTTCCAGTCCTCCGCGACCGTCGCGGGCACCGGGATCTCCGCCTCCAGGCCGAGGTCCACCTGATCCAGCTCGACGCCGACGTGCGCGCCGATCCGGCTCGCGCTGCCGTCGGCGCCGACCACCGCGCGGGCCAGGACGGTCTCCCCGTCGGCGAGCACCACGGCGACGGTGCGCCGGTCGGGCACGGCGGTCCCGTGCTGCTCGACGCGGGCCACGGCAGTGCCCGTACGGACGGTGGCGCCGGCCTTCTCGGCGGCGGCGACCAGGCCGGCGTCGAACTCGGGCCGGTTGACGAGCCCGAACAGCATCTGCTTCGAGCGCCGGGTGCGGGTCAGCTTCCCGTCCATCGAAAAGGTGACGGCGTGGATGCGGTCCTTGAGGGGCAGGACGAAGCCCGGGGGCAGGGCGTCGCGCGAGGGGCCGATGATGCCGCCACCACAGGTCTTGTAGCGGGGCAGTTCGGCCTTCTCCAGCAGCAGGACGCGCCGCCCGGCCGTGGCCGCCGCGTACGCCGCCGAGGACCCGGCCGGTCCGGCCCCGACCACGACCACGTCCCACACTTCGCCGGTCCCGCCGCTCTCCCCCGCCGCCTCACCGACGGCCTCGTCGACCGCCCCCTGGCCGGCCTCCCCCGCGTCCACTCCTGCGTCTGCACCCTCGCCCCGGCCCTCGCCCCGGGCTTCACCCCGGCCCGCGCCCTCGCCTGCGCCGGGCCCTGCGTCGCGTACGTCGTCGTCGCTGCTCACGATGTGTTGCTGCTCCTGATCACCCGGTTGCTCCGATGCCGGGGAAATCCTACGGCGAGACGACGCGCCGCCCCGCTGTGCGAGGATCGGAACTGTCTTTTTCGCCGTACCCGGCATACGCACACCCCGCGGCTGCGGGCGGCGTACACGGAGAACAACGTCGCACCCAAAAGGAGCGTGCCCATGTCCCAGAATCCGATCGCCGAGACCATCGCCTCGTTGATGCCCCGCGCCAAGCAGGAGCTGACCGAGCTGGTGGCCTTCCAGTCGGTCGCGGACTGGGCACAGTTCCCCAAGAGCGAGAGCGAGGCCGCCGCGAACTGGGTGGCCGACGCCCTGCGCGTCGAGGGCTTCCAGGACGTGGCGCTGCTCGACACCCCCGACGGCACCCAGTCCGTCTACGGCTACCTGCCCGGCCCCGAGGGCGCGCCGACCGTGCTGCTGTACGCGCACTACGACGTCCAGCCGCCGCTGGACGACGCGGCCTGGATCTCCCCCGCCTTCGAGCTGACCGAGCGCGACGGACGCTGGTACGGCCGCGGTTCGGCCGACTGCAAGGGCGGGTTCATCATGCACCTGCTGGCGCTGCGCGCGCTGAAGGCCAACGGCGGTGTCCCGGTGTCCGTGAAGGTGATCGTCGAGGGCTCCGAGGAGCAGGGCACCGGCGGCCTCCAGCAGTACGCCGAGGCGCACCCGGAGCTGCTGACCGCCGACACCATCGTCATCGGCGACGCGGGCAACTTCCGGCTCGGCCTGCCGACGGTGACGGCCACGCTGCGCGGCATGTGCCTGCTCAAGGTGAAGATCGACACGCTGGGCGGCAACCTGCACTCCGGCATGTTCGGCGGTGCCGCCCCGGACGCGCTGGCCGCGCTGATCCGCGTACTGGACTCGCTGCGCGCGGCGGACGGTTCGACGACCGTGGACGGGCTCGCCTCGGACGCGGTGTGGGACGGCCTGCAGTACCCGGAGGCGGACTTCCGTGCCGACGCGAAGGTCCTCGACGGGGTCGAGCTGATCGGCGAGGGCTCGGTCGCGGACCGGCTGTGGGCCCGCCCGGCCGTGACCGTGCTCGGCATCGACTGCCCGCCGGTGGTCGGGGCGACGCCTTCGGTGCACGCGAGCGCCGGCGCCCTGATCAGCCTGCGCGTGCCGCCGGGCGTGGACACCGCGGAGGCCATCAAGCTGCTTCAGGCCCACCTGGAGGCGCACACGCCGTGGAAGGCGCGTCTCGAACTCGAGGTGGTCGGCCAGGGCCAGCCGTTCCAGGCCGACACCGACAGCCCGGCGTACGCGTCGATGCGGTCCGCGCTGGAGGCGGCGTACCCCGGCCAGGAGATGCAGATCAGCGGCATGGGCGGGTCGATCCCGCTGTGCAACACGCTGACGTCCCTGTACCCGGGGGCGGAGATGCTGCTGATCGGGCTGAGCGAGCCGGAGGCGCAGATCCACGCGGTCAACGAGAGCGTGTCGCCGGAGGAGCTGGAGCGCCTGTCGGTGGCGGAGGCCCTCTTCCTCGTCAACTACGCGGAGTCCAAGCGCGTCTGACCCCGTACGAGTGCGTGTACGCCCGGGGCGCAGTGCGCTCTGGGCGTACTTCGCTCCCGGTGAAGTCGCCTGTCGGGGCCGGGCGGCCGTGCGTACGGTCGCCTCATGGATCTTGTAGAGGTAGTTCCGGACCGGCTCCACATGCTGCGCTTCCCCATCGGCCAGGCGTACCTCTGGCAGGACGGCGAAGCCCTCACCCTGATCGACGCGGGCCACGCCGGCTCGGCCGGCGAGATCGAGGGGGCGATACGTTCCCTCGGCCTGCTCCCGGAGCGGCTGGAGCGGATCGTCCTCACCCACTGCCACCGGGACCACGTCGGCGCGGCCGGTGAGCTAGCCGCCCGCTGGGGCGCGCGGGTGCTCGCACACCGCCTGGACGCGCCGGTGATCCGGGGCGAGCAGCCGGTTCCCGAACCGGTGCTGCTGGACTGGGAGATACCGCTGTACGCGCACGGGCTGACCGTGCCCGAGGCCCCGCCCACCCGGGTCGACCACGAGGTGGAGGACGGGGACGCGCTGGGCTTCGGGGACGGGGCGTACGTCGTCCACGCCCCGGGGCACACGGACGGCAGCATCGGCATCCACCTCCCGCAGCACGGGGTGCTGTTCACCGGTGACTGCGTCGCCGCCGTCGGCCCGCTGATGCTGGGCGTCTTCAACGTGGACCGGGCCCGGGCGATCGACTCCTTCCACCGTCTGGCCGGGCTCTCGCCGTCGATCGCCTGCTTCGGCCACGGCGATCCGCTGACGGCGGACACGGCGGCCGCGCTGATCAAGGCGGCCGCCGGAACTCCCGCCTGACGGCTCGGTTTCGCCGGGTGCACGGGCGCCGGGTGGACGGGCGCCGTCCGCCCGGCACCGTACGGAGGCACCGTCCGCCCGGCACCGGACGGCCGGACACCGGGCTCAGCCGACCGGAGTGCCGGCCTCCAGGTAGAGGGGGCGGCCGCGTTCCCGGGCGCGCAGGGCCCAGCGCAGGCGTTCGTGGCGGTGCTGCGGGAGGAGGTCGGCGGCCTCGGCCTCCGTGACGAAGCGCCAGGCCCGCAGTTCGGGGCCGGGCAGCCGGAGCCTCGCCGTCGCCTCCGGCGAGAGGCGGCCGCCGTCGAAGAGCAGGCGCAGCCCCCCGTACCCGGGCGGCTGGGGGGCCTCCCAGTCGACCACGAGCAGGCCGGGCGCCCGGTCCAGTACGAGGCCCAGTTCCTCCGCGACCTCCCGTACGCCGGCGCGGGCAGGGGCCTCGCCCGCTTCGACGACGCCGCCCGGGAACTCCCAGCCGGCCTTGTACGTCGGATCCACCAGCAGGACCCGGTCCTGCTCGTCGAAGAGCAGCACCCCGGCCGCCACGGTCTCCCGCGTGGGTTCCGGGGTCTGCACGATGTCGCAGACCGGGGCGGTCTCCGAGCGGACGGCCTCGGCGATCCGCTGCGCCGTCTCGCGCGGGGTCAGGCTGCTGTTGTCGATGACGTGCGCGTCGCCGGTGAGCCAGTCGAGGGCCTGCTGGTAGACGGGGATGTGGTCGTAGGCCCACTGGCGGACGCGGAGGTCGACCTGGTCGGGGTCGCCCGGCTCCTCCCGGGTCGCGATCCGCTCGCGAAGGATCGTTTCCGCAGGGGCGAGCAGCACGTGCCGTACCGGTATTCGGCGCGCCGCCAGCCCGCCGAAGATCTCGTCCCGGTACTCCTGGCGCAGCAGTGTCATCGGTACGACGAGCACCCCGCCCAGCTCCGCGAGCATCGCCGCCGCCGTGTCCACCACCAGCCGCCGCCAACTGGGCAGGTCCTGGTAGTCGGTGACCTCGGCCAGCCGTTTGGCCGGCAGCAGCACGCGCAGCGCGTCGCCGATGAACTCCGGGTCGAACAGGGTGCTGTCCGGCAGGATTGCGGCCAGTTCGCGGGCCGTGCTGGTCTTTCCCGCGCTGAATGTGCCGTTGATCCAGACAATCACGTCTACCCCTCTCCCCATGGCTCGTCCGGAGCCCCCAGTGGCTTGCCCGCACCACCCTGCCACGGAAACCTCACTATCGGCCGAGTGCTTATCCTCAAGGTCACAGCCCCCGCCCGAGACTCCGGAGGATTCACGACCGTGCCCCACAACCGCCGCCCGTTCGATCCCCGCTACGGCAACCGGCCGACCATGAAGAACGTGGCGGCCCAGGCGGGCGTCGGCCTGAAGACGGTGTCGCGGGTGGTCAACGGCGAGCCGGGCGTCACCCCCGAGACGGAGAAGCGGGTCCAAGAGGCCATCGACGCGCTGGGGTTCCGCCGCAACGACAGCGCGCGCGTCCTGCGCAAGGGGCGTACCGCCACCGTGGGCCTGATCCTGGAGGACCTCGCCGACCCCTTCTACGGTCCGCTGAACCGGGCCGTGGAGGAGGTGGCCCGCGCGCACGGCGCACTGCTCATCAACGGCTCCAGCGCCGAGGACCCGGACCGGGAGCGGGAGTTGGCGCTCGCCCTGTGCGCCCGGCGGGTGGACGGCCTGATCGTGATCCCGGCCGGCGACGACCACCGCTACCTGGAGCCGGAGATGCGGGCCGGTGTGGCCACGGTGTTCGTGGACCGCCCGGCCGGGCGGATCGACGCGGACGTCGTCCTGTCGGACAGCTTCGGCGGCGCCCGCGACGGCGTCGCCCACCTGATCGCGGGCGGCCACCGCCGGATCGGCTTCATCGGCGACCACCCCCGCATCCACACGGCGGCGGAACGCCTGCGCGGCTATCGCGCCGCCATGGCCGACGCCGGCCTGCCCGTGGCCGATTCCTGGGTCTCCCTCGGCTCGACGAACCCGGACCGGGTGACGGCGGCGACGAGGTCGATGCTCGCGGGCCAGGACCCGGTGACCGCCGTCTTCGCGGGCAACAACCGCGTGACGGTCACGGTGGTACGCGTCCTCGCGGCCCGCGAACACCCGGTGGCCCTGGTCGGCTTCGACGACTTCGAACTGGCCGACCTCCTCCGCCCCGGCATCACGGTCGTGGCCCAGGACCCGGCCACGCTCGGCCGCGTGGCCACGGACCGCCTCTTCCAGCGCCTGTCCGGAGCCACCCTCCCCACGACCCGCACCGAACTCCCCACCCACCTCATCCCCCGCGGCTCGGGCGAACTCCCGCCCTTCACCGGATGAGGCTCCGCAGCACGGGAACGGCCCCACCGGTGGCGGTAGCGCGGCGCCGGAGCCGCCCAGGAAGGTCAGGCCGCCGGCGGTGAGGCCGATTAGGTCGCGGCGATCAGCACGACGGCGGTGTGCAGGGACAGGAACGGCTCGGGGTCCGTCGGGTTCTGCGGTCTGCTCATGGCCCGATTCCAGCGGACGGGCGGGACCGTTCCCGCACGGTCAGGGGGCACAGGTGGGTTCGGACGGAAACTTCGAGGAGGAACTGCGCCGCCTCGCGGGTGACTTGCGTCAGCTCCGCATCGAACGCGGCAATCCCTCCTACCGGAAGCTGGAGGCCCGTGCGCCGAAGTCCCGGACCGCACTGCGGCCGCCCGTGGCCACGCAGAGCGATGCGTTCCGGGGCAAGCGGCTGCTGGGCCTCGACACGCCATGGCCTTCTCCCCCGACGGCAGGCTCCTCGCCGGAGCGGCGTCGGACGGTACCGCGCAACTGTGGGACGCCCACACCGCCGAGTCCGCGGTGGGGCTGCCCCTGACGGGACGCTCCGGCGCCGTCCTGGGAGTGGCCTTCTCCCCTGACGGGAGTGTGCTCGCCACCGCCGGCGACGACGGCACCGTGCGCCGGTGGGTGCTGCCCGACCCCTACGCACCGGCGGCCCGGGCCCGGTGAAGCCGGGGCCGGGCCGTGGGGGTTGGCGGGGTGGTCAGGCGGTGGCCGTCAGGGTGGCGGAGCGGCGGGGGATCGCGAAGGCGTCCAGTTCCGCGCGGGTGAGGCCGGTGAGGGCGGTGACCTCCTCGGCGCCGACCGCGCCGCAGTCGAGGCCGCGGACCAGGTAGCCGGCGAGGGCCTTGGCCGTGGCGGGCTCGTCCATCACGTCGCCCTCGATCTTGGCGACGTACGCCTTCAGGCGCGCGGCGGCAGTCTCCAGGCCCTCGCGGTAGAAGGTGAAGACGGCCGCGTAGCGGGTCGGCAGGTGCGCCGGGTGCATGTCCCAGCCCTGGTAGTAGGCGCGGGCCAGGGCGCGCCGGGTCAGGCCGTAGTGCAGCTTCCAGCCCTCGTGGACCTTGTCGGTGGTGCCGATGGGCAGCACGTTCGTCGATCCGTCGGAGACGCGTACGCCGGTGCCGGCCGCGGCGACCTGCATGATCGCCTTCGCGTGGTCGGCGGCGGGGTGGTCGCTGGCCTGGTAGGCGGCGGAGACGCCGACGCAGGCGCTGTAGTCGAAGGTGCCGTAGTGCAGGCCGGTGGCGCGGCCCTTGGAGGCCTCGATCATGCGGGCGACGGTGGCGGTGCCGTCGGAGGCCAGGATCGACTGGCTGGTCTCGATCTGGATCTCGAAGCCGATCCGGCCCGGGCGCAGGCCGCGGGCGGTCTCGAAGGCCTCCAGCAGCTTGACGAAGGCGGTGACCTGCTCGGCGTACGTGACCTTGGGCAGGGTCAGGACCAGGTTGTCCGGGAGGCCGCCGTGGGCGAGCAGGCCGGACAGGAAGATGTCGGTGGTGCGGATGCCGCGGTCGCGGACGTTGGACTCCATGCACTTCATGCGGATGCCCATGTACGGGGCGTTGGTGCCGTTGGAGTACGCCTCGGAGATCAGGCGGGCGGCGCGGGCCGCGGCCTGGTCCTCCTCCTCGTCGGAGCGGACGCCGAAGCCGTCCTCGAAGTCGACGCGGAGGTCCTCGATGGGCTCGCGGGCCAGCTTGGCGCGGACGCGGTCGTAGACCGGTACGGCCAGTTCGTCGGAGATGCCGAGTACCTTGGCGAAGGTGGCGGCGTCCGGGGCGTGCTCGTCGAGCGCGGCGAGGGCCTGGTCGCCCCAGGAGCGGATGGTGTCCGCGGCGAAGACGTCACCGGGGACGTAGACCGTGTGGATGGGCTGACGGGTGCCGGGGTCGCCCGGGTAGTGGCGCGCGAGTTCCGCGTCCACCGGCGCGAGGGAGGCGCTGATGCCCTCGCTGACCGCGCCTGCGAGGCTCGTCGCCACCTTCTCCTGCTGACCCATCGTGCACTCTCCTCTTTTCCGCTTCACGGAAGCTTAGATCCGCATAGCAGAATTTAGTCACGCGGTTCCGCTCCGTCAATGGTCCCTCCGACGCGTGGGACGAACGACTCGGGGCCGTGCGGTGAGAAACACCACACGGCCCCGAAGAAGCGAAGCTACGAAGAGAAGCGCAGGTCAGCCCTTGCGCGCCTGGATCTCGCCGGTCAGCTGCGGGACGACCGCGAAGAGGTCGCCGACCACGCCGTAGTCGACGAGGTCGAAGATCGGGGCCTCGGCGTCCTTGTTGATGGCGACGATGGTCTTCGAGGTCTGCATGCCGGCCCGGTGCTGGATCGCGCCCGAGATGCCGGAGGCGATGTACAGCTGCGGGGAGACCGACTTGCCGGTCTGGCCGACCTGGTTGGAGTGCGGGTACCAGCCGGCGTCGACGGCGGCACGCGAGGCGCCGACGGCCGCGCCGAGGGAGTCCGCGAGCTCCTCGATGATGTGGAAGTTCTCGGCGCCGTTGACGCCACGGCCGCCGGAGACGACGATCGCGGCCTCGGTCAGCTCGGGGCGGCCGGTCGACTCGCGTGCGGTGCGGGCGGTGACCTTGGTGCCGGTGGCCAGGGCGCCGAAGGTGACGGCGAGCGCCTCGACGGCGCCGGCGGCCGGGGCGGCCTCGACCGGGGCCGAGTTCGGCTTCACGGTGATGACCGGGGTGCCCTTGGAGACGCGGGACTTGGTGGTGAACGACGCGGCGAAGGCGGACTGCGTCGCGACCGGACCCTCGTCACCCGCCTCCAGGTCGATGGCGTCGGTGATGATGCCGGAGCCGATGCGGACGGCGAGACGCGCGGCGATCTCCTTGCCCTCGGCGGAGGACGGGACGAGCACGGCGGCCGGGGAGACGGCCTCGTAGGCGGCCTGGAGCGCGTCCACCTTCGGTACGACGAGGTACTCGGTGAACTCGGGGGCGTCGGCGGTGAGGACCTTGACCGCGCCGTGCTCGGCGAGCACCGCGGCGGTGGCGTCGGCACCGGCGCCCAGGGCGACGGCGACGGGCTCGCCGATGCGGCGGGCCAGCGTCAGCAGCTCGAGGGTGGGCTTGCGGACGGCGCCGTCCACGTGGTCGACGTAGACGAGAACTTCAGCCATGGGACTGCTCTCCTGCGATTGCGAAGTGTCTGGGGGCTATGGAGGGGTTGGCCGAAGCTCTTAGATGAACTTCTGGCCGGCCAGGAACTCGGCCAGCTGCTTGCCGCCCTCGCCCTCGTCCTTGACGATCGTGCCGGCGGTGCGGGCCGGGCGCTGCGCCGCGGCGTCGACCACGGTCCAGGAGCCTTCCAGACCGACCTCGTCGGCCTCGATCTCCAGCTCCTCCAGGTCCCAGGACTCCACCGGCTTCTTCTTGGCGGCCATGATGCCCTTGAAGGAGGGGTAGCGGGCCTCGCCCGACTGGTCCGTCACCGAGACGAGCGCGGGGAGGGAGGCCTCCAGCTGCTCGCTCGCGGTGTCGCCGTCGCGGCGGCCGGTCACGGTGCCGTCCTCGACCTTGACCTCGGAGAGCAGGGTGACCTGCGGGACGCCCAGGCGCTCGGCCAGGATCGCCGGGAGCACGCCCATGGTGCCGTCGGTCGACGCCATGCCGGTGATGACCAGGTCGTAGCCGGCCTTCTCGATGGCCTTGGCGAGCACCAGCGAGGTGCCCATGACGTCGGAGCCGTGCAGGTCGTCGTCCTCGACGTGGATGGCCTTGTCGGCGCCCATCGACAGCGCCTTGCGCAGCGCGTCCTTGGCGTCCTCGGGGCCCACCGTCAGAACGGTGATCTCGGCGTCGTCGGCCTCTTCGGCGATCTGCAGCGCCTGCTCGACGGCGTACTCGTCGAGCTCCGACAGCAGGCCGTCGACGTCGTCACGGTTGACGGTCAAGTCCTCGGTGAACTGCCGGTCGCCAGTGGCGTCGGGCACGTACTTCACACAGACAACGATCCTCAGGCTCACGCCGGCTCTCCTACCGCATCGTCTTTTCTGGTACCGCCTTATGCAGGCAGCATAGGCGCCTTGTCGGGCGGATCCCGGTCGGGGCGGCCCGCGCTCCGAAGGGAATGTTACTCGTCAGTACACAGTGGGTGTCGCCAAGTCGCAAGGTTGGTGAACTGTGATCTGCCCAACGCCGCCCGACCCGCCCAAGCAGGGACGATTCAGTCGCGCAACGCGTTGAAGCGCCCCTGGTGGTACAGCAGCGGGCGGCCCTCGCCCGCGGGGTCCCCCACGACCGCCTCAGCGATGATCACACGATGTTCGCCCGCGGGCACCCGTGCCACCACCCGGCAGACCAGCCAGGCCAGTACGCCGTCGAGCACCGGGACCCCGTGCGGCCCCGGCTCCCAGCCGGTGGCCTCGCCGAAACGGTCGGCTCCGCTCCGGGCGAACAGCCCGGCCAGCTCCCGTTGGTGCTCGCCGAGTATGTGGACGCCGAGGTACTCGCTGTCGCGCACCCCGGGCCAGCTGGAGGCCCCCGTGCCGATCGTGAAGGACAGCAGCGGCGGGTCGGCGGAGACCGAGTTGAGCGAGGTCGCGGTGAAGCCCACCGGCCGCGCGCCGTCCCGGGCGGTGATCACGGCGACTCCGGCGGCGTGCTGCCGGAAGACCGAGCGCAGGAGGTCGGGCGAGCCGGGACGGCCGTCACCGGAACGGGACGGACGCGAGGAATCCGGGGAACCGGCGGAACGAGGGGTACCGGGGGAACCGGTGGAGCGGGGAGTGCGGGGGGACGGAGCGGTCTGGACCGTCGGGACCGTCGGAGCAGTCATCAGGGTTCTGCCTTCTGCCGCGGGACACGCGGGCGCTGTCGGAGATCGGGGGCCGGGGGCGTTCAGCTCTTCCGACAGCGCGCGCTCGCGTGGCGGACGAGGTCCACGTGGACCCGTCCGTAGAGCAGGAGTTCATACCGCATGCCGCCAGCCTGGCGATCTCCCGTGGACACAGTCAAGCGGGATCGGGCAGATGTCAGGCGCGTCACGCTGCGTGCGGGCGCGCGCACCGGCGCGCCCGGTGCCGCGGCACCCGGTCCGGCCGCCGGGCCGGGCCGCACACCGCCCGTCATACGGCGGCCCCCAGCGCCGCGATCACGTCCACCTTGCGCGGCATCCCGGCCGCCCGCCGGACGATCCGGCCCGCCGCGTCCAGGACCAGCACCGTCGGGGTCTTCTCGATCCCGAGGGCACGCACCAGGTCCAGCCGCTCCTCGGCGTCGATCTCGATGTGCGCGACCCCGTCGACCATCGCCGCGACCTCGGCGAGGATCCGCCGCGTGGCCCGGCAGGGCTGACAGAACGCGCTGGAGAACTGCACCAGGCTGGCCCGCTCCCCCGGCTCCGCGCCCAGCTCCGCGGCCCCCAGCCGGACCCGCGCACCGCCCGGTCCGAGGTCCGGTCCGTCTTCCCGCCCGAGCACCCGCGCTCCCGTCGCCGTCTTCGTCCGCGTACACAATGCTCGTACGCTCGTACGTGGATCGGAGCATCCCGGAGACGTACGGAATTCCCGGCGTGATGAGAATCTCCCCGGGCACGGGCCTCTGGGCTGGCCAGCAGCCCTCGTATGGGGCACGATCCCATGGTCGCGTACCTACGCTTCCGTAACTTCCGGCCGGGAGCACCTCCCCAGGCAGAAAGCGGGGTCTCCCCCCACCATGGCTGAGCTCGTCTACCCTCCCGTGATCGGCGCCGCGCACGGACTCTTCCGTGCCCTCGACATCCGGATCGACATGAAGGGCACCGAGAACATCCCCCGCGAGGGCGGCGCGGTCCTGGTGTCGAACCACATCGGATACCTCGACTTCATCTTCGCCGGCCTGACGGCGCGGCCGCAGAAGCGCCTGGTGCGCTTCATGGCGAAGGAGTCGGTGTTCCGGCACAAGGTGTCCGGCCCGCTGATGCGCGCGATGAAGCACATCCCCGTCGACCGCAAGCAGGGTGAGACCGCCTACGAACACGCCCTTGACTCGCTGCGGTCCGGCGAGATCATCGGGGTCTTCCCGGAGGCCACGATCTCCCAGTCGTTCACGCTCAAGAGCTTCAAGTCGGGCGCGGCGCGGATGGCGCAGGAGGCCGGGGTCCCGCTGATCCCGGTGGCGCTCTGGGGCACCCAGCGGCTGTGGACCAAGGGCCGCCCGAAGAACCTCAAGCGCAGCCACATCCCGGTGACGATGCGCGTGGGCGAGCCGATGGAGGCCCCCGCCGACCAGTACGCCGGCGCCATCACGCGTCGGCTGCGCGAGCGCGTCCAGGAGCTGCTGGACGCCGCCCAGCGCGCCTACCCGGCCAAGCCCAGCGGCCCCGAGGACTCCTGGTGGCTGCCGGCCCACCTGGGCGGCACCGCCCCGACCCCGGCCCAGGTCCGCGAAGCGGGCTGACCCCCGGGCGCACTCCCCGTACGGCGACGGCCTCCGGGACCCCGGCCGGGTCGCGGAGGCCGTCGCCGTACCGCGTTTCCTGTTGACCGCCCGTCAAAGAGCCGTCCACAACTCCGGCCGGTCGGCGGACCCCTGGAGGGCGCCCAGCGCCGCCGGGTGCGGGGCGGCGTACAGCCCTGGGTAGTCGATCTCGCCGAGCTCCGGCCGGACGGGGAAGGCCAGCCGCTCGCTCTCCAGGCTGAACCGCGCGTCCACGCCCGGCTTGTTGCCGCGCGGGTCCAGCCGCGACCACCGGGTGCCGCCCGGCAGGCGGACGGCCACCAGGCCGTGGACGACCGGGTGCGATCCGTCGTCCTCGGTCAACCGCTGGTAGCAGAGGGCCGCCGGGATGCCCTGCGCGCGCAGCAGGGCGGCGAGGGCATGGGACTTCGCGAAGCAGATGCCGTTGCGCGTGGCGAGGACGTCGGAGGCGCGCCAGGACACCCGCAGGTCCCCGGAGTCGGCCGAGTGGGGGATCTCGTCACGGACGAACTCGAAGGCCGCCTTGGCGTATGAGTATGCGTCGCCGGTGGCGGACCAGAGGGCCTCGGCGGTCTCCTGCACGAGGGGGTGCCAATGGTCGACTGCTTCGTCGGACGCCAAGTAGGCGTGAATGTCAGGGTTCTGCTGGATCAGCCGCATGCCCCGGAGCATAGGCAGACCCCCGACCGTAGATCAATAGATTTACGGTCGGGGGCATATCTATGCAGTTCGCGACAGGCGCACGCTCGGCGCCTGCTAGCGCGCCATCTCTTCCTTCAGGGCCTGCAGGAAGCCGTCCACGTCCTCTTCCTGGGTGTCGAAACCGCACATCCAGCGGACGTCACCCGCGGCCTCGTCCCAGAAGTAGAAGCGGTAACGCTTCTGCAGCCGCCGCGACACCTCGTGCGGCAGCCGCGCGAACACCGCGTTCGCCTGCACGGGGTAGAGGATCTCCACGCCGTCCGTCTCGCGCACGCCGGCGGCCAGCCGCTGCGCCATCGCGTTGGCGTGCCGGGCGTTGCGCAGCCACAGGTCCTTGGCGAGCAGCGCCTCCAGCTGGACCGACACGAACCGCATCTTGGACGCGAGCTGCATCGACATCTTGCGGATGTGCTTCATCTGCCGGACCGCGTCCGGGTTGAGCACGACCACGGCCTCGCCGAACATCATGCCGTTCTTGGTGCCGCCGTACGACAGCACGTCCACGCCGACGGTGTTCGTGAAGGTGCGCATCGGCACGTCCAGCGAGGCCGCGGCGTTGGCTATCCGGGCACCGTCGAGGTGCACCTTCATGCCCAGGCCGTGCGCGTGCTCGCAGATGGCACGGATCTCGTCCGGCGTGTAGACGGTGCCGAGCTCGGTGTTCTGCGTGATGGAGACGACCTGCGGCATCGCCCGGTGCTCGTCCTCGAAGCCCCAGGCCTCCTGGTCGATCAGCTCGGGGGTGAGCTTGCCGTCCGGAGTAGGGACGGCGAGCAGCTTGATGCCCGCCATCCGCTCCGGCGCGCCGCCCTCGTCCACGTTGATGTGGGCGGTCTTGGCGCAGATCACCGCGCCCCACCGGTCCGTCATGGCCTGCAGGGCGACGACGTTGGCCCCCGTGCCGTTGAAGACCGGGAAGGCCTCCGCGTACGGACCGAAGTGGCTGCGGAAGATCTTCTGCAGGTGTTCGGTGTACTCGTCCTCGCCGTACGAGACCTGGTGGCCGCCGTTCGCCAGGGCGACGGCGGCGAGCACCTCGGGGTGCACCCCCGCGTAGTTGTCGCTCGCGAAACCGCGGACCGCCGGATCGTGGTGGCGCCGGGCGTCGGTCTTGCCGGCATCGGTTCTCACGGTTGCGGAGTGAGCCACAGACGCTGTCCGTTCACATCGGTGGCGGGCCGCTCCCAGACGCCGGCGATGGCCTCGGCCAGCTCCTTCACGTCGGTGAAGCCCGCGAACTTCGCATTGGGACGCTCGGCGCGCATCGCGTCGTGCACCAGTGCCTTGATGACCAGGATCGCAGCTGCCGCGCCCGGACCGTCGTCACCCCCCACCTTGCGGAAGGAGTCCGCCATGGCCAGGGTCCAGGCCTCGGCCGCCGCCTTGCCCGCGTTGTACGCGGCGTTGTTGGCGACCGGCTTGTGCGCGCCGGACTGGCTGACCAGGACGTAGCGGCCGCGGTCGCTGCGCAGCAGGCCGTCGTGGAAGGCCAGCGAGGTGTGCTGGACGGTGCGGATGAGGAGCTTCTCCAGGAAGGCCCAGTCCGCGAGGTCCACGTCGGTGAAGGTCTTGCTGCCGCGCCAGCCACCGACGAGGTGGACCAGCCCGTCGACCCGGCCGAACTCCTTCTCGATCTGCTCGGCCCAGGCCCGGGTGGCGGCCAGGTCGAGCAGGTCCACGGTGTCACCGGTGATGGTGGCACCGCCGTGGGCGTAGCGTGCCGCGTCCACGGCCTCCGCGAGCCGCGCCGGGTCGGCGTCGGACGCGACGACCACGGCACCCGCCTCGGCGAGGCGGAGCAGGGTGGCGCGGCCGGCGGGCCCGCCGGCCCCGGCCACCGCCACCACCGCTCCGTTCAGCTTTCCGTTGCCGTTCCCGGAGCCGTTCATCTGTGCAGCCTCCTGTGGGCGAGTGCTCACGCGTTGACCCGCTCGGCGTTCTCTGAGTTCAGAGCGGTGATGCCCTTGGTCGAGGCGATGGTGCCCTTGAGCTTCTTGGCAAGTGCCTCGAAGAACATGCTGAGCGGAAACTCGTCCGGAAGCACGTCGTCGACGAGCTTGCGCGGCGGCTGCGTCATGTCGAGCGCGTCGGGGCCCTTGGCCCACTTGGAGCCCGGGTGCGGGGCGAGGTAGGTGGAGACCAGCTCGTACGCCTTGAACCAGTGCACCAGCTTCGGGCGGTCGATGCCGGCCCGGTAGAGGTCCTCGATCTCGGCGCACAGCTGGTTGGTGACCTGCGGGGCACGCATCCAGTCGATCTTCAGCTTGTTGTCCGTCCAGCGCACGACGTCGTGCTTGTGGAGGTACGCGAAGAGCAGCTGGCCGCCGAGACCGTCGTAGTTGCGGTTGCGGTCGCCGGAGACCGGGAAGCGGAACATCCGGTCGAAGAGGACGGCGTACTGCACGTCACGGCCGTGCTCGTTGCCCTCGGACTCCAGCTTCACGGCCTCCTTGAAGGCGGTGAGATCGCAGCGCAGCTCTTCCAGGCCGTACATCCAGAACGGCTGGCGCTGCTTGATCATGAAGGGGTCGAACGGCAGGTCGCCGTGGCTGTGGGTGCGGTCGTGGACCATGTCCCACAGGACGAAGGCCTTCTCGCAGCGCTCCTGGTCGGTGACCATGGCGGCGATGTCGGCGGGCAGCTCGACGCCGAGGATGTCGACGGCGGCCGAGGTGACCTTGCGGAAGCGCGCGGCCTCGCGGTCACAGAAGATGCCGCCCCAGGTGAAGCGCTCGGGGGCCTCGCGCACGGCGATGGTCTCCGGGAAGAGCACGGCGGAGTGGGTGTCGTAGCCCGCGGTGAAGTCCTCGAAGGTGATGCCGAGGAAGAGCGGGTTGTCGTACCGGGTGCGCTCCAGCTCGGCGAGCCACTCGGGCCACACCATCTTCAGCGCGACGGCCTCCAGATTGCGGTCCGGGTTGCCGTTCTGCGTGTACATCGGGAAGACGACGAGGTGCTGGAGCCCGTCGGCGCGCTCGGCGGCCGGGTGGAAGGCCAGCAGCGAGTCGAGGAAGTCGGGCACCTGGAAGTCGGAGGCGGCCCACTTGCGCAGGTCGGCGACGAGCGCCTCGTGGTACGCGGTGGCGTGCGGCAGGAGCGGGGAGAGCGTCTCGACGGCGCGGATCACGCGCCCGACCGCGGCCTCGGCGGTGTGCCGGGCGGGGGCGCCCTCGGCCTCGAAGTCGATGGACCCGTCCTTGGCCTGCCACGGGCGGATCTCCTCCACGGCGGCCTTGAGCTCGGGCCACGCCGGGTGGTCGACCACCCGCGTCTCGGCGGTTATCACGGCGCCGCCGGTACCCGGCACAAGAGTTTCCGTCATGTCACTTCCTCCACAGGAGAACCTCACGTCAAGGCAGCGTATGCGTGCGAGGCTCTTCCGTTCAAGAGGCGGTTCGGGAAATTATCCTGCGAGACCCCCTCCTTCACCGGAAGTCTTCCCGTTCGTCGCGACGGAATCGACCACTCCGCCCAGTCGCACCAAGGCCTCCCGGCCTGTTTTCACCCTCCGGCCGATCGGAGGACGGCGAAGCCGGGGCGCGCCAGGGAGGGCGACGTCACACACCTCGGACATGCGGAATGCCCTTTTCGCCCCACTGCCGCAGGGCCAAGCCGCGCTTCGAAGATCACGGAGAATCTCACTGTGTGCCCCCAGGCTTGCGTCGCGTGCCCGGTCTCACTTCAATGAGGAATATGACTAATAGGCAGGAAGCCAAGCGGCAGGAGCTTCCGCCGACCGCGTGGGCCGTGCTCGGCCTGCTCTCCTTCCCCGGCGAGCGGACCGGCTACGAAGTGAAGAAGTGGGCGGACTCCTCCCTGCGCTTCTTCTACTGGTCGCCGGCCATCAGCCAGATCTACGCGGAACTGCGCCGTCTGGAGGAACTGGGCTACGCGGCCTCCGCCGGCTCGGGGCCCGAGGAGGCACGGGCCAAGCGGCGGTACGCCATCACCGAAGCGGGCCGCGCGGCGCTGGCGGGCTGGGCCGCCGACACCGCCGAGGCGGGACCGCCGGTGCTCAAGCACGGGCTGCTGCTGCGGGTCTGGCTCGGCCACCTGGCCGAACCGGAGCGACTGCGCGCGATGGTCGGCAAGCACATGGAGCGCACCCGGGAGGAGCTGGCCGCCGTACGGGAGGCCATGGAGGAGGCGAGCGGCGTACCGGAGTGGGCCTTCCCCGCCCTCGCGCTGCGCTGGAGCGAGCGGCAGCACCTCGCCGAACTGGAGCTGGCCGAGGCGTTGCTCGGCGACCTGGCGGGGCTCTCGGAGGCCGGGGCGGCAGGCGGCGTACGGTCAGACCCCGGGCCCGTCCCGGAGGCCGATGCCGCAGGTCGTCAAGGTGACGGGGACGCGCCCACGCCCGGGTGACGCGGTGGGCCCGGAACCGGCCGCCGGGGGGGCGCACAACCCTGGCGGGAAGCGGCCTGAACGCCCTTTCGGAGCCGTGCACGCACGGTCCCTTCGCACCCTCGGCGCACTAGCATGCGACCTCATCGCGCGCGGCCGGTACGGACACCGCGACCGCGCGGGGAGCCGCCGTCGACGGAAGCGAGAGAACCTTGACTTTCCTCACCATCGGTCACCGCGGGGTCATGGGTGTCGAACCGGAGAACACCTTGCGGTCGTTCGTTCGAGCGGAACGTTCCGGCATGGACGTCATCGCCCTGGACCTCCGGCTGAGCAAGGACGGCGCCCTCGTCGCCGTGCACGACCCCGACGTGGACCGGACCACCGACGGCTCCGGGGCCGTCGCCGATCTGACCCTGGCCGAGCTGCGCGAACTGGACGCCGGTCAGGGCGAGCGCGTGCCGGTCCTGGAGGAGGTCCTGGACGCGGTCCGGGTGCCGCTGCAGGTGTCCGTACGGGACCGGGCCACGGCCGGCGTGCTGGCGGAGCTGATCCTGCGCCGCGACCTGACCGGCCGGGTGGAGGTGGCCTCGGCAGACGAGGCGGTGCTCGCCGAGGTGACCCGGCTCGTGCCCGGCGTACGGGCCACGCTGTACGCGGCCGCCGGCGGCGGCACCGGGGGGATCGTGGACCGGGCGCTGGCCGCGGGAGCCACGGCGATCGCCGCGGACATCCACGTGCTGTCCCTGGAGACGGTGGAGTCGGCGCACGCGGCCGGGCTGCGGGTGACCGCCCGGGCGGTCAACACCCTGGATCAGCTGCGGCTGGCGCGGGCGCTCGGGCTGAACGGCGCGGCCACGGACCTCCCGGAGATCCGCAGCACGGGCCGGTTCACCGCCTGACGTCCGGCCTCCCCGAGGAGGCGTCAGAGCGCCTTGACCAGCAGCTCGAAGGCGAGGTCGTCCCGGCGCGGGACGCCGAAGCGCTCGTCACCGTAGGGGAAGGGGCTCAGCTCGCCGGTGCGCAGGTAGCCGCGGCGCACGTAGTAGGCGATGAGCTCCTCCCGTACGTTCACCACCGTCATCCGCATCTCCTTCGCCCCCCACGTCTCGCGGGCGCGGCGCTCGGCCTCGGCCAGGATCTCCTTGCCGAGGCCGGCGCCCTGGAGCCCGGGGCGGACGGCGAACATGCCGAAGTAGGCGTGGTCGCCGCGGTGTTCGAGCTGGCAGCAGGCGACGAGCTCGCCCGTGCGCTCGACGACGAGCAGGACGCTGTCGGGGCTTTCGATGACCGCGCGGACCCCGTCGGGGTCGGTGCGCTGGCCGTCGAGGTAGTCGGCCTCGGTGGTCCAGCCGGCCCTGCTGGCGTCTCCGCGGTACGCGGACTCGACGAGCACCACCAGTTCCGGGATGTCCGCCTCCACGGCGCTTCGGAAGCTGAGGGCGGCGGACTGGGCGGTCGACATCGGGCGCTCCGTTCGATGCGGTGGCATATGACATGCCTGGTGCGGCAGGGAGAGCGTAACCCGGGTCCGCGTGAGCGCCGTGTGAGAGGGGCATCTCTCCCCGTGACGCCGACGAACCGGGAGGTTCCGCCGTGCACGGTTCCGCCACCTCCGTTTCCGACTCCGTGTCGGTTTCCGTGTCCGTGTCCGTCTCCGCCTGGCTGCTCGTCCTGTTGTGCGCGGTGAGCGGTGCGTACTGCCTCGGGCGGGTGCGCGCTTCGGGCGGCGCGGCCGCCGCTGAGGCGGTGATGGGGTTCGGCATGGCGCTGATGGCGGTGCCCCTCGCGCACGGCGACGGGTGGCGGGCTCCCCTCCTGGCGGTGGTGTTCTGCGGCGCGGCCCTGCACGCCCTGTGGCTGCTGCGGGGCGGGGCGCACCACACGCACCACCTGGTGGGCTCCCTGACGATGGTCTACATGACCCTGACGGCGGGCTCCGGGGGCGGCCACGGGCACGGGCAGGGGGCCGGGCTGCCACTGCTGACCGGGGCGCTCCTCCTCTACTACTGCGGGTACGTGGTGCTCGGCGGCGCCCGGCTGCTCACCGCGGGCGCACCGGCCGGGCAGCAGGTCGCCGTGGGCCGGGCCGGACCGGGCGAGCTGATCCGCGCCTGCCGACTGGCCATGGGCATCGGCATGTTGGCGATGCTGCTGACGATGTGACGGGGTTCGCGGACGTGTCCTGCGTCACCAATCCCCCGCGGCCGTACCCGCGGGTACTCCCGCGCTCATAGGCTGGCGGACATGATGGTCCCCGCCGTTCTCCTGGTGCTCGGCGCCCTGACCGCGGTGCTCGCCCCCCGTCTGCTGGCCCGGGCCCGCTGGCCCGAGCGAGAACCCGTCGTGGCGCTGTGGGCATGGCAGTGCGTGGTCGGTGCGGTGCTGCTGTGCTTCGGACTGTCGATGCTGCTGAGCGCGGCGGCCGCCTGGCAGGCGGTCCGGGGCCGGCTGTTCGCCGCCGCCCCGCACGGGGTGGTCGACGCGTACGCCCTGGGCGCGTCCGGCGGGCCCTGGGCCGCGGTCACCGCGCTCGCGCTGGCGGGCGGTGCGCTGTGGACCGGGGCGATGCTGACCGGTGAGGTGCTGCGGGCGCGGGCCCGGCGGCGCGCGCAGGGCAGCGAACTGCTCGTGCGGGCTCCGCTGCTGCCCGGGGAGGACCCCTCGGGTGCGCGGCTCGTCGTCCTGGAGGGCTCGCGGCCGGACGCCTGGTGGCTGCCGGGAGCGGCCCCGCAGCTGGTGGTGACCACGGCGGCGCTGGGCCGGCTGAAGGGCAGCCAGCTGGACGCCGTCATGGCGCACGAGCAGGGGCACGCGGCGGCCCGGCACGACTGGCTGCTGCACTGTTCGCGGGCGCTGGCCCGGGGCTTCCCGCAGGTGCCGGTCTTCGCGGCGTTCGAGGCGGAGATGCACCGGCTGGTGGAGATGGCCGCCGACGACGTGGCCTCGCGGCGGTTCGGCCGGCTGACGATCGCGCTGGCGCTGGTCGGACTCAACGAGGACCGGGGGGTGTTCGGGGCCGCCACCCAGGAGGCGCACGTCCCGCAGCGGGTGCGGCGGTTGCTCGCGGCCACGCCCCGGCTGTCGGCGGGCCGCCGGCTGCGCCTGACGGCGCTGGCCACGCTGGTCCCGGCGATCCCCCTGCTGGTGGCCTTCGTGCCGGGGCTGAGCGCGCTGGCGTAGCGCGCCCGTGTGGTGCGGCTGCTCGGTGTGGCCGCGTGGTGCGCCCGTGCCGCGGCCCGTCGGTCCGTGCGCCGGTGCGAGGATCCCCTCATGCGGAACAACCCCCTACGGTGGGCGGGCGTCGTCGCCGCGCTGCTCGCGTCGGTCCTGACGGTGCTGGTGGTGGCGCGGTGGCGGCCGCTGTGCTCCTTCGACGGCCGGGTCTCCGGGGACCTGCACGCCCACGCCGTCGCCCACCCCGGGGTCACGCACGTCATGCGGGTGCTCTCCGACTGGGTGTGGGACCCCTGGACCATGCGGGCACTCGCCGCCGTCGCCTGTGCCCTGCTGTGGTGGCGCGGCGACCGGGAACGGGCCCTTCGGGTGGCGCTGGCCGTCGTGGTGGCCGCGGCGATGCAGCAGGGGCTGAAGGCGCTGGTGGGCCGGGAGCGCCCGGTGTGGCCTGATCCGGTGGACTCGGCGCACTACTCCGCCTACCCGTCCGGGCACGCCATGACGGCGACGGTGGTGTGCGGGATGCTCCTGTGGCTGCTCCCCCGGCCGGGCTCCCGCCCGCCGCGCCCGCCTCTCGCCCGTCCGATCCCGGTGTGGGCGCCGGCCGCCGCCTGGGCGGTGGCCGCGGTCTCGGTGCTCGGGGTCGGCTTCACCCGCGTCCATCTCGGGGTGCACTGGCCGTCCGACGTGCTGGCGGGGTGGCTGCTCGGCGTGGTCGTGGTGGCCCTCGCCACGACCGGGTCCGGCCGCCGGCGCGGGTACGGCGCGGTGGACCGGTGACGGGTGCGGGGTACCTGCCCTGGGCGATCCCCCGTTTCACCCAGAGCAGGCGACCCCGTGCGCTGAGTATATTGGCTCTGAGCCAGTCAACGCAGGAGTAAGCATGGTCCCGCGCAGCGCATCGGTCAATGAAGAATTGCGCAGACGTTCCCGGGAGCGGCTGCTCCAGTCCACGGTCGAGCTCGTCGCCGAGCGCGGCTACGAGGCGACGACCCTCGGCGCCATCGCCGACCGGGCGGGCGCCGCCCGTGGCCTGGTCTCGTACTACTTCCCCGGCAAACGGCAGTTGCTCCAGTCCGCGGTGCACCGGCTGATGCACCGCACCCTGCACGCGGCGCTGGAGCGGGAGCCCCGGAGCGACGACGGGCGGGAGCGGCTCGCGCGCGCCATCGACGCGATCCTCGGGCTGGCCCGCGACGAGCCGCTGCTGATGCGGACCCACATGGCGGGGATCCTCGCCGCCGAGGGCTTCGTGCAGTGTCCGGAGCAGCAGCGGCTGGCGGAGCTGCTGCGGGACACCGTCGCCCGTTACGGCTCGACGGACGTGGACACGGACTACCCGCTGCTGCGGGCCCTGCTGATGGGGGCGGTCGTGGCGATCCTGCTGCCGGGCGCGCCGATGCCGCAGGCCCGGCTGCGGGCCGAGCTGTTCCAGCGCTACGGGCTGGACTGGGAGCTCGGCGTTCCGCCGGACGGCGGGCCGCCCGGCGGAACGTCTCCCTCACACCCCTGACGATCTGGGCGTCGGTGGTGCGTCAGTGGTATTCGGGCTGGCTCTGCACGTTGAGCCGGTCCATCCGGACCCACTTGGCGCTGTCGGTGCGCCAGTCGTCGAGCCGCAGCACGTCGAGGCCCTTGGCGATGTCGTTCGAGTAGATGTGCCCGTTGTAGTAGTACGCCGACCAGGACCCGCCCACTCCGAGCCGGTCCGTCGTCAGCGGTCCGCGTTCGAAGTAGGCGATCTCCCTGGGCCGGGCGGAGTCGGTGAACTCCCATACGGACACGCCGCCCTGGTACCAGGCCTGCACCATGATGTCGCGGCCGCCGCCGACCGGGACCAGCGAGCCGTTGTGCGCCACGCAGTTCTCGGTGTCGGCCTGGTGGCGCGGGATCTTGAAGTAGCCGCGGAAGACGAGCTTGCGCTGGTCGCCGCGGCCGGTGATGTCGTAGATGCCGTCGGCCCCGCGGTTCGGTCCGGTGGCCTCGTTGCAGGTGGCCCCGCCACCTCCGCCCAGCTCGTCGGTGAACACCACCTTGTCGGCCCTCTCGTTGAAGGTCGCCGAGTGCCAGAACGCGAAGTTCACGTTGTCCTGCACCCGGTCGATGACCTTCGGCTGCTCGGGCCTGCTGATGTCGAAGAGGATGCCGTCGCCCATGCAGGCACCGGCGGCGAGCTTCTTCGAGGGCAGGACGGTGATGTCGTGGCAGCCGGTGGTCTTGGAGACGCCCGGGTTGGTGGGGCCGCCCGGGTTGCCGCCGTCGGGGAAGAGGATCGGGAAGGCGACGACCGCGGCCTCCGTCGGCGCCTTCTTCGGGACCTTCACCACGGAGATGCCGTCGTGCGGCGGCCGGCAGTCGGGGAAGGCGTCGTTCGGGGAGTAGGAGGCGACGTAGAGGTAGATGTCCTTGTCACCCGGCACCAGGGTGTGGGTGTGGGAACCGCAGGCGGTCTCGACGGACTTGATGTACTTGGGGTTCTTCTTGTCCTTGATGTCGAAGATCTTGATGCCCTCCCACGAGGACTTCTCCGTCGCGGGCTGCGAGACGCTGTTGCAGGAGTCGTCGCTGCGCGAGGAGTCGGTGGAGAGGAAGAGCAGGTCCCCGAGGACGGAGACGTCGTTCTGGCCACCCGGGCAGAGCACCTGGGTGACGGTCTTCGGTGCCTTCGGATCGGCTATGTCGTAGATGGTGAAGCCGCTGTAGCTGCCCGCGTAGGCGTACCTGCCCTGGAAGGCCAGGTCGGAGTTGATGTTCGCGGGGTCGGTGCTGGGGATGTTGGCCAGGTGCTTGACGTTGCGGCTGTGCACGATCTCGTCCTGGCCGGGGATGTCGCCCGGAGCCGGTTCCCTGCCTTCGACGGAGTTCGCGCTCTGCCGGCTGCCGCTGCCGGGGGTCAGGTCGCCCGGGTCCGGGGTGGCCGACGCCGGTCCGGCCGCCAGGAGCGTGGTGAGGAGCCCGGCCGCCGCGGCGGCCACCCCCACCCTCCTGTTTCGCACGCTCCTGGTGTGCAGTGAGGTCACTGTGCCCTCCCATGGGAGTCCGATCGGTCCCGCCCACGGGGGAACGGAACCAGGACCCCGGCAGTATCTTCCCTTCATGGACATGGCAAAAGCCCCCCGGGGCCGCGAGGCGCTGACCACGCTGATCCGCCGCTCCACCGCGGCGGTGGCGACCGCCGGCCTCTTGCTGACGCTCACCGGCTGCCAGAGCGAGGACGAGAGAGCGGACCGGGCCGCGGACGCGGGAGCCGTGGTCGTCGCCCCGGGCCGGCCCGGCGAGAAGGCGCGCACGCTCACCCCCGAGCAGGCCGCGAAGGCGAAGCCCGACGACAGCCCCAACGCCGCCGACCGCGCCTACGTGCAGCGGATGATCGAACACCACCGGCAGGCGCTGACGATGAGCGCACTCGCCCCGGAGCGGGCCGCGGCGGACGGGGTCAGACGGCTGGCGGAACGGATCTCGGCCGCCCAGGGGCCCGAAATCGGGGCGATGGAGAAGTGGCTGACCGTCCATCCGGCCCCGCCCGGGGGCTCCGGCGGCCACGACCACGACCACGCCGCCATGCCGGGCATGGCGACGGAGCAACAGCTGAAGGAGCTGACCGGGGCGCGGGGCGCCGCTTTCGACCGGCTCTTCCTGACGCTGATGACCGCCCACCACGAGGGCGCCCTGAAGATGGCCGGCGAGGTGCTGACCGCCGGCAACAACGTGGCGGTCGAGGAGATGGCCACCGAGGTGGTGGCCACGCAGAGCGCCGAGATCCACCGGATGCGCGCGATGGGCTGACGGCGCAGGAGGCCGGTGTCATGCTGGGACCACCTGCGGGAGGAGCTCCGCCGTGCTTCGTGTCGCCGTCGTCGGATCGGGCCCCAGCGGGGTCTACGCGGCCCAGACGCTGGTCCAGCAGCGCGAGGTGCCCGGGGTGCGGGTCGACGTACTGGACCGGCTGCCCGCCCCGTACGGGCTCGTACGGTACGGGGTCGCCCCGGACCACGAGAAGATCAAGTCGCTGCAGGGCAGCCTGCGCACCGTGCTCGAGGACGAGCGGATCCGCTTCCTCGGGAACGTCGAGGTCGGCGGGGCGGAGCTGTCCACGGAGCGGCTTCTGGAGCTGTACCACGCGGTGGTGTACTGCGTGGGCGCGGCGCGGGACCGGCTGCTGGGGATCCCCGGCGAGGAGCTGGCGGGGGTGCACTCCGCGACCGCCTTCGTGGCCTGGTACAGCGGCCACCCCGACGCCGTCGACGAGGTCTTCGACCTGCCCGGCGTGGATTCGGCGGTGGTGGTCGGGGCGGGCAACGTCGCGGTGGACGTGACCCGGATCCTGGCCCGCGGCACGGCGGAACTGGCGCCGACGGACATGCCGCAGCCGGCGCTCGGCGCGCTCGCGGACAGCGGGGTGCGCAGGGTGTCGATGGTGGCCCGGCGCGGGCCCTCGCAGGGCAAGTTCACCACCAAGGAGCTGCGCGAGCTGGGCACCCTGCCGGGGGTGGACGCCCGGGCGGACCCCGCCGAGCTGGCGCTCGACCCCGTGTACACCGATCCGGCCGCGGCCGCGGCGCTGCCGGCGGTGGCGCGGCGGAACCTGGAGGTGCTGCGCGGCTGGGCGCAGGCGGATCCGGGCGGGGAACCGCGCCGCATCGCGCTGCGGTTCTACCTGCGTCCGGTGGCGATCCTCGGCGGGCCCGACGGGCGGGTCACCGGCATGCGCTTCGAGCGGACCGCCCCCGACGGGCTCGGCGGGGTGACCGGGACGGGCGTCCACGAGGACATCGAGGCGCAGTTGGTGCTGCGTTCGGTGGGGTACAAGGGCGTCCCGCTGGCCGGGTTGCCGTTCGACCCCGCCAAGGGGACGGTCCCGCACGCGGCGGGCCGGGTGCTCCGCGGGGGCCGGGCCTCGGTCGGCGAGTACGTGGCGGGCTGGATCAAACGCGGCCCGACCGGGGTGATCGGCACGAACCGGCCGTGCGCGAAGGAGACCGTGTCCTCGCTGCTCCAGGACGCGGCGGTGCTGGCCCGGCGGGAGCTGCCCGGGGACCCGCTGGACGCCCTGCGGGTGGCGGGTCTGCACCCGGTGGAGTGGCCGGGCTGGCAGGCCATCGAGACGGCCGAGTCCGATCTGGGCCGTTCCCTGGGCAGGCGCTCCGTCAAGATCCCCGACTGGGCGGGACTGTTGGGCGCCGCGGGGTCGGTGTAGGGGCGGCGCGCACTAGAGTGCTGCGGTGATGCGCGGAAGAAGACTCGTGGTTGCGGTGACCTTGGCGGCCTGCGCCGTCCTGTCGGGGTGTTCGGACGAGGGCGCCGACCCGGTGGGCGCACCCGCACCGGGCCCCACCGTGACGAGTACGGCCGCTCCCCCGGACGCCGCGGCCCTCGCCGAGCGCTACCGGCGGGCGGGCGGCGACGCCGACGTGTACGGCATCGAGCGGGTGCCCGGGCCGGACGGGTCATCGCCCCTGCTCGTCGTCCACACCCACAGCCCGGACACGGACGAGGCCCGGTTCAAGCGGCAGGCGGCGTCCATCACCGCGTACCTGACGCTCAGCGAGGGCGTCACGCTGCCGCACGGCTACCGCATGGACGTCTTCGGCCCGGACGGCGCGCTGCTCCACCGCTGGGACGCCTCGGTCTAGGTATGTGGTCCGGACGACGACCGCCGAGAACACCACCTAGCCGGTGAGCCGTGCCGACTCGGCCTCGGCCGCCGTGAGGACGCTGTCCAGGAGGCCGGGGAAGAGGGCCTCCAGGTCGTCGCGGCGCAGGGCGTTGAGCTTGGTGGTGCCGCGGTAGGTCTGGCGCACAACGCCGCTCTCCCGCAGGACGCGGAAGTGGTGGGTGGTCGTGGACTTGGTGACCGGCAGGTCGAAGTACGAGCAGGCCAGGTCCGCAGCCGAGGCGGCCAGGTCCAGGACGATGGAGAGCCGCACGGGGTCGGAGAGCGCGTGCAGCACGCCCTCCAGCCGGATCTCGGCCGTTTCGGGGTGGGCGAGGATGCGGCCGGCGTCCCGTTCCGTCATGTCCCTGCTCCACTCACTCGGCTTGCTGCGGGCCCCCATCGTACGAGAGTCGTCGAAGGAGTCGGGGCACTCGCGGAAATCGGCGGGTACGGGGGTGCGGCTCCGCCGTGGCCGGGCGCCGGAGCCGCACCGCCGTCACCAGGAGCGGTGGTACGGCTCGGGCGTACGGATCTCCGCGCCGAGCTCGGCGGCCGCGCGGCGGGCCCAGTACGGGTCGCGCAGCAGCTCCCGGGCCAGCAGGACCGCGTCGGCCTCGCCGTTGGCCAGGATCTTCTCGGCCTGCTCCGGTTCGGTGATCAGGCCGACGGCGGCGACGGGGAGGGTCGTCTCCTCCTTGACCCGGGCGGCGAAGGGCACCTGGTAGCCCGGGCCGACCGGGATCGACACGCCGGGGGCGAGGCCGCCGGTGGAGACGTCGAGGAGGTCCACGCCGTGCTCCTGGAGCAGCCGGGCCAGCCTTACCGTCTCGTCGGCGGTCCAGCCGTCCTCCTCCAGCCAGTCGGTGGCGGAGATCCGGAAGAGCAGCGGGAGCTCCTCGGGCCACACGGCCCGTACGGCGTCCACGACTTCGAGGGCGAAGCGGGTCCGGTTCTCGAAGGAGCCGCCGTAGGCGTCGGTGCGCTTGTTGCTGTGCGGGGAGAGGAACTCCCCGATGAGGTAGCCGTGGGCGCCGTGGATCTCGACGACCTCGTAGCCCGCCGCGAGCGCGCGCTCGGTGGCGGCCGCGAACTGGGCGGTGATCCCGGCGATCTCGTCGACCGTCAGCTCGTGCGGCACGGGGCTGCCCTCGCCGAAGGGGACGGCGCTCGGGGCGACGGGCTGCCAGCCGTGCGCCTCGGGCCCGACCGCGCCGCCGCCCTTCCAGGTGCGGTCGGTGGAGGCCTTGCGGCCAGCATGAGCGATCTGGATGCCGGGGACGGCGCCCTGGGCCTTGAGGAAGGAGGTGATCCGGCGCAGCGCCTCGACCTGGGTGTCGTTCCAGATGCCGAGGTCGTAGGGGGTGATCCGGCCTTCCGGGGAGACTGCGGTGGCCTCCTGGATGATCAGGCCGGTGCCGCCGACGGCGCGGGCGGCGTAGTGCGCGAAGTGCCAGTCGTTCGCCACGCCCGCGTTCGGGCCGGACACCTCGGCGCTGTACTGGCACATCGCCGCCATCCACACGCGGTTCGGGACGGTGACCGAGCGAAGGTCGTACGGGGTGAACAGGGCGGTGAAAGCGGCAGGGGCGGCGGGGGCAGCACTCATCAGGGCTCCAGAGGTCACCGGGCGCGCCGGGGATCGGCGGCTGAGTTCGAGACTCACCGTACTACGAAATATCTCGTACTACGAGACCTCTCGTACAAGCGCGTCGAGCTCCGCGCGCAGGGCCCCCGCCAGGGCGCCCAGGTCCGGGACGGCCGCCGCGTCGGCGACCAGGCCGTAGTGGACGGTCCCCTTGTACGTCGACACCGCGACGGCCAGCGACTGGCCGCAGGCCAGCGGGGCGAGCGGGTAGACCTCGCGGACCCGGCTGCCGCCGAGGCTGAAGGTGAATCCGGGCAGCGGGACGCTGGTGACCAGGATGTCGAAGAGCAGCCGGGCGGCCTGCGCCACCAGCGGGCCGCCGAGCCGGTGGCCCAGCGGGTGGACGTGGTCGGCGAGCAGGGCGACGGCCCCGGCGCCGCGCGCGGGCCCGGCGTCCTTGTTGCGGTCCATCGCCGCACGCACCCGGTCCAGGCGCAGCAGCGGGTCGCGCTCGGCCAGCGGTAGCCGCAGCAGGTAGCCGGAGAGCCGGTTCCCGCCGCCGGCACCGGGCCGGCCCCGGCGGGACACGGGAATCAGCGCGCGCGGGCCGGGCCCGGTCGGCGCGGGATCGCCCCGCTCCTCCAGCCAGCGCCGCAGCGCCCCGGCGACCACGGAGATCAGCACGTCGTTGACGGTGCCGCCGGCGGCCTTGCGGACCAGGTTGACCTCGTCCAGGTCGAGGGCGAGGCCCGCGACGGCCCGGTTCCCCGGACCGGCCGGGTCCGCGGTGAGGGCGGCGGGGACGCCGAGCGGCAGCCCGGCGCGGGCCACGGCGGCCCCGATCTCCAGGGCCTGACCGACGTCCTGGACCCGGGCGGCCAGGGTCCCGGGGAGCCGGCGCAGGGCCGAGCCGGCCCGCTGCTCGGGGACCGGGCGCGCGGGGGGCCGCGGGGCCGGGGCCGGGGCCGGGCCCTCGTCGAAGAGCGCGGCCGCCAGGGCCAGCGCGCCCAGGCCGTCGGCGAGGGCGTGGTGGAACTTGAAGAGCACCGCGAAGGAGGCCGGGTCCGGTCCCGACAGCACGTGGGCCTCCCAGGGCGGCAACTCCCGGTCCAGCGGCCGGGCCATCAGCGGGCCGGCGGCGGCGTGCGGGTCCGCCTCGTCGGTGCGGACGAGGAAGACGTGCCGCGCCGGGTCGAAGCCGGGGTCCGGCGACCAGGCGGCCGCGCCGACCGGCAGCAGCACGTCGCGGATCCGGCGGCGCAGGCCCGGCACGGTGGCGCAGCGGGCGGCGAGCAGTACGGCGGCACGCTCGGCGGCTCCGGGGCCGCCGTCTTCGCCGCCGCCGGGCCCTGCGGCCGAGAAGACGGCGAGGGCGCCGAGGTGCATGGGGTGGGCGGCGGATTCGATCCGCCAGAAGGCGAGGTCGAGCGGTGACAGGTGCTCGGTGGCCACGTGGGTCCTCTCGCGTGCGGCGACAGCAGCAGTGCAGTGACCTGAAGTCAACCCATTCCAAACGCCGACGTTCAAGTAGCAACGATTTCCGGAGAGTAAATGATCGGTATCAATCAGTTATGGAGGGGGTCAGTGTCGTCTGCCGGGCCGCTGTCAGAGGGTGGGTGCAGACTGGCCGGAAAGACGCTTCATGAGGAAACGCCCCGCAAGGACGACGAGGTCCGGAGGTACCGGCCATGCCCGATGTGCTGCTGCTCGTGGGAACCCGGAAGGGACTCTTCATCGGTCGCCGGCGAGGGGAGGGGCCGTGGGAGTTCGGCGGGCCGCACTTCAACGCCCAGGCCGTCTACGCGGTCGCCGTCGACCGGCGGGGGCCGGCGCCCCGGCTGCTGGTCGCCGGGGACAGCACGCACTGGGGGCCGTCCGTCTTCAGCTCCGACGACCTCGGGGCCACCTGGCGCGAACCCGCCACGGCCGCCGTGAAGTTCCCCAAGGACACGGGCGCCTCGCTGGAGCGGGTCTGGCAGCTCCAGCCGGCGGGGCCCGAGGCACCGGACGTGGTGTACGCGGGGACGGAGCCGGCCGCGCTGTTCCGCTCGACGGACCGGGGCGAGTCCTTCGAGCTCGTCCGCCCGCTGTGGGAGCACCCGAGCCGTGGCGACTGGGTCCCCGGCGGCGGCGGCGAGGGCCTGCACACGGTGATCACCCATCCCCGCGACCCGGACGCGGTGACGGTGGCCGTCTCCACCGCCGGCGTGTTCCGGACGAAGGACGGCGGGGCCAGCTGGACCCCCTCCAACGACGGGGTCTCCGCGGTGTTCCTGCCGGATCCGCACCCCGAGTACGGCCAGTGCGTGCACAAGATTGCCCGGGACGCCGGGGACACGGACCGGCTCTACCTGCAGAACCACTGGGGCGTCTACCGCAGCGACGACGCCGGGGCCCGGTGGACCGACATCGGCGGCGGGCTCCCCTCCGACTTCGGCTTCGCGGTGGCCGCCCATCCGCACCGGCCGGACACCGCCTACGTCTTCCCGCTCAACGCCGACTCCGACCGGGTCCCGGCCGAGCACCGGTGCCGGGTCTTCCGCACCCGGGACGCGGGCGAGAGCTGGGAGCCGCTCTCGAAGGGGCTGCCCTCCGGGGACCACTACGGCACGGTCCTGCGGGACGCCCTGTGCACGGACGACGCGGACCCCGCGGGCATCTACTTCGGCAACCGCAACGGCGAGCTGTACGCCAGCCACGACGACGGCGACAGCTGGCAGCTGCTGGCCGAGCACCTGCCGGACGTGCTGTGCGTGCGGGCGGCGACCATCGGCGGGTGACAGGCTCCCCGCATCGTTCGTGCGTCGTATGGTGGACGCATGTCCGAGACGACGCTTGGCATCACCACGGGCGCGGTGGCACGCCACCTGGGCGTGTCGCCGACCACGCTGCGGTCCTGGGACCAGCGGTACGGCATCGGCCCCGCGGCGCGCCAGGACGGGCGGCACCGCCGCTGGACCCCCGGGGACATCGCGATGCTGGAGGAGATGTGCCGGCTCACCGCCTCCGGGGTGCCGCCCGCCGAGGCGGCGCGGGCGGCCAGGGCTGCCCGGGGCGGGCGCTCCGGCGCGGTCGCGGACCTGGGGCCGGGGGCGCGTCCGGCCGGCCGGACCGGGCCGCCACTCCCGCCGGGGGCGGCCCACGGGCTCGTGCGTTCCGGCGCCGTGCGGGGCGGGCCGGACGAGCGGGACGTGGTCCGGGAGAGCCGCGGGCTGGCCCGCGCCGCCGTACGCCTCGACGGCCCGGCCCTGGACTCGCTGCTGGGCGACCTCATGGCGGGCCACGGGCTCGTCACCGTCTGGGAGGAGGTGATGGTGCCGACCCTGCACGCCGTGGGACGCAAGTGGCAGTCCTCCGGCGACCGTTACGTCGAGGTGGAGCACCTGCTGTCCTGGCACGTCTCCACCGCCCTGCGGCGCGTGGCGCCCGCCCCCGTACGGCGGACCGGCGCTCCCCCGGTGCTACTGGCCTGCGTTCCGGCCGAACAGCACACCCTGCCCCTGGAGGCGCTGGCGGCGGGGCTCGCCGAACGCGGCCTGCCCGCCCGGATGTTCGGCGCGGCCGTCCCCGCCGAGACGCTGGACGCGGCCGTGCGGCGCACGGGACCGGCCGCCGTGGTGCTCTGGTCCCAGGCCCGCTCCACCGCCGACCACGCGCTGGCCCGGTACGTCGCCGCGAGCGCCTTCGGGGTCAAGGGGGCGCGGACGCACCCCGTGATGGTGCTCGCCGGCCCGGGCTGGGCGGGTCGCGCCCCCGGACCCGGCACCCTGCGCCCCGGTGGTCTGCGGGAGGCGCTTGACCTGGTCTCCCGGCTCTACGACACCTTCTAGGGCCCGGCGCAGCCGCTGGAGCCCGCGCCGGGCATGGCTCTTGACCGTGCCCAGGGGCAGGCCGGTGCGGTGGGCGATCTGGACCTGGGTCAGGTCGGCGTAGAAGGCGAGGGCCAGGACCTCGCGCTGGACCCGCGGCAGCCGCGCGAGTTCACGGGTGACGAGGAGGCGGTCGAGCGCCCGCTCGCACCCGTCGGGCGCCGGGGCGGCCGGTGCCTGGGCCTCCCCGGCCGCGGTGGCCAGGGCGAGCCGGCGGGTCCGGGCGGTGAGCGCGTCGGCGATCTTCCGGCGGGCGATGCCGACCAGCCAGGCGGGGACGGGCCCGCGCTCGGGGCGGTAGCCGGCGCGGCCGGACCACGCCGCGAGGAAGACCTGCTGGGTGACGTCCTCGGCCTCCCTGGCGTCGCCGAGGGTGCGGGCGGCCAGGTGGTGCACGAGGCGGGCCCACCGCCGGTGGGCCAGGGCGAAGCAGTCCGCGTCGCCCCGCCCGATCCCGCGGCCGACCTCCTCGTCCGAGAGTCCGGCCTCCTCGTGCGAGAGCAGGCCCCGGAGCGGGCCCGAGCCCCCGGTCGAGCCCCCGGCCGAGACCACGCCCCGGAGCGGGCCCGGGAGGACCTCCATCGTGCCGGCTGCTGCGCCCATGACGACTCCGCCTCCTCGCCGTTGCCGGGAGCCGGGCCGCTCCCGCTCCTCAGGCTCCGACGCGGGAGGCAGGCGCCTCAACTCGCATCGTTCTTGCATCGTCCTGCGCTTCGGGCGCAGGACGACGGCCCGGTGGGTCAGTCCCGGCCCCGGGCGTGGCGGAAGCGGGCCAGACCGTCGGCGAGGGACACGATCGGGTCGGGGTAGTCGCAGGCGGCCCGTTCCAGGCCGATGAGTTTCCACGGCTCGTGGATCGTCCCGGCGGGCACGCCCGCGAGTTCGGGGACCCAGCGGCGGACGTAGGCCCCGTGGGGGTCGTACTTCCGGCCCTGGAGGACGGGGTTGAGGACCCGATTGGGCCGGGTGTCGGTCCCCGTCCCGGCCACCCACTGCCAGTTGAGCTGGTTGTTCGCCACGTCGCCGTCCACGAGGAGGTCCAGGAAGTGGCGGGCGCCCTCGCGCCAGTCGACGTACAGCGTCTTGGTGAGGAAGGAGGCCGCGATCAGGCGTCCCCGGTTGTGCATCCAGCCCTCGTGGGCCAGCTGCCGCATGGCGGCGTCGACCACCGGGTAGCCGGTCCGCCCCTCCCGCCAGGCCCTGAGGTCCGCCTCCGCCTCGGCGCCCCGCCGCCAGTGGTCCTGCCGCGGCCGGTAGTCCGCGGTGGCCGTCTCCGGCCGGGCGGCTAGCACCTGGTGGTGGAAGTCCCGCCAGCACAGCTGCCGTACGAAGGCGCTCGCGCCCGTGCCGCCGCGGGCGCGAGCCCGGTGGACGGCCTCGGTGGCCGACACGGCGCCGAAGTGGAGGTACGCGGACAGGTGGGAGGTAGCGTCACCCGCGAGGTCGTCATGGCGTTCCTCGTAGGTGTCGGCGAGCCGGGACAGCCAGCTGCCGAGCCGGCGGCGGCCCTCCCGCTCCCCACCTGCGGGGAGCCCCTCGGACACGTCCGTCACGGAGGCCCGTGACGGCAGCGCCTCGGAGCGCACCCCGCGGACCACCGGGACGGCCCGGGGGGCGGCGAGGGGCGTACGCAGCGGCTCGGCGGCCCAGCGCCTGAAGTACGGGGTGAAGACGGCGAAGTGGTCGGATCCCTGCGGGGTGACGGCGCCGGGCGGCACGGCCGTGGTCACCCCGTCGTGGACGTAGAGGCGGCGCCCGTCGGACTCCAGGGCGCGCCTCAGCCGTGCCTCGCGATCGCGCGCGAAGCGGGAGCACCCGGCCGCCATGTGCACCTCGTCCGCATCGGCCTGCCGCGCCACGGCGTGCAGCTCGGCGACCGTGTCCCCGGTGCGTACGACGAGCCGGCCGCCGCGGTCGCGCAGGCCGGCGTCGAGGTCGGCCAGGCAGTCGGCGAGGAAGGCGAGCCGGTTGGGCGCCGCGAAGCCCGAGCGGTCCACGGCCGGGTCCCGGACGAACAACGGCACCACGTCGTGCCCGGCGGCCAGGGCGGCGCACAGGGTCGGGTGGTCGTGCAGGCGGAGGTCGGAGGTGAAAAGGACGACGGAGTTCATGACGCCACTCCCGGCGATCGGCCACCCTGCGGGCGCGCGCGGCGACGGCGGGTGGGCTGCGTGCGGACTTGCCGCCTTCACTTCCGGCCGTCGTCGCCTCCCGGATGCACCACGGGCCCCACTGTGCTCACGGCGCTCTCCCGTGCGGGTGCGTCCGCCGTCTTCTCGGCGGTGCGCGCGATGTTTCGGGCCATTCCGCCGAAGACGACTGCGTGGAACGGCGCCACGCTCCACCAGTACAGCTGTCCCGCCAGGCCGCGCGGGTGGAAGAGGGCCCGCTGGCGGTAGAGCGTGCCGCCCTCGGCGTCGCGGTCGACGCGCATCTCCAGCCAGGCGAGTCCGGGGAGCCGCATCTCCGCGCGCAGCCGCAGCAGGCGCCCCCGCTCGATCTCCTCGACCCGCCAGAAGTCGAGCGTGTCGCCGACCCTGAGCCGGTCGGCGTCGCGCCGGCCCCGGCGCAGCCCCACCCCGCCGACGAGCCGGTCGAGCTGGCCCCGCACCGCCCAGGCGAGCGGGAAGGAGTACCAGCCGTTCGTCCCGCCCACTCCCTCGATGACCCGCCACAGCTGGTGCGGGGTCGCCGGGACGGACTGCTCGCGCTCGTCGGTGTAGAGGCTGCCGCCCGCCCAGTCGGGGTCGGTGGGCAGTGGGTCGCTCGGGGCACCGGGGAGCGAGGCGTTGGACCAGCGGGTCGTGACGCGTGCCTCCTTGACCCGTTCCAGGGCGAGCGTGAGGGCGCGGTCGAAGGGGACGGGCGTTCCCGGCGCGTCGGGCACGTACTGCCGGATGTCGTCCTCCGCGCAGACGACCTCGTACTTCAGCGATTCGGCGAGCGGCCGCGCGAGGGCCGCCGGTACGGGCGTGACCAGGCCGATCCAGTGGCTGGACAGGCGTGGGGTGAGCATGGGGACGGGCAGGATGAGCCGTCGGGGCAGTCCGGCGACGGCCGCGTAGCGCATCATCATGTCCCGGTAGGTGAGCAGGTCGGGGCCGCCGATGTCGAAGGCCCGGCTGACGTCCCGCGGCATCCGGGCGCTGCCGACGAGGTAGCGCAGCACGTCCCGTACGGCGATGGGCTGGACCCGGGTGCCGACCCAGCTCGGCGTCACCATCACGGGGAGCCGTTCGGTGAGGTAGCGGAGCATCTCGAACGAGGCCGATCCGGAGCCGATGACGACGGCCGCGCGCAGTACGGTCGTGGGCACGCCGGAGTCGAGCAGGATCCGGCCGACCTCGGCGCGGGAGCGCAGGTGCGGGGAGAGTTCCGCTTCGGGCACGCCACGCGGGGTGAGGCCGCCGAGGTAGACGATGCGACCGACCCCGGCGGCGCGGGCCTCGGTGGCGAAGGTCGTGGCCGCGCGCCGGTCGGTCTCCTCGAAGTCGTGCCCGGCCCCCAGGGAGTGCACCAGGTAGTAGGCGACGTCCACGTCGCGCAGGGCGGGACGCAGGCTCTCCGCGTCGGTGACGTCACCGCGGACCACCTCGGCCCGGCCGGCCCACGGGTGGTCCCTGAGGTGGGCCGGGGTGCGGGCCAGGCAGCGCACGCGGTGTCCGGCGTCGAGCAGCTCGGGGACGAGCCGGCCGCCGATGTAGCCGCCCGCGCCGGTGACCAGGCACCGCAGTCCGGTGGCCGGGACCGGGGCGGTGGCCGGGGTGGGGCTCGGGTTCCGGGGATGCGTGCTCACGGGCTGTGCTCCGATCGTTCCGTGCCGGGACCGCGGCCGGCGGGAGCCGGACGGTCCCCTTCGCCCATCCTTCCCCGTTCACGCCCGGAACGGATGCGGACGGGGCCGGGCAGCGCCGAATGGAGCGGGCCGGACGCAAAACCCCCTAGGGCAGCCGCCAGTCGACGGGCTGCGTGCCCTGGCGCGCGAGCAGGTCGTTCGCCCGGCTGAAGGGGCGCGAGCCGAAGAAACCGCGGTCCGCCGACATCGGCGAGGGGTGCGCCGACTCGACGGCGGGCAGGTCCCCGAGCAGCGGCCGCAGGTTGCGCGCGTCGCGGCCCCACAGGATCGACACGAGGGGCGTGCCCCGGGCGGCGAGGGCCCGGATCGCCTGCTCGGTCACTTCCTCCCAGCCCTTGCCGCGGTGCGCGGCCGGCTTTCCGGGCGCCGTCGTCAGGGCCCGGTTCAGCAGCAGCACGCCCTGGCGGGTCCACGGGGTGAGGTCCCCGTTGGACGGCCGGGGAAGCCCCAGGTCGGAGTTCATCTCGCGGAAGATGTTCTCCAGGCTGCCCGGCAGCCGGCGCACGTCCGGCGCGACGGCGAAGCTCAGGCCGATGGCCATCCCCGGCGTGGGGTAGGGGTCCTGTCCGACGATCAGGACGCGGACGTCGTCGAAGGGCTGCTGGAAGGCGCGCAGTACGTTCGCGCCGGCCGGCAGGTAGGTCCGGCCCGCGGCGATCTCGCCGCGGAGGAAGTTCCCCATGGCCGCGATGCGTCCGGACACGGGCTCCAGGGCCTTCGCCCAGCCTGCTTCGACGAGTTCATTCAAAGGTCGTGGTGCCACGCTGTGTCACTCTACTGGTCCAATGGGGTGGCCGGGCGCCTCCCGTCGGTCAGTTGACGGTATCTGCCCTTCATCGGATAAATGCGGACAGATGCCTCCCGAGAAGGCCCTGCCCGAACACCTTGTTCCGATAAGCCAGTAGCATGCGGCGCCATGAGCTCCCCCACTGGGCCCGCAAATGGCCTGCCCGTACGAATGCCGCGACCCCGCCAGACCGGACGGCACCGCCGGCCCGAGCCCGCGGCGGCGCCCGAGGGCGCGCCCGCGCTGGTGCTCGCCGTGCCCGGTGCTCCCTCGGCCGCCTCGCGGCAGCTGGCGGAAGAGATCATCAGCATCGGCCGCTCCGAGCTGCCGGGCCTCGACGCCCGCATCGGCTTCCTCGACGGTGACGACGCCTCCGAGTTCCCGTCCCTGTCCGGCGTGCTGACCGCCGTCGCGACCGAGCGTGCCGCGCGCGCGGAGTTCGCCCGCGCCGCCGGCCACGAGGTGCCCGCGCCGACCGGCCCGGACGCCGTGGTCGTACCGCTGCTCGCCGGCCCGGACGCGGACCTGCTCCGCCGGATCCGCCAGGCACTGATGGACTCCTCGGCCGCCGCCGAGCTGGCCGACGTGCTCGGCCCGCACCCGCTGCTCGCCGAGGGCCTGCACGTGCGGCTGTCCGAGGCCGGCCTGGCCCGTGCCGACCGCGCCCGGCTCTTCACCGTGACCACCGCCGCCGACGGCATCGTCCTGGCCACCACCGGTGGCGAGGAGGCCGTGCAGGCCGCCGGGATCACGGGCATGCTGCTCGCCGCCCGGCTCGCCGTGCCCGTGAAGGCGGCCGCGCTGGACCAGGAGGGCTCGGTGGCCGCCGTCGCCGAGCAGCTGCGCGGCGAGGGCTCCACACAGCTCGCGCTCGCCCCGTACCTGATCGGCCCGGAGGCGGCCGACGGACTGCTGGACACCGCCTGCAAGGAGGCCGACTGCGCCACCGCCGAGGTGCTCGGGGCCTACCCGGCGCTCGGCAAGCTGGCCGTCGCCCAGTACTCCGCGGCCCTCGGGATCGCCCAGGGCGCCGCTGCCCACTGACCCGTCCGTCCGTGACGGAGAAGGCCCCCGCCGACCCTGGCCTCCAGGGCTCGCCGGGGGCCTTTCCCGTGGCCCCGTACGGACGGTCCGTGCGGCCGCCCTGTCCGAAGGCCCCTACGGGGACCCGTACGCCGGTCCGCCGAGGACCACGCAAGTGGCCGCGGGTACGGCCAGTGAGCCGGCGCGGTGCGGCAGGCCGGTCAGCGGGTCCACGTCGAACCACGTGACGTCGCCCGAGCGCTCGTTGGCCGCGTAGAGCCGGCGCCCCGAGGGGTCGACGGCGAGATCGCGCGGCCAGTCGCCGCCGCAGTCCACGGCGCCGGTGGGCCGCGGCTCCTCGGGGCCGTCGGCCAGGGAGAAGGTGGCGATGACGTCGGCACCGCGGACGGCCACCCAGACGAACCGCCCGTCGGGCGAGGCGACGATCGCCGAGGGATAGGCCCGCACGGCCCCTGAGGGGCCCGTGGGGGCGACCGGAACCTCCCGGACCGGTTCCAGTTGCCCGGACGCCCCGTTCCAGCGGCAGACGGTCACCTGCGGCTCCAGCTCGTGCAGGACGTAGACCACGGCGCCCTCCGGGTGGAAGACGAGGTGGCGGGGGCCGGTCCCGGCGCGCAGCGCGGTCTCGGCGTGGAGGCGCAGCTCGCCGGTGGCCGCATCCGGCGCGCAGATGCGCACCGAGTCGGTGCCGAGGTCCACGCTGAGCACCCAGCGGCCGCTCGGGTCGGGCAGCACCTGGTGGGCGTGCGGCCGCTCCTGGCGGTCGGCGTCGGGGCCGCTCCCCTCGTGCGGCAGGACGTGGGCGGGCCCGGCAGGACTGCCGTCGGCGGCGAGCGGGAGGCTGCTGACGCTGCCGGACGTGTAGTTGGCGATGTGCAGCCGGCCCCCGCCGACGCTGAGGTGGGTGGGACCGGAGCCGCCGACGCGGAAGGCGGCGCCGAGCGGGGCGAGGCCGTCGGCGGTCGTCCGGAAGGCGGTCACCGCGCCCTCGTCGGTCTCGTTCACCGCGTAGAGCACACCGGTGTCCCGGGCGAGCGCGAGGTACGAGGGGTCGTCGGTGGCGGCGACCGAGAGCGTGGCCAGCGCTCCGGTCACCGGATCCACGGCCGCGGTGGTGACACCGCGGCCGCCCCCCGAGGTGAACGAGCCGATGTAGGCCCGGTGTTCGCCGCGATGGTCGATACTGTCAGCGCCGCCCACACGAGGCCCCTCTCACCGCTCTCGGATCCGTTCGGAGCCGACGGTAACAGAAGGTCTAGACCAAATCCCGCCCCTGGGCCCGTTCTCGCGCGCCGGGGTGGTGCACGTACGCGGTGCTGCTCGGGCTGTCCTCGTAGGTGCGGTGGAAGACCGGGGTGGCGGAGCCCGAGATCGGCGGCACGATCCAGGACCAGTCCGCGCCCACCTCGCGCCCCTTGCGCTCCTCCCGCTCCATGTGGGACAGGAACCGCCGGGACTCGGAGTGGTGGTCGGCGATGGCGACGCCCGCGCGGTCGAAGGAGTGCAGGACCGCCCGGTTGAGCTCGACGAGCGCGCGGTCCTTCCAGAGGGAGCGCTCGCTGGAGGTGTCCAGTCCGAGGCGGCGGGCAACGGCCGGCAGGAGGTTGTACCGGTCGGTGTCGGCGAGGTTGCGCGCGCCGATCTCGGTGCCCATGTACCAGCCGTTGAAGGGCGCGGCCGGGTAGTGGATGCCGCCGATCTCCAGGCACATGTTCGAGATGGCGGGTACGGCGTGCCAGCGCAGCCCCCAGTCCGCCCAGAAGTCGCCGTCGGGGTGCTCGATCGGCACCTCGAGGACGGCGTCCGCGGGGGTGTCGAACCAGCGGGGTTTGTCGTCGACGCCCTGGACCACCAGCGGAAGGAGGTCGAAGGGGCTGCCGGAGCCGCCGGCCCAGCCGAGCTGGAGCAGGGCCTCGGTGAGCGGGGCGTTGCGGGCGTCCCCGACGGTTATGGAGGGGTGGTCGCCGTACCCGGCGTAGCGAATGAGCTGCTCGCTCCAGATCAGCGGGCCGGGCCGGCCGGGGGCGTCCGGGGCGAAGACCGTGATGGTGGGTCTGATCCTGCCGCCGTTGGTCGCCTCGCGCAGGTGGTCGAAGCACTCGGCGGCGATGTCGTCGGAGGCGGTGAGCCCGCGGCGGTCGCGGACCCGAAGCGAGTTCCAGTAGAGCCTGCCTATGCAGCGGTTGCTGTTGCGCCAGGCCACGCGCGCCCCGTGGGCCAGCTCCTCGGGGGTGTGCACGTAGGTGCCGGTCGCGGCCAGTTCGGCCCTGACGGCGGCGAGCCGGGCGCGCGGATCGCCCGCGCCCTTGGTCTCCCGGTGGAAGAGTCGGATGAACTCCTCGGCCGCTTCCCACACCTGAGCGGTGGTGGAGCGCTGTTGAAGAATTTCCATTCCGGGCCGTTACCCCCTGTCCGACCAGATCCACCCTGTACGTGCCGGATGAATGTGCAGTAAACAATTACCCGTTGTACATGCCGCAGGTCAGCGGTGTGCGGCCAGAGCGACCGGAACACTCCTCTGAGTGATCTTCACCGATCGGCCTGCGGACGGGGCGGGTTGGGGCGTACGATCCGGCGCACGCGCGGGTTCAGCGGCAGGGCCGGCTCATGTAGAGCGCCCGCTCGCCGACGGCCGGGGTGCCGTCGTAGAGCGTGGTGTCGAGGCCGCAGAATCCGAAGCCCATCCGCCGGTAGGCGTGCACGGCGGGGGCGTTGACCGAACTGACCTCCAACCACAGGTGCTCAGCGCCCCGTTCACGGGCGTAGTCCGCCGCGCACTCCATGAGCGCGCGGCCGATGCCGCGGCCCCGGCGGCCGGGCGCGACCTCGATGTCCTCGATCGTGAGGCGCCGGTTCCACGCGGCGTAGCCGACGGCCG
The DNA here is from genome assembly GCF_055588065.1 of Streptomyces sp. NPDC046308. Taxonomy (NCBI): domain Bacteria; kingdom Bacillati; phylum Actinomycetota; class Actinomycetes; order Kitasatosporales; family Streptomycetaceae; genus Streptomyces; species Streptomyces sp. NPDC046308. The sequence goes on from NZ_JBVJFB010000005.1 coordinate 423,778, forward strand.
CGAAGCCGCACACCTCGCCGCCCTCGAGGGCCACGTAGGTGCGCGCGTCCGCGTCCCGGCCCGCGGCGCCGCCGAAGCCCTGCTCGTCGTGCTCCTCGGGCGGGAACACCTTGTGCACGGGCGGGTCCACCGGAACCTCGCGGAGCCGGAAGCCGAAGCCGTCCTCGGCGGCGGCCACCTCGAAGACCGTGGCGGTGGTGAAAGAGCTGTCCAGGGCCTCGATGGCACCCGCGTCCTCGGGGCGGGCGAGGCGGTAGACGATTCCGTCGGCGGAGCCGTGTGCGGTGGTCATGGGGTCCACCGTACGCAAAAAATCCCCCGGCCGAATTCGCTGCCGAGGGATGCGAGAGAGTATATTGATTGGTTCGTGACTTCACGGAAAGAGAAGCCACAAAGAACCTTACGAGGACACTGTATCGCGGTGGGAGTGCAATTGTCAACCGAGGAATTCCGAAAAGAGCAGCAATTCGTCACCGATCTCTATCGGCGCCTCGACGACCTGCGCGACCAGGCCGAACGTGCGGTCGAAGGGGCATTGCACGACGTGGGGAACGGGTTTCAGGCGCGCCTCGAGCGCGATGTCCTCGTCGCCGAGCAGTCCGGCCTGCTTTCCGCGCTGAATGCGGGTGAGAACGGCCTGTGTTTCGGCCGTCTGGAGTTCTCCGACGGCAGGGACCACCACATCGGCCGGATCGGGATCCGCGCGGACGACGCGGACCGCACGCCGCTGGTGCTGGACTGGCGCGCGGAGGTGGCCCGCCCCTTCTACCTCGCCACCGGCCACACCCCCATGGGGCTACGCCGGCGCCGGCACATCAGCAGCCGGGGGCGCGAGATCACCGCCCTGCACGACGAGATCCTCGACCTCACCGACGCGGAACGCACCGGCCACGAGGGCGCGGACGCGGACGCCGTGCTGCTCGCCGCGCTCGACGCCGCCCGGACCGGCCGCATGCACGACATCGTGCGCACGATCCAGGCCGAGCAGGACCGGATCATCCGTTCCCCGCACCGCGGGGTGCTCGTCGTGGAGGGCGGCCCCGGCACCGGGAAGACCGCGGTCGCGCTGCACCGCGCCGCGTACCTGCTGTACGCCCACCGGGAACTGCTCGCCAAGCGCGGGGTGCTGATCGTCGGACCGGGGCCGGCCTTCCTCGGGTACATCGGCGAGGTGCTCCCGGCCCTCGGCGAGACGGGGGTGCTGCTCGCCACTCCGGGAGAGCTCTTCCCGGGCGTGCACGCCACCGGCACCGACCGCCCCGGGGCCGCCGCGGTGAAGGGCCGGGCCGCGATGGCGGAGGTCCTCGCCCTGGTCGTGGCCGATCGGCAGGGCCTGCCGGAGACCGTGCCGGCGGGCACCGGGGAGGAGTACGCCACGGTCCCCGAGCCCGCGCTGGAGATCGACCACGACGACTACGGGACCCTGCTGCTGGACCGCACCATGGCGTACGAGGCACGGGACCGGGCCCGGGCCACCGGGCTGCCGCACAACCAGGCGCGCCCCGCCTTCGCCTTCCGGATCATCGACGCGCTCACCGCGCAGCTCGCCGACCGGCTGGGCGCCGATCCGTACGGCGGGCCGAACCTGCTCGGCCCGGACGACGTGGCCCAGCTCGGCAAGGAGATCGCGATGAGCCCCGCCGTGCACGCGGCGATCGACTCGCTGTGGCCCTCCCTCACCCCCGAGCAGCTGGTCGCCGACTTCCTGGCGGATCCCACGCACGTGTCCGCGCACGAGGCCGGGCTGATCCGGCGCGCGCCCTCGGCACGCCCGGACTGGACCCCGGCCGACGTACCACTGCTGGACGAGGCGGCCGAGCTGCTGGGGGAGGACGACAGCGCCCGGCGCGCCGCCGAGGAACGGGAACGGCAGCAGCGCATCGCGTACGCGCAGGGGGTGCTGGACCTGTCCGAGGGTTCCCAGTCGTACGAGTTCGAGGACGAGGAGAACGAGTACCTCGCGGCCCACGACATCATCGACGCCGAGCGGATGGCCGAGCGCCAGGAGGAGGCCGACCACCGCAGCGCCGCCGAGCGGGCGGCCGCCGACCGCACGTGGGCCTTCGGCCATGTGATCGTGGACGAGGCGCAGGAGCTGTCGGAGATGGCGTGGCGGCTGTTGATGCGGCGCTGCCCCACCCGGTCGATGACGCTGGTCGGCGATCCCGCGCAGACCGCCGACGAGGCGGGCTGCGGCTCCTGGGAGCGGATCCTCTCCCCGTACGTGGGCGAGCGCTGGGAGCTGGTCCGGCTGGGGGTGAACTACCGCACCCCGGCCGAGATCATGGAGGTGGCGGCGGCCGTGCTGCGGGAGCGCGATCCCGGCTTCGAACCGCCGCGCTCGGTACGCACGACGGGGGTGCGGCCGTGGGCGCGGGAGGCCGGGGACCCGGCGCGGGCGGTCGCGGAGGCCGTGGAGCGGGAGCGGCCGGCGCAGGGGCGGCTCGCGGTGATCGCCCCGCGGGCGCTGCACGCCGCGCTGGCCGCCGTACTGCCGGGGGTGCGGGAGGGCGCGGAGCCGGATCTGACCCGGGAGGTCGTCCTGCTGGATCCGCGCCAGGCCAAGGGGCTGGAGTTCGACACGGTGGTCGTGGTGGAGCCGGCCGACTTCCAGCCCAGCGACCTGTACGTGGCGCTGACCCGGGCCACCCAGACCCTCGGCGTGGTGCACTCCGCCGGCCGGCTGCCGGCGGGGCTGGCGCTCTCGGCGCAGGGCCTGGTCAGGCGCTGACGACGAACGGCGCCCGCGGGTCGCTGCCCAGCGGGGCGGCGAGTTCGGCGAGAGCCCGCTCCAGGCCGTGCAGGTGGGCGAGCGCGGGCCCGGAGGCGGTGGTGTGCGCCACGCTCTCGCGGGCCGGGGCAGGCCCGCTCGCGCCCCGCTCCCCGGCGGTCAGCGCCTCCACGGCGGCCTCGACGCGCCAGCAGGCCGTGGCGAGGCGGGCGTCGTGGCTCGCGTCCGGGTCGGCGGCGACGGCGACCAGGCCGCGCACCTCGCGCGCGCAGTCGTCCAGGAGCGCGATGACCTGGCCGGCGCGGGCCTTGCGCGCGCGGAACGGGCTGAGCGGGTGGACCAGCGGAGCGAGCGCCATCCGGACCCTCGCCAGCAGGGTCTCCAGCTCGGCGGCGTGGGGCGCCGGGTCCGCCGTCGGGGAGCCGGCCAGGCGGGCGGCGGCTTGGGCGGTGGCCGCGTGTACGCAGTGCAGGGCGCGCTGGATCCAGGCGTCGTTCGTGGCGTGGGTGGTGACCGGCAGCACGAGGACCACGGCCAGCGCCGCGCACACCGCGCCGACGGCCGTCTCCTCCAGGCGCAGCACGAGCAGGCCGGGGTCCAGCACGCCCAGCAGGCCGTACAGCAGTCCCGCCATGAGGGTGACCGCGAGGATCATCCAGCTGTAGGAGACGGCGGCCGTGTAGAAGATCGCGAAGACGCAGGCGGCGACCAGGAGGGCGGTGGGCGCGGGCGCGCCGTTCAGCGGGATGGCGATCAGTACGCCGGCGGCCACGCCGATGACGGTGCCGAGCACCCGGCGGAAGCCCCGCACGAGGGTCTCGCCGCGCGAGGCGGTGTTGACGAAGATCCACCAGGCGGTGCCGACGGCCCAGTACCAGCGGTCCTCGGAGAGCACCTGGCCGATGGCGAGGGCGACGGCGCACGCGGCGGTGGCCTGGAAGGCCTGGCGGGTGGTGGGCCGGGCGAGGCCGCGGCCGGGCAGCGGTGCGGGGGCGGCGGGCGGCGGGGTGCGCCGCTCGATGGGCCAGAGCAGGAACCGTACGGCGCCGGCGGCGACCAGGGCGAGGCCCACGGCGGCGAACAGTTCCGGGAGCTGGGCGGGGACGGCGTGCAGGAACTGCGTGATGAAGAAGTTCATGAACGCGAAGATCCCGAGGGCGTGTCCGCGCGGGCCCCAGCGGCGGGCGTAGACCCCGCAGAAGACGACGAGCACGAAGGCCGCGTCGCGGGCGGGTGTCAGCCCGTGCAGGGCGGTGGCGAGGGCGAGGACCGGGAATCCGGCGGCGGGCAGCAGGGCGGTGGTGACGGCCTGGCGGCGCACGGTCGCGTCGGTGACGGTGAAGAGGGCGAGCAGGGCCGCCAGTCCCCCGGTGATGGAGGCGCTCAGGGAGAGACCGCACAGTTCGGCGAGGGCGACGGCGGCGGCGACGCCGATCACCGCGCGGGCCGCGTTCCTGAGTCTCAGACGCCCCGGATCCGGAGCCACGAACATCCTCTTCACGGCGGTGTGCCGCCCCCCTCGAGTGGTGCGCGCCGGCCCGGAGCCGCCCGGGGGTGGTGGGCGGTGGACGGGCACGGCGAAGGCGCCGCGCTCCGGAACCGGCCTCGTTGCCGTCCGGCGCTGCGCAGCGCCGCAAGTACATGGATACGACACAGATAAGCATCCGCAGGGGCAATGGCTCAAGCGGGGCCCCGGAGCCTGGACCATTGGCACAGTTACCGGCGGGGATCGTCGGCCATCAGGAGGCCAACGGACTGGCTTTCCCGTGCGGTGGGGACCCGCCCGGGCTCACTGCGCCAGGCCGCCTTCGGTCGGCACGCACAGGACGGGCACCGGTGACAGGTGCAGGAGCTTGTGCGGGGTGGAACCGAGCAGGGCGCCGCGGATCGGGCTGTCGCCCCAGCTGCCGACGATGATGACGCGGGCGTGGTGGCGTTCGGCGGCGTCCAGGAGGGCCTGGGCCGGCTTCTCGTCGACGACCTCGACCGTCGAGGGGACCCCGGCGGCGTCGGCCTCCTCGACGGCGCGGGCGAGGGCGCTGCGGCCCACTTGGCGGACGGCCTCCCGGTGGGCGCGGTACTCCTCGCCGGTGGAGCCCGGCGCGGCCGCGCCGTAGACGAGGACGAGCGGCTCGCCGAAGGCGGTGGCCACCTCCAGCGCCACGTGCAGGGCCCGTTCGGCGCCGGGCGACTCGTCGTAACCAAGGACCACGGACATCGGGACTCCTCAGCGCTTCCCGGTGTGGACGAGCGCCGGGTCGACCACGCCCCGCCGCTCCTGCCAGAACCGGCCGTCCCGTACCCGCCAGAAGCACATGACGAGCACGCCGGCGACGGCGATCGCGATCCCGATGACCAGCGGCGGGCCGAGGCCGAACCAGGAGACGCCGCTCGCCGAGTTCTCCGGGTCGGACATGTCTCCGATGGACTCCACCAGCAGCCAGAACAGGAGGCCGGCGCCGACCACCGGGCCGACGCCGATGAGCAGGAGGTTGTGTGCGTTCTCGGTGAGGTGGCGACGGTAGTAGATGGCGCAGGCGAGGCCGGTGAGCGCGTAGTAGAAGGCGATCAGCAGGGACAGTGCGGTGAGGGAGTCCAGGAGCGCGTTCTCGCTGATCTGGTTGACGACGAGGTACCAGCCGATGGCGATGCCGGCCACCCACCAGGTGCTCACGTCCGGGGTCCGGAACCGGTGGTGGATGTGCGCGAGCGGGTGCGGCAGCGCGTGCCGGCGGGCCATGGACAGGGCGGTGCGGGAGGCCGGGATGATCGTGGTCTGTGTGGAGGCGAGCGCGGAGGTGCAGACGGCGAGGAGCACCACCCAGTCCCAGCCGCCCATGACCTCGTGGGCGAGCACGGCGAAGATGGCCTCCTCCTCGGCCGCGTTCTCGGCGAGGAAGGTGGTGCCCGCGTAGCCGACGACCGCGAAGCAGACGGACAGGTAGGTGACCAGGAGGATGACCGTCGACCAGATTCCGGCCTTGCCGGGGGCGGTGGCGGAGTTCTCGACCTCCTCGGTGAGGTTGACCGCGGACTCCCAGCCCCAGTACATGAACACGCCGAGCAGCAGTCCGCCGGTGAGGGCGGCGCCGCCCGCGCCGAAGGGGTTGAGCCAGCCGAGGGACGGCTCGATCTCCTCGAGGGTGCTGGTGCCGGCGTAGATGCGGTAGAGGGCGACGACCGCGAAGGCCAGCAGGAAGAAGACCTGGGCGAGGATGAGGACGTCCTGGAGGTGGGCCGAGAGCTCGGTGCCGATGACGCAGACGGCGGTCATGGCCAGGATCACGGCGACGGTGAGGGACTGCCGGATCCAGGGGTTGGCGGCCCAGTCGTCGAGGCCGAGGGCGAGCAGGCCGAAGTTGACGGCGACGTCCGCCAGCGAGCCGATGACCAGCACGCCCGTCATGGCGATCGCCCAGCCGCCGAGCCAGCCGGCCCAGGGGCCCATGGCCCGGGTGACCCACGAGAAGGTCGTCCCGCAGTCCTGGTCCACCTTGTTCAGGTAGTAGAAGGCGGCGGCGATGAGCAGCATCGGCACGAAGGAGGCCAGCATCACGCCCGGCGCGTAGATCCCGACCAGGGCCACGATCGGCCCGAGCACGGCGGCCAGGGAGTAGGCGGGCGAGGTGGAGTTGAGGCCGATGACGAGCGCGTCGAGGAAGCCGATCGCGTTGGCCTTGAGTCCCTCTTCCCCGTGCTCCGGCTCGTGTTCGACGTCCGTTCGGTCCTGACCCATGTACGAATGGTCACGCACCCGCCGCGACCGCGCGAGGCGGGACGGGCCGGTCAGGGGCGGACGTTCCAGCCCGCGATCACCGGGAGCCCGTGTTCCGTGGAGAGCACGCTGACCGTGCCGGTGCGCAGCAGGAAGAGCCGGCCGGCCGCCGGTTCCAGGCCCAGGTAGCGGGCGGTGAGGACGCGCAGGAAGTGGCCGTGCGCGACCAACACGACGTCGCCGCCGTCCGCGCCGAGTACGGGGGCGACCCGGGCGAGGGCGCGGTCCGCGCGGGCGCCCACCTGGGCGGGGCTCTCGCCGGGGTGCGCCGCGTCGCCGGGCGGGACGCCGTCGGTCCACAGGGACCAGTCCGGGGTGGTCCGCCGGATCTCCCGGGTGGTGATGCCCTCGTAGCCGCCGTAGTCCCACTCGTACAGGTCGGGGTCGGTGGCCGCGTCGGTGAGTCCGGCGAGTTCGGCGGTGGCGACGGCCCGGTGCAGCGGGCTGGTCAGCACCAGGGCCGGGTGCCGGTCCCGGAAGTAGGGGGCCAGTGAGATGGCCTCCTCGACGCCGCCCGCGTTCAGCGGCACGTCGGTGCGTCCGGTGTGCCGTCCGTCGGCGCTCCAGGATGTTTCTCCGTGCCTCACCAGCAACAGGTCGCTCACGCCTCGGACCCTATGCCTTCCGGCATGTCGACGCCGACGGATCCGGGCGGGCGTGTCACTGTCGGGCGTCATGGACGAGAAGCGGAAGGCCGCGCGGACGGCCGGTTCGCAGCTCCCGCCGCGCATGCCGGCGCTGATGGTCGCCCTGACCGCGGTGACCGGGGTGGTCGAGGCGGTGAGCCTGCTCGCGCTCGGGCCGGCCTTCACGGCGATGCAGACCGGCAACGTGCTGTTCCTGGCCTTCGGCGTCGCGCAGGCGCCCGATCTGCCGACCCTGCCCGCCGGGATCTCGCTGGCCGCGTTCGTCCTCGGGGTGATCTGCGGCTCCCACCTGGAGGCGGTGACGGAGGCCCGCGGGCGGCGCTGGTTCGTCCTGGGCCTCATCGTCGAGGCCGCACTGATCCTGGCCGCCGCGGCCGCCGCCTGGGGGCTGGTGCCCCGGTACGGATCGCCGACCCCGCGGCACCTGGCGGTGACGGCGGTCCTGGCGCTGGCGATGGGCCTGCGCAACACCACGATCATGCGGGCGAACGTGCCGGGAGTGCCGACGACGCTGGTCACCCGGTCCATGACCGCTTTCCTCGGCGGCTCCGCCATGGGCCGCGACGCCGTCTACGGATTCGGGACGGCGGGCTGGAAACTGCGCGGCCTGTCCGTCCTCGCCATGTTCACCGGCGGGGTCCTCGGGGCGCTGGTCATCCGGGCCGGCTGCACGGTGGGCTGGCTCCTGCTGCCGACCGCCGCCGCGGTGCTGGTGATCGGCCTGGCCTACCGGGGGCAGCCCCCGCTGCACACCGGGCCCGCCGCCGGCCGGTAACGATCGCGCTGAACTGGGCCATTGGTACAGTCGCGGCATGGCGGTGGACGAGCTCGACACCCGAATCCTGCGTCTGCTGATCGAGCAGCCGCGCACCAGCGTTCGCGAGTACGCCCGGATCCTCGGCGTCGCGCGCGGGACCCTGCAGGCCCGGCTGGACCGGCTGGAGCGCACGGGCGTGATCACGGGGACCGGGCCGGTGCTCTCCCCCGCCGCGCTGGGCCACCCGGTGCTGGCCTTCGTCCACATCGAGGTCACCCAGGGACATCTGGACGACGTGGGGGACGCGCTCGCCGCCGTACCGGAGATCATCGAGGCCTTCTCGATCACCGGCGGCGGGGACCTGTTGACCCGGGTGGCGGCCCGCGACAACGCGCACCTGGAGGACGTGATCCAGCGGCTGATCCAGCTGCCCGGTGTGGTCCGCACGCGGACGGAGGTGGCCCTGCGCGAGCGGGTCCCGCACCGGCTGCTGCCGCTGGTCGAATCGGTGGGGAGGAACGCCCGCAAGACCTGACAGGATGACTACGACAGGACATAAGCGGCAGGACGGGCATACCGGATGATTTCCGTCATATTCGATCTCGACGGCACCCTCGTGGACAGCGAACCGAACTACTACGAGTCCGGGCGCCGCACCTTGGAGCGGCACGGAATCCCCGATTTCACGTGGGAACAGCACTCCCGTTTCATCGGCATCGGCACCCTGGAGACGCTGGAGATCCTCAAGGAGCGGTACGGGATCCCGGCACCGGTCGAGCAGCTGCTCGCCGAGCAGAACGCGGCCTATCTGGAGCTCGCCCGCACCCGGACCGAGGTCTTCCCGCAGATGCGGAAGTTCGTCGAGCGGCTGTACGCCGAAGGGGTGCCGATGGCGGTGGCCTCCGGTTCCTCGCTCGAGGCGATCGACGCCGTCCTGGCCGGCACCGGGCTGGACGCGCTGCTGACCACGGTCGTCTCCGCCGAGGAGGTCGCGCACGGCAAGCCCGCTCCGGACGTGTTCCTGGAGGCGGCCCGCCGGCTGGGCGCGCGGCCCGCCGACTGCGTGGTCGTCGAGGACGCGGCGCCGGGGGCGCTGGCCGCCCACGCCGCGGGCATGGGCTGCGTCGTGGTCCCGTACGCGACGGACATCGCGGACGACCCGTCCTTCGCCTCGGCGGGACTCCTCTTCCGGGGCGGGCAGGCGCAGTTCACCGCGGACGCGGCGCACGACTGGCTGACGGCGCGCCCGACGGCCTGAGGGTTCGGTCGAGCGCGCCGAGGGCCGGCGAACGGCGCGGTCCCGCCTCTGGTGCCCTGCGGAGGCTGCTGTCACCATGCCTGCGTGACCGCGACCCTGCCCCCGGGCACCCGCAACAGCGGCCCCCGCCGGTGGCCCCTGCTCGGGAACCTGCCCGCCTTCGCCCGCGATCCACTGGCCTTCTTCGAGTCCCTGCGCGACGACTACGGAGACTGGGTGCCCTGGGCCCTCGGCCCGCAGCGCAACGTGCTGGTCTCCCGGCCCGAGCACGCCGGTGAACTGCTCGGCGCCGTCGAGTCCACCTTCAAGCCGACGGAACTGGGCTGGGCCTTCCGCCAGTTGCTGGGCGACGGGGTGGTCGTCGCCACCGGGGACGACTGGCGGCGCAAGCGGGCACTGGTCCAGCCCGCCGTGCGGCCGCGCCAGGTGCGCTCGTACGCCGCCACGATGGTGGAGTGGGCGGACGCGCTGGCCGGCGGCTGGCGCGAGGGCGAACGGATCGACGTGCACCGGGAGATGGCCGGGCTCACCCAGCGGATCGCGGTGCGCACGCTGTTCGGGAGCGACGCGGCCGGCCGGGAGGCGCCCATCAGCGCGGCGATGGCCACGGCGCAGCGGGAGCTGGGGGCGGAGTTCCGGGGGCTGACGCTGTTCCTGCCGCCGTGGGTGCGCACTCCCGGGCGGCGCCGGATGCGGGAGGCCGTGGCGGTCCTCGACCGGGAGATCGAGCACGTCATACGGGAACACGAGGCGGCGTCGGCCGCCGGCGCGGAGCGGGACGACCTGCTGAGCCGACTGCTCGCGGCCCGCGACGAGGAGGGCGGCCCGCTCTCCCGCAAGGAGCTGCGGGACGAGGCGATCACCCTCTACATCGGCGGCCACGAGACCACGTCGACCACCTTGACCTGGGCCTGGCAGCTGTTGTCGGGCGCCCCCGACGCGCGGGCCCGGCTGACGGAGGAGCTGGACCGGGTGCTCGGCGGGCGGCTGCCGACGTACGACGACTACGCGCGGTTGCCCTGGACGCGGCAGGTGGTCAAGGAGGCGCTGCGCATCTATCCGCCGATCTGGCTGATCTCTGCGGTGGCCGGGGAGGGCGCGAGCATCGGCGGGCGGGCGGTGCCGGTGGGAACCGCGGTGTGGACCAGCCCGTGGTCGGTGCACCGGGACGCGCGGTGGTTCCCGGACCCGGAGGCCTTCCGCCCCGAGCGGTGGGACGCGGACGCCCCCCATCCGGTGCCCGAGCACGCCTGGTTCCCCTTCGGCGGGGGCCCGCGGGCCTGCCTGGGGGCGCGGTTCGCGCTGGTGGAGGCCGCCCTCGTGCTGGCCGTGCTGGGGCAGCGGTTCCACCTGGACAGCGGGAGCCGGCGGACCGGAGTGTTCCCCGGCCTCACCCTGCAGCCGGTCGGACCGGTCCTGGCGACGCTGCGCGGGACCGGCCCGGGGGCGGGCGGAAACTGACGGGACCGCTCACCGGTGTCCCGATATCGGAGACGGCGAGTCCAGCCCGCGAGACGCCATTGACCCCCGCCCTGCCGGGTGGCTACGTTTCGCCGCATGTTGCGTTCAGCCATGCTCACCACGCGCGGTCACATCGACCTGCTGCGGGTGGCCTCCGCCGCGTGTCGCCGCGGCTGCTGACGCCCTTTTCCCCGCAGTGTCACGAGCGCTCCGCGCTCTTCTCCCGCATGCCGCGAACCCGCCGGCGCCGATGATCCTCCCGGTTCCGTAGCCGGACCCGTCCCGCCGCACCCGTACCGGTGCGCACGGATGCGGCTACGGCCCCGCCGCGTGCGCCCCGCCTCCTTGCCTCCCCGTCCGTGGAGCCCCCATGACCATCAGCATCAGCCATGCGCCGCCCGCGCCCGACATATCCCCTGAATCACCATCTGCATCACCCTCCGCTCTGGTCGCCGTCGTCCCGACCTCGGCGCGGCGGCGGCCCGTGCCGCGCTGGATCCGCCGCACCGCCGGCCCCCTGCTGTTGCTGACCCTGTGGCAAGTGGCCAGCAGCCTCGGCTGGCTTCCGGCCGACACCCTCGCGCCGCCGTCGACCATCGCCTCCGCCGGAACGGACCTGATCGCGGACGGGACGCTGCCCGGCGCCATGGCCGTGTCCCTGCAGCGCGTCGCGATCGGGCTGCTGATCGGCGGTACGGCGGGAACGGTCCTCGCGCTGCTGTCGGGGCTCTCGCGGCTCGGCGAGGACCTGATCGACGCGAGCGTGCAGATGCTGCGCACGGTTCCGTGGGTCGGCCTCATCCCGCTGTTCATCATCTGGATGGGCATCGGGGAGGCCCCCAAGATCGCGCTGATCGCCCTCGGTACGGCCTTCCACCTCTACCTGAACGTGTACGCGGGGATCCGCGGAGTCGACGAGCAACTCATCGAGGCGGGCGGCGCCTTGGGGCTCGGCCGATGGGGACTGGTGCGGCACGTGGTGCTGCCGGGGGCACTGCCCGGTTTCATGACCGGGCTGCGCTACTCGCTCGCCACCGCCTGGCTGGCCCTGGTCTTCGGCGAGTCCATCAACGCCGATGCCGGGATCGGCTTCCTGATGAACCAGGCGCGCGAGTTCTTCCGTACCGACGTGATCGTCGTCTGCCTCGTCGTCTACGCCTTCCTCGGCCTGACCGCCGACCTCGTCGTCCGCACTCTCGAAAGGCTGCTGCTGCAATGGCGACCGACCTTCACGGGGCAGTAGCCGCCGAGCCCGGTACGGCCGTCCGGGTCGCCGGACTGACCCGTTCCTTCGACGGCCGGGCCGTCATCGACGGGCTCGATCTCACCCTGCGGGCCGGGGAGTTCACCGCACTGCTCGGCCGCAGCGGCTGCGGCAAGTCCACGCTCCTGCGCGTACTGGCGGGCCTGGACCGGGAGATCGAGGGCGAGGTGCTGGTGCCGGAGCGGCGGGCCGTGGCCTTCCAGGCGCCCCGCCTGATGCCCTGGAAGCGGGTCTGGCGCAACGTCCTGCTCGGCCTGCCCGGGCGGCCGGACCGCGAGCGCGCCGAACGGGCCCTGGCCGAGGTCGGGCTGGAACACCGTACGGACGCCTGGCCCAAGACCCTGTCGGGCGGCGAGGCGCAGCGGGCCTCGCTCGCCCGGGCGCTGGTGCGCGAGCCCGATCTGCTGCTGCTGGACGAGCCGTTCGGTGCCCTCGACGCCCTGACCCGGATCAAGGCCCAGCAGCTGGTGGCCCGGCTGTGGCAGCGGCGCGGCTGCGCGGTGCTGCTGGTCACGCACGACGTGGACGAGGCCGTGCTGCTGGCCGATCGGATCCTCGTGATGAGCGAGGGCCGGATCTCCCACGACACCCGTGTCCCGCTGGAGCGGCCGCGCGTGGTCGGAGACCCGGGATTCGCGGCGCTGCGCACCCGACTGCTCGCCGAACTCGGCGTCGGCTGACCACCTTTCCTCCCCTTCAACCTCAACAGAACGAAGAGATCCCCATGAGACGCCATACCCTGCCGCTGCTCGCCGCCCTCGTTCCGCTGTCCCTCGTCCTCTCCGCCTGCGGCGGGAACTCCGCGGCCGACACGGGCGCGGCCGGCCAGGAGGGGAAGGACGGCAAGGGCACCGCGGTCACGCTCAACGTCGGCGACCAGAAGGGCGGCAACGAGTCGCTGCTGCGGGCCGCCGGCGAGCTGGACAAGCTCGACTACACGATCAAGTGGTCGACCTTCACCTCCGGGCCGCCGCTGCTGGAGGCCGTCAACGCCAAGGCCGTGGACATCGGCGGCGTGGGCAACACCCCGCCCGTCTTCGCGGCGGCCGCCAAGTCGAAGATCACCGTGGTGGCGGCCACGCACGGCTCCTCCGCGGGCGAGGCGATCCTCGTCCCGAAGGGCTCGGCCCTCCAGAACCCCGCCGAGCTGCGGGGGAGGAAGATCGCGGTCGCGCAGGGCAGTTCGGCGCACTTCCAGCTGATCGCGGCCCTCGAACAGGCGGGCCTGAAGCCCTCCGACGTCACCGTCAACTTCCTCCAGCCCGCCGACGCACTGGCCGCCTTCAACAGCGGCGCGGTCGACGCCTGGGCGGTCTGGGACCCGTACACCTCCCAGGTGCTGCGCACCGGTGCCCGCGTCCTGGTCTCGGGCGAGGGCACGGTCAACGGCCTCGGGTTCCAGGTGGCGGCGCCCGCCGCCCTGGAGGACCCGGCGAAGAGCAAGGCCATCGGCGACTACCTGTCCCGGCTCCAGCGCGCCCAGAACTGGGTGTACGAGCACCCGGAGGAGTGGGCGAAGGTCTGGGCGAAGGAGACCGGCCTGCCGTACGAGGTGGCCTTCGACGCGGTCAAGCGCAGCAACGGGACCCGGGTCCCGGTGGCCGTGGACGACGCGGCCGTGGTCTCCGAGCAGAAGATTGCCGACACCTTCACCGAGCTGAAGCTGATCCCCGGCAAGGTCGTCTTCAAGGACTTCGTCGACACCCGTTTCAACGGCACCCTGCCGCCCTCCACCACCGCCCCGCGTTCGTACGGGAAGGCCTCCTGATGGCGGTCCGTCTGCACTGGTTCCTGCCGACCGGCGGCGACGGCCGCACCCTGGTCGACCGGCACGCCTACGCCCACAACACGGCCGCGCCCGGGGTGCGCGAGCCGGACATCGAGTACCTCGCGCAGATCGCCAAGGCGGCGGAACGGCTCGGCTTCGAGGCGGTGCTGACCCCCACCGGGACCTGGTGCGAGGACGCCTGGCTGACCACCGTGGCGCTCTCGCAGCACACCGAGCGGCTGAAGTTCCTGGTGGCCTTCCGGCCCGGCGTGATCTCGCCGACGCTCGCCGCGCAGATGGCCGCGACCTACCAGCGGATCACCCGGGGCCGGCTCCTGCTCAATGTGGTGACGGGCGGCGACTCGGCGGAGCAGCGGCGTTTCGGGGACCACCTCGACCACGACCGCCGGTACGAGCGGACCGCCGAGTTCCTGTCCGTCGTACGGGGGGCCTGGCGCGGGGAGCCGTACGACTTCCACGGCGAGCACTACCGGATCGACGGCGGGCTGACGGCGCTGCCCCCGGACCCGCTGCCGGAGATCTTCTTCGGCGGTTCCTCGGCGGCGGCGGGGCCCGTCGCCGCCGAGCACGCCGACGTGTACCTGACCTGGGGGGAGCCTCCGCAGCAGGTGAAGGAGAAGATCGACTGGATCCGCTCGCTGGCCGAGGAGCGGGGGCGGACGGTCCGCTTCGGCATCCGGCTGCACACGATTTCGCGGGATTCCGCGAAGGAGGCCTGGGGCGCGGCGGACCGGCTGCTGGCCGATCTGGACGATGCGGACATCTCCAGGGCGCAGTCGCTGCTGGGCGCGAGCGAGTCGGTGGGCCAGCAGCGGATGCTCGCCCTGCACGGCGGTTCGCGGGACGGGCTGGAGATCTCGCCGAACCTGTGGGCGGGGGTCGGGCTGGTCCGCGGCGGGGCCGGCACGGCGCTGGTCGGCAGCCACGGCGACGTGGCGGACCGGATCGAGGAGTACCACGCGCTCGGGATCGAGAACTTCGTCCTGTCGGGCTATCCGCACCTGGAGGAGGCCTACTGGTTCGGCGAGGGGGTGACCCCGGAACTGGCCGCGCGCGGGCTGCTGGCGCCGTAGTGCGGGGCGGCGGCGGTCGGCGACGGCCGGCCGGCCGGCCGGGGAAGATCCCGCAGCCCCCGCCGGTTGGTAGAACCGTGAACTATGCGATGCGGGACGCGGACACGGTGGACACGGTCAACGTGGCGGACGTGGTGGTCGTCGGCGCCGGGCAGGCGGGCCTGTCCAGCGCCTACCACCTGACGCGGGCGGGGCTCGACCACGTGGTCCTGGACCACGCGCCGCGCCCCGGCGGGGCCTGGCAGTTCCGCTGGCCCTCGCTCACCTACGGCAGGGTGCACGGGATGCACGCCCTGCCCGGCATGGAGCTGGCCGGCGCCGACCCGCTGCGGCCCTCGTCCGAGGTGATCGGGGAGTACTTCGCCGCCTACGAGGACCGTTTCGGCCTGCGCGTACGCCGTCCCGTGGACGTCTCGGCCGTACGCGAGGGGGACGGCGGCCGGCTGCGCGTCGAGACCTCGGCCGGCGTCTGGTCGGCCCGGGCCCTGATCAACGCCACCGGGACCTGGGACCGGCCGTTCTGGCCGCGCTACCCCGGCCAGGAGACCTTCCGGGGGCGCCAGCTCCACACGGCGAACTACCCGGGGCCGCAGGAGTTCGCGGGGGCGCGGGTGATCGTCGTGGGCGGCGGCACCTCGGCCGTGCAGCACCTGCTGGAGATCGCCGAGGTGGCGGCGGAGACCACCTGGGTGACCCGGCGGCCCCCGGTCTTCCGCGACGGCGGCTTCGGCGAGGCCGAGGGCCGGGCCGCGGTGGCCCTGGTGGACGAACGGGTGCGCCGGGGGCTGCCGCCGCGGAGCGTGGTCAGCGTGACCGGGCTCCCGCTGAACGAGGCCGTCCGCGCCGGACTGGCCTCGGGTGTCCTGGACCGCCGGCCCGTCTTCGAGCGCATCACCACCACCGGCGCGGTGTGGGCGGACGGGAGCCGCGTCGAGGCGGACGTCATCCCGTGGGCCACCGGATTCCGCGCGGCCGTCGACCACCTGGCCCCGCTGCGCCTGCGCGAGCCGGGCGGCGGCATCCGGGTCGAGGGGACCAGGGCCGTGCGCGACGAGCGGATCCACCTGGTCGGCTACGGCCCTTCGGCATCGACCATCGGCGCCAACCGTGCGGGCGGGGCCGCGGTCCGCGAGATCCGCCGGCTGCTGACCCGCGAACGGGTGGGCTCGCCCGCGGTCTGACCCGGCCGCCCGCGTCCGCTCCCGGGAGGGGCGACGGCGATCATTTCCCGGGGGCAGTGCCCTGACCTGCGCGGGGACCCGCGTGGGCGCGGATCCGGTTGAACTCCGCGACGTGCTTCCTGTGCTCGTCGTAGGTCGCCGAGAAACGGGTGTCCCCCGGCTTCACGGTGACGAAGAAGAGCCAGTCGCCGGGCGTCGGCGCGACCGCGGCCGCCATGGCCTCCAGGCCCGGGCTGTCGATCGGCGTGGGCGGCAGACCCTGGCGCTCGTAGGTGTTGAAGGGGCTGTCGATGCGGGTGTCGCTCAGCTTGGTGTCCACCGTGCTGCGGTTCAGCGCGTAGTTGATGGTGGAGTCCATCTGCAGCGGCATCGACTTCGCCAGCCGGTTGTGCACCACCCGTGCGACCCTGCCCATGTCGGCCCGGCCCTCCGCCTCGGCCTCGATGATGCTGGCCAGGGTGGCCGTCTGGTACGGGGTCAGGCCGTGGACCTTGCCACCGTCCGCGACGGCCCTGGTGGCGAGTTTCTCGTTCGCCGTTCGCACCATGTGCGCGAGGAGCGTGGCCGGGGTGGACTTCGAGGTCACCGGGTAGGTCGCCGGGAAGAGGTAGCCCTCCGGGTTGCCCTTCGCCTCCGCGGGCAGGGCCAGTCCGGCGGTGGCGACCGCCGACTTCGCGGAGCCCGGCGGTAGCTTCAGCTCGCGCTCGATGGCTGCGTACACCTGCGCGGCGCGCCACCCTTCGGGAATCACCAACCGGCGTGGCTCCTCCGGCGCTTCCCCCTCCCCGAGGAGCAGGATCAGGGCTGCCGCACCGACGGCAAGCAGCGTGCCGAGGAAGAGCGCCAGCCGGCCCCGGCGGGTGAGCCGGGATCGGTGCTGCGGCGACAGATACTCATGACGCATGCGGCAACGCTAACCCGCAAATCTTTACATTTCCGGCATCCCGCCCAGGTTCCGGTCATACGGTCACACTTTCACCGGAGCCAGCTGAAGGCCCTCGGGCGGCTCGGGCGCCAGCGCGGCGTCCCGGTCCCGGCGGACCAGGGCGGCGTACCGGCCGTCCGCTTTCAGCAGCTCCTCGTGCGTACCGCGCTCGGCGATGCGGCCCGCGTCCAGGACCACGATCTGGTCGGCGTCGCGCACGGTGGAGAGGCGGTGCGCGATGGTGATGGTGGTGCGGCCGGCCGAGAGGTGGTCGATGGCCTGCTGGACGGCGTGCTCGGTACGGGTGTCCAGGGCGCTGGTGGCCTCGTCGAGGATCAGCACGGGCGGGTCGCGCAGGATGGTGCGGGCGATGGCCAGCCGCTGCTTCTCGCCTCCGGAGAACCGGTATCCGCGCTCGCCGACCAGGGTGTCGTACCCGTCGGGCAGCGACGAGATGTGGTCGTGGATCTGCGCCGCGCGGGCCGCTTCCGTGATCTCCTCGTCGGTGGCGTCCGGCTTGGCGAAGCGCAGGTTGTCCGCGACCGATGCGTGGAAGAGGTAGGTCTCCTGGGAGACCACGCCGATGGAACGGGCCAGCGAGTCGAAGTCGAGGTCGCGCACGTCCACGCCGTCCAGGGTGACCCGTCCGCCGGTCACGTCGTAGAGCCGGGGGACGAGGTAGCTGAGCGTGCTCTTGCCGGATCCCGTCGGGCCGACCACGGCGAGGGAGCCGCCGGCCGGGACCGTGATGTCGATCCCCGTGAGGGTCGGTCCGCTCGTGGCGTCGTACGCGAAGTGCACGTCCTCCAGCACGACCTCACCCTTGGCGCGGTCGAGACGCACCGGCTCGGCACGCTCGGTGATGTCCACCGGCAGGTCGAGGTACTCGAAGATGCGGGCGAACAGCGCGAGCGAGGTCTGTATCTGCACACCGGTCGACAGCAGGCTCACGGCGGGCCGGAAGAGGCCCTGCTGGAGGGTGACGAAGGCGACGAGGGTGCCGACGGAGAGCGAGGGCGCGCCCGTCTGGAGGGCCAGGCCGGCGGCCCAGTAGATGAGTGCGGGCATCGCGGCCATGACGATGCCGATCGTGGACATCCGCCAGCGGCCGGCCATGCTGGACCGCACCTCGAGGCCGACGAGCTTCTCGGACTCCTCGGCGAAGGCCGAGGTGAGCGACTCGGACCGGCCCATGGTGCGACCCAGCAGGATGCCGCTCACCGAGAGCGACTCGGTGACCGTCGCGGCCATGGCGGCCATCTGCTTCTGCCGCTTCGTGGTGATCCTCTTGCGCTCGCGGCCGACCCGCCGGCTGATCCACACGAAGACGGGGAGCAGGAGCAGCGAGACGAGGGTGAGCCGCCAGTCGAGCGCCAGCATGGCGACGACGGAGGCGATGACGGCCGTCAGGTTCGAGACGAGCGAGGTCGCGGTGGAGGTGACGGTGGCCTGCATGCCGCCGATGTCGTTGGCGATGCGGGACTGCACCTCACCGGTGCGGGTCCGGGTGAAGAAGGCCAGCGGCATCCGCTGGAGCTGCGCGTAGACGGCGGTGCGCAGGTCGTGCATGACGCGCTGGCCGACCGTGGTGGAGATCAGCGTCTGGAGCACGCCGAAGACGCTGGTGACGACGGCGGTGAGGATCATGCCGAGGGCGAGCAGGCTGAGCAGCCCGGTGCGGCCCTGCGGGATCGCGACGTCGAGGATCTCCCGGAGCAGGAACGGCGAGGCGACGCCGACCAGCGAGGAGGCACCGACGAGCAGGCCGACGACGGCGAGCCGGCCCCGGTAGGGCCGGAAGAGCGCCACGATGCGGCGCAGCTCCCGCGGCTGTTCCGCGGGGGCGGCGCGGGCCGGATCGAGGGGGTCTTTCGATGGAATCCACTTGGGTTCGTCGTGCGGCATGGGCGCCCTCTCGGGGGTCGGGAGTCAGGGGTCGAGTCGGCGGTCGAGGTCTCCGGGGAGTCGGTTCGGCGCCGGGTCCGGCACCAGTCGCCACCATGGGAGCATAGGTCATTGTTACCTATACTCACAATGAACGGGGTCCTGATATTGTTCCCGCATGAGCTCCGCCTCCGACACCGATCGCCTCCTCGCCGAACAGCTGCTGCGCCTGACGCGCAGGCTCCACCGGATCCAGAAGCGCCACATGGAGCCGCTCGGGATCACTCCCGCCCAGAGTCGGCTGCTGCGCCTCGTCTCGCACTACGAGGGCGAGCAGCCGCCCCGGATGGCGGACCTCGCCACGCGCCTGGAAGTCGTCCCCCGCGCCGTGACCACCCTCGTCGACGGCCTGGAGGCGGCCGGGTGCGTGCGCCGTGCGCCCGACCCCGCCAACCGGCGCGTCATCCGGATCGAGCTCACCGACACCGGTCGCGCCACGCTGCGCCGTCTGCGCAACGCGCGAACCGACGCGGCAGAGGAGATCCTGGCTCCGTTGACCGCCGACCAGCGCGAAGTGCTCGGCGGTCTGCTGAACGCCCTGTCGGACGCGCCGGCGGAGCGCACCTGCTGAATGGGCCACACGTGGGCCCGGACGAGGCGAGGGGGCCCACATGCCGCTGCCGGAACCGAAACCGGGCACCCCGCGCCCGCGCGGCATCAGCGGCCCCTCCCCCGACCGGGTCCCCGCGCACCGGGCCGCAGGCACCCCCGAGCCCCTGCGCGGCGAGCTGACCGCACTGCTGGGCGCCGGGAAGGTCCTGTGGAAGATCTCCGACCTGGTCCGCTACGCCTCCGACGCCTCCCCCTACCGGTTCGTGCCCCGGGTCGTGGTGATCGCGGAGGACGTCGACGACGTCTCCGCGGTGCTCTCGTACGCCCGCGGCCGCGGGCGCGAGGTCGTCTTCCGGGCCGCCGGGACCTCGCTCAACGGCCAGGCCCAGGGCGAGGACATCCTCGTCGACGTACGCCGCCACTGGGCCGGGACCCAGGTGCTGGAGGAGGGCCGGCGGGCCCGGATCCGGCCCGGCACCACCGTGGCGCGGGCCAACGCCGCCCTCGCCCGGCACGGCCGGATCCTCGGCCCCGACCCGGCCAGCGCCCTCGCCTGCACCCTCGGCGGGGTCGTCGCCAACAACGCCTCCGGCATGACCGCCGGCACCACGCGGAACTCCTACCGCACGCTCTCCTCCCTCACCGTCGTGCTGCCCGGCGGCACCGTCGTGGACACGGCCGACCCGCTGGCCGACGAGGAGCTGGCGCGCGCCGAACCGGCCCTGTGCCGTGGCCTGATGGAGATCAAGGAGGAGATCGAGGCCGATCCCGCGCTGCTCGCCCGGATCCGCGCCAAGTACGAGATCAAGAACACCACCGGCTACCGCCTCGACGCCTACCTCGACGGCAACACCCCCGTCGAGATCCTCCGGGGACTGATGGTCGGCTCGGAGGGCACCCTCGGCTTCATCTCCGAGGTCGTCTTCGACACCCTCCCCCTCGACCGCGAGGTCTGCTCGGCCCTGCTGTTCTTCCCCTCGCTGCCCGCCGCCGCCGCGGCCGTGCCCCTCTTCAACGAGGCGGGCGCCGTCGCCGTGGAGCTGATGGACGGCAACACCCTGCGCGCCTCGGTCAGCGTCGCGGGCGTTCCCGCCGACTGGGCGGACCTGCCCCGGGACACGACCGCCCTGCTCGTGGAGTTCCGCGCCCCCGACGAGTCCGGCCGGGCAGCCTGCGAACGCCGGGCCACGCGCGCCCTCGCCGGACTCGACCTGATCGCCCCGGTGGCCTCGGTCACCAACGCCTTCACGAGCGACCCGAAGACCATCGGCGGCTACTGGAAGGTCCGCAAGGCCTTCGTCACCGCCGTCGGCGGAGCCCGCGCCCCCGGCACCACCCTGATCACCGAGGACTTCGCGGTTCCGCCCTCCCGGCTGGCCGAAGCCTGCGAGGCACTCCTCGCCCTCCAGGCGGAGCACGGCTTCGACGCCGCCGTCGCCGGCCACGCCGCCCACGGCAACCTGCACTTCCTGCTCGCCTTCGACGCCGCCGACCCGGCCGACGTCGAGCGGTACGGGGCCTTCATGGAGGCCTTCTGCCGGCTCACCGTCGAGCGCTTCGACGGGTCCCTGAAGGCCGAGCACTCCACCGGGCGCAACATGGCCCCCTTCCTGGAACTCGAATGGGGCCCCCGGGCGGCCGGGCTGATGTGGCGCACCAAACGGGTAGTCGACCCGCACGGGGTGCTCGCCCCGCGCGTCCTCCTCGACCGCGACCCGCGGGCCCACCTGCGCGGACTCAAGACCATTCCGCGGGTGGAGGCGGTGGCCGACCCCTGCATCGAGTGCGGCTTCTGCGAACCGACGTGCCCCAGCGGGGACCTGACGACCACTCCGCGCGAGCGGATCGTGCTGCGCCGGGAGATGGTGCGCCAGGAGCCCGGCTCCCCCGTGCTGGACGTACTCCTCGGCTCCTACGGCCACGACGCGGTGGACACCTGCGCGGCCGACTCCACCTGCCGACTGGCCTGCCCGGTCGGCATCGACACCGGGGCGCTGATGAGGGAATTCCGCCACCGCCGGCACAGCGCGCGCGAGGAGGCCGCCGCCGCGCTGGCCGCCCGGCGGTTCCGGGCCGTCGAGGCCGCCGCCCGGCTGACGGCGGCCGCCGCCGACCGTCTCTCCCGCCGGATCGGGGACCGGGCGCTGGAGGCGGTCACGGAGGCCGCGCGGAAGGCCGTACGACCGGACCTTCTGCCGCGGTGGCTGCCGCAGATCCCCGCCGTCGCCCCGCGGAACCTGCCCGCGACCCGCCGGGTGGGCGCCGCGGCGGTGTACTACCCGGCCTGCGTCAACCGGATCCTCGGCGGCCCCCGCGGCCGTCCCGGTCCCTCCCTGCCGGAGGCCGTGGTGGCCGTGTCGGAGCGCGCCGGCAAACCCGTCTGGATCCCCCGCGACGTGAAGGGGACCTGCTGCGCGACCATCTGGCACTCCAAGGGCTACGCCGCCGGGAACCGCGAGATGGCCAACCGGATCGTCGAGGCGGCCTGGGGCTGGACGGCCGGCGGGCGGCTGCCGCTGGTCGTCGACGCCTCCTCCTGCACGCTGGGCATCGCGCACGACGTGGTCCCGTACCTGACGCGGGACAACCGGTCACTCCACGCGGAGCTGCGGGTCCTCGACTCGGTCGTGTGGGCCGCGGAGGAACTGCTGCCGCACCTGGAGGTCCGGCGCACGGTCGCCTCGGCCGTGGTCCATCCCACCTGCTCGATGCGGCACTTGGGCGACGAGGCGCACCTGCGGGCGGTGGCAGCGGCCTGCGCCGAGGAGGTGGTGGTCCCGGACGACGCGGGCTGCTGCGCCTTCGCGGGCGACCGGGGGATGCTGCACCCGGAGCTGACGGCCTCGGCCACGGCGCGGGAGGCGGCGGAGGTGACGGCGCGGGACTTCGACGCACACCTGTCGGCGAACCGGATGTGCGAGGTGGGCATGGACCGGGCGACCGGGCGGAGTTACCATTCGGCGCTGATCGAACTGGAGCACGCCACCCGCCCGTGAACGCCGGCGCGTGCGACCCCTCTGGACAGGCACGACGCCGCCCGGGGGTCCGCAGACCTCATCGCGGGAGGCCCCCGCCGACGGAAAATCGATTGCCCCGGACCGGTCCGGAAGGCGAACCTTGCACGGTTTGGACCACTCGACCAGTCATGGGGCGTCATGCAGATCAGCGATCTTCCGTATCCGGATCCAGGGGTACCCGACGCTCGCTCAGGCCCCCGTTTCCTCCTGTGGCTGGGGCGCGGTCAGCTCGGCGGACAGCTCAAGAGCCTGTGCTGGGGAATCCTGCACTTCTCCGGCATCGCGGGGCTGCCGTACGCCGTGGGACTGGGCGTCGACGCCGTCGTCGAACGTGACACCGACCGGCTGCTGCTCGTCGGCGCGCTGCTCCTGCTGATCGGCGTGGCCATCTCGGTCGGCGACGCGATGCTGCACCGCACCGCCGTCACCAACTGGATCACCGCGGCCGCACGCGTGCAGCAGCTGCTCGCGCGCAAGACGGCCGAACTGGGCTCGGCCCTGACCCGCCGGGTCGCGGCGGGCGAGGTGGTCGCGGTGTCCACGGGCGACGTCGAGAAGATCGGCTGGTTCGTCGAGGCGGTCTCCCGCTTCCTCGCGGCCGTCTTCGCCGTCGTCCTCGTCTGCGTCGGCCTGCTGTTCTACGCACCCGAGCTGGGCGTGGTCGTGGCCATCGGCGTACCGGTGATCGCCCTGGCCTCGCTGCCGCTGCTGCCGCGCGCCACCAAGCGGGCCGACGTCCAGCGGGAGAAGGCGGGCAAGGCCACCGAGCTGGCGTCCGACACCGTGGCGGGGCTGCGCGTGCTGCGCGGCATCGGTGGTGAGGAGCTGTTCCTCGGCCGGTACCGCGAGGCCTCTCAGGAAGTCCGCAAGGCCGCCGTGCGCAGTGCCCGGATGTGGGCGCTGATCTCCGCGATCCAGGTGCTGCTCCCGGGCGCGCTGCTGATCACGGTGGTCTGGTACGGCGCCACGCTCGTCGTGGACGGGCGCATCGCGGTGGGTGAACTCGTCGCGGCGTTCAGCGCGGTGGCGACGCTGCTCTACCCCCTGCGGCACTTCGAGGAGATCGCCATGTCCTACTCCTTCTCGCGCCCTTCCGCCAAGCGGGCCGCCCGGGTGCTGTCGCTGACGCGTACGGACGCCGCCGAGGACGGGGCCGTGACTGGGGACGTGGAGGCACCGGCCGCGGGCGGGGACCTGTACGACCCGCAGACCGGGCTGCTGGCCCCCGCGGGCCGGTTCACCGCCGTCGTGTGCGGGGACCCGGACCTGGCGGGCCGGCTCGCCGAGCGCCTCGGGGGCCACCCCATGGACGGCGACGGGAAGGACGACGCGACGGGCGACGGTCCGTCGGTGCTCCTCGGCGGCGTCGCGCTGGACGAGCTCGCGCTGGACACCGCGCGCACGCTGGTCCTCGTGCAGGACAAGGATCCGGTGCTGCTGTCCGGGACCCTGCGGGAGCTGTTCGACGTACCGGCCTCCGGCGCGGTCGACTCCGGAGCGGCGCTGGCGGCCGCCCAGTGCGGGGACGTCCTGGACGCACTTCTGCAGTCGGCGCCGGACGGGGTCGACGATCCGATGGACGCGCGGATCACCGAGCGCGGCCGCTCACTGTCCGGCGGACAGCGTCAGCGTCTCGCGCTGGCGCGGTCCCTGGTCACCGACCCGGAGGTACTGGTGCTGGACGAGCCGACCTCCGCGGTCGACTCGCACACCGAGGCGCGGATCGCGGACGGGGTCGCGACCCTGCGCACCGGCCGCACCACGGTGGTACTGGCGTCCTCGCCGCTGCTGCTGGACCGGGCGGACCGGGTCGTGCTCATCGACGGGGGCACGGTGGCGGCGGTCGGCACGCACCGCGAACTGCTGCACCGCGAGCCGCTGTACCGGGCCGTCGTCACCCGTGAGACGGACGAGGAGCAGCAGCGGCCCCTCGCTCGGCTGGAACTGACCGAGCTGGAAGAAGCACTCACAGAGATCGAGGAATCCGCATGATCGGCGTGGCGCCGCCGGAGTACGATCCGGCGGCCCCCCAGTCGGCCACGACCCTGCCCGTGGGCAGTTCGGCGACCGTACGGGGCTATGTGCGCGGCCTGTTCCGCCGCCACCGGCGGGCCTTCGTGCTGCTGGTGACGGTCAACGCGGTCGCGGTGATCGCCTCCATGATCGGCCCGTACCTGCTGGGCCGGGTCGTGGACGATCTCGCGCAGGGGGCGCGCGAGCTCCATCTGGGGCGCGTGGCGCTGCTGTTCGCGCTGGCGCTCGCCGTCCAGACGTTCTTCGTCCGGCTGGTCCGGCTGCGCGGGGCGATGCTGGGCGAGGAGATGCTGGCCGATCTGCGCGAGGACTTCCTCGTCCGGTCGGTGGGGCTGCCGCCCGGTGTGCTGGAGCGGGCCGGTACCGGTGACCTGCTGTCGCGGATCACCACCGACATCGACCGGCTGGCGAACGCCATGCGCGAGGCCGTCCCTCAGCTGGCCATCGGCGTGGTGTGGGCCGGGCTGCTGTTCGGCGCGCTCGCGGTGACCGCGCCGCCGCTGGCGCTGGCCGCGCTGGTGGCGCTGCCGGTGCTGGTGATCGGCTGCCGCTGGTACTTCCGGCGCGCGCCGTCGGCGTACCGCTCGGAAGCGGCCGGCTACGCGGCGGTCGCGGCCGTGCTCACCGAGACGGTGGACGCGGGCCGCACGGTCGAGGCGCACCGCCTCGGACCGGACCGGATCGCGCTGTCGGAGCGGCGGATCTCGCAGTGGGTGGCGTGGGAGCGGTACACGCTCTTCCTGCGGACGGTGCTCTTCCCCGTCATCAACGTCACCTTCGTGACGATCCTCGGCTCGGTGCTGATGATCGGCGGCTACTGCGTGCTGCGGGGCTGGATGTCGGTGGGGCAGCTGACCACGGGGGCACTGCTGGCGCAGATGCTCGTCGACCCGATCGGCCTGATCCTGCGCTGGTACGACGAGCTGCAGGTCGCCCAGGTCTCGCTGGGCCGGCTGGTGGGCGTACGGCAGATCGAGCAGGACGCGGGGGACGCGAAGGTGGCGCCCGAGGGCCGGGACGTCCGGGCCGAGGAGGTCCACTTCGGCTACCGGGAGGGCGTGGACGTCCTGCACCAGGTGTCGATGTCCGTGCCGCCGGGCACCCGGATGGCGCTCGTCGGGCCCTCGGGCGCGGGCAAGTCCACCCTGGGGCGGCTGCTCGCGGGCATCTACGCGCCCCGGACCGGCGAGGTCACCCTCGGCGGGGCGCGGCTGTCGGGGATGCCCGCCGAGCGGGTGCGCGAGCACGTGGCACTGGTCAACCAGGAGCACCACGTGTTCGTGGGCTCGCTGCGCGACAACCTCCGCCTCGCGCGGACGGGCGCCGGGGACACCGAACTGTGGGCGGCGCTGGGCGCGGTCGACGCGGACGGCTGGGCGCGGGCCCTGGAGGCCGGCCTGGACACCGAGGTCGGTTCCGGCGGTACGGCGCTGACCCCGGCCCAGGCACAGCAGATCGCACTGGCCCGGCTGGTGCTGGCGGACCCGCACACGCTGGTGCTGGACGAGGCCACGTCCCTGCTGGACCCGCGGGCGGCGCGGCACCTGGAGCGCTCGCTCGC
This sequence comes from Streptomyces sp. NPDC046308, assembly GCF_055588065.1. Classification (NCBI taxonomy): domain Bacteria; kingdom Bacillati; phylum Actinomycetota; class Actinomycetes; order Kitasatosporales; family Streptomycetaceae; genus Streptomyces; species Streptomyces sp. NPDC046308. Next base: position 449,747 of record NZ_JBVJFB010000005.1, read on the forward strand.
GCGGGTGCTGGACGGGCGCACGGTCATCGCCATCGCCCACCGGCTGCACACCGCGCACGACGCGGACGTGATCGCGGTGGTCGAGGCCGGCCGGATCAGCGAACTCGGCTCGCACGACGAGCTGGTCGCGGCCGACGGGGCGTACGCGGCGCTGTGGCGGTCCTGGCACGGGTGACCCGGGCCGGCGGCTGCGCGGCCGTCCGGCCCGTCACGGGCCGGACGGCTCCTCGTGGTCCGACGGCTCCTCGTGGTCCGACGGCTCCGCGTGGTCGGCCCGCGGCCGGACGTCCTGGAGGCGGCCGCTCACCACGAGGCTGCCGTCGGGGGTGCGCCGCGCGAGGTGGCCGGTGCGGAGGTAGCCGTCGGCGGTGAAGGAGCGTGCGTTGCGGCCGGGCGCCCGGTAGTAGCCCCGCGGGGTGTAGGGGCCCCGGGCGAGGAGTTCGCCGGGCTCACCGTCGGGCACGTCCTCGCCTTCGGCGTCGACGAGGCGGATCTCGTCGTCGGGCGAGAGCGGGCGGCCCTGCGTGGTGAGCACGGTCTCCTCCGGATCGTCGGGCCGGGTGAGGGTGAGCGGCCCCTCGGCCTTGCCGAAGACCTGCTGGAGACGACAGCCGAGTTCGGGGCCCAGCCGCTCGGCGGTGGCCCGGTCCAGGGGCCCGTCGACGATCTGCACGAGACGCAGACTGCTCACGTCGGCCCGGGCGGTGGGCAGCGCGGCGAGCCAGAGCCGGGCGTCGGCGGGCGCCAGCGAGGTGAGGGTGACCCGCTCCCGTTCGATGAGCGGAAGGCTTTCCGCCGGTCCCGCGTCCTCGGCCAGCACGACGGTGCCGCCGACGGAGAGGGTCCCGACGATGCCGGGGCTGCCGAAGGCGAAGGGGGACGCGGCGGGCAGCGCGGCGAGGTACACGTCGTCCTCGGTAAGCGACACCAGTTCGGCGGCGGCCCGCGCCTGGTAGACGTAGTCGTCGTGGGTGCGCGCGACGATCTCGGGCGCCTCGGCGGTACCGCCGGAGAGCATGAACAAGGCCACCTGGTCGGCGCGCTGCGCGAGCGGCCGGTCGGGCGGGGAGTCGAGGGAAGCCAGCGGGAAGTAGTGGCAGCCCGACGGGTCGGTCATGAAGCCCCCGTACGGGGACGAGTCGCCCGGCGCCTCCAGGGGGAACACCCGCCGCAGGAAGGGGCCTGCGGCCGCGATGTCGGCGGCCATCGCCGTGTGGTCGAAGCCCTGGTGGGTCGAGGGGCCGACGTAGCCGACGGCCTGGGTGACCCACGCGACCGGGGACACCTCGGACGCGCGGTGCTCTACCGGGCACAGGACGGGGAGGACGCCGGCGCGCATCAGCGCGAAGACGGTGACGACGAACTCGGGGACGTTCGGCAGCTGGACGATGACCCGCTGCCCGGGGCGCAGGCCGCGCAGCCGGAATCCGGCGGCCATCCGGTCCACGCGCCGGTTCAGGTTCGCGTAGGTGACGCGGGTGGCTCGGTGCACGAGGGCGGTCCGCGGTCCGTGCTGCAGGGCCCAGTCGCGCAGCAGGTTGTCGAGCGTGTTGCCACGCCAGTGCCCGGCCCTCCAATAGCGGTCGACGAACTCCTCGGGCCAGGGTGTGCAGCCCTCGAGCATCCGTGTCATGCGCTTCCTTCCCCCGCCGTCCCGACCCTGTCCACCCAACCCGCCAACGCCCTTGCGCACCATGCGCTTTCCCGACCATGGGCGCTGCATTCGATCAGCTGAAAGACCAAGGAACGCCGCTGACCAGCAGGAACGGTCGTGGCGTGGCGGGCCGGCGGCCAGGCGGCCTGGCGGACTAGGGGCCGAGCAGCGGCAGGGCGGGGAAGGTGTGGTCCTGCCAGATCCGGCGGGAGGCCTCCTCCGGGTAGGCGGCGAGGTCCGGCCCGGTGCCGAAGATCCGCACGAGGCGCTGCCCGGTGTCGTACGCGGGCCAGCCGGGGTCGCCGTGGGCGGCGAACGCCGTCCAGGCGGCCCGCATGCGCGCGGACAGCTCCTGCGCCTCCGGGAAGGGGCTTTCGCCGATCAGCGCCGCGGGCTGGCCGCGGTCCAGGTTGCCGAAGACCAGCGGCACGTCGAGGCCGTGGCAGGCGCCGAGGGCGCCGCCCATGCCCGGGGCCGACCAGGTCAGCTCGTAGACGTGGGCCCGGCCGCCGGCGGCGGTCTGGGCCTGGGCGAGGTGGAGGGACGGCATGCGGAACAGCCAGTCGGATCCGACGAGCTCGTACAGCGCGTCGGGGTCGGCGGCCGGAAAGGCCTCGCGGTAGCGGCGTGCGGCGTCCGGGCCGGGGCCGAAGACGTGCAGGGCGGTCTCCGCCTGCTCCGCGGTGACCTGGCCGAGCAGTCCGTCGAGGGCGGTGAGCAAGCGTGTCTCGTCGCGGGTGTGGCCGACGAGGAGATCGATGTCCCGGCCGGCGCCCTGGGCCAGGGCCTGCCACGGCGTGACCGGCAGGGTCTCGTCTCCGACGACCGGCGAGAACGGGATCGCCCGGTGCGCGACCGGGCCCCAGCGGTGGGCCCACTGGTGCATCTTGGCGCCGACCGCGTCACCGGCGGCGGACAGCCGGGCGGGGTCCACCGCGGACAGGTCGATGAGCGTGGGGCGCAGTCCCAGCTCGGCGGCGCAGGCGGCGGCGATGTCGGCGGCGAGCTCCGGCGAGAAGAAGGTGCCCTGCACGCTCTGCGCGACGGCTCGGCGGAAGAGGCCGGCCGCGCGCGGCATGGCCGACAGCGCGGCGACCGATCCGGCGCCCGCCGACTGGCCGAAGACCGTGACGCGGTCCGGGTCACCGCCGAAGGCGCGGATATTGTCGCGCACCCATTCCAGGGCGGCGACCTGGTCCAGCAGGCCCCGGTTGGCGGGCGCCCCTTCGATCTGCCCGAACCCCTCGAGGCCGACACGGTAGTTGAACGTCACCACGACGACACCGCCGTCGCGCGCCAGGCGGCCCCCGTCGTACTCGGGAAGGCCCGACGTGCCGATCGAGTACGCCCCGCCCTGGATCCACACCATCACCGGCAGCCCCGCGCCCGGGTCCGGCTCGGGCGACCACACGTTGACCGTGAGCCAGTCGTCGCCCGCCGCGTCCCGGGCCAGCGCGTCCATGCCGAAGTGGCCGCCCTGCGGTGGCGGCGGCCCGTACGACACGGCCGGCCGTACGCCGTCCCATCCCCGTACGGGCCGCGGTGCGGCGAACCGGAGCGGGCCGACGGGCGGCTCGGCGAAGGGAATGCCGCGGAAGACCGCCACCCCCTCCTCGCGGGTGCCGCGCAGCGCTCCGCCCGGCACGCGGACCTTCGGCCCGGATCCGGCGGCCTCGGACGCGACAACGGTCATCACAGCTCCCTCACTGGGCGGCGCGAACGCTTCGGATCATCCCGTCGCCGCCCGAGGCGCGCCAGCGATTTAGGGAGTTGCCGGCGCCGACCGGGGACTAGATGAACCCGAGGGCCGAGGCGCCGCCGAAGCCGCCCAGCAGGACGAAGACGGGCATGAGGACCTTGAGCTCCACCCAGCTGCCGGCGCGGAAGCGCATCATCTTCGGCGGGCCGACCGGATACCAGCGCTTGCCGGCGATCGGAAGGGGCCACAGGACCGGGCAGCCGGAGACGGTCAGCGCGTCGCCGATGTCGTGGACCAGGGCGCCGAGCACGATCGGCAGGCCGAGCCAGAGGTACTCCTGGCCCGGTCCGGTGAACAGCCAGTTCGCTCCGTTGCCGGGCTGGTCGAGCACTCCGGCCAGGATCCACGCGCTGGTCGCGCCGAGCAGCCAGACCAGGACGTCGCTGGACATCCGGGCCGCCCGCCACAGCAGGCCTTCGACCGCCAGCACCAGGTGCACGAAGAGCAGGGCCAGCACGCCCCAGCGGTCGGCGGTGACGGCGAGCACGGAGGCGCCGCCGCCGATCAGGACGGCCCAGAGCCACGTGTGCGTCAGTGTGCGGTGGCCGCCGGTGCGGCGGGCGTCCTTCTTGGAGCGGGTGGACTTGTAGACGGCGTAGGAGATCTTGTCGACCACCTCGCACAGCCCCTTGGAGAGGGGGCCGAAGGCGCGCGAGATCGTCGCCGACTTGTGGTCGAGGTCGGGGGCCAGGGCCGCCCCGGCGCAGATGAGCGCGCCGACGACGAGGACCGGCCACGGCATGGGGTGTCCGGCTGCCGCGGTCGCCGCGCCCACCCCCAGCCAGGCCGCTGCACCGGACAGTGAGTGCGCCGGACCCATCATGGTCGTTTCCCGCCCCGCTGGTGTTGTGGTCGGGCCCCGTCGACTGTTTCGTTCGGGCCTCATCGACGGCACAGCGTACCGTCGGTGATCTTCCTCCCGTCCGCCGGTTCCCTGATCCGGGGGGAAGCCAGGCAAGATGGGGGGTGTGACCCTCATTGATCAGCTCCCGCCGAACGCCGACCCCGACGCCCTCTTCGAGGCTTTCTCCTCGTGGGCGGAGGACCAGGGCATCACCCTGTACCCGGCTCAGGAGGAGGCGCTGATCGAGGTCGTCTCCGGGGCGAACGTGATCCTGTCCACCCCGACCGGCTCCGGCAAGAGCCTCGTCGCGGCCGGCGCGCACTTCACGGCCCTGGCCCAGGACAAGGTCACCTTCTACACCGCCCCGATCAAGGCGCTGGTGTCGGAGAAGTTCTTCGACCTGTGCAAGCTCTTCGGAACCGAGAACGTCGGCATGCTGACCGGCGACGCCTCCGTGAACGCGGACGCCCCGGTGATCTGCTGCACCGCCGAGGTGCTGGCCTCCATCGCCCTGCGCGACGGCAAGCACGCCGACATCGGCCAGGTCGTGATGGACGAGTTCCACTTCTATGCCGAGCCGGACCGCGGCTGGGCCTGGCAGATCCCGCTGCTGGAGCTGCCGCAGGCGCAGTTCGTCCTGATGTCGGCGACCCTCGGCGACATGAAGCGGTTCGAGGAGGACCTGACCCGGCGCACCGGACGGCCCACCACCGTGGTGCGCTCCGCGACCCGGCCCGTCCCGCTGTCCTACGAGTACGTCACCACGCCGATCACCGACACGATCACCGAGCTGCTGGAGACCCGGCAGGCTCCGGTCTACATCGTGCACTTCACCCAGGCCCAGGCGGTCGAGCGGGCGCAGTCGCTCATGAGCATCAACATGTGCACCCGCGAGGAGAAGGACAGGATCCAGGACCTGATCGGCAACTTCCGCTTCACCACCAAGTTCGGCCAGAACCTCTCCCGCTACGTCCGGCACGGGATCGGCGTGCACCACGCCGGCATGCTGCCCAAGTACCGCCGCCTGGTGGAGAAGCTCGCCCAGGCCGGTCTGCTGAAGGTCATCTGCGGTACGGACACCCTCGGGGTCGGCGTCAACGTCCCGATCCGTACGGTGCTGTTCACCGCGCTCACCAAGTACGACGGCAACCGGGTCCGGACGCTGCGCGCCCGTGAGTTCCACCAGATCGCCGGCCGCGCCGGCCGGGCCGGCTTCGACACGGCGGGCTACGTGGTCGCGCAGGCGCCCGAGCACGTCATCGAGAACGAGAAGGCCCTCGCGAAGGCGGGCGACGACCCGAAGAAGCGCCGCAAGGTGGTGCGCAAGAAGGCCCCGGAGGGCTTCGTCGCCTGGTCGGACACCACCTTCGAGAAGCTCATCGCCGCCGACCCGGAGCCGCTGACCTCGCGCTTCAAGGTCACCAACATCATGCTGCTCTCGGTCATCGCCCGGCCGGGCGATGCCTTCAAGGCGATGCGGCACCTCCTCGAGGACAACCACGAGCCCCGCAAGGCGCAGATCCGGCACATCCGCCGGGCCATCGCGATCTACCGCTCGCTGCTGGACGGCGGTGTCGTCGAGAAGCTCGACACCCCGGACGCCGAGGGCCGCACCATCCGGCTCACCGTCGACCTCCAGCAGGACTTCGCGCTCAACCAGCCGCTGTCCACCTTCGCGCTGGCCTCCTTCGACCTGCTGGACCCCGAGTCCCCCTCCTACGCGCTGGACATGGTGTCCGTGGTGGAGTCCACGCTGGACGACCCGCGCCAGATCCTGGCCGCGCAGCAGAACAAGGAGCGCGGTATCCAGGTGGGCCAGATGAAGGCCGACGGCATCGAGTACGAGGAGCGGATGGAGCGGCTCCAGGAGGTCACCTATCCCAAGCCGCTCGAAGAGCTGCTCCTCCACGCCTACGACGTGTACGCCAAGAGCCACCCGTGGGTGCGCGACCACCCCGTCTCCCCGAAGTCGATCATCCGCGACATGTACGAACGCGCGATGACCTTCACCGAGTTCACCTCCTTCTACGAGCTGGCCCGCACCGAGGGCATCGTGCTGCGCTACCTGGCGAGCGCCTTCAAGGCGCTCGACCACACCATCCCGGACGACCTCAAGTCCGAGGACCTCCAGGACCTGATCGAATGGCTCGGCGAACTGGTCCGCCAGGTCGACTCCAGCCTGCTCGACGAGTGGGAGCAGCTGGCGAACCCCGAGGTGGAGACGGCGGAGCAGGCCCAGGAGAAGGCCGACCAGGTCAAGCCGGTCACCGCGAACGCGCGCGCCTTCCGCGTCCTGGTCCGCAACGCGATGTTCCGCCGGGTGGAGCTGGCCGCCCTCGACCACGTCAACGTGCTGGGCGAGCTGGACGCCGAGTCCGGCTGGGACGCCGACGCCTGGGGCGAGGCCATGGACGGGTACTGGGACGAGTACGACGACCTGGGCACCGGCCCCGACGCGCGCGGCCCCAGGCTGCTGCAGATCGAGGAGGACGCGGCGCACGGCTTGTGGCGCGTCCGCCAGACCTTCGCCGACCCCAACGGCGACCATGGCTGGGGCATCAGTGCCGAGGTCGACCTCGCGGCCTCCGACGAGGAGGGCCGGGCCGTCATCCGGGTCACCTCGGTCGGCGAGCTCGGCGCCCGCTGACCCGCTCCGGCCTTCCGCCGGCCCGCCCGGACACCCGCCCGGACCCGACTGTGGAGATCCTCTGATGACGAACCCCGCCGAGAGACTGGTCGATCTGCTCGATCTGGAGCAGATCGAGGTCAACATCTTCCGCGGCGCAAGCCCCCAGGAGTCCCTCCAGCGCGTGTTCGGCGGCCAGGTCGCCGGCCAGGCGCTGGTGGCGGCGGGCCGCACCGTCGAGAGCGACCGCCCGGTCCACTCGCTGCACGCGTACTTCTTGCGCCCCGGGATCCCCGGGGTGCCGATCGTGTACCAGGTGGAGCGGGTGCGCGACGGGCGTTCCTTCACCACGCGCCGGGTCACCGCGGTCCAGCAGGGCAAGACGATCTTCAATCTCACCGCCTCCTTCCATCATCCGGAGGAGGGCAGCATCGAGCACCAGCTGCCTCCTCACCACGTCCCCCACCCGGACACGCTCCCCAAGGTCGCGGACGAGATCCGCGAGCACCTCGGGGCGCTGCCGGAGGCCCTGGAGCGGATGGCCCGCCGCCAGCCCTTCGACATCCGGTACGTGAACCGGCTCCGCTGGACTCCCGAGGAGCTCAAGGGCGCCGACCCCCGCAGCGCGGTGTGGATGCGCGCGGTCGGCCCGCTGGGCGACGACCCGCTCGTGCACACCTGCGCCCTCACCTACGCCAGTGACATGACCCTCCTCGATGCCGTGCGCATCCCCGTGGAACCCCTCTGGGGGATGCGCGGTTTCGACATGGCCTCGCTCGACCACGCCATGTGGTTCCACCGGCCGTTCCGGGCGGACGAGTGGTTCCTGTACGACCAGGAGTCGCCCATCGCGCACGGCGGTCGCGGTCTCGCCCGGGGCCGCATCTACGACGTGGAGGGCAGGCTGCTGGTCTCCGTGGTCCAGGAGGGCCTCTTCCGTCCGTACCCCGCCAAGCCGGCCGATCCCGCCCGGCCGTCCGAGCCCGCCCCGAAGAACTGAGCACGCCCATGCCCACCCCCGCCGTTCCCTGCCCCTGCGGGCTGCCCGCCGCGTACCCGGAGTGCTGCGGCCGCTTCCACTCCGGTGCCCAGCAGGCACCCACCGCCGAGCGCCTGATGCGCTCCCGGTTCAGCGCCTTCGCCGTCGGCGACACCGCCTACCTGCTGCGCTCCTGGCACCCCTCGACCCGTCCCGCCCATCTCGACCTGGACCCGGGGCAGCGCTGGGAGCGGCTGGAGATCCTCGCCACCGAGCGCGGCGGGATGTTCGAGACGGAGGGCTCGGTGGAGTTCCGCGCCCACTACCGCGAGGGCCGGCACACCGGCTCGCTGCACGAGCACAGCAGCTTCTCGCGCGAGGCGGGAGCGTGGGTCTACGTCGGCCCGCTCTCCCCCGTCGACTTCGACTGACCCCGCGCCCCCGTCAGGGCGAAGTCCAGACTGCTGCGATACCAGTGGACCTCCTCCGGCGGCCCCGCCTTCAGCAGCCGCAGCGCCACCGCGGCGGACGCCGGCACCTGCGGATGCCCGTAGGGCGGGGGCGGTGCGAGCGCGGCCAGGACGATCCGCTCCCCCGGGTCGGGCACGGCGGCCCGCAGCTCCTCCTCCGGCAGCACGGAGGCCAGTACGGCGGCGCGCTCCCAGGGGTCGGCGGTACGTCTCAGCAGCAGCCCGACGTGCCGCCCCCGCCACCTGCGCGGGCGCAGGTCCTCCTTGGCCGCCATCAGCTCCCGGTCGGCCTCCGGCGCGGTCCCTCGCAGCATCCCGGGCTCACGCGACGCGAACGCCCTTAGTTCCGCGGCCAGATAGAGCCACACCACGGCCCGGTACCGGTTGATCCGGTAGCCCACCGGGGTGACGTGCCCGCAGCGCGCGAGGCGGGTGAACCGGCTCGGGCCGATCCCGAGCACCCCGGCCCCGGCCTCCGCTCCGGCGACGGCCTCGACCCGCTCGCGCAGTGCGTCCGCTCCGCCCGCGGCCGACCTGGCCAGGTCCAGCTCCGCCCGTGCGTATCGCGCGGCCCCGCCCGCGGTCGGCCGCGCCGACCGCACCATCCCCAGCTGGACCGCCCGGGCGAACTCGCCTCGGGTCAGACCCAGTTCCCCTGCGGCCTGCACGCCGCCCACCAGTACTCCGGCGTCACCGTCGGCGCCTTCGGCAGCCGCCTCCCGCCCCGCGCGCACGGCCACTTCGACGTCCCGCAGCACGGTCCCCATCTGCATCATCACGGTCCTCCCCCACGAGCAGCGATTACTCTGTGTGAAGACCGTAACCCAGCGCAACGACATCCGCGCCGCCTGTGGATAACTCTCCGGAGCGCCCGCACCCCCCGCCGGAATCAGCCGCCGGAATCAGCCGCCGGATCAGCCGCCGGTGATGCGCCGTTCCGCGACGCCCAGGTGCTCGCCCACCCGGTTGACCAGCAGCGTCATCTCGTACGCGACCTGACCGATGTCCGCCTCGGCCGCGCTCAGCACGCACAGGCAGCTGCCGGCCCCCGCCGCCATGACGAAGAGGACCCCCTCGTCGTACTCGATCATCGTCTGGCGGACCTCGCCGGCCCTGAAGTGCCGCCCGGACCCCTTCGCCAGGCTCTGCAGACCGGCCGCGACGGCCGCCAGGTGCTCGGCGTCCTCCCGCGCCAGTCCCGCACTCGCCCCGGTCACCAGGCCGTCGTTGGACAGCACCACCGCGTGCCGCACCTGCTGGACCCTGCGCGTCAGGTCGTCCAGCAGCCAGTCCAGTTGCTTGTCCAGTGCCATTCCCAGCCCCTCCCCGTCGACGTGGCCGACCCGGCCGCGCCCCCACCCCTCGTAACTCGTGTCGCAAGCCTTCCCCACCAGCGCCTTTCGGGCAAGGAGGATGTCTCCATGGCGAAGAAGATGACTCAAGAGGAATGGCGGGCATTCGTCTCCCACTCCACCCGCACCGGAAAGCTCTCCACCGTCCGCGAGGACGGGAGCCCCCACATCGCTCCCATCTGGTTCGTGCTCGACGGAGATTCCTTCGTGTTCAACACCGGCAAGGACACCGTCAAGGGGCGCAACCTGGCCCGTGACGGCCGGGTCGCGCTCTGCGTGGACGACGACCAGCCGCCCTTCTCGTACGTCGTGCTCCAGGGCCGCGCCGAGATCACCGGATACGCCGACGACGCCGACGAGTTGCTCGGCTGGGCGACGCGCATCGGCGCCCGCTACATGGGCGAGGAGCGCGCCGAGGCCTTCGGTCGCCGCAATGCCGTCCCGAGCGAGCTCCTCGTGCGGGTCCCGATCGACAAGGTGATCGCCCTCGCCGGCATCGCGGACTGACCGGTCGGCGGAGCCGCGGCCGCGGGCCCCTCACACGGAATCGGCCTGCGGCTCCACCGAGTCGAGCAGCCGGGCGGTGTGCACCCGCCCGGCGTACTCGACCAGCCTGATCAGCACTTCCTTCCCCGAGTCCTTGTCCCGCGCGTCACACAGCACCACCGGCGTCCCCTGGTCGAGGTCCAGCGCCCGCGACACGTCGTGCGCCCCGTACCGCCGTGCGTCCGTGAAGCAGTTGACGGCCACCACGAAGGGGATGCGCCGGTGCTCGAAGTAGTCCACCGCCGGGAAGCAGTCCTCCAGCCGCCGCGTGTCGGCGAGCACCACCGCGCCGAGCGCGCCCTGCGACAACTCGTCCCACAGGAACCAGAACCGGTCCTGCCCGGGGGTGCCGAACAGGTACAGCGACAGCCCGGACCGGATGGTGATCCGCCCGAAGTCCATGGCCACGGTCGTCGTCGTCTTCTGGGCCACGCCGTCGGTGTCGTCGACCAGTTCGCCCGCCTCGCTCAGCAGCTCCTCCGTCCGCAGCGGCCGGATCTCGCTCACCGCACCCACCAGCGTGGTCTTGCCGACGCCGAAGCCGCCCGCCACGAGGATCTTCAGTGCGAGCGAAGCCAGTTCGTCGTCATCCCCGGGGTCGGGATCCAGGTCCACGTCCACGTCCACATCGACGTCCGGGCGCGGGCCCGTTCCGGCAGGTCCGTTGTCTTGCTGTCCCATCAAAGCGCTCGCAATCCCTCGATGACTTCACGCAGAATCCGCTCGTCCGGCAGCTGCGCGGGCGGTACCGGCCGGCTCACCTTGACGTGACCGCCCTCCAGCAGGTCCCCGAGGAGGACCCGGACCACCCCCACGGGCAGGTCGGCGTCGGCGGCGAGCTCCGCCACCGACTGGGTCTCGGACCGGCAGAGTCCGAGCAACGCCCGGTGCTCGGGGCCGAGCAACGATTCGGCCGCCTCGTCCGTGCCCTCCGGGTCCACCACGACCAGGGCGATCAGGTCGAAGCGCACCCCGTGGGGTCCCGGCTTCGTACGCCCGCCGGTCATGGCGTACGGGCGGACGAGCGGGCCCGCTTCGGCGTCGTACCACTGGCCGTTCATGTCCCGGACCGCCGCCCTCAGCCGGCGGCCGGCGGCCGCGCCGCGAACCGGGGCGGCGTGTAGAGGTGCTCGCCGACCCGCTTCACCAGCCGGGCCATCTCGTAGGCGATGAGACCGATGTCGGCACTGGCGGCGCTGAGCACGGCGAGGCAGGAGCCGTCCCCGGCGGCCGCGACGAAGAGGAAGCCCTCGTCCATCTCGACCATCGTCTGGCGCACGCCCCCGGCGTGGAAGTGCCGGCCCGCGCCCTTGGCCAGGCTGTGGAAGCCGGAGGCCACCGCCGCCAGGTGCTCGGCGTCCTCCCGGCTGAGCGCGCTGGAGGCGCCGACCGCCAGCCCGTCGTTGGAGAGGACCACGGCGTGCCGGACCTCTCGGACCCGGCGCACCATGTCGTCCAGCAGCCAGTCCAGTTCGCCGGACCTGTGCACGCCGTCGAGGCCGATCCTCTGGTGTTCGATCATCACAGTTCTCCTTCGCTGCCTGCGTGGGGGGAGTTCTCCTCGGCGCCTCGGACCCAGCCGGCCCGGTACGCCGCCATCCGGTCCCGGGCCTGCTCGGGGCTGCGGCCCGGCGGGTCCTCGGGGAGGCGGCCCCCGGCCGGGGCCTTCGGGGCGGGGGCCTCACGGAGCTGCGGGACGAGGCTGGCCTGGCGCACCCGCCGCGGCAGCTCCGTCACCGAGGCCGAAGGGGCCGAAGAGGCCGAAGGGGCCGAAGGGACCCAAGGGGCCGTAGAGGTCGACCGGGCGGGGTGGGCCGACGGGCCCGCCGGGCCCGAGGGCGCGGAGGAGGCGGAAGCGGCGGAGGGGGTCGACGCCTGGGTACGGGCCGCCGCGCCGCCGGGACCGCGCGGCCGCAGCGGGGCCACCGGGGCCGGGCGCGGCTCCTCGGGTGCGGGGGTCCGCTCCGGGGCCGGGATGTCGCGCGCGTCCTCCCGTACCGCCGAGCCGCGCGCGTCCTCCCGTACGACGGCCATGGCGGGCGGCGCCTGCGACTGCGGCGGCGCCGCCGCGGCCGACCGTTCGTGACCGGGGCCGGGGCCGGAGCCGGGAGCAGGTGCGGAAGCGGGAGCGGGGCCGGGGCCGGAGCCGGGCGCGCCGCCGGTGAGGGCGCCCTGGAGCATCGAGTTCGGCAGCAGCACCACCGCGGTGGTGCCGCCGTACGGCGACGTCCGCAGGTGCACCTTCACTCCGTGGCGGGCGGCGAGGCGGCTGACCACGAAGAGACCGAGCCGGTCGCTGTCGAAGAGGTCGAGCGCCTCGGACTGCTCGATGCGCCGGTTGGCGTCGCCGAGGGATTCGCGGCCCATGCCGAGCCCGCGGTCCTCGACCTCCAGGACGTAGCCGGCGCCGACGGGTTCGCCGCTGACCCGGACCTTGGTGTGCGGAGGGGAGAACTGTGCGGCGTTCTCGATGAGTTCGGCGAGCAGGTGGGTGAGGTCGGCGACGGCGCCCCCGACCACCGCGGCCTCGGCGAGCTGGCGGACTTCGATGCGCGGGTACTCCTCGATCTCGGAGACCGCGGCCCGTACGACGTTCGTGAGGGGGACGGGCATCCGCCAGGCACGGCCCGGGGCCGCGCCCGACAGGATGATCAGGCTTTCGGCGTGCCGGCGCATCCGGGTCGTGAGGTGGTCGAGGCGGAAGAGGTCGCCGAGCTCGTTCGGGTCGTCGGCGCGCCGTTCCATCGAGTCGAGCAGGGTGAGCTGCTTGTGCACGAGGACCTGACTGCGGCGCGCGAGGTTGACGAAGACGCCGGAGATTCCGCTGGCCAGTTCCGCCCGCTCGACGGCGGCGCTGAGCGCGGCCCGGTGGACGGTGCCGAGCGCCTCGCCGACCTGGGTGATCTCGTCGTCGGCGGGCGGCCCGGGCGGGGTCTCGGCGGTGACGTCGATGTCCTCGCCGGCGCGCAGCCGTTCCATCGCCTGCGGGAGTTTGCGGTGGGCGATCTCCAGGGCGGTGTTGCGCAGCGAGACGAGTTCCACGACCAGTGCGCGGCCGATCCGTACGGAGATGACGAGCGAGGCGGCGACGGCCGCCAGGCCCAGCAGTACGGCGGCGCCGGCCGGGCTGAGCGCCCCTTCGGCGAACGGGTCGGCGCGGTCGGCGGCAGTGGCGTGCGCGGCCTCCTCGATCTCCCGCATCGAGGCACCGATGCCGGCGTGCGCGGCCTCCCAGCCGGCGGGTGCCCCCCGGCTGTCCTTGGAGGTGCCGGCGGACAGGGCCCGGTCCTCGGCGCCGGTGAGGTCGGCGTAGGCGGCGCTCTTGGCGACGGCCTCCCATGCGGCCTGCTGGTCGGCGGGGAGGTCGCGGGCGGCGGAGTCGGTGAGGCTGCGGCGGGACTCGATGGCGCCGGTCAGCAGCCGAAGCGTTTCGGCGTTGCGCGGGCCCGGCAGGGCGAGCAGGGCGTCCTCCCGCGACAGGAGTTCCCCGGCGCGGGCGAATTCGAGCAGGACCCGGGCGTCGGGGCCGAGTTCGGCGTCCTCGCCGCCGGTCAGCGCCCCGCCCACGGCGAAGGCGGAGTCGACCACGCGGGTGTAGATCTCGTAGGCCGCCTCGGGGGTGGCGCGGCGGTCGGTGATGTCCTTGCGGGCCGATCCCAGGGCCTCGGCGGCGACGACGAACTCACCCAGGCGGACCACGATGTCGGAGCGGTAGTCGCCGGAGTCGGCGACGGTGTGGCGGTCGCCGAGCCGCAGCCGCCGGACTGCGCTGTCGGTGCGGCGGGCCTGCTGGTCCAGCGCGCCCGGGTCGGCGGCGGGGTCGGCGAGGAGCCGGACGGCGGCCCGCCGCTCGGCCTGGAGTTCGGTGACGGCGGCGGCGACGGGCGTGCGTATCTCCGCGTCGGTCTGGTGGACGCGGCTGAGGCGGGCGATGTCCTGGGCGGTGGTGACGGTGGCGAAGGCCCAGAGCGCGAGGAGCGAGACGACCGGGACCATCAGCAGCGAGACGATCTTCGCGCGGACGGTGGCGGGGCGCAGCCGCGGCCGGAAGCCGCGTGCGCGCGGGGCAGCCTGGGCACCCGGGAGGGGCTGGTGGGACTGGTGTTCCGCCGTTTCCTCGGCGGGCGGTCCGGCGTGGGCCCGGCGGCCGCGTGCCGGGGGCGCGGGCAGCCGCGGCGCCGCTGCTTCCGGTCTTCTGCGGGGTGTTCGCATGGGCTCCTCGTTCCGGGTGGTGCCTGCGCGTGCGGCGACGGTGGCGGCGGCAGCAGTGGTGGCGGTGGCGACGGTGGTTCGGTGCGGGTGAAGCGGCGGCGGAGCCCACGGACCGGGACCCGCGGCCGCGAGGGGGGCGGGAGCGCGGGAGCCCGGCCGGCTCAGTGGGCGGTCACGGGGTGCTCCCCGAGATGCCGGGCGGCCGAAGCGGACGCGGCCCTTTCGTCGGCCGTCGGGGAGAGCGCGACGAAGGCGGCGGTGATGAACAGGTAGGAGCCCAGGCCCACGGCGAGCGGGAAGATGAACTGCATGGCCGTGGCGCCGGGCAGGGCCGCGTCCGAGGGGGTGACGCCGACCGCGACGGCCGCCATCCCGGTGTAGTGCATGCTGCTGACCGCGGCGCCCATGACGAGCGAGGCGACGGCGACGGCCACCGGTGACTTGATGTTGAGCGCGGCCCACAGGGCTGCGGTGGCCGCGATCACGGCGATGACCACGGAGAGGGCCACGGTGAGCGGATCGTAGGAGACCTCGCCGTGCAGCCGCAGGGCCGCCATGCCCAGGTAGTGCATGCTGGCGACGCCCAGTCCGGTGGTGAGACCGCCCAGGACGAGCGAGCGGCCGCGCTCCTTGCCGTAGCCGACGGCGAAGACCCCGGCGCCGACGACGAGCATGGCGACGAGCAGGCTGAGGATGGTGAGCGGCACGTTGTAGTGGATCTCGGTGCCGTTGACCTCGAAGCCGAGCATCGCGACGAAGTGCATCGTCCAGATGCCGGTGCCGATGGCGGAGGCCGCGGTGAGGAGCCAGTTGCGGCGGGAGGCGCCGGTGGCGGCGAGCGCGCGGACGGTGCAGCGCAGGCCGAGGGCGGCGCCGATCGATGCCATCACGTATGACAGCACGGGTGTGAGCCACCCGTAGGCGGCGTGGTCCAGATGTCCCAGGTGTCCCATGGCCACCGGACGCTAGTCCGGGTGAGAGTGCGAACAGGGGGCGCATTCCGAAAGACGCTGTAACTGCTGGAATATGACAGAGCTACGTTCATCTTCGATCACACCACGTGCCACCTTGCGCACGGTCCGCAGGCACGCGGGCGCACGCCGGTGCGGGATCATGGGCGCATGAGCGAAGACCACACGCACGTGCAGGAGTTCTTCGGGGCGCGCGCCGCCGACTGGGACCGCAAGTTCCCCGGCGACGGCCCCGCCTTCACCACCGCCGTGGCCGAGTTCGGGCTGCGGACCGGCGACCGCGTGCTCGACGCGGGCTGCGGCACGGGCCGGGCGATGACCGCGCTGCGGGCCGCCGTGGGACCCGGCGGAACGGTGCTCGGCGCCGACCTCACCCCGCAGATGCTGGCCGCCGCGCAGCGGGCCGGGCGGGGTGCGGAGGGCGCCCTGCTGCTCGCCGACGTGGCCCGGCTGCCCTTGCGCGACGGGGTGCTGGACGCGGTGTTCGCCGCCGGGCTCATCGCCCACCTGCCCGACCCCGGGGCGAACCTGAGCGAGCTCGCCCGGGTGGTCCGCCCCGGCGGCCGGCTCGCCCTCTTTCACCCGATCGGGCGAGCGGCCCTCGCCGCGCGCCACGGCCGCGAGCTGACCCCCGAGGACCTGCGGGCCGAGCACAACCTCGGCCCGCTGCTGGCGGGTTCCGGCTGGGAGATGACCTCGTACGCCGACGAGGACGACCGCTTCCTGGTGCTGGCCGTGCGCCACCCGTGACATGCGTTCCTACGTCGCCTCCGCGCCCGGGATCCGCGGACGCCCCCGGGATCAGGCCGGAGGCTGTGCTTCCGCTCCGGCGGGCCGGCGGGGGTGGGGAACGGGGCAGCCGCCCGAGCCCGGCACCGGGAACGTCCCGAGCTCACCGACGTCGTAGCCGTCGGGGTAGCCCTTGATCTCCGGGTTCTGGCGGGCGTAGTGCGGCTCCCGGCGCGGCGGCAGCAGGCGCACCGCACGCCCGCGCAGCCGCAGGGCGCCGTGGACCAGCCGCCGGATCCGGGGGCGCGGGGCCTCGTACCGGAAGGCGCCGAGCAGCGGCTCGTCGAGGAGGGCGAGGCTCGCGCGGCGCACGGCGGGGGCGAGCGGGGCCGGGTACCAGGAGGCCATCAGGTCGAGCGTGGAGTCGGCGACCTTGCGGGCTCCCTCGTCCCAGCCGAAGTGCGCCTCCTCGTAGGTGTCCAAGGCCTCTTCGAACTCCTCGTAGGAGTCCGGGATGTCCGTGATGCCCAGGTGGCGACCGAGGGTGGCGTAGTAGTTCGCGCAGGCCCGGCGCTCGTGGTGGGTGAGCGTGCGCCAGCCGTAGGCGTCGAGCCAGCGCGCCGGGATGACCACGAAAGTGGACAGGACGTAGCGCATGTCCTCGTTGGAGATGTCGTAGCTGCGGTGCATCTGGTTGACGCGGCGGATCGCGGTGCGCGCGGTGTCGCTCTCGAAGCCGTGCTCGACGACCGCGTCGAGGAGCAGCGCCGTGTCGTCGTACCGCTTCTGGGTCCGGTCGATGAACTCGGCGGTCTCGGCCAGCAGACCGCCGATGCTGGGCACGGCATATGTCCGGAAGAGGGCGAGTTCCAGGGCCCGGGTGAAGTCCCAGGGGAACTCGTAGGTGGCGGTGAGCCGGTAGATGGCGAGGAAGTCCTTGTCGGGGTCGAGACGGAGGATTTCCCTCAGCCGGTCGTAACGCTGCACCGGGTGTCCCTTTCTGTGGCGGGTTCCCAACTCTACGTGCAGGTAGCAGCCTTGGAAATCGTCGCCCGCCAGCTCTCGACGCACGGGTTACCCGCTGGTTAAGGTGCGCCGACGAAAGAGCTACCAGGAGGCCAGGTGTCCGACGACGAGGGTGGCGGCTCCCTGTACGTGCTGACCGCCGTACTGCTGACGCCCGCGCAGTTCCCCAGCATCCTGGGCGACGACTTCCCCGAGGCCTGCTCCCTGCTGGGCGTGCCCCCGGTCGGGGACGGGTACGGGCTGGTGCTCGGCCAGGACGAGGAGGGCGCGCGCTGGACGGTCGTCGTGGACGACGTCTCGCTCGTGGCCACGGCCATCGCCTCCTGGGACTGCGGGATGGAGTACGACCTGTCCCCCGACGAGCGGTCGATCGTGGTCTCACTGGCGGGCTGGCCGCTGGAGCTGTCGGTCGCGGCGGCCGGGATCCCCGAGCCGCACGATCCGGAGCAGGGTGCGGACGGCACGGGGCGTGTTCCGCTGGCGCCGCCCTCCGCGGAGGCGTGGGGGCCGGTGCAGCGCCGGATGGGCGCGGATCAGATCGCGCGGGAGTGGTCGGACTGGCGCGAGCGCGAGGCCACGGACGGCGGGGCGGCGGCCGCCGCGCACCCCGGGCTCGCCCGGGCACTGGAGGAGGCCCTGGAGTACACGCGGACCCCACCGCCGCCGGGCCGGGTGCGGTCCTCCTTCGCCGGCGAGGGGGCGCGCACCCTGCGGGTGGACGGGCCGGGCTGGTCGCTGGTGGGACGGACCGGCGACGCCGCCTTCGTCCTGCTGGACGAGGAGCCGAGCGAGGTCCTCACCGTCCCCCGCGAGGGGGATCCGGGCCTGCCGGAGCTGTTGACGGCGCTGGACCGGGTCGCGGTCCGACCGTCCTGAAGCGCTGCGGATGTCCACCTGGTGGGACCGGACGAGGTGGAGGGAACCGGCCCCCGATCCGAGGGGGGACAGGGCCGAGTTCGGGCCACGGGGTGGACCGCGGCGGACGACATGGGCGTCGGCCTTGATCCACGGCCATTACCGGGCAGTTCGCCGGCGCCGGGCGGGCCGGCGCCACCGGCGGCAACAACCCATGACCGAAAAGAATCGGCCAGACGGACTGAAAATCGCTCTGGATCCCCTTCCTCCGGAATGATCGAATCGGCCAGTCACGCGGCTCAAAGGGTGCGCACCTCACCCCTTCAGCCCATTCCACGACGGAGGCCGCTCTTGAATTCCATGTCGTACCTGGATCTGCACCGGGAAGTCGCACAAGACATCGATGCGGAGATCGAAACCGCCCTGAAGCGGCTCGGTCCGCTGGCGGGCACCACACGGAACACGGTGGCCAAGCTCTTGGAGCAAAGGAAACTGAGACATCCCCTCTCGGTGCTGCCTCTGCTCACGCACGCCATAGAGACGGGAAATCCCGGGCCGGCCATCCCGCTGTCCGCCGTGCACCTCCTGTGGTGGACCTCGGCCTGCTACCTCGATGATCTGGCGGACGCGAACGGCACGTCGATCTGCGGCGAGCTCACCGAGAACGAGGCGCTGCTCGCCTCCGTCATCACGGGTAACGCGCTCCCCATTCAGATCGTCCTGTCACAGGAACTTCCGGAGGGGGCGCGCAGCGCGCTGATAACGGAGATCCTGAACGGGTGGATCATTGGCGTCGACGGTCAGATCGATGACATGTGCGGGGACATCTGCAGCGCCTCGCGCAAATCGGTGATCGAGACGTATCGCGGCAAATCCGGCGCACCTTTCGGAATGATCACGGCAATGGCCGCGATATTCTCGGGCACGACGGCGGAGAAGGTGGAGCTGTGGCGTGAATTCGGCTACGTCTTCGGCATCCTGTGGCAAATCTTCAACGACCAGGAAGACATCCTGTCCGGTCGTGACGAGGACCTGCTCAACGGCACGGTGACGTACCTGCTCGCCTCGGTGCTGGAGGACGCCTCGCCCGCTTCCCGCGAGCACATGCTGGGGCTGTGCTCCGCCGCCGCACACTCGATTCCGGCCAGGGCGGAACTCGCGAGCCTCCTGCGGACGCCCGTCGCCCTCGACCGCTACCGGGCGGAGATCGACGGCTTCCGCGCGGAGGCCTACCGCATCCTGGACGAACTGGGCGGCGACGGGACCTACTTGCAGGTACTCCGGCACCTGGTGGACCACGCGTCCCAGATGCTGCTCGAAGCGGACCTCGAGCCGGCCACCGCGAGCGACGCCGCCTGATCCCGCCGCCCGGCGGGGACACGCCGAAACCCCTCGACCCCTCGCCACACCGAAAGACCCGCCCCGCGGCCGCACCTGCCGGGCTCCGCACCGCACCCGGAGCCCGGCCTCTCCATGGGGTACCCGGTCAGGCACGGGGTGCCCGGTCAGGCCAAGGGGGCCCGGTCAGGCCCGCGTGACCTGGGCCGATGCTCTCCGGGCCGCCGTCAGCGGCCGATCTGCTTCCTGGACAGACCGCGCACACGACGACGCTGGGAGGAGTCCAGCAGGAGGTAGGCCGCAGCCGGCACTCCGATCAGGACCAGCAGACCGGCCCAGAACCCCACCGTCCAGAACAACACGATGGCTGCCACGACTCCGGCAACCGCGACCTTTCCGCTCGTGGACATCTGCGGACACCTCCTTCTGCCGTCGACCACTACCCCCTCAACGTGCCGCCGCGACCGCGCGTTCCCCGACCCCGGGCGGTCTTCGGAGTCGTCCGGTTCACGGCCCGTCCCCGCCGCCGGGCCGCCGCGGTGGGGTACTCTCGGCCGCCTTGCCCCCGGTAGTCAACTTTGAGGAATGCGTGCGCCGCTCCCATAACTCCGGCCCCTTCCACCACTCCGCCGTCTTCCTCCCCGGCGACCCGGCCCGCACCGGCCGGATCGCCCTGTGGCCGGTGGAGGGTGAGTCCGTCGACGCCGCCCGCGGCGGGGCCGAGGCCGATGCCCATGCCGAAGCCGAGGCGGGTGCCAGTGCCGAGGCGGGTGCCGCTGCCGTGGCGGGTGCCGCTGCCGTGGCCGGCGGCGTCGAGGAACTCACCGTCGTCACCCCCGACCTGCGCCTAACCCGCGTGACCGCGCTCGTCCTGCCCGTCGCCGAGGCCCTGCCCCTGCTCACGCGCGCCCGGGCCGCCGCGGGGGCAGCCGGCCCCGACGGCTCCGACAGCTCCGGCGCGGCGTTCTGGGGCGCCGCCGCGCTGCTCGCCCTGCGGTTCGCCGCACGGGGCCGGCTCCTGCCCGGGCTGAGCCCCGCCGGCCACGACGCCTGGCGGATCGGCCCGCTGGAGGCGGCCGACCTCGACGAGGTCCGGGAACTGGCCGCCGCCATGCCGCCCGGCGCCCACTGCGTCCCGCTGGACGTGGACGGGCCGCCGCGGCTGCCCACCCCGGAGCCGCTGCTGCGCGCCTTCCTCGACGCCGTCGCCGACACCCTCCCGCGCTCCCCCGCCGCCGCCGAAGCCGCCGGCGGACCGGCCTTCGCCGCCCGGCCACCGCGCCTCCACCCCGAGCTGCGCGACTGGGCCGCCGAGGTGGCCGCCGGCCATGACGCCGGGGTACGGATCTCCCTGCGGATCGAGCTCGACCAGAGCCTCGGTCATACCCCCGACGAGGCCCGCGACCAGAGCGGGGCCGGCGGAGCCCCCGCGGCCGGCGGGCCCTCCTTCCGTGCCGTCCTCCAGATGCACGGCCCGGCCGACTCCGCCCTGGTCGCCGACGCCACGGACGTCTGGGCCGGATCCGGGGCCGCCGCGACCGCCTTCCCTCCCGGTGCGCGGATGGACGCCCTCCGCGCGCTGCGCCGCGCCGCCCGGCTGTGGCCCGCGTTGACCCCGCTGCTCGGCGCGGCCGTGCCGGACGCCGTCGAGCTCGCCGACGACGAGGTCACGGAGCTGCTCGGCGAGGCCGCCGCCGCACTGGCCGCCGAGGGCGTCCAGGTGCACTGGCCGCGCGGACTCGCCCGCGACCTGCGCACCCGCGCCGTCGTGGGCTCCCCCGACCCCGTCGGTTCTCCCCAACCCGCGGGCTCCGCTCACCCCGTGGGGCCCGGGATCCCCTCCGGCCTGCTCTCCCCCGGGTCCCTGCTCTCCTTCAGCTGGCGCCACGCCCTCGGTGACCAGGGCGACCTCACCCGCGCCGAGCTGGACCACCTCGCCGAGGCGAAGCGGCCCCTGGTCCGGCTGCGTGACCAGTGGGTCCTGATCGACCCGGCCGAAGCCCGCCGGGCCCGCGCCCGCCAGGACCTCGACGTCGCGGCCGCGGACGCGCTGGCCGCCGTACTCACCGGGTCGGCCGAGTTCGGGGGCAAGCGGGTCGACGTGGAGGCCACCGGTGCGCTGGAGCGGCTGCGTGCGCGGCTCACCGCCGACCCGCCGGCCGACGACGACTTCGCCGCACCGCCCGAGCTGCGGGCCACCCTGCGCGACTACCAGCTGCGCGGCCTGCGCTGGCTGGCCCGGATGACCTCACTCGGGCTCGGCGCCTGCCTCGCCGACGACATGGGCCTCGGCAAGACCGTCACCGTCATCGCGCTCCACCTGCACCGCAACCGGGAGGACCCCGCCACCGCCGGGCCCACCCTGGTGGTGTGCCCGGCCTCGCTGCTGGGCAACTGGCAGCGGGAGATCGCGAGGTTCGCGCCCGGGACCCCCGTGCGCCGCTTCCACGGTCCCGGCCGCAGCCTCACGGGCCTGACCGGCTCCCCCGGTTCCGCCGGTTCCGCCGGTTCCGCCGATGACACCGGTTCCACCGGTTCCGGTGGGGGTTTCGTGCTCACCACCTACGGCACGATGCGCCTGGACGCCCCCGTACTCGCCGGCACCGCCTGGGGCATGGTCGTGGCCGACGAGGCCCAGCACGTGAAGAACCCGCATTCCTCCACGGCCAAAGCCTTGCGCACTCTCCCGGCTCGCGCCCGCGTGGCGCTGACCGGCACCCCCGTCGAGAACAACCTCTCCGAGCTGTGGGCCGTCCTCGACTGGACCACGCCGGGGCTCCTCGGACGCCTCGGCACCTTCCGCTCCCGCTACGCCGAACCCGTCGAGAGCGGCCGCGACCCGCAGGCGGCGGCCCGCCTGTCCGCGCTCGTAAGGCCCTTCCTGCTCCGGCGCAAGAAGTCCGACCCCGGCATCGCCCCCGAGCTGCCGCCCAAGACCGAGACCGACCACACCGTGTCCCTCAGCCGCGAACAGACGGCGCTCTACGAGGCCGTCGTGCGCGAGACCCTCGCCGCGATCTCCGAGGCGGACGGGATGGAGCGGCGCGGTCTGGTGGTCAAGCTGCTGACCTCCCTCAAACAGATCTGCAACCACCCGGCCCACTTCCTGGGCGAGCACGGCTCCGGGGAGCACCGGGAGCGGGGAACCGCCGGCGCCGGCACCGCGGCCGACGCCCGCTCCGGCAAGCTGGAGCTGCTCGACGAACTCCTCGACACGATCCTGGCGGAGGGCGGTTCGGTCCTCGTCTTCACCCAGTACGTGGCGATGGCCAGGATCCTCGAGAAACACCTCGCCGCACGCGGGATCCCCTCGCAGCTCCTGCACGGGGGGACGCCGGTGCCGCGCCGGGAGGAGCTCGTCGACCGTTTCCAGGCGGGCGAGGTCCCCGTGTTCCTGCTGTCCCTGAAGGCGGCGGGCACGGGCCTGAACCTCACCCGGGCCGGCCACGTCATCCACTTCGACCGCTGGTGGAACCCGGCCGTGGAGGAACAGGCCACCGACCGCGCCTACCGCATCGGCCAGACCCAGCCCGTCCAGGTCCACCGGATCATCGCCGAGGGCACCATCGAGGACCGCATCGCCCGGCTCCTGGAGCGCAAACGCGCGCTCGCCGACTCCGTCCTGGCGGGCGGCGAGGGCGCGCTGACCGAACTGACCGATGCCGAACTGGCCGAACTCGTGGCGCTCCGCGCGCCCCACGGGGAGTGAGCGATGAACACCCGCGACCCGCAAGGGCGGCACGAGAAGACGTTCCCGGCGCTGCCGCCCGCCCCCGGCCGTGCCTTCGCCCGCACCTGGTGGGGCCACGCCTGGCTGCGCGCCCTGGAGGACAGCGCGCTCGACGGGCAACAGCTGCGCCAGGGACGCCGGTACGCGCGCTCGAGCGCGGTGGGCGCGGTCACGGTGCGCCCCGGCGGGCTCACCGCGGTGGTGCGCGACCGGGACGGCTCGGCGCACCGCACGGACGTGCTGGTGCAGGAGTTCACGGCAGCGCAGTGGGACCGGCTGCTGGGACTGGCGGCCGCGGAGTCGGGCTACATCGCGGCGCTGCTGGACCGGGAGGTGCCGCCGGAGCTGGCCGAGGACGCGGCGGCCGCCGGGGTGGACCCGCTGCCCGGCATCGGGGAGCTCGATCCGCGCTGCGACTGCGGCGAGTGGGACCACTGCCCGCACACGGCCGCGCTCTGCTACCAGGTGGCCCGGCTGCTGGACGAGGACCCGTTCGTGCTGCTGCTCCTGCGCGGCCGGGACGAGCGGGAGCTGGTGGACGAACTGGAGGAGCGGAGCACGGCGGGTGCGCAGGCCCCGCGGGGGCCGGCCGCGGACGCGGGGGTGCCCGCGGCGCAGGCGTACGAGGCGCGCGGACCGCTGCCGCCGCTGCCCCCGCCGCCCCGGCTGCCGGACGCGCCGGGGCAGCCGCCGACCCTGGACACCGAGGGCGAGGCCGAACCGGGAATCGACGTGGACGCGGTGGAGTTCCTGGCGCAGGCGGCCGCGAGCGAGGCCTACCGGCTGCTGGCGGAGGCGCTGGCTCCGGACCACGCCGACCGCGCCGCGCCGGCCCCGCTCACGCTTGCCGAAGACGCCGTACGCCTCACGGTCGAGGCCGATGACGTCCGGGTCCGCTCCCGTCTGGCCGCGGCTACCGGACGCAGCCGGGCCGACATGCGACTGGCCGTACTCGCCTGGGGCTTCGGTGCGGCCCCTGGTTTGGCGGCGCTGGAGGACGACTGGACGCCGGACCGGAAGACGCTGGCCGGCGCCCGGGCGGCCCTGGCCGCGGCCTGGGCGGACGAGGAGGTTCCGGTGCTCCGCCGGGTGCGTGCCCGCTGGACGGAGGCGGGTGGCGGCCGCCAGCTCCGGCTGGGCCGGGAGGGGCGCTGGTGGCCGTACCGCCGCGAGGCGGACCGGTGGGTGCCGGCGGGCCCGTCGGCACCGGACCCGGCCTCGGCGCTGGAGGTCCCGCCCGCCGGGTGAGGTTCCGTCACGGACCTCCCGCGCGGCACGGCGGGGCCGGCCCGCCGCCCGGGCGGTGTGGCCGACGTACGGCTTGCCGGGGCCCGGAGCCGGTACGACGATGGAGCGCTCCGGGTTCCGCGGCACGACGGGAGGGTGACATGGGCGATCCGTCGGTGGCGTTGCCGGGCGGCGCCGATCCGGCCCTGCGTACGCGCGAACTGCGGCGGGCCCATGCCGTGTTCACGCGGGACGGGCTGGTCGAGGCGCCGGTCCGGGCGGTCATCGCGCGGTCCTGGCGGCGGTGCGCGCGGGCCCGGCACACCGGCCTCCGCGACAGACCGACAGCGGGCTGCAGCCTCGGAGGAGAGCTCGCCCTTAGGCATAGATCAGCGAGGACGCCGCACGGTGACAAGGGCCACGACTACGACCACCTGCGGACGCGGCTGCGGGAACGTGGCATCGTCCCGCGAATCGCGCTCCGCGGGGTCGAGAATTCGGCTCGCCTCGCAGACATGGGCCGCTTCCTCGCCCGGGTCGGCCGAGAGCTGGTCCGATCGGCCGAGCAATGGCGCCAGGATCACGCGCTCGGCATCCGGCTCGAACGTGACCGACATCCTGCCCGGCGGCAGCCCCGTCGCGGGCCCTGCCGGGCCGCCCCGGCACGGAGCCCGGGGACGCCGGGCGTATCCCCGGCGCGGGCGCTGGGCAACGGACCCGACGGCAGCAGCCCGGCACACCCGCCCGGACGCCCCGGGGCCCTCGCGGCAACCAGAGGCGCGGCGGCGCGTCCTCGACCACGCCGACGCCCTGAGAGCCCTCAGAGCCCTCAGAGACCGGGACGACCGAGACCGCTGGACGCTCTTCGCGGCGGAGGCGGCCGCACCCCAGGTCCCCTGGCGGACTGCAAGTGCGGCGGCGGAGCCCGGCAAAGCACAGCAGCGGCTACTGACCGCGCACGACCATGGGTCGTCGGCTCGCCGTCGACAGCCCGAGGTGCTCGTGCCGGCGGCCCGTTTCGGTCGTGAGCAGGGGCCGACGACCGAACCTCGGCCGTCGGCCCCGACGCGTACTCGATCAGTGAGCCCATTGGGCGAGGGGGCGCGCCATGGCACGTCATGACGTGCCCCGACCCGGTACACCGGACCGCATCCGCGCTCAGTCTCGTGCGTCCGGGACGGCAGGGCCGGCGATCAGGGCTTTCAAGACATCGTCGGGGGTCGGCTGGTTTTCGTGGGACACGGACTGGGTGACCAGGCAGTAGAGCAGGTCGCGGCGGGCTGCGGGGTCGGGGAGTGCGGTCCAGACGGGGTGCAGGGCCGGGTCTTCGGCTACGGCGCGTTCCAACGCGCGGGCGCGCTGGGACGCTGTGGTGGGGGCGGTGGCTCGGGCCGCGAGCTTCTCGGCCAAAGCCGGCAGGTGCCGGGCCGCCTGGGGTTCGTACAGGCAGCGGGCCGGGCAGTGGGCGCAGCCGGGGTGGGGATTCACGGGGTGGTCGGCGACGAGCGTGCGCAGGGATCGGTGGGCGTCGGTGAAGCGCGTGCGGGCGGTCTCGTCGATGGTGTCGGCGGTCAGCCAGGCGGCGCAGAGGCGGGCCAGGGCGCGGGATGCACGGTCCACGGAGAGGAGACGGTCGGGGGCAGGGAGGCGGACGGCGCCGTCGACGGCGCGGGCACGGTCGTCCTCGCGGGTGCGCAGCCAGTACTGGCCGGCCTGGGTGGCGGTGCAGTAGAGGCGGCCCGCACGGGTTTCCTCGTCCCGGATTCGGGTGCTGGTCTGCCAGGCTTCGCGCCAGATATTCCAGGCGCGCCAGGCCTGCTCCGGATCGGTCTCCCGTAGAACCGCCTCGAAGAAGGTCAGGAGTGCGGGGTGGGCGGGGGCGAGGTGGCGGGTGGTCGGGCGGTAGGTGCATGGGCGGGGGCATTTCACGCAGGCGGCATTGCGGTGCAGGTACGTGCGGTCGGCGGCGCTGTCGGGGGCGGTGCGGGGCACCGTCCCGGGAGCCTGTGCGGTGATGGCGGTCAGCGCTGCCGCGTGCATGCGGTCGTCGTGGACCACGGCCTCGCCGGGCGGAAGCGCCGCGAGGTGGCGGCTCTGGGCGTCGTCGAGGTTCGTGGCGGCGGCGACGGCCGCGCGGTCGTCGTGGGCTGCGAGCCGGTGCAGGATCTTGATGTTGGAGTTCTTGAGCGTCTCGGGGGCGAGTTTGGACGGGATTTGGTCGGCGACGATGAAGCCCTCTCCATAGGCGCGCATCTCGGCGAGCAGGTCGGTGAACAGGGTGACGGCCTTGGCCTGGGCGTCGGGTGACTCGGCACTGGCGGCGCTGCGCCCGGCCCGCAGCAGGCGGTGCGCCTCCTCGATCAGGGTCAGATGACGCAGGCTGCTCGGCGCGCCGGGGCGGGGCAGATGCTGACGGGACTCGGCGTGTTCGTACAGGAGGCTGAGGAGCAGGGCCATGACGAAGGCCTTCTCCTCGTCGTCGCCGAGGTTGCGCAGTTCGATCACGCAGGGCCGTTCGAACAGGTCGCGTGGGTCGAGGCTGCGCCGGGTGTCCAGGGCCAGGCCCTTGGCGCCGACGAGGAGGCTGCCGATACGGGAGCGCAGCGCGGCGCCCATGTTCTGGTGCACCTCGGGGCCGTACCCGCGGCGTTGCAGCACTTCTTCGATCTTGTCGTGCAGGTCGCGCAGGCGGGGGGTGAGGGCGGCGCGGTCCTCGGCCGAGGGGTTGGTGCCGAGGGCGTCGTTGAGGGAGGTGTGCAGGTTCCAGCCGCGCTCCTCGTACACCTCAAGGAGCGCTTCCTCCAGGACGTAGGACATGCCGGCGAACATCGGGAAGGCCGCGTTGAAGACCGCTTTGAGCAAGTCGATGTGGCGCAGCAGGGGAACCGAGTCGACGGGGGCGAGGGGGTTGAGGCGCAGCGGGAGGACCCCGTCAGTGCCGATCGCGTAGACGCGCAGGCGGCCGCGGAGGTCGGGGTGGGCGGCCAGGGCGCGGTACTCGGCTTTGACCGGTTCGATGACCAGGAAGGGCACGTCGAGGCGGGTGTGGGCCTGGGTGAGGATGCTCTTGGCAGTGGTCGTCTTGCCATAGCCGGTCATTCCGGCGATGAGGACGTGCCGGTTGAGGGCCTCGGCGGTGAGGGTGACGGGCTGCAGTGGCCGGCCGAGCGGGTCGAGCAGCTGTCCGAGGTGGACGGCGGTGCCGGGATCGTCGGGCCCGGGCGGTGCGGTGAGCGCGAACTCGGCGGTCTCCCGCATCGGCACCCCGGCGATCTCGCGTTGCGGCGGGCCGGTCAGGACGGACAGTTCGGCGGAGGTGACGCAGGTGCCGAGGGAGTCGAAGGCCGCGCCGAGCGGATGCGCGGGTCCGCCCAGGGCGGAGCGCAGGTGCAGGGAGCGGGCGCCGGTCATGGCGGCGCGGACGGCCCACGGGTCGGGGCGCAGGACGCGGATCGGGTCGAGTTCGGTACCAGGGCCCGTGCAGATGCCGCGCAGGGCGCCGGTGACCGCGGCGAGGGTGGTGTCGCCGTCGGCGGCCACGTACACCGAAAGCCGCCACCAGCCGTCGCCTCTGGCTCCGGTCATCCGGTCGAGGTGGCGCTGGAGCACGTTCTCGCAGGCCTGCGCGTTCGCGTCGAGGACCTCCGTGGTGGCGCCGCGTGTCACGGTGCGGCTTGTACCGGTCTGGCTCGTCGTCGAGCGGGACGGCCCTGCCATCACGGCGGACAGTTGGCTGAGTCCCGTCATCGCGGCGCCGCCGAGGCCCGTTGCGCGGCGCCGCGACTGGGACTTGACGACACTGCCTGCCGCGGTGCAGAACGCGCCCAGCACCGCGAGATATCCGGCCGTGTCCGCAAGGACGCCCTGCGCTCCGCCTTCCGTGTGGGACGCGCTGTGGGACGCCGAGACGCCGTCGGCCCGGGAGATGGAGAGGGTGCGTCGCACGTGGGCGTGGGTGTCGCCGCGCAGTCGGCGGGTGCGGTCCAGCGTCTCGTCGAGCACGTCGGCGCCGAGCGGTTCGGCGACGGTCACCAGGGCGTAGCGGCGTCCGCCGAGCGCCGCGGCCAGCCTGTCCATGCTCTGCAGCGCCCGTCCGGCGACGTCGGTGCGGGCCGACGGGATGCCGGTGACGACGGCGAGCGCGGGCGCGGAGTACAGGAAGGCCGCCACATCTGACAGGGCGGTTCCGTCCGGGCTGCCGGTGCCGCGCAGCGGGAGGGCCGGGCCGAGGCGCAGCCCGGGGAAGTGCGCCTGCAGTGCGCCTGCCTGTCCGGCGAGGAAGTCGGTGGCGCTGCCGCCGCCCGCTCCGGCGGTGCGCCGCCCGCCGAAGAAGAGGCGGTGGCCTGTGCCGTCGCCGCACAGGACGGAGACGGTTGCCTGGCCCGGGGTGTGGCAGGCCGTCAGGACCTGGGTCATGGCGGGGCCGGGCGGCACCTGGGTACGGGGGCGGCCTAGGCCCAGCACCTCGTGCAGCAGGAGCCGGGCATCGCCGTCGGGGGCGGGGGCGACATGCCAGCGAGAGGGCTCGAAGGCGGTCAGGTGGCGGCGTTCCAGCAGCGCGAGCAGGAGTGCGGGCAGGTCTTCGGCGGCCCAGGCCGCGTCGAACGCCTCGGTGGGGCCGAGGGCGTCGGCCGTCATGGCGCCGTCGGGGGTGACGGCGGGCAGGGCGGGAGGGTCGGGGGGCGTGGTCATCGGGACCTCCGGCGGATGACGGGCGGGCAGGGCGGGCGGTTCGGCGGGCGCCGCGGCGGCGGGCCGGGCGATGCCGCGTGCGGCAGCAGTGGCGTGTGAGTACCGGGATACGCGGCCTGCGGGGGTCCGTGTCGGTGTCGTACGGAGGGCTTCACGTCGGCTCGTGGCGGCGTGGGTCCGGGGCAGAACGGTTCGGCGAACCGGCGCGGCCGCGGCAGGCAGGGCGCGCATCCACGAGGGGTGCGGTCCCCGCTCTACGGGCGTTGCCAGGGCGGGACCTCGCCGTACGGGGAGGAACCGGGGGAAGCGGTGGCCGCAGGGCTGCCGGGGCCGACCGGTTCATCGCGACCGGAGAGGCCCTCCGCCCTGCCGGGGTCCCCAGGGGCGCCGAGCCCGCCGACACCGCTCGTCGCCCCTCCCCCGCCGGCCGCCGGCACAGCCTGCACGCTCCCGTCGGGTCCGCCCCGGAACGATTCCCGCAGGCCCGGCCACCAGCTCGCCCCGCATGCCAGATCCAGGCCGGGATCCGTGCTCTGCCACAGGGTGCCGAGGCGGGGCGAGAGCGCCGCGTGAAGCGGCCACACGGCACCCGGGCCGCCGACCACGATCAGCGGCGCCTCCGCGTAGCCGTCGCCGAGGTCCCGTACCGCCCTCTGCACCGCCAGGGTGAGACCTGCTACGGCGGGTCCGGTCTCGGCGCCCGCCATGAATTGACGTGGTGTCACCTTCAAGGGGGTGTAGAGGATGTCGGCCAGGGGCCCCGCCCACCTCACCTGGCGGTCAGGGTCGCCGAGCCGTAGCCCAGTCGCGAACTCCTCGACGCCGTCCAGCACCGCAAGGATCAGCGGCCCTAGGACGGCCGGGGGGCAGCGGTCGAGCACGCGCCGCAGCAGTGCGTTGCGCCAGGTACCGGTCCCGTCGGCGCGTCGCAGGGTGCCCACGCGCGTGATATGCGGCCCGTCCGCGGTGTCCTTCAGGCGGTACGCGCCGGTGAGGCTCCACGTATCCCCCACGGCCACAGCCACGACCGCCCGCGCACCCGGGCCACCGGTGAGCCAGCGGCACAGCAGCGCATCCGTCGGGCCGACCGGTTCGGCCTCCGGCCAGCACGCATCCGCCTCGCCCGGGCCGGACGGCGGGACCGCCACGCACGTGCGGTAGCCGTGCAGCGGAACCGGTGGCACCTCCCCGAGGTAGCGGGTGAGGTGGCGGTGGAGTCCGGCCCGGAACTCGGGTGACCAGGCATCGCACCGCCACCCGTACAGTTCGGTGTCCGCATCGGTGGGCCGTACACCGACCAGCCGGTGCGCCGCTGCCAGGCTGCCCCAACGCCCTTCCGTGTCGGCCGCGTTGGGAACCGAGCGGCGCACGCCGTCCCCGACCGGGGCCAGCCGGGCAGCGGGCCCGTCGCCCTCGCGGAGCACGACCGCGGTCCGCAGATGCTGCGGGTCGACCCCGATGACTCCGACCACGCCGTTCATCTCCCGTCCTCCGACCTGACCGTCCCACCGGAGCGTGGTGCGGGCACCTCCGCATCGGGTGCCGTGAGCCGCTGTGTCTGAGCCCGCAGATGGTCGTGCAGCTCGTCGAGCACGGCCATCGGCCCGGGGTCGGTGACGGGCGCGGGCACCGGCAGCGGGGTGCAAGCCTTCGTGAACAGGCGGCTCACGGCGGGCTTTCCGGCCGCGAGGACCCGCGCCGCATCCTCGGCTGCGCGCAGGGCGTCGGCTTTCGCGCCCTCGCGGTCGCGGCTCACAGCGACGTCGGCGGCTGATACGGCTCCGGTGAACGAGCCGGCGAGCGCGCCGAGGATCGTACCGACCCCGGGCAGCAGCAGGGTGCCGAGGGCGGCTCCGAGAGCCCCGCCTGTCCCCCCGCGGGCCACGCCGAGCGGGGTGTCGGGCACGTTGAGGGTCAGGGTGCCGGGGTGGAGCTTGCGGCCGAGCGCGGCCCGTACGTCGGCGCCGGGCCGGCGGTGCTGCTCCTCCTGCGCCACCTTCGTGACGGCGGTCATGAGGTCGTCGGCGAGGTCCTTGCAGACACTCTCGACGCGCCGATTGAGCGAGGCGGCGTACCGTCCGTCGCGCGACAGGGGGCCGCTGTCGCCCATTTCGGCGGCGACCGCGGCGCCGCACCGCTGCACCTCGCGCCCGCGCCGCTCGAAGCACTGCGCGATGAGCCGCGCTGTCTCATGCCGCATCCGTTCGGCGCGTGCCGCCGCTGCCTGCTGCTCCAGCTCGGCCCTGTGGCGCTCGCTCGCCCGGATCTCCCGGTGCAGCCGGGTGCGCCGCTGCGCGGCCTCGTCGGCGAGCCTGTCGAGCACCAGGGCGGCTCGGTGCAGGCGTGCCGCTCGCACCCGCGGGTGTGTGGGCAGAGCGAGGGCGTCCAGGTGGTGACGTATGTCGCCGAGGCCGAAGTCCGGCCCGCGGTCCGCACTGCCGGATGCCGCCCGGGCCGAGACGAACACGACCTCGGCGGCCGCGTCGTCGAGCGCGGCGATCCGCGCGCGGAAATAGTCGGCGCGACTCAGGAACCGCCCCCAGCCCGCCTCGGTGTCCTCGGTCAGAAAGGCGTTGACGACGAACAGCGCCGCGCCCGTCCCGGTACGCTTGCGGTGTTCGCGCAGGAACTCGGTCTCACTGACCGAGAGTGGCCGCCGGGAGTCCACCACCCACACCAGAGCGTCCGCGGTATCGGCGGCCCCCACGGCCCGCTCGTGCACGGCGGGCGTGTCGTCGATGCCGGGCGAGTCGATCCAGCAGCACCCCTGCGCGGCCGGTCCGCCGTCCGTGACGGTCACACGGACCTCACGCACAGCGTGGAGGTCCTCGCGGTACTCACCGTCCGCGCCGACGAGGGAGACGACACCGGAGAGCGCACCACGCCCGAAGGCGAGTTCGACGTCGCCGTCGACCGTCTCGGCGACGGCTCGCCCGCGTGGACCGCTGATGATCCGGCAGGGCACACCGGTCTCGGGAAAGTCGTCGGTCGGCAGGAGGTCGCTGCCCAGCAAGGCGTTGAGCAGAGTCGACTTGCCGCAGCTGAAGTGCCCGCCGAACACGACGGTCGTGCCTGGCGCCTCCGCCCTCCGCACGCCCGCGAGCACCCTCCGCTCCACCTCGGTCGCGTACGCGTCACCATGCTGCTCGGCGAGTTGCCGCCGCAGAGCCGCGGGCAGAGCGGGCGTGCGGATGTCGTCCCAGGGGTACACCATCGCGCTCACCCCTGCTTGGCGACCGTGAGGGCCGCTTTGAGGGTCGTCCGGTGCTCGTCGAGCTGCTCGGCGAGGGCTGCCAGCTCGGCAAGGGTCCTGGCGCGGGCGGCGCGATCGGCCTGGTTGAGCTTGATGATGTCCTCGACGTTGCGCCGCTCCTCGTCCACGACCTTACGGAACTCGGCGGTGACGGCCGACTCCATCGCGCCGAAGTTGCGCCGCAGCTCCTCGGCGATCTTCGGGAGCATCGCCGCCCGCATCTGCGGCAGTTGTGCCGCCACGTCGGCGAGCACCTTCCTCCGGGCCCTCTTCACCAGTCCCGAACCTCCGCCGAGGATGCCACCCAGCGCGGCCACCGCCAGCGCCACCGGCCAGAACACGGCCGAGCCGACCAGCCCCACCGCGGCGAGGACGAACCCCGCGGTGAGGCCGCCGGCCGCGGCGCCCACCGCGCCGCGCAGTCCGCCCGCACCGCCGCTGAGGGCGCTGGGCAGATCCCCGACGAGGACCGAGCCGACCGCGGTCAGCAGCCTCTCCTTGGTGGTGACCACGCCCTCCCCACTGGCCTCGGGGCGCCAGCCGGACAGCTCCAGGTGGATCTCCTCCAGTTTGGCGCTGATGAGCGTCGCCTCGGCCTCGATCTCCTTGGTCAGGTTCTCGAGCGCCGGCCCGACCTCGTCCAGTGCCTGTTCCTTCGTCCACTGCTTGACCTGGCCGTCCAGGTAGCTGCCCACCTCCTCGTAGAGCTCCTCCACGAGCTTTTCCTGATGGAAGACCTTGAGGAGTTTCTCGCCGGTGGGCGGTTGCACGGTCTCGAGATGGCCGGGCAGGTCCTGGAGGATACGGGCGTGCAGCGACTGGAAACTCGCGGACAGGCTCGCCTCCGCCTCGCGGCGCGCCCGGCGGAACACCGGGGCCAGCCTGCCGGGGCGCGTGGACAGTTCGTCGAGGCGCGGCTGCACCGTCCGGTACGAGGCGAGCAGCTGCTGCTGATCGGCGGCGACCGCGGCCCGCCGCTGCTCGATGTGCTGCTCGATGCCGTCGGCGAGACCGCCGGCCTGGGTGGCGAACTTGCCCAGGTGGATCTGGAGCCGCTCCCGTCGCAGATAGGCACCCAGATGCTGCTCGAAGTCGGTGAGCCCGTAGCGTACGGCGTCCGCCTCGTCGCCTCCGTAGCGGGCCCGGCGGGCGGCCTGGGCGTCGATGAAGAAGACGCCCTGTGCGGTGAGGTCCCGTCCGGGGGTGTACTTGGGGCCGCCGCGCTCCTCGTGCACGTACCGGTTCCAGGTGTACGCCCGCAGCCGTTCGTCGGCGGGGCGCCCGTTCCACAGGTTCACGACGGAGAAGACGCTGGCGCCGCCGTCGACGGCCTTGGCGGCGTTCATTCGCTCACCCTTGCCCATGGCCGCACTTGTGGTATAGACCACGATTGCGACATCGCAGCGGCGTACGGCCTCCAGGGTGATCGCGTCCAGTTCACCCTCGTCGTCCAGACCCGGCGAGTCGTAGATCGTGAACCCGTCGGCGCACAGCAGGGCCGGAAAGCCCATCTCGAACTGGCGTATCTGCGCGAACCGCTCCTTGTTCTCGTCCCGGTCCACGCCGAGTGCGGACTCGTTGAGGTAGCGGTTGAGCGTCCAGGTCTCGCTCTTGCCGTCGCATGACCAGGCGCGCACGTACGGCTCATCGGCGTAGTGCACCTCGGTGAGGACCGCAGTCGTCGGCAGATCGTCCACGATCATGGGCCCTTGGTGCCCGTGCAGTTCGACCGGCCTGGTGGTGCCGCCGAGCAGGGCATTGAGCAGGGTCGACTTGCCGTTGCTGAAGCGGCCCATGATGAGGATCTTGAACGTGTCGGCGTGCAGCTGCTGCGCGGTCTCCTGCAGCCCAGTCGCGGTCTCGCTCATGCCAAGCGCCTGGGCGATCCCGGTCATTCGCTCGATCGCGTCACCGGCCTGGGTCTGGGCGGCTTCGACCGCGGGGCGAAGTTTGTCACCGAGCGCGCTCTTCGCGGGCGTCTCGGGCACGGCGCTCTCGTATGACTGCGGCATGGGGACGTTCCTTTCACGGTGAGCGGGGCGCCGGCGGCGCTCGCGCGCGGTGCACGGAGCGAGGAGGCCGGGCCCGCCGAGGGGGAGCAAGAACGCGCGGTCGCGCCCGTTCACGTTCCGGTCGCCGCCCGCAGGCGGTCCCGCAGCTCGGTGACGCGTTGGCGTGGTGTGGCAAAGGCTGTGTCAGAGGGTGCCTCGGCCGTGTGCTGCTCGGCGCGGCGTACTGCGGCGGTGAGTTGCCTGTCGAGGGCGTCGAACGTGGCGGCGGCCTCCGTGCGGGCCGACTCCGCCGCGCTGCGAAGGCGGTCGCGGACGGTGTCGCGGATCTCTCCGACGCGCTGGGCGACGGCCCGTCGGGCCTCGGTCGCCGCCCGGCGTCCGGACCCCTGTCCCGCGAAGTAGGCGCTGGCCGCACCGCCTGCCGCGCCGGCCGCCCCGAGCGCGAGGGCGAGCAGCGGGTCGTCGCCCGCCAGGACCGCCGCGCCGGCGCCGATCGCGGCCCCCGCTCCGGCGCGCGACAGCCATGCGGAACGGCCGCCCTGCGCCGGGTGATCAGCGGTGGGGCGTGCGCCGGGGCCGACCCCTTCGAGGTCGACGACATAGCGCCCCACACTCAACAGCCTCTCTCTGTGGGGGTTTTCGTCTTCTGTAACACCGTCGATCACTTCCCAGTCGAGCTCGTCGACGAGGCGTACGAGGTCCTTGTGGTCCTCGGCTGTGCGGCGGGCGGCCAGCTCGCGCGTGGCCGCGGCCCATCCGCGCAGCTCTTGGTCCAACCGGTCCCGCACCGGCTGGATGTGGCGCGACTGCCGCCGGCCGCCCTCGTGCAGGGCGCTGAGCAGTTCCTGCTCCAAGACGTCCAGGGAGGCCTCCAGTTGCCGTGTCAGCAGGGCGCGGTCCTCGTCGAGCCGTCTGAGCCAGCGCCGGCGCAACTCCGCGGCCTGCGTGTGCGCCTGGATGAGCCGGCGCGCGGCCGTGCGGGCTTCGGTGGCGGGCCGCTGGTGCTCGGCGATGTCGGCAGCGTGTTCCATGAGGTACAGCAGGTGCGCTGCACGCCGGGCCTGGAGTTCGGCACCCGCCACGCCGGGCCCGTCCCACCATGCGGCCAGCCGGTCCGCGTCGCGGCTCAGCCGTGCGGCCAGGAACGCGGCAGGCTCGGCCGACGGGTCGGCCCAGAGCAGCACCCCGTACTCGGCGAGGTCCTGTCCGTCCCAAGCGAGCGGTGCGTCGGCGAAGAGGGTGCGCCAGATGCCGCGCTGGACGAGGTCCAGGTCGTCGGGGCCGGTCAGGACCTCGGCGTGGCTCAGGACGACCAGGCCGCTGCCGACGGGCCTGCGCACAATGGCCGCGGCGGCTTCGACGGCGGCGGGCGTCAGCAGTTCACCGCAACGCAGCACGGCCAAGGCACGGTTGGGGTGCAGGGCGAGTCCGGTGTCGGCGTCGATGTCCTCCAGCGGGGTTACCTCGATCTGCGCCGCGCAGGGCCGTTCGGCAAGCCGGCATCGCAGTTGCTCGGCCCCACTGTCACCGGCGGCGGTGAAGAGCGTTACGGCCTGGTCGTCGGCGGTCGGCAGAGCGGCGGCGAACTCCACGGCGGGGCTCCAGCCGCATTCCCGGGCCAGCGCAAGCCCGTCGGCGATGGTCTGCTCGGCGGGCACGGGCTTCTCACCGGTCATGGGGGCGCACCTCCTGCGACGGGTCGATGCCGAGCCAGCCGATGAAG
The DNA here is from genome assembly GCF_055588065.1 of Streptomyces sp. NPDC046308. Classification (NCBI taxonomy): domain Bacteria; kingdom Bacillati; phylum Actinomycetota; class Actinomycetes; order Kitasatosporales; family Streptomycetaceae; genus Streptomyces; species Streptomyces sp. NPDC046308. Next base: position 485,745 of record NZ_JBVJFB010000005.1, read on the forward strand.
TCCGGGGCGAGCGCCGCGTACCACGGCAGCAGTTCGGCACGGAGCACGAGCGGCAGCAGCTCACCCAGCTCGTCGCGCTCGGCACGGGAGGCTTCCTCGCCGCCCAGGAACCGGGGGGCCGCCTGCGCCATCACCTCGTCGAACATGCGCAGTTCCTCCCGTACGGAGGCCAGCGGGCGGTCTACGGGGGCCAGGGTGAGGGGGCCGGTGAGCGGGGTGCCGGTGAAGCTCTCCGCGGAGGCGAGGTTGTAGGCGAGCAGGGTGTGCCGTTCGGCGTCGATGACCCACCAGCGGTCGGGGGTGCCGAGGACCTGCGGGCGGCCCGGCTCCCGGCGGGCCGGCGCGGCGAAGGCGGCGTAGCCGGGGCGTGCCCAGCGGAGGGTGGGTAGCGGAAGTGAGACGAAGTGTCCGACCGGCACCTCGTCCCGGGTGAGCCGGTGCGTGGTGAACTCCTTGCGGACCTGGTCGTACGGGGTGGAACGGCCTGCGGCCGACTGCTCGGGGCGGGAGTTGTTCACAGTGTCGTCCTCGTCGCTAGCTGATGCTGTTCTGCTGTCTCCGCCACATCCGTGACCGCGCCGATCGTGTCACCGCGGCCGGTTCTGACCAGATCCGTGACGAGGGCGAGCCCCCCGGCCTCCAGCCAGCCCGCCGTCAGGTCGGCGGCGCTGACGAAGCGGGCGGCCTGGCCGGTGCCGCTGTCGTTGATGTAGAGCCCCTGGACCCTCCCGGTGGCCGGGGCCCGGGCGACCCCGGTGACCTGCACGGCATGGTTGGCCTGCCCGTAGTCCCAGTAATCGGCGGCGTTCCACAGCACACCGGCGTTCGCGGCGATGATCGCGGCGCGGCCCTCTTCGAGCATCGTCGCGAGCTCCTCCAGGGAGCGGCACTCCATGACGGCCGCAGGCACCCCGAGATCACCGAGGATGCGGGCCTGCTGCTCCATGGTGGTGCCGCCGCACTCCGCAGCGACGTCGGAGACACAGCACAGGCCGTTGCGGACCGCGTGGTCGACCACGTCGTGCTCGGTGACCTCGAGACCGAACCAGCGCAGTACACCCTCGCAGGCGCACAGCCCGCAGGTGCCGAGGAAGCCGTAGCCGTTCTCGCCCTGGAGGTGTCCCGACTCGGCGGCGCCCGCCACATCGCCGATGACCAGCGTCTCGCTGCCGCCCGGCAGGGTGTCCAGGTAGCGCGGGACATCGCCGTCAGGGACGAAACCCACCTCGGGGCCACCTGGGGTGTCGGCCTCCCACAGGCGGGCCGGAATGCCCGTTTCCATGTGCTCCTCCCATCGGCCGGAAGAATCACTTGTTCAGACCCGAGCAGGCGGCCCGCCTTACCGATATGACGGACCATCAGTAAAAATTCATTTGCCCTGTACCGGACCTGCGTCCGAACCTGCTTGCGGGACCCGAGAGGGCGGACTACTCAAGGATCCTGAGGTGAGCGACGACCTTCCCGCACGCGCCCCGTAGCGCGCTGCGCCAGCCACGCGCCCGGTACCCGGGCTGCTCGCGCAGTACCAGGGCACGGAAGGCCGCCTCCTCCGCGGGGCTCAGTGGATCCACCTCCTGGGCGCCCGCTGCCGCGCAGGCCGCGGCGAGCGCCTCGGCCCCTCCGAACCGCTCGGGCCAGCCCAGCAGCAGGAATACCCGGAGCTTGGGCACGGCGCGGATGTGTGCCACGGCGCAGTTGACGGCGCTGACCCCGAGCCGTTCGGCGAGCCGCTCCCAGCTGTCATCGGGGCGGACCAGGCGGTGCCGCACGACCTCGTACTCCAACTCGCCGAGCACACCGAGACGCCGGGCCTCCAGGACCGTATCGCCGATCCACGAGACGTCGGCGCCACCCGCGTCCGAGTCGGCGACGAGCAGGGCCGCGGCCGCGTCGTCCCACTCCGCCTGCCGAGCCCGCTCCTCGGCGGCCTCGCCCGCCATCCGAGCCGCCTCGCGCCGGGCTATCGCCATCACCCACGTCAGGAACCTGGCATCGCCCCGGAAGGCCGGATACCCGCGCCATGCCCGCAGAGCCACCCTCTGGAACAGGTCCTCGGCATCCTGCCGGTTGCGTGTGGCCCGACGGCAGTACGCCCCGACCACCAGCCGCGCCTCGCTCCAAGCCGCGGCGAACTCCCGATGTGAAACTGCCCTGACCAGCATGGCCCACCCCCACGCGCCCGATCCCCGGGAGGAGCAGAGTGCCATCAACGTAAATGCGCAAGAAAGGGCTCCGGGAGCGTTCCGGGCACTCGGCCGCGTACGTGAGGTCCCCTCGTACCGGCTCCACCATGCGTTTTGCGTCATCCGGAACCCAGGAAAAGGAACATTCGTTCGCATCGTTCGCCACGCCAGGTGAGCGCTGTCCATTCGATCAGCCGTGCCCCTACCTTCAGGGGCCAGCCGGCATCTTCTAGGACGTGTCCGGCCGATCATGTCCGGAGTCAGATGACGAGGGCTGCCGCGGTGGCCGTGCCGAGGAATGCGTAGCCGCGCTTGTCGTAGCGGGTGGCCACTGCCGGTGCCGTTTGAGGCGGTTGATGACCTGTTCGATGGTGTTGCGTTTCTTGTACCGCTCTTCGTCGCAGCCGGGTGGCCGTCCGCCGTGTGAGCCTTTGGCAGGCGAGGCGCCTGGCTGTCGGTCTTCTCGGGGATGGCGTGCCGGACGCCACGTCGTCGCAGGTAGTCGCGGCAGGGCTCGTTGCGGTAGGCCTTGTCAGCCGCGACGCTGTCCGGCTTCCTGCGGGGCCTGCCCGGCCCGAGTGGGGGGACGCGGATCTTCTCCAGCACCGGTTTGAACTGGGTGCAGTCCGCCCGCTGCCCTGGCCTGACAACCAGGGACAGCGGGCGGCAGCGGCCATCTGCGCTCAGGTGGAGCTTGGTCGTGAACGCCGCGCGAGCGACTCAGGCCCTCGCCTCCAGCACCATCTCCACCAGCTGGGCGACGAGGCTCTGGCGCGGCGTGGTGTTCTGTCTGCACGGCCCCCTTTGAGGAGAGAGCCGGTGGCGTATCAGTGCGGGCGCCGGCGGGATGCTGATGAGCCCGCACGATGGTGGAGTCGACCGAGCTGTCCCGGTCGATCTCACCTGCCGTGTCGGCCTCGGCCTGGACCTGCTGGAGCAGGCGTTCCCACGTGCCGTCGCCCGACCACAGCCGGTGCGGTTCATAGACGGTCTTCCACGGACCGAACCGTTCGGGCAGGTCACGCCACTGCACGCCAGTCCGAACCCGGTGCAGAATCCCGTCAATCACCTGTCGGTGATCCCGCCCCTGCCACAACGCCTGTTGCTGACCGGCAGGAATACCCGCAGCCGTGAACCTCCTGTGCCTGACCGACGACCTCACGATCGTCGACACCGTGACGGGCCAGCCCGGGAAAAGGATCAAACCCCACCGGTGGCATTTCATCGACTCCCGGTACGTTCGCCACCACCGCCAGCGCTGGGCTGGCAACGACTTGCCTCCGCTCGCAAGCGCGCCGTCGGCACAGCCCAAGCTCTGAGGCCCTCCACCGACGACTTCGCTTCGGGCCCTGGCCACGGAACGGCAGCGCGTCCTCACTCCCCCCACGGCCAAGATCCGGGCCAGTTGCGGGCCAGCACCGGCCCACCGAAGGCAGATGCCTTCGTTTTGCCTGTTCAGGAGCGGTGTGGCGCGTGTACCACCAGCACCCGAAGAACCTTTATTGCAGCTATTCCCCGAAAGCGGTTGGGTTCTTCTAGACCGCCAAGTCGAGCTCTCGGAAGGGAAACTGCCCTCCAGAACCACCCACGGACGGCATCAGGGGGCTATCCGTAGGGTCATACTCGGCACAATACGACGCTGCACTCGCCAACGCGAAGAACCCAGGAACCGTCGCCCACGCAGGGTGCCTACGCTTCGTTCTTGCCTGGTTTTTCGGTCAGTTGGGATCCGCCACATCGGCCTCTCCGAAGTGAGCGCCGATACCCTGCGCCGGGCCCTGCTCGCCCTGGCCTCGCTCCTGGCACGCCCGAGCAGATCGTCCCGCTCCCGGGCACCCGCCACCGCACCCACCTCGAGGACCAGACCTTTCCTGCCTGGAGCAGTAGGAGGCGCCGGCCGCCGCCCCTGATACCTCGGCACCAAGATCCAGACCATTCCCGGCCACGGCCCTTCAACGAGCCGACCATGCCACCGCTTTCGCTGGCCGGCATCGGTGCAGGGCTGGACCATCAGGAGACCAAAACCCTCATCCGAACCATGCGCGGACCGGTTCGGCCCCGGCGTCCCAGCTCAGACACCGGCCGCGGAGCAGCGGTCAGAGCCTCAGCCGTTCACCCATCACGTGGACCATGAGGGAGGAACACGCGGATCGGGGGCGTAGACGCAGTAGGTTCCCGTGCGGATCGTCCGGTCGAGGTGGTCACCGAGGGCCGGCGACACGTCGCGGAGACGGCCGATGGCCTTGCGTACGGCCTGGGTGACGGCGGCCCGGGCCCGTTCGGAGGCTGCGCCGGCGTGCCGGTCGCGCCCGCCGAGCCCGACGGCCCGGGTGAGTTCGTTGATCAGGAATCGACGTTCGAGTTCGGTCTGTTCCTGCCTGGCGATGTCGTGGTCGGCGCGGGCCTCCTCCATGTCGTCGTCGATCTCCGCTAGCCGCCGGCGGTACATCTGCTTGGCTCGGGCGTCCAGGAGGGGACCGGCATCGCCGGCGCGGGCGAGCCTGGCTGCGGCGTCAGGGTCGGCCGCGTCGGCGGCGGCGAGGTCGAGGACGTGGAACTCCCGGCCCGGCGCGGCGAGCAGGCGGGCGAGGTGGTGCATGCCCTTACTGTCGCGTGCGGTCACACACCGACCGTCGAAGACGACCCTCCAGTAGTCGCCCTCCCGGACGAAAGAGTCCAGCTCGGCCGTGTCCGTCCGCGGCTCCTCGGCCGTGGGAGCGTGGGTGATCCGATCGAGCTCGCTGCGCGCCGCCTCCCGCTCCAGGGTCTCGGCCCGGAGGTTGCCCAGGGCCCGCTGGGCGTCCGCGAGCCGGAGCCGGCACTCGGCTGTCTCGTAGGGGGCGCCGACCTCGTTCCAGGCCCGGACGGCAGCGGTGAAGAACCCGGAGGCGCCGGACGCATCGCCCTCGGCGAGCAGGACTTCACCCCGAGCTCGCAGTGCCGATGCGGCGAGCGCATTGCTTTCGAAGGCGACGGCCACCTCCTCGAGCTCGCGGGCCGCGACCCGCGCCGTCTCCAGGTCGGCACCGGCAATGGCGATCCTGACCTGCGCGTCCAGCAACGGCGCCCGCCGCAGCTCGGAGGTGGGGGGCAGCTCCTTCGACGGCACCGGCAGCGGCCGCGCCAGTGCCTCCCGGATCGCGGCGGCCGCGGTGTCGACATCTCCGTCGGCGAGCCGGACGAGCGAGAGCCCCGGTTCGGGATCCCACCCGAGGCGATGGGCGGCGAGCAGCGCCTCTTCCGCGCCGGTGCGGTTACCGCGCCGCAGCCGGATCCGGCCCAGCTCCGTCAGCGGCCAGCCCAGTTCGCGCCGCACATAGGGGCGCAGCTCCTCGCACGCGAGCAACACCTGCTGCTCTGCGCTCGCGCACTGGCCCCGCAGACGCAGGATCTCGGCCCGGTGCACCCGGCACCGGCCGTGCAGGCTGCCGATCGCGTTCGTGCGCGCCCACCGCTCCATCGCCTCGGTCCACTGTTCGGCCAGGTCGTACTGGGCCAGGCCCTGCAGTGCACACACAAGCTCGCAGTAGACGACTCCGGTCGACAGCGCATCGAGGTTGCCGGCCATCGCCGCCGTACCGGCGTCCTCGAGGAGTTCCAGGCCCCGTGCGACGTCACCGTCGAGAATCACCAGTCTCGCCTGGGCCACTCGCCCGACGGCCGCCGCCGCCGGATCGGTGTGCGAGCCCGTCTCGATCGCCCGCTCGGCCCAGCCCCGCGCAGCTTCCAAGTCCCCGCTGAGGAGGCGCTCGAAAGTGCGCACCGCCGCGAACCACGCGTGCGCGCCGGTCACCGGTGGTGAGGCGGCGAGCAGGTGGTCCGCTCGGCGTAGCCACCCTCGTACGGGTGCCATGAGCGCGGTGTCGAACAGCAGGTGCATGGCGACCCGTACGGCGGCTCCGGCCGCGGCGTTGTCCTCGCCGAGCCGGGACAGTTCGCCGTGGAGCTGCTCCCAGGTCTCGATGGTGACGTCGAGGTGACCGGCGGCATACGCGACGTCGGCGAAGTCGGCCAGCGCATTCGGGTCGAGGACGCCCTCTTCCCTGGCCGTCAGGAACCCGGCGTAGGCGTCCGACCACGCTCCGCAGGCTGCGGCGTTCCGCGCCCGCTCCAGGCCGGTTCCCTCCCCAGCGGCGTGGGTCACGGGCATTCCCCTCGATCCCGGGTCCGGTTGGTTACGGCGGTAAGCGACCTGCTTACGCCCCCATGGTGAGCCACAACCGCATCGGAGGACATCATGGACACCGCCACAGTGAACGGCATCCGGCTGGAACACGAGATCCGCGGAACCGGGGAGCCGGTCCTGCTGATCAGCCCGGTCCTCGCCGACGGGTTCGCCCCACTCCTCGCCGAATCGGCACTCACCGACCGCCACCGGCTCGTCCGCTACCACAAGCGCGGCTGGAGCGGCAGCACCCACAGCCCCGGGCCGGTCGCAGTCGCCGACCACGCCGCCGATGCCTTCGCGCTGCTCGACCATCTCGGCATCGACCGCACCCACGTGGCCGGGCACTCGAGCGGCGCGGCGGTCGCCGCACAGATGGCCCAGGACCACCCCGACCGCATCGTGACGGTCGCCCTGCTGGAGCTCTCCCTGCTGTCCGTGCCGGCGGGCGAGGCGTTCTTCACACAGGCGGCGCCGGCGTTCGCAGCGTACGCCGACGGGGACGCCGAACGCGCCATCGAACTGTTCCTGTCCCTCGTCAGCGGCATGGACGGGGAACGCTGCCGGGCCCTCCTGGAGGAGCGTATGCCGGGCAGCGTCGAGCAGGCGGTCAAGGATGCCGACACGTTCTTCGGGATCGAGCTCCCCGCCCTGGCCGAGTGGCGGTTCAGCCCGGAAAACGCCGCGGCGATCCACCAACCGGTGCTGTCCCTGCTGGGAAGCGGCACCCTACAACTGTGGGTCGAGGTCGCCGGGTTCCTCCGCTCGACACTGCCCGACATCGAGGAGTGCGTCATCGACGACGTCGGCCACCTGCTCCACATCGAACAGCCCCGGCCCGTCGCCGAGGCCCTGGCCCGGTTCCTGGAGCAGCACCCGATCACATCCTGACCACAGGCGCCACGCCCGGGCTCGCTCACGACGCGCCGCGGGCGTGGGAGGACGCTTGGCCCCTGCTCCTCGCCGGCGCTCTGACCGCATCCATGATCGGCAAGAGCACCTGATGCGTGTCTGAACGTCGCACAAGACCACGCGGCCCGTGCTGGAAGGGTGCACGGTCTGCGCGGTCACCTCCGTACGTTCCACGGCAGCGGGATCATCCGTGCGCCGACGACGGGGGTCTGCTGCGGTCGGCTCGGCCATCGCCCAGGAGTTCGCCCAGGAGACCGAGAAGTTCGCCCGTACACAGGACCTGTGTGGGGCCTCTCTCTCGGATCAGGCCGAGCCCGCCGTCCCTTCCTCCTCGGCCTCCATGTGCCGGATTCCCTCGTGGGTGAGGGTGACCATCGCCGGGGTGTTGCCGGGTTCCCAGTCGACGGTGATCAGTCCTTCGCCCGCGAGGTAGGTGCAGGCGGCGGCCAGGTCCTGTTCCGGTATGTGGAGGTCGCGCCGCAGCTGTGCTCCGGTGATGCCGAGGAGGCGGTTGCCTTCGACGGCTTCGTACAGGACCTGGAGCACCTGGTCGCGGTAGGTCTTGCGTTCGCGCAGTGTGGCCATGACCGCGTCCTTTCGTTTGCGGGGTGGAGTGGGCTCCGGGGCCGGTCGGGGCTTCTCAGATCTCGTCGGAGTGTGCGCCGGTGCCGGCGGAGGGCCTGATGGCGGCAGGCCGGGAGCGGTCGAGGTCCGCGGGTGTCGCCGTGTCCACGGTGAGGTGGAGGCGGGTGTTGCCGTCGAGGGCGGGGTAGCTGCGCTGTTCCGCGCCTGCGAAACAGCGGCGGAGCGCCTCCGCGACCGCTCGGGCGGCTTCGGGCGTGTGCGCGATGATCCTTACCTCGGCGTGCCCGAGCGAGGGCAGTGTCTGGGTCTCGATGTACTTCACGTAGGCGTGGTTCCCTTCAGGGCAGGCGAGGAGGCCGGCGGGTCGGGGCGCCGAGGCGCCCCGACCGCTGCCCCCGGTCGGAGGAAGGTCAGTTCCTCACCGGTCGGCACCCGTGTGGTGGGCTCGACGACCGGTGTCGTCCGGCAGGCCGGGAGGCCTCGGCAGGGGGTCACTGAAGCGGTAGGCCTCGATCCGTGCGTCGTGCTGGGCGTTCAGCAGGTGGATCCAGCGCATTCCGATGCCGATCATGAGGATGATCACCGCGATGAGGACGATGGTCTCCACGGAGCTCACCTCCTGCCGTTTCCGGACAGCGGCAGGGCGGTTCGGCCCCTCTGCTCCCCGAAGGGGGACATGGAGGCCCCGCCTTCGCCCTCCCGAGTGGCTTCCCGGCGGCGGGCGTGGCGGATGCCGCGCCCGATGACGGTTTCATTGGCCATCAGGACGTCTGCGGCCAGGACGCTGCCCGGGATCGCGGCGGCGGCCATCAGCCGGGCCGCGGCCGCGGGCTCGGTCTCGGGCGGGATCACCAGGAGGTCCCAGCGGCCGACGGTGTAGGACAGCAGGATCAGCTTGTCGGGGTCCTGTTCGGTGAACCAGCCCACGTGCAGTGTCCGCCCGTGCACAGCAACCTTGTGGGGGATGACCGGCCAGCGGGCGGGATTCACGGTGACCCGGGTGATGCGCCCCCAGGCCTCATCCAGCGTGGCGGCGAGAGCAGGGAGCTCGGCTTCGAGGTCACGCGAGTACGGCCACCAGGCACCGTCCAGCAGGCCTGCCAGAGCGGTCTTCGGCGTAAGGGACAAGCGGGCCGGGCGCAGGACAACAGCAGGCTGCGCAGCGCGGTCGAGGGTCGTGGTCATGTCGCGGACCCGTCCCCGGGCCGTTCGCGAACGGCCCGGTGCAGTGATCGCCGGAAACGACGTCCGCGTGGGAGCGGGTGTGCGAAATACTCCCGGTCCCTTCACCGTACTCCGGTTCGCGACCCAGAAAGCCGCTTCTGACCAGGCAGCATCCGGCGCGGACGGCGAGAGCGGCACGGTCGGGTCCCCTCGCCGCACCGCGAGGGTGGGCGGAGTGCCGTGAAACGACGGAGACGTTCCCCAGCTCAAAGCCCTTTCGACGCCCCTGCCGGCCGTCGAACGGGGCCGCCGCACCGCGAGACAGGCGGAATCACCATGGCCGCATGCGACGACCCCGCCCCTGTGAAGCTCCTCCCGGACGCGATCCACCAAGCGGTCAAGCCGGGCGCCGCCCTGCTCCGGCTGGAGACCACACAGTCCCGCCAAGGGCTCCTGGACGGCGCCTGGTGGCCGCGCACCGGGGACGTCACGATCGAGCTGCCCGCACTGATCACGGCACTGACCGCGCACCTCGGGCCCCTCACGCGGGTCGGCCTGGACACCTCCGCCCGGCGGGACATCCCGACCCGTCTGGTCATCGACGGCCAGGTCGTGCACCTCGACACCGACCCCGTCGGCGACGACACCGTCCTCATCACCCGTGGTCACAACGACCACTTCGCCCTGCTGGTGGTCCCCCCGGACACCACCGCCGACGCCGCCCGCGAAAGCGATGGCCCGCGCCGTACGCGCCGACAACATCACGCAAGCCACTCAAATCCTCATCGCCACCACACCCGAACCTGAGAACGGCCCCCCCGACGCGGCGGGCTGACCCCGAATCCTCAGCGGCCGAGTGGCCTCGACGGTCCCGGCGACCAGGACGTGGCGTCGGCCGATGCGGTCGCCGATCGCGCCGAGCGGCAGGACCAGCGCGGCCAGCGCCACGGTGTAGGCGTCGGCGATCCAGGTGAGTGAGGCGTTGGTGGCGGACAGGCCCACGGCGAAGTCAGGCAGAGCCAGGTTGAGGGCCGAGACCGACGCGACCACCAGGACGAGGCCAGGCAAAGCCTCGGTCGTGGGCGGTCGCAGTACGCGTCAGCCGCCTCCGAGACCGACCGCCAGCGTCAGCTCGAGGACCCGGCGTGGCGATGCGAGGTCCGGAAACAGCTCCCGCAGCTGCGACATCCGGTACCGGACGGTCTGGGGGTGGACGAACAACGCCGCCGCCGCCTCGTCCCGCCGGCCCTGATGCAGCAGCCACGCCCGCAACGTCTCCTCCAGCCGCCGTGCGGTCGCGACGGGCAGGGTCCGCAGCGGTGCGAGGGCTCGGGCACGCAGGTCTGCGAAGGCGTCCACGTCGGCGCTCAGCACCAGCTCGGGCAGGTGCTCCTCGGTGTCGCGGATGTCGGAGGAGAGGGAGCGCGCGCGTGCGGCTCGCGCGTACGAGGCGGACGCACGGGTCCATGGCCGGGCCGGGCCGACCACCGCGGCGCGGTCGGTCAGCTGCCGCAAGAGATGTGGCCGGTCGGCATCGGGGACGAGCAGCACGCCGAAGGCGTCCGGCAGGTCGTCGAGGACGAGGGTGCTCGGGTCGAGGGTGCGGTAGGCGGGCCTGGCCTGGGCGGCGGGCAGCAGGACCGCGGTCAGTGAAACCGGAGGCTGCCACCCGGCCCGTTGCACGGAGGCCAGCAGCACGTCCGGGCTCGCGCCGGCGAGGAGGTCGCGGGCCAGGTGTTCCAGGTGGCGCTCGTGGTCCCGGCCCCGGGCGGCCAGTTCGTCGGCGTGGCCCGCGGCGCTCGCGGCGGAGAGCTCGTCGATGTAGGCGAAGGTCAGCTCGGCGAACTTGGCGACCTCGGCGGCGGGCAGCCCTGCGGGTACGGCACCCGCTGCCAGGCATCGCCAGGCCACGCGGGCGCCGACGCGGTAGGCGCTGAGCAGGGCGTCCATCGAACGGCCGTCGCGCACCTCGCCGCGGCCCAGCTCGTAGGCCGCGTCACCGGCGTCGCCGCCTGTGGCGTTCCCGCTCGCGAGGTCCAGGTAGTGTCCCAGGGCGGTGCGGACGGCTCGGCGGATGGTGACGCCCATGCGGCCCGAAAGGGCGTTGGCGTAGGGGGGGACCTCGTCGATGATCGCCTGGACGACCTCGTCGGCGGTGGTCGTCAGCGCGGCCCGAAGCGCGGTGACCGTCGTCTGATCCAGGGCCGGTTCGGTGACCCTCCGGATGGGATGGCTCATGTTTTATTCCCTGCGAACAATTCAGCGGACCAGATTTACGTCCTGCGGTCAGGACTTTACGCGGTGAGGCGCATCAAGCTGGACTCATGACGAGTGCAGCCCTCCGCAGTGGGGCGTGGAAACTGCTGGAGATGGTCACGACGCCGCTGCTGCCGTCGGATTACCTCGACCTGGTCAGCCCGCTGCGTGCGGGTGCCGACCTGCGTGGGCGCATCGAGGCCGTGCACCCCGAGACGGGTGACGCCGCGACCATCGTGATCAGGCCGGGACGGGGCTGGCGCGGTCACACGGCCGGTCAGTACGTGCGGGTCGGGGTCGACGTCGAGGGGAGGCGCCTGTGGCGTGCCTACTCCATCACCTCGCCGACGAACCGCCGGGACGGCCGCGTCACGATCACCGTGAAGGCGATCCCGGGCGGCAAGGTCAGCAACCACCTGGTCCGCAGGGCGAAGCCGGGCACGCTGATCCAGCTCGACCAGGCGACCGGTGACTTCGTGCTGCCGGAGGCCAAGCCCGCGAAGGTGCTCTACCTGACGGCCGGCAGCGGCATCACGCCTGTGATGGGCATGCTGCGCGACACCGGGTTCGACGACGTCGTCATGGTCCACTGCGCGCCACGGCCGCAGGACGTGATCTTCCGGGGCGAGCTGCACGACCTGGTCGCGGACAAGAAGCTGCGGCTCATCGAGGTGCACACCGACACGGCCGGCATGCTCGACATCACCCGTCTCGACGCACTGGTGCCCGACTGGGCCGAGCGCGAGACCTGGGCCTGCGGGCCCGCGGGTCTGCTCGACGCCGCCGAAGGACTCTGGAGCGAGCACGGCGTCCGGGAACGCCTGCACACCGAACGCTTCCGCCCCGGCATCGTCGTCGCCGGTGACGGCGGCGAGGTCACGTTCAGCGCCACCGGCAAGACCGTCGGCGCGGACGGCGCCACGCCGTTGTTGGACGTCGGCGAGCAGGCCGGCGTGCTCATGCCGTCCGGGTGCCGCATGGGGATCTGCTTCGGCTGCGTCACGCCGCTCAAGGCGGGCGCCGTCCGTGACTTGCGCACCGGCGAGATCACCGAGGCCGAGCCGGGCGTCCTCATCCAGACCTGCGTGTCCGCCGCGGCGGGCCCCTGCGACATCGAACGGTAGGAGCACCTTGACCGCCATCGACCCCACCGCCCACCTGACCGCGGAGCAGATCGAGGAGCTCGGCCGCGAGCTGGACGCGATCCGCGATGAGGTGATCGCCGACCTCGGCGAGAAGGACGCCGCCTACATCCGCAAGGTCATCTCGGCGCAGCGCAAGCTCGAACTGGTCAGCAGGGGCGTGCTGCTGTTCTCCTTCTTCCCGCCCGCGTGGCTGATCGGCACCGCCGGGCTGTCCGTGGCGAAGATCATGGACAACATGGAGATCGGCCACAACATCCTGCACGGCCAGTGGGACTGGATGCGGGACCCGAAGATCCACTCCACCACCTGGGAGTGGGATCACGTCTCGCCGTCCGACCAGTGGAAACACTCGCACAACGAGCTGCACCACACGTACACCAACGTGATCGGCAAGGACAACGACCTCGGCTACGGCATCATGCGCGTCGACGAGGACCAGAAGTGGCACCCGTTCCACCTCGGCCAGCCGCTGTGGAACTTCATCAACGCCTGCTTCTTCGAGTACGGCATCGCGGCGTACGACCTGGAGCTCGGCAAGAACCTGCACAAGCGCCGCCGCGGCAACCCGGAGTTCCGTGCGCGGGCCAAGGCCGTGGGCCGCAAAATCCGCAAGCAGGTGCTCAAGGACTACGTGATCCACCCGCTGCTGTCGGGCCCGTCGTTCCTCACCACCCTCGCCGCCACGTTCACCGCGAACCTGGTCCGCAACATCTGGTCCCACTCCGTGATCATGTGCGGACACTTCCCCGAGGGCGTGCAGGTCTTCGAGCGCCGCTCGATCAGGGGCGAGACGCGCGGCCAGTGGTACCTGCGCCAGATGATGGGCTCGGCGAACATCACCGGCAGCAGGGCCATGCACTTCATGACCGGCAACCTGTCGCACCAGATCGAGCACCACCTGTTCCCGGACCTGCCGAGCAACCGGTACGCCGAGGTCGCGGTGAAGGTGCGCGCGCTGTTCGAGAAGTACGAGCTGGAGTACGTCACCGGGCCGCTGCCCAAGCAGGTGTTCTCCGCGTGGCGCAAGGTCTTCCGGCTCTCGCTGCCGAACAAGAAGCCCAAGGCCAAGGCGCCGGACCGCGAGCAGGAGCTGGTCGCGGCCTGATGTCCGGCATCGGTTCGCCGCAGGGCAGGCGGCCGGGTCACGGGCTTTCGGTCGACCCGTGGCCCGGCCGGTGCCGGTTCGGCGGGAGCGAGGCCGCTCGGGTCGAGCGGGCGTACTCGGTGGGAGTCTGCCCGTAGTGCTTCTTGAAGGCTCGGGTGAAGTGACTGCCGTCCGCGAACTGCCAGTGCGCGGCGAGCTCCGAAATGCTCAGGCGCCCTGACGGCGCGAGAAGGGCGAGCCGGGCCTCGTGCAGTCGCCGGTGGCGGATGTAGGTGGTCACCTGCTCCCCCACCGCGGCGAATGCCCGGTGCAGCGTACGGACGGAGACGTTGAGTTCACGCGCGAGCAACGCCGGAGAAAGTTCGGCATCAGCGAGCCGACGGTCCGCGAGGTCCTTGGCCGCCTGGGCGAGCGCGGGAGCCAGTCGGGGTTCCGCGTCGTCGAACCGGCCCTTCGCCACCGCCTTCGTCAGCTCGATCAGGGTGCCTTGGGCAGCTGCCACACCGGCCGGGCCGAGGTCGGCCACGGTGGTGTGGATCATGTCGGTGAGGGCCGTCAGCAAGCGCATCTCCGCCGAGTCCGCCGGCCCGGTGACGACCCGGTTCCCGAGCAGGGGTTTGAGCTCGCCGGGGGGCAGCACGAGGAACTTCGCGGTGAGGTGTGCCGTCGTCTCGAAGGCCGTCAGGCGCCCGAGGTGCCGGACGAGGAACTGCCCGGCCGACACGGTCTGGTCGCCGTGACCGGGCGGGCCGCCCAGAGTCCACGCACCACGCCGCACGACGTACATGGCAACCAGATCCTGATCGCCGCCCGGGACGTCCGCGGTCCGGGTCGCCGACGCGGCGTGCAGGTCGGCGATCGCCGCGCCGTGCACCTTGGCCACGTTGCCCTTGACCCGGAAGTCACCCATCGTGTCGGGACTGAAGGCCGGAAGTCGGAAGACGTCGTCGCCGACCTGCGTCTCCCACCCGCGCCGGAAGGCATCGAGTCCCCGCGGTGCGGAGCCCGGGGCGGTCGAGTCCACCGCGAACACCCCGCGCGCGCCGTCGACTTGCGCTCCAGTACCGTGCATCCCTCTCCGATCCCCGCGTGTTCATTGCTTCAACGCCGTCCTGCGGTGCTCGTGTTCCGCAGGACGCCGCCATGAAGCATGATCGGCGATCAGCTCGTCTGGAAGGTGGAGCGGCCCCGAGTTGTCGGCCCGGGCGCCGATCGTGTCAGCGGGCGATCGAGATCGCGAAGGGGGTGAATCCGGTGGACCGGATCACGTGCGGGACGAACAGGATCGCGGCCTCCGTGGCGCGGGCGGTCCGGATCCCGCCGAGGTCGGTGATCCATTCCTTGTGCCAGCCGAGGTCGACGAGCAGTTCGCGGACAATCCGCTTGGCCTCCGGGTCCTCGCCGGAGAGGAAGGCCGTCGGCGTCTGGGTGAGCGCGGCCGGCGCGGTCATCACCGGGAAGAGCATGGTGTTGAGTGTCTTGACGACGTGCGTTTCGGGGAGTGCTTGCTGAAGCTGTTCGGCGAGGCTCGAGCCGGGGTGGATCAGGTCGGCGGGCAGGCCGTCCGGTCCGTCGGTGGTGGCATTGGAGACGTCGACGAGGATCTTGCCGTGCAGCTCTTCGCGCAGGGCGGCGAGACGTTCCAGGGACCCGGCGCCCGGGGTGGCGTTGATGACGATCCGGGCCGTCCGGGCAGCGTCGGCGGCGGCCCCCGGCGCGCGGTCCGCGACGGTCACCTCGTGCCCGGCCCGGGTGAGGGCGGCGGCCAGGTTGCCGCCGACGCGGCCGTTTCCGAGTACAGCGATCGTGGTCATGGTGATGTGGTCCTTGCGTGGGTGCGGGGTGCGGGGTGTGGTGTGCGGGGTGTGGTGTGCGGGGTCAGCGGGAGAGCGTGGCGACGGCCTCGGCATGGACGCCGGGCGCGGCGGCCAGGAAGCCGGCGCTCTGCGGGGTCCAGGGGCGGCCCTCGGCGTCGGAGACCCGTCCGCCCGCTTCGGTGACGAGCAGCGCGCCGGGCAGCAGGTCCGCGCGGGCGCCGGCGAACTGCCAGAAGGCGTCGATGCGGCCGGCGGCCACGTTCGTCAGGTGCAGGGTCGCGGGCACGGCGGTGCGGACGACGAGCGCGTCGAAGAGCATCGCGGTGATCGAGGAGCCGACGCGCCGTACGACCTTCTCGTCCTCGTCCGGCCGGGCCTGGCTGGTGGCCACGATGCTCAGGCCGAGGTCCGTTGCCGGGGAGACGTGCAACGGCCGGCCGTCGAGGTGGGCGCCTGCGCCGGTGAGCGCGGTGTAGGTCTCGCCGGTCAGCGGCAGGTGGACCACGGTCAGCACCGGCTGGTTCTCCCGTACGAGGGTGGCGGTCACCGCCCACTCGGGCAGGGCGTGCAGGTGGTTGACGTTGCCTTCGGCCGGGTCCACGACCCACCACTCGCCGGGCGGCAGCGCCCCGCCGTCCAGCTCGTCCTCCACCCAACTGGCAGTCGGGCGCAAGCTCGTGAGACGGGGGCGGAGGATGTCGAGGGCCGTGTTGTCGTTGACGGCGAGCGCGTGCATCAGCTCTTCGCGGCTCTCGTAGCGGACCACGTCCCCGAAGCGCTCGCGCAGCGCCGCACCGGCGGCGCGCACAGCGATCACGGTCTGATCGAGCAGGTCGGCGTCGGAGGTGGTGACGTCCCTGGTCTGAAGCGTTTCGGACATGGTGGTGCTCCTGGAGGGGTGATGAGGGGGGATGAGGGCCGTCGGGGCCGAACTGCGCGTGGTGCGGGCGCCGTGAGCGGGGAAGAAGGCTCAGTCGAGCAGTTCGGCAGCCCGCGTCCACCCGTCCGTGAACAGCCCGGGTTTCCCTTCTGCCGTCGAATCTTAGGAACGCCGACACGGCACGTACTTGAACCTCCGCGACGTTCGTTCGGAACCTCAGCGCCAGTCCAGTGGCGCCGGGGGTGCATGCCGGACTTCCGCAGCCCGCCGCCGCCTCGTGGTTCCGTTACGAGAGATGGCGGGCGAAGAAGGTCCCCACCCGGCGCCGTACCTCGGCGAGTGTCACCGCGGGGTCGCCCTTGCCGACGAGCGCGGTCCGCGCCGTCGCTGTGACGAGACCGGAAGTCTGGAGTCGAGGGACGAGCGAGCCGTAGTCGGTGAACGCCCCGTGGTTCGCGTCGGGGAGCAGCCTGCGGCGGCCGGGAAGGCTCGCCCAGGACGACTCGATGCGGGCGGCGCCGTCGAATCCGTCGGTGCGGAACAGCAGCAGCGGCTGGTCGTGGCCGGCCGGCGTTGGGTACAGGTCGAGATAGCCCTCCAGGTTCGCCACCGCGCCGACGCGGCGGTCGTCACGGGCCGCGTACACCGCCGCCGTGCCGCCTGCGGAGTGCCCGTACATCCCGATCCGGCAGGAGTCCATGACCGGTGCGAGCGGCAGGTCGCCGAGCCGGTTCAGGACCAGGCGGAGGTCCGCGATCCGGGTGTCCACCATCGTGCGGAAGGTCGCCGGGTCCGGGGGTCCGATCAGGACGGTCATCCGCAGTCCGGTGGGCAGCTCCACCTGAGAAGCGTCACCGGGGTGGTCGACGAGGACGACCACGCGGCCATGACTCGCCAGGTCCTCGGCGAGGGTGGTGCCGAGCGTGCGGGAGTCACCGCCGCCGGGTGAGTACACCAGCACCGGCCGCCGCCCGGGCAGCGGCGGTGCGTCCACGTACCCGTGGGTGAGGACCGCGCCCCAGTCCACCATGCCCGGCTCCGGCAGCCCGGGATGGACGTGGGGCGCGAGGCCGGCGAACTCCCCGGCCTCGGCCGGGGTGAGCTGCGGGGCTCGGGAGAAGCCGCGTACCGATCGGGCCGGGTACAGGACGGTCAGCATCAATTCCCGCACGCCGCCCACCCATGGGTCGGTCCGGGACGGGTCCGTCAGATGGACCGTCCGCATGCCTACGGCGTACGGGCCGGCGGGCGCGGGCAGTCGGAGGGTCGAGCCGTCACCGGAGGCGGACGCGACCGTGGGCAGCAGGGCAGCGGCACTGCCGCATAGGGTGCCTTTCAGGAGAGTGCGTCGAGAAGTCATACGGGCATCCTTGGGGCGGGGGCCGTCACGGGGCGAAGGTTCATGCCCTGGTCGAAAGGCTGGTCCAGGACGAGGAGATGTGCGGGTGCTGCGAATCCACTTCACCTCGGAGGACTTCGCCCGGATCCGCTTCGCACCCCGCCCGGCGCCGCTCCAGGAGCTGCACGCCGCCCTGACGACAGCCGTGGCCCAGCGTGGCGGGCCGCTGTTCGCGCCGTGGCGCGGCCGCGTCCTGCGCTCCCTCCCGGCCGCGACCCACCTGCTCGCCGAACTGGTTCCGGCGGGCCACCCGCCCTCGTTCCTCGACGTCCTCGGCGACACCATGGCCGACGGCTTCGAACAGGTCCGCGTCACCAGCCCCGGTCTCGTCCGCTCCGAGCTGGAGCGGGTCTACGGGACGAGGCCCGCGCCTCGCTGGATCCGCGGCCTGCACGCGGGCGACGAGACGGCCTGGCGCACCCTGCACCGCGCCCAGCAGGCTGCGTACGAGACGGTCCTCGCCCCGGTCTGGCCCGTCGTACAGGATCTGCACCGTGAGGAGTTCACGCGCTACGCCCTGACGGTCGCCGAGCACGGCGTGGCCGCCACCTTGACCGGCCTGGCCCCGGGCAGCCGGCTCCACGCAGGTGTGTGGGAATGGCCCGGCGCAGCGCCGGACCGCGACGTCCGCCTCAACGGGCGTGGCCTGGTTCTGCTGCCCACCTTCCACCACCCGGCGGGCCCCCTTCTCCAGGACATCCCGGGCCGTCCCGCGGTCCTGACGTACCCGGCCGGTCCCGGGCTCCCGCCCACCGCGGGGGGCCCCGTCGTCTCCGCCGAGGCCCTTGCCGCGATCCTGGGCCGCACCCGGCTGGACGCCCTGCGCCTCCTGGCCGAGCCTCACACCACGACATCCCTGGCCCACGCCCTCCACGTCAGCAACGCGACGGCTTCGTCCCACGCGGCCGCGCTGAGATCGGCGGGCATGGCGACGACGACCCGCACGGGCCGCTCGGTCACCCACCAGCGCACGGCCCTCGGCACGCTGGTTGCGGGCGCTTGGCCGCCGTAGTTCACCACAACTCCTCGGTGCGACGCGTGGGCGTCGAGGATGTCAGGTGGGGGTGTGGGCGGTCTTGTTCGTCGTGGTGCCGTCTTCGTCCTGGGCCTCCGGCGCCGCGGGCTGTTGCGGGGTGGGCGGGGTGCGGATCAGCAACGCGACCAGCACGGCCAGGGAGCCGAGCACGGCGCCGACGCCGAATCCCCACCGGATGCCCGTGGCGAGGGCGCCGGTGGCGTCGGCTCCCTCGGCCACTGCCGTGGCGGTGTGTCCCGACATGACACTGATGACCAGGGCGGTGCCGGCGGCGGCCGCCACCTGCTGGAGCGAGCCCAGGATGGCGGAGCCGTGCGGGTAGAGGTGCGGCGGCAGGACGGCCAGGCCGGAGGTGAAGACGGGGGTGAAGACGAACGCCATGCCCGCACTCAGGGCCACGTGGAGGACGAGCACCAGCCACGGCGGGGTCTGTTCGCCCGTGAGCGCGAACAGCGCGAGGCAGAGAGCGGTGAGTACGGCCCCGGGTACGACCAGGCGTGGTGCGCCGAGTCGGTCGTAGAGCTTGCCGACCTGGGGTCCGAGCAGTCCCATGGTCAGGCCGCCGGGGATGAGGAGCAGCCCGGTCTGCAGTGAGGTCAGGCCGCACACCTCCTGCAGGTAGATCGGCAGCAGGATGAACGCACCCATGAGGGCCATGAAGGACAGGCACATCAGGCCGAGCGCCACCGAGAAGTGACGGAACGTCAGGGCGCGCAGGTCCAGCAGCGGTGCGGAAGAGCGCTGCAGTGCCAGCTGCCGCCATACGAACAGTCCTACGAGCACGGCGCCGGCCAGGGTGGTGGTCTCCGGGGGCACGAGCGCCTGGGCCGCGTTCTCGGCACCGAGCCCGCTCAGGCCGTAGACCAGGGCGCCGAAGCCCGCCGCCGCCAGGGGAACGGACATCCAGTCGATGGGGGCGGCCTGCGGCTCACCGATGTTGACGAGCTTCCGCCGGCCGAATATGGCCATGGCTGCGGCGATGGGGATCACGGCCAGGAACAGCAGGCGCCACGATCCCAGCTGGAGCAGCACACCGGAGACGGCGGGGCCGAGGGCGGGTGCGACGGAGATGACGAGGGTGATGTTGCCCATGACCCGGCCGCGGTCGTGCGGGGGCACGAGGGTCATCAGCGTCGTCATGAGCAGCGGCATCATGACGGCGGTGCCGCCGGCCTGGATGACGCGGGCGGCCAGCAGTACGGGGAAGGCGGGCGCGGCGGCGGCCAGGGCCGTGCCGGCGAGGAACAGCGCCATGGCGAGACCGAAGGCGGTTCGGGTCGTCACGCGCTGGAGGAACCACCCGGTCACCGGGATGACGACCGCCATGGTGAGCATGAAGGCCGTGGACAGCCACCCTGCGGCGGCTGCGGTGACCTCGAACTCGCGCATGAGCCGCGGGATGGCGTTGACCATGATCGTCTCGTTGAGGAGGACGACGAACGTGGACAGCACGAGAATCCGCAGCACGGCGGTGACGCGGGCGGGCGAGGGGACGGGGGTTTCGTGTGGTGCGGGCATGGCGCCTTCCGTCGTGTGAGTGTCCTCCGCGCGTGGCGGTCACACTGGAAGACTGCGGCGCCGGGAAGAACTCATCGGTCTCCCCCCATCCTTTCGGCGTCGGCGCCCGAGCTCAAACCATTTTGCCGCCCCGGAACAGCCCGGAACGGCCCGGAACGGCACAGAACCGCCTGGAACGGCACAGAACCGCCCGGAACGGCTTCCGTAGCAGCCGGCGTGCCGAGCCGGGCGGCGGGGAACCAGTCCCCTCCGTCGTTCAGTCGCAGCAGTCGCAGCAGCACTTGCACGGATTGCAGCAGCCACCGTCGCCGCAGCAGCCGTCACCCGATCCACCGCCGGAACCGCCGGAGCCGCCGGAACCACCGGGACCACCCGAGCCGCCGGACCCATGACCGCCGCCCCAACCGCCGGAGGAGCCACCCGAGTTGCCACCGCCCTGGCCGCCGAACCAGCCGTCACGCCCGGAGCCGTCCCGGCTCGAACCGCCGTCGCGGTTGCCGTCGCCGAACTGCCAGGACTCTCCGTCATCCTGACCGGCGTCCTCGTTGCAGCGGCAGCACCTGGTGCACAACCGGCAATCGCCGCACAACCGGCCCCACTCGCCGCACCGCCGGCACTGCCCCTGCGACGGCCTGCCCGACGCCATCACCCCACCCGCCGAGGCCGCGCCCGCGAGCTCCCCCACGCCGCAGGCCGTGCCCGTGCCGGTCCCCGAGGGCGTTTCCGCCTCCGCGCGGCGTCCCAGCCAGGGCAGCACGCGCAGGCCGCGCACCTGGCGGGGGTGCCGATGGTGACGGTGACGAGGGTCGAAGACCCGATCGACGGCGCGCTCCAGCTCGACGCCCAGGAGCGCCCGCACCAGGCGGTCGTCGACGAACACGGCGTCGGACAGCGCGAGCCGTATGCCACGGACGGCGTCGTCGCAGAGCCGGCGTACCTCGGCGCGGTCCGCGCCGGTCACGGCGATCGGGTTCCACGCGCCGGACGCCGCGTCCGCCTCCAGGTCCTCCACCGCGTCCAGCAAATGCGCCAGCCGGCCGAACAGACGGCCGGCTTCCGCCAGCGGTTCGGCGTTGCCCGGGCGGTCCGTGAGCACCGCCGTGTGCGCGAAGGCGGCTGCGGTCGCCGTCTCCGCGGGCTCCGTGACCGTCAGCAGGGAGCCGCCGGGGCCGGTCGACCGCTCGATGTCCGGCTGACGCTCGACCGCCCCGAGCAGCAGCGCGGTGTCGAAACCGAGCCGTTCGCCGCCCGCGACGCCCGCACGGTCCCAGTTGTGGGCGATCCGGCGCGCCGCCAGCGCCACCGGCCGGCGCCCCATCAGGCCGTCCCCATCGGCCACGTGGTCACGCATCTTCGCCGCGGCCAGCACCAGCGAGACCGTCGCCGCCAGCCGCGCGCCCTCGCCCTGCGCCACGTCCGCCGACCGCATCCCGCGCAGCGGGCACGGACCGGCGCCGCGCCGCCAGTCCCCGGTACGCTCCGACTGCGCTTCGGTCAGCACCGAGACGATCAGGCCGTCGTAGTTGGTGGCCACCCTCGCGAACTGCCCGTACTCGCTGCGCAAAGCCAGGCACAGCCCGCACAGATGCGCCATCCACTCGGTACGCAAGCCCTCGCCGAGGCGATGACGGCATGGCCTGATGATTCCGAACACCGAAGTTCTCCCCCGTAGGAACAGCTACCCGGACGCATCCGGTCGGACGGCTCACGGACGCAAGACTGCACATGAGGCACGGCCCGGCGTGACGTCAACCTCATGTGACGTCAACGCGCGGCCGACATCCTAGATGCACTTCGGGCGATCAGCGTTCTCGGTAGCCTGACCACCTACTGCATGGTGACCATGCGCCCGGCTGGTCCGTACGAGGGATGCCGGCGGAGAGCAGTGAGGCTGCGATGAGTGAACTGACGAAGCCCGTGGTCGAGCTTCCGGAGGGTGATGCTCCCGAGGAGCTGACGATCCGGGACCTCGTCGTCGGGGACGGGCCCGAGGCGAAGCCGGGCAGGGTGGTCCGGGTTCACTACGTCGGGGTCACCTTCGAGTCCGGAGTGGAGTTCGACGCCTCCTGGGACCGGGGCCAGCCGTTCAAGTTCGCGGTGGGCGGTGGCAGGGTCATCAAGGGCTGGGACCGGGGACTGAGGGGGATGAAGGTCGGCGGTCGGCGCGAGATCATCGTTCCCCCGCGCCTCGGCTACGGCAAGCAGTCCCCCTCGCCGTTGATCCCGGCGGGTTCCACGCTCGTCTTCGTGGTGGACCTGCTCTCCGTGGTCTGAGGAAGGTGATCGGCCCGCACCCGCACGCCGGTTCCGCTCGTGGTCGGCCCGGACGCGTGGCTGCGGCGGCGCGGGCCGGTCCGGCAACTGCCGCGGACCGCCCGGTGGTCGGGGGCGGGGACGGCCCGGGCATTGGGTACGCTCTCGGTTGACTTCGGGGCGCCGGCAGGTGCTGAATCGCCGCAATCAGAGACGGATCCCATGGGCAGCGCACCTTCCGCCGACTTCTTCCAGCCGCTCAAGGCGGACGACCCGGCCGTCGTGGGCGGTTACCGCCTTGCGGCCGTGCTGGGCGCGGGCGGCATGGGCAAGGTCTACCTCTCGTACACGCCGGGCGGTCGGCCCATCGCCATCAAGGTGATCCGGCCGGAGTTCAGCGAGGACCCCGAGTTCCGGCGGCGCTTCCAGCAGGAGGTGCGGGCCGCGGAGCGGGTCCAGGGGCTCTACACCGCGCCCGTCATCGACTCGGACACCGAGGGTCCCCAGCCCTGGCTGGCCACGGCCTACGTTCCCGGCCCCTCGCTCGCCCATGCCGTCGCCCGGCACGGCGCACTGCCGGTGCGCAGCGTGCTGCTGTTGACCGTCGGGGTCGCCGAGGCGCTGCACGTCATCCACGGCGCGGGCATCGTCCACCGGGACCTGAAGCCGGCCAACGTGCTGCTCGCCTCCGACGGTCCGCGCGTCATCGACTTCGGCATCGCCCGGGCCGCCGACTCCACCGCTCTGACCAGTACGGGCGTCAGCGTCGGCACCCCGGCGTTCATGGCGCCCGAACAGGCCTCGGCCGGCACGGTCACCCCGGCCACCGACGTCTTCGCCCTCGGGCAGATCGCGGCGTTCACGGCGATCGGTGCCTCGGTCTTCGGCGACGGGCCCTCGCACGCGGTGCTCTACCGGATCGTCCACGAGGACCCCGACCTCAGCGCCCTGCCCGAGGCGTTGCGGCCGGTGGTGACCCGCTGCCTCAGCCGCGATCCGGCCGACCGCCCGACCCTGACCGAGGTCATCGAGCTGTGCAACGCGGCCTCGGAGACCCCGCTGCGCCAGGGCGAGGACTGGCTTCCGCAGGCCGTCGCCGGTTCCATCACCGAGCGGCTGCAGCTGCCCGCCCCGGCGCCCACCCCGCCGCCGCAGCCGCCGACGGCCGCGGCGGCTCCGGCTCCGACGGCGACTCCCACTCCGACCGAAGTCTCGCCGCAGGCACCCGCCGCCGCGCCCGGATACACGCCGACCGGCGCGGCCGCCGCGCCCACGCAGACCGCTCCGGCGCCGGGGGCTTCGCGGGCTCCGGGGGCCATGCCGCCGGGTTACCCGACGCCGCCCCCGCACGCGCGGGCTTCGTACCCCCCGCCGCAGCACCAACCGCAGTACAGCCAACCCCCGTACACGCAGCCCTCGTACGCCCCGGGCCACAGCGCGCCGCAGCCGTTCCACACCCAGGGCTTCGTACCCGTTCCGCCCGCCCCGCGCTCCAAGCGGACGGGGCTGATCGTCGTCGGGTCGGTGGCGGCGGCGGTCATCGGGCTCGCGGTCATCGGTTCCCTGCTGCCGGACGGCTCCGGCAAGGGCGGGGGCGACAAGTCCTCGGGCGGCTCCAGCGCCTCCCAGAAGGCGCCCGACCCGCAGCCGGTCTCGTACCAGGGCATCGACGTGCCCCAGAACCACCAGGTGATGTTCGCCGACAATCCGCCGCGTCCGGCCGAGGAGCCGACCGGCGCCGGGGTGCTCTACGGGCACGCCGACCTCTTCTTCTACCGGGACACCCTGTTCGGGGACGAGAAGTTCGGTAGCACCAACGGCAAGCTCGTCCTGCTGAACAACTCCGAGAAGGGCTCCCTGGAGACCTGCCGCGCCGTGACCCGCTTCACCGAGAAGGTCGGCCTCGACCAGCTCACGGAAGGGTCACAGGTCTGCGTGCTGAGCAAGGCCGGTCACATCGCGCTGGCGACCTTCCGCGGCAGGTCGGGCGGAAAGAACGAGACCGCCTTCATCACCCTCGACCTGACGGTGTGGCGCAACGCCGAGGCCGCGGCGAAGAACTGAGCCCACGACAAGGGGCCCCTCCTGCCCACGGTCTGGCCGGCCCGTCGCTCGCGCACGCGACGACCTCGCACAGCCCGTGTCCTTGCAGGGGCGGTCGAACTCGTCGACGATGCTTTCAAGCCCCGGCCTTCCGGATCCCACCGGCCCCGGCTCGGGGAGGGGAGAACAGGGGAGACAGTGACAACGAACAGCAATCCGAAGAAGCCTCGCTCGATGGTCGCCGCAGCGATCGTCCCGCTCTTCGTGCTCATGGGGCTGCTGGTGGGGCCTGCGGCAGCCGCCTCGGCGGCCGCTCCGGCCGCCCGTCAGGCTCCGGCCGCCGCGGCGCCGGCGCAGGGCCGCCTCATCGCCGCCGGCGGCGTGGCAACCGGCCTCCAGGCACCGACGTCGTCCCAGGTCCGGGCCACCACCGGGACCA
Organism: Streptomyces sp. NPDC046308; assembly: GCF_055588065.1. Classification (NCBI taxonomy): domain Bacteria; kingdom Bacillati; phylum Actinomycetota; class Actinomycetes; order Kitasatosporales; family Streptomycetaceae; genus Streptomyces; species Streptomyces sp. NPDC046308. Next base: position 510,645 of record NZ_JBVJFB010000005.1, read on the forward strand.
AGAAGGGCAAGAAGAAGAGCAAGAAGAAGGGCGGCCTCTTCAAGAAGCTTTTGATCGTCGTGCTCGTGGTCATCGTGCTGCTCGTCGTCCTGTACGGGGTCCGCCGGGCCCTGCGCCGCAGGTCCGCCTAGGAATCGGCGCCGGGCCGGTGCGTCTGCGCCCCGGCCCGCCCGAACGGTCCGGGCCCGTCCTGCCCTCCGCCCTCGCGGGTGGAGGGGCGGCGCGGGCCTTCCCGGGCCGGCGGCTCGTCGGCGGGGGCGGGGAGCCGCCGGAGTTCGAGCAGAGCCACCGCGATCTTCACTCCGGTGGAAATCGTCAGGGCCTGGAGGAACGGCATACCCATCAGCCACAGGGCGACCGTCATGGCCGTGAGGACCAGGAACGCCGGCAGCAGATTGCTCCGTCTGAGCGTGGCCCGCAGCTGTCCGGCTCGACCGCGACGCTGCCGCGCCGCGCCGATCGGGCGGTCGGTGACGCCCTCCTCCTTGGCCTGTGGCATTGCCTGCTGCCCCTTCCTCGCGCTCGCCCCCGCCACCGAGCCTCGGCTGCGCCCCGGCGGACTGCCACCGCTGCCGGCCGGCCCGCCGCCGTCCGGCGTACAGGTTCACCTCACCGGCCCCGGGTGTGCGACGTCCCGCCCGGTGAAGGCCGTACCGCGCTCGCGGGTGGTCGAGGCCGGACCGGTGGCTCAGGCTGCCGTCGGGGCCTCGGAGATCGGGTGCACCTCGACCGGGTCGTTTCCGGGCTTCCCGCCCGGTCCGGGGCAGGCGGACGCGCGGGCGGCGATCTCCAGGGCCCGTTCCTCGCTCTTGACGTCGACGACCCAGTAGCCGGCCAGGATGTCTCCCGCCCGGGCCGGCCCGTCGGTCACCTGCGGCCGGCCGTCGCTCCCGGCCCGCACCGTCTTGACCTGCGCGGGGCCCCCGAGGCCCTGCCCGTCCACCCATTCCCCGGCGGAGGTGAGCTCGCTGTTGAGGGCAGCCATGTGGGCGAACATGGCCTGCATGTCCTCGTCGGAGTACGACGACATGACGGCGTCCCACTCGGCCGCCGGGACGTTCATCTGGATCATGTACTTCATGTTCCTCACCCTTCCGGGGCGACTGTTCCGCGCTGCGCGCTGACGAAGGGGTAGACCGGCGGCCGCTGCGAAACTCATCGGTGGCGGCGGATCCGGATCGGACCGCGGGCAGTGGCCGGATCGACGGGACGGCCGCCCTGGGTGACGTCCACCTCGCCGGTTTCGACAAGCCGCCGGGCCGCGCGCCTCGCCGGTTCCATGAGCGCACGCCACCCGTCGCCCTCCCCGTGGTATGCCGCTCGCGCGGCATCCGAGGGGCAGATCGTCGCTGTCGGCCCGCGACGCTCCAGCAGCTCCAGGATGACGCGCTCCAAGCGCTGCTCCGCGTGCCGTTCACTGTCGCCCACTCCGCCAGTGTCGCCCCGGTCGTGCCGGGCCGCCCCCGAGCTACGCGGCGTCTCGCATCGCGTCCTCTTCGGGGGCCACGACGAGGAAGGCGTCCCGGTCCAGGTCCATCACGACGATCGCCCGCTGACCCCGCTCCCGGCACCGGGCCGCGTACTCCTCGGCGGGCCAACTCCCGTACGGATCACCGGCGGGAAAGGAATCCAGAACCTTCGTACCGCGCACCGCGACCACCTCCCAAGACACGAACCGTCCCTACGCCGTGTGCCCCGGGTTCCCGGCTCCCATCCCCCCTGCCCGCAAGGCCGTGCCCAGAGTGCGGACGGTCACCTTGACGTGCGGCGATGCTTAGGCCAGCCTTACCTTCGCTTGCTCCTCGTCGGTGCGAGCGCACCCCGCAGAAGATCCCTGGAGCAGCAATGTCCACCGCCGACGCCACCGCGACCCCCCGAAGACCGGGACGGGAAGCAGAGCTCCTCCGGCTCCCCTCCTGGTGCGGGCCGGCTGCGGCGTCCCTCGCGGTGTGTCTGGGGTGGGCGGCCACGACGTGGATCGCCGTGCACCTGCGCGCCGACGTCACCCTGCACACCGCGGCGCTGTTCGTGCACCTCGCCTCCCTGGTCCTGGGCTTCGGCGCGGTACTCGCCATCGACTACTACGGCGTCCTGTGGCTCACGGGCCGCAAGACTCTCCGTGAGGTCCTCGACTTCACCGCCCCCTTGCACATGCCCGTGTGGGGCGGTCTGGGCGGCATGCTGTTCAGCGGCGCCTTCCTCCACCCCGACCTCACTTCCCCGCTGACGTGCGTCAAGCTCGGCCTCGTCCTGGTGCTCTCGCTCAACGGTGTCCAGGCGTCGGCCCTGCACCGCCGGCTGGCCGCGCTCGACCGCGGCCCGGTCCCCCGCTCGCTGCTGATCCGTGGCGCCGTGACGGCGTCCGTATCGCAGATCGCCTGGTGGGGCGCGGTCGCGATCGGCTTCCTGAACAGCCGGCACTGATCACCCCGAGGCGCCTCAGGCCGCCCTCGCACGCTGCGCGCCGGACACGGCGCCCGAGCCGGGCGCGAACCCCTTGGCAATCAGCCACCCGGCAAACCCCAGCTCCCAGGCGAACACCGGGAGCGCGGCGACCGACCCCGCCACTGAGAGCTGCGCGTAGGCCCCGAACATCACGGCGACGGCCGAGAGGCAGATCAGCGGCCCGCCGATCAGCCCGAGCACGGCGATGAAGCGCGGCACGAGCCGTGCGCGGTACGCCAGGTACGCGAGCACGACGGTGTTCAGACCGAGGGCGATGTTGGGCCCGAGCAGGAACGTCCAGTCGTGCACGGCCGCCAGCGCGGCGCCGGCTCCGGCCGCCGCACCCGCGTCCCGCCGCAGGGTGACGAGCGCCAGGACGGCGACGATCCCGAGGGCGATGACGGCCGCCTCCAGCAGCCGCCCGAAGGCGTAACCGAGCGCGAGCCCCTCGCCGTGGCGCCGCAGGACGGGGAAGAGCGCCGCCCCGGTGCCGGCCACCGCCACCACCAGCACCACCTCGCACAGCACCCCGAGCAGCGCCTGCGTGTCGGCGCCCGGCGCGAGCCGGCCGTCCGCCGCGGCCAGCAGGGGGCGGTACAGGACGGCCCCTGCTATCGCGGCGATCTCGGTCAGCAGGAACAGCGACCCGGCGGCCACCGCGGTTCTCCGGTCCGGATGCATCTTCTCGGTCCCCTCACTCCTCGTGGTGTACGCCGTACACCTGGCGGCCACCATAGGTGTACGACGTACACTCGTCAAGGAGAGGTGCCGTCGAGGAGGGAAGGCGCGGAACCGGAATGACCCGGGTAGAAGCCACGCACACGCAACGGAAGCCCCTGAGCCGGGACCGCGTCCTGCGCGCAGCCGTCGCGCTCGCCGACGCCGTCGGCATCGACGCGCTCAGCATGCGCAGACTCGCGCAGGAGCTCGACGTCGTGCCGATGGCCCTCTACAAGCACGTGGCCAACAAGGAGGAGCTGCTCGACGGCATGGCCGACGCCGTCGTCGGCGAGATCGACCCGCCGGCCGCGGGCCCCGACTGGCAGCACGTGGTCCGCGGGCGGATCCTCTCCGCCCGGCGGGTCCTGCTGCGCCACCCCTGGGCGGCCCGGGTCATCGAGTCCCGCACCGGGCCCACCCCGGCCGTGTTGGGGTACCTGGACTCGATGGCGGGGAGCTTCCGGGCCGGCGGCCTCTCCGCCGACCTCACGCACCACGTCATGCACGCGATGGGCAGCCGCCTACTCGGCTTCAGCCAGGAACTGTTCGACACCTCCGCCCCCTCCGGCCCGCCGGACCCGGGGCTGGCGGCGCGCTACCCGCACATCGCGGAACTGGCCGCGACGGCGGCACACGACGGGGGCTCCACCGTCGGTGGCGGCTGCGACGACCAGTTCGAGTTCGAATTCGCCCTGGACCTCCTCCTGGACGGATTCGAGAGTCTCCGCCGCCAGGGCTGGACCTCCGCGCGGAAGGCGTGACAGAGGCGCGGGAGGTGCGCGCGGCCCCGTCAGTCGGCGGCCCGGCGCCTGCCCCGTTGGCGCCGCGGGTACGGGAACAGCCGTGGCGAGCGCTTGGCGGCCACGTCCTCGATCCAGCCGAAGACCAGCACCAGCAGGCTGATCAGCGGGATCGCCACCAGCAGCGTGAACGACGGACTGCCCAGCAGCCACCCGAAGTTCGCGGAGAGGAAGGGGACCGCCCAGAAGACGTCGATCAGCGGGACGGCGAGCACCAGCGCGACCTCGTGCCAGAGGTAGACGCTGACGGCGCGTGCGTTGAGCAGGCTGACCAGGCCGTTCCAGCGTTCCAACCGCCTGGGCCACCGCTCCCAGGAGGGGCTGACGTGGAGCAGGATGGCGACGAAACCGAGGGACCACAGGGCCTGGGCGATCGGCCAGGACTCGATGTCGGTCGACTCCGCCGGATCGGACGGCCTGGTCTGCAGGTACCAGAGGCCGGCCACCATGATCAGCGGCGCGATGGACGGCAGTACGTACTGCGGGATCTTCTTGAGCAGCCCTTCCTGGTGGGCCATGCCGAGGATCCAGCAGGCGCCGAAGGTGGCGAAGTCGTTGGCGGTCTCCCAGACCCGGCTGTAGATGAACTCCTGGTCGGCGAAGAACGCGTTCATGACGATCACCAGCGCAAGCGGCGCCGACAGCGTCACCACCGGGAACCGTCGCAGCGCCCGGAGCATCAGCGGTGAGAGCAGGACGTACCACAGGTAGGCCCGGAGGTACCAGAGCGGGACGATGACCTGCGCGGCCCAGGTGGTTTCCACGTGGCCGTGGAAACCGGCCAGCTCGTCCGCGTACGGCGGAGTGCTCAGCGGCAGGAGCCAGAACCCCAGCTTGGCCCACCACGCGCCGGGGTGGCCCTCGGAGTCGGGCCCCCAGCCGTCGAGGATCTGCAGGGCGATCATGATGGCGCCGAACAGCCACATCGGCGGCAGCAGCCGGCGCAGTCGGCCGCGGATCACGCCGAGCGCGGGACGGCTGAGCGAGCGGGCCATCAGCGAGCCGGCCAGCGCGAACATCACGCCCATCGACGGGAAGACGAGGGGCAGCCAGAACCAGCCGAAATTGTGGTATAGCACCACACGGCCCAGTGCCAGCGCGCGCAGCAGGTCGAGATAGCGGTCCCGGCCGCCCTTGCGCTCGGGCGGTGCCTGCGGCTCCGGCTCCTCCTGCTGCTGCCCCTGTCGCAGAACGGCGGGGATGCGCAACTGGACGGTGTCGTGGGTGCGCCCGTACTCGATGGATGCGCTCATGCTCAGGCCTCCACGGGAACAGCGACCTCGCCGGTGCGCCGGAGCTTCTGCCAGCGCAGTCGGCCACCCGTCATCGCCGTGATCGCGGACTGCAACAGGACGATGTACATCAACTGCCGGTAGACCAGTTGCTGGATCGGCAGGCTGATCAGGTGCCAGGGCTTCTCGCGGTCGAGCCGGAAGGCGTACCAGGACAGTGCGCCCTGGAGCAGGATGAAACCGCCCCAGCTGGTGAGGGTGATCGGGGCGTCCGCGAACAGCACGCCGTACAGGAAGAACATGTCGACCAGCGGCGCCAGCAGCGGGGCGACCACACCGAACAGCACGACGAGCGGCAGCCCGATCCGGCCGAAGCGCCCGGCCGGGCCGCGGGAGGTCACCGCGCGGCGGTGCTTCCACATCGCCTGCATGCTGCCGTAGCTCCAGCGGTAGCGCTGGGACCAGAGCTGCTGGAGGCTGGCGGGAGCCTCCGTCCAGGCGCGGGCGTGCTCGGCGTAGACGACCCGCCAGCCCTCGCAGAGCACCGCGATGGTGATGTCGGTGTCCTCGGCGAGGGTGTCGTCGCTCATCCCGCCGACCTCCCGCAGGGCCTCCTTGCGGAAGGCGCCGACCGCGCCGGGGATGGTCGGGATGACGCCCAGCATGTCGTACATCCGGCGGTCCAGGTTGTGGCCGAGGACGTACTCGATGTGCTGCCAGGCGCCGATCAGGCTGTCGCGGTTGCCGACCTTGGCGTTGCCCGCGACCGCACCGATGGACGGGTCGCCGAAGGGCTGGACCAGCTCGCGCACGGTGGACGGCTCGAAGACGGTGTCGCCGTCCATCATCACGATGATGTCGTACGAGGCGGCCGCGATGCCGGTGTTGAGCGCGCTGGGCTTGCCTCCGTTGACCTGGCGGATCAGCCGGACGAACGGCAGGTCCATCTCCTCGACGATGTCCGCGGTGCCGTCCGTGGAGCCGTCGTCGATGACGATCACCTCGATCGGATGGTCGCTCGCCGCGAGGGATTCGAGGGTGTTGGCGATGCACTCGAGCTCGTTGTAGGCCGGGACCAGTACGGTGACCGGCTCGGTGACGGGCGCGCCCCAGGCGTCCCGCCGCTTGGCGCGGCGGGCGTGCAGCGGCGCGAGGACGAGCATCAGCGCGAACCGGCCGAAGTTGAGGAAGCCCACCACGGCCAGCAGCCCGATCAGCACCGGCAGGGTGAGCACGGCGAACTGGGTGGCCCAGATGTATCCCTTGCCCGCCCACAGCTGGAAGCCGTGCACCGGGGTGGTGGCGCTGGAGGCACCGAGCGCCTCGGAGATGGTGGTGAAGCGGTAGCCCTCGGCCTGCAGCCTGTCGATGATCTGGACGAGCGCGGTGAGCGTCTGGCTGCGGTCGCCACCCGCGTCGTGCAGCAGGATCATCTCGCCCGCACCGGGCTCGGACGGCATCGCCGCCTTGACGATCTCCTCGACGCCGGGACGCTTCCAGTCGTCGGTGTCCTTGTCGATGAACGCGGTGACGTAGCCGCGTGCGCCCACGTACTTGATCACCGGGTAGGTCCAGTCGTCCAGCGCCGCGGCGTTGGACGAGTACGGCGGACGGAACAAGGTGCTGTGCACGCCCGCGGCGCCGGCCAGCGCCAGCTGCGTCTGCGCCAGCTCCCAGCTGATCCGGGCGTGGGACTGGTACACCAGGTCGGGATGGGTGAAGGTGTGCACGCCGAGTTCGTGGCCGCCCGCGACGATCTGCCGGACCAGCTCGGGATGGCGCGCGGTCATGCCGCCGGTGATGAAGAAGGACGCCCGGACGTTCCGGGCCTCGAGCAGCTCCAGGATCTTCGGAGTCCACTCCGGCGAGGGACCGTCGTCGAAGCTCAGCACCACCGTGTGGTCGGGGATGCGGTAGCTCACGGGGTGCTCGTTCTTGGCACCGCGTGCGTCGATGACCGGTCCGCCCTTGAGCAGGTTGTCCGGCACGGTCGTCTTGTCGACCGAGTCCGCGACCCGGGAGTCGTGGAACGCCTCGTTGGTGGCGAGGCCGCGCAGGACGAGGAGCGCGAGCAGGCAGGCCAGCAGGGACAGCGGCATGAAGAAGCGCAGCGGTGGCGCGGCCAGTCGGCGCGGCCTGCGCAGGGACTGCCGGCGGCGCTGGTGGCGGGACAATGACGCTCCTGGAGATGGGTGGTGCGGACGGTCAGTTGCGCTTGGCCGGCCGGCCCGAAGGCGTTGCCCCGCGCTGCGTGGCGGTCGTGGGCTTCGTCGAGGTGGTCGCCGGCTTCGACGCGCCGGCTGCCGGTTTCGACGCGCCGGCGGTCGGCGTCGACGGGGCGGCCGAGGTCTTCGCCTGCGGTGTGGCGGAGTGCGCGGCCGTCCGCGGTGCGGACGACGAGGGCGGCCCGGACGACCGGGCCGGCGACAGCGACGGCACGGGTGAGGGCGGCGGGGCGGGCGACCCCGCGGGCTGCGCGGGTATGCCCATCGCCGGGGCGTCCGCCTGTCCACCGATCAGGCTGCTGCCCATGGCGGCCGCCAGGATCGCGCCGACCACGGAGACCGGCCAGCCGAAGCCGCGCAACAGACGGCCGCGCAGGCCCGACCGGGAGACGAACACCGGTGCGGGAGCCGGATCCCCGAAAGGGGGTTGGGGCGTGTCGGGGTCGTCCGGGTACGCCGATCCGCGGTCGATGGAGGTGATGACTGGGCGCACCTTGCGGGGCCTTTCAGAGCAGGGTACGTAGACCGCGGATGGCAGGGCGAACGCTAGTGCACCGACCTAAATCGAAATTGTCTCGATGTATGCATTTAGCGTGATCTGCTCAGGCGTCGTAATCGGATTGAAATACCAATTGGCGTACTGACCAGTAGGCAACAACCGGGTCGACCCGCCCACCCGGTTCGTTTCGCTAGGATGCCCACCTCGTGTGATCAGTCATTTGATCCTCATGCACAAAAGGGCGTGTCCAGGTACCGCCTCAACGCCCCAAGGAGCCCGTGTGAGCCAGCCCCGCCGCACCTCTCGTCGCCGCGCGTGGACTGCGCTCACGCTGCCTGCCCTCCTGTGCGTGCTCGCCGCGTGTTCCGGCGGCCCCGGTGACGACGGCGCCGCGCCCGCCCCCAGCGCGTCGCCGACGCCGTCCGGACCGCCGGGGACGCTGTTCGACGACTTCCACTACACCGGGGCCGACGACCCCTCGCTCGCCGCGCACGGCTGGGAGATCCGTACCGGCGAGGGCGGCCCGGGGATCAAGGACACCTGGTCCGCCGCGGGCGCCGGCTTCCCCGCCGACACCACCGCCCAGGGCGGCAGGGTCCTCCAGCTGCAGTCCTCCACCGACGGCACCAAGCAGGGCACCAGGCAGACCGAGGTGCAGAGCACCGGAAACAACCTCTTCACGGGGACGTTCGCCGCCCGGGTCCACTTCAGCGACAAACCCACGAGCGGACGGACCGGCGACCACGTCGTCCAGACCTTCTTCCCGATCTCCGCCTCGGACTCCTCGCCGAACTACAGCGAGCTCGACTGCGAGTACCTGCCGAACGGCGGCTGGGGTTCGGTGGGTCCGCGACTCGACAACGTCAGCTGGTACAAGGCCGATCCGCCGGACCGGGTCAGCCACACGCTCAAGCAGCACCTCGAGGGCTGGCACCTCATGATGATCACCGCCGTCGACGGAAAGGTCACCTATTCCATGGACGGCAAGGAGCTGTTCACCAGCTCCGGCAAGTACGTTCCGCGCGAGAAAATGGACGTCCACTTCAGCAATTGGCTCATCGACCTTCCCTTCGCCGGTGGTACGCGCACGTGGGACATGAAGGTCAACTGGTTCTACTACAAAGCCGATGAGGCCGTTTCCCAGGCGGATGTGCAAAAGACGGTGGACGGCTTCTACAGCGCCGGCACCCATTACGTCAACACCGTGCCCAAGTCCTGAGCCGGGGCCGGGGGCTCAGGGCACGATCTCGAACTCGGGCGCCTCGAGGGTGTTCAGGCACGCGGTCTTCGGCGCGGCCGGGTCGTCGAAGAACGAAACGGCGATCTCCTGGGCGCACTTCGAGGTGGCGAACACCACGTGCGGCTCGAACGGGACCGTGACCACCTTGGCGTTGGGCAGCGTACGGGCGACGTACGGCCCGTTGTCCGCCCCGGTCTGGGAGTCGAACCCGCCCGACAGGGCGAGCGTCGGGATGTCGCCACGCGTGGCGTCCCGGATCGAGGGCGGCGCCGCGGGGACGTCCCAGGCGGCGCAGTCCGGATGCAGGAAGGCGAGCTGCGGAGCCTGGGCCTGTACCGAGCGGGGGAACGACGGGAAGGCTTCCTGTCCGCCCTTGAGCGCCGCGTCCCGGCTCTCGTACGGTGTCCACTCGCTGCAGAAGACTCCGTAGACCAGCCCGTGCGCGACCCTTCCCATGGCCTGCGGGCTGAGCTTGCCGCCCGCCCACTGCCGGGCGATCCGCTGCGGTTTGCCGTGCGCCAGCTCGTCGAGGGCGGCGGGAACCTGGGGCGCCACGTGGGTGGCGGAGGTCATCCAGTTCACCAGGGCACCGCCGTCCAGGACGACCTTCACCGGCTTGTCGCTGCCGGGGAGCGTGACGGTGGTCGTGACCGGCTTGGCCTCCAGTTCGCGGACGAGCCGCTCGAAGGTGGCCGACAGGTTCGGATAGCGCTTGTTGCACGCCGGCTGCTCCGCGCAGGCCTTGAAGAGGCCGTCGAAGCCCTGTCGGGCACTGCTCCAGGTGGCGGCCGAACCGGCCCTGGACGGCGGCAGTATGCCGTCGAGGCCCACCGAGCGCAGCCCCTCGGGGTGCAGGCGCATGGAGACCAGCGCCAGGTGGGTGCCGTAGGAGATCCCGTACAGGTTCCACTGCCCGATGCCCAGCGCGTTGCGCAGGTCCTCGTAGTCGGCGGCGCTCTCGATGTCGTTGTAGGCGGCGAGGTCGAGCCCGCGGGCCGCCAGTCGGTCGCGGCAGGCCTTCGTGGCCTCGACGTGCAGGCGTCCGGTGGAGGGTGCGTCGTAGGCGAGGCCGACCGCGCGTGCGTTGAACTCGTCGATGTTGGGGCAGAGGGCGTTCGGGTCGGCCGAGTACGTACCGCGCTGGGACATGAAGATCACGTCGCGGTCGCGGTTCAGGCCGCCGTCGATCGCCATCTTCGCCTCTCCCACGGCGTCGTCGCCGGGTCCGCCCGCGAGCCACACGATGGGGTCGGGTTTCGGGGTGTCGGACGCGGCGGGCACGATCGCGACGCCGAGTCTGATCATCTTGCCCGTCGACTCGGCGCGGTTCTCGGGCACCGTGAGGGTGCCGCAGCGGGCCCCGTCCAGCTCCTCGACCGGTTCCGGCGTCTTCGGGCAGGGACCCGGCTCGAAGCGGGCGTCGCCCACCGTCCGCGCGACCGTGCCGATCGGCGCGCCGGGGCCGGTGGTGGCGTCGGTGCGGGACTGCGCCCCGGCGGGCGCCGCGAGCAGGCCGGTGACGAGGACGCCTGTGGCCATGGCGGCCGATGTGGCGTGCAGTCGTATCACGGTGCGACGGCGGCGGGACGGTTGCCGGCGTGTCATCAGGCCTCCCGGTCACTTCGGGATGATCGTGAACGGTGCGGGCTCGAGGCCGTCCACGCACGCCGTGTCGGGCGCGGTCGGACGGGCGAAGAACGAGGCCAGCACGTGCTGCGCGCAAGGGGACTGCGGGACCACCCAGTGGCCGATCCCGGGGACCTGTATGGCGGTCGAGCGGGACAGGTCGCGGGCCACGTCCTTCGCCCAACTCGCCCCGGTCTTCACGTCGAACGTGCCGGAGATGACGAGCGCAGGCACCGAGCTGACCGTGGCCACCCGCTGGATCTCCGCGCGGTCCGGAACGTTCCAGATCCCGCACACCGGGTACTGGAAGGGAAGTTGCGGTGCCTGCGCCAGGACCGTGTCCGGCCACGCGGGGTAGGCCTTGCGCCCCGCCTTCAGCACGTCGGACTCCGAGTACCCCGGCGCCCACTCGCCGCACACCACCGAGTTCGTCAGGCCGTGCGCGAACTCACCGGTCTTCTGGACCGAACCGGCCGCGCGGGCCTGCGCGAAGCGCTCCGGGTTTCCGCGGCTGAGTTCGTCGAGGGCCGCCGGGAGGTCCTTCGGCCGGGGGTTGAAGGCGACGATCAGGTTCAGCAGCGCGCCCCCGTCGAGGACGACCTTGACCGGCTTTCCGCCGTCCGGCGGCGTGACGTTCAGCGTCAGGGGGTGGGCCTCCAGCTTGCGCACCTGCTCCGTCAGCAAGCCGGGAAGGTCCGGGTAGCGGTCCTTGCAGGCGGGCTGCGCCGCGCACGCCTCGAAGATGTTGTGGATCCCCTCGGCGGTGCTGGTCCATGTCCACGGCAGGGTCACGACCTGGGGAGGGGTGATGGAGTCGATCGCCAGCGCGCGGACTCCCTCGGGGTGCAGGCGCAGGTACGTGAGGGCCAGGTTGCTGCCGTAGGAGTACCCGTAGACGTTCCACCGGGGGATGCCCAGCGCCTTGCGCAGGTCGGCGAAGTCCGCGGCGTTCTCCGTGGTGTTGTAGGCGCCCGGATCGACGCCGTCGGCCGTCAGGCGGGCCCGGCAGTCCGTCACCGCCTTCAGCATGAGCCGCTTGGCCTGCTCCGCGTCGTAGCCGAGGCCCACCGCCTGCTCGTTGAACCGGTCGACCTCCGGGCAGGCGAGGTTCGGCTGGTCGTAGAGGTTGCCGCGCTGGGCCATGACGATCAGCTCGCGGTCCTTGTTCAGGCCGGAGTCGACGAGGAAGGGGATGTCGTCGAACGTGTCGGCGCCCGGGCCGCCCGCCATAAACACCACGGGGTCCTGCGCCGGCTTCGCCGGGTTGACGGCCGCGATGACCGCGACGGCCAGCTTGATGGTCCGGCCGGCGGGGCGGGAGCGGTCCTCGGGGACCTCCAGGACGCCGCACCGGGCGTTCGCGAGCGCTTCGATCGGCTCGGGCGTCTTCGGACAGGGACCGGGCACGAACCGGGCCGGGGCCGCGGTACCGGACCGGCCTGCGGACTGGCCGAGGGGGGACGCTGCCCCGGTCTGTGCGGGGCCGAACGCCGCCAGGCAGACCAGAGCGGCCGCGGCGGTCGCCGCGTGGCTGCTGTGCTTCCGCATGTGATCCCGTTCCTCTGCCGACATCGGCGGCGGCCCCACCGGGCCCGGCCGCAGCGGTATGGACGGAACGTTCCCTCTCGACGCTACTCGGTGGGACACACCTACGCACTCGGAGCGATCAGCACCCCGTGGTGGCCGGGAAGGCCGCTGGTCAGGCGGCCTCGCGTCCTGCCGCGGTCCGCCCCATCGTCAGCGCCAGCCGCCGTACGCGGCGCCAGTCCACCGGGGGCGCGGCGCGCGTGACACCGGGCCGGTGGCGTGGCACCCGCACACGCAGAGCGCCGGGTTCGAGCCGGCAGCGCACCGGAGTGGCCAGCGTCAGGGCCTCGCCGTCGACGCCGACCGGGATGACGGGAGCGTCGGCGTCGACGACGACCTCTCGGGCGGTGGCCTCGGTCAGCCCGCGGCTCTGCCCGCCGCGCAGCAGGAGTTCCGTGGCTTCGGCGGCGTTGGCGACGCCGACGCACAGCACCCCCAGCTCGCCGGAGTCGAGCCGCCCGCGGCGTCCCAGTCCGGCTGAGTCGCCCCTCTCGTAGGGGTTGTTGCTCACGAGTACGGCCTGGGGGGCGTCCTTGGTGAGCGAACCGGCGCGCACGGTCAGCCGGGCGCCGCTGTGGTGGGTCAGCAGGTCCGGCAGCATTTCCAGGATGGTGCGGGCCTTGTCGTCGCGGTAGGCGGGACTCTGCACGACTTCCGCGTACACGCCGAAGGAGGCGTTGTTGAGGAAGACGCGTCCCGCGCTCCGGTCCGCGGGATCTCCCGCGTGGAGATAGCCCACGTCGATGCGCAGTTCGACGCCGTCGGTCAGTGCGTCCAGGCACGTGGAGGGGTCCTGCCGGTCCAGGCCGAGATCCATGGCGAAGTGGTTGCGGGTGCCGGCGCTGATCACCACGAACGGGAGGTCGTGTTCCACGGCCACACCGGCGACCAGGGCCTGCGTGCCGTCGCCGCCCGCGACGCCGAGCAGGTCGGCGCCGGCCCGTACGGCCTCACGCGCCAGCTCGGTCACGTCCTGCCGCCGGGCCGGATCCAGTACGACGACGTCGGCGCCCAGGGCCCGGGCGCGCTCCGCCAGGCGGAACCTCTCGACCTTGCCGCCGCCCGAGCGCGGGTTCATGATCAGGAACGGCCGTTCGGCCCGCCCCGCGGAGCGTTCCGGCATGCCGGGCGGGGTGTCGTCGGCCAGCGCGGCCCTACCCGCGGAAACGGCCAGTGCCCACAGGGCGAGCGAGACCAGTACGACCCAAAGCAGCCCGGCAGCCGTGTAGAGGATCAGGACTGCGAGGGGCGCGGCGACGGCCAGCAGTGCGGCCAGCGCCCGGATCCAGCCGGTGTGGGTGAGGAGCCACCACCCGGCGGCCGCGGTGAGCACCAGCCCCGCCCACCCCACGCCCATGAGCACGAGGCTGCCGAGCCCGGCGAACACCACCAGCACCGCGATGGCCGCTGCGCCCGCCACCAAGGCCAGTCGCGCGGCCCAGCGCCTGCTCATGGGGCAACCTCCCACCGCTCCACGGCTGCCGGCCAGGACATTCGGCCTCCTCTTCAGGCTACGGGCGGTCACCGTGGGCAGCACGTCCGCCCGGGGAGCCCTCGCGCCCCGCGCTTCGCGGTCAGAAGGCCGAGTGGGTGAACCAGTGGGTGAGGAGGTCCTCGTCGCCGAGGAGTCGGAAGGCTTCGGAGCCGCGGTCGAGGCGGCCGTAGAGGAGGAGCAGGAGGTCGGCGGCGGTTCCCCGGACCGTGGCGTCCGCCGCCTGGGGCTCCGCGCCTTCGGCCACCAGGGCGAAGCCGTCGGGGCGCAGGCCGACCAGCCAGTCGCCGTCGCCGTCCGTGCAGCTGAAGCGAATGGTCCGGTCGGCGGCGCGCAGTCGGGCGGTCAGCGGTGCGAAGGAGGACGCGAACGGCAGGTTGGTCAGGAACTCGTCGATGCCGTCGACCGCCAGTGCGCGGTCGACCTGCGGCGGGAGGCCGAGCGCGAGGTGGGCGTCGACCCGGTGGACGAGGGTCTCGAAGAGCATGCGCCGGACCCAGAAGCGGGCGTGCTGGTCGACTCCCCAGGCCCACATGGGTGCGTCCAGGTCGGTGACGGCGAACACCTCGGCGGCCTCCGCCGCGCTCGCGGCCAGCCAGTCGGGCAGGCCGTCGGGCCGCTCCGGCAGCCGCAGGTCCACCTCGCGGCTGGTCGGCGGCTGCTGGATCCGCCGGCGCAGCAGCTCGGTGAACCAGCGGTGCACGCTGCCGACGTGCCGAGTGAGGTCCTCGAGGGTCCAGCCGGGGCAGGTCGGCACCGGGGTGGAGAGGTCGGCCGCCTTGACCGCGGCGACGAGTGCGGCGGCCTCGGCCGCAACGGCCGCTCCGTGCTGGGCGGGGTTCATGTCCGGGCCCTTCCTCTGCTGGTGCTGCCCCCGGCCATAATGCTTAAGGGGTTAGATGGTTTAGCTGCTCAAGTAATGGCGCGACCGTAATTCTCGACCGTTGAGGATGTCAACTTTCCGCGCCCGGCCCGTCAGCGCAGTTGGCGTCGGACCAGGTCGTGGAAGAGGCCGGCCGTGTCGGCGAGCAGTTCGGCCGGTGGGCCCTGCTGGACGACGCGGCCGTCCTTCATGGCGATCACGCGGTCGGCGTCCATGATCGTGCTGAGCCGGTGGGCGATGACGACGCGCGTGGCGCGCAGGGCCCGGGTGGATTCGATGACCACGCGCTGGGCCTCGTTGTCGAGCGCGCTGGTGGCCTCGTCGAAGAACAGGATGCGCGGCTTGCGGATGAGGGCCTGGGCGATCATCAGCCGTTGCCGCTGGCCGCCCGAGACGGTGCCGCCGCCGTCGGACAGCATGGTGTGCATGCCCATCGGCATGGCCTTGATGTCCTCCGCCAGGCCCGCCCTCGCGGCGGCCTCCCACGCCTCCTCCGGCGAGAACGTCCCGGAGCCGCAGATGCAGTCGAGGATCGAGCCGGTGAAGGGCTGCGCGTTCTGCAGGACGACACCGCACTGGCGGCGCACGGCCGCCTGGTCGAGCGCGGCCAGGTCCTGCCCGTCGTAGAGCACGCTGCCGGACAGGGGCTTGTCGAAGCCGATGAGCAGCCGCAGCAGTGTCGACTTGCCCGAGCCACTGGCGCCGACGATCGCGACGAACTCCCCCGGAAGGATGCGGAAGTCGACGCCGTCGAGCACGAGCGGGCCGTCGTCCGCATAGCGGTACGACAGGTTCCTGGCCTCGATGGCCCCGGTCAGCTCCCCCGGCGGGGTACTGGAGCCGCCCACCTCGGGGATCTCCCGCAGGACCGGCTGGATCTGCTCGAACATCGGCAGGACGGCGGCCGCCGAGATCAGCGCACCCGTCAGCTGCGTGACCGACGACAGGAGCATCGTCAGCGCGGTGCTGAAGGTCAGGAACTCGCCGGCGGACAGGGCGCCGCGGGCCGGTCCGGCGAGCAGCACGAACATCACCAGCGTGCACAGGGGCAGGTAGACGGCCCCCAGGACGGTGGTGACGTTCTGGATCCGGCCGGTGCGCTGGTGCAGGTCGCGGGTACGGGCGAACTCCCGTGCCCAGGCGGCGTACGCGAAGCTCTCGGCCGCGGCGACGCGCAGCTTGGGCAGCCCGCGCAGGGTCTGGAAGGCTCGGTTGTTCAGCCGGTGGCCGAGCTTGACCAGCCGGCGTTCGTAGCGCAGCTGCCACAGGCCCAGGCCGAGGAACACCCCCGCGATGACGACCAGCATGGCGACCGCGGCCATCGCCAGCGGCACGCTGTAGACGAGCAGCAGGACGAGGTTCATCGTGCCGACCGCGCCCGCCTGGACGCAGACCGGGCCGATGCCGGACAGCACCCGGCGCATCGCGCTGATGCCCATCGCGGCGCCGGCCAGTTCGCCGGTGGAGCGGCCGGCGAAGAACGTCGCCGGCAGCCGCAGCAGCCGGTCCCACACGGCCGGCTGCAAGGTGGCCTCGATGCGGCCCTCCATGCGCAGCAGAGAGGTGTTCTGCAGCAGCATGAACACCGCCGAGACGATGGCGGTCGCGATCAGTGCCAGCCCGGTCTGCACGATGAGGCCGTTCTCGGCCTGCGGGACGTACCGGCCGAGGACCTGTCCGGTGGCGATCGGCACCAGGGCGCCGAGCACCACCGCGACCAGCCCGCCCAGGAGGAGGCTGCGCAGCTCGGGGAAGGTGCCGCGGACACTGAAGCGGAGCAGCGCCATCAGGCCCACCGGCCCGTCGGGCAGGGGGCGGTAGAGCATGACGGCGTGCGGTTCGAAGGCGGCCTCGTTGCTCTTCGAGACGCGCTCGCGCGTACCGGTGGCGGGGTCGACCGCCTCGTAGCGCCCCCGCCGCCACAGGAGTGCGACGGGTGCGCCGTCCTTCTCCCGCCGGCCCACCAGCGGACCGCTGTTCTCCCGCCACCAGCGCCCGCTGAGCCTGACCGCGCGGGTGCGGATCCGCGAGGCGAGCGCGATGCGTTCGACGGGGTCGAGCTGTCCGGACGCGGCGCCGGCCCCGCCCGGCTCGGACAGGGTGATGCGGGCCGCGGCGGCGACCGTGCGGCAGACGGCGAAGGTCGCGTCGGCGCTCGCGCTCCGGTGGGGGTGCCGGCCGGAGCGCACGATGGACGCCAGCAGGGTGCGGTCCGCCTGGGTGCGCGCGGCGCGGCCCGCCTCGATGCCGGCGGCCGTGCGGTCCTCGTGCGTGCGCTCGAGCTGTTCGATCCAGCCGTCGAGGGCGTACAGCAGCCGGTGCTGCTGGTCGACCATGCCCTGCCACATCGCCGCGTCGACGAGGAGGGTGCCCACCGCCTCCGCCTCGTACACGGCCCCGTACTGGACGCTGCCCGGGGTGATCTGCATCCACAGGATGTCGTCGTCGGCCCCGCCGGGCCCGGGGGTGGCGCTGCCGTCGAGCGGGGCCTGGTAGAGCACGCGCAGGCCGCGGCCTATGCCGCGCGCGAAGGCGTCCTCCAGCGGGCTCAGCCGTCCTCCGTCGGCGGCCCCGTACGGCACCTGGTCGGCGTACCAGGCCCCGCCGTCGAACCGGCCGGCCTGGAACTCGTCGCCGGGGAACCGGCCGGCGTGGGTCCCGTCCGCGTGGAACGGGTCGCCGTACTCCGGGCGGTACAGCTCCCGCAGTTCGATGCGGCGCAGCCGGCACCCCTCCAGGGGGCGGCCGACCAGGGTGTGGTCGGGCCCGTCGGCCGGGCCCAGCAGCAGCGTGCCCGGCTCCAGCCGGCCCAGGAAGTGCCAGTGGCCGGCCTGCGCCGCGTCGACGGCGAACAGGTCCAGCTCGCCCTGTACGACGAGCCACAGGACGAGCGGGCCCTCCAGGGCCAGGCTGCGCAGGCCGGTGCAGTCGACGGGCGAGCCCAGTCCGCCCAGGGCCGCGACGACCGGGTCCGGGGTCCCGCCCCACTGCCCGGCGCCCGCGAAGCCCACGGTGTCGTGGTGTGCGTACGTCACCTCAGTGCTCCTTGACCAGTGCGGCGTACGGGCCCTGGGCGGCGAGCAGCCGCTCGTGCCGGCCGCGTTCCACGACCGTGCCCCGGTCGAGTACGAGGATCTCGTCGCTGTCGCGCACGGTGCTCAGCCGGTGCGCGATGACCACGCAGGCGCAGCCACGGCGGCGCAGGTTGTCGATGATGACCTGCTCGGTCACCGCGTCCAGGGCGCTGGTCACCTCGTCGAGCACCATGACGCTGGGCCGGCGCACCAGCGCCCGTGCGATCTCCAGCCGTTGGCGCTGGCCGCCGGAGAAGTTGCGGCCGTCCTGTTCGACGCGGCTGTGGATGCCGCCGGGGCGGCGGGCGACCACGTCGTACACGGCGGCGTCCTCCAGGGCGGCGATGACGGCCTCGTCCCCGATGGTGGGGTCCCACAGGGTGACGTTGTCGCGGACGGTGCCCTCGAAGAGGAAGACGTCCTGGTCGACGAAGGACACGGAAGCGGCCAGCGCGCCGCGCGGGATGTCCGCCAGCCGCATGCCGTCGATGCGGACGGCCCCCTCCCAGGGGGTGTAGAGACCGGAGATCAGCCGGGAGACGGTGGACTTGCCGCTGCCGGAGCCGCCGACCAGCGCGACCTGCTGACCGGGGCCGACCGAGAGCGAGAAGTCCTTGAGCAGCGGGGCGTCCAGCGGGCTGTAGCCGAAGGTGACGTGGTCCAGTTCCACATGGCCCTTGAGGCGGCGGGTGCCGCCGGCGGGCTCGCGCCGCGCGTGGACCGGCGCGACGGGGAAGTTCTCCACGTCCTTGAGCCGGGCCACGTCGGCCGCGAAGTCCTGGATCCGCCCGGCGACGCCGCCCAGCCGGGAGATCGGCGCGGTGAAGCTGGTCACCAGGGCCTGGAAGGCGACGAGCAGGCCCACGGTGAGGTGTCCCTCGACCGCCCGCAGGCCGCCGATCATCAGGATCAGCGCACTGTTGGACGCCGCCAGCGTGGGCGCGACGATCGCCAGCCACGCGCTGGGCACGCCGAGCCGCTGCTGCACGTCGAGGGTGACGGCGTGCTGTCCGGCCCAGCGGCGGAAGAAGCCGTTCTCGGCGCCCGTCGCCTTCATCGTCTCGATGAGCTGGAGTCCGCTGTAGGAGGTGTTGGTCAGCCGGGCGCTCTCGGCGCGGAGCTTCTGGGTGCCGGTGGCCCTCAGCCGGATCACCACGCGCATCGCCGCGACGTTCAGCAGTGCCACGGCCACGCCGACGAGGGTGAGCTGCGGATCGTACGTCCACAGCAGCACCGCGTAGAGCACGACCACCACGGCGTCCACGCCCGCGGCGGCCAGGTCCCGGGCGAGGGTCTCGGCGACCGCGTCGTTGGACTGCAGGCGCTGGACCAGGTCGGCCGGGTTACGTTGGGAGTAGAAGGCGACCGGAAGTCTGAGCAGGTGCCGGAAGAAGCGGGCGCTGCCGAGGGTGGAGGAGATGATGCGCCCGCGCAGCAGGTTGGCCTGTTGCAGCGCGGTGAGCGTCGCGGTGAGGACGAGGGCGACGGCCATCGAGGCGAACAGCACCCCCAGCAGGGAGCTCTGCTCCCCGATGAGGAACATGTCGATGTACGTACGGCTCAGCGCCGGCACCGACGCCCCGACGGCGACCAGGAGCAGGCTGGAGAGCACCGCGGCGGCCATGGTGCCCGAAGTGCCCCGCAGGCGGGCGGGCATGGCGCCGAGGACGCCCGGCTTGCGGCCGCCGCGGCGGAAGCCCTCGCCGGGCTCGAAGGTGAGGACGACACCGGTGAAGCTGGTGTCGAACTCGTCCATGGGGACGAACCGGCGTCCCTTGGCGGGGTCGTTGACGTACACGCCCCGGCGGCCGAGCCGGCGGCCCGTGCCGTCGTAGACGACGTAGTGGTTGAACTCCCAGAACAGGACGGCCGGGGCGCGCACCTCGGCGAGCGCGGCCAGGTCCATCTGCATGCCCTTGGCCGTCAGCCCGTACCCGCGGGCGGCCTTGAGGAGGTTGCTGGCGCGGGAGCCGTCGCGGGAGACGCCGCAGGCGATGCGCAGCTCTTCGAGGGGGACGAAGCGGCCGTAGTGGCCGAGCACCATGGCCAGGGCGGCGGCGCCGCACTCCACCGCCTCCATCTGCAGCACGGTGGGGGTGCGTACGGGGCGGGGTGTCCTGCCCATGGGGGCCGCGGGGGCGGTCCTGCGGCGGGTGCCGCCCCTGGACTCGGGGCGGTGGCGCCGGCGCCCGGCGGGAGGCAGCTGCGGCGGTGCTCCGGTCTGCGGTGCGGTCATGGCAGCAGCCAGTCGACGGGGCGGCGGGCGGCGAGGTGGACGGCCCCGGTGAGCGGCGTCCGGGAGTCGAGGGCGTACGGGGGCCCGCCCGGGGAGGACCACCGGTAGCCGGACCTGGTGGAGGGCGAGCGTTCGAGCCGTACGAGCACGGCGACCGGGTTGCCGTGGCCGGCGAACTGTTCGGCGAGCGCGCTGTCGCCGAGGAAGCCGCCGATCTGCGCCTGGGTCTGGGGTGCGCGGCCGACCGCCTCGACGCGGCCGCGCAACGTGCCGAACTGCTGCCGCGGGACGGACTGGACGCTCAGGTCGACGGCGGCGCCCACGGGGATCGCCGAGCCGTTGCCGCCCGGCACGTACAGAACGGCCACCAGCGGGTCCTCCGGATTCTTCACGCGTTCCACGCTCGCCACGTCCGCACCCGTGGCGACGACCGAGCCGACCTTGGCCACCAGGGCCGTCAGCCGGCCGCCGGTCACCACGCGCACGGGGCGCTCCCCCTGCTCCGTACGGACGTTGAGCAGGGGCGCGCCGGCGTCCAGTAGCTGGCCCTCCTCGGCGAGGACTGCGGTGACCTGTCCCGCGATCGGGGTCTGCAGTACGTAACTGCCCTCGGCCCGGGTGAGGATGCCGGGCGCGCTCAGCTTGGAGGAGACGGTGCCGGTGAAGGCCCAGAAGCCGGCGGCGGCCATGACGACGACCGTGACGGCCAGCACGAGCCGTCCCTGCGGGCGCGCGAACCGGACGGGCAAATCAAGTTCTTCGGGCGATTGCAGCTTGGAAAGAGCCTTTTGGCGAAACTGCACGGACCATTCCTTCCACTGCATTCGCATCGTTCGGGTACGCGGGCAGCCGTGAGCCCCGGAGCCGTGGGGGGCGCTCCGGGGTTCACGGGGATATCCGGATCAGAGACCGGCGCGCCCGGCGTTCACCGAAACGCCGGTGAGGCCCGTGACGAGACCGGGGACGTGGGACACGATGCCCGTCGCCGCCTGGACGGTGTGGAGCGAGCCCACGACGCCCACGACGCCGCTGACATCGCTGGTCACGGCGCCGGCCAGGCCGCCGGAGACGCTGATGATGCCGCCGGAGACGGCGTCCAGCTCGGTGTCGGCGATCTCACGGGTCTCGATGTCGTTACGCATGACGCGCACCTTTCATTGGGGGGAGGAATTCACAGCTGCGGCGGCTGGGCGAGCGAAACTCGACCGCCTTTCCCGGCTGCCGCAATGCGCAGATGAAAGCACGCGAACGGGCCACCCAGCCAATCCCGTTGACCCCCCGTCACGGGCCGATGATCACCACTGTCGACGGACGTGCAGCTTGATTCACCGAATGGTGACGGCTTCTTCACAGGATCGAGTAACAGATATGGGCCGCCCCCTGCTGACACAGAACCAATCGGGGCGAACTCCCACCAATCAACAGGGGCACATCCCTCACACCGTGGAGCGGAGGAGGTCGGCGGAAGCGCTCGCGAACACGATGTGCAGGTTTCCGTGAGACGCGCGGCGTGACGGGCCCGTCACGCCCGGTGCGGGCCGGGCGTTGCCGCGGCCGTTCTCCTTGGGGACCAGGGCCGTTTCACGGCTCACGCCGTACCGAGGGGCCCGGCGATGGGCTGTTCCGTCCAGATCGTCTTCCCGGTGCCGGTGAACCGGCAGCCCCAGCGGTCGGTGAGCTGGGCGACGAGGAACAGGCCGCGGCCGCCCTCGTCGGTCTCCCGTGCACGGCGCAGGCGCGGCTGTGTGCTGCTGGGGTCGGACACCTCGCAGACGAGTACCCGGTCGCGGATCAGCCGGAGCCCGACCGGGCCGCCCGCGTAGCGGATCGCGTTCGTGACGAGCTCGCTGACGACGAGCTCGGCCACGAAGCTCAGTTCGTCCAGCTCCCAGCCGGACAGCCGGCCCACCACCAGTTCGCGGGCGTGCGCGACGAGGGACAGGTCGGCTTCGAACTCCCACTCGGCGACCCGGTCCGGCGGGAGGGCGTGGGTGCGGGCGAGCAGCAGGGCGACGTCGTCGGCGGGCTCCCGGGGCAGCACCTTGTCGAACACGCTCTGGCTGACCTCGCCCAGCGGCCGGCCCGATCCGGCGCCGACGAGCGAGGTGCGCAGTCTCTCCATGCCCTCCTCGATGTCGTCGCCGCGACGCGCCACGAGTCCGTCCGTGAAGAACGCCAGTGTGCTCTCGGGCCGTACGCCGAACTCCGTGACCTCGAAGGGCATTCCGCCGACGCCGAGCGGCGGTCCCGGCACCATGCCGAGGAAGTGCGGCTCCTCCCCCGGGGGCAGCACGGCCGGCGGCGGATGTCCGGCGGTGGCGACCGCGCACCGGCTCGTCACCGGGTCGTAGACGGCGTACAGGCACGTCGCTCCAAGCACCGCGGGTTCGGTGCGGGATCCGCCGGTCATCTGCTCGCTGGAGAAGCCGAGCACCAGGTCGTCCAGGTGCGTGAGCAACTCGCCGGGATCCAGGTCGAGGTCGGCCAGGGTCTGCACGGCGGTCCGCAGCCGGGCCATGGCCGCGGTGGCCTCCAGTCCGTGGCCGACGACGTCCCCGACGACGAACGCCACGCGCAGCGAGGGCAGGGGGATGACGTCGAACCAGTCCCCGCCGACGCCGGCGCCGCCGCCCGCCGGCTGGTAGATCCCCGAGGTGTCCGCGGCCGCCGTGTTCAGGACGGACTGCGGCAGCAGGCTTCGCTGCAGGGCCACCACCGACCGGTGTTCCTTCGTGTAGCGGCGCGCGTTGTCCACGCCGAGTGCGGCCCTGGAGGCGACGTCCTGGAGGAGGGCGGCGTCCTCCTCGCCGAAGGCGGACGGCAGCTGGCTGCGCCAGACCGTGACGCAGCCGAGGATCAGACCGCGTGCGTACAGGGGCACCGCGACGGTGGAGTGTGCCCCGCTGGGGACGAACAGGCGCAGGGTGTCGGTGTCCACCCCGAGCGCGGCGCGCAGGACGTCGACGTCGGACACGAGCACGGGCCGTCCCGCCATGAGCGGGCGCATCACGTCGGTGTCCGGTACGGGAGGGAGCGCCTCGCCGACCGGCAGGAGGTCTTCGGCTGAGACCCCCGGGCTCTGGGCGGCGGCGGTCCGGCGCAGGCGGACCTCACCGCTGGTGTCGAGCCGCAGCGGTTCGTCGCCGACCAGCACCGCCTCGGCGAGGTCCACGGTGGCCAGGTCCGCGAAGTCGGGGACGAGCAGGTTGACCAGGACCTGGGCCATGTCCGTGACGTCCAGGGAGGACCCGATGCTTTCGGCGGCGGTGTGGGTCAGCCTCCTGCGCCGTCGCTCCGACTCGGGCTCGACCGCCTCCACGACGGTCTCCGCCGGGGTGACCAGGACGAGCCACTGGGCTTCGGCGTCGCGATCACCCGGAGCGCGGGCCGCGAGCCGGACGACCGTGCAGACCAGGGGCACCTTCGTGCCCACGTGCTCGCCGGCGGGAAGGGTCACCAGGCGCCGGGCCGGTCCCGCCTCCGCCCCGGCGCTCGGCAGCATCCCCAGCAGCGGGGCACAGGTCTGGCCGGGCGGGCAGTCCAGCAGCTTCGCGGCCCACTCGGATCGGGCGACGACCACGCCCGCGTCGTCCAGTACGACCGCTGCCGTTTCGGTCACGGGCACCGAGGCCGACCTCGGGCCACGATGCTCCGGTTCACGCATGTCGCCTCCACGCACCGCAATCTTCAGTATCGACCCCGAGCCCGGCCCCGGCGACCCGCGGCGGCCGCTCACCGCGGTTCCTCCAGGCGGTGGATCACCGTGACGGTCGCCACATACGGGCGATCGGCGGCGGGAACACGGCGTACGGCCTGTCGGCCGGGGCCTTGCGGTTCAGCCGCGACGGGTGGCGGGCGGGAACTCGCACCGCACCGCGTACGACTACCTCTCCGGCGGCTCCCGCGCGGACGACCACGACGGGCGCAGCGCCGACCCGTACCCAGGATCTGGAGAGCCGATGACCGGTAGGCAACCCGAGACCCGCACCGACGGCGGCCGGCGGCGTGGGGCGCCGCCACCGGCCCTGGCGGGCTTCGTCGTGCTTCTGGCGGCCCTGTTCGCCCTCTCCTACGGGGTGGGTTCGGCCGCCGGGCCGGTCGCGCCCGGCCTGCACCGCACCGGCACCGGCACCGGATCCACCGGCGGTTCGCACGGTGGCGGCGGCGCGGGCGGCATGGGCGGCACGCATCCGGGGAGCGGCCGATGACCGCGGACACGGCGGGCGGCACCCTGACGACGACCGATCTGATCGTCGGCGGAATGACGTGCGCGGCCTGTGTGAACCGGGTGGAGAAGCGGCTGGCCCGGCTCGACGGGGTGAGCGCGACGGTCAACCTCGCCACCGGCAAGGCGCGGGTGAGCCATCCGCCGGCCGTCACCGCCCAGGACCTGGTCGCGGCGGTGGAACGCTCCGGCTACACGGCCGAACTGCCCCCGCCGGCCGCCGCGCCGCGTGCGCAGGACCCGCCCGCGGCGGCGCCGGCGGACGGTGAACACCAGGAACGCCGGGAACGCGAAAGGCTGTCGGTCACCGCTCTGCTCTGCCTGCCGGTCCTCGTGCTGTCGATGGTGCCGGCCCTGCAGTTCCGCAACTGGCAGTGGCTGTGCCTCACCCTGGCCGCTCCGGTCGTCGTGTGGAGCGCCCTGCCGTTCCACCTGCGGGCGGTACGCGGCCTGCGGCATGCGGCGGCCACCATGGACACCCTGGTCTCCCTCGGGGTCCTCGCCTCGTTCTCCTGGTCCCTGTACGCGCTGTTCCTCGGCGGCGCCGGCGATCCGGACATGCGGATGCCGTTCACCTTCCTCCCCTCGGCGGGCGGGGAGGTCGCGCACGTCTACCTGGAAGCCGCCGTCGGAGTTCCCCTGTTCGTCCTGGCCGGCCGTCATCTGGAGGGGAGGGCCCGGCGGAGCACCGGCGCGGCCCTGCGCTCACTGGCCGGGCTCGCCGTCAAGGACGTGACCGTGCGCGAGGACGGCAGGGAGCGGCTGATCCCCGTGGAACAGCTGCGCGTGGGGCAGGAGTTCCTCGTCCGGCCCGGTGAACGGGTCGCCACCGACGGTGTGGTGGTCTCCGGCAGCTCGGCCCTGGACCTGTCCCTGGTCACCGGCGAGAGCGAGCCCGTGGAAGTGGGGCCGGACCGCAAGGTGGTGGGCGCCGCCGTCAACGCCGGTGGACTGCTGCTCGTACGGGCCACCGCGGTCGGTGCGGACACCCAGCTCGCCCGGATCACCCGCATGGTCACCGAAGCCCAGGCGGGCAAGGCCCGGGCCCAGCGGCTCGCCGACCGCGTGGCGGGGGTATTCGTCCCGGTCATCCTGGCTCTGGCGGTCACCGTGCTCGGTTTCTGGCTCGGCGCGGGGGCGGACCCGCAGGCGGCCGTGACCGCGGCGGTGGCGATCCTCGTCGTCGCCTGTCCGTGCGCGCTGGGGCTGGCGACGCCCACCGCGCTGCTGGCCGCGACCGGCCGGGGCGCGCAGCTCGGTGTGCTGGTCAGCGGTCCGCAGGCGCTGGAGGCCCTGCGGCACGTCGACACCGTGGTCCTGGACAAGACCGGCACGCTCACCACCGGACACATGAGCGTCGTCCAGGTCACCGCGGTCAGCGGCGGCATCGGGCGCGAAGCGGTCCTGCGTCTGGCCGGGGCCGTGGAGCAGGGCTCGGAGCATCCGCTGGGCCGCGCCCTCGCCGCGTACGCGCAGCGCGCGCTGCCCGGGGGCACGCTGCCCCCGGTCACCGACTTCCGGGCGACGGCCGGGACGGGCGTCACGGGGCTCGTAGAGGGCCGGCGCATCGACCTGCTCTCTCCCGACGACGGACTGCCGAAGTCGCTGGCGCAGGCGCTGGCCGAGGCGGAGGCGTCCGTGCTCACTCCCGTCCTGGTCCGGGTGGACGGCTTCGACGAGGCCCTGATCACCCTCGGGGACGTGCTGCGGCCCGGGAGCTACCGGGCCGTGGACCGGATGCGCCGGCTGGGCGTGGAACCGGTGCTGGCCACCGGCGACCGCGATGCCACGGCCCTGGCGGTCGCCGCGCAGCTCGGCATCTCCGCGGTCCACGCGCGCTGCACTCCGGAGGGGAAGGCCGAGTTGGTGGCGCGCCTGAAGGCGGAGGGCCGCCGCGTGGCGGTGATCGGTGACGGGGTGAACGACGCCGCCGCCCTGGCCCGCGCCGATCTCGGCATCGCTATGGGCAGCGGTACGGACGTGGCGATCGGCGCCGCCGACGTGACGCTGGTGCGCGGTGACATCGAGGCGGTGGCCGACGCGGTCCGGCTGGCCCGTCGCACGCTGGGGACGATCCGCGCCAACCTCGTCTGGGCGTTCGGCTACAACGCGGTCACCGTGCCCCTGGCCGCGGTCGGCTGGCTCAACCCGATGGTCGCCGCCGCCGCGATGTCCGCCAGCTCCCTGCTGGTGGTCGGCAACAGTCTGCGCCTGCGGGCCTGGCAGCCCGCGCCGAAGCGCCACGGCGGCATGTCACCCCGTCCCCGCCGAAAGGGTTTTCAGCGATGACCGATCCCCTCTCCCCCACCTCCTCCCCCGCGTCCTCGGCCACGTACCCGGCCGGGGAGTCGCCCGGCGTCCGCCGGCTGCGCGAAGGGCTGATCGCCGTACTCGCACCGGTGACCGCCTGCCTCACCGCCCTGGTCGGGCTGACCGCGTGGACCACGGCGGGAGCCGCGGGCACCCCGGCCCGGATCGAGGTCGGCATCGGGCGGGTGTTCCTGCCGTACGCCGACAGGGAGCGCACCGCCGCGTTCTTCCGGATCACCAACACCGGTGGGTCCGGGGACCGGTTGGTCTCCGTCACCTCCCCCGTCGTCGAGTCGGTGATGCTGAGCCGGCACGAGAGCGGCGCGGGGGCGGATTCCATGCGCATGGTCCCCTCGGCGGAGATCCCCGCCGGCTCGACGCTGGAGATGACCCCGAGCACGCTGGACGTGATGATGACGGTCAAGGGCCGGTGGCGGGTGGGGGACGCCGTGCCCTTCGTCCTGCACTTCCGCAACAGCGGACCCGTCCAGGCCGTGGCGTTCGTCGTGCGGCCGGGCAGCTGAGCCGACGCTCGTCACGGACCTCGCGGGTCCCGCCGGTCCCGCCGGTGTCGCCGGTCCCGCCGATTTCGTCCATCTCGCCGATCGCGGGAACCCGGGGCCCGCCCCGGCCGACTACTCCCCCGTACGGGGCGGACACCGCGCCGAAGTCATCCTGCTGCAGAGGATCGAGGGACGAGAGATGGGCGGGCTGGACGTCCACCTGCGCGAAGTGGGCTGCCGGCACGGCCGGGTGGAGGCCGTCGCCGACGTGGATCTGGAGATCGCGGCCGGTGAGCGGGTGGCCCTGACCGGAACGAACGGTTCGGGCAAGACCACGCTGCTGCGCGCCGTGCTCGGCCTCCACCGGCAGGTGTCGGGCGCGATCACGGTCGGCGGACGCGGCACCGGTTCGGCCGCGGAGTGGGCGTGGCGGCGCCGGGCCTGCGCCTGGATCCCGCAGAAGCCGGCCGCGGGGCGCTTCCCGCTGCTCGGCGCCGAGCTGCTGGCGAGCAGCGGCGCCGCGGCGGACGCGGCCGAGGCGGCGGACCGGCTCGGGGTGGGTCCGCTGACCGGGCGGCCCCTGCACACCCTCTCCGGGGGCCAGTTGCAGCGCATGTACCTGGCCCGGGCGATCGGTTGCGTCGCCGCGGGGGCACAGGTGCTCCTGGCCGACGAGCCGACGGCCGCCCTCGACTTCGACGGCCAGGAGGAGGCGGCGGACGTGCTCACCTCCCTGCCGGTGACCCTCGTCGTGGTGACGCACGACCGCGCACTGGCCCGGCGCTGCGACCGGGTGCTGGAGATGGCCGCGGGCCGGCTGCGGGAGGTCCGATGACGCTCGCCACCGCCGACCTGGGCGCGCTCCTGCAACTCCTGCCCGTGCAGCGGGCGGGCATCGCCCTGCTGCTGGCCGCCGTCGGGCTGCCGGTGATCGGGGTGGTCATCGTGGGGCTCGACATCATGCCGGTCCGGTTCGCGATGATGCACGTCGCCCTGCTCGGCATCGCGGTCGGCCTGCTCACCGGCCTCGACCCCATGCTGTGCGCGCTGGTGGCCTGCGCCCTGGCCGGCGCGGGCGTCGCACCGCTCGCCCGCACCCCGGACGGGCTGTCGGGGGCGATGGGGCTGCTGATGAGCCTGGCCATCGCGGCGGCCCTCCTGCTGCTCGCCGTGTCGGGCGTCAACGCCTCCGGCGCGTTCGCCCTGCTCTGGGGGTCGATCCTGTCGGTGGGCACCGCCGATCTCGTGGTCCTGGGGGTGCTCGCCGTCGTGGTCCCCGGCCTGTTCTGGTGGCGGCGGCGCGAGATCGGCCTGCTCCTCCACGACCGCGAACTCGCCCAGTGTGCCGGCGTGCCCGTGCGGGCGCTGACGGCGGTCCTCCTGGTCCTCGTCGCCGTCGCGGTCGCCGGCGCCATCAAACTCACCGGAGCCCTGCTCGTCGACGCGCTGACGCTGCTGCCCGCGCTCGCGGCCCGTCGCCTCGGCAACTCGCTGCGGTCGATCACCCTCTGGGCGGTCGGCATCGGCGTCGTCGTCAACCTGACGGGGTTCCTGCTGGCCCTGTGGCTGGACTGGCCTCCCGGCCCGGTCCTCGTCCTGACGGCGGGGGCACTCGTCCTCGCCGTGCACTTCATACCCGAACGGAGAACCAGCACATGGCGCGCACCCGCGGCCGTATCCCTTCCCTCCTCGCACTGAGCGCGGCGGTCCTCCTCACGGCCGGCTGCGGAGACGACGGCGGCGCCGGCAGCGGTGCGGCCGGCGACAGCCCGGCGCCGGCCGGCGCCCCGGCCGCCAAGGACAAGCCCGTGGTGGTCGTGACCACCACCTGGGAGGGTGCCTTCGCCCGGGCCGCCGGCGCCCAGGACGTCAAGGTCATCGTCCCGCAGTCCGTGCACCACGCCCCCGACTACGACCCGAAGCCCTCGGACCTCGCCGCCGTCGCCAAGGCCGACTTCGTGCTCTACGCGCCCTTCGAGCCGTACGCGGCGAAGATCAAGGAGGCCGCGGGTTCCAAGGCGAAGCTGGTCGAGGTCAACCTCGACAACGACCCCGACAAGGTCAAGGCCGAGGTCGACAGGCTGGGCGCCCTCTTCGGCACGGCGGGCGCCGCCACGCAGTGGAAGACCGGCTTCGACACGGAGTACGCGAAGCTGAACCAGGACGTGCGGGCGGCCTGGCCCGGCGGCAAGAGCCCCTCCGTCGTCTCCCAGGTCTTCACCGGCTGGGCCGCGAAGCTCGCCGGGGCCACGCCCGTGGGCACGTTCGGGCCGGAGGCCGTCACCCCGTCGCAGCTCGCTGACCTGTCCGCGAAGAAGCCGGCGCTCGTCCTGGACAACGCCCACATGTCCACCGGCACGGTCCTGCCCGACTCCGGCGCCAAGCAGGTCAAGATCGTCAATTATCCGGGCGACGACCTCGACCTCCTGCCGGTCTACCGCAACGCGGCGGCCGAGCTCAAGAAGGCCATGGGCGCCCCCTGACCCGAGCCGCCAGGCGCGGTGACGACGGGAGGGCACGCGCTCGGCGCGTGCCCTCCCGTCGTGCTCGAGGGGGGCCGGCCGGCTCGGTGTCGGCCGGCCCCCCCGCCCCCTCATCCCGCCTGGGCCAGCGGGACGCTTCCGACTTCCGGCAGCGGGCGTACGTCGGCCAGGCACGCGCGCAGGGCGGCCCGGTCGGGCTTGCCCGCCGGGGTCAGCGGGAGTTCGGCGACGATCAGGAGCCGCTCGGGGAACTTGCGCTGTTCCAGCCCGCGCTCCGCGAGGTGCGCGCCGATCTCCTCCAGGGAGGGCGCCTGCGCCGTGCGGGGTACGACGCAGGCCGCCAGCCTCTCCCCCATCACCGGGTCCGGAACGCCGACGCACACCACGTCGCGCACCAGCGGGTGGGAGGCCAGCTGGCGTTCGACCTCGGCGGGGCTGATGTTGGCGCCGCCCCTGATGACGATGTCCTTGAGCCGACCGACGATGTGCAGGGTGCCCGCCTCGTCGAGGAAGCCGAGGTCTCCGGTGCGGACCCAGCCGTCGGGGGTCCGGTAGCGGGCGTCGAGGTCCGGGGAGGCGACGTAGCACAGCGGGGTCATCGGGCCGCGCGCGATGATCTCCCCGACCCGGCCGTCCGGCAGCGGCTCGTGCGTCTCGGTGTCGGCGATGCGGATCTCGGCGACCCGGGGGTCGGGGCGCCCGGCGACGACCCCCTGGCCGTCCGCGGGCGGGGTGTCGTGGTCCAGGCCGGTGTGGCAGTTGACGCCGTCGGCCGAGCCGTAGAGGTTGACGACGGGGCAGCCGAAGGCGCGGGCGGCGTCCGTGGCCGTGCGCTCGTCGAGCGCGGAGCCGCCGAGGACGAGGGCGGTGGGGGCGGGCAGCGGGTCGTCGTCGCCTTCGAGCCGGTCCAGCATCATCCGCACCATGGTCGGTACGCCGAGGATGTGCGTGGGCGCGTGTTCGCGCACCGCGGCGAGGGCCGTTTCCGGGGTGAAGTGGTCGAGGAGGACGAGCGTGCCGCCGTGCCGGGCCAGGGTGACGGCCGTCCCGTTGGAGCCGAAGGCGGAGCCGAGCGGCACCAGGAACAGGCAGCGCGGCGCGGTCCCGTCGGGCATCAGCGAGGCGAGGAAGTTGCCGCGACCGCCGGCGAGGGCGTTGTGCGAGTACGCGACCATCTTCGGCTCGGCTTCGGAACCGGAGGAGACGAGGATGCGGGCCGCGCCGTCCGGGTCGGGCCGGGCCGGTACGAAGGCGCTGGCGTCGGAGCGCAGCAGGGCGGAGAAGGCGATCGTTCCCTCGGGGGCCGTCCCGGTTCCGGCGGCGATCACGTGCCGGAGGGCGGGCAGGGCCGGTGCCAGGGTGTGCAGGTCAGCGGCGTGCCGGCTGCCGCGGTGCTCGGTCGCGGCGATCACGGCGACGGCCTCGGCGCGGCGCAGCAGGCATTCCGCTTCCAGGCTGCCGCGGCCGACGGGGAACGGCAGGGCCACCGCGCCGAGGGCGGCCAGGGCCAGGTCGGCGATGACGGCGTTCCGGTTGTTCGGGAGCTGGACGGCGACCACGTCGCCGGCGCGTATGCCGAGGTCCCGCAGGCCGCTGGCCAGACATCGGACTTTGCGGTCGAGCGCGGTGTAACAGAGGGGACCCTTGGCGTCGATGACGGCGGTGGCGTGCAGGTCGGCGATCTGCCGGGCCCGGAACAGGCTGTAGAGGTCGAGGTCGGGGCAGGTGCCGTCGACCACCCAGGAGCGGCGGAGGTCGGCGGGCAGCAGGTCGTTCAGTTCGACGGTCATCCGAAGCTCCAGGGGTCGGGAACAGCAGGGGCGCCGTGCGTGTCGCGGCTGATCGAGCCGGTGAAGCGCGGGTCGTGGTGCAGGTCGGCGAGTTCGGTGGTGACGGCGGTGGCCGTCAGGCCGTGCTGCCGCAGCTGCTCGAGGGCGTCCGCGGTGGGCAGTTCGCGCAGGTCGTACGCTCCCGCGGCGGGGGCGGACTCGTCGGTCGGGGCGATCCAGCCGTCGGCCGTGGGCAGGGGGCGCCGGAATCCGGCCGGCCGCCGGGGGTTCTCGCCGCGTGCCGCGCGTCGCAGGGCGGGGGCGGTCAGGGTGTCGGCGGCGCCGAGCAGGGAGGAGTCGACGCGGACGCCGTGGCCGGTGCGTTCGCGCAGGAGGAGTCCGGCGAGGACCGCCTCGGTGCCGTGCAGTGCGCCGAGGACGTCGAGGAGGGTCATCAGCGAGGGGGCCGGGGGCTCGTCCTGGGGGCGGACGGCCTCGCCGACCGCGGTGCGGGCCTGGACCATGAAGTCGGTGCCCATGGGGGCGTCGTCGAGCCGGTCGGCCCAGCCGCTGGTGTACGCGTAGACCAGAGCGGGGTTCACCGCCGCGAGGTCGTCGTGGTCCAGGCCGAGTTCGGCGGCCTTGCCCGGGGCCCAGTTGTGCAGGAAGACGTCGGCGTCCGCGGCCATCTCGCGCAGGCGGCGCCGGTCCGCGTCGGCCTTGATGTCGATCTCCACGGCCCGCTTGCCGCGGTTGAGGGCGAGCCAGCGCGCGGAGATCCCGGAGCAGGCGGGCGGCATGCCGCGCAGCGGGTCGCCGCCCGGCGGCTCGATCCGGATCACCTCGGCGCCCAGCAGGCCCAGCAGGTGTGCGGCGAGCGGGGCCTGGATGCGCCGGCCGGCCTCCAGGACGGTCAGTCCGGCCAGCGGCCGGGCCGCGGCGAGGCGGTCTTCGCGCGTGTCTTCGCGCCCGGTGCGACCCCCGTTCCCACGGCCGGCTTCCGGCCCGAGGAGCCGGAGCGCCCACGGGGCGGCGCCGTCGTCCTCCAGCGCCCTCTCCCCGAGCGTGCGCAGGACGCACACCTCGGCGCCGGAGAGGGCCGCTGCCCGCCGGATGCCCGTCATGGGAGTGGCCCGGGTGATCTCGTGGAGGGCTGCCGGGAAGGGCGCGCAGGCGGTGGCGTACCGGAACTGGAAGGGTCGCCAGCCTGCCCGCATCGCGTCGGCGGGCGCCTCCAGCGCACGCCAGAAGGCGGCCCAGGCACCCGGGTCGAGGGTTTCCAGTTCGAAGAGGACGCCCTCGGCGGAGCGGAAGGGCGGCCCCCCGGCGGCGAGTTCGGCGGCTTCGCCCTCGTCGGCTCCGGCGGCGGCGAGGTACTGGGACACCGTCAGCAGACCCGCCCGGTCCGCGCGGGTGGCGACCCGGGCGGCGGCTCCTCCGCGGGCCTGGCCGATGAGGCCGGCGAGCAGCCCCTGCACGGTCAGGACGGCGGTGGCCGTGGCCGCGTAGTCGGCGGCGAGTCCCCGTGGGGCGCCGTCCCGGCGGCCGTGCACGGCCATGATGCCGGTGGCGGCCTGCACGGTCGCCTCGTCGACGAGCCCGCTCTCGCGGCCCGCCCAGGTGGCGACCGCGTGCGCCGGTGCGAAGCCGCCGCCGGTGAGCGTGATGCGGTCCGGCGGAGCCTCCTGGCCACGAGGGCCGCCGCTCGCGCCGAGCATGCGGAGGTGGTCGGCGACCACACCTGTGATCTGCGGGGGTCCCGAGGTGTCGAAGCGCAGTGTGTCGAGCGGCCGGACCGTCTGCGTGGTGGCTGGTGACGCCATGCCTCTCCTCTCCCGGCGCGGCGGTGGCCGTCGCCCGGTTCGTGCGATACGCGAGGAACCGGGGGGCGTCCGCGCCCGACCAGTTCCACGGACAGACAGTCGGACAACCGTTCCCACGCGTTCCCGGGAATGAGGAGGAAAACAGTGACGGATCCACACACGCCCACCCAAGCCCCCCTCCAGGGCGGTGAGTTGGGGGACCGGATCGCGGCCTTCGTCCGCGGCCGGGTGATCCCTCGGGAGGACGTGCTGGACGCCGGCGGCCCGGCGGCGGCCGAGGCACTCGCCGAGTTGGGGCGGCAGGCCCGCGCGGACGGGCTCTGGGCGCTCCCGCTCCCGGCCGAACTGGGCGGCGGCGGCCTGTCCTTCGCCGCGTACGCCGCGGTGGCCGAGGAGGAGGGCGCCAGTGACCACGGCCCCGCCGCGCTCGGCTCCGCTCCGCTGCTCGACGTCACCATGCTGGCCCGCCACGGCACGCCCCGGGTCCGCGAGGAGTACCTGGAACGGCTGGTCTCCGGGGAGATGCGTACCTGCTACGCCATGACGGAGCCGGACGTGCCGGGCACCGACCCGTTCTCGACCGCGACCGCCGCCGAGCGCCTGGCGGACGGCAGTTGGCGGGTGACCGGCCGCAAGTGGTTCACCTCGGGCGCCGCGGGCGCCGACCTGGTGACCGTGATGGCCCGCACCGGCGGGAGCGCCGGGGACCGCGCCGGGCTCTCCCTGCTCCTGGTGCCGACCTCCTCTCCCGGTTTCCGGGTGGTGCGCGAACTCCCCGTGCTCGGTGGGGCGGGTCAGTACGAGATCGCCCTCGACCGGGTCCGGGTGCCCGCCAACCACCTCCTCGGCGAGCCCGGCGACGCCCTCGCCGTCGCGGGTGAGCGGTTGCTGCTCGGCCGTACGCTGCGCTGCCTGCGCTGGCTGGGCCAGGCCCGGCGGGCCTTCGACCTCATGTGCGAGCGGGCCGCCACCCGCAACGGGTCCCGTGGGCCCCTCGCCGACCAGCAGCTGGTCCAGCAGCACGTCTTCGACGCCCTGCTCGCGCTGCGCACCACCCGGCCCCTCGTCCGCGAGGCGGTGGACCTGATCGCGTCCGGGCGGGACGCCCGTACGGAGGTGGGGCTCGCCAAGGTGGCCGCCGCGCGGATGCTCCAGCAGGTCACGGACTCGGCCATCCAGGTCCACGGCGCCGCCGGGCTCGGTCCGGACACCCCGCTGCCCGCCCTCTTCCGTACGGGCCGCGCCGCCCGGATCCTCGACGGCCCCGACGAACTCCACATCACCGCCGTGGCCCGCCGCGTCCTGCGCGACTACGGCCCGGGGCCCGCTACGCGCGGGTGATGTCGACCAGGCCGTCCAGGGCGGCCAGGCCGAGCGCGAGGAAGAAGTCGCCCCAGATCAGCTCGTGCCGGACGGCCAGCCCCTTCGCCGCGTCGTAGCAGCCGTCCAGGAGCATCCCCGGTGGACGGCCGGAGCACGCACCGGTCAGGTGCGCCTGCGCCAGGCGGTTCAGGATGGCCACGGCCCGGTCCGAGCACGCCTGCGCCCGGGGGCCCGGGACCCGTGCGAGCTTCAGCAGGGCCACCGCGGTGATCGCGGCGGCCGACGTGTCCAGGGGGCCGGCGGGCCGGGAGGCGTCGGCCGGCGGGACCAGCCGACCTGCGAGCACCTCCCCTTGCGCCAGCAGCTGTCCGGTGGCCTCGTCGAGCCGGGCGCGGGCCCCGCCCACGACGTCGGGCCGCACCAGTGCGTCGGCCACGGCCAGGAGCAGCCAGGCCCGGCCGCGGCTCCAGCCCGGCGCGGGATCGTCGCACGGCTGCCATCCGGTGCTCTCGTCGAACAGCCGGGCCGGCCACAGCCAGGGGTGCCGCTCGGCGCCCGCGCCGAGGCAGAGGTCGAGGTGCCGGTGGAGGTGGGCCGCCGCGGCGGCCGTTCCGCGTGCGTCGGCGCCCGCCAGCAGGGGCACCATTCCCGGTACCCCGTCCACGCGGGCCAGCAGGCGGGGCCCGCCGAGCGCGTCGCCCCAGGGGACCAGGCCGAGTTCGGGGTCGTAGGCGGACAGGCAGGCCCGGGCGGCCCGTTCCCGCAGCCGGGCGGCTTCGCCGTCGGCCCCGGCGAGCGAGGTCCCGTACCAGAAGATCAGCCCCCGGGTGGCGGTGTCGGCGTCGGCCCAGGGAGCGAGCCGGGCCGTGCACGCGGCGGCGGCCCGCCGGTCGGCGTCGGTACCGGTGTGGCGGGCCCGCAGCCACAGCAGCCCGGCCCAGAAGCCTCCGGTCCAGGAACCGCGGCCGGTGGTCGTCCACCGCCCGTCGTCGGGCCGCGCGTAGAGCGGGAAGCGGTCGCCGACCTGGGCTTCGGTCACGCTCACGCGCCCGATGACGGCCGCGAGGGCGTTTTCGGCCCAATCCGTGGGCACCGCGCCGTTCACGGGGCGGTCTCCCGCCGGTCCCGCGAGGCCCATGCGAAGGCGACGGCTGCCGCCGCCGCGAACTCCACGGCGACGAGCAGCCATCCGTGGCCGTACCGGCCGCTCCCGGCCGGCAGTCCGAACAGCGGCGGCCCCAGGGCGAATCCGCCGAAGAACCCGGCCGCGACGAGCGCCGAGTCCTGTCCGGCCCGGCCCGGCGCGGCCCGCTGCACGACCAGCACCATGGACACGGCGTTCCCGGACACGGCGAACACCCCGACGGCGACGGCCCCGAGCCACACCAGCGGGCTCGCGAGGAGCGCGGCGCCCAGGAGGAGGGCCGCCCCCAGCGCGCCACAGGCGAGCCATCCCGGCAGCCACTCGGCCCGTCCGGGCCTGGCCGCCTTCGACCAGCCGATCCGGCCGGCGATCCCGGCCACGCCCAGTACGGCGACCAGGGCGCCGGCCGCGGTCGGACCCATCCCCAGGCGCTGCGCCCCGAAGAGGGCCAGGTAGGTGTTGACCGAGGCGATCCCGGCCCCGAGGAACAGGGAGAAGGCCGCCAGCCAGGCGACCATCCCGCGGGGGACGAGCGGGCCGCGCGGGCCGGCCGGGGGCGGCGCGGGATCGTCGGGCAGCGCCCGCAGCGCCCACCCCGCGGCGAGGAGGGCCGCGCCCGCCGCCGTCCACACCGCGCCCCGCCAGCCGATCCCGCCCGCCAGCAGGACCAGGGGCAGCCCGGCCACGAAGGCGCCGAGCTGCACGCCGGACTGCTTGAGTCCGGTCACCGCGCCCCGCCGGGCCGGCGCGACGACGCGCATGATGGCCTTGTTGGTGGCGGGATTGGCCAGCGCCTGCGGTACGCCGCCCAGTGCGACGGCGCCCAGCAGCGCACCGGTGCCGGGTGCGGCGCCGATCAGGGCGAGCGCGGCGGCCGACACCACCAGCAGGACGACCAGTGAGCGGCGCGGACCGATCCGGTCCACGATCCGGCCGCCGGCCGGGGACAGCAGCGCGGCCGTCCCGAAGCCGAGCGTCGTCGTCAGCCCGAGGACCGCGGGCGAGACTCCCAGTTCGTCCACCAGCCGCGGGCCCAGGGCCCCGAGGAGGAACAGCTGGAGCATCGAGAACGCCATGGCGCAGGTGAGCAGCGCCGTCAGCGGTCTTCCCGTGCCCTCGTCGGCATGCGCCGGCACGGTCGCGGGTTCCTCCACCGCCACTGATGGCTCCCTTCCGCACGCTGCGCGCACATCCCTTCGACCGGCCAGTCAGTCGGCCGGCAAGGGCTCCCGGTTCCCCGTGGGTCGTGTGGTCCGGCTCACAGGGGGCGGGCGCTCAAGGCGCGGCCGGGCCGGCCACCAGAACTTGTCCAGAAGTGCGCAGCCTTCTTCGAAGTCCCGGACGCTGGTGCGAGGATGAGCCCCGCCATGAACCCGGGCCGATGTTCACGAGTCGTACGGGCTGCGATGTTCGCAGCCCTCTGCGTGCTGCTCGCGGCCACCGGCCACATCCTGATGTCGGGCACGGCGGTGCCCTGGTGGGCCCTGTCCGCCGCGTTCGCCGGCACGGCGGGTGCGGCCTGGGCCTTCGCCGGACGCGAGCGCGGGCTGCTCGCCGTCACGGCCGCGGCCGTGACCGTCCAGGCCGGGCTCCACGCGGGGTTCTCCCTGGCCCAGTCCCTGGTCCACCCGTCCCTGCCCTCCGGCACCTCGTTCGCCCGTCAGTGGGCGCAGTACCTGACCTGCGCAGAGGGGGCGACCTCTGGCGTCTCCCCGCGCGAGGCGCTGAAGGTGGTCGACGAGGCCGGGGTCGGCGGGCTGATCTTCCGGCCACCGCCCGGCACCGCGTTCTCGGGGGCCGGCGCCCACGGCCACCACGCCATGCACGAGATGGCCGGCTCCGTGTCCGCGGGGCCTGCGATGCCGGGCGCGGGCCACGACATGGGCGGCGGCATGTCGCCGACGGCGATGCTCGCCGCCCACCTCGTGGCCGCGGTGCTGTGCGGCCTGTGGCTCGCCTACGGAGAGCGAGCCGCCTTCCGCATCCTGCGCGCCGTCGCCGGATGGCTCTGGACGCCGCTGCGCCTGCTTCTTCGCCCGGCCGCGACCGCGCACCCGCCGCGCGTCCTCGTACGCCGCGTCCGGCGGCGCCACGCGCTGCGCCGGCTCCTCCTCGTCCACGCCATCACCTCACGGGGTCCCCCGGCGGGAGTCGCTGTCGTCTGACAGCCGGCTCCCCGAGCACGCGTCGGCACCCGCGTTCGCGCCCGCCCTCCGCGCCTCGGGCCTCGGCCCTGCCCTCCGGCAGGCCGTACACCCTTCACCGGCCCCGCCCGCACGCGGCGCCGGTCCCCCTTCCCCGAAGGACCTGTGGCGATGACTCCTGCCCTGACCACCCAGAACCGTCCCGCCGTCGAGCGGCCGGACCGGCACACCGCCGACGCGGCGGTGACCCGACTGGCCCTGGAGGCCCGCGACGGCGACCCCGCGAAGGCCGACCGTTTCGTCCGCGCGCTGCACCGCGACGTGTGGCGCTACGTCGCCTACCTCAGCGCCGACACCCAGGCCGCCGACGACCTCACCCAGGACGTGTTCCTGCGGGCCCTCGCCGCACTTCCCCGCTTCGAGGGCCGCTCCTCGGCGCGCACCTGGCTGCTGTCCATCGCCCGCCGCACCGTCGTCGACAGCCTCCGCCACGCCGCGGCACGGCCCAGGCTCTCGGACCGGTACGACTGGCAGACCGCCGCCGAGCAGACCCAGCCGCACGACGTGCCGGGCTTCGACGAGGGCGTCGCGCTCGCCGAACTCCTGGCCACGATCCCGTCCGAACGCCGGGAGGCCTTCGTCCTCACCCAGCTCCTGGGCCTGCCGTACGCCGATGCGGCCGAAGCCATCGGCTGTCCCATCGGCACCGTCCGCTCGCGCGTCGCCCGCGCCCGCACGTCCCTCGTCGAACTGCTGACGGGCACCGCCGCGGCGGCGCCCGCGCGGGAGAACCCGCTGCCGGAGCGGGGACTCCGGTTCGTCACACCGGCCGTGCGCAAGGGCGCGCTCACCGCGACGCCCGCCTGATCCGGCCGGGGCGCGGGAGGGTTCGGCGTGCGCGACGCCGCCCTCCCGTGGCCCCGCGGAACCAGGTGCGTACGGGTACTCCGCATCCGCGGGCCGGCGCGCTACCCTCCGCCCCATGATTGACATGAGCATGTTAAGCATGCGCGGGCGCCGTCGGGGACGTACCGCCCGGCACGCCTTCGTCGGCCTCCTGCTGCTGGCCCTCCTCGGCGCGGCGACCGCCCCGGCCGCCTCGGCCCCGACCCGCGCCCCCGTCCCCGTCGCCGCCCCGGCGGGCACGAGCGCCGCCGAGGCCGCGGCCGCCCGCTGGGGCGACCGGCGCCTGGACGAGGCCGCCTTCCTCACCACCCACAACGCCTTCACCAACTACGAGGACTCCCGCTGGAGTTCGGTGAACCAGGCCGAGTCGGTGCGCGCCCAGCTCGACAACGGCGTCCGCGGCCTGAGCCTGGACACGCACTGGTACGAGCGCAGCACCTGGCTGTGCGTCATCAGCTTCGGCAGCGACTGCTACCCCAGCGACGTCTACCTGTGCCACGGCGACTGCAAGACCTTCGCCGGCGCCACGTACGCGCTCCCCCGGCAG
The DNA here is from genome assembly GCF_055588065.1 of Streptomyces sp. NPDC046308. Taxonomy (NCBI): domain Bacteria; kingdom Bacillati; phylum Actinomycetota; class Actinomycetes; order Kitasatosporales; family Streptomycetaceae; genus Streptomyces; species Streptomyces sp. NPDC046308. The sequence goes on from NZ_JBVJFB010000005.1 coordinate 549,881, forward strand.
TCCTTCCACGGCACGATGCAGACCGTGGTGGACTTCCTCGCCGCCCATCCGCAGGAGGTCGTGACCGTCTTCCTGGAGGACTACGTCAGCGCCGGGCAGCTGGCGCAGTCCCTCGGCCGGGTCCGGGGGCTGCCCGAGATGGTGTTCCGGCCCGACGACTGGGGCGTGCGCGAGCACGGCTGGCCCAAGGTGGCCGACCTCGTCACCGCCGGCAAGCGGCTGCTGATCTTCTCCGACCGCTCCGACCGCGAGCACCTGGGCGTCATGTACGACAAGTCCTGGACGGTGAGCAACTACTGGAGCCTCGGCGACCTGGGCAACGACCTCGGCTGCGTCAGCCGCTGGCCCGACGTGCCCCTGGACCGTCAGGAGCCGGGATTCCGAAGGCTGTTCACCATGAGCCACCACCGCAATGTGCCCACCGTCATGACGGCGGCCCTGGACAACGGCGCCAAACTGAGGGACCGCATCGCCGGGCAGTGCCGGACGGCCACCGGGGGCCGCGATCCGAACTACGTCTCCGTCGACTTCCACCGACTGTCGGACGGAAGCGGTCACACCCCCGCCTCGATCGTCGCGGAGCTGGGCTCACGGCCCTGATGCGCGCACGCACGACGAAGCGGCCCTCCACGGTGTGGAGGGCCGCTCCCGGTCACTGCCCACCGCGAAGACGCGTTACCGCGTTACCGCGTCGGCGCGTGGTCGCGTCGGCGCGTTACGGCGCGACCTTCAGCAGCTTGTTCGCGGTGCCGGAGGACGGGTTCTTGATGGCCCCCTTCGTCGCGGCCCCGGTCAGCGCGGCGGCCGTGTCGGCGGGTGTCGCGGACGGGTGGGCCGCCAGGTAGAGAGCGGCGGCACCCGCCACGTGCGGGGAGGCCATCGACGTCCCGGAGATCGTCTTGACCGCCGTGTCGCTGTCCTTCCAGGCCGACGTGATCTCCGAGCCGGGCGCGTACAGGTCCACGACCGAGCCGAAGTTCGAGAAGTCCGACTGCTGGTCGCCCTCGGTGCTCGACGCCACCGTCAGGGCCTCGGGCACCCGGGAGGGCGAGCCCTGACCGGCGTCCGAGGACTCGTTGCCGGCCGCCACGGCGAAGGTCACGCCGGAGGCGACGGCCCGCTTGACGGCCGCGTCCAGCGCCTCGTCGGCGCCGCCGCCGAGGCTCATGTTGGCGACGGACGGCCCGGAGTGGTTCTTCGTCACCCAGTCGATGCCCGCCACGACCTGCTCGGTGGTGCCGGAACCGTTGTCGTCCAGTACCCGCACCGCGACGACCTTGGCCTTCTTGGCGACGCCGTGGGCGGTGCCCGCGATGGTGCCCGCCACGTGCGTGCCGTGGCCGTTGCCGTCGTCGGCGGTGTCGTCGTTGTCGACCGCGTCGAAGCCGTGAGCGGCGCGGCCACCGAAGTCCTTGTGCGAGATCCTGACCCCGGTGTCGATGACGTACGCCGTCACCCCCTCCCCGCCGCCGTCCGGGTACGTGTACTTCTGGTCACCGGCCGTGGCCGCCTGGTCGATCCGGTCCAGGCCCCAGGACGGGGGCTTCTCCTGGGTCTCGTTGATGTGGAAGCGCTTGTTCTGCACGACCGCGCCGACGGCGGGGTCCGCGGCGAGCCGCTTCGCCTCCTTCGGCGTCATGCCGGACGCGGAGAATCCGTTGACCTGGGAGCCGTAGGAGCGCTCCAGCTTGCCGCCGTACTTCTTCGCCAGGTCCTCCTTGTTCGCGGATGCGTCGAGGATGACGACGAAGCTGCCGTCCACGGCGTCCGGGGCGCCGAGTCCGTGCACCGTGCCTTCGGCCGGTGTGGCCGCCCCTGCGAGGGGGCTCGCAAACAGGGCCGCCGCAACCGCAGTTGCTGCGCCCGCGGCTATACCCGCGTTGCGAAGGGCGTTGGATCGCTTGTGAGTTGCCATGTAGAGGGTTCTCCTCGTGTTGACGTGTGGGGCGTCAAACGTTCTGGAGAACCCTGTTCCGATTGACAGGAGCAAATCAAGGGCGAACCAGGGGTAAGGGCTTTTTCAACAAGGTTTCTCAATAGCTCCTCCGCAGCCCCTCCATCTCGCACACATGCCCTTGTGAACCCCTTCACGAAATAGCCACAAGATCGTTCCGGAGCGGGAAGCCGAGGGCGCGGCGCGCGTTTGGCGGGGGGCCTGAGGGGTTAGGCGTCGGTTGCGGGGAAAACCCGTGAGGAGTGTGAACCGTCATGGGCGCAGACAAGCACCAGACACCGGACACGGGCCGCGGGGAGCGGATCCGCGGGCGGTCGCCGGCCCCCGACCAGCTGAAGACGGGCGGCCGGCCGCGCAGCCCCGACGAGATCGCGCACGAGCGCGGCCGCGAGGACGCGACGATGCGCGACGTGATGCACGACCTGCGTGAGGAGGACCTGGACGACATGCGCGACGACCGCTGACGGCCGGCGCCGCCCGCGGGCAGGGAAGACCGGGGGCCGCGGTCGAGTGCGGCCGCGGAGCGTCCGCCGACGCAGGACGAGGAGCGGCCCGAGCTGTCCGGCTAGCCGGACTCGCCGGTGAGGCACGCGTGGCACAGGCAGCGGTCCGGGTGCGGGCCGAACGGGGCGATCTCCCGCCCGGTACCGGCGTGCGTACTCCTCCAGCGTCGCGGAGGCGGTCGCCGCGAACTCCGCGCCGAACCCGTGTGACCGGCCGGCCCGGCCGGCCTGGGCCAGCCGCTGCAAGGCGCGCGGCGTGTGGACGAGCTTCGGCCGGAAGCCGTACAGGTGGCGCGTGGCCGTGTCGATGGCTATCCACCTGCCGGTGTGCCGTTCGCGGCCGATCACGGTGAGCCGGTCGCCTCCCGGGCCCCAGTACACACGGGCGACGTACACCTTGGCCCCGCCCTTGAAGCTCTTCGTCCCCGGGCGCAGTTCCCGGCCGCCCGCTCCGCACCGGCGCCAGGCCACGACGTTCGCCGCCACCAACCAGACCGGCTCCGGCAGGGCGTCCGACTCGTCCATGCGACCTGCCCCTCGCCCTCGCCCAAGCCCCCGCCCGGACCACGGCGGCCATCCCAAGCAGGGCCCGATACCGAGGGGACAGGCTTTTTTCAGCGGCTGATCGCGGCCGCGTAGGAGGCCAGGCCCTCCGCGGTCGTCCCGGCCCAGCCGACGTAGCCGTCGGGGCGGATCAGGAACACCCCGTCCCCGTACGCCTCGTACGAGGGGATCCGCACGGTGCGCACGTCCGCGAGACCGGGGAGTGCGGACGGCGCCGGCAGACCGGCCACCTCGGAACCGGTGCCAACCGTCAGCAGGGTCCAGTGCGTTCCACGGAACTCGTCGAAGAGCCGGAGGCCGCCGCGCACCCCGTCCGGCGCGCGGTCACCCGCCCGCAGCGCCTCCTCGGCCAAGCCGTCGCGGGTCTCCACCGCGAGGGCCGAAGTGCGGTAGCCGATGCCGAGCTGCCGGGTGGCCTCCCCGCGCCGGGCTTCGCCGCGGTGGATGCGGGTGGACAGGCCGAGCATGTCGGCGGCGACCGGCAGCCGCTCCTCCTCGTAGGAGTCCAGCAGCGAGGCGTGCGCTTCCCCGCTCAGTACGGCGGCCAGCTTCCAGCCCAGGTTGTAGGCGTCCTGGACGCTGGTGTTGAGGCCCTGTCCGCCGGCGGGCGAGTGCACGTGCGCGCTGTCCCCGGCGAGGAAGACCCGGCCGTCGCGGAAGCGGTCGGCCATCGCGGCCCGCGGCCGGAAGTCCGAGGCCCACCGCACCTGCGTCACGTCGCCGGGCGCGAGGTGCGAACGGGCGCCGACGACCTTGCGGATCCCGTCGAGCGAGAGGTCCGGCTCGGTGCCCTCCGGGAACGCCGCCACCACCTGGAACTCGTCGGTCGAGGCCAGGGGCCAGATGGCGAGGTAGCCGCCGCCCTCGGCCGGCGGGAAGACGTGCATGTGGTCGCGGTCGAGGCCCTCGATCCGGACGTCGGCGACCAGCATCGGGCTCGGGTCCACGCTCTCGCCGGTCATGCCGATGCCCAGCGCCCGCCGGACGGTGGACCGGCCGCCGTCCGCGGCCACGGCGTACCGCGCCCGGACCGGCGGCCCGGAGACGAAGGCGGCCGTCACGCCCTCCGGGTCCTGCTCGATGGCGGCCAGCTCACGGCCGAAGGCGATCCCACCGCCCAGTTCCGCGAGCCGCGCGGCGAGGATCTCCTGCGTCCGCCACTGCGGAACCATCCAGGGCTCCGCGTACGGGGCGCCCTCGGTCGGCTCGGCCGCGTCGAACATCCGGTGCTCGCCGGTGCGGACGCCGTCCTGCCAGATCACGCCGACCGGGTACGAGGCTCCGGCCGCCCGGATCGCGTCGTGGACGCCGAGGTCGTCGAGGACCTCCAGGGTGCGGGGCTGCAGGCCCTTGCCGCGCGATCCAGGGAAGAGGGCACCGGCCCGCTCGACGACGAGGGCGTCGACTCCGCGCCGGGCGAGGTCGATGGCCAGCGCGAGCCCGGTGGGGCCGGCTCCGACGATGAGCACGTCGGTGTGCTGTGCGGGGGCATGCGTGTTCACGGCTTTCTCCTTAACGTTGTTAAGTGCAGCGGGCCCAGCATGTATTTAACGGTGTTAAACTGTCAAGCGTGGCAACCCGGAAACCCCCCAAGCTGGACAAGAAGCAGGCCGTCGACACCGCGCTGCGGCTGCTGAACGAGGTCGGCCTCGACGGACTGACCCTGCGCGCGATCGCCAAGGAGCTGGACGTCCAGGCCCCCGCGCTCTACTGGCACTTCAAGAACAAGCAGGAACTCCTCGACGAGATGGCCACCGAGATGTACCGCCGGATGGTCGCCGGGCAGCGGACTCCCTCCGGCGCCACCTGGCAGGAACAGCTGATGGCCTTCAACGCGGGGCTGCGGGCCGCCCTGCTCGGCTACCGCGACGGCGCCAAGGTCTACAGCGGCTCCCGCTTCACCGGCACCGAGCACGCGGTCCAGCTGGAGGAGCACCTCCGCGCCTTCGTCGAGGCCGGGTTCGAGCCCACCCAGGCCGTGCGGGCCCTCACCACCGCCTACTACTTCACCCTGGGCTTCGTCACCGAGGAACAAGGGGTCGAACCCCTGCCGGGTGACCGCCGCGACGGCTTCGACGTCGACGAACGCGCCGCGCGCATGGCGGACTTCCCCCTGGCCGCCGCCGCGGGGGCCGAACTCTTCCAGGACTTCACCACGGGCTTCGAGGAGGGCATGCGCCTGCTCATCGCGGGCATCGAGGCCCGCTACGGCATCGCCTGAGCCGCCGCCACGACCGACGCCGCGGGTGCGGGCGTAGGCTTCGCCCATCGGCACGGTGGGGGCGGAGCACATGACGACGGAAACGGCAGACACGACAGGGACGGCAGGGATCTGGGGGGCGACCCTCGATTCGGTCGTGGTGTACGCGCAGGGGGCCCTCTGCCGCCGCCTGGCGCGGGGCAGCGTGCCGCCCGACGGCCGGGTACGGGTGCCCGGACTGCCCCGCTCACTGGATCCGGGCTCGCTGCGGGCCCGTGTCCTGGGCGCTCCCGGGGTGCGCGTCACCGAGGCCCGGGTGGAGGTCGAGGCCGAACCGCTCGGCGCGGGCACGCCCGACGCCCTGCGGCGCGAGGTCGAGCGGCTCGCCGACGCGCACGCGGCGGCGCAGGGACGCCGTAACCGTCAGCTCAGCCTGATCGAGGAGGTCCGGTCCCTCCACCCGGTGCCGCCGCCCCGCGAACGAGACGACCCGCACCGCCGCACCCCCGTCGACGCGTGGCTGGAGCTGGCCGACTTCGTCGACGCGCGGCTGGCGGGACTGCACTCCCGCCTCGTGGAGCTGGAGGAGGAACTGCGCACCGCCGAGCACGCGTTCTCCGTCGCCGCCGACCGGCTCGCTCGTGCCTCCACCGACGCGCCCTCCTCCCACGTGGAGACCACGCTCTGCGCGGCCCTGACCCTCGTGGGCGCCGGCGAGGACGAGGTGGAACTGGAGCTGGAGTACGGGGTACCGGGCGCCGTCTGGGTGCCGGCCTACCGGCTCACGCACCGTCAGGGCGACGACAGCGGGAAGCTGGTACTCCGCGCCTCGGTCGCCCAGCGGACCGGCGAGGACTGGACCGGGGTGCGCATCGCCCTGGCCACCGCCGATCTCCGCCGCCGCACCGACCTGCCGAAACTCCGCTCGGTCCGGATCGGACGGCGTCAGCCGGCCCCCGCGCCCTCCGGCTGGCGGGAGCCCCCCGCGGGTCTCTCCGGCCTGTTCGCCGGGTACGAGGCGGCCGGCCCGCGCCCCGTCGCGCCCCCCGGCCCCGCGACGGCCGGGGCCGGCTCCGATTTCCTGGCCGCCTCGGCCCACCTCACGTGGGGCGCCTCCGCGACCTCGGTGACTTCGGTGACCTCCGTGGGCGGCTCCCCGTACGGTCCCGTTCCGCCACCGCCGCCTCCCCCGCCGACGCCCGCCCCACAGGGCTACGGCGGGGCGATGCCCGACTTCGCGCTGCCGCCCCCCGCGCAGCCCGCCGCCTCGCGGCCGGGCGGCCGGGCAGGTTCCGCCTCCCGCTCCTTCGCCGGGGCGCCCGCCGCCATGCCACCCGCCGCCATGGCGCCCCCGGCTCCCGCGGCCCCGGGCGGAGCCCCGCCGCCGCCCCGTCCGGAGCCGGTGGCCGGTCCGCCGCAGCCGAGCGGCGCCGAGCTGGACTACGCCGCCCTCGTCCTGTGCGGCCCCGACGAGCCGGGCGGCCGCCGGGGCCGGCTCTTCCCCGGCTCGCCCGTCGACCCGGTGGCGGCCGAGTGCCGGCGCCGCGCCGAAACGGTGGCCTCACTGCCGCTGCCCGGACGGTCCGTGCGGCCCCGCGAGTCGGCGGGGTCCTTCGACCACCGCTTCGACGCCACCGCACGCGCCGACGTCCCGTCCGACGGCACCTGGCACACCGTCACCGTCGCCGAGGTCCCGGTCGGCCTGCGCACCGAGTACCTCTGCGTGCCGTCCGTGGAGCAGACCGTGTACGCCACGCTGGTGCTCTCCAACGCCACCGACCAGGCACTGCTGGCCGGCCCGGTCGAGGTCGTCGTCGACGACGAGTTCCTGCTGACCGCCGCGCTGCCCACGCTCGCCCCCGGCGCGGTCCGCCGGGTCGGGCTCGGGGCCGCCGAGGGCATCCGGGTCACCCGCCGGACGAACCTGCGCGAGTCGACCTCGGGCCTGCGCAACAACACCACCGTGCTCGACCACCGCGTGCACGTGGAGCTGGCCAACCGGCTGGCGCGGCCCGTCACGGTCGAAGTCCGCGAGCGGGTCCCGGTCACCTCCGATCCGGACGTCCGCATCGAGGAACGGGCCGACTGGACGGCGCCCGAGGAGGGCACGGGGCCCGAACACCACGCCCCGGGCACCCGCGTCTGGCGGCTGGACCTGCCCGCAGGCGCCACCGCCGCCCTCGACGGCGGCTACGAGATCCGCATCCCGACCGGCAAGGCCCTGGTCGGCGGCAACCGCAGGAGCTGACGCACCCCATGTCCACGGCCCCGAAGCCGATCGCCCTCCCCGTCACCGCCGTCACCTGTCTCGAGGACCGCGCCCATGTCGAGCGCACCGCCGTGCTCGACCTGGAGGCCGGGGTCCAGCGACTGCGGCTCGGTCCGGTCAGTGCCCTGGCCGTCGACCGCACCCTCCACGCCGAGCTGACCGCCGCACACCCGGCGACCGTGCTCGACGTGCGGATCGTCCGCGACTGGACCCCGCGCGGGCCGCTGCCGTCCGCCGACGAGGACTCCGCGCTGCGCCACCGCGTGCACGCCCTCGAGGAGGAGCGGCTGGCCGAGGGCCGGCTGCGCGACCGGCTGCGCGCCCGCCTCGACCTGCTCGGCCGCCTCACCGCCGACCTGCTGCGGGACATCGGCGAGGGCGCCGGTGCGGGCGAGGCCGAACCGCCCCGCTGGGCGCGCGAACTGGACCGGCTGGACGCCGAGCGCGACACGTACGGCGAGCGACTGCGCACCGTCGAGGCCCGGATGGCCGCCCTCGGCACCGAACTCGGGGCCGTCCAGCGGGCCATGGACCTCTCCGAGGAGGAGCCCGCCGAGCTGCTCGGCCACGTCGAGCTGACGGTGGAGGCCGCGGCCGCCGGACCGGTCGGGCTGCGTCTGAGCCACCTCACGCCGTGCGCCCTGTGGCGGCCCGCCTACCGGGCCTTGCTCGACGGGGACGCCCTCACCCTGGAGACGGACGCGGTCGTCTGGCAGCGCACCGGCGAGGACTGGTCGGACGTACGGCTGACCCTGTCGACCGCGCGCTCCGCGCTGGCCACCGACCCGCCGCGGCTGGACGAGGACCGGCTGACCCTCACGGACCGCTCCGCGGCGGAGCGCCGCACGGTCGACGTCGAGCTGCGCGAGGAGGAGATCGGGGCCCTCGGCCCGGCTCCGGTGCTGGGCCTGCCCGGGGTGGACGACGGCGGCGAGGCGCGCGTACTGCACTCCCCCGCGCCGGTCTCCGTGCCCGGGGACGGCCGCGCCCACCGGGTGCCGCTGTCCGTCTTCACCACGGCCGCGAGCAGCGAGTACGCCTGCTCGCCGGAGGTCTCGCCGCTGGAGCTCGCCTTCGGCAGCCGCGACGACCACGGGGTGGTGCGGGAGACCGAGGAGACCCGCGAGGGCGCCGGGATCATGCAGCGGACCGTGGTCACCCGCACGGTCCGGCTGCACCTGTCCCGGTTCTCCGCCCCCGGCGAGCGCGGTGACCGGGTGGTCGTGGTCCGGGAGCGGATCCCGGTGTCCGAGGTCTCGGCGGTGGAGGTGCGGCTGCGCGGGGAGGCCTGTTCCCCGTCGCCCGAGGTGGTCGACGCCGACGGGATCGTCCGCTGGGACGTCGCCCTCCCGCCGGGCGGTCGGCGCACGGTCACCCTGGTCTACGAGCTGTCGGCGAGCTCCAAGGTCGCCGGGCTGTGAGCTCACGCGTGCGGCGGGCCTGAAGCGCAGGAGGGGCACAGCCCGCGGTAGGTGATCTCGGCCTCGGACACCGTGTAGCCGAAGCGTTCCTCCGCGGGCAGGCCGGTCAGGGGGTCGCCGGTCGGGTGGACGTCGCGGATGAGGCCACAGCCGGAGCACACCAGGTGCTGGTGCGGATGGTGGGCGTTGGGGTCGTAGCGTTTGGCGCGGCCGTGCGCGGAGACCTCCACGACCTCCCCGAGGGCGACCAGTTCGCCCAGCGTGTTGTAGACGGTGGCCCGGGAGATCTCGGGCAGCCGCCTCGCCGCGCGGGCGTGCACCTCGTCGGCCGTGAGGTGCACGTGCTCCCCGTCGAGGACCTCCGCCACGACGCGCCGCTGGGACGTCATGCGCCAGCCGCGTCCTCGCAGCCGTTCCGTCAGGTCACTCATGCCGGTCCACCTCTCCCTTGCGCGCCGGGCCGGAAAACCTGCGCGGGCCGGAAAACAATTCCCGTTCCACTTCCGCTTCCGTCACCCTCTGCGTGTTCTCGTGGCTGCGCGGTCTGCGGTGCGCGACCATACGGACGCCGATACACGCTCGATTATCGGCGCCGTTCGTGAGCAGAGGGAAACACCGAGACAGGAAGAAGGACTGACGTGTCCGGCAGTGAAAGCGAGAACCCGGTCATCCCCGCCCCGACCCCCACGCCGACTCGCCCCCGGTCGAACCGGGACTGGTGGCCGAATCAGCTGGACCTTCAGGTTCTCCATCAGAACTCGCCACTGTCCGATCCTCTGGATGAGGACTTCGACTACGCGAAGGAGTTCGCGTCCCTGGACCTCGACGCGCTGAAGCAGGACGTGTTCGAGCTGATGACGGCTTCGCAGGACTGGTGGCCCGCCGACTACGGACACTACGGGCCGCTCTTCATCCGGATGAGCTGGCATGCCGCGGGCACCTACCGCATCGAGGACGGGCGGGGTGGCGGCGGCTCCGGCGCCCAGCGCTTCGCCCCGCTCAACAGCTGGCCGGACAACGCGAGCCTCGACAAGGCGCGCCGTCTGCTCTGGCCGGTGAAGCAGAAGTACGGCCAGAAGATCTCATGGGCCGATCTTCTGGTTTTCGCGGGTAACTGTGCGATGGAATCGATGGGGTTCAAGACGTTCGGTTTTGGATTCGGACGAGAGGACATCTGGGAGCCCGAGGAGGTTTTCTGGGGCCCTGAGGACACCTGGCTCGGGGACGAGCGCTACAGCGGCGACCGGCAACTCGCCGGTCCTTTCGGCGCCGTGCAGATGGGTCTGATCTACGTCAATCCGGAGGGGCCCAACGGCAATCCGGATCCGCTCGCCGCCGCCAGGGACATCCGCGAGACGTTCAAGCGCATGGCGATGAACGACGAGGAGACGGTCGCGCTCATCGTCGGCGGCCACACGTTCGGCAAGTGTCACGGCGCGGTCGGTGCCGAGTACATCGGTCCGGAGCCCGAGGCCTGTCCGATCGAGCAGCAGGGTCTCGGCTGGAAGAACTCCTACGGCAGCGGCAGCGGCGTCCACGCGCTCACGAGCGGGCTGGAGGGCGCCTGGACCTCCGAGCCGACGAAGTGGGACAACGGCTACCTGGACAACCTGTTCCGCTACGACTGGGAGCTGACGACGAGCCCGGCCGGCGCGCACCAGTGGACCCCGAAGGACCCCTCGGCCCAGGGCACGGTGCCCGACGCCCACGATCCGTCGAAGCGGCACGCTCCCATGATGCTGACGACGGACCTCTCGCTGAAGCTGGATCCGGTCTACGGCCCGATCTCGAAGGCCTTCCACGAGAACCCCGACCGGCTCGCGGAGGCGTTCGCCAAGGCCTGGTACAAGCTGCTGCACCGCGACATGGGCCCCCTCTCCCGGTACCTCGGCCCGTGGATCCCGGAGCCGCAACTGTGGCAGGACCCCGTACCCGCGGCCGATCACCCGCTGATCGGGGACGCGGAGATCGCCGACCTCAAGGCCCGGATCCTCGCCTCCGGACTGTCCGTATCCCAGCTGGTCACCACCGCCTGGGCGGCGGCCGCGAGCTTCCGCGGCACGGACAAGCGGGGCGGGGCCAACGGGGCCCGGATCCGGCTCGCTCCGCAGAAGGACTGGGAGTCCAACGCCGTGCCGGAGGTGACCGAGACGGTGAGCACCCTGGAGCGGATCCAGCAGGAGTTCAACGGCTCGCAGGCCGGGGCGGCGAAGGTATCGCTCGCCGACCTGATCGTGCTGGGCGGGTGCGCGGCCGTGGAGCAGGCCGCGAAGAACGCCGGGCACACCATCACGGTCCCGTTCGCGCCCGGGCGCACGGACGCCTCGCAGGAGCAGACCGACGTGGAGGCGTTCGCCGTACTCGAACCGAGGGCGGACGGTTTCCGCAACCACCTGCCGGCAGGAGAGAAGCTCGCGCCGGAGACCCTGCTGCTGGACCGCGCCAACCTGCTGACCCTGACCGCGCCCGAGATGACGGTCCTGGTCGGCGGCATGCGGGCCCTGAACACCGGCATCAGCGGGTCCTCCCACGGCGTCCTCACCCAGCGGCCGGAGACGTTGACCAACGACTTCTTCGTCAACCTGCTCGACATGGGCACGGAGTGGAAGGCGTCGGCCACGGCGGAGAACGTGTTCGAGGGCCGGGACGTCGCCACGGGCCAGCCCAAGTGGACCGCCACCGCCGTCGACCTCGTGTTCGGTTCGCACTCCCAGCTCCGGGCCCTCTCGGAGGTCTACGCCTCCAAGGACGCGGGAGAGAAGTTCGTACGCGACTTCGTGGCGGCCTGGAACAAGGTGATGAACCTCGACCGGTTCGACCTCGCCTGAGCCCGGTGTCCCGGCCTGTCGCCGAAGAGCCGGCCCGCTTCCCGGCCCGTCACCCGATCGCGGCCTGACCGCCGCCGCGCCCGGCAGGCGGCGGGCCTGCCGGGCGGCGGGCCGCTCTGCGCGGACCGGCTACTGCCAGTCCTCCCACGGCGGTTCCTCGTCCAGGTCGTAGGGCGGCTCTTCGTCGATCCGCCCGGCCGGGACCGGCCGGGCGGAGTCGGTCGGCGGCTCGGTGGCGGGCCCGGGTACGGCGGCGGCAGGCCCGGCAGCGGGGGCGGGGGCGGTGCACTCCGCCAGGGTGTCCAGGACTCCCTGGGCGTACTTGGCGAGCTTGGCCTCGCCGACCCCGCCGATGGTGCCCAGCTCCGCCTCGGTGGTGGGAAGGCGCGTGGCGATCTCCCGCAGCGTCGCGTCGTGGAAGACGACGTACGCCGGTACGCCCTGCTCGCGCGCGGTCGCGGCCCGCCAGGCGCGCAGCGCCAGGAAGAACGGCTCGGCTCCGGCGGGCAGATCGACCGGGACGCGGGCGCCCTTCCCGGAGCGCGACCCGGACTCCTTCTTCGCCGGGCCGGCCGGCGCCTTCTCCTTGCGCATCGGGACGCTGCGGCGCCCGCCCAGGACCTCGCCGCTGTCGTCCGTCAGCACGAGCGTCCCGTAGTCGCCCTCCACCGCCAGCAGCCGCGACGCCAGCAGCTGGCGCACGACACCGCGCCACTCGGCGGTGCTCAAGTCGGCTCCGATGCCGAACACCGAGAGCGCGTCATGGTCGAACTGGATGACCTTGGCCGTCTTCTTGCCCTGCAGGATGTCGATGATCTGGCCGGCGCCGAACTTCTGGCGCCGCTCCCGCGCGAGCCGCCACACCGTGGACAGCAGTTTCTGCGCCGGGACCGTCCCGTCCCAGGACTCGGCCGGCGTGAGGCAGGTGTCGCAATTGCCACACGGTTCGCCCGACTGCCCGAAGTACTCCAGCAGCCGCGTCCGGCGGCAGTCGACCGTCTCGCAGAGCGCCAGCATGGCGTCCAGATGCATGCCGAGGGACCGGCGGTGGGCCTCGTCCCCGTCGGAGCCTTCGATGAGCTTGCGCTGCTGGACCACGTCCTGCAGACCGTAGGCCAGCCACGCCGTGGCCGGCTCTCCGTCACGGCCTGCGCGGCCGGTCTCCTGGTAGTAGCCCTCGACCGACTTCGGCAGGTCCAGGTGAGCGACGAAACGCACGTCCGGCTTGTCGATGCCCATGCCGAAGGCGATCGTGGCCACCACCACGACCCCGTCCTCCCGCAGGAAGCGCGCCTGGTTCGCCGCGCGCGCACGGGCGTCCATTCCGGCGTGGTACGCCACGGCGTCGATGCCCTGCTCCGCCAGGAAGGCCGCGGTCTTCTCCACCGAGGCCCGCGAGAGGCAGTAGACGACTCCGGCGTCCCCCTCGTGCTCGGTCCTGATCAGGTCCAGCAGCTGCCGCTGCGGGTTGCCCTTCGGGACGATCCGGTACTGGATGTTCGGCCGGTCGAAGCTGGCGACGAAGTGCCGGGCGTCCTCCAGACCGAGCCGGGCGACGATCTCGGCGTGGGTGGCCTCGGTGGCCGTCGCGGTGAGCGCGATCCGCGGCACCTTCGGCCAGCGCTCGTGCAGCATGGACAGCGCGAGGTAGTCGGGCCGGAAGTCGTGGCCCCACTGGGCGACGCAGTGCGCCTCGTCGATCGCGAAGAGCGACACCGTGCCGCGGTCGAGGAGCCGCTGGGTGCCCTCGGTGCGCAACCGCTCGGGGGCCAGGTAGAGGAGGTCCAGCTCGCCTGCGAGGAAGGCCTGCTCGACGGCCTGCCGCTCGTAGGGGTCCTGCGTGGAGTTGAGGAACCCGGCCCGCACGCCGAGGGCGGTGAGCGCGTTCACCTGGTCCTGCATCAGGGCGATGAGCGGCGAGATCACGACGCCCGTGCCGTCCCTGACGAGCGCGGGGATCTGGTAGCAGAGCGATTTGCCGCCGCCGGTGGGCATCAGGACGAGGGCGTCACCGCCGCCGACGACCTGGTCGATGATCTCCCGCTGCTCACCGCGGAAGGAGCTGTAACCGAAGACGCGGTGCAGCACCTGCAGAGCATCGGAGATTTCGTGGGAGGTGTCCGGAGCGGCCATTCGAGAAGCCTAGCGGCACCCGCCGACACCCCTGCTCCGCTCACCTGAACCTGTGGACGACCGGCCGGTCCTCCTGGGCGCGGACGGCCGTCGCGCCGGCGCTCGGGGCGGCATCGCCGCGCCGGCCGCACGCCTCCCACCAGGGCAGAGGCCGCTTCGGCGGCCTCTGTGTCAGGGAGGCGTCAAGAGATCCCGTGCCTCCGTATGGAGGCCGTCAAGGCGCGTGAAGGCCGTGGCGAAGAGGGGGTTATCTGGTCATCGGCCAGCCGGCCGGTTCACTTCATCCACTCCATTCACTTCACCCACTTCATCCACTTCATCCAGGAGCTCACGATGGCCGATCTGGCCTTCGTCGTCACCACGGTCGCGGTGTTCGCGCTGGTGGCTCTCATCGCCCGAGGGGTGACCAGGCTGTGACCGTCGAAAACATCGTCGGCCTCGCGGTCGCCGTCTCCCTGCTCGGCTACCTCGTCCTCGCCCTCGTGTACCCGGAGAGGTTCTGAGCACTGCCATGAGCCCCGTAACGGCTGGTGTGCTCCAGCTGCTCGCACTGATCGCCGCACTCGCACTGGCCTACCGCCCGCTCGGCGACCACATGGCCCGCGTCTACTCCTCCGAGAAGCACTACAAGCCGGAGAAGTGGATCTACAAGGCGATCGGCGCCAACCCATCGGCCGAGATGCGCTGGCCCGCCTACCTCCGCGCCGTCCTCGCCTTCTCCGCCGTCGGCGTCCTCTTCCTGTACCTCATGCAGCGCGTCCAGGGCAGCCTGCCCGGCTCGCTCGGCTTCGCCTCGATCGACCCCGACCAGGCCTTCAACACCGCCGCGTCCTTCGTGGCGAACACGAACTGGCAGTCGTACTCCGGCGAACAGGCCATGGGGCACGTCGTGCAGACCGGCGGCCTCGCCGTCCAGAACTTCGTCTCCGCCGCCGTCGGCATGGCCGTCGCCGTCGCCCTCGTACGCGGCTTCGCCAGGTCCCGCACCGGTGAGCTGGGCAACTTCTGGTCCGACCTGGTGCGCGGCACCGTACGCATCCTGCTGCCGATCTCGGTGATCGGCGCGATCGTGCTGGTCGCCTGCGGCGCGATCCAGAACTTCGCCGGCATCCACGAGGTCGGCCGGTTCACGGGCGGCTCGCAGCAGTGGAACGGTGGGGCCGTGGCCTCGCAGGAGGTCATCAAGGAGCTGGGGACGAACGGCGGCGGCTACTTCAACGCCAACTCCGCGCACCCCTTCGAGAACCCCACCCCCTTCTCCAATCTCTTCGAGATCTTTCTGATCCTGCTGATCCCGTTCGCGATGACCCGGACCTTCGGCCGCATGGTCGGCAACCTGCGCCAGGGCTACGCGCTCCTCGCCACCATGGGCGTCATCTGGCTCGGTTTCACCGCGCTGATGATGTGGACCGAGTTCGCCCACCACGGCCCGGCCTTCGACGTCGCGGGCGGAGCGATGGAGGGCAAGGAGACCCGCTTCGGCATCGGCGGTTCGTCGATCTTCGCCGTGGCCACCACCCTCACCTCGACCGGCGCCGTGAACTCCTTCCACTCGTCCTACACGGGCCTCGGCGGCGGCATCGCGATGCTCGGCATGCAGCTCGGCGAGATCGCACCCGGCGGTGTCGGCTCCGGCCTCTACGGCATGCTGATCATGGCGATCATCGCGGTGTTCATCGCCGGCCTGATGGTCGGCCGCACGCCCGAGTACCTGGGCAAGAAGACAGGCACCCGCGAGATCAAGCTCGCCGCCTGCTACATCCTCGTCACCCCCGCCCTGGTGCTCTGCTTCACCGCGGCGGCGATGGCCCTGCCCACTCCGGGCAACTCGATGACGAACACGGGCGCGCACGGCTTCTCGGAGATCCTCTACGCCTACACCTCGGGCGCCAACAACAACGGCTCCGCCTTCGCCGGCCTGAACGCCGACACCCAGTGGTTCAACAGCACCATTGGCATCGCCATGCTGCTCGGCCGCTTCCTGCCGATGGTCTTCGTCCTCGCGCTCGCCGGCTCGCTCGCCGAGCAGAAGCCCGTACCGGAGACCGCGGGCACCCTCCGTACCGACAAGCCCCTCTACGCGGGCCTGCTCGTCGCGACGATCGTCGTCATCACCGGACTCACCTACTTCCCGGCCCTGGCGCTGGGTCCGCTCGCCGAAGGGCTCGCGTCATGAGCACCGCCACTCCCACCAGAACTCCGCACCAGGACGTGCCCACCGGTCCCACGACCGGCGCCGGGCGCGTCGGCGGGGGCCTGTTCGATCCCGGGCAGCTGCTGAAGGCCTTCCCGGAGGCGGTCCGCAAGCTCGACCCCCGGATCATGATCAAGTCCCCGGTCATGTTCGTGGTCCTGATCGGCTCGGTCGTCACCACCGTCCTGGCGGTCGAGAACCCGGCGGACTGGTTCGGCTGGGCGATCACCGCCTGGCTTTGGCTGACGACGATCTTCGCCAACCTCGCCGAGGCCGTGGCCGAGGGCCGCGGCAAGGCGCAGGCCGACACGCTGCGCAAGGCCAAGACCGACTCCGTCGCCCGCCGTCTGACGGGGGACGGCCGGAGCGAGGAGCAGGTGCCGGGCACCGAGCTGACGATCGGCGATCTGGTGGTCTGCGAGGCGGGCGACGTCATTCCCGGCGACGGTGACGTCGTCGAGGGCGTGGCGTCCGTCGACGAGTCCGCCATCACCGGCGAGTCCGCGCCCGTCATCCGCGAGTCCGGCGGCGACCGCTCGGCCGTGACCGGCGGTACGAAGGTGCTCTCCGACCGGATCGTCATCAAGATCACGACGAGGCCCGGCGAGACCTTCATCGACCGCATGATCGCCCTCGTCGAGGGCGCTGCCCGACAGAAGACGCCCAACGAGATCGCCCTCGACATCCTGCTGGCGTCCCTCACCATCGTCTTCCTGCTCGCGGTCGTCACCCTCCAGCCGTTCGCGATCTACGCGGGCGCCGAACAGTCGATGATCGTGCTGACGGCCCTGCTGGTCTGCCTGATCCCCACCACGATCGGGGCGCTGCTCTCCGCCATCGGCATCGCCGGCATGGACCGCCTCGTCCAGCGCAACGTCCTCGCCATGTCGGGGCGCGCGGTCGAGGCCGCGGGTGACGTCTCCACCCTGCTCCTGGACAAGACGGGCACGATCACCCTCGGCAACCGTCAGGCCGCGGAGTTCGTCCCGGTCAAGGGGACGACGGAGGCCGAACTGGCGGACGCCGCCCAGCTGTCGTCCCTCGCGGACGAGACGCCCGAGGGCCGCTCCATCGTGGTCCTCGCGAAGGAGGAGTACGGCCTGCGCGAACGGCACCGGGGCGAGCTGTCGAACGCCGACTGGATCGCCTTCACCGCCCAGACCCGTATGTCGGGTGTGGACGTGGACGGCAAGCAGACCCGCAAGGGCGCGGCCGGATCCGTCATCACCTGGGTCAGGGAGCAGGGCGGCGAGGTCTGCGACGACGCCGACCTCCTCGCCGACAGGATCTCCGAAGCCGGCGGCACCCCGCTCCTGGTCGCCGTCCGCGACGAGAAGGGCGCCCGCGTCCTGGGCGTCATCCACCTCAAGGACGTCGTCAAGGAAGGCATGCGCGAGCGGTTCGACGAACTGCGCCGCATGGGCATCAAGACCGTCATGATCACCGGCGACAACCCCCTCACCGCCAGGGCCATCGCCGAGGAGGCGGGTGTCGACGACTTCCTCGCGGAAGCGACGCCCGAGGACAAGATGGCCCTCATCAAGCGGGAGCAGGCGGGCGGCAAGCTCGTCGCGATGACCGGCGACGGTACGAACGACGCCCCCGCCCTCGCGCAGGCCGACGTGGGCGTGGCGATGAACACGGGCACCTCGGCCGCCAAGGAGGCCGGGAACATGGTGGACCTGGACTCCGACCCCACCAAACTCATCGAGATCGTCGAGATCGGCAAGCAGCTGCTGATCACGCGCGGCGCCCTGACCACGTTCTCCATCGCCAACGACGTCGCCAAGTACTTCGCGATCATCCCGGCCATGTTCGCCGTGGTCCACCCCGGCCTCGACAAGCTCAACATCATGGGCCTGTCCTCGCCCGAGTCGGCGATCCTCTCCGCGGTCGTCTTCAACGCACTGATCATCATCGCCCTGGTCCCACTCGCCCTCAAGGGCGTTCGGTACCGGCCCACCAGCGCCGACAAGATGCTCCGCCGCAACCTCGGCCTCTACGGGGTGGGCGGCCTGATCGCCCCCTTCATCGGCATCAAGCTCATCGACCTGCTCATCTCCCTCATCCCCGGAATCGGCTGAGCCATGAACAACTCCGTAGGAAACACCGCTCGTCTGCTGTGGGCCGGTCTGCGCGCGCTGCTGGTTCTCACGATCGTCTGCGGCGTCCTGTACCCGCTGGCCGTCACCGGCATCGCCCAGCTCGCCTTCGGCGACAAGGCCAACGGCTCCGAGATCAAGGACGCGAGCGGCCGGGTCGTCGGCTCCTCCCTCATCGGCCAGACCTACACCCTGCCCCAGCAGGCCCCTTCTGCTCCGACTGCGGGCGACGACGCCGAACAGGCCGCCAAGCCGGACCTCAAGTGGTTCCAGCCGCGCCCCTCCAACGGCCTCGGCGCCAACAGCGTCAACACCCGGTACTCGCTCGTCCTCTCCGGAGCCACCAACCGCTCCGCCGACAACGGCGCCGTGAACGGCAAGTGCACCAAGGACGCCGAGGAAGGCACCCTCTGCGCCCAGGTCGTCGCGGCGAAGGAGGCCGTCGTCGCGGACAACTCCACCCCCGGCCACCCGGTCAGGCCCGAGGACGTACCGGCCGACGCCGTCACCTCCTCCGGCTCCGGCCTCGACCCCGACATCTCCCCCGCGTACGCCGAGCTCCAGATCCACCGCGTCGCCGAGCGGAACAACCTCGACGTCAAGCAGGTCGAGAAGCTCGTCGCCGACCACACCACCGGCCGGGCCCTCGGCTTCATGGGCGAACCCCGCGTCAACGTACTCGCACTCAACGTCGCGCTCAGGGCGCTGACCGGGAGCTGATGCTCCACGGCGCCCGGCGTGAGGACCGGCGGTGGCGCGCGGCCCGCGCCCCGCCGGTCCCGGCCGTGGTCTCCCCATCGTGCTCACCGTCCCCGTGGGGCCCCGGCCTGCCCACCGGCGTCTGCGACGGTCCGCCCGCCCACCCGCCTCCCTTTTTGATGGGACATGGTCAAGATGTCGTAGTCGTCGCCTCAGCAGTGCGTCAAGGCGCGCGGACCGCGCCGCCGGCCGCCCTACCGTCGCTCCCATGGACGGACTCGCCGAGGACATCCACTGGGCCGGTGCACGACGCTTCGCGCTCTGCACGGCCGCACTGTTCCTGGCGGCCCTGCTCGTGCTGGACGCGGGAGCCGGCGAACTCTGCGCCCTCCGCTGCGTCCTCTGGGCGGGCCTGGCCGCCCTGCTGTTCGTGGTCCTGCTGCCACCCCGGATCTCCGTACGCGCCGGCCGGCTGAGCACCCGCGGCGTACTGGTGGGGCACAGCGTCCGTACCGACTCCCTGGCCTCCCTGCAGTGGTGCGACGGCGTGGCCCAGCGCCTCCTGCTCCGGGACACCGACGGAAGCAGCGTCGAGATCGACCCGACCGTGCTGGCCCGCAACCCCGCGATGTGGCGCCGGCTGGACGCCGACACCCGTACCTCGGTCGAACGCGGCACCCTGCTGCGGGGCTCCATCGCGCTGCGCGAGCTGGCGGAGCACATCGACCGGGAGACCGCCCACACCGTCTTCAGGGTGTCCGGCCTGGGCTGACGGCCCGCGGTGACCGCCTGCGCCGGGTGCGAGAGCGGGCCCGGCGGCCCCTGTCAAGGTACGAACAGCCGGGGCTACGGCCCAACCCCTCCTCCGGGCACGGTGGAAATCGACCGTCCTGCGCCAGTGCAGGACCGACACACCACCCGGATCGGAGCCTTCCGTGTCCCGTCGCGCAGGGGTCTTCGTGACCCGTCGCCCCCGACTCGTGCTCTTCGCCGCGCTCGTCTTCCTCGTCCTGTCCGCCGTGTTCGGCGCCGAGGCGAGCGGCCGGCTGAAGACGCAGGGGTACGACGACCCGCGCTCCGAATCCAGCCGCGCCGCCCTGTCGGCGGCCAATGGCCCGGGGTCCTCCCCGAACCTGGTCGTCGTCGCGCGGACCCACGGCGGGTCCGTCGACGACGCCGCGGCCCGGAGCGAGGGCGAGGCCCTGACCGGCCGCCTCGCCGCCCTGCCGCACGTCAGCGCCGTGACCTCGTACTGGACGGGCGGCGCGGCCGAGCTGCGCGGCCGTGACGGCGACGCCGCCATGCTGGTCGCACACGTCGACGGCGAAGGAGAGCGGCTCGGCGCCCGGGTCAAGGAGCTGAAGCGGGAGCTGACCGCCCCGGGCGCCCCCGAGAAGGCCCTGACCCTGCACGTGGGAGGGACGGCGCTCGCCGACGCCGAGCTCCAGGACCTCTCCGAGTCCGACCTCAAGCGGGCCGAGTCCGTCGTCCTGCCGGGAACCCTGATCCTCCTGGTCCTGGTCTTCGGCAGCGTCGTGGCCGCCGCGCTGCCGCTGCTGATCGGTGTCCTGGCGATCGCCGGGACGCTGCTGGTCCTGAGCGTCCTCGGCTCCGTCACCGACGTGTCCGTGTTCGCGCTGAACCTCACCACGGCGCTCGGCCTGGGGCTGGGCATCGACTACGGGCTGCTGATCGTCTCGCGGTTCCGGGAGGAGCTCGCCCACGGGTACCGGCCGCGCAACGCCGCCATCCGGACCGTGCGGACCGCGGGCCACACGATCGTCTTCAGTGCCGCCACGGTCTCCGCCGCGCTCGCGACGCTGCTGGTGTTCCCGCCGTACTTCCTGCGCTCCTTCGCCTACGCGGGCATCGCCGTGGTGGTGATCGCGGCGGTGAGCGCCCTGACCGTACTGCCGGCCCTGCTCGCGCTGCTCGGCAAGCGGGTCAACGCCTGGGCCGTGCCGTGGCGCCGCCGGGTCCACGGCGGCTCGCGGTCGCGCCTCTGGGAGGGCCTGGCGCGGATCGTCGTACGCCGCCCGCTGGTCGCGGCGCTGCCGGTGATCGGCCTGCTGCTGGTGCTCGCGGCGCCGTTCGCGCACGCCGGTTTCGCCACTCCGGACGACCGGGCGCTGCCGGTGAGCGCGTCCAGCCGGCAGACCGGGGACCTGGTGCGCGGCTCGTTCGACATGAAGGGCTCCAGCGCGCTCACGGTCGTCGTCACGGGTACGGCGTCCCCGGCGGCGCGCGAGGACTACGCCCGCCGGCTGTCGGCGCTCCCGCAGGTCGCCCGGGTCGTGGGTGCCGAGGGCAGCTTCCGGTCCGGCGAGAAGGCGGCGGTGTCCGGCTCCGCGGCCGGCTCCGCGGCCGGGTCCGCGGCCGGGTCCGCGGCCGGGTCCGTCGGGTCCGCGCGTACCGCCGGCGGCGGACCGGCGCGGCTCTCCGTGGTGCCGCTCGCCGACCCCCAGTCGCGCGCCGCGCAGCAGCTCGTGCGCGACATCCGCTCCGCCCCCGTCCCGGCGGGCGCCGAGATCCTCGTCGGCGGACCGAGCGCGGTCCTGGTCGACGCCAAGGCCACCGTCGGGGACCGGATCCCGCTGGCGCTCGCCCTGATCACCCTGACCACCTTCGCGCTGCTGTTCGGCTTCACGCGCAGTCTGCTCCTGCCGGTCAAGGCCATCGCGCTGAACGCCCTGAGCCTGGCGGCCGTCCTCGGGGCCATGGTGTGGATCTTCCAGTCGGGCCATCTGCACCAGCTGCTCGGCTTCACGCCCGGACCGCTCAGCACGACCATGCCGGTGCTGCTGTTCTGCATCGTCTTCGGCCTGTCGGTGGACTACGAGGTGTTCGTCCTCGCCCGTATCAAGGAGGCGCACGACGCCGGGCAGGACGACGCGACGTCGATCGTCTCCGGCATCGCCCGTACGGGCGGGATCGTCACGACCGCCGGCGCCCTGCTCGCCTTCACCCTCCTGAGCTTCGGCACCTCCCAGGTGTCCCTCCTGCAGTTCTTCGGGATCGGCGCGGGCCTCGGCGTCCTGCTCGACGCCACGCTCGTCCGCGGAATGCTCGTACCGGCGCTCATGCGTCTGGCGGGCGGCCTGAACTGGTGGGCGCCGCGGCTGCTGCGGCCCAGGCCGCCGCGCCCCGTGGCTGCTCCTGCGCCGCCCCGGCGGTGCGCGCCGGGGCGGTGTCCCCCACCCGGCCGCACCGCGGTCCGTACGCCCGTCCGCCCGCACGCCCGCGCACCCGCGGGCCGCTGACCGACGGGGGCGCAGGCCCCGTCCCGGTCATCCCGTCATCCCGTCCCCGTCATACGTCCCGTTCCCGCAGACCCCGTTCCCCCCGACCACCCCGCCCCCACCCCCGCACAGGGGATCACGACAAGGAAGAACCGTCATGACCGACATCGCCATCACCGGACTCGGCTGCCGCTTCCCCGGCGCCCCCGACATCCGCGCCTACTGGAAGCTCCTGCTGAGCGGGGAACGCCAGTTCACCGCCGTCCCGGCCGAGCGCTGGAACCACGAGACCTTCCACCGGCCCGGCGACCGATCGGCCCCCAACGCCGCGTACACCGACCAGGTCGCGTTCCTGGACGACGTGGACCGTTTCGACGCCCTGCACTACGGGGTGCCGCCCGCACGCGCCCGGTCCATGGACCCCCAGCACCGGCTGATGCTCGACATCGCCCGCGAGGCCCTCGACGACGCGGGGCTGGGCCGCGGCGACTTCGACCGGGAGAACACCGGGGTCTTCTTCGCCGTGTCGGTGTCCGACTACAAGGACCTCATGGCGGCTCCCCTGCGGGCCATCTCCCTGGCCGAGCAGTCGCAGGCGGCGGACCGCCCCGACACCGAGGCCATCCGGGAGCAGGCCGCCGAGCTCGGCAGCATCCACTCCTTCACCCTGCCCGGGAGCCTGCTCAACATGGCGGCCGGCACCGTCAGCCGGCACTTCGGCCTCGGCGGCCCCAGCTTCGCCGTCGACGCCGCCTGCTCCGGTTCGCTGGTCGCCCTCGACCAGGCGGTCGCCCAGCTCCGACAGGGCACCTGCCGGATCGCCGTCGTCGGCGGCGCGTACCTCAACCTGACCCCGGACAGCCTGGTCGGCTTCTCCCGGCTCCGCGCGCTGTCCGCGAGCGGCGTGTGCCGGCCGTTCGACGAGGCGGCCGACGGGTTCGTCCTCGGCGAGGGCGCCGGCGCCGTCGTCGTCAGGCCGCTCGCCGACGCCCTCGCCGCCGGCGACCGCGTCTACGCGGTGATCAAGGGCATCGGCTCGGCCAACGACGGAGCCTCCCCCGGCCCGCTGGTCCCCACCGCCGAAGGCCAGCTGCGCGCCATGCTCCGGGCCTACGACGACGCCGGGGTCGCCCCGTCCTCGGTGGGCTTCATCGAGGCCCACGGCACCGGCACCACCACCGGCGACCGCTCCGAGGTGGAGGCACTGCGCAGGCTGCGCACCGAGTACCCCGACGACGACCCCTCGCTGTGCTACCTCGGCTCCGGCAAGGCCCTCATCGGGCACTCGCTGTCCGCGGCGGGCATCGCCGGTCTGATCAAGACGGCCCTGGTCGTCCACCACCGCACGATCGTGCCGCAGCCGGTCACCACCCCCCACCCCGAGCTGGGCGTCTCCGCCGCGGGCCTGCGCTTCGCCGACACCGTCCGGCCCTGGCCGGGCGCGGCCTCGCCCCGGCGGGCCGCCGTCAGCTCCTTCGGTTTCGGCGGCACGAACGTGCACGTGGTGCTCGAGGAGCAGCCGGCCCCCGCCCACGGCACCTCCCCGGTGCCCTCTGAAGGACCCCGGCCGCAGCTGCTCCTCCTCTCGGCCGGCAGCCCCCAGCTGCTGGAGCGGCACATCGACGAGGTGCTCGACATGCTGGAGCGGACCGCCCCCGTGCCGCTCGCGGCGCTGGCCCACACCCTGGGCGCGCGCGAGCCGCTGAAGACGCGGCTCGCGATCGTGGCCGACGACACGGAGGAGTTCACCCGGCGGCTGCGCCACGCCCGCGAGCAGCTGGCCGAAGGTGCCCGGGGCGACCTCGGCGACGGCGCCTACGCCGCCGACGCCCCGCTGCCGGAGTCCGAGCGCCGCATCGCGTTCCTCTTCCCCGGGCAGGGCAGCCAGCGGCCGGGCATGATGCAGGACCTCTACGAACGGTTCACGGGCTTCCGCACGGACGTCAATGTCCTCAGCGCTGTCGCCCGCCGCGACGCCGGCTTCGACCTCGCGGACCTGCTGTACGGAGAGGCCCCGGCCGCCCGCGGCGACTCCGAGGAGCCCGGTCGGCGACTCGCCGGCACCGACGTGTGCCAGCCGCTGCTCGGCACCGTGCAGATCGCCGCGACCCGGCTGCTCGCCCACTGCGGCGTCACGCCCGGACTCGCCCTCGGCCACAGCGTCGGGGAGTTCGCCGCCGCCGCGGCGGCGGGAGCGCTCACCGACGAGGACACCGTACGGCTGCTGGTCCACCGGGGCGCCGCCCTCCGCCGGGCCGAGACCGGCGTCGGGGGCGGGATGCTCGCCGTACAGACCGACGAGGCCACCTGCCACCGGCTCATGTCCGGCATCGACGACGTGTGGCTCGCCTGCTTCAACCAGCCGCGGCAGGTCGTGGTCAGCGGCTCGCCCGAGGGGCTCGCCGCGGTGCGGCAGGCCTGCGCCGGGGCCGGGGTGGTCACGGCGGCGCTCGACGTGTCCAACGCCTTCCACTCGCCGCGGGTGGCCTCCGCCGAGGCGGGCGTGCGCGCGGACCTCGCCGCCCTCCGCATCACCGGCCCCGTCCTGCCGTTCGTCTCGTCCGTGAACGCCGAGGTCTGCACCGACCCCGAGGGGCTGCGCGGGCTCTGGGCCCGGCACGCGTCCGCCCCGGTCCGGTTCGGCGACGCCGTCCGGACCGCGTACGACCAGGGGGCGCGTGTCTTCCTCCAGGTGACCGGCGGCAGCTCGCTCCTCGCCTCGGTCCGCCGCAACCTCACCGGGCGCGGCGACGTGCACGTCGTACCCGCCGACGAGGTGGAGCCGGACGGCGGGCGCGGCTTCGTCCGGGCCCTCGCCCGGCTCGGGGTCCTGGGCGTCCCGGTCGACCCGCGCGCGCTGGTGCCCGACGAGGACCGCCGCCTGCTGGACCTGCCGGTGGCGAAGCTCGACACCCAGTCCTACTGGGTGCCGCGCGGGCGCCCCGCCAGGAACGGGCGCCCCGCCGCGCAGCGGGACGCCTGCGCCACCGCCCGGCCGCCCCGGCCCGCGGCCCACGAGGAGACCTCGGTGAACGCCCCGGTCGACGCCCCCGTGGCCGGCGCCGTGAACGCCCCGGCGAACGACCCGGTGGGTGAGCTGCTCCAGCTGGTCCGGCAGCAGGCGTCGCTGCTCGCCCGGCTCGCCGAGACACTGCCCGTACGGGACCCGGCCGCCGAGGCGGCCGAGCAGGCCGAGCAGGCCGAGCAGGCCGAGCGAATCGAACCGGCGCCCGTGCCCGTCGTAGCCGTCGTACCCGCTGCCACCGCCCCGCCCGCTTCCGGCCCGCCCGCCGCGCGGGAGCCCGCACCGGCCGATGACGTCGACGAGATCGCCGAAGGCGTGCTCGCGCACGTGGCCCGGATCAGTGCCTTCCCGGTGAGCCACCTGCACCTCGACCAGCCGCTGGTCGACGAGCTCGGTTTCGACTCGCTGATGCTGACCGACCTGTTCACCGCCCTCACCCGGCAGTGGCCCCAGTGGACCTTCGACGAGGCCGCCGCCGACCGGCCGACCGTCCGGAGGATCGCGGCGATGGTCGCGAACGCCTGCGGCGCGGACCCGGCACCGCAGGCCGTACCCGCCACCGCGCCCGAGGGCTTCCCCGTACAGCGGGCCGGTGAGGCCGAGGAGACGCCGCCGGCGCCGGTGCCCGACCCGCCCACCGCGCCGCTGCCCGAGGAGCACACGCGGATCGAGTGCTTCCCGGAGGTCACCGCCCACGGCGAGCGCATCTCCGCGCTCGACGGGGTGGGGCTGCCCAATCCGTACTTCCTCGTCCACGAACGCGGTATGACGGACACGACCGTCGTCGACGGCCGGGAACTCCTCTCCTTCTCCAGCTACAACTACCTGGGCCTGGCGACCCACCCCGAGGTGAACGAGGCGGCCCGGGACGCGATCGAGCGCTGCGGCACCTCGGTGTCCGCCAGCCGGCTCCTGTCGGGCAGCCGTCCGCTCCACCTGGAGCTCGAGGCGGAGCTCGCCGGCCGGCTCTCCTGCGAGGCCGCGGTCACCCTGGCCAACGGGCACGCCACCAACGTCACCGTGATCGGTCACCTCCTCGGCCCCGGCGACCTCGTCATCCACGACGCGCTCGCCCACGACAGCATCCTGCAGGGATGCAAGCTCTCCGGCGCGACCCGGCGGCCCTTCCCGCACAACGACGCGGGCGCCCTGGACGCGATCCTCACGCAGGTCCGCCACCAGTACCGGCGGGTCCTCGTCGTCGTCGAGGGCGTCTACAGCATGGACGGCGACATCGCCGACCTGCCCGCCCTCATCGAGGTCAAGCGCCGGCACGGCGCGCTGCTGATGATCGACGAGGCCCACAGCATGGGGACGATCGGTGCGACGGGACGCGGCATCGGCGAGTACTTCGACGTCGACCGCTCGGAGGTCGAACTGTGGTCGGGCACCCTGTCCAAGGCGCTGGCCGGCTGTGGCGGCTACGTCGCCGGGAAGCGCTCGGTCGTCGAGTACCTGCGCTACACCGTTCCCGGCTTCGTCTTCAGCGCCGGCATGACCCCGGCCGACACCGCCGCGTCCCTGGCCGCGCTGCGCCTGCTGCGCGCCGAGCCGCAGCGCGTGGCACGGCTCGCGGAGAACTCCGCGCTGTTCGTCCGCCTCGCCCGCGATGCGGGGATCGACGTCGGGGACAGCCACGACACACCGGTCGTCCCGTGCATCGTCGGGGACTCCCTGAAGGCCCTGCGGCTCGCCGAGGCCCTGTTCCAGCGGGGCGTCAGCGTCAACCCGATCCTCTATCCGGCCGTACCGGAGGAACAGGCCCGGCTGCGCTTCTTCATCACCAGCGAGCACACGGCCGACCAGATCCGGCACACGGTGACCGCGCTGGAGCACGAGCTGCGGCACCTGACCACGGCCCGCGCGGCCTGACCCCGCGGCCATGAACACCACCGCCGTGGACTGCGCCGTGGACGCCGCCTTCCGGCCGATCGCACCGGGTCACATCCACCGGTGGGGCGGGGCCCGACTCCTCGTGGCCCCGCTCACCGGCCCCCGCCGGGCGCCCTTCCTCTCTCCGGCCGAACGGCGGGTGGTCCGGGCGCTGCCGGCCCGGCGGCGGGCCGAGTGGACGGCCGGCCGGCTGCTCGCCAAGCGCCTCGTCGCGGACGCCCTCGCCGCACCGGCCGACGAGGTGGAGGTACTCCCCCGGGACGACGGCAGCCCGTACGTGGTCGTCAGCGGCAGCCCGCTGCCGGCCGTGCACGTCTCCATCAGCCACACCGCCCGCCACGTCGCCGCGGCCCTCGCACCCGAAGCGGTCGGCGTGGACCTCTGCGAGACGGCGTCGGCCGCCGCGGTACGCCGTGTCGCGGACCGCGTCTTCTCCCCAGGGGAGCTCGCCCGCATCGGGACGGGCCGGCCCGAGGCCCTGGCCGGCGCCTGGGCGCTCAAGGAGGCCGCGGTCAAGGCCGACCGGACCGGCGTCTTCGGCGCCGCCCCGCGCCTCGTCGAAATCCTGGGCCTTCGGCCGCCGGTGCTCAGCGGACGGCGCCGCGCTGCGGTGTGGCGAGCGGGAGACGCGGTCCTCGCCCTCGTGCTCGCGCACTCCCCGGCTCCGGCGGGCCGGGCGCACCCCCCTTGGCAGCACTGCGTTGGTGCTCCTTGCCCCGCCGGATGATGCTTGTCAGTGGAGCCCCTGGTCGTGCGGTTGCCGTGGAACCGCGGCGAGGGAACTAGCGAGGGCGAGATGAGCGGCGATGGAGCAACTTCCCACCTCTCCTGGTGAGCGGCCGGCGGAGCCGAACGACTCCGGCGGATCGACCTACACGGCCACGGCCACCCTCAGTGAGCAGGGCATCGTGACCGAGTGGAGCGAGGACGCCCGTCGGCTGCTCGGCTACGCCCCCGCCGAGATCGTGGGACAGCCCGCCGCCCTCCTGCTCGCCGACGGCGCCGGGCCCGCCGAGGACGTCGACCAGAGCGCGGGGCGGATCCCCTCCGGGCAGGACCGGTGGAGCGGCACCGTGGCGCTCCGGCACCGGGACGGCACGCGGCTGGAGGTGAGACTGCTCGCGCACCGGTGGACGTCCACCGGCGGGAACACCAAGTGGTTCGTGGTGTCCGCCGTGCCGGGTGAGCCCGGTACGACGCCCTGGGGCGAAGCGCTGGACGAGTGGACGTTCACCCAGTCCCCCTGTTTCCTGGCGGTCTTCGACGCGGACCTGCGGCTGGTGCGGGCCAACGCCGGCATGGAGCGCGCGCTGTCCCTCACGGAGGGCGAGATGCGCGGGCTGCGGCTGCCCGAGATCGCCCCGGATCCCGTCAGCGACGAGACCGAGCGCAGGATGCGCCTGGTGGTGGAGACGGAGGAGCCGCAGCACGTCGACGCGTTCGTCCGTC
The DNA here is from genome assembly GCF_055588065.1 of Streptomyces sp. NPDC046308. Classification (NCBI taxonomy): domain Bacteria; kingdom Bacillati; phylum Actinomycetota; class Actinomycetes; order Kitasatosporales; family Streptomycetaceae; genus Streptomyces; species Streptomyces sp. NPDC046308. The sequence continues at coordinate 578,354 of NZ_JBVJFB010000005.1, forward strand.
CCACGGGCGCGCCGGCCGAGCAGGGCCTCGCCGCCTCGATGGCCCCGTTGCGGGACGCCGACGGGCGGGTACGCGCCGTCTGTCTGGCCGCGCACGAGAAGTCCGGACCCCCGGGTGAGCGGCCGCAGCTGCTCCTGTCGGACGTCGACACCGCCGGCATCGGCACCACCATGGACAGCGCCCGCACCGCGGAGGAGCTCGCCGAGGCGGCCGTGCCCCGGATCGCCGACTTCGCGGTCGTCGACCTGCTGGAGCCGCCTCCGCGGCCGGACGAGGGCTCCTCCAGACCGGCGGCGGGGCCGGTCACCGTGTCCCACATCGCCGTGCGCTCGCTCCTGGAGGGAAGCCTGGAGTCCCAGGTCCCGGTCGGCGGGACGGCCGTCTATCCGGCGCTGTCACCTCCCGTCGACTGCCTGGCCGCGGGCCGCGGCGCCGTGTACGCGACCTCCGACCCGGCGGTCGCCCGGTGGGTGGCCCAGGATCCCGGGGCGGCCTGGATCGCCCACTCCGGCACCCACTCGATGATGATGGTGCCGCTGCGCGCCGGAGGCACCACGCTGGGCTTGGCCGTCTTCAGCCGGCACCAGCGGCAGGAGCCCTTCCACCCGGAGGACCTGTGGCTGGCCGAGGAACTCACGTCCAGGGCGGCCGTCGGCATCCACAACGCGCGCCGGCAGACCCGCGAGCACACCACGACCATGACGCTGCAGCGCAGCCTGCTCCCGCACTCGCTGCCCGACCACCCGGCCCTGGAGATCGCCTCCCGCTACCTGCCCGCCGGTACCGATGCCGGCGTGGGCGGCGACTGGTTCGACGTGATCCCGCTGTCCGGCGCACGGGTGGCCCTCGTCGTGGGCGACGTCGTCGGCCACGGCATCCGCGCCTCCGCCACCATGGGCCGGCTGCGCACCGCGGTGCGGACGCTGGCCGACGTCGACCTGCCGCCGGACGAGCTGCTCACCCACCTCGACGACCTGATCATCCACCTGTCGGCCGACGAGGGCGAGCAGGGGGCCGCCGCGGAGGCCGCCGGCGGCATCGGCACCACCTGCCTGTACGTGGTCTACGACCCGGTCACCCGTCGCTGCACGGTCGCCCGGGCCGGCCACCCGCCGCCCGCCGTGGTCTCCCCGGAGGGCTCCGCGTACCTCCTCGACGTGCCGGCCGGACCGCCGCTGGGCCTGGGCGGCCTGCCCTTCGAGACCATCGAGGCCCAGATCCCCGAGGGCAGCCTGCTGGTCCTGTACACCGACGGCCTGCTGCAACCCCGCGAGCGGGACATCGACGAGTCCCTGGACAGCATGTTCGCGGCCCTCGTACGGCCGACCTCCAGCCTGGACACGGTGTGCGACCGCGTCCTGGCGGCGCTGCTGACCCGCCGGCCCGACGACGACGTCGCCCTGCTCGTCGCCCGGACCCGGGCCCTGCACGCCGACAAGGTCGTCGTCTGGGAGCTGCCGTCCGATCCGTCCATCGTCGCCCGGGCCCGCCGGTACACCACCGAGCAGCTGACGGCGTGGGGGCTCGACGAGGCCGCCTTCGTCACCGAGCTCGTGGTGAGCGAACTGGTGACCAACGCCATCCGCTACGGGGCGCCCCCGATCGAGCTGCGGCTGATCCACGACGACACCACCCTGCTCTGCGAGGTCTCCGACGCGAGCAGTACCGCCCCGCACATGCGGCGGGCCCGGACGTTCGACGAGGGAGGGCGGGGCCTGCTGCTGGTCGCCCAGCTCGCCCAGCGCTGGGGCACCCGGCACTCCGCCCTCGGCAAGACCATCTGGGCCGAGCAGTCGCTCGTCGGGTTCTGAGGACCGGCGGGTCCGAGGAGCGCGGTCCTACGGTCCGCCGGACGGGGCGTGGAAGACCGGCCGGGCCCAGATCGGAGGGTCCGGCGGCGGCTCCGGGGGTTCGACCCGGTGCGACGGGCCGTCCTCCCGCCTGGTGCCGCCTCCGGCGGCGGCGCGCAGGGCCCCGACGAACTCCAGGCAGGAGGCGTAGCGGTCCTCCGGAACCTTCGCCAGGGCCTTGGCCAGGACTTCGTCGGCGGCGGGCGCGATCTCGGGCCGCCGCTCCGTCAGGGGGGTCGGCTGGTCGTACTGGTGCGCCCACAGCAGCGCCACGTCCTCGTCGCGTACGAAGGGGGGCCCGCCGGCGAGGGTTTCGTAGACGACGCAGGCAAGGCTGTAGAGGTCGCACCTGCCGTCGACCGGCCGGCCGGTGATCTGTTCCGGCGCCATGTAGTCGAGGGTGCCCACGAACTCCCCCGCCGTGGTGAAGCCGCTGAGCGACAGGGACTTCTTCGTCAGTCCGAAGTCCGTGAGGTAGATGTGTTCCGGGTGGTCGCTGTCGGTGCCCGCGGCGACCAGGATGTTGCCGGGCTTGACGTCCCGGTGCACCAGGTCGTGCTCGTGGGCCGCGTCGAGGGCGGATGCCACCTGGGAGGCGATGCGCAGGGCCTTCGCGACGGGCAGGGGGCCCTCCCGGTCCAGCAGGGCCCGCAGGTCGAGCCCGGAGACGTAGCGCATGGCGATGTACAGGACACCGTCGGTCTCGCCCGCTTCGAAGATCGGCACGATGTGCGGGTGGTCGATCTTCGCGGCGACCCGCGACTCGTGGGTGAAGCGGCGCCGGAAGGTGTCGTCGCGGGCGCGCTCGGGGGCGATCAGCTTGAGCGCGACCGTACGGTCCAGGCGCAGGTCCTTGGCGGAATAGACGACGGCCATGCCGCCGCGGCCGATCAGCCGCTCCACCCGGTATCCCGCGATCTGCTTGCCGATCAGGCCGGAGGGCCGGCCCGTGTACACGCTGAGGTCGGATGCCGAGGCCATCAGGGGCCCGCCTCACCCGGCCGGCCGGCCGGCGGCGCGGCGCCGACGCGGTGCCCGTGGGCGAAGGTGCCGATCATGCCGACCCCGTCCTCGATGGAGCGTCGCCCGAGGGGACGACATGGCTGAACGGGTCGCGCTCGACGCGACGGTGTCGGCTCGGGCGCGCACGTGACGCGCCAGGCCGCTCTTCCAGACCTCAAGTCTATCCAGTGATCCATACGAGTGCCCCTTCGAAACGGAAGGGGTCCCCGGCACGTGGTGTGCCGGGGACCCGTGGTGTGGCGGTGGCCGGGGGTCAGCCCATGCCGCCGGTGCCGCCGCGGCCGCCGAATCCGCTGGTCTCGCAGCCGATGCCGACGCAGATGCCGCCGTCGCCGCCGGCACCGCCCTCGCCGCCGTCGCCGCCGGGGGACGCCGCCCCGCCGGTGCCGCCGTCGCCGCCGTTGACACTGCCGTGGCAGACGCCGGCGCAGACGCCGCCCTTGCCGCCCGTGCCGCCGGTGCCGCCGCCCGGCCGGCCCGTCACGCCGGTGCCGCCGTTGGCGCTGCCGTTGCAGACTCCGGCGCAGATGCCGCCGCTGCCGCCCTCGGTGCCGTTGACCGAGCCGTTGCACTTGCCCGCGCAGACCTTGTCGCCGACGCGGACGCTGCCCTTGTCGAGCTTGACCTTGCCGGTGAGCTGGTCACCGAACGTGCCGATCGCTCCGTCGCGGCCCCAGCGGTTGCCGCCCGTCCGGGTGTCGCCGCCGCCGGGTGCGGGCCCGTGCTGCCCGGTGACGGCCGCCTCTACGGAGTGGCTCGGCAGCGCGGGCGCCGCCGTGGCGGCCGTCGTCATCGCACCGGCACCGAGCAGGGTCGTCGAGACGAGAAGACCGAGACGGAACTTCCAAGATCGCACGCGCATGAGATTCTCCTTTGCCTGAAAGCTGATGTCCGTTGAGCGGTTCGGTTGGTCGAATTCCTCGCCGTGGACGATTCCGCCGGCGTAAGACGATCGGGGCGCTCCGGCCGCGTCGGGCCGGAGCGCCCCGAGGGGGATGCGTGTATCAGGTCGAGGAGGAGAATCCGTCTCCCATCAGGGCGATCCAGTTGCCCTCCAGGTAGTCGTCCTTCAGGTTGTCGAGCTGCTCCTCGGAGAGGTCGTACTTCTTGGCGATCTTCTCCTTCATTTCGTCCGAGTCGTCGACCAGCAGGATCATCACGATGTGGACCTTGTCGACCATCGAGAGGTCGGACTTCGACTTGTCGGGCAGGTCGTCGAACCGGAAGCAGCCCACTCCGCCGGGCTTGCCGGGCTCGCCCGGCTGACCGGGCTCGCCGCCCCTGCCACCCGCTCCGCCCTTGCCGCCCTCGCCGCCACGGCCACCCAGCGCACAGTGCGAGGGCTGCTCGGTCACGACCGAGGAGCTGGAGCCCGCCGGGGCCTTGAACTCCGACGCTTGCGCGGCGCAGGCCGTGCCGGTGACGAGGGCCAGGGAGGCCGCCGCCAGGATGAGCGGACGCTGCCAGGTGCACGTGAACATGGGGTTCTCCGTTTCCAAAGGACAAGAAGGTGTGGATGGGGGGTGGGGGGGTGGAGGCCCGGAGGCCTCCACCCGGTCGGATCGGTGCGTCTGTCAGAAGAGGGACCCACCACCGTCTCCGGCGTTGCCGCCGAGGCCACCGATCAGGCCGCCGAAGCCACCGTCTCCGGCGTCACCACCGGCACCGCCCTGGAGGAAGCTGAAGCCGCCCTTCCCGCCGTTGCCGCCCTTGCCGCCGACGAGCCAGCCGTCACCGCCGCCACCGCCGGCGCCACCGCCGCCGCCTTCGAGGATGCCGAAGCCGCCCTTGCCGCCGTCGCCGCCGGCGCCACCGATGCGGCCTTCACCGCCACCGCCGCCGCCACCGCCGCCACCGCCGACGAGCAGCCCGCTCCCGCCGTCGCCGCCGGCGCCGCCCTTACCACCGGTGCCCTTGACGCTGCCGCCACCGGCACCGCCGGAACCGCCACCGCCTCCGACGAGGCCGCCGCTTCCGCCCTTGCCGCCCTTTCCTCCGGCGCCTCCGTCGGTCGGGAGGAGGATGGAGTGCACGTGGTCGGGCATCGGGGCCGCCGTCGCGGCGGACGCCGGCAGCAGGATCCCTCCGGTCACCACGGCGGCCGAGGCGATCAGCGTCGCCAGGCGGAAGCCCTTACGGGTGGGGCGGGCGGTGCTGTTGGTGTGCATCTTGCGGTTCATGACTTTCTCCTACCGATCCAGAGGGATATTGAGTTGTCCCGGTTTTCCGGGACTGTGCGGTACTCGCCTCGTTTCGTTTTGTTTCCGGTGAGGCCCGCACCACAAATAAACCCCGGGGGGCACATACCGGTCATGTTCCGGAATCTCGGGACTTGACACCCCCCTAAGGGCCGGGTAAAAGTCCGCGCGGCAGGGACCGGAGGCGCCTGCTTGAGGGGTGAGTGCCGTGCGTGCGCGGGCGGCGGCTACGCGGAGCCGGCGCCGGCCGAGGGACTGGCCGCTACCGGACGAGGTCTCCCGGGCGCGGGCGCGGACGTGCAGCCGAGCCGAAGCGGAGGGGTGGCTCGGTGAGGTCGCAGGGATGAGGTCGCGGGGATCGACCTCGGCATGCCTGCCCACGGAGGCCGCGCAGGGCTCACGCCGGCAGCCGAATCGACGGAACCTCCGCATCCACCGCGATTCTCGATCCCGGACGGAACGGCGGGCTGACGCGCCGTCAGGGTGAGGGCGAGGGCGCGGGAGACTCCTGGAGGTAGGCGGCGATCATGGCGAGGTCGTTGGCGATGGTCAGCACCCCCGCGGGGTCGGTGGTCGGCGTGGAGGCGCCGTTGACCCCGGCGTAGAAGGGGTCGTAGCGGCCGCCGCCCTTGTCCAGGTAGCCGGCGATGGTGATGGCGCCGACGGCCAGCCGGTCGTTGAGCGCGTCGCCGCCGACGGCCGCGCCGGTCTTGGCGAACACCTTCCCGCGCGCCGGGCAGCTGCGGCAGTTGTCGGCCAGCAGCCCGTCGACGCCCAGGATCGGCAGGGCCTCCCGGAAGAGCCGCGCGTCAGGGGTGCGCTGCCAGTACGCCAGCATCTGCACCAGCACCTGCGGGGTCGCGCGGTCGGCGGGGTTGCCGCCCCGGCCGTCCATGAGCTGGGCCTGCTCGCGGTCGACGCCCGCCCGGTCCAGGAAGTCGGCGAGCACCGGGAAGCCGTCCTCGCACTGACGGCTTCCGGTCGTGACGGCCATCAGGCAGATGCCGAGGTTGGCGCCGAGGTTGTGGCTGACCTTGAGGATCAGCTTGGCGTACTGGGCGTAGGGCGGGGAGGTGTACGCGGCCACCCGCGGCCGCCCCGCGTAGTCGCGCGGCAGCCGGGCGACCGGGTTGGGGCCGGCCGGGTCGGCGGTGACCCGCACGCCGGCCCGGCCGAGCGCCTCGATCAGCGCGGTGCGGCCGAAGGCCGCCGGATCGGTGATCGGCGAGGTGCGCAGCAGGGGCTCGGCGTCCGCCGCGATGGTTCCGGACAGCCGGATCCGGGTGCCGCCGTCGGTGGCGGTCACCGTGACGGCGGTCGGCTTGCCCGCCGCGACGGTCTTCACGGTGGAGGTGACCTGGTACGGGGCGACCTTCGGCCGCCAGTCCAGCCGGGCGTCCGCTCCGGCCCGGGCCCCGGGAGTGGTCATCAGGTCGATCAGGTTGTCGTTGATGATCAGCGGCGTCGGGGTGGGGTCGAGGACGGGGTCGGGGAGGAAGAGCCGGCTGTCGACGATCACGTCGCCGTCGACGCGGGTGATGCCGGAGTCCCGGACCTGCCGGGCGAGCTGGTCGATCCCGGCGAGGGGGTTCTCCGGGGTGAGGGTCGCGCCGGGGAAGTCGTTGGCGTAGGTGTGGTCGAGGTCGGTGTACGCGACCGTGCCGTCGGGCCTGGTCCGGCCGCCCATGGTGAGGTCGCCCTGGGCGACGAGGTCGAGGTCGCCGGTGAGCGTGGCGCCGCTGCGCGCGCCGACCGCGTAGAGGGGGGTCACGAAGCGGTGGTTCGTGCCGAGGGTCTGCCACGGGCCGGAGACGCTGATGAGCTTGGCGGTGGAGCCGGGGATGAAGAACTGGCCGGGGAACATGCCGTGCACCACGCGCCCGTCGTCCGGTCCGGTCTGCAGCAGGCCCCACTGGGCGTGGCTGTACTGGGGTTTCCGCATGATCTCGGTGATGCGCGGGTCGAGCCGGCCCTGCTCCGCGTCGCCCGACGGCGTCGGGGAGGAGGGGGAGGGATCCGCCGTGGCCAGCGTGGCCGGGGCCAGTGCCACGAAGAGCAGGGCGGCGCAGGCGGCGGCCAGGATCCGCCGCAGCCGTGCGGGGCGGACGGAGTGGATCGGACTGCTCACAGCGCGCTCCGATCGTCGCGGCTGCCTGGTCCCCGAGGCCGTGTGAACAGCGTGGCACGGCCGGATTCGGCCCGCATGTCAGGCCTCCGAAGGCCTCGGATGCCGTGCCGTGGCCGGATTTCGGCCATGGGCCGGGGTGCTGCGGTGGCAGCGCTGACGGGTGTTGCCACCGGCGGGTACGGTTCCGGCATGAATTCCGCAGCAAGTTCGAACGGCGCCGACGGGGTGCCGTCGAAGGTCGTGAAGGTGATCAAGGACTCCGCGCGCCGGCAGTTGGCGGAGGTGGGGGCCGCGGGGCTGTCCCCGGAGGTGGTGGCCCGCGCCACTGGTCTCGCCGTAAGCGAGGTCGAGGCCGTGTTCCCGCACCGGGACGACCTGTTGACCGCGCTGGTCATCGACGCCTACGACGCGTCGGGCGCCGCGATGGAGGAGGCCGACGAGGCCGCCGTCAAGGCCGGCGCGGGGGCGGGCGCCCGGCTCCTGGCGGTGACGCGCGCGCTGCGCCGGTGGTCCTTCGCCAACCCCGCCGAGTTCACCCTGATCTACGGCTCCCCCGTGCCGGGCTACCACGCCCCGAAGGACACGGTCCCGCCCGCCTCACGGACCCCCGGGGTGCTCGCCGGCATCGTGCGGTCGGCGCTGCTGGGCGGTGAACTGACCCCGCCCCGGCGGGCGGTGCCCGGCCCGCCGCTGCTCCTGCCGGCCGCCGTGGAGGCGTTCGGTGGCGTGCCCGAGGCTCCGTTCTCGGACATCATCGAGCGGGGCATCGTCCTGTGGAGCAACCTCATCGGGCTCCTGGTGTTCCAGGTCTTCAGCCGTACCCACGACAGCGTCCGGGACGAGGCCGCCTTCTTCGACTACTCCATCGCCGTGGCGGCCGAGAGCATCGGGCTCGTGGTCCCCTCGGGCGAGACCACCGACTGAAACCCCGTCCGCCGCGAGCGCGGCACGTGCAGAAAAGCGGGACGTGAACACCACCAGAACCCTCTGCTTCGTCATAGCGGCGCTGTCCTCGTACGCGGCGCTGGTCTACCGGCTGTGCCAGGCGCGCCGCAGTTGGCGGGACAGCGCCTACCGCACGCTGATCGCCACACTGCTGCTCCAGTGCCTCACCTTCACCATGGGGGCCTTCGCCATGGGCGGCAAGAGCCTCCTGGGCGTCGGCAACCTCGCCGTCCTCGTCATGCACCTGGCCGCGGTCGCCTTCTGCGTCAGCGCGCAGATCATCCTGCTCCGGTGGGCGGCCGCGGACGAGGCGACGGTGCGCAGGACGCGCTACTGGCTGGTCTCCGGCATCGTCCTCGACGTGCTGCTGACGGCCCTGTTCTTCGTCGCCGACGGCCCGGGCCGGCCCACCTCGGACTTCGACGGCACCAGCGAGCCGCTGATGCTCACGTACCTCCTGGTCTTCATCGTCTCCCAGGCGGTTCCGTGCGTCACCATCTACCGGCAGTGCGGTCCCTACGCCCGGATGACCGACAACGCCACGCTGCGCCAGGCGCTGCGGCTGCTCTCGGTGGCCGCGGTGGTCCTCTTCCTCTACTGCCTGGCCAGGACGGTCAACATCCTCACGGCGGCGGGCGGTGTCGACATCGGTGCCTGGAAGGTCGCCGCTTCGGTCTTCAGCGCCGCGGGCATCGTGCTGCTCTCGCTCAGCCTGACCAACTCCTCCTGGGGGCCCTCGGCCACCCGGCTGCTGGAGTGGTCCCGGACCTACCGGACCTACCGGGCCCTGTACCCCCTGTGGCGGGACCTGTACGAGGCCTCCCCGGACATCGCCCTGGAGCCGCCGGGCGCTTCGGTCTCGGACCTCGACTACCGTCTCCACCGCCGCGTGGTCGAAATACGCGACGGCTGGCGGGACTTGCGCCCGTACATCGACCGCACGGCCGGCGGCGCGGACCGGGGCGACGGGCCCGGCGGGGAGGCGAGCGAGGAGCTGCGGCAGGCGTTCACGGAGGCGGCGCAGATCAAACAGGCTCTGCTCGCCAAGCGGACCGGTACCGTCCCGCACGACAACAAGGACGCGGGCGACTTCGACGACCGGGACACGGACAACTTCAGTGCGGAAGTGGCATGGCTCACCCAAGTCGCAGCCGCCTACAGTAAACTCGGCACCGCGAGTTGAGAGCTCCCGCCCGGTTTGCATCCCCCGTCAAACCGGGCGGGCATGCCCGTTCCGCCCGATTCGCATCGGGCCGGACGGGTGAACTCCGCCCGGACTGGCCCGGCCCATCCCCCGAGGGCCGGGCCAGTCCGATGTCGCCGGCAGCCGACTCCGTGAAGCCCCCGTGAGTCGACTTAGCTGACAGCTATCGGCGAGACCCCAACGGTGGCGGATTCCCGGCCAATTGTCAACTGACTGCTATTCTGTGAAACTGACAGATAGCCAAGGGCTATGCCGAGGAGGTGACGGGAGGAAGATTCACCATGACCGGGACGGAAAGCGGGTCCGATGACCGGCCCCTGCTCGCAGTGCGCCTCGACGACCTGTTCAAGACGGTTCGCCCCAAGGGCAAGCACTGGACCAATGCCGAGGTCGCGGAGGAGCTGAAGCGCGCCAATCCCGAACTCAAGGTCGGGGGCGTGTACTTGTCGCAGCTGCGGACGGGCAAGCGCTCCAACCCCTCACCCGACCTCCTGGCGGCCCTGGCCCGCTTCTTCGGCGTTTCGGTGGCCTACTTCTTCGACGACAAGGTCGCCGAGTCGGTGCTCAGCCAGATCGCCGCCATCGAGGCGCTGCGCCAGTCCGGGGTCCGCGCGGTGGCGATGCGCGCGGCCGGGATGAAGAAGGAGAACCTCCAGGCCATCACGGCCATCATGGACCAGTACCGGCAGATGCAGGGCCTGCCGCCCGTCACCGACTCCTCCCAGCCCGAATGAGGGCCTCGCGCAAGGAGCGATCGGCGGACCAGGACCGGCGCAGCGGGCTCAAGAGGCTCCGCAAGGCCGGCGCCCGGCGGATCGCCGAACTCGGCCTCCCCGAGGTGGCCGACGTGGCCGAACTGTGCCGCCACCTCGGCGAGGTGCGCGACCGTCCGATCACGCTCGTCCCGATGCAGATGCCCTCCACGCATCCGTGCGGCATGTGGGTCGCCGCACGCGACGAGGACCTCATCTTCTACGACGCCAACACGACCAGCGCGCATCAGGAGCACATCATCTTGCACGAGCTGGGCCACATCATCTGCTGCCACCGGGGGGCGGGCGGGCTGGACGAGGCGGCCGCGCGCCTCCTCTTCCCCAACCTCGACCCCCAACTCGTACGGGACATGCTCCTGCGCGCGACGTACGACGACGTCCAGGAGCAGGAGGCGGAGATCATCGCCTATCTGCTCTCCCAGCGGATGGGCGGCGCCGAACAACGGCACGGCGCTCCCCCGGCGGCGGACCCGGACGAGGACGGCGACCCCGGCAGGAGCGCCGTGCTCAGCCGGATCGAGCGCACCCTGTTCTGAGGGAGGCGCTCAGTGCCCGGTGACGGCCACCTCCTCGGCGAGGAGCGAGACGGCCCGCCGGATGTCCTCCTCGCGGTGTTCGCTGGTGAGGAAGAACCGCAGCCTCGACAGCCCGTCCTCCACGGCGGGGTGCACGATCGGATCCGCGATGATCCCCCGGTCGAACAGAGCGCCCGCGACCCGCAGGGTCCGCGCCGAGTCACCGAGGACGCACGGCACGATCGGGGTGTCGGCGCTGGAGCCCGTGGCCAGACCGGCCGAGGCGGCCAGGCCGAGGAAGAGCCGGGCGTTCTCGCGCAGCGCCCGGACCCGGTGCGGCTCCGCCGCGATCAGCTCGGTGGCGGCCAGCGCCGCGGCCGCGTTGGCCGGGGTGAGGCCGACGCTGTAGACGAAGCCCGGGAGCGTGTGGCGCAGCCAGCGCACCATCCGGGCGGAGCCGCCGAGGTAGCCGCCGCAGCTCGCGAAGGCCTTGGAGAGGGTGCCCATCCACAGGTCCACATCGGACCGCTCGACGTCGAAGAACTCCCCCACCCCCCGGCCGTGTTCGCCGACCGTGCCGATGCTGTGCGCCTCGTCCACCATCAGCAGGGCGCCGTAACGCTTCTTCAGCGCGATCACGGCGGGCAGGTCGACGAGGTCGCCGTCCATGCTGTAGGCGCCCTCGACGGCGATCAGCACCCGCCGGAAGCGGGACCGGTTGAGCCGCAGCATGTGTTCCAGCTGCCCGATGTCGTTGTGGGCGAACGGGCGGCGCGCCGCCCCGGACAGGGCGCAGCCCTGGAGGATGCTGTCGTGGGCGAGCGCGTCGTGCACCACCAGGTCCTGAGCGCCGACGAGGTGCCCGATCGCGGTGACGTTGGTGGCGTGGCCGCTCACCAGCGTCAGGCAGTCCCCGACACCGAGGAACTCCGCCAGCGCCCGCTCCAACCGGACCGTCAACTCCCGTTCGCCCGACAGCACCCGGCTCGCGGAGACCGAGGTGCCGTACCGGTCGACCGCACGGTGCGCGGCCTCGTCGACCGCGGGATGTCCGGAGAGCCCCAGGTAGTTGTAGCTTCCGAAGGACAGGTACGCACGCCCTCCGATCACCGTGGTGTCGCGGACGTTGCCCTCGTGGACGCGGAAGTACGGGTACTGCGCACCGCTGTCGGCGACCGCGCCCAGGCGCTGCTCGAAGCGGCCCACCTCGGGGAAGTCGTCGACGCTCGCCGTTGCGGCAGCCCACTGCGGCGGTGTCTGGCGGGGCGAGGGCCGCGCGGGGGGCGCCGGCTCGGCGCGGTCCGGATCGACCAGCGTGATCAGCCGGCCGACGGTGAGTCCGGGAGCGAAGAGCTCCTCGGTGCGGAAGCCCGGTACGCGCTTGGCGATGTTGACCTCCAGCTCCTGGAGCATCAGGGAGTCGAAGCCGAGATCGGTCACCAGCGTCATCCGCTCGCTCACGTCGGAGAGCGGGAAGACACCGGTGCGCGACACCTCTTCGAGCACGACGGCGGCGGCGGACCCGGCCGGCGCGGGCGGGGCGAGGCCGACTCCGCCCTCGGGCCACGGCGAGCGCGCGGGCTCCTCCCCGGGCCGCTCCACCGGTGCGGCGGGGTCGGGCAGGTCGCGCGCCGAGTCGTCCACGACCCAGTGCCGGCGCGGGGCGAGCGGACTCGGCGGCAGGGTGCACACAGGCCTGCGCTCCGTCCCCGTACGGGGCTCCGGTACGGCCTCTCCCGCGTCGGAGCCCGCGGCGCCGCCCGCCTCGACGGACACGGCCGCGGCGGTCAGCCGGGCCACGGCGTCGGCGGCGTCCCGCGCCACGAGGACGAGGTGTTCCGTGAGGGGGGCGCGGCGGGCCAGGGTGTCCGCCACCGCGTCGAGCGGCGGCCGGTCCTCGGTGATCGTCCGCGCCAGATCCCGGGCGTAGCGGGCCAGCCCGGCCTGGTCGCGGGCGCTGAGGACCAGCCGGTGCGGCCCCTCGGCGCTCGAGGGACGGGCCGGCGGGGCGCACTCCTCGACCACCATGTGCACGCCCGTGCCGCCGAAGCCGAAGGCGCTCACCCCCGCCCGGCGCGGCCGGCCGTCGTCCGGCCACGGGGTCGGCGCCGTGGGCACGGTCAGCCGTGCCGCGTCCAGCGCGGCGCGGTCGGCCGGGTCGAACTCCGGCTGGGGCGGTATCACCCCCCGCTGCACGGCCAGAACGGACTTGATGAGCCCGGCCATTCCCGCGGAGTTGAGCGAGTGGCCGACCACCGCCTTCACCGCCCCGAGGTAGGCGGGCGCGGCCCCCTCGCCGCGCAGTTCACGCAGGACGCCGAGCTCGACGGGGTCGCCGACCGTGGTCCCGGTGCCGTGGGCCTCCAGGTAGCCCACCGCGTCGGGGGGCAGGTCCGCGTCCCGGTACGCCCGCCGCAGGGCCCGGAGCTGGCCGGCCGCACGGGGGTACATGCCGCCCTGCACGGTCCCGTCGTTGGCCGTTCCCACACCGCGGAGCACCGCGTAGACCCGGTCGCCGGCCGCCCGCGCGTCGGCCAGGGGCCGCAGCACCAGGACACCGGCTCCCTCTCCCAGGACGAAGCCGTCGGCCCCCGCGCCGAAGGGCAGGCACCTGCCGCTGCGGGAGAGGGCGCCGATCCGGCACAGCCCGATCAGCAGGTCGGGGGCGAGGATCAGCTGGGCGCCGCCGGCGAGTGCGATGCGGGACCGGCCCGCGCGCAGGGCGTGCACGGCGTTGGCCACGGCCATGAGGCCACCGGAGCACGCCGAGTCCAGCGCATAGCTCTCGCCGTGCAGGTCGAAGACCGAACTGATCGTGTTGGGCCCCATGTTGAGCAGCAGACCGGCCACGGACGTGCCGTGCAGCGCGTCGACCGCGCGGACGGTCTCCGGCCACCGCAGGTCGGCCGCCCGCGCCCCGAACTCACCGCCGGCCAGCTGGCGCATCCGGATCTGCAGGGTGCTGAGCTCGCGGTAACCGCTCTCGGTGAGCGCGGTGATCACCGACGTCTCCTCGCGGTCGAAGCCGTCGGCCTCCCACCCCGCGTCCTGGATCGCCTCGCGGGCGAGGTCGATGAGCAGCCGGTGCTGGGGGTCCATCGCCCGGGCCCGCCGCGGCGGGATGCCGTAGTGCGCGGCGTCGAAGTGGCCCACGTCGGGGAGCAGCGCCATGGTGTCCGTGTAGGCCGACGAGGGGTCACGGGCGTTGTCGCCCAGGAAGGCGGCGGTGCGCCAGCGCGAGTCCGGGACGGCGGAGAACTGGGGCCGGGGGGCCGTCAGGAGCCGCCAGTACTGGTTCACGTCGCGCGCTCCGGGGAACCTGCACGCCATTCCCACGACGGCTATGTCGCCCCGCGCCCCGCGCCTCGGGTCGACGGTGGGATCCGTCCCTGTCGCAGTGGTCACCCGGTGGCCGCCAGGCGCTCGCGCCACCAGTCCACGGTCTCCTTGACCTGTTCGTCGAGGGGCGTGGCCCGTCCCCCGAACGCCGCCTCGTACGCGTGCGTGTCGACGGTGAACGGGCGGTCGAACTGGTAGCGGACCTCCTTCAGTTCGCGGATCAGCGGGGAGAAGAGCGAGGCCAGGCCCAGGGCGGCCGGCGGGATCCGGCGCACCGCGACCGGCCCCGTACCCGCCTGGGCGGCCAGCCTGTCGACCATCTCCCGGACCGACAGCGCGGGCTCGGTCGGAACGTGCCACGGCCGCCCCCAGGCCCGCTCCTCCCCCGCGACCTCGACCAGGGTCCTGGCCACGTCGGGGAGGTAGGTCCAGCTGTGCGGCGCGTCCGGGTCCCCGAGGGTGGAGACCGGCCTGCCCCGCAGCAGCGGGGGCAGGACCCGCCCGGCCAGATGACCGCCGTCGGTCACGCCGGGCCCGAAGAAGTCCGAGGCCCGAACCTCGACCGCCCTGATGCGGCCCTGCTCGTGCAGCGCCCGTGCCTGCTCCCACACGGCGGCGCGCACCCGCCCCTTGGTGCCGGTGGCCGCGAGCGGCAGTTCCTCGGTGAGGGGACCGTCCACCGGGCCGTAGCCGTAGAGGTTGCCCAGCAGCACCAGGACGGCCCCGGTCGCCTCGGCAGCGGTCAGGACCGACGAGGCCAGGGGCGGCCAGGCGCGGGCCCAGTGGTGGTAGGGAGGCGCGGCGCAGTGGTGGATCGCGGCGGCGCCCCGCGCGGTCTCGGTCAGCCGCGCGCTGTCGGTCGCGTCGAACGCGAAGTGCTGGATTCCGGGTTCCGGTTGTCTGCCCGACTTCGTGACCACCCTTACGGAATGGCCCTGTTCGGCCAGAAGCCGTGCGGTGGCCGCGCCGGCAGGTCCAAAACCGATGACGACATGAGAGCTCACGTACGCACACTAGCGCGAGTCGCCCGCGCCATACGGCGTACGGCGGCATCCCCCCTGCCATCGGTCCGGACCAGGCCGATAGTCGCCTACGGGCTGCCGGATCACGACGTTCCGACCCCTTGGAGGCAGGGCCCGCGACCCTCGGCGTCGAGCCTCCGCAGTCTCATTCGTATGACTATTCCGTTTTCCTGGTATCGGTTGTTCGGGCGCGGCACCATGGCTGCTCTCAATGGGCGGGCACGCGGGGGAGCACATGAGGTTCACGGCGTACGACCGCGCTCTCGTCCTGGCGGGGCGCATGGCCCGGGACCGGAGACTCCCGCTGCGGGGCGCGCTCTCCACCCGCGGCACCCGGTGGACGGCGTCGCGCATCGACGCCTGTCTGGCGCGGCCCGAGGGCCTGCCGGCCCGTCGCCACCGCGAGCTGCTCGAACTCGACGGCTTCCTCGGCGGGCTGAGCATCGCGGACGCCGAGGAGCCGGGGAACGCCGGGCACTCCTGGGTGCGCGCGATGCTGATCAGGACGACCGACCGACCCTGGGAACGGGGCGAACTGCCGCCCAGGGACCGCCATCTCGCCCGGCTCTACGAACTGCTGGGGCGCGAGTACGTGCGCTGCGCGGACTGGTCGACCGCGTCCGAGTGCTTCATCGGCGCCGCCCTCCACTGGGGCGCGCCCCGCCACAAGCGGCGCACGTACGCCCAGATGGTCGTCCTCATGATGAAAAGGGGAGACCACGCCGCCGCCCTGGACGGCCTGGAGGTCCTCCAGGGCGCGACGCACCGCCCGTCCGCCGCCTTCCACCGGATCGCGGCGCGGATCCTGGACCCGGCGCCCCTGCTCGACGCGCACGCGGCCGAGGGCATCGAGCGGGTGCGCGAGCTGGGGATCATCCCCTACACCTTCCTCGTCTCCTGCCTCGCGGAGCGCCTCGCCGCCGACGCGCAGCCGGAACGCGCCCTCGGCCTCCTCACCACCGCCCTCGCCCGGCTCGCCGCGGACCGGGCCGACGACTGGCTGGTCGGGGAGCTGGAACAGGCCGCCGCGGGCATCTGGACCTCGCTGGAGCGGTACGAGGAGGGTCTCGCCCTGGCCCTGTCCGCCTGGGCGAAGCTGGACGCGCAGCGGTACCGGACGTGTTCGCACACCCAACGGCTTTCCCTTTGGAAGAACTTCGGGCCCACCCGGCGCGCCGCCCTCGTCTCGGCGGTGGCCCTGGGAGACGAACGGACGGTCGCCGAGCTGATCGAGTCGTGCCGGCTCCAGTCGCTGCTCGGCGCCGAGGTCGAGATCGACGACGACGAGAAGCTCGCCGAGAGCGGGCTCGAGACCCGTACGGGCCTCGCGGACGACGGGACGGAGGACACCGACGGCGGGGGCGTCGGCGGCATGGGAACGACGGTGGCGCCCGCCCCCGCCGCGGAGGGCGAGCCCGGCACGGCCGGCGGCAAGGACCTGGTCGTGTCCCGGGCCGTCTTCACCGCGTACCAGGACGCCCTGAACTCAACGCTCCTGCACTTCCCGGAGCCCGTCTCCTACCAGGGCGAGGCCCGCCTCCTGCCCCACTACCGCACCGCGCTGCCGCTGAAGGAGGCGCGGCGCCTCACGGCCCGGCCCCTGGACGACGCGCTGCCCGAGGGCGTCTTCTGGGCGACCCACATCGAGGACGGTCTCCTCTTCTGGTTCCTCGCCCGGGACGGGCGGCCCGCCGGGTTCGGTATGCAGGACCTGCGGGAGTTCGACCGGATCAAGCCGGTCCTGCTGGGCCTGGCCGGGCACTCCCAGTCCTCCGAACGCAAGACCTGGAGCCTGTTCCCGTACAAGCGCGGCCCCGGGGACTTCTACGAGCCCTTCACCCAGCTCAGGAGCTGGCGCTCGGCCGAGGAGCAGATCATCACCCGCACGATCGGGCAGCTCCTGCCGCCGCCGCTCGTCGACGCGCTGCAGCGGTCCGGCGCGGACGAACCGCTCCGGCTCACGATCTCCGCGGCCCGCGAACTCACCTGTGTGCCCTGGGCGATCACGATGGTCCCCGGCACGGAGGAGCGGCTGATCGAGAAGGCGGTCCTGCGGATGTGGACCTCCACGCCGACCCAGCTCAGGCGCGCGTCCCGCGACCTGCGGCTGCCGCCCGGCGCGCCCGTGCCGTTCCTGCTGGCCTGCGACAACCCGGACGGTTCGCTGCGCGAGCGGAGGGCGGACTCCGTGGTGCACGGGGCCGCCGCGCTCCTGACCGTCTCCGGACCCGACGGCCCCGGGACGAAGGACGCGCTGCTCGCGGCCCTGCACGAGATCGGCCCCTCGACCCACGGGGTCTTCTTCTACCGCGGTCACGGCGTCCACGACAGTGACCCGGCCTGGTCGGCCCTGCCCCTGGCCGAGGAGACGTACGTACAGTCGGGCGAGCTCTTCGGGGCCTTCGACGACGGCACGCCCTTCCTGCCGATGCCCACGCGGGTGATCCTGTCGTGCTGTTCCAGCTCCAACGCGTCGGCCCTCGGCGGCGAGGGCATGGGGCTCGCGGCGGGCGTCATCCACTCCGGCGCCGACGAGGTCATCGCCACCTCGCTCGACATCCGCGACGCCTCCTTCACCGAGGCCTTCGAGGACCTCCTCGTCCGGGGGATGCTCGACGGGCAGCGGACCGGTGACCACGCGGACCTGCTGCGGCGGTTGCAGCTGCGGATGCTCACCGAGTGGAAGGTGTTCTCGGTGCGCGGGGAAGACCTCGACGGCGAGGAGATCCGCGATCCCCACCCCATCATCTGGGCCTCGTTCCAGGCGTACTGAAACCACCGGGAGGACCACCTCATGCTTGCCGTCTCCATGCCGTCGGACATCGCCGATCTGCTGGTCGCCGAGGGGCTGGCCATCCGGCCGGGGGGCCGGGGCAGCGCGGCCGAGTTCACCGTCGTGGGCATCTCGGCCCTCACGGCCACCATCAGCCTGCTCCAGGGACCCGACACCTACCTGCGGCTGACGGAGCTCGTCCGCACCCACTTCGGGCGCTCCAGCGCCGGGGTCACGGTCGAGATCAAGGCGAACGGCGACAGCGTGACCATCGCGATTCCGGGGGACGCGGACATCCTGACCGTCGCCCGCCGGGTCCAGGAGGCCCTGATCGGTGACGACGAATAGCCGACAGGCCCTCACCGCGTGGCGCGGCGGGCCGGCGACGAGGAACGTCATGCACGTCAACGGCCACGGGCCGGGCCGGGCCGGGCCGGAAGATGAACGTCGCCGGGCAGCTCGTCGCGCTCGCGCAACGGCTGTCCCGGGTGGACGATCCGCGTGCCGCGTGGCCGCTCGCGGCGGAGGCGGCCGGCCATCTGAGCGCCGAGGTGCGGGCCGCCCCGGACCCGCCCCTGCGGTCCGCGCCCGGACGCCCTGACCGGCGGCGCCCGGGGCGGTTGGCCGCTGCTCCGGCCGTTCGTCACAACTCCTCGCCCAGCGGCAGCCGGTGGATGCCCGGCAGGTACTCGTCGAGCTCCCCCGGGGTGAACCGGGACATGCCCACGACGTGCCAGAACTCGCCGGCCACATCGCCCTCGTACTTGTAGCCGCCGGACGGTGTCAGCGCCGCCCAGCCGCCCGCCATGCCCATCAGGGTCGCGCGCGGTGACGGCGGGCTCCCGTCCGCCGGGAGGTTCCACAGCCGTACGGTGCCGTCCTCGGCGCCGCTCGCCAGCGTCGTTCCGTCCGGGGAGAAGGCGAGGGAGAGCACCCGGCCGGTGTGGCCGACGAGGTCGGTGACGTGCTCGCCCGTCTCGGCGTTCCACAGGCAGACCGACCGGTCGTCGCCCCCGACGGCCAGCAGGGGGCGGCCCGGGTGGGCGGCCACGGCCCACAGCCGTCCGCCGCGGCCGCGCAGGCGCGGGCCCGCCCGCCCGTCCCGCCAGACGATGGCGCTGCCGTCCCAGCTCGCGCTGGCCAGCCAGGCGCTCCCGGGTCCGTACGCGACGCCGTACACCCGGTCCGCGTGCCCGGTGCTGCCGCCGAGCTCCTCCAGGAGCCGGCCGCTCCTGGCGTCCCACACCCGTACGAGGCTGTCGTCGCAACCGGTGGCCAGGACGTCGGCGTCCGAGCGGAAGGCGATGGAGCGGACCCGGCCCCGGTGGCCCGTCAGGTTCGAGACGGGGGAACCGGTGGGGCGGAACCAGACGCGCACGGAGTCGTCGTCGTTGGCGGTGGCGAGCAGGGTGCCGTCGGCGTTGAAGGCCTCCGCCCAGACGTGTTCGGTCTCGGCGTCGAGCTCTCGCAGGTACTCGCCGCCCGCCGGGTCCCACAGGTACATGTCGCCGTCGTTGCTGGCGGTGGCCAGGAGGGGCGCGACGGGGCTGAACGCCGCCGAGACCAGCCGGTCCCCGCGCCCGGAGAGCTCGTCCGTACGCCGTCCCGTGCGCGTCTCCCAGAGCCGTACGACCCCGTCGTTGCCGGCGGTCGCCAGCTGTGTGCCGTCCGCGCTGAAGGCGACACCGCTGATGCGGCGGCCGTGGCCGCGCAGGATGCGCTTGCCCTGGCCGGTGGCGGAATCCCAGATCTGCGCGCCGCCGTCGTTGCCGACGGTGAGCAGCTGGCTGTCGCCGGGCCGGAAGGCGCACGCCCAGGCGGTGCCCCGGTGCTCGGTGGGCTGCTGGGGGTGGAGTGCGATCGTGTAGCCGTGGGGCCGGCCGGCGGTGACCGTCCACAACCGGACCGCGCCGTTGCTGTCGCAGGCGGCGAGGAGCCTGCCCTCGTCGCCGAACAGCACCTGGTAGACGGCGCCCGTGCCCCGTTCGAGGACTCCGGCGGGGGTGCCGACGACGGGGTCCCAGAGACGTACCTGGCCGTCGGTGCAGCCGCTGGCGAGGAGCTTCCCCTCGGGGTGGAAGTCGAGGACGTACACGCGGCCGGTGTGTCCGGTGAACTCGTGGAGCAGCCGTGCGTCCGCCGTGCGCCAGATCCGCACGGTGCCGCCGTTCCCGCCCTCGCCGCGGTCGGCGGTCGCGAAAAGCGTGCCGTCCGGGCTGAACCGGGCGCGGTACACGGCGCCTTGATGGCCGTCGATCTCCCGGACGCAGCGCCCGGTGGCCAGGTCCCAGAGGCGTACCTTCGCGGTGGCGTCGCCGGTGAGCAGTATCCCGCCCGGGCCGTAGACCGCGGTGTAGACGGGCGCGGTGTGGCCCGGCAGCCGGTGCACGGGCCCGCCGCCGGCCACGTCCCACACCGTGACCAGGCCCTCGCGGTCGCCGGTGGCGAGCAGGGTGCCGGCCGCGTCGAACGAGACCGGCCAGACCCCGTCGGGGTGGACGTCCAGGGTGTGCCGGCAGGCTCCGGTCACCGGGTCCCAGAGCCGCACCGCGCCGTCGGAGCCGCCGGTGGCGATCACGTCGGGCCGGAACTTCACGGCGTACACGCGTCCTTCGTGCCCCTGGAGGGTGCGGACGGCCCGGCCGTCGTCGGCGCCGCAGACCAGGATGGAGCCGTCCTCGCTGCCGACGGCGAGGAGTTCGCCGTCGGTGCTGTACGCGATGGGCTCGGGCAGGCGGCTGGTGCGCATGCCGAAGCCGTACGGGACCCCGACCGCCGACGGCCGGAACCCCGCGTCCACGGGCATTCCGGGGGCGATCGAGGCGGTCCTGAGCTCGGGGGCCGAGCGCACCGTGTCGTCCATCGTCACGTCGATGAGCGCGGCCCGGTGCCAGCGGCTGCCGGTCAGCGAGGCGCCCCGCAGGTCGGCCCGGGTCAGCCGGGCCCGGCTCAGGTTCGCCCCGGTGAGGTCGGCGTGGCTGAGGTCCGCCCGGTCCAGGCGGGCGCCGGTCAGCCGGGTGCCGCGCAGCCGGGCGCCCGAGAGGTTGGCGCCGATCAGCCGGGCGTCCGTCAGATCGGCGTCGCCGAGGTCGACGCCGGAGAAGTCCCGGTGCGAGAGGTCCTCACCGGCCAGTCGGGCGCCCCGCAGGTCGGCGTTGGCGGGCACCCGGAGCCGGTCGCTGATCCGTACGGCGTTGGCGCGGGCGGCGTCGTTGGTCGCGCGCCCGGGTGCGTCGAGGGCGTCGCGCACCCATCGGGCGCACCGTTCGTGGTCGGCGAGGTCGCAGAAGAACTCGACGGCGAGCTGGCTGAACGGGCGGGCGTGGAGCAGGGTGTGCCAGCCCTGGGCGAGCTGGCGTGCGGCCTCCCGCGCCACCAGCCATTCGACGACGGAGCCGTGGATGAACTGGAAGACGCCGTCGTCGCTGCGCACCAGCAAGCTGCCCGCGCCGACGGCCTGGGCCCGTTCGGACGCGGTGAGCGGGGACTCGGTGAGCTCGCTGAGGGTGGTGGCCACGGTTTCGGTGAGCTCGTCGAGCCGCAGGGCGCTGCGGCCGCTCTCCCACAGCCGCCAGGCGAGCGCGGTCACCGCGGCCCACAGCTCGTCGACGGTGAGTCCGGGCGGGGCGCCGGGGCCGCCCTGGCCGCGCGCCTCCTCGTAGCCGAGCCAGGCGGTGAAGACGTCCTCGTACAGCCGGGCCGGGCTGAGGGCGCGGCCGGCTCCGGCGACCGCCCGCAGCTGGTCCTGGCTGAGGTCGGCGACGAAGGAGAGCAGCCGGGGGTTGCGGCAGAGCATCAGCAGGTCGGGGATGTTGCGCAGGAGCTGGAAACGCTGGTCGGCCGCGCGCTCGTCGCCGTAGCCGCGGACCAGGTAGGAGCGGATCTGGGCGGGGGTGAAGCCCTCGACGGAGAGGATGCGGCGCTGCGGCAGCAGGCCGACGCGCTCGCCGAGCGCGGTGAGGACCTGGGCGTGCGACTTGAAGTGCTGGGTGCGGCTGCTGACCACGATCTTGGCGTTGTCGACGGCGGCGTCGAGGAGGACCTGGAGGTGGTCGGCGGCCCGGTCGTAGCTGACCCGGTGGACGAGTTCGTCGAAACCGTCGAAGAGCAGGACGACGCGGCCCTGGGCGAGCATGTAGCGCAGGGCCCGCAGGTCGATGGTGTCGACGTCGTGGCTCGCGAGGTGGGCGGCGACGAGGCCTTCGAGGCTGTGCGCCCGGTCGAGGGTGTTGAGCGGGATCAGCAGCGGGGTGAGGTGCGGCAGCTGTTCGGGGATGCGGCGGGCCAGCTCGCGCAGGGCGAAGGTCTTGCCGTGTCCGAAGTCGCCGAGGAGCAGGACGAAGCGGCCGTGGTCGGACTCCAGCAGTTCCAGCAGTTCCTCGACCAGTCCGTCGCGTTCCTGGCCGTCGCTGCGGTCGGCGTCGCGGTAGCGCTGGGGGAGGTAGAGGCCCGGCGGGTACTGTTCGCTGGCCGCGAGCCGGGAGGTCTGTGCGGCGACGTAGCCGCGCAGGTCGAGAAGGCCCTGGAACTCGATGAAGCTGCGCACCCGTACGCGTACGCCGTGGCCGGCCGCCCGCTGACGCAGGCCGCTCGCCGGCGCTTCGCCCGCGTACACCAGGACGGCCTCGGAGCCGGTGTCGGTCGCGTGTACCTGGGCGATGAAGCGGTCGATCTCGTCCTCGGTGGGGGTGCCGGGATGGACGGCGATGCGCTGTTGGCGGACGACTCCGTCCTCTCGCTCCTGCCAGGTGGCCATGATCTGCGCCATGTCGGCCGGTTCGCGGCGCGGGACGTCGCGCAGCCGTACGCCCTCCCTGCGCACCCCGCAGATCTCCTTGACCCGCTCGATGAGCGCGGCGGCCGGGTCCTCCAGCGGGGCCCTGCCCCGGGTGGGCTCGACGGTGATGACGGCGGGCAGTTCGGGGACGGGGAAGACCCGGCGGGTCTGCCTCCACTCGCCGGGGAAGTGCTCGCTCGCGGCCGTGATCCGGTCGTCCCAGCGGGTGGCTCCGTCCGCGGTGACCCGCAGGAGCTGGAAGCGGGCGGGGGCGGCGGAGCCGAAGAGCGGCAGTCCGCCGGCGGCCCCGGGCAGCTGGGTGCGGCTGGGGACCCCGGTGAGGGTGTGCGGGCCGCCGGTGGGGCCGTGCAGCAGCAGGTGCAGCCGTGGGGCGGCGAGCCGGGCGAAGGTGTCGGCGTCCCGCAGGCCGCCGGGGCCGCCGACCGCGTCGCCGGGGCGCCGGGCGTCGGTGAGCGGGTGGCGGAGCGCTCCGATGCGCAGCCAACCCTCTTCCTCGTAGCGGCGCATGGCCTCGGCGAACCAGGCGGCCTGGTCGCGGCCGATGAAGCCGTACTGCTCCTCGGGGCGGTGGCTGTAGGCCATGGAGGAGTTGAAGCCGGCGACGACCGTGCTCAGTTCCGGCACCGGGAAGAGGGTCCAGGGCTGATCGCTGTCGAAGACGGTGTCCAGGCCCTGGTAGAGGCCGCGGAAGAGCCGGGTGTAGTGGCGCCACTTCGGCCAGTACGGCGGCTGGGGCGCGACCTCGTCGGCCTCGCAGGTGTGGAAGTAGGCCTGGGACGCGGCCTGGTTCACGTCCTGGGCGCCCGGTACCACCATCACGCGCTGGGGCGACAGGTCGAGCTGGGACCGCAGGGCGGTCAGGAAGCTGAGGGCCTGGTCGCATTCGCGCGGGCTGCCGGAGGCGGTGAGGTCCCCGGTCACCACCATCAGGTCGGGGGCGGGGGCGCCCGCGTCCCTGAGCATGATGAGGTCGCCGCGGATCTGCCGGCTCAGCGCGTCGGGTTCGCGGCCGCGCCCGAAGTCCGGTCCGGCCAGGTGCAGGACGGTGACGGCGTCCTGGGTCCGGCCGCCGTCGGCCGGGGAGGCCTGCGGGTAGAGCGGCGCCCGGGCGGGCCGCCGGCGGCCGGCCCAGCCGGGGCCGGCGAGGGCGCTCGGCTGCGGCCGGGCCGGGTTGGGCTGCTCGGGGTGGCGGACGGGGGCGGGGCCGCCACCGGGATAGCCGGGCCGCCGGCCCGGGCGGGCGTGTCCGTCGACGGCCTGTTCGACGCGGGTCAGCAGCAGGGAGCGGGCGGCGTCGACGTCGGCCACGCCCACGAGGTCGACGTAGGTGATGGTGGCGAGCAGTCCCTCGATCGGCATCTCGTCGACGCGTACGGTCAGCAGGCGCCTCTCGGGGGACTCCGGCGACGCACGGAGGGCGGCCTGCCATTCCATGCGGCCGTAGGTGGAGCGTTCGTAATGGCGGGACAGTACGGCGATCACGGCCCGGGACTCGCTGACACCCCGGTCCATGAAGTCTATGAAGTTGGTGCCCGGTACGAAGTCCCAGGCCTGCACGACCGTGCGGTACCCGGCTTCCTCCAGGGTCCAGGCGATCCATGCGGCCCATGGTTCATCGGCCGGCGAATAGCTGATGAAGAAGTCGAACTCTCTTGCGGGAGCGCCGAATTGCCCGTCCGTCATCATGGGAACCATGGTAGGAGTCACCCCGCCCGAACGGGCCTGTCCGGATCCATCCGGGCCACCTGACGGCCAACCGCGCGTACGTGCGAATCTGTTCGACGTGTCCCTCCTCAAACGGCTGCATCCACTGGACTGGCTGGCCGGCGGTCTGCTGACCCTCGGCGCCCTGTGCGTCGCCACGGGTCTGCTGCCCGCCGCGCCCGCCGGCGAGGTGATGGAGCGCATCGGTCCGCTGCTGGTGTTCCTCGCCACGGTCATCGTCCTCGCCGAGCTGACCGGCAAGGCGCAGGTCTTCGACGTGGTCGCCACCTGGGTGGCCCGGGCGGGCCGGGGGAACTACGCGCTCCTGTTCGGGCTGTGCGTGCTGTTCGCGTCCGTCACCACCACCGCCCTCAACCTGGACACCACGGCGGTGCTGCTCACCCCGGTGATGCTGTCGCTGGCGACCCGGGTGGGCATCGCGGCCGTACCGCTGGCGATGACCACCGTCTGGCTGGCCAATACGGCGAGCCTGCTGCTGCCCGTGTCGAACCTGACGAACCTGCTGGCCGCGGACCGGGTGGCGCTGTCCCCGGCGGAGATGGCGGCCACCATGTGGGCCCCGCAGCTGGCGGCCATCGCGGTCACGATGGCCTGCCTGTGGGGCTTCTACTGGCGCCCGGGACGCCGCGGCGAGCTCCGCTACGAGCCGCCGTCGGCGCCGCGCCCCGCGGACCGGGTCCTGTTCCGGGTGTGCGCGGTGGCCTGCACCGGCTTCCTGCTGGCGATCCTCGCCGACGTGCCGTTGTGGTCGGCCTCGATGACGGCCGCCCTGATCGTGGTGGTGGCCTTCGCGGTGCGCAGCCGGGAGACGTTGCGCCTCTCCCTGGTCCCCTGGCGGCTCCTCGTCCTCGTCCCGGGGATGTTCCTGGTGGTGGAGACCGTCAACGCGCACGGGCTGCACGAGATGCTGGCCACCGCGGTGGGGTCCGACAACGGGTTCCTCGGCATGCTGAGGTCCGCGGCGGTCGGAGCGGGCTTCTCCAACGCGCTGAACAACCTTCCGGCCTACATGGCGGCCGAGGCGGCCATCCCCGAGGCCAACCAACACCAGTTGCTCGCCCAGCTGATAGGGGTCAACGTGGGACCGGTGGTCACCCCGTGGGCCTCCCTGGCCACGCTGCTGTGGTTCGAGCGGTGCCGCTGGCACGGCACGCGGATCGAGCTGGGCCGGTTCTTCGGTACGGGGCTGGTCCTGGCGGTGACGGGCACGCTGGCGGCGACGGTGGCGCTCGCGGCCACCACCTGAGCCGCGCGGGGCCCCGTGGGGCGTGCCACGCGCCGGGACCCCTGGGGCGCGCCACGCGCCGGGACCCGTTGGGTCACGCCACGTGCCGGGTCGCCTCGCCCACCTCCCGCAGCAGGTACGCGAGGGTCTCGCCGCGCGCCGCCACATAGCTGCGCCCGCTGTCGTCCCCGGCGAAACCGGGCCGGAACCGCGCCCCGGACAGCGTGCGCAGCTCCACCCCCGTCTCGGCCGCGAGCAGCGCCCCGGTCGGCAGGTCGACGCCCTCGGCCCGGTAGCCGACGAACGCGTCGATCGTGCCGCGCGCCAGCAGGCTCCAGCCGAGCAGCGGTGCCCACAGCTGCAGCACGCGCCGGCAGCGCAGTTCGAGCACGGCCCGCAGCGCCACCGCCGTCGCGTCACCGCGCCGCACGGCGTACCCCTGGGTCCAGGCCACGACGGGCCCGGGGCGCGCGAGCTCGGGGGCGGGGCCGGGCAGCGCGCCGGACGGCCCGTGGGCCCCGTGGCCCCTGACCGCGTGCCAGGTCTGCGCGGTGACCGGCTCGTGCACCACGCCCATCACGGGGGCGCCGTCCAGGCACAGTCCGATGCCCACGACGTACGCGGGGAGCCCGATCGCGACGTTGTTGCTGCCGTCCAGCGGGTCCACCAACCAGGTGCGTTCGCCCGCCGCGTCGAGGAGTCCCGCCTCCTCGGACAGGATCCGGTCGTGCGGGAAGTGCCGCCGGATCCGGCCGAGCACGAGCCTCTCGGCGGCGAGGTCGAGGTCGACCTGCACGTCCCCGGACTCGTCTTTCGTCCGTACGCAGTGCGCCGTGCCGAAGCGTCTGCGCAGCAGCCCGCCCGCCTCCTCCGCCGCGGCGACGGCGATCCGCCTCTCGCGGTCGAAATCAGGCCCGCTGTTCGGCATCGATCCTCCTGAGGACGGTGTGGACGCTGCGTACGGTCTGCACGGTGTCGCACAGCCGGCGGGTCGTGCGGCGCGGGCGGCCGTCGAGCGGCCCGAGCGAGAGGTCGGCCCGCCCGGGGATCGAGAGCCCGTGCACGAGGGTGGCGGCGGGTTCGGGGCCCTCCAGGGCGGTGGCGTGGAACTCTCCCGCGGCCAGGGTGTAGGTCTGCCCGCCGGAGCTGACCTGGGCGGGCCCGGGCTCGCTGCGCACCACCCGGGGGGTGGGGCGGATCTCGTCGACGCCGTCGCTCCCGCTCCACACCTCGAAGACGCGGTGGGTCGCGCCCGCTTCGCCGTCGCGCACCGCGGTCGTCCGTACGGGCAGGTTCGCCACCCGCCCGTACAGCACGCGGCTGCGCAGCTCCCAGCTGTGGGCGTGCATGGGCGAGGCGTCCGGCTCGGCCCGGTTGCCGGCGTCGAAGAGATGGACGCAGATCCCGCGCCGGCCCTCTCTGAGCAGCGGCAGGCAGAGGAATCCGAGCGGATGGCGAACGGCACGCAACTCCCTCTCACCGGAGGCGATCTCCTCCAGGGTGACCAGGGTCCTTTCCAGCTCGCTGTCCATGGCACGCGCCGCAGCGCATCACCTCCTGTAAGGGTCCTCCGCGTGCAGCGCCTTCTCGATGATCTTGCCGATGTCGCTGTCGGTGAAGAAGCGCGGCAGCGGAAGCCGCAGGTCGTCGAAGAGCGTGCGCACCTCGTCGACGGTCGGCTCCTGGCCGAGGGGCGACGCGACGCGCAGATCGAGCATGGTTGCCTGCTCGCGGCTCTGGTGCAGCTCGGTGACGTAGTAGTCGTAGAGCGGCTGGCCCCGTTCCACGAGCAGGTTCACCCGGGACTGGTCGTCCTGGGTGATGACGAGGCAGGTCTCGGACAGGTCGAAGCGCAGGGTCGGCACGGCGGCGGACAGGTGCACGCTGATCTCGAGCGTCGTCAGCTGCCGCTGGTACCAGCAGGCGGCGAGGACCGTCGCGTACGACTCCCGGCGGACCCGGTCGGTGGTCCACAGGTCGTCTCCGGGGCGCTGCGCGCCGAACATCTGGCGGAAGCGGGCGTAGGCGGCGCAGGCGCGCTCGTCGGCCGGGTTCACGATGTCGATCTTCACGTTGAGCTGTGAGCGCTGTTCCTTCGCCGCGCGCACGCACAGCGGCAGGGTGACGGCCCGCAGGTAGGTGCCCGTACCGCCCTTGAAGTACCAGAGGTTGGTGTGCTGGCGGGCCTTGCGCAGGGCCTCGCCGACCTCGTTGCCCGAGAGCGAGCGCACCATGGCGAGGTCTTCCAGGGCCCGGCGGGTCCCGCTCATCGCCTCCTGGATGCTCGCGGGCCGGCGCACGCGCTCCACGATCGAGCCGGTGGCGAGCAGACCGAGGACGACCAGGGTGGCGCCGGAGGCCACGTCGTCGCTGACGACGTCACCGAAGATGTCCAGGAAGCCGACCGCCATCGCGACCAGCAGGGCCACCACGACGTCGGCATTGCGCAGCACCCAGGCCACGAAGCGTTCCAGCCGCCCGACATGCGCCGCCATCCGCGCACCCCCCTCCCCCACCCCTGTCCCGATGGTAGGAGACGCCCCGGCGGCGCCACCAGAGCGCACTCGGGACGGACGGAGCGCGGGAGCGGGCGCCGGACGGGCGGGGCCGTGGCCGGACGCCCGTTACGATCTTCCCTCTTGATCGACGAGGGGACACGAATGCCGAACGCCGACCGCGCCGTACTGGGCCCGCTGGGGCCGAACGATCCGCAGGAGATAGCCGGTTACCGGCTGCTCGCAAAGATCGGCGAAGGCGGTATGGGCTCCGTCTACTTCTCCCGGACCCGGGGGAACCAGCCGGTCGCGCTGAAGGTCATCCGGCGCGAGTTCGCCCAGGAGCAGGACTTCCGGGCCCGGTTCGAGCACGAGGTGCAGGCGGCCCGCCGGGTGCAGGGCTACCACATCGTGCCGGTCCTCGACCACGACACCAGCGGGGAACAGCCGTGGCTGGCGACCGCGTTCGTGCCCGGTCTGCCGCTCGACGAGGCACTCGCCGCCCACGGGCCGCTGCCGCTGTCCGCCGTGTTCCAGCTGCTCGGCTGCACCGCGCAGGCGCTGCACTCCGTACACGCCGCGTCGGTGGTGCACCGTGACCTCAAGCCCAGCAACGTCCTGCTCGGTTCGAACGGCCCCTGGGTGATCGACTTCGGGATCGCGCGGGCCACCGACGCCACCCAGCTGACCCGCAGCGGCGGGTTCATCGGCACCCCGCAGTACATGTCGCCCGAGCACGCGCTCGGCAAGCAGGTCACCCCGGCCACCGACGTCTTCGCGCTGGGTCTGATCGCCGCCGTCGTGGCCACCGGCCGGCACCCGTACGGCGACGGCGCGGGCATCTCGATCGCCGCCTCGATCGCCAACACCCCGCAGCAGGCGCCGGACCTGCGCGGCTATCCGGACGCGCTGCGGCCCCTGCTGGAGCGGTGCCTGGCCGCCGATCCCGAGAAGCGGCCCCTGCCCGCCGAGATCGCCGAGTGGTGCCGGAAGTCGGCGGGCCGCGAGCTGCGCGATTTCACGGACTGGCTGCCCGCCCCGGTCGCCGCGTCGATCGCGCGGCGCGAGGAAGCGGCCCGGACGCCCCCGCAGCCGGCGTACACGCCGACCCGTGCCCCCGAGCCGGCCCGGCCGGCGTACGCCCCCACGCAGGCCTCCGGACCGGCCCACCCGGCGTACGCGCCGACGCAGGGGCCGGTGGGCGGTCCCGCGCAGCACCCCGTCTACGGCGCCCCCACGAGCCCCGCCTACGCCGCGCCCGCCGCCGCCCCGGCCGCCCCCGCCCCCGCGCCCGCGGGCCGCGGCCGGCTGCCTCTGGTCGTCGGCGCGGGGGTCCTGGCGGTGGCGCTGGTCGCGGGCGGCACCTGGTACCTCACGCGGGAGGACGGCGGCGGGGCGAGGGCGAGCGACGGCAGGCAGAAGTCGGCTGACCAGCCGAAGGACGCCGCCCCGGCGTCGCAGCCGAGCGGCTCCGCGGCGGCGCCCCGGGCCTCGGCCCCCGCTCCCGCCTACACCGCCGTCTTCAAGGACCGGCCGCTGAAGCTCCTGGCGGGCCGGGAGTTCGGCAAGGTCTACGACGTCGACCTGGACTTCCCCAAGGTCGCCCCGTTCGGGGAGATCGGCTGGAAGGACCGCGAGCTGGCGATGGGCTTCAGCGACGTCAAGAGCAGCACTCCCTTCGGGAAGAGCAAGGGAGCCACCCCCGAGGAGTGCGAGACCGGGGCGGCCACCAACCCGATCCCCGACAAACTGCCGGGCTCGGACCTCTCCGGCGCGGACAGCGCCATCGTCAAGGGCGACCTGCTGTGCACGGTCACGTCCAAGGGCAACCTGGCCATGGTCAAGATCCTCGCCGTGGAGCCGTCGACCAGCACGCAGTACAACGTCCCCGTCTACCTGACCGAAGTGACTCTCTGGAAGCGCCAGTCCTGAGGAGGCGGGGGCAGGCTACTCAGAGAAGTCTGAGTAGCCGCCCCCAGGTGTGCCCGGCCGTCCTCCGCCTAGCCTGCTGTCCATGAGTTCCCCGCAGGAGGCCGTCACACCGGCCCACGAGGCAGAACGGCGGTCCACGGGCACGGGGTCCCTGCTCCTGGGCATCGCCGCGGTCGGGGCGGTCGGCTGCCCGTTCCTGCCGGAGGCCGTCCCACCGCCGATCCGCGTCGTGCCCCTCTACCTCGTCCTGCCCCTCGGCATCTGCGCGGTCGTCTGGGGCCTGCCCGACCTGTGGCGGGCGCGGCGGGACGGGACACCCGCGCCGGTCGGGGCCCGCATCGGGGTCCCGCTCGGTGCGGTGGCCCTCGTGATCGTGGCCGTGGCGCTGGCCTGGGTCACCTTCGTCCTCGACATCGGGTGACCCGCGGCCGGCCGGGCGCTCAGCCGGCCGTGTCGAGCAGCAGCTTCGCGGCGACCATCGCCCCGTCGGCGTGGAACGCGGCGGCCACGGCGCTCGCCCGCGCTCGGGTCTCGGGAGCCAGGGCCGTCTCGAGCGCGGCCGAGAGGGACGCGAAGGCCGGGGTCGGACCGTCGTGCGCCGCGCCGATGCCGAGCTCGGCCACCCTCGCGGCGAAGTACGGCTGGTCCGCGCCCTGGGGGACCACCACCTGGGGCGCGCCGGACCAGGTGGCCGTCGTCGTCGTACCCGCGCCGCCGTGGTGCACGACGGCGGCCGTACGGCGGAACAGTGCCTGGTGGTTGACCTCGCCGACGACGAAGCAGTCGTCGGCGTCGTCGGTCAGGGCCAGGTCGGCCCAGCCGCGGGAGAGGACGACGCGGCAGCCCTGCGCGCGGATCGCCTCGACGGTCGCCCGGGCGACGCCCTGCGGATCACGCATCGGAATGCTGCCGAAGCCCACGTACACCGGGGGCGTGCCGGCGTCGAGGAACGCCACCAGGTCGGCGGGGAGCGGGCGTTCGTCCGGCAGGACCCACGCACCGGTCTGCACCACGTCGAGGTCCGCCGGCCGCTGCCACGGGGCCAGGACCGGGTCCGCGGCCAGCCACGGGCGGTCGGTGAAGACGTGGTCGCGGACGTTGTCCACCGGCGGCAGGCCGATCGACGCCCGGTGGGAGTTGATCGCCTCGCCGAACACCGCCTGGGCGTCCTCGATGTCGCGGTCCCACAGCTCCCGGTTGTCGGTCACGTCCTCCGGGAGCGGCCGGCCGGGCCGCGGCATCGGCGGATGGTGCGGCGACGGCAGGCTCACCGGCTGGTAACTCGCGTACACAAGGGGATGTCAAGCTTCTCGGCGACGGCCTTCACCCCGGCCACGGCCGGCACGAGCCCGGTCGCGACCAGCACGTCGCACCCCTCGGCGGCCGCGCTGACGTTGTCGTAGAACGCCGCGACCAGATCGGCCGCCCGCCGGGGCACGCCCCCGGGCGACGGCGGTGTCTTCCCGGTCACGAGTGCGCGCACCGACTGGCCCGTCGGCACCATCTCCACGCCGACACCGGCCAGTCGCTTGGCGAACTCCTCGTCCGGCGGCGCGCACACCCTCACCTCCGCGCCGAGCTCCTGCAACCTCACCGCGAGACCCACCAGCGGCTCGACGCCCCCGCGCGAATCATAGGCCGAAAGCAACACGCGCATTCCGTACTCCCCATTCCGAAGTCACTTGCAATGGTGGGAGATTCTGCCCGCACGCTCCGGCAAAGAGCGAAGCTGCCTAGTGCTGTGACCGGCAAGGTTCACCGGGTTGCGACGCCCGGCACGGCACCTCGCCGCGTTGTCGGACCGCGCAAGTACGTCCAGTACGAGCCGCGGCCCTCCGCCTTGCGATCCACCGCACCGGACGCCGCAACCCGGCAAACCTTTCCGGCCACAGCACTAGGAGAGGGACGCTCCTACGGCGGCTTCCGGGCGGGCCGCCGGGAGGGCGAAGGCCTCGGCCAGGAGTTCGTACGAACGCCGCCGGTCGGCCGGGTCGGCCGTCAGGGTGTTGACGACCAGCTCATCCACCCCGTGGGTCCCGGCGAGGGCCGTCACTACGGAGTGCACCTGCTCGGGCGCCCCGGAGACGAGGGCGGTGCGGTGCACCTTGGCCCGCTCCAGCTCGGCGCCCGTCCACCGGTGGCGGCGCGTGGTCTCGTACGACGGCAGCGGGGCGTCCTGACCGAGGTCCTTGCGGGCGCGCCACAGCAGCAGGCTCTGGGCCAGTTCCTCGGCGCGGCCGGCACTGTCCGCGGTCACCACGCGCACCGCGAGCGCACCGCCCGCCCGGCGGCCGGTGGCCGCCCCGAACTCGGCGCGGTAGTCCTCGAACGCCTCCCGGCCCCCGGCCGGGGAGAAGAAGTGCCCGAACGCGAACTCGGTCCCCAGCAGGCCCGCCAGCCGGGCCGACTCTCGTCCCGCGCCCAGCAGCCACATCTGCGGCGGGACCGGTGCGTGCGGTACGACTCCCCCCTCGCCCAGCAGCACCCGGAGCTCCGCCAGCCGTTGCGGGAAGTCCCGCGCGGGGCCGCCCGCCCGGCCGATGCCGAGGTCGACCCGCCCCGGGTGGAGGGAGGCCAGTACGCCGAACACCTCGGCGACCTTCGCCGGCTCGTAGCGGGGCAGCAGCACGCCGCCCGTCCCGATCCGCATCCGCGAGGTGCGGGCGAGCAGCGCCCCCGCGAGGATCTCGGGCGCGCTGCTCGCGAAGCCCGGGGAGCCGTGGTGCTCGGCGACCCAGTACCGGGTGTAGCCGAGGTCCTCCGCGACGCGGGCCAGGTCCACGGATGCGCGCAGCGCCTGGTCCGGGGTGTGGTCCTCGCCGACGGGTGTCTGGTCCAGCACGGACAGTCGCAGGTTCGTCATGGGGGATGGCCTTTCAGTGCTGGTGGGCGGGGACACCGGTGGCACCCGCCATGGTCGCGGGCACGATCCTGAAGTCCCGTTCGAAGACCAGGTTGTGGAGGTCGGCGGCGGCGATGGCACGCAGCGTGGGCAGTTCGGCGGCGGCCTGGGCGTCGTCGAAGACGTTCAGCGGCCATTCGGAGACCGTCGCCCCGCGCAGATGGGGGTGGTGGAAGGAGGCGCCGTAGTGCGCGTACAGGGTCACCGGCGGGATGTCGGCGGCCGACTGCTCGTCCCACCACAGGGTCCAGGCGTGGAAGAGGCTGCCGTCCTCGGCGCGTTGCACGCCGCTCGCGTCCACCACGCCCTGGCCGAGGAGCAGTTCGTCGTTGAGCTCGCCGAGCGCCTGGCGGGCGTACGGGTCCAGGAGGCGGGCGGCGGTGCGGAAGTGCTCCTCCTTGTCGGGGCGGGTCACGGCTCCGCCGTGGATGCCGTCGCGCAGGTCGGCGAAGTGCCGCAGTAGCGCGTCAAGGTTGGGCACGTCGGGGGTCATGTCGGCTCCTTGCCAGGTGGACGGGGGGTGAGGTGGGGAGAGGGAAGGAACGGGCCGGTTGGCCTCAGGCGCCGGTGGCGTCCGGTGTGGCGAGCAGGTGCAGGGCCGGGCCCAGCCAGCCGCGCAGGGACACCGTCGGGTGCCCGCCGGTGGGGCGGCCGGGCTGGAGGAAGGCTCCGTGGCCCGTTTGCGGGAACTCCCGCAGGGCCACCTCCACTCCTGCCGCCCGCAGCAGGCGCCCGTAGTGGTGCACGTCGTCACCGACCGGGTCGAGGTCGCCGGTGGCCATGACGGCGCTCGCGACGCCGCGCAGGTCGGACGCCTCGAAGGGGGTGCTGTAGAGGCGCGTGCCGTCCGCGGCCACGGGCCGGCCGGGCTGGCGGTAGTCCTGCCAGGCCGCCGTCAGGTAGGAGGCCGTGGGGAACATGTCGGGGAAGCGGTGGTACGAGGCCGAGGTGCAGCCGGGGTCCAGTGGCGGGTACGCGAGGACCTGGGCGGCGAGGGGAAGGGCGCGGTCGCGGCAGGCGAGTGCGGCGCAGGCGGCCAGGGTGGCTCCCGCGCTGTCTCCGCCGACGGCGACGGGAGCGGTTGCCCCGGCCCGCTCCCGGACCCAGGCGAGGGCGGACAGCACGTCCTCGACCATGGCCGGGTGGCGGACCTCGGGGGCGAGCCGGTAGTCGACGCTCACGACGGCGTAACCGGAGGACCGGGCGAGTTCGGCGGTCGGGCCGTGCCAGTCCTGGGCGGATCCGGCGCGCCAGCTGCCGCCGTGGGCCCATACCAGCCAGCCGTGCGGTGCTGATGGCCCCGGCCGGTACACCCGGGCGGGGACCGGGCCGGACGGGGAGGGGATGCGGGCCTGCTCCCAGCGGACCGCGACACGGCTGTTTCCGGCGGCCGAGTGGGTGGGTGTTGCCATCGGGTTTCCTTCCCTCCGTGCCTGGGGCCAACGTTCGCCGCCGCGGCAGGGCTGTCACAAGGCGGAGTTGCCTTAGTTGCCGTTGGCGTCGCGGGGCTGCTTGTTGCGGAGGAAGAGGGCGGTGGTGAGGGTCCCGAGGACCACGATCGCCGTGTTCACGATCACCGCCGTGGTGATGCCCGCATGAATGTCGGTGTTCGCCGCGGCGATCGCCGACATGATCGGCGTACCCATCGTGATACCGATCTGCTGCGTCATCGTCGCCAAACCCGTGGCCATGCCCTGCTCGTGATCCGGCAGACCCGTCGTCGCGGTCACCATGAACCCGACGATCACCAGCATGTTGCCCACACCACCCGCGAACGTCGCCACGAGCAACAGCCACATCGACGACGACGTCTCACCCAAAGCGACGAGACTCAGCGTCGCCACCGCCTGCAGCACACCACCGACGATCAACGTGGCACGCGTCGACGTCGCACCGATCACCCGAGGAGCGATCGAACCCCCGATCACCGTCCCGATACCCAGCACACCGAACGACAGACCCGCCGTCAGCGGCGAGAAGTCGAGCACTTCCTGCAGGTAGAGCGTCATCAGGAACACCAGACTGGTCTCCGTCAAGAACGCGATCAGACCCGCGATATTGCCCCACGCCACCGTCTTCCGCTTCAGCACCGACACCGGAACCAAAGGCGCCGCACTCCTCGACTCGATCGCATAGAACACCACCAGCAGCACCACACCCGCCGCCAGCCAGCCCAGAGCCGAACCCGAACCCCAACCGTGCTCACCCGCCTGCGTCAACCCGTAGATCACCGCCAGCAGACCCAGCGTCACCGCCGTCGCACCCGGCAGATCCAGCTTCGGACGCACCGACGGACGCGACTCCTTGATCACCGCAGGAGCGATGAACAACACCGCCAGCGCCACCGGCACATTGATGAAGAACGCCCACCGCCGCGACAACAGATCCGTCAGAACACCACCCAGGATCGCGCCCGTCGTGAAACCAGCCGACATCAACGCCCCGTTCAAACCCAGCGCCTTCTGCCGCAACGGCCCCTCAGGAAACGACGTCGTCAGAAGCGACAGACCCGCCGGCGTCACCGCAGCCGTCGCCAGACCCTGGAACACACGGGCCACCAACAGCATCTCCGGACTGTTCGCCAGACCACCCGCCAACGACGACAGACCGAGGACCGCCAGACCCACCAGGAACAACCTGCGACGCCCGAACAGATCCGCGACCCGGCCGAACAACAGGGTGAAACCCGCCGCGCACAACGCGAACGACGTCGCGATCCACTGCAGGTTCGACAACGAGAAACCAAGCCCGTCACCGATCACCGGCAAAGCCACGTTCAAAATCGAGAAATCAACCGCCAGCATGAACTGCGCCACCAGCAGCACCACCAACACCAACCGCAGACGCCCGTCCAAACGGACCGGACCCCCAACACCACCCCCCGCACCCGCATCAACACGCGCACCCTCGACAACCGACATCGCGACACTTCCTCTCGATCACGCAACGAGCCGTTGCCGTTGCGTCATCGACTCTGGACGGGTCGGAGAGGGTTACCCAGCCCCCTGGTTGTGCTGGCGCCGGGCAAGCTAGCACTGCCAGGGCCACCTTCCCGGGCAGCGTTCCCGCCCCTCCCCCGGCACACTGGAACGCATGGACACTCCCACTGCCCTGGGCGAATTCCTCCGCACCCGTCGCGCCCAGCTCCAGCCCGAGGACGTAGGGCTCCCCTCGCACGGCACCCGCCGGCGCGTACCCGGGCTGCGGCGCGAGGAGCTCGCCCTGCTGGCCGGCGTGAGCATCACCTACTACACCCACCTGGAGCAGGGGCAGAGCACGAACGCCTCGGACAGCGTCCTCGACGCCCTGGCCCGTGCCCTGCGGCTGTCTCCGGACGAGCACGCTCACCTGCTCAACCTGGCCCGGCCGCCGCGCGCCAAGCGGGCCCAGTCGCCCCGTCCCGAATACGCCCGGGACACCACGCGCCGGTTGATCGGTGCGATGCCGCAGGTGCCCGCGGTCGTCCTGGACGGCCGCAACAATGTGCTCGCCTGGAATCCGCTCGGCCATGCCCTGCTCGCCGGGCACCTCGACTACGCGAGCCCCGGGGACCCCGCCGTACGCCCCAACCTGACGCGGATGCTCTTCCTCGACCCGCACACCCGGGAGCTCTACACGGACTGGAAGGGCGAGGCCCGGGTGGCCCTGGCGGCGCTGCGCCTGGTCGCCGGACGCAATCCGGAGGACCGCGCGCTCGCCGAGCTCATCGGGTCGCTCATGCTGCAGAGCCCCGATTTCGCCTCGCTGTGGTCGAAGCACCCCGTACGGGACTGCACCGTCGGCACCAAGACGCTGCACCACCCGGTCGTGGGCCCGCTGACCCTCGATTTCGAGAACCTGCACCTCACGGACGGCACCAACCACCGGATGCTGCTCTACAGCGCCCCGGAGTCCTCTCCGTCCGACGCGGCCCTGCGCATGCTGTCGAGCCTGACGGCCGGGTCCGGCGCCCCGGGCCGGGGCACGCCGAAGCCCGCGTCGGCGGAGGCCGACACGGGCGGGGAGCGGTAGGGCCGGGGTCAGTCCCGGGCGGCCGCGGTGACCGGGGTCCGGTCACCGGAAGGCGCACGGGCCGCAGCCGCGTCGGGGGCCACGTCCAGGGGCGGGGCGGACGGCGTACGGGGCCTGGCGCGGCCGAAGCGGCGCATGGCGGGCATTTCCACGAAGCGGTAGAGGAGCCAGCCGCCGAGCAGTGACGCGGCGAAGAAGCCGGCGATCACCAGGAGGGCCACCGGCACGCTGTAGGTGTTCTCGCCCAGCAGCGAGCGGAGGTAGAAGATCGTGACGCCCTGGACGAGGTAGAAGCCGAAGGAGACCTCGCCGAGCCAGACCATGGGCCGGCTGCGCAGGAAGGTGGTGCGCCCCTCCACGTCGGCGCCGGCGGTGGCGCCGATGAGCGCGGCGACGGGGATGATCGTCGCGACGACGAACCCGTACTGGAACGGGGCGACGAGCGCGGCGGCGTAGCCGAGGACCGTGAGGACGACGGAGACGCCGAAGCCCACGCGGCGCGGCCACAGGCCCGCGAGGACGATGCGGGCGAGCAGGATGCCGAGGACGAACTCGAAGAGGCGGCCGGCGGGCAGCAGGTAGCCGAACCAGAACTGCATCCCGGAGATGGGCGTGATGGTGGACTTCGGGGTGTCGGGGACGAAGTAGGTGGCCACCAGCTGGAGGGCGACCATCCCCGCGATCATCGCGGCGCTCCAGCCCCACAGGGCCGTCCGGCCGCGGAGCTTGCGGATCGGGACGATGAGCGCCGGGAAGAGCATGTAGAAGAGCAGTTCGCTGCCGAGGGACCAACTGGGCGGGTTGACGCTGAGGTTGACGGTGGGCTGCGGCCACCAGGTGTGGATGAGGAAGAGGTTCGGGAGCCAGTCGGCGACGCCGGTGACGGCCGACCCGGCGAAGAGGACCATCGCCGCGGCGAAGACGACGACGTGGTTGGGGAAGATCTTCAGCAGTCGGCGGCGGAGGAAGGCGGTGACGCGCTCGCCGGGCTTGGCGGCCCAGGCGAGGACGAAGCCCGAGAGGACGAAGAAGAAGGAGACTCCCAGGTAGCCGGCCTTGCCGAAGGCGGTGGAGAACCCGTCCGCGAGGGTGGCGTCGGCGAAGGGGTTGATGGGCGCGTTCGGCGGGATCGGGGAGTCGGTCAGGGACGAGTGGAAGAAGAAGACGGAGAGTGCGGCGAAGAACCGCAGGCCGGTCAGTGAGGGCAGCTTCGCCCGCTTCGCGGCGTCGGGGGACGTCGTGGAGGCCACAGGAATCGCTCTTTCGGGAGTGGGGTTCGTCGAGGACGGCGGCCGGGACCGTGCTCCGCCGTGCGGTGCGCGGTCCCGGCGGCGCGAAGGGGCGTACGGGACTGCCGGGAAGGGCGGAAGGAGCCGCGGAAGGACCCGTGGAAGGGGCCGTGGAAGGGGCCTACTGCTCGATCTGGTTGCGGTAGACCATGAGCTTGGCGTCCTTGGCCACGTAGTAGTTCTGGACGGAGTAGGCGATGGTGGCGAAGTCCAGGCGGCCGTCGCCGTTGAAGTCGGCGGTGGCGATGCGGGCGACGGACTCCTCGGAGACGCGCCACTTGGCCCAGACGCCGCCCGCGGCGTCGATCGCCTTGTAGTACATGACGCCCTGCCACGGCCACGGGCCGCGCAGCGCCACGAGGAACTCCTCGTCACCGTCGCCGTCGAAGTCGGCGCAGACGATCTGGTGGCCGGGGCCCTCGCCGTTCTCGTTGGGGTCGCCGTAGACGTCCAGCAGGACGCGGTTCCAGCCCTCGCCGTCGGCGGCCTTGGTGTAGACGGCGACGGTGTTGCCGTGGAAGGGCTCGATGGCGGCGACGTAGGCCATCGGGTCGTCGCCGAGGCGGCCCGCGTTGAGGTCGCCGCTGCCGCGGAAACCGGTCTGCTCGAACTGCGTGAGCTCGCCCGTGCCGACGAGTTCGCGGACCCACTCCTGGCGGTCCTCGTCGAACCAGAGCCAGGTGACGCCCTCGTCGGAGGCCAGCAGGAGGGATTCGAGGTCGGAGCCGGGGATCAGGCCCCGCTTCTTCTCGGCGCCGTGGATCATTCGGAAGTGGCTGTCGTCGATGACGGTCATCGGCCATTCCTCGGCCGTGTGCACGTCGTCGGGCTGGGTGAACAGCACCACCGGCAGGACGGCGTGGACGTCTTCCTTGGCGACGATCGGCAGGCCGATGATCTGGAGCCGGTCGGTGCGGGTGAAGTGGCCGGCGCGCAGCCGGTGCATGCCGGTGGCGCGGCCGACGTAGTGCCGCTTCCAGCGCGACTCGTCCTTGTCGGGGGTGCCCGGGTTCTCCAGCCAGTCGATCTTGCCGCCTTCGGTGTTGGCGTCGTGGATCGTGCCGATCGGGCCGTAGAGGTCGTAGCAGACGATGACGTCGGGGTGGCCGTTGCCGCTGACGTCGGCGAAGTCGGCGCCCACGGGCATCTTGATGCGGTCGGCTATGAGCCGGCGGGTCCAGTCGCCGTCGTTGGCGTACCAGTAGATCTCGCCGAGGCGCAGTCCGTAGCCGAACAGGTCGGGCCTGCCGTCGCCGTCGATGTCGGGCGCCTCCAGCCAGTAGCCGTCGCGGAGCTGGTCGGCGACGACCTCGGCGGTGAACTTCGGGGCGCGCAGGACGGTCTCGTTGTTCTTGCCGTTGGTGGTCATCAGTGCTTCTCCAGGGTGGTCGCGAGCGGAGACGAGGGCTGGGGGAAGGGGAGGGTGCGCAGGGCGCGGGGCACCGGGTGGTATTCGATGGCGAGCCAGATGCAGTCGGTGTCGGCCCGGTACTGGTGGCGGGGGTAGTGGTACGTGCACTGGGGGCCGGTGGCGCAGAAGGGGTCCGGCGTGGTGTAGCCCGGGCTCATCAGGACGTCCTGGTAGAGGGAGGCCTGGTCCTCGCTGCGGAACCGCTGCATCCGGCCCAGGCCCTGGACCTGGGTGTGCACCTCGATGAAGTCGTGCTGGTTGTGGATGAAGCAGTCGGTGCCGGCGGGGGCGAACCACAGGTTGGCGCGGACGTTGAACTCCCGCTGGTCCTGTACGGTCTCGCGCTCGCCCAGTACGTGGGCGGGGTCGAACAGGACGGTGTTGATGTCGTCCTGCGGGCTGCGGTACAGCGGGGTCTCGGGGGAGAACTCCCCGGGGGCGAGCAGATCGGCCAGGTGCGACCAGCCGGGCTGTTCGACGATGCCGCTGATGTCGGCGTCGTCCGCTGCGGGGCGCAGCAGGAGCAGTGCCTCGGCCCGCTCGATGCGGGTGTCGGCGAGGACCGTCGAGGACAGCGGGGGGATGGTCTTGCGGAACTCCTCGACGATGGTCACGGGGGTCACACCGGGGTTGACCACGATGGTGCGGCCTTCGACGGTGTAGTCCACGGCGTCGCGCACGAGGTCGGCCCTCAGGTACGGGGTGCTGAAGTTCAGCGGGCGTTCGATGGCGGACGGGGTGGCGGTCATGCGGGCTTCCTCTCGGTCAGGTGCGGGCGAAGGCGGCCGTGCGGGCGAGCTCGACGCTGAGCTCGTCGGCGGCGCTGTCGGGGACGAAGGGCTCGGGGGCGGGCCCCAGGCCGAAGAAGTGGGCGAGCGCGGCGACGGTGCGGGCGGTGGCCTGTCCGTCGCCGTACGGGTTGGCGGCGTTGGCCATCCGCTCGTACGCGGTCTGGTCGCGCAGGAGCTCCAGGGCGGCGGCGACGATGCCCTCGGTGGCCGTTCCGACGAGGCGGGCGGTGCCGGCGACGATGGCCTCGGACCGCTCGGTGACGTCGCCGAGGACCAGGGTGGGCTTGCCGAGCGCGGGGCCCTCCTCCTGGCTGCCGCTGCTGTCGGAGACGATGAGGTCGGCGCGGGCCATCAGCTTGCAGAAGCTGAGGTAGGGCAGCGGATCGACGACGGTGATGTGCGGGTGGCCGCCGATGTGCGGGAGGAGCGCCTCGCGGACCACGGGGTTGCGGTGGAGCGGGACGACGACGCGTACGCCGGGTTCGTCGGCGATGCGGGCCAGGGCCTGCCCGATCTGCGGCAGGTGTGGCCATGCCTCGCGGCGGTGCGCGGAGGCCAGGACGATCCGGCTGGGGTCGGTGTCGAGGTCGGCCAGGGCCGGGTCGCCGTAACTGTCGGCGCGGCCGCAGGCCCAGCGCAGGGCGTCGATGACCGTGTTGCCGGTGACGGTGACCGTGCCGGCGTCGATGCCCTCGCGCAGCAGGTTCGCCAGGTTCCCGGGGGTGGGGGCCAGGTGCAGGGCGGCGACCTGGGCGACGAGCCGTCTGTTGCCCTCCTCGGGGAAGGGTGAGCCGAGCCGGCCGCTGCGCAGTCCGGCCTCGACGTGGACGACGGGGATCCGCTGGTGGAATCCGGCCAGGGCGCCGGTGAGGGTGGTGGCGGTGTCGCCGTGGACGAGGACGGCGTCGGCGGGGGCGGTGGCGAAGTAGTCCTCCAGGCCGCGCAGGGACCGGTAGGTGACCTGGGAGAGGGTCTGCTTGGGGGCCATCACTTTCAGGTCGACGTCGGCGGTGAGGCCGAAGGCGTCGAGGGTCTCGTCCAGCATCTGGCGGTGCTGCCCGGTCGAGATCACGACGGGCTCGAAGCGCGGGTCGTCCTGGAGGGCGCGGATGACCGGCGCGAACTTGATGGCTTCCGGCCGGGTGCCGAGGACTACGGCGACGGAACGCATGGCTTCCTCTACTTTCTGACACGTGGGGAGTCGAGCCGTGACATGACGCGGGAGGGTGCAGGAGGTGCGGGAGGGCGCGGCGCGGCGGTGCCGCGGGCCTGTTCGACGGGTGGTGGCCAGGGGATCGGATCTCGCTGCGAGGGGCTTTTCAGCTGCCCTCTTCCGGCCAGGA
This sequence comes from Streptomyces sp. NPDC046308, assembly GCF_055588065.1. Lineage (NCBI taxonomy): Bacteria > Bacillati > Actinomycetota > Actinomycetes > Kitasatosporales > Streptomycetaceae > Streptomyces > Streptomyces sp. NPDC046308. The sequence continues at coordinate 620,046 of NZ_JBVJFB010000005.1, forward strand.
GACAGCTTTCCCGGAGCGGGCCGGGGAGTCAACGAACGCCCAAGGCCACTCGAACGACTGCGCGGGAACGACGGAAGCCCCGCACTCCGGAGACCGGGGTACGGGGCTTGTGACCAGCGGGAACGCGCGGAGCGTCAGCCTCGCGCGGGCTTGATGGACATGGAGTGGCGGAAGAAGTCGGACGGGTCGTAGCGCCTCTTCACCTGCTGCAGGCGCGGGTAGTTGTCCTTGTAGTAGAGCGTCTGCCAGGGCACGCCGGAGCGGTTGCGGCGCGGATCGGTGACGTCACGGTCGGGGTAGTTGATGTAGCAGCCGTCGGTGCTGTCGTCGATCAGGGGCACGCCGCCGGTCGCCGAGAAGAAGTCCTCGTACAGGCCGCGCAGCCAGCCCAGATAGAACTCGTCCTCGCTCTCCTCCTGCCAGAAGGTCTGGAAGCACATCTTGAAGATGGACGAACGCTGCGCGTTGGCCGTCGCGTCGGGCGCCGCGGCGTTGACCTGACCGCCGAAGGAGAACAGCACCAGCATCGTGTCCGGGTTCTTGAAGTCCGGCCGGCTCATGTACCGGTACAGCGCGGCGATCTGATGGTCCGTGAAGTTCTTGCGCATGTAGGCGGACTTGTGCGCGCCGCGGGAGGTGGGATTGGTGATGGTCGGGTTGTTGGTGCCGACCAGCCGGGTCGCCTGGAGCCACGGCAGGGTTCTGGGCTCCGCGAACTGCGGCATGGCGGGCAGTTCACCGGTGGCGCGGGTCAGTGCCTTCGGGGTGACCCCGGTGCCGGCCGTGATCGCCGCCAGGTAGTCATCGAGCAGTTTTCTCGCGTGCGGCACGGTCGCGTCGACCTGGGTGAACATGCCCACGCTGCCGTGTGCCTTGGAGCTGACGTTGAACAGGCTGGACAGATGGCGGTACGGGGAGTCGGGGGCGCTGTTCGCGGCGTGCCAGGCGCCGAAGTTCTTGAGCAGCCGGGTGAACTTCGCCTCCGTCAGCTGCTCCCAGGGGAAGTCGACGGCGCTCACCAGGACCGTCGACGGCGGGGAGATGAGCTGTTCGGAGGGTTCGGAGCCCTTGGCTCCCGGGGAGCGGAACCAGTAGCGGGTCACCAGGCCGAAGTTGCCGCCGCCCCCGCCGGTGTGCGCCCACCACAGCTCGCGGTTCGGATCGCTCTCCTCCCGGGTGGCCACGACCGTCCGTACGCCGCCCCGGCCGTCCGTGACCACGACCTCCACGGCGTAGAGGTGGTCGACGACCAGGCCGTGGGCCCGCGAGAGCAGGCCGTACCCGCCGCCCGCTATGTGGCCGCCGGCCCCGACGCTGTAGCAGATGCCGCCGGGTATCGTGACGCCCCAGCCCTTGTACAGGGCCTCGTACACGTTGATCAGACGGGCGCCGGCCTCGACGACGAACGCCCGGAACTTCGGGTCGTACCCGACGTGCGTCATCTCCGAGAAGTCGATGATGACCTCGGTGTCGGGATGGGCGGCGAAGTCGGCGAAGCAGTGGCCGCCGCTGCGCACCGAGACCCGCTTGCCCGCGCGGACGGCGTCTCTCAGGGCGCGTTCGGCGTCCGCGGTGGAGCGGACCATCTTGATGTAGTCGGGGCGGGCCACGAAGCGCTGGTTGTTGCCAGTGGTCAGCATCTCGTAGCGGGGATCTCCCGGCCGCACGACGGATCCGGCTCCGACGGCCGTGCCGGGAGCTCCGGCGGCTGCGGGAGCCGTGGCCGCGGCGGCGGGGCCGGCCAGCGCTCCGGCCACGGCCGCGCCTGTGACGACGGCGGCGCTGCGAGTGAGCATGGTCCGGCGATCGACACCGTTCATGTGGGTCTACCTCGACTTCTCTTCGACGATGGAGTGGGTGCCGTACCCGGCACCGGCGGAGTGCTGCTGTACGGAGAGGGGTGCCGCGGGGAGTCCTGCCGCCGGCAGCGGGCCCGGCCCCCGGGTCCTGCGGTCGAGCCGGCCGGAGAGCGCCGCGGTACCCAGACCGGCGGCGGCGAGCCCGGCACCGATCCACGTCGGCGCGGTCCAGCCGAGGCCGTGGGCGACGGCGAGACCGCCGAGCCAGGCCCCGAGGGCGTTGCCCAGGTTGAAGGCCGCGATGTTCGCCGCGGAGGCGAGCGCCGGGGCTCCGGCGGCCTGCTGCATCACGCGGGCCTGCAGCGGCGGCACCGTCGCGAAGCCGATCGCCCCGAAGGCGGCCAGGGTGATCGCGGCGGGCACAGCGGCCTGTGAGGTGAAGGTGAAGACCACCAGCACCAGCGAAAGGCCGCCCAGGATGAGGTACAGGCTGGGCATCAGCGCCCGGTCGGCGGCCCGGCCGCCGAGCACGTTGCCCACGCACAGTCCGACACCGAAGAGGACGAGGAGCCAGGCGACCGCGCCGTCGGAGAAGCCGGCCAGTTCCGTCATCATCGGTGCGAGATAGGTGAAGGAGGCGAAGACACCGCCGAAGCCGAGCACGGTCGTCGTCAGCGCCAGCCACACCTGCGGCTTGCGGAAGACGGCGAGTTCGCCGCGCAGCGCCCCGCGCTCCGGCGCCGGCTGCGCCGGGACCAGGGTGAGGAGTCCGAGCAGGCCGACGATCCCGATGCCGGTGACCGCCCAGAAGGTGGAGCGCCAGCCGAACTCCTGGCCCAGGAAGGTGCCCAGGGGGACGCCGAGCACATTGGCCAGGGTGAGCCCGGTGAACATCAGGGCGATGGCGCTGGCCCTCCGGTCGGGGGCCACCAGGTCGGCGGCGACGACGGACCCGATCCCGAAGAAGGCGCCGTGCGTGAGCGCGGCGATCAGCCGGCCGCCCATGAGGGCGGTGTAGTCGCCGGCGAGGGCGCAGAGCAGGTTGCCCGCGATGAAGATGCCCATGAGCACGACGAGCATGGTCTTGCGCGGCAGGCGGGCACCGGCCGCGGTCATCAGCGGTGCACCGACCACCACGCCGAGGGCGTAACCGGTGACCAGCATGCCGGCGGAGGGGATGGAGACGGACAGGTCGTCGGCGACCTCCGGGAGCAGGCCGACGATGACGAACTCGGTGGTCCCGATGCCGAAGGCACCGATGGCGAGGGCGAGGAGGGAAGCGCGCATCGGCCCGCGTCAGATCTGCCGCAGGGCGCCGCCGTCGACGCTCCACTCGGCGCCGGTGACCTGGGTCGCGAGGGGTGACAGCAGGTACGCGACGACGCCCGCGACGTCCTCGGGCGTGCCGATGCGGCCGCTCGGCAGCGCGCGCACCACGCGGATGAAGTGCTGGACGGCTTCGTCGGCGGGGAGGCCGAACCGCTCCCCGAGCTGTTCGGCGAAGCCGCCGGGCGCGTCGAAGAGCGCCGTCCGGGTGGGCCCCGGCGAGACCACGTTGGAGCGCACCCCGCGTACGCCGAACTCCGCGGCCAGGGACTTCGACACGGACAGCAGCGCGGTCTTGGAGGCGGCGTAGTCGACGATGCCCGGGTCGGGGAAGCGGGCGGCCTCGCTGGCGATGTGCACGAGGGAGCCCGCTCCCGTCTCCAGGAGCGCGGGCAGGGCCGCGCGGGTCATGCGGACGGCGGAGTGGAAGTTGACGTCGAAGGTGCTCGCCCACTGCTCGTCGGTCACGTCGAGGAAGCCGGTACGGGATTCCAGCGCGCCCACGTTGTTGACGAGGCCGTCGAGCCGGCCGTGGCGCTCGATCACGGTGTCGGCCACCTGGCGGGCCGCGGTGGGGTCGGTGAGGTCGGCGGCGACGGTGCTGACGCGGTCGCCGAGGGCTTCGGTGTCCCACGGCTTGCGGGCGACACCGACGACGACGGCGCCCTCGGCGGCCAGCAGCCGGACGGTCGCCGCGCCGATCCCGGACGACGCGCCGGTGACGAGGTACACGCGGTCTTCGATACGGAGGTCCATCACGTTCCTTGGGAAGAGGAGACCTTGAGGAGGAAGGGGAGGCGGCCCCGGCACGGCGGGGGTGGGCGTGCCGGAGCCGCCTCCTGGGGGGAACCCTGAGCTGCGGGGCTCAGGCGGAAGTGAGGTCCTTCGCCGCCTTGTTGCGGAGGAAGAGGGCGGTGGTGAGGGTCCCGAGGACCACGATCGCCGTGTTCACGATCACCGCCGTGGTGATGCCCGCATGAATGTCGGTGTTCGCCGCGGCGATCGCCGACATGATCGGCGTACCCATCGTGATACCGATCTGCTGCGTCATCGTCGCCAAACCCGTGGCCATGCCCTGCTCGTGATCCGGCAGACCCGTCGTCGCGGTCACCATGAACCCGACGATCACCAGCATGTTGCCCACACCACCCGCGAACGTCGCCACGAGCAACAGCCACATCGACGACGACGTCTCACCCAAAGCGACGAGACTCAGCGTCGCCACCGCCTGCAGCACACCACCGACGATCAACGTGGCACGCGTCGACGTCGCACCGATCACCCGAGGAGCGATCGAACCCCCGATCACCGTCCCGATACCCAGCACACCGAACGACAGACCCGCCGTCAGCGGCGAGAAGTCGAGCACTTCCTGCAGGTAGAGCGTCATCAGGAACACCAGACTGGTCTCCGTCAAGAACGCGATCAGACCCGCGATATTGCCCCACGCCACCTTCTTCCGCTTCAGCACCGACACCGGAACCAAAGGCGCCGCACTCCTCGACTCGATCGCATAGAACACCACCAGCAGCACCACACCCGCCGCCAGCCAGCCCAGAGCCGAACCCGAACCCCAACCGTGCTCACCCGCCTGCGTCAACCCGTAGATCACCGCCAGCAGACCCAGCGTCACCGCCGTCGCACCCGGCAGATCCAGCTTCGGACGCACCGACGGACGCGACTCCTTGATCACCGCAGGAGCGATGAACAACACCGCCAGCGCCACCGGCACATTGATGAAGAACGCCCACCGCCACGACAACAGATCCGTCAGAACACCACCCAGGATCGCGCCCGTCGTGAAACCAGCCGACATCAACGCCCCGTTCAAACCCAGCGCCTTCTGCCGCAACGGCCCCTCAGGAAACGACGTCGTCAGAAGCGACAGACCCGCCGGCGTCACCGCAGCCGTCGCCAGACCCTGGAACACACGGGCCACCAACAGCATCTCCGGACTGTTCGCCAGACCACCCGCCAACGACGACAGACCGAGGACCGCCAGACCCACCAGGAACAACCTGCGACGCCCGAACAGATCCGCGACCCGGCCGAACAACAGGGTGAAACCCGCCGCGCACAACGCGAACGACGTCGCGATCCACTGCAGGTTCGACAACGAGAAACCAAGCCCGTCACCGATCACCGGCAAAGCCACGTTCAAAATCGAGAAATCAACCGCCAGCATGAACTGCGCCACCAGCAGCACCACCAACACCAACCGCAGACGCCCGTCCAAACGGACCGGACCCCCAACACCACCCCCCGCACCCGCATCAACACGCGCACCCTCGACAACCGACATCGCCATACGTCCTTTCCATCACAACGGAGGCCCTCACCTCGGAGGGCCGGCACTGGCCGGGGAAGCCGGCTCAGGCAGGGGTCTGCGCCGAGGCCCGGCGCCGTAGTTCTTCGGACAGCTCCTGCCAGCCGCGCGCGCACTGGGCGGCCGCGGCGGCGGCGGTCTCGGCGCGGTACGGGGGTACCGCGGCGACGATCCGCTCCCACTGGCGCAAGCCGCTCACCTGGAGATCGAGCATGCGCAGCAGCAGCCTTCCCGCCTCGCTCAACCTGAGCAGGGGGTCCTTGCAGAGGCCGGTGACCAGCGAGGGCAGTGACTGCCCCCCGCCCCGGTCCGGCAGCCGTGTCGCGCCCGGGGTGTTGCCCGAGCCCGAGCGTCGCTGGACGGCCGGCACGGGATCCGCTCCCTCGCCGATCCGGCGCCGTACGTCCCGTACGGTCGAGGGCGCGATGCCCGCCTCCCGTGCGATCTGCCGCAGGGAAGCCGTGGGACGGCCGGCGAGCAGCCGGGCCGCGGCCTCCCGGCCGCGGACCGGATCGGCCGGCCGCACGCGGCCGTCCTGGCCGATGCGGCCGGGCGGCGCGGGCTCGGGCCCCGCACGGCGGCGCAGTGACCCGACGGTCTTGGCCGCCAGCCCGGTCCGCTGCGCGATCCCGCGATCGGACCAGTCCGGGTGGGTCCGCAGGATCCGTAACGCCGCGGCGGTCCGCTCCGCGTGCGTCAGCGGGAGCCCGTGACTGATGTTGGCCTCGACCGAGAGGACGAAGGCGTCCTCGGCGCTGCCGTCGAAGTACGTCACTCCCACCGTGTGCTGCCCGCGGAGCACGGCGGCCCGCAACCGGTGCGTCCCGTCGATGATCCGCATGGTCGGGCGGTGCACGAGCAGCGGCGGCAGCGCCCGCCCGGAATGGGCGAGGTCCTGTGCGTGGCTCTCGTTCACGTGGACGGTGCGGGGGGAATCCGCCGCGAGCAGTGCGCCGACCGGCACCTGGAACGCGGCGTCGGGGGTGTCCGTCGCATTCCTCCCGTGCCTCTCGCGCCTCGCGTTGGGCTTGCCCATGAAGTTCACCTCCTTTCGTGCACTCGATGCCTCGGGCGCCGTGCTGTTCGTCGGCCCCGGGAAGAAATTACGTAACTACCGTTCGGTAACCAATCGAGGAGCCGAACCCCGTTGAGATTTGGGCAAGTCGGCAAGGTGTCGGTCCGGCGGGGTGGGCGACCGCGGAAGATCCCCGGTCGCCCACCGGGTGGTGTTCACACCGCCGTGAGCTGCTCCGACGCCACGAACTCCCGTAGCCAGGACAGGAACTCCGGGCCCAGGTCCGCGCGCTCACAGGCGAGCCGGACCGTGGCGCGCAGGTATTCGGCCCGGTCCCCGGTGTCGTAGCGCCGACCGGAGAAGACGACCCCGTGCACGGGGCGACCGGCCCGCACCAGGGTGCGCAGGGCGTCCGTGAGTTGGATCTCGCCGCCGCGTCCGGGGCTCGTACCCCGCAGGACCTCGAAGATCTCGGGGTCGAGGAGGTAGCGGCCGATGATCGCGAGGTTGCTGGGCGCGGTGCCCGGCTCCGGCTTCTCCACCAGCTCGGTGATGCGTACGCCGTCATCGCCGGCCGACGGCTCCACCGCGGCGCAGCCGTACTGGTGGATCGCGTCCGGATCCACCTCCATGAGGGCCACGACGCTGCCGCCGAGCCGGGCGCGCACCTCGGCCATCCGGGCCAGCAGCGGGTCGCGGGGATCGATCAGGTCGTCGGCCAGGAGGACCGCGAACGGCTCCTGGCCGACGTGCGGGGCTGCGCACAGAACGGCGTGTCCGAGCCCCTTGGGGTCGCGCTGGCGCACGTAGTGGATGTCGGCGAGCTCGGTGGAGGCGCAGACGCTGTTGAGTTTGTCCTGATCGCCCCGGCGCTGGAGGGCTTCCTCCAGCTCGTAGTTGCGGTCGAAGTGGTCCTCGAGGGGCCGCTTGTTGCGTCCGGTGACCATGAGGATGTCGGACATCCCCGCCGCGACCGCCTCTTCCACCACGTACTGGATGGCCGGCTTGTCGACCACCGGAAGCATTTCCTTCGGGGTGGCCTTGGTCAGCGGCAGGAATCGCGTACCGAGCCCCGCGGCGGGGATCACTGCCTTGGTTATCTGAGAGGGTGTGGAATTCATACCGGTGACGCTAGACCGCATCGCCGCGCATCAGCCATAAATTCCTGAGGCTTCCGCCTACTTGGGCATTTCGGAACCGGCCGGCCCCTCCGACGCCCGATCTTCCGGCCCCTCCGCGGACCTCTCCGCAGGCGCTGCCGCGATGCTCCGCCGGACGAGCCACCACAGTTCCCCGAGCTCGCCGGTGACCTCGCCGGGGCGCCCGGTGCGGGCGCGGCGGGCCCGCGCGAGGACACCCCCCACCAGATGCGCCGTCAGCACGGCGACCGGGCGCGGGTCGATCTCGGGGTCCAGCTGCCCCTGCGCGGCTGCCTGCTCCAACAAGTCCCTGACCTCGGGGAGCCAACAGCAGCACCACTCGGGGCCGGCGCCCGCGCGCTCCTGGGTCAGCCGCGCGGCGGCGCGTACGGCCACGTCCGTCTCGACGAGCCGGCCCAGGGCGAGGACGAGCGCCGAGAGGGTGTCCAGCGCCGGGCCCCCACGGGCGGTCACGCCCTCGACCACTCTGCGGGTGGCGCTCCAGCCGGCATTCTCGACCGCCGAGGCCAGCTCACCCTTCGCCGCGAAATGAAAGGTGACTGCTCCGATCGAAATGTCGGCGGAGCGGCTCAGCCGGGAAAGCGATGTCCCGTCATATCCGTTGCGGTCGAATTCAGCGGCGGCCACCGAGATCAGATGATTACGGGTGCGCACGGCTCGCTCTTGCTTTACCACTGCACTATCACTGCCATCCGGGTCGTTCCTGACTCGCCCGTGCGTCCTCGGCGGAGACGGGCGACCTCCAGCGTCACCCCGGTGCCGACCGCGCACAACGCCGACTTGACGAAGAAGCGCCCCTGCCCGGCCCGTGTCCCGATGCCGTCCGGAGCCTCCGTGGCCGCACCGCCGCCGGCGCCGACGACCCCGGATCACCAACGTGCCGAAGTCGTGCCCAGGACGCCATACGTTCGCTAGAAAAAAAACGAACGTTCTGTATTCTTACTTCATCGACGACGCACGCCGGCGTCCACCGTGGAGGGGGAGACAGATGACGGCACAGACGAGGACCCGAGCCCTGGTTGCCGGTGACACGGCACTCGACGCGTTCACGGAACGCCTCTTCGGCCACTTACCGCGCGCCGACCAGCGCCGCTGGGCGCGGGTCTACCTGCAAGGACTGCTCACCACCCCGGGCAAGAAGTCCGTACGCCGGCTCGCCGCGTCCGTCACCGACTCGCCCACCGCCTCCCAGTCCCTGCAGCAGTTCATCAACGCGAGCCCCTGGGACTGGCAGCCGGCCCGCGCCGAACTGCTCCGCTGGGCGGAGGAACGGCACACGGTGCGCGCCTGGACGATCGGGCAGGTCTGCTTCCCCAAACGCGGTGAGCACTCGGTCGGCGTGCACCGCCGCTTCGATCCGGCGGCCGGACGCATGGTCAACTGCCAGTTCGGATTCGGGCTGTTCCTGTCCCTGGACGGCATGAGCGTGCCGGTCGACTGGCGGCTGGTGCTCCCCGAGACCTGGACGGCGGACCCCATCCTGCGCCGGCGGGCCCGCATCTCCCCCGAGGTGGTGCACCAGAGCCCGGAGTCCCTCGTGGTCGAGCTCGCCGACGGGGTCGCCGCCCGTACCTCCGCGGCGCGCGTCCCCGTGGTCGCCGACATCAGCCGCCTCGGCAACGCGGCCGCGGTGATCGGCCTGCTCGGCCGCCGCGGCCACGACTTCCTCGTGTCCGTCCCACCGACCCTCGGCGTCAGCCCCGCCGGTACGGTCCACGGCGGCGAGCCGGCCCGTACGCCCGGGCGCGAGTCCACGGCGGGCGACCTGGCCCGCTTGGGGAACACCAGCCACCCGTACACCGCGCTGCTCACCCGACCCGGCGCGCGCCCGCAGCGGCTGCGCATCCACTCGGCGCTGGTCCGCGTACCGGGCGGGGAAACGGAGGCCCCGGGGACCCACCAGACCTACCGCCTGTTCGGCGAACGGCGTTCCGGGCCCGGGCAGCGGGGCGGGCCGGTCTGGCTGACCAACATGAGCCGGCACCGGATGGACGACCTGCTGCACCTGGCGCGGCAGTCGGCCCGCTCGACCGTGACGCTCGGCGCGCTGGCGGACGAGTTCGGCCTGCTCGACTTCGAGGGGCGGTCGTTTCCCGGGTGGCACCACCACATGACGTTGATGTCGGCGGCGTACGCGTACCGGGCTGCGCCCGTGCCTGTGCCGGTGGCCGGGCGGCGGGAGTTTGCGCGGGTCGGGGGGCGCCGGTCCGCGTGAGCCGGTGCGGCGCCGTGGCCGGGGTCCGCCGTCTGGGACCCTGGCTCCGCCGGGCACCGGGCTCCGCCCGGACCCGCGCCTCAAACGCCGGCGGGGCTGAAATCAGCCGCGGATGAGGGCCAGGACCTCGTCGCGGACCTTCGCCAGGGTCGCCTCGTCGCGGGCCTCGACGTTCAGCCGCAGCAGGGGTTCGGTGTTGGAGGCGCGGACGTTGAACCACCAGTCCCCGCCCGTCACCGTCAGACCGTCGAGCTCGTCCACCGTGACGCCCTCGCCGCCCGCGTAGGCGGCCTTCACCGCCGCCAGACGGGCCCCCTGGTCGTCGACCGTCGAGTTGATCTCACCCGAACCCGCATACCGGTCGTAGGAGGCCACCAGGGCCGACAACGGACCGTCCTGGCCACCCAGCGCCGCCAGCACGTGCAACGCCGCCAGCATGCCCGTGTCCGCGTTCCAGAAGTCCTTGAAGTAGTA